>NZ_CP058392.1:0-1531810 GCF_049244265.1 Gardnerella sp. DNF00983
AACGCAACAAGCTTTGCAAAATGAATTAAATTCTCCTCTACTTACAGCATTAAAGATTTGCACTGGTAAAGATATGTTTCCTGCTTTTAGGATTGTTCCTCAATCTGAATATCAGGAAAAAGCTGCACAAAGTTCTTCAAATTCTTTATCTAATCAAGCGCAGAACAATACGAATTTAAATAAAGTAGTAACTGATAATACAGTTTTGCCTGTTGATAATATTTCAGTTTCAGCATCTACTGATTTGCCATCGGTTACAGCGAATGATGTATCTCCTGTACAACCAGATTTTGATCATGCAACTGGAATATCTACTCTTAAACAAACTGATATTTCTAATGAACAAGTTGCACAGCAAAAAATGCCTGTTTCTGTTCAGCGCGATGCAATTACACATTTAAACACGTGCGCAACTTTTGATACTTTTGTGCCTGGAGACTCAAATCGTTTTGCAAGAACTGTAGCTTTAGCAGTTGCAGAGGGTTCAGGAAGAGATTTTAATCCTTTATGTATTTACGGCGGTTCCGGCCTTGGTAAAACTCATTTGCTTAACGCAATTGGCAATTATGCTTTGGTAAAAGATTCTTCACTTAAAGTTCGTTATGTAACAAGTGAGGAATTTACTAATGAATTTATTGAAGCTCTTCAAACGCCAAATCAAAGTCAAGGTCAAATTGCTGATTTTAATAGGCGATATCGCGAAGTAGATGTTCTTCTTATTGACGATATTCAATTCCTTGGTGGAAAAGAAGCAACACTTGAACAATTCTTCCATACTTTTAATTCTTTATACCAAGCAAATAAGCGAATAGTTATAGCTTCAGATGTTGCTCCAAAAAATCTTAAGGGCTTTGAAGCGCGCTTAATTTCCAGATTTGAATCAGGTCTTACGGTTGATATTAAACCGCCAGATTTGGAAACGCGTATTGCAATTCTGAGAATGATGGCATCAATGAATCACTGTAATGTCCCAAGTGACGTACTTGATTTAATTGCTGAACGTTTTACAGAAAATATTCGTGAACTTGAAGGTGCATTGACACGCGTTACTGCTGTAGCATCTTTAAGCAATCAGCCTGTTAGTAAAGCTTTAGCTGAACAAGCATTACAAGATTTCTTTGCTACAGATATTGAAGTTCGTCCAACTGACATCATTAGTCAGGTAGCTCAATATTTCCACATGACTTTTGATGAACTTGTTGGCCGACAGCGCACAAAGAATGTTGCTCTTGCTCGTCAAATTGCAATGTATCTTGCAAGAGAGATGACAAGCATGAGTTTGGTTGATATTGGCGAAGTTTTTGGCGGTAGAGATCATACTACAGTTATGCATGCTTACACTCGTGTAAGTGGCGAGATGCAAGAAAAACAAGAAATTTATAACTACGTTATGGAATTAACTGTTCGCTTAAAGCAAAATCCTGCTGATCGTAGAAAATAATCTTCTTTTCCACATATTTATGAAGAATTGTTTAAAAGTTTAAAAAAAGTTATCCACATACTTAATAACAAATGTGGGTAAAAGCTGAGCATAACTCGTGGAAAACGCCGCTTAAAAATGTTAGTAACTTGTTTATAAGGCATTTAAAAATGTGGAAACTTTAGAAAATAGAAAAAACTGTGGATAAGTTGGCTACTTATACACATTGTTATTCTGACATTATCCACAGCTTTTAAATGTTAATAAGTCTTTTTCCAAGCGGTTTTTAATCACTTTTCCACATATACACAGTCTTTATTACTACTTTTATTTATTTCTTATTTAATAAGAAAAATAATAAATACAAATGGACTGTAGCTATTTAAAAATCTTTTTGTAGGCAGCATCATACTGTAGAATAAATGCAGACTTTACAGAAAAGAGGAAGCATGAAAGTAGAAGTCAACTCTGCATCATTTGCTGATGCTGTAGCTTGGACTACACGCGTAATTGACGCACGCCCTGCAAACCCTATTCTTGCAGGCTTAAAAATTGAAGCAGCAAATGGCACATTGCAACTTTCTGCATTCAACTATCAAATTTCTAGCTGCCATCATATTGAAGCTGGTGTTGACGAAGAGGGAAGCATACTTATTTTAGGTAAATTAATGGCAGATATTACTAAGTCTCTTCCTGCAGAAAAAACTTATCTAAAATCTGAAAATAATACTTTAACTATTACTTCTGGCAAATCAACATTTACTCTGCAACTTATGCCTCTTGGAGAATATCCTGATTTGCCTAAATTGCCTAATAAATTAGGTCAGGTTGATGCACCAACATTTATTCAAGCTGTAAATCAAGCATCTGTTTCTACATCTAGAGAAGAAAATAGGCCGGTTCTAACTGGAATTAGGATCCAATTTGAAGATGACACTGTTACTATGACTTCTACCGATAGATTCCGTCTATCTAGATCTACTTTTAAGTGGACACCAGAACATAATGACATTCATTCAACCACTCTCACCCGTGGATCATTACTAAGAGATATTGCTCATTCTCTTGACGATCATCAAAATGTTATTATTCATTTTAACGAGGAAGATAAGTCACTTTTAGGTTTTGAAAATTCCGGTCGTACAAGTACTTCACAAATAATTGATGGAGAATTCCCTTCTGTAGATCGATTATTTGTAGATGAATATCCTATTCATGCAATTATTAATAAACAATTATTGATAAATGCAATTAAGCGAGTATCTTTAGTCGCCGAAAGAAATGCTCCTATTCGAATGATTTTTTCAAATCAAGAGTTGACTTTGAGTGCTGGTACTGCTGACGAATCGCAAGCAAAAGAAGTACTTGATATCGATATGGATGGAGAAGACATAACTGTTGCCTTTAATCCAAACTACTTACTTGAAGGTTTAGGAGCTATTCCAGAGCCATTCGTTCATATGAAAATGGCAACAGCTGTAAAACCTGTTGAATTTAATGGCCAACAGGAATCAGATGGTGATGAATCAACAGATTATCGCTATTTGCTTGTTCCTATGCGTTTTAATAATTAATATTGTTGCGATATTGCATTGTATTTTAGATTATTTTTTGATGTACAATGTAATATCGCATTTTTCTTTTAAAACTATTAAGAAAGGGTAATTAAGCAATGTATATTTCGCGAATTGCCCTTGATACATTTCGTTCTTGGAACCATATAATTTGTGATTTTAAACCTGGAATAAATGTTATATATGGCAATAATGGTTTAGGAAAAACCAATATTGTAGAAGCACTAGAAGTTACTGGTACTGGAATAAGTCACAGAACATCTTCGACATTGCCTCTTATTAAAAAAGGATATGAAAAATCAATAATAAGAATAAATACAATTAATAACGAAATAAATTATAAAAAAGATGAAACAAATACTGATTTAAATGATATTTCATCTTTAGAAAGTAATTTAGATCAAACAACTTATGAAATAGATCTTTACTTAAAAGGTTCTAATAGAGCACATATAAATTCTGGTAAAGCATTATATGTTAAAGACATTATTGGATTGTTGCCAATAGTTTCTTTTACTCCAAGAGACCAATTTCTTATAATTGGTGATCCTAATGTTAGGCGTACTTTTATCGATCAAGCTGGATCTTTGTTAGTACCAAATTATGTGCAAATATTGCAAGAATTTAAGCATATTTCTAAACAGCGTGCTGCACTGCTAAAAAATATTAGAGATTATTCATACAAAAATCAGACAGTTTCATTATCCGGATTAGAAATTTGGACTGGTAAATTTATTGAAAGTGGCATTAACTTAACAAAAGCACGCCAAGAAACTGTGCAAATTATTAATAAATATTTTAAAAATATAATTAAATCTTTTACTAATGAAGAAAATACGGAAATAATATATGTTCCTTCTTTTGAAGAAGTATTATTTGAAAAAAATAGTGATGAAAATATTGAAAATAATAACGAGCTTTTTTCTAAAATAAGTGAGCATTTTCAACGTATTTATGAGGGAGAGCTAGCTAGAGGATGCAACCTTATTGGCCCTCATCGTGATGATATTGACTTTGTTATTAATAATATTTCTGCTAAAGATTTTGCTTCGAATGGTGAATCTTGGACAATTGCAATAGCTTCAAAAATGGCATTATGCAAGGCGTTAGAAGAAAAAAATAATAATAAACCTATTGTTATTCTCGATGATGTATTTGCACAACTTGATGAAAATAGGCGCATAAGAATATTAAATTTTGCACTTAATCAAGGTCAAGTTTTTATTACTACTTCTTCTCTTAGTGACATTCCTAATGAAGAATATATTAAAAAAACAAATCTTATAAATATTGGAAAATTATTAGAAAAAAATAATGAAATTAATAATTTTAGTGAAGAGCATAATAATATTTTGCTTGATTTAATAGAACAAAGAAAAAATAAGCAGGAGGAAAAGTAATGATTCCTGTTAATATTCTTTTAAAAATTGATACTCGAAAATTACCTGCAATTATTTTTGATCCTATTAATAAGAAAGCTGAACGCGAAAATAATCGTGAAAAAAATGCAGAACAAACTTGGGAAAATTTTGGAAAACCTGGTAGAGATCCTAAATTATTCTGCGGTATTTTAAAAAATTTTGCTTCTGAAAGTAATTGGAATAGTCAACTTTCTATAGCAAAATTACGTTCTTCTTGGCATAAAGTAGTAGGGGAAAGCATTGCAAAACATTGTGAAATAAGTCAAGTTGTAAATGGTGTGCTTATTGTTCGTGCTCAATCAACAGTTTGGGCAACTCAACTTTCTTACTTAATTCCACAATTAAAAGAAAAAATTAATAATAACCTTGAAAATATTGAAATAAAAGAAATTAAAGTTATTGGTCCAACAACGAGTGGATTAGGATTTTTAAGAAATAAATTTTAATAAAATTATTATATTTTTTTAAAAATAGTAAAAATGCCTCTTTCTGAAGAGAGGTCATACTATGTGTGTAGAATGTCATGTATTATGGCTAAAACGCTAGAATCCCCTTTTATGTGCTTTCTAGCATGTGTTGGCTCTATAAATGCCTTTTAATATGAGGCAATTTGTGAAGGGACCTAAAGTGGCAAACACGGAAGATAATTCGATGGATGATGCCGTTGAAGAGCATAAACTCGATGATGCTCAACTCGATGATTCACTTGCTCCTGAACATTATGATGCGAGTGACCTTCGTGTTTTAGAAGGATTAGAGGCAGTTCGTATTAGACCAGGTATGTATATTGGTTCTACTGGTCCTCGTGGATTGCATCATTTGGTTTATGAGATTGTTGATAATTCTGTTGATGAAGCTTTGGCAGGATATGCTTCGCATATTGAAGTAACAATTTTGCCTGATAATGCTATTCGTGTTGTCGACGATGGTCGAGGTATTCCAGTAGATGAAGTGCCAGGCGAAGGTGTTTCTGGTGTTGAAACAGTTATGACTAAACTTCATGCTGGCGGTAAGTTTGGCGGCGGTGGTTATGCTGTTTCTGGTGGTTTACACGGTGTAGGTATTTCTGTTGTTAATGCACTTTCTACTCGTGTAGAAATTGAAGTTCGTCGTCAAGGATTCCACTGGACTCAAACTTATGTTGATCAGCATCCAACTGCTCCTTTGGCAAAAGGTGAGCCAATGGCAGAAGGAGAATCGACTGGAACTTCTGTGACTTTCTGGCCAGACGGAACAATTTTTGAAACAACAGTTTATGATTTTGAAACCTTGCGTTCTCGTTTCCAACAGATGGCTTTCTTAAATAAGGGTTTGAAGATTTCTTTAACTGATTTACGTAAGCCAGATGAAGCTGGAGATGAAGTTGCAGGTGATTCTGAATCTTCTAGTGAAGAAAAGCATAGAAGCGTAAGCTACAGGTATGAGCATGGTATTAAAGACTATGTTGATTACTTGGTTAAATCTAGAAAAGCTGTTCCTGTAGAGCCAGATGTTATTGACTTTGAGGCTGAAGATCTTGAAATTGGTATTTCTGCGGAAATTGCTATGCAATGGACTGTTGCTTATTCTGAAGCAGTTCACACTTTTGCTAATACTATTTCAACTACTGAAGGCGGTACTCACGAAGAAGGATTCCGTGCAGCACTTACTACTTTAGTTAATCGTTATGCTCGCGAAAAGAATATTCTGAAAGAGAAAGATACTAATCTTTCTGGTGATGATGTTCGCGAAGGCTTAACAGCAGTTGTTTCAGTAAAGCTTACAACTCCACAGTTTGAAGGTCAGACTAAAACAAAGCTTGGTAATTCTGAAGCTAAGACTTTTGTGCAAAGAGTTATGACAGAAAAGCTTGGAGATTGGTTTGATGCTCATCCAAATGAAGCAAAAAATATTATTCAAAAAGCCATAGAAGCTTCTCGTGCTCGACTTGCTGCTAAAAAAGCTCGCGAAAATACTCGTCGTAAGTCTATTTTTGAAACTGCTGGAATGCCAGATAAGTTGAAGGATTGCCAGTCAAGTAATCCTGAAGAATGTGAATTATTCATAGTCGAGGGTGATTCTGCAGGTGGCTCAGCAATTCAAGGTCGCGATCCTATTACGCAAGCAATTTTGCCTTTGCGCGGTAAGATTTTGAATACCGAACGCGCTTCAATCGACAGAATGATGAAGTCTGAAACTATTGAATCCTTAATTACTGCTGTTGGTGGCGGTTATGGTGAAGACTTTGATTTAAGCAAGGTTCGATATCACAAAGTTATTATTATGGCTGATGCTGATGTCGACGGTGCTCATATTGCTACTTTGAATTTGACACTATTCTTCCGCTATATGCGTCCTATGATTACTGCAGGATACGTTTATGTTGCTATGCCACCTTTGTACCGTTTGAAGTGGAGCAAGGGAGCACATGACTTTGTTTATACGGATGCTGAGCGAGACAGAGTTTTGGCAGAAGGTAAAGCTGCTGGTCGTCAACTTCCTAAAGGCGAAGGTATTCAGCGATACAAGGGCTTGGGTGAGATGAGTTATCAGGAGTTGTGGGAAACAACAATGGATCCTGAACATCGTATTTTGAAGCAAATTCATATTGAAGATGCTGCTCGAGCTGATGAAACATTCTCCATGCTTATGGGTGATGAAGTAGAGCCTCGTAGACTCTTCATTCAAAGAAATGCTCATGATGCAAGGTTTATTGACGCTTAAAAGTATTAATTTATTCGAAAATATAAAAAGAAAAAACTTTAATTTTTATAAGATTAAGAAGGAATTGAAGTGGTAGACGAAATAAATTCCGCTAGTGATGATGCTGAGCGAGATCAGCTTCCAGATGGTTCAATGGAACCACAGAGCCCTCAGGAAGCAGATAATACTGATTATGGCTTAATGAAGGGTGCTCGCGTAAAGAACATGGATTTGCAGCAGGAAATGCGCGAATCTTATTTAGCTTACGCATTATCTGTTATTGTTGAGCGTGCTTTACCAGATGTTCGTGATGGTTTGAAGCCTGTTCACCGTCGTGTTATTTATGCAATGTATGACGGAGGATACAGACCTGATCGAGGATATAACAAGTGCTCTCGCGTTGTTGGTGATGTTATGGGTAAGTATCACCCTCATGGTGATTCTGCTATCTATGACACTTTAGTGCGTATGGCTCAGTCTTGGTCAATGCGCTATATGCTTGTTGATGGTCAAGGAAACTTTGGTTCTCCTGGTGACGATCCTGCAGCAGCAATGCGTTATACGGAATGTCGTATGGCGCCATTGGCTATGGAAATGGTACGAGATATCGATAAAGATACCGTTGATTTCTTGCCAAATTATGATGGTAAAACTCAAGAGCCTACAGTTTTGCCAGCTCGTTTTCCAAATCTTTTAGTTAATGGTTCTGCTGGTATTGCTGTTGGTATGGCAACCAATATTCCACCTCATAATATGCGTGAAGTGGCTGATGGTGTGCACTGGGCTTTGGAGCATCCTGATGCAAGCAATGAAGAACTTCTTGAAGCTTTAATTCAGCGAATTAAAGGACCTGATTTCCCTACTGGAGCAACGATCTTAGGTCATAAAGGAATTGAGCAAGCGTACCGTACAGGTCGCGGCTTAATTACAATGCGAGCAGTAGTTAATACTGAGGAAATTAAGGGACGTATGTGCTTGGTTGTTACCGAGCTTCCATACCAAGTTAATCCTGATCGCTTAGCTGCTTCTATTCGTGAAGCTGTACGAGATGGAAAAATTCAAGGTATTGCAGATATGCGCGACGAAACGTCTGGCCGTACTGGTCAGCGTTTGGTTCTTGTTCTTAAGCGAGATGCTGTTCCAAAAGTTGTTTTAAATAACTTATATAAGCATTCGCAATTGCAGCAAACTTTCGGCGCAAATATGCTTGCTTTGGTTGATGGCGTTCCTAGAACTTTGAGTTTGGATGCTTTTATTCGTCATTGGGTAAATCATCAGCTTGAAGTAATTGATAGGCGTACACGTTACTTAAAGCGTGAAGCTGAAGAGCGAGATCATATTTTGCAAGGCTATTTGAAAGCTTTGGATATGATCGATGAAGTTGTTGCTTTAATTCGTTCATCTAAAGATGTTGAAACTGCTCGTACTGGTTTAATGAATTTGCTTGATGTTGATGAAGTTCAAGCAGATGCCATTCTTGCAATGCAACTTCGCAGACTTGCAGCTTTGGAACGTCAGAAGATTCTCGACGAGCATGAAGATTTGATGATCAAAATTGCTGATTACAACGATATTTTGGCAAGCCCAGAACGTCAGCGCAAAATTGTTGGCGATGAACTTGATGAAATTGTTGCAAAATATGGTGATGATCGCAGAACTAAGATTCTTCCATTCTCTGGTGAAATGAATGTTGAAGATCTTATTGCTGAAGAAAACGTTGTTGTAACCGTAACTCGTGCAGGCTATATTAAGCGCACTAAGGCAGACGAGTATCGTGCTCAGCATCGCGGTGGTAAAGGTATTAAAGGCGCTAAATTGCGTGAAGATGATGTAGTTGATCACTTCTTCTTAACTTCTACACACAATTGGTTGCTCTTCTTTACTAATCGTGGTCGAGTTTACCGTCTGAAAGCTTACGAACTTCCAGAAGGATCTCGCGATTCTAAAGGTCAGCATGTTGCTAATCTGTTGCAATTTACTCCAGGAGAAACAATTCAAGCAGTATTATCAATTCCAAATTATGATGTTGCTAAATACTTGGTATTGGCAACTCGTTCTGGAAAAGTTAAGAAAACTGCTTTGCAAGAATATGATTCTCCTCGTCAAGGTGGTTTGATTGCTGTACGCTTGATGGCAAATGAAGAAACAGGTGAACCTGTTGATGAGCTCATTGGTGCAGCTTTGTGCAATTCAGAAGATGACATTATTCTTGTTTCTAAGCTTGGAATGAGTTTGAAGTTTAGAGCAGATGATGAACAACTTCGACCAATGGGTCGTCAGACTGCCGGTGTTCAGGGTATGAGATTCCGTGAAGGTGACGAATTACTCGATATGGACGTTGTTGCAGCAGAAACTAGTAAAGATCTTCTTGTTGTCACTAATGAAGGTTTTGCTAAGCGAACTGCTATTGAAGAGTATCGTTTGCAAGGAAGAAACGGCTACGGTGTTAAAGCTGTTCAACTTGCAGAGGGTCGCGGTTCTTTGGTTGGTGCCTTGATTGTTGAAGAAACAGATCAAGTAATGGCAATTATGAAGTCCGGTAAGGTAATTCGTTCTGATGTTAATGAAGTGAAGCGCACTGGTAGAACAACTCAAGGTGTGACTTTAGCTAAGCCAGATAAGGGCGATGAAATTATTTCTATTGCTCGTAATGAAGAAACGGATGACGAAGAAAATCAATTAGAAGAAAAAGAAGCTACTTCAGAAAATGAGGAAGCTTAAGAAACTTCTTATACGGAATAATATTAATAATATTATTTCGTAAAAATTTGAGAGTACTAATAAAAACTGTTCTAGTCTGTTTTTATTGGTACTCTCATTGGTATAATGACACTGATTATAAGCAAATTAATAAGAGAAGGAACACTGAGATGAGCGAAAATTTTGAGCCATCGCAAAATCCGATGAATATGAATGAGGAATCTGCAGGATTTTTGTCTAATAACACAGAATTATATGCAGAAAAAATGGTTCCTTCTAATGAAGCTAATCATTCAAGTGAAGAAAATAATTTTGATGAAGTATCTGGTAATTCTTCTTTAGGAAATATTGTTAAAAATTCATCATCATCTGCACGTGTTAGTGGTAGTTCCAATACGTATCGTCGTACAATTGGTGGCGTTGCTTCATCCATTTCCAATAAATCAAACGCAACAAAATCAGGACGTGTTCCGCGTGCTCGTCGTATGAGTCTTTCTTTAGTAAGAGTAGATGCATGGTCCGTAGCAAAAGTAACATTCCTTCTAAGCGTTGCAGGAGGAATTATTCAAGTTATTGCTGCAGGTTTGATATGGTTGTTCTTGAATATGATTGGTGTATTTGATCAAGTAACGCAGATTGTTTCTTCTACAGGCTTGGATAGTAACGGTTTTAATCTTGCAGATGTGTTCTCACTACCAACAGTATTAAGTGCTGTAACTATTTTTTCAATTGTAGAAATAGTCATAATAACCGTATTATCTGCAATAATCGCACTTCTATATAACGTTGTTGGTTCATTAGTTGGAGGAATTCACATTACTTTAGGTGACGACTGATAGTGTGAATAATTTAGTTTTGATTAATAAAATTCCCACTGTTTACTAAGAAGCAGTGGGAATTTTTATAAGAAAAATAAAGAAATTAGCGTTTCACTAGTTCGTCACGAATATCTTGTAACAGTTGAATAGTTTTTTCTTCACGTTCTTTTCTTTTTTCTTCTTCAGTTTTTTCATGTTCAATTTGCAACAAATCTGCACCAATTTCACGTAATTTATTAATAGGTAAAACAATGCAGAAATAAACTGCTGTAGCAACAATAAGGAAATTCAATAATGCTCCAATTACTGCGCCGAAAGAAATTGTTGCACCATTCATACTAATAGTCAGAACGCCATTAAGTTCTGGCTTTCCGCAAATCATTGCAATAAGAGGATTAATAATATAATTAACTATCGTTGTTACTACTGCAGTTACTGCACTACCCATAACAACACCGACAGCCATATCGATTACGCTGCCTCTTAAAATAAATTTTTTAAATCCTTTTATCATTAGTATTTCCTTACTTTTATATTATTGGATATTAGATTTTGAATTAGAATCTAATACTTGTTCTTAGTAAGTAGATTTGTCATTATTTCTGTTGTCAATATATAAATTATGACGCTGGAATGAGCGCAAAATTGCAACAGAAAGTAGCGGATATATAATTGCTGCAGCTAATACATCCGTAGGGAAATGAGCAGCGACAATAATACGTGAAACAGCAACTATAACAACAAGAATTGCGCTAAAAAGTAATCCAAATTGAACTGACGATGGTTTATTAATGTAAAGAATTAACATTGCCATAACGCAAACTGCTACAGCTGCTGAAGTATGACCACTTGGGAAACTTGGATCAGGTGGTAATTTAATATTCAAACCAATGTACGGACGCGGACGATTTACAGCAAATTTAACTGCAAAAATATAAATCATAGGAAGAAGCGAAATTAAAAGTTGAATTATTGTAATCTTCCAATTTTTATTTATAAATAATGAAAGAGCTGCTAATAAAACAAGTATTGCTATGCAACCTTTAGTTGAAAAAATCAAAGCTAATATTTTTGAAATACTGAGAATTACAGATGGAACGCTTTTATGGAACCAAGCGACTATTGAAGATTCGTAAGTGCGCTCTTTACTCGTAACTAGCAATGCTTTTCCTAAGCACGGAATAACAACTGCAAGTAATAGTGTAAAAATGGTAGCGGAATTTCTAGTGAAAACCGATAATCCGCTGTGATTACTGTTATTTTTCTGCATCATACTTGTTAAGATTACACGCACAATGATGTAAATGCACGTTGGAGAGTACGAAATAATATGTATAAAAAAGAAAATATATTAGAAGAAAAGCGTGTGGGAGTTGAACACCGTACCCGGTGACGAGTACTATGATGAACAGATAGAAAGGGTTTACCATGAGCGTGTTTGACCGATTTGAGAAGAGCGTGGAAGGTGCAATGAACGGCGTCTTCGCAAAATTCGGCTCCAAAGATTTACAGCCAGTCGATTTTTCGAGTGCTTTGGAACGTGAAATTGACGCTGAAGCTATGCCAATTGGCAGAGATCACACAGTTGCTCCAAATGAGTACCGTTTTAAGCTGAGTACTCCTGATTTTGATCATATTGAACAATGGGGCAGTGAAGCATTAGCTAATGAGCTTGCAGATAATCTTACTCAATATGCTAAGAGTCAGCATTATGCTTTCGTAGGACCTGTAGTTGTTATTTTTGAAGAGGATTTGGAATTAACTAAAGGTAATTTCCATTTGACATCCGAATCTGTTCAAGGTAATGCTGTTCCTGTTACCACAGATGATCAACAACAGAATCATCCTATGCTTGAAATTAATGGTAACCAGTACTTGCTTACAAAGGATCGTACTATTTTAGGACGTGGATCTGGTTGCGATATTGTAATAGATGATCCAGGCATTTCTCGTCATCATCTTGGTATTGATATAACTCCTGACGGTGTTATTGCTCGTGATCTTGGATCTACTAATGGTACATATGTAGAAGGTCATCAAGTTCCTGCAGCAACATTAGTTGATGGTAACACTATTACTATTGGTCGTACGCGTATTCTTTATTGGGCATCGTCTCAAGACCAGGAGTAGTGAGTATTTCCGAGCTAGGAGACGATAACGCGCATGATGTTCACTGAATTAACGTTCGCAATACTTAAGTATGGCTTTCTAGTCTTACTTTGGATTTTTGTATGGTGCGCTATCCGTTCGCTTCGCTGCGATATTGAGGTATTTAGTCCTAAAAAATCTCGTTTTTGGAAGAAAAATTCTCGTCGTAATTCTCGTGAAGCAAAGTTTTCACAAGTTGTGCAAGTACATGAAACGCCAGTATTTACCAAAGCAGAAAATCAAGAAAATACGTACGGTTCTCCAACTTTGTTAGTTGTTATTGACGGACCTTTGGCAGGCTCTTCATTCCCATTGAACGCTGCTGGTGTAACTCTTGGTCGTGCTGCGTCTAATACAGTCGTATTAAACGATGAATTTGTATCTTCGCATCATGCTCGTGTTTATTTTAATCAGTCAGTTAATTCTTGGGTTCTTGAAGATTTAGGCAGCACAAATGGAACCATGATTGGTCATAATCGTGTTACCGAACCTGTTATATTAGCTCCACGTACTTCTGTGCGAATTGGAGCAACAATGTTTGAATTGAGGTAATAAATGAAACAAATCAATTCAAACGACGAAAAAGAAATTCAAACTGCAGTTACTGGGCAAATAGAAAAAATATCATCTATAACAGATAAAAATGATATTAAAGAAAATTGCGCGAATTCTGTAGAAAAAATACTTTTTATGTATGCTACGGCTGTCAGTGATGTTGGAACTGTTCGTAGTAATAATCAAGATTCTGCATTTGCTGGTGAACATTTAGCTGCAATTTGCGACGGAATGGGTGGTCATGCTGGAGGAGATACAGCTTCTACTATAGCGATTCGTTCTCTTGCACATATTGAACAAGATTCAAGACCACATGATGTTAAAACTGTTTCTTCGATGATGGAAACATCGATTATGGCTGCTCATGATGCGATTGTTGGTAAAGCTAAACGTGAGCGTCGTCTTGCTGGAATGGGAACGACAGTTACTGCAGTAACTCTTGTAAAAGGATACTGGGTTCTGGCTCATTTAGGCGATTCTAGAGCGTATTTACTAAGAGATAATCATCTTATGCGCATGACTACTGATCATAGTTATGTTCAGCATTTGATTGATACGGGTCATATTACGCCTGAAGAGGCGCGAAATCATCCTCAACGAAATGTTGTTATGCGAGTGCTAGGTGATTTTGATATAGACCCTCGTCCTGATATTGCTTTGCGTTCAGCGCATCCTTCTGATCGTTGGCTTCTTTGCTCTGATGGATTGTGTGGAGTTCTTGAAGATTCAACTATTCAAGATGTGATGAGTAGTATTTCTAATCAAGAAGAATGCGCTCAAAAATTAGTATCTATGGCACTTCGTGCTGGTAGTACAGATAATGTTACAGCCGTTATTGCAGACGCAACGCTTGCACTTGATGCTGATGCATTTGATCTTCCACATCAAACTCCGCTTATTGGAGGAGCTGCAAGTAATGATCTCGAATCAATTGCAGATATCGTAAATAAAGCAGTAGCTTCATCACCAGCATTGCGCGAAGATAAGAATTCACCAGCTCAAAGAGCAGCCGCGCTAGCTCAAGATGACGATAATTCTGAAAATACAAATGAAGGAACAATATCTATTACAAGAATTGTGCAACCTTCACATATTCGCGAAGAAGATGGAGAATTACATACACCTGACACTAATGAGATTCCTATAGTCAAAAAGAAGAATGGTAAAGTTTCCACGGATCCTCATGATCCAGATGTTGCTCGTGCTGTTAAACATGAGCAGGATGAGGCGCATCGTGCTCATTCATTGAGGCGCAGGTGGACTCGCATAGGAATATCTTTGGTAATATTGCTAGTATTATTTGTTATTTCTGCAATAGGCTACGGAGTATATGCGTGGACTCAAACGCAATATTATATTGGAAAAGACAGTAACAAAGTTGTTATTTATCAAGGAGTGCCAACAAATATTTTCGGTATTGCATTATCTCACGAAGTGGAATCTACCAACATTCCTGTTAATAAACTAGATAAATCTTGGCAGGATCAATTAAAAGAAGGAATTAGTTTTGGCAGCTTAGCTGAGGCTCGTGGTCATGCTTCGTTAATTCGTCGAGAAATGCGTGCGCGAGAACAAGAAAAACTTAATGAACAGAATCAAAAGAAATTAGAAAATAAAATAAATAAAAATAAAGATAACGCGAAGCAGGAGGGTAAAACCTCATGAATATGATTGCTACGCGTATAAGACAGATAGCATTGTTGCTTTTTGCAACTTTGCTTTCTGGAATGGCGTTTTTACAGATGTTTTTCCGTGTTGACGGTTATATTTCTGCTAATTATGCAGCAATGTTGATTCTTGTTATGGTGCTGTTTTTTGTATTTTGGGGTGTTCTTCTTGTTAAACAGCCATATGCAAGTCAAGCTATTTTACCTTGTATTATGCTTTTAACTGCAATTGGAACAGTTCTTATAGCTAGAATCGACAGACAAAATAATACAAATGTTGCAATAAAACAAATGGTGTGGATTTGTGCGGCACTAGTATTATCAATTATTTTCGTTATTCTTTTGAAAGATTATCGCATTTTAAGGCGTTTTTCTTATGTGAATATGGTTATAGGCTTAATTCTTTTGCTTTCGCCTATGGTTCCTGGGTTAGGTAAAGAAATTGGTGGAGCGAGAATTTGGATAGGTTTTGGCGATCACACAGTGCAGCCAGGAGAGTTTGCTAAGCTTTTCTTGTCGTTCTTCTTTGCAGCCTATCTGTTTAATCATCGTGATCGACTTGCTGTAGGTGGAAATAAAGTTTTGGGAATTCACCTTCCTCGCTTACAAGACATGGGGCCTATTGCTTTAGTATGGGCCGCATCAATGGGCGTGCTTGTTATTCAGCATGATCTTGGAACGTCGTTGATGTTCTTTGCAATGTTTGTGTCGATGTTGTATGTTGCAACAGGTCGCAGAGGGTGGATTGCTGTTGGAGGTATTGCTTTTGTAGCTGGATGCTTGATGGCAGTAAAGTTATTCGCACATGTGCAATATCGTGTGGATTCGTGGCTTCACCCATTCGACAATGCTGTTTATAATCGTTTCCCTGGTGGTTCAGCGCAAATTGTATCTGGATTGTTTGGTTTGGCTGCTGGAGGAACAACCGGAACAGGTTTAGGACAAGGCCATCCTTCTATAACACCGCTAGCTAATTCTGATTTTATTTATGCTTCTGTTGGTGAAGAGCTTGGTCTTACTGGGCTTCTCGCAGTATTAGTTTTATATTTAATTATTATTGCATCCGGAATGATTACTGCAATGAAAATTAAAGATGGCTTTGGAAAATTATTAGCTTCAGGGCTTGTTTTTACTATGGCTTTCCAAGTGTTTACTGTTGTTGGTGGAATTACTTTGGTTATTCCATTAACCGGTTTAACTTTGCCTTATATGGCAGCTGGAGGCTCTTCTTTAGTGGCAAATTATTTGCTTGCATCTTTGCTTATTGTTATTTCTCACGCTGCAAATAAGCCTGAATCTGCTCCTGTTTCAGATACTTTCCAATACGCTGCCTTAGCAGCATTGCGCGAGCGTGAATTGCAAGAGCGAGCTAAGACAAATACAAATAATAACGAATATAACAATACAAATTATGAAAATAATATAGATTCTTCTGCTGTTATTTCCTCTTCAGAAAGAGGTGATAACAATGAATAAAAGTCTTAGAGAACTTTTTACTGCAGTATTGGTACTTTTTGTAATACTTGGTATTTCTAGTACACTTATTACTTCTATTAAAGCGAATGCTTTGAATTCTGATCCTCGAAATCGCAGAGCTTTATACCATGAGTTTGGTGCTCCGCGTGGAGCAATACTTACATCAGATGGCACAGTTATAGCGAAATCTGAACCATCTAAGGATGCTTTTGTGTATCAACGTCAGTATTCTAACGGATTAGTATATGCTCCAGTTACTGGATATTTTTCTATTAGCCAGCGTGCAGATAGAGGAATTGAGGCTTCTCGCAATAGCTTATTAAGTGGAGAATCAGATGCTCTGTTTTGGCAAAAATTCCGTTCATTATTTACTGGAGCAACTAATCGCGGAGCTTCTATAGAGACGTCAATTGATTCACGTTTGCAAAATCTTGCTTATAATCTTCTTAAAGGCAAAGATGCAGCTTTAGTTGCAATTGAGCCAAAAACCGGAAGAATTCGTGCTATGGTAAGCACTCCAAGTTATGATCCAAATGATCTTGCTCTTCACAATATTAATGAAGTAAATAAATCGTATGAGAACATAACATCAGATGTGTCAAATCCTATGCTGAATCGTGCTGTTTCTGAGCTTTATGCTCCTGGCTCTACGTTCAAAACTGTTGTTGCTGCAGCAGCATTAGAATCTGGAAAATACAAACCTGATACGAAAATACCTGCCGGTGAGAGCTATGTTTTGCCTGGAACCAAAACGTCTCTCACAAATGTCACTTACCAAGCAAATGGTGTTGATGGAAAAATATCTTTTGAGGATGCTTTAGCATATTCGTCTAATACTGCTTTTGCTCAATTGGGTAATGCTTTAGGCTCTGACGCAATTGTAAAGCAGGCAAGAAAGTTTGGATTCTTCGATTCGCTGACCATTGATGGTTCTGATTCTACTGGATTCCCAATGCGATCCGTGAAATCTACTTTTTCTATTAAGCCAACTCCAGATAGATTAGCTCTGGAATCAATAGGTCAAGGTGATGCTAAAGTTACACCTTTGCAAAACGCTATGATTGCGGCAGCTATTGCAAATAATGGAACATTGATGAAGCCTACTCTTGTTGATTGTGTAAGATCTAGTGATTTGTCAGTATTGTCACAAACTAGACCAACTATTATGAACCAAGTAATGAGTAGTGACAGTGCATCTAAATTAACTTCTATGATGCAGGCTGTTGTTACAAAAGAAAATCCTAATCTTGCTTTACCTAATATTCATGTTGCAGCTAAAACAGGTACTGCACAGATTGGAATGTATAATCAAGCTGCTAATGGTTGGGTTATTGGATTTGCTCCTGCTGAAAATCCTAGAATAGCTATAGCAGTTATAGTACATAACACAAGCACATTTGGTAGCTATGCGGCAGGACCTATTATGCAACAAGTGATGAAGGAGGCGCTTAAACAATGAAACTCGTTGAAGGACAGTTAGTTCATCATCGTTATAGACTTGATCGCCGCCTTGCTCAAGGCGGTATGGGAGAAGTTTGGAAAGGCTTTGATATTCAACTTGGGCGAATTGTTGCTATTAAAGCGTTACGTACAGATACAGTAAACGTTGAAGCAAAGTTACGCCGTCTTCGTGCTGAAGCGCATAATTCTGCCAATTTAGCGCACCCTAATATTGCAGCATTATTTGACTATTATGAGCACGATGGTATTGGATTCCTAATTATGGAATATGTGCCAAGTAAATCATTGGCAGATTTGTATCATAAAGAAAAAATTATTGAGCCTACCAAGTTACTTCCTATTCTTATTCAAACAGCTCGAGGACTTTTTGTAGCTCATTCTCATGGCGTAATTCATCGCGATGTAAAACCTGCAAATATTATGGTTTCTGATACTGGCAATGTGAAAATCACAGATTTTGGTGTGTCATATTCTAGCGACCAGGAACAAATCACTCAAGATGGAATGGTAGTTGGAACAGCTCAATATATTTCTCCAGAACAAGCGCAAGGTGAGCAAGCTACTGCACAATCTGATATTTATTCGTTAGGTGTTGTCGCATATGAAGGTTTGTGCGGACATCGTCCATTTACAGGAGCAACGCCGGTAGATATTGCTGCTGCACATGTTAATGATCCTGTGCCACCTTTGCCAGAAAATGTTGATTTGCAATTGCAACAGTTTATTATGTCTATGCTTGCAAAGAATCCAAAAGATCGTCCAAAAGATGCATTAGTCGTGTCGAAAGTGTTATCTCGCATTGAGCGCAGATTGCTAGATCAAGAAACAGCCTTCAACAATACAACAGGAGTACTTTCTACAAATTTGCGTCAGCGAAGATGTATTAAGAGTATGCCTCAAAACCAAGTAAATATTATTAACATTTTTAATACCAATGATCGCAAGGAGCAGCAATGAATACCACAATGCCTACCTCATTAGCGAATGGTCGATACGAATTAGGGGAGCTTATTGGTCGCGGTGGCATGGCAGAAGTGCGTGTTGCTGTTGATAAGCGCTTAGGTCGTACAGTTGCTGTGAAAATCATGCGTTCTGATTTAGCGAACGATGAGATTTTCCTTTCGCGATTCCGCAGGGAAGCGCACGCAATTGCGCAGATGAACAATCCTAATATTGTAAATATTTACGATTCTGGAGAAGAATCTGTTATAGCAGAAAATGGCTTAGAAGAGCGTTTGCCGTATCTCGTAATGGAATATATTAAAGGAAAAACATTACGTGATGTTCTAAAAATGAATGGAGCTTTAAGTCAAAGAGACGCTGAACAAGTTATGCTCGGCGTGCTCAATGCTTTAGAGTATTCACACAGAATGGGTATTATTCATCGCGATATTAAGCCTGGAAATATTATGATTTCCGAGCAAGGCTTAGTAAAAGTCATGGATTTTGGAATAGCTAGAGCTCTTGATGATTCTGCAACAACTATGACACAGTCTCAAGGTGTTGTTGGAACAGCACAATACTTGTCTCCAGAGCAGGCTCGCGGTGAACAAGTAGATATGCGCTCTGACTTGTATTCTGCAGGATGTGTGTTGTATGAAATGCTAACTGGGCGCCCTCCTTTTATTGGAGATTCAGCTGTTGCTATCGCATATCAGCATGTTTCAGAAGTAGCGACTCCTATTAGCACACTTGTTCCTGGTATGCCTGCTATGTGGGACAAGATTTGCGCTAAAGCAATGGCAAAAGATAGACAAAACAGGTATGCCACAGCATCAGAATTTAAGAATGACATTCTAGCGTTTATGAATGGCGGAGTTCCTGTTGCAGCAGCGTTCAATCCGTTGACTGATTTAGCTAATATAAAGGCGCGTAAGCAGGCTGAGCAGAATGCTGCAAATATGGCTATGGGAATGACAGATGGTGCTGCAACTCAATCGTTTAATCCTATTACTGGTCAAGTTGAATCTGCAAATATTGCATTTTCTCCTAGCACGCGTGCGTCGCAAAGAGCGACAATGCAAGCGCAACGTCGTAAACGTGTAGTAATCGGATCTATGGTTGGAGTGTTGGTAACACTATTAGTTCTTCTAGGTGTACTGTTTATGCTCAATCGAAGTCGTGCTACTGGAGATATTGTAGTTCCAACATTTATGGAAACAACAACTCAAGATGCTGCCCGTGAAAAGTTGCGTGCACTTGGTTTGGTTCCAGATATTCGTGAAGATGATCACTCTTCTCAACCTGAAGGAACTTTCACTAAGCAATCGCCGCGTGGAGGTGAGCATGTTGCTTCTGGATCCAAGGTGACTGTATGGTTCTCGGTTGGACCACAATCAACTCGCGTGCCAGATGTGAGTGGTAAAACGCAAGAAGCTGCTCGTAAAATGCTTGAACATGCTGGATTTAAAATTGCTAATGTTCGAGTAGAAGATAGTGCAGACATCAAGAAAGATCATGTAACTCGCACGGATCCTGACGCAGATTCGTTTGCTGATAAGGGTACGTTAATTACTTTGTATATTGCATCCGGATTAACTAAAATTCCTGACGGTCTTGTTGGACAAAGCAAAGACATTGTTATCAGTCAATTAGAGAATTCTGGTTTTACTACGGATGTAGTTAAGGAAGATTCAGATAATGTTCCTGAAGGTTCTGTAACTCGACTAAATCCAACATCTGGTTCCTCTGTTAAACCACACAGCTCTGTTACTGTGTATGTTTCTCAAGGTGCTCCAAAAATTGAAGTTCCTAGTATAGATCTTGGCGCTGTTACATTCAAACAGGCAAAGAAAATACTTGAAGCAAAAGGCTTGAGAGTTGTATCTGATTCAATGGCAAAAGATGACGATATAGTCATTAGTATGTCTGAGGAAGCAGGAAACAAGGTTGAGAAAGGCAAAGCAATTACATTAATTACACGCCCAAGCCTTAGCTCCCCGTCTGATTCAGACTGATTAAGACTGATTCAGATTTGTTTTAGATTGAATCTGTAAAAATAAATAATATATATATGCTGCTTGTGCTACAAGAAAAGTAGAACAAGCAGCATTTTTGTATATCTAATGAGAATCCGTATATAGCTTATAAAAATTAATGCGTGAAAATAGATCTGCAAAAATAGATTTATATTAAGTTGCAGAGCATGTTATAAAACGAAAAAATAGCTGTTTAAGATATGTTTATTTGTTTAGACATAGTTTTACAGCAATGCATGATTTTATACGTTTCTATAGGCTTTTATTTTATTAATAAAAACAAAAGGCGACTGCTCTTAATACGCAATCGCCTTAAATGTTTTTATTTTGCAAGTTTTAAAGTAATTTAAGAATATTTAAAACTTACTATTCAATCCATTGTCATATAGTTGTTGAGTAATTAGACATCTGCTGAAGTAATGGAATTGTAGATGCAGCCCAAGGGAAAATCCACTGGAATAGCACTAACACAATGAAGAAATAAATCAGAATCGAAAGAATCCAACGAATCACTGTGATGCCTGGCTGTATGCGCAAAATGCCGCCAAAAATGCTTATGTCAGGCTTTCTCTTTAATCCAGCGCGAATAGCGCGAAGTTCTGGCCATTGCCAAGCGATTGCTCCTGCTGCGAAAATCATCACATATACTAACAGAACAAACACCATAATTGGCACTAGTGAAGAAAGTTGAGAAGCTAGAGATTGTTGTTCATTGTTAATAAACTTCACTTTTCCTTGCTCGTCAATAGTGGAAAGTTCTTTTGGAATACCATCGCTAATCTTTGCCCAATAAGCAAACGTTGCGTAGCTAATCCAGCGATGAGTTGCAGCAGTATACTTAGGCTCACAAGTTGTAAGAGTAAGCATACGTTTTGTTGGTTTCTCACCAGGATGCTCAGGATTTGCATCAACAACTTCACCGTGATCTGGTGTAACAATCTTGTAAGAAGTGTATTTATAGACGAACCAATAATCCTTTGTGCGAACCACTATTGGGTCGCCAGGTTTCAGTAAGTCTACGTCTCCCAATGGCTGACCATAGCCATTTCGGTGTCCTGCTACTGCAAAATTACCCATTGCGCCAGGCATTTGCGTGGTTGGATAATGACCCAAACCGCGTTTGCTTAATATTTCTGGCGTAATTCCTTCTACAACATTTCGTTCCCACTGATTTCCAAAACGTGGTACATACAAACGAGCTATAAGGTCATCAGACTTTGGTTTTTTTAAGGCTGGCGGGTCAGTATTCTGAGGTAAAGCAATCTTTGTTTTATCACCAGTTTTTGGGTTTTGCCAAGATATTGCTTGACGATCCTCTACTTGAGTGTGCTCAGCCTGCTCTCCAGTCCACCACATTTGCCATGCAATGTACAGTGCGCAAATAACTGCAAAAGCTATCAACAGTTCGCCAATAACTCCAGCGGCTTGCCACCAGAAATTCGAGCTGCTACGCTTCGTTTTTCTTTCCTGCATATTAGCAGATTGCATAGTGTGCTACTCCTTTATTGATGTATGAAGACTTTGCAACATATTTTATTTGTTTAGCACTTTAGGAACTGTTGCGTACCTTAATGGTTGCAACAAAGCCGATGCCTCAGGGAATCGCAGATTATTCTTTTTCTCCACTTTCCATCCTAATCCAAACGAACTTACGTACTCCTTGTAGGTGTTTATGGCTGGTGAATTGTTTAGAGCATCGACCATGCCATCCATTGGACCAATAGCAGATATTTTATACGGTGGCGAGTACTGATGACCTTGCAGCATAAGAACATTACCAATACAAATAACTGCGGAATTAAATAATACTCGCTGATCTTGAATAGTTATTGCTTCTGCGCCGCCGCGCCACAAAGCATTTACTACAGCTTCAATATCTTGTTGGTGGATTACGTAATCATTAATATTTCCGGATGTTCCGGAACCATTAACCGCTCCTTTCCAAAGAGGAGAGTCGTTAAGAGTTACAACAATTCCAGGTCCTTCAAGTTTTGGAAGTACAGTACTGCTTCCAGTATCAGAAGATTCTTTTCCTTCACTAGTGCTGCTGCCAAGCGTTTTATTAAGTAAATTAATTTTAGAATCTAAAGATTTTATATCTTCTCGTAAATTTTTTGTGCGCTGCGAATTTCTTTCAACCATTTGACTTGTATTAGAAGTCACAAAAGCAGAGCGGTTTACGCGCAAGTTAAGAACGAATAAATAGCCGGTAAGAAATACTGCGACAGCAACAGCAAAACTGCTTAACAGCGAGTGTTGAGCACGATGTTTCCCAGTTCTCTTAGCCATATTTCGCCTTCATTCTTCACGCGTTCGAGTGTAACCACTATTATAGCGTGTAGCCGATTGATTGGAGAGTTACAGTTATGGCTGATGAAGAATTGCACACGACTGCAGCTGACGACGCTGCAAAGAAGAGCGATACGTCAAATGAGAATACTTATGGCGTTCCTATGGACGAAGTTGAAGCAGTGTTGAATGCTACTGCGGATAAAGCAACGCTTTCTCCACAGATTCAGCAAATGATGCAGCGACAAGCTGAAAATAGGCGACGCGTCGAAGAAAGCATTAAAGGCACAAAAGCTAATGCTGCATGGTTTGTGCCGCTGTTCTGCACATTAATGGTTGTTGGATTAATTTGGGCTGTTGTTTATTATTTGAACCCTGTGCTTCCAATTCCTGGAATTGGTGCATGGAATTTAGTTATTGCATTAGTAATAGTAATGACTGGGTTTATTATGACAATGTGGTGGCGTTAGTCTGTAAAACAAACTGTTTAATATGTTTTAAAAGTAGCTATGCAATTGTGTAGCTACTTTTTATTTTGTTGCTGCTACTGCGCGAATAAGTATATGATTTTTATTGCTATCAGTTGTTGCAATAATTCTTGTGTTTCCGCCATCTTGTAGGTTTAATTTTTTTCGCAATGCTTCTACTGGTATTGGAAAGTTACGAGTAACAATATTTGCATGAGTAATATCAGCAAAAGTTTGTTTTATCTCGCGTTTATTCATGCTGCATACATTTTCAATTTTCCATATTTTTCCCGGAAATTCTGAGTAGTACTCTTTCGATACGTAAACATGACTATTTGCACTGATTTGTTGTATATTGTATTGAGTTTCTAACAATGAAAAACAACCAGCTTTCATGATTGCTGCATTCGGTTCATAAACGTATTGCGACCATTCTTGCCAGTTATTTATATCTAAATTTTCATATTTTTTATTATTTTCTTCTATATTATTTAAAACATTTGATTCAGGCTGTATTGATACCTGATTTGTTGAAGTATTGTAAGTTGCTTGTATAACAGTTATCTGATTGTCGTTTACGCAATATACTGGTACTTTTGTGTGCTGAGAGTTGCTGAGTATTATCAATAGTTCCTTGCACTCGTTACTATGTGCGACTATGTGTACGGCTTCTACATTGCCACTAAAATCGCTAACTGTTTTGTGCCAATCAAGCATTGGAGAAAGTTTAATAATCACTATTTCTGCTTTAGCGAGCAACTGATTTTTAAGATCTAATACGTTTGGAGTGCAATCTTCAATAGCGTATGTGCGAGATCCTTGTTTGTCACGACGAGCTGGATCGACGTATATTATCGTTGACTTAGGAATGTTTTTGAGTGCATCAAGGCTGTTATTGTTGTAGCACTTTACGTTTGTAATACCAAGTGCATTCATATTGTGATGTGCAATGCTAGAAAGTTCGTTTTGCTGTTCAATACAAATAGCAGAATCGAAAACTTCAGACATTATTGCGCAATCAACGCCAAAGCCGCCAGTAAGATCCACAAGTGTGCTACTAAAATTTTCTGAATTTAATTTGTTGAGTAATTCTTTTGCAACATTTGCTTTGTATTGTGCTGTTGATTGAGAAGAACACTGTTCCATAGAAATGTGTGCAGGATATATGACTTCGTTGCATGAAGCCCATTTTGGCAGTTTTTGTTGTGCTATTTGTTTACCTGCTATTTGGTTAATTGCAAAAGGTATGTCGATATTCGCGTTGCGTGGTGCTTTAAGAGCAGCTTTGCTTGGTGACAATTGTGCGTTTTCTTTAATAAAAGTGAGTGTAGAAGCGTTTGCTGGTTCGATTGTTTTTGGAACTTGAAGTGTAGGCATGAATCTTATTCCTTATTGAGGTGTAGAAAATTTTAGAGCAAGCAGAGTTTAAAATTATTTAACCAATAGGTTAGTCCACAAAAAATTTAAATTGTGGATAACTCTTATACACTTGTGCACAGGTTTGAAAAAGGCAAGTTATCAACGTTTGTGACTAACTATGTGGATAACTTATATAGTTGTCACCAATTTAGGCACAACTTATACACAATCCTGTGCACATTGGTGGAAAACTACACGCATGTAATTTAACAAATTATGCCTTCAAACAAAACATTGCACAAGCAGTGAGAATAGCAAATAGTGATACAAAATATACTAAGAAACGCGTATTAAAAGAAGCTTTTTTAAGTAGCGGATTTTGCACTCCGAGCAATGCTGCAATTGCAGTACCCGAAATTAAGCCTCCAACGTGTGCTTGCCAAGCGATATTAGGCACAATAATTGGCATAGCGAGAGTAATAGCAATCCAAATAATTGTTCCTCGCATGTTTTCACCTAGTCGCCATTGTGCTACGAGAAGTGCGCCTATAAGTCCCATAATAGCTCCTGAAGCACCGTATGAAGCAACGAACCAATTATTAGTGAGTTTGCACCATACGATATCAGCTACGCTTCCGCCAAAGCCGGATATTAAATATAATCCAAAAAACTTCCATTTACCGAAGAATCGTTCTAATTCAACTCCGAGTGACCAAAGACATAGCATATTGAAGAAAATATGGGTTAAATTTGGTGCGTGAATAAACAGTGATGTGAACCAAGTCCAAGGTGTTTGCAACGCAGTAATTGGAAGAAAAGCAGTATAGCTTATTAGAGTCAAATAATAATTTGGGTATGCAAAGTTTAGTACCATTTCCAATATCCAAATAAAAATGCATGAATATACTAAAATGGCTGTGGTCGTGTTAAAACGAAGTCTTATATTATTTAAAATATTTTTAATATCAAAGTTGTGCATATGCTTATGATATCGGTTTTGCTTCACAAATTTAATCAATAACATTATTTAAAAAAGATGCAACTCTGAAGAAAAGCAACTATGATAGTTATTACGCGACAAAAAGCGGTATAGATTGTTGACTTGGACGAGCAGGTCAGCTTAACCGGAAAGGAGCCATCATGGAGAACAGATCCTCTGGCGGTTGGAAGTTCTTTGCACTGCTCTTCGGAGCACTGCTCGCAGGTATTGCTGCGTTGTATGTGTACAAGCAGCATAATCCTGATTATGACCCTTGGGAGGAACCATGGGAGAACAGTTCTTCGCCAATTGACCTAGGGTTAGAAAAAGAAGAGAAAGAAGCTAACGATACTCCTGCCGCTGAGGCATAAGTGACATTTGCTTTATACAGTCCAAAATAAAGGCGATTGCGTATATTCGTAGTCGCCTTTGTTTGTAACTACTAAAGAAGTGTTGTAAACAAAAGCGCTTGTCTTGTACGCAATTTAACTAAAAACTAAACAAAAGGCGGAAACTGATTAACAGCTTCCGCCTTTTATTTTTTATGTATTGCTATTAGAGAATACTCAATTACTCAGCAACAGGTGTTGGAAGAGCACCAGTGTGCCAAATGCGATCGAGGTAATCTTCGATAGAGCGGTCAGAAGAGAAGTAACCAGAGTTGGCTACATTCAAGACTGCCATGCGAGCCCACTTCATTGGATCGCGGTAAGTTTCCTCAATCTGAGCCTGAATATCCATGTAAGAGCTGAAGTCAGCCATTGCCATGAAGTAATCATGGGTAAGCCAATCGTTAACGAGTGGCTCATACACGCTCTTGTCGCCGTTGGAGAAGGTGCCGTCAGCAACCATATCAACAGCAGTCTTCAAGCGAGGATCAGATTCATAGTACTTACGGGAGCCGCCGTGATCATAGCCTTCAGCGTAGAGCTTCTCAACCTCGTCAACGGTCATGCCGAAGAGGAAGAAGTTCTCAGCGCCAACGCGTTCGCGAATCTCAACGTTTGCACCATCGAGAGTACCAACAGTCAAAGCACCGTTCAAAGCGAACTTCATGTTACCAGTGCCGGAAGCTTCCTTACCAGCCTGAGAAATCTGCTCATCCAAATCGGTGGCAGGAATCAAGTTCATTGCCAACTCGATGTTGTAGTTTGGTGGGAAGAACACAGCGAGCTTGCCCTTGCATGCTGGGTCGTTATTCACCACGCGAGCAACATTGTTAATGAGCTGAATGGTGAGCTTTGCCATAGCATAGCCTGGAGCAGACTTAGCGCCGAAGAACACGGTGCGTGGAAGCATCTTGTCGACGTCGATTGTGCCGTTCTTAATTCCAGCGTACATGGAGATGACCTGGAGGATCTTCATGGACTGGCGCTTGTACTCGTGCAAACGCTTGATGATGGTGTTGAACATTGTGTCTGGGTTGATCTCAAAGCCATACTTCTGCTTTGCGAAATCAACGAAGGCAAGCTTGTTCTGCTTCTTAACTTCAGCAAACTTCTTAACGAATGCCTTGTCGTCAGCCAATGGCTTCAAACCTTCGAGAAGCTCCAAATCACCCTGCCATGCGTCGGTACCTAAGCCCTCAGTAATAAGAGCAGACATGCGTGGGTTGCTCAAGCGCACGAAGCGACGAGGAGTTACGCCGTTGGTGACGTTCTTGAACTTATCTGGGTAAACGCTGGAGAAGTCCTTCAAAGTGACATCCTTCAACAACTCAGAGTGAAGCTCAGCAACACCGTTAACGTAAGAACCGCCGTAGGTAGCCAAGTAAGCCATACGAACTACAGCACCTTCGCCATTTTCGTCAGCGTCGGTAGCGATGCGCATGCGCTCAACCTGATCCTCAGCAACGCCCTTACCACGAAGCTCGTTGCGGAACTGCTCGCTAATGCCTTGAATGATTTCAAGGTGGCGTGGCAAAAGTTCGCCGATAAGCTTGGCTGGCCAAACTTCCAAAGCTTCTGGAAGCAAGGTGTGGCAAGTGTAGTTGAAGGTCTTGGTGGTGATACCCCAAGCGGTGTTCCAATCGTAGCCGTACTCGTCCATAAGAACGCGCATAAGCTCTGGAATGCCGATAACTGGGTGAGTATCGTTCAACTGGAAGTTGATCTTGCTTGGGAAGGTGGTGAGATCCGGCTTATCCTGACCTGGATAGAATACGCGGATAGCATCATGAATAGAAGCAGCTACGAAGAAGTACTGCTGCTCAAGACGCAAAGCCTTGCCTTCTGGAGTGGAATCTTCTGGATAAAGAATCTTAGAAATGTTTTCCGCTGCAACCTGTGGCTTAACAGCGTCCAAGTAATCAGACTTGTTGAAGGTGAGCAAATCAAACTCGTCGTAAGACTTAGCAGTCCACAAACGAAGAGTGTTTACGCGACCAGAATTATAACCTGGAACCATGTAGTCAACTGGTACTGCACGAACAGACCAAGCTGGCTTCCAAACGCGCTTGCCGTTTTCTTCTACAACTTCACCACCGAAGTTGACGCGCTGGTCACGACCATAATCAATGTGACCCCATGGCTCTTCATTGCTAAGCCAGTAATCAGGGGTTTCAACCTGCTTACCTTCTTCATCAAAGCGCTGCTTGAAGATGCCGTAACGATACTGGATGCCGTAGCCAAATGCTGGAACGCCAATAGAGGCGAGTGAATCGATGAAGCAGGCTGCGAGACGACCCAAACCGCCGTTACCCAAACCTGGTTCATACTCAGCATCGATAACAGCCTTTGGATCAAAGCCAAGCTTAGTAACAGCCTTATTGAATTGGTCAGTGAGACCAGCGTTCAACAAAGCGTTCTCAAGCTGCTTACCCATCAAGAACTCTGCGCTCAAATAGCCCACAGCCTTGGTATTGCCATTAACCATGTCATGCTGAGTCTGCATCCAAGAGTCCATCAAGTGACGACGAACTGCGGTAGCAGCGGCAACATACACATCTGCCGTAGTGGCCTGCTCTGGCGTTACACCCTGGGTGTACTTGAGGTGCTCTTGAAGTTCTTTGGCAAATGCCGTCGCAGTAGTTTTGGCTTTCGGCGCGACGTGTTTAGTCATATTTGACTCCTTGTGCCGTTTGATATATTTCCTAAAAGTGTGCAGCCTAAAACTTTGTGTTTAGACAATTAAACCATCACCATTTTGCAGATAACTTTTTCAGATAACTACAAGAGGCATGTGAATGCACACGATAACCCCAAGAATACCACAACCTAATCCCTTTAAATATTTGTATATAACGTCTTAATACAAATATATTGCTGAAAGTAGGTTGTTTAGAAGATAATAAAAAATATGTCAGTAATACTTGAACGAGATATAAAACGAGGACAATGTGCTTGGCAATCCTGGTGCGAATCTTCTATTAAAGCGCTTAGCAATGGCGTAGAAGCCACGCAAATAAATAGTAATATTTTAAATATCTCTTTAAGCGACGAAGCTTTAGCAGTTAGATATTCTCTATATCTTCTTGAAAATAAGGTGCCTGGGTGTGCAGTAGAAGTAAGAGTTGCGCCTTTTGGTGCAGTAAAAATTTTGGAAGGACCGGCTTCGGATCCGCATAATCTCACGCCACCAGATGTTATTGAACTTGAGCCTAAAGTATGGCTTCGATTAGCGAGTGGTGTTACTAAATGGCATCAAGAACAGGACTTTGGCAACATAAGTGCAATTGGCGAGCGTGATGATTTAAGCGATATTTTGCCGTTGTAAGTTGGCTTTATGCAGCTTAATTGCGTATTTGCAGCGTGTATTTACAAATATCCTGGGCAAACAATATTTCGAATGCCCAGGATACGTAAATAAAATAATTTTAATAAATTTAATTTTTAAATGTCGTGTTTATGTATGAAGTTTGGAATTGGCATAGGGATATGATGATGCACTGGCGTGTGCGCTCCCGAGTTTGTAGAAGAGTTTTCGCTGCTCACAGCTTTTGCAGCTGCTTCCGCAGCCCACTTGGCATACTCGTCTAAATCATCTTCGTTTGAAGCATCAACGGCATCATTTTCTTGATCTGTGTCATTCTCTTCTGGAAGATATGTATCTTCCTCATAGCTTTCGCTCGACGCAAATGGATCGAAGGATCCTTGTCCGGGTTCGCTGGAGTTAAGTTCCTTAGCAAGCTCGTCATAATCCGTATCGGTCGTCAGGTATTTGAGCTTACGGGCAATTTTCTGTTGCTTTGCCTTCTGTCGTCCGCGGCCCATCTGACCCCCTCTAAAAATTAAGTAACAATCAGTTCATCACACAAGAGCGTACCACTTAACCGCAACCGAGTATATTGTCTGTGTAAACTTTTACCATAAAAGCCATATTTTCAGCGTAAAAATACGCACAATTAAGGAGCCTAAAATGCCGGAAGAAGCACAGGTCACAGCTGCTGGTAATGAGATGAGCGCGAGCTTCCTTGCAGCGCGTAAACGTTCAGATGCAACGCTTGAAAAGTTAAAAGCTAGTCCTTCGTCTTTTACTATGCTTACTGGAGATCGCCCAACTGGTCGTTTGCATTTAGGACATTATTTTGGATCTATTCGTGAGCGTGTTGCAATGCAGCAGCGCGGAGTAAAAACCAATATTATTATTGCAGATTATCAAGTAATTACCGATCGTGACACCACTGAGCATATTGAAGATAATGTTTTGAATTTAGTGCTGGATTATATGGCTGCCGGAATTGATCCTGAAAAAACAATGATATTTACTCATTCCGCAGTTCCTGCAGCAAATCAGCTTATGTTGCCTTTCCTTTCGCTTGTTACAGAAGCAGAATTACACAGGAATCCTACTGTAAAGTCGGAAATGGAATCATCTGGACATGCTTTAACCGGATTGCTTCTTACGTACCCAGTGCACCAAGCTTGCGATATTTTGTTCTGCAAAGCTAATGTTGTGCCGATTGGTAAAGATAATTTGCCGCACGTTGAAATCACTCGTACGATTGCGCGTCGTTTTAATGAGAGATACGCAAAAAAGAATCCAGTGTTCCCAGAGCCGGCAGCAATTTTGTCTGATGCTCCTGAAATTCCAGGATTGGACGGACGAAAGATGAGCAAATCTTACGGTAACTCGATTATGCTCGGGGCTACTGCCGAAGAAACTGCCAAATTAATTAAGAAGAGTCCAACTGATTCTGAGAGGATGATTACTTTTGATCCAGTAACTCGTCCGCAAGTTTCTGCGCTTCTTACTACCGCAGGCTTAGTTACAGGCAGGGATCCTAAAGATATTGCTGCAGAAATTGGTAACGCTGGTGCTGGCGCATTGAAAGCTTACGTAATTGAAAACGTAAATAATTTCTTGGCACCTCACCGTGAGCGTCGTGAAGAACTTGCAAAAGATATGGATGCTGTTCGAGACATTTTGCATGACGGCAATAAGCGTGCAAATGCTATTGCAGAAGAAACGCTTTCTCAAGTGCGAGATGCTATGGGAATGAAGTATTAATTAAATTTCAATAAGTAAATTAATAAAAAATAAAGCCGCTCGCAAGAAAACTTGTAAGCGGCTTTTTGTTAAAAATTAACGGGCTGAAACTTAGAACATCACACGTCGTAACGCCAATTTTTATCTGTAATAACGCGTGCTACAGCAAGACCAATAGGTAAGCAAATAATTACCATGAAAGCGCGGAAAGTCCAGTCTAACGCTGGAAGCGTGTGAAATTGACCAAGATAAAACATTGCGCGATACATATAAAGTCCAGGAACCATAATTACGATAGATGGAACCGTAAGACCTATTCGTGGATAACCCAAATATTGAGGCGCTAATCCGTGACGAACGATAGCTCTCCAAGCAGAAGCTAGCAAGCCTGCCAATAAAGCACCGCTGAAAGCTGCAATTTCGGCAGCGACTCCAAAATCTGTCATAGTTAAGCGAAGAGTATCTGTAATAGCTCCAATAACTCCTGCAACTATGCACATGCGTTGTGGAGAATTAAACAGCACTGAGAAGCCCCATACTCCAGCAAAAGCTGTAATAAGTCGAAGAACTGCGTTAAGCCAAGGATTTAATCCGAGAGGAGGGAAGCCTTGAGGATTGAGCTGTACAAGGCTTGCAACCGTCCATCCTGCAAGAGTTCCCATCAAAATAATCGCTAACGTGTAACACAGTCGTTGAATTCCTGAAGGGAAATCAATTTTTGCAATATCTAAGCCGCCTGTAATAAGAGGGAATCCAGGAATAACAAACAACACTGAGCCAATGTATGCAGTTGTATGATTGAGCGCGCTAGGGTCAAAGAAGCCAATAAGACGCAAAGCCCCAATGCATGATAGTGCACCTATTGCAACAGCTACGAATGTAACTACAAACTGGTTTAGATGCTTCATAAACATTCTGCGACGAATATAGTGACCGATTCCTGCACCAATAAAAGCACCAATCATGTCGTAAATACCGCCGCCAAGCAAGAACGCAAAGGATGCGCAAGCAACTGCCGAAGCAAGACCAGCAAACCACGGTTTGTATAGTGGTTTCCTATTTTTAATCAAATCAAGACGGTCGTGTACTTCCCTAACTGTAAGAGGATGATCATTTTTAGATTCGTCATTACTGTTGGATGCGTTTACGTGCGAAAAATGTTCAGCGTAAGCACTTTCTGGTTGCAATGCAAAAATTCCGCGCGGCTTTTCTTTTTTTATAGCTTCTTGCAATGCTTTCTTTTTTGCAATTTTAGTAGCATTTTCTTCAGACTGCTTAGCTGTTCGTACAATAGTATGTTCGTCGTCGCTCGCTTGCAAAGTGTCAACTAATTCCTTAGAAACAGCAGCTTTAGAGTGATATAAAGAATCGTTTCCAAGCTTGACGTTAAACCAATCTGCAAAATGTTCTAGAAGCCAAATGCGCTCAGTGTTAACACCTGTGGTTGGAAGATCTACAACTTCAGTAATTCGCTCATGCTTATCAGTGCAAGTTGCTTCAATATCTGTGAGATTCACGTCCGCGCGCACGTGTACGCCCATCGGTTCGCCGATTCTGTGCATAAGCTCGCGAACTCGGTAGCTTCCTGTGCCTGCTCCTAAGCCGAGTGCACCGACGCGAATAATAATACTCGATTTCGCAGCAATTCCTGCTTGTGTAACTGGCTTATCCCAATCTCGCTCAACATCGTCCATATCGAGTGGAATAGCATGAGTATGAAAACGCCCAGAAGGTTTTCCAACTATATGACCAGTCGAAAGAATTTCAGGCTTATCGCAATCGCAGTTGTTGGTGCTGTTGTCGTGTGTATTATTCTCAATATTATTCTCTGCTGTACTCACAATTTTTTAGTATACGCAACCCCGTTGCCGAGTTATATTTTGTTGATAAATCAGCATTCTTTAAGACGTCCGGTGGTAGTTTCACAATTAACTTGGTATCTCGCTGGAAACAAGGCTGTGGGCTTGCAACTTCTGACCTACATAACCGCGGAGGAGCCGCGGAAGTCAGACGACCAAGCAACCTTAGTCTGGCGTAAGGAGGTCTGATGGCAACAGAAAATCAGCAGGTTACTCCGGCAGACGCAACTATTGTTACGTCTGGTTTAGGGCGAAAAGGCCCAGAGGAGCGTGACCTTCCAGCATCACTTAAGCAAGACATGGATTTGTGCTTGCATATTCTTCGCGATGTTCTTGGCGAATTCGATGAAAAATTATTAGCAGTATTTGACGATGTGCGTTTGAATGCTGTAGAAGCTAGTGCGGCTCATTTTGCGCAAATGGTAGACGCAAAAGTAACTGCAGATGATGGCTTAAGTAAAGCTGTTAGCAAGCTCAACGGAATGAATTTGCACGATACGCAGCTTTTAGCTCGTGCTTTCGCAACATATTTCCACTTGGCAAATTTGTGCGAGGAAAATTATCGTGTTTCTGTACTTCATCAGCGTGAATGTGAAGTTGAAGATTCATTGCCTGTTGATCCAGTTAACGAACTAACTTGTGCTTATCACAAGTTGCTCACTGAAATGAGCCCTGCTGAAGCGAAAGAATTGCTTGCAAAGCTTGAGTTCCATCCTGTATTTACTGCGCACCCAACCGAAGCTCGTCGTAAAGCCGTTGCAGGTAAGATTCGCAGAATTTCGCAATTATTAAGCGAACATCATCGTTTAGGCGGATCTGATAAGCGCGAAAATTATCGTCGCCTCTATAACGAAATCGATGCGCTTCTTCGCACTTCTCCGATTGCTTTGAAGAAGCCAACTCCGGTTGAAGAAGCGGATACTATTCTTGACATTTTTGACGCTACATTATTTGACACTATTCCAGTCGTGTATCGTCGATTTGACGATTGGCTTCTTGGCAAGAAGGCTGGATTAGTTCCTCCGCGTTGTCCTGCATTCTTCCATCCAGGAAGCTGGATTGGTTCAGATCGAGATGGCAACCCTAATGTGACAGCTAAAGTGAGCCGTCAAGTCGCTCGAAAGTTTAGCGATCACGTGCTTGCAGCTTTGGAGAATCGTACTCGCGAAGTTGGCAAGTGCTTAACTATGGAAACTCGTACAACGCCTCCAAGCGTGGAGTTGCTTGAGTTGTGGAATCGTCAGCGCGAAATGAGCGAACAGCTTACAGAAAACGCTTCAGACGTTTCTAATAGTGAGCCGCATCGCGCAGTAATGTTGGTAATGGCTGAACGTTTGCACCGCACTATTAGCCGCGATACGGATTTGATGTATCATTCTTGCGAAGATTTCATTGAGGATTTGCAAATTGTGCAACGCTCTTTGGCAGAAGGTGGAGATCCTCGTGCTGCATATGGTCCTTTGCAGGATTTGATTTGGCAGGCGCAAACTTTCGGATTCCACATGGTTGAAATGGAATTCCGTCAGCATTCTCTCGTGCATTCTCGCGCTTTGGAAGATATTCGCGAGCACGGATTGCATGGCGAACGCGGTCCGCTTCAGCCAATGACTCGTGAAGTGCTCGACACCTTCCGCGCTTTGGGCGCAATTCAAAAGCGCAACGGAATGCGTGCTGCTCGACGCTACATTATTTCCTTCGCAAAATCTGCTCAGCATGTGCGCGACGTATTTGAGCTTAATCGTCTTGCTTTCGCTCACCCACAGGATGCGCCAACAATCGACGTCATTCCGCTGTTTGAGCAGCTCGAAGATTTGCAGAATTCCGTAAACGTGCTTGAGGAGATTATTAAAATTCCTGAAGTGCAGGCTCGTCTTAAGGCTACTGGCCGCAAGATGGAAGTTATGCTTGGCTACTCGGATTCTTCCAAGGATGCTGGTCCTACTTCCGCAACGCTTGCTTTGCATTCTGCTCAGGAGCGAATTGCTCAATGGGCTAAGAAGCACGATATTGATTTGACATTGTTCCATGGTCGCGGTGGCGCTGTTGGTCGCGGTGGCGGTCCTGCAAACCGCGCAGTGCTTGCTCAGCCAGTTGGTTCCGTCAACTGCCGCTTCAAGCTTACTGAGCAGGGCGAAGTTATTTTCGCGCGATATGGCAATCCAATTCTTGCTATTCGTCACGTTGAATCCGTTGCTTCTGCAACTTTGCTTCAGTCTTCGCCAAGTGTTGAGAAAACTAACACTGATATGACGAAGAAGTACGCAGATATGGCTGCAAAACTTGATGTTGCAGCTCATGAGCGCTTCCTTGACTTGCTGCAAACGGATGACTTTACCCCATGGTTCTCTACGGTTACGCCGCTTAGTGAGATTGGTTTGCTCCCAATCGGCTCTCGTCCAGCTAAGCGTGGTTTGGGAGCAAAGTCTTTGGACGATTTGCGCACAATCCCGTGGGTGTTCTCCTGGGCTCAGGCTCGCATTAACTTAGCAGCATGGTACGGATTGGGTACGGCTTGCGAAAAGTTTGGCGATTTGGAAACTTTGCGCAGAGCTTACGAAGAGTGGCCGCTGTTTAGTACTTTTATTGACAATATTGAGATGTCTTTGGCTAAGACAGATGAGCGTATTGCTCGCATGTACTTGAGTCTTGGAGATCGCGAAGATTTGAGCGATAAAGTACTTTCAGAAATGCAGCTTACTCGCAAGTGGGTTTTGCAAATAGTCGACGACAAGTGGCCTTTGCAGCATCGTCACGTGCTCGGTCAGGCTATTCGTGTGCGCTCGCCTTATGTTGACGCGCTGTCTGTAATCCAGTCGCTTGCATTGCACAAGCTTCGCAACAAGGTAGACAAAGAAGAGCTTAGCGAAAGCCAGCAGGCAGAGTTCATCTACCTTATTCTTTGCACTGTTTCTGGTGTTGCTGCAGGCTTGCAGAATACTGGATGATTTTATAAGTTTATGTGATTAAGAAAAGCCTTCGTACTGCTTTATTAGCTGTGCGTTGGCTTTTCTTTTTATAATCATATTTTATAAATTTTGTTAGCTTTTATAGCATATTTTCTATTTAACACAGTAACGATAGAATATGTTTTATAAGTCGAAGTGTTTTCAAAATTTGTTGATAGCTTGTATTTGTCACCTTTGCGCAAGCGCATCAATACAAGGAGGTAATAATGCACGAGACAGTCAAAGAAGATCTTTTAAAAGAAGATTCACTTTTGGCTACATCTGTGTGGAGCGCGATGCTAGCTGGTAATCGTAAGTTTGCAGAAGGCTCATTAAATTGCCATGGACTTAGTGAAGAAACGAGATTATCTCTTATTGAAGGTCAGCATCCTGGAGCTGTTGTTCTTTCCTGTGCTGACTCGCGCGTGGCTCCAGAATTTGTGTTTGGTGCCGGTTTAGGTGATATTTTTTCTGTTCGCACTGCAGGCGAAGTCTTTGATGATGCTGTAATTGCATCTTTAGAATACGCTGTAAGCGATTTGGGAGTAAAAGTGCTTGTTGTTCTTGGACACGAGCATTGCGGTGCTGTACAAGCCGTTTTGCCGAATGTGCAAAAGCTGGTTTCTAAATACGGCGAAGATGAAACAAGCGAAATGATTGAGTCTAGCGAGTCAATATTGCTTCGTTCTTTAGGGCCGGCTGCGCTCGCAGGTATTGAAGAAGACTTGAGCACGGACGATATTGAGCGCATTCACGTGTCTAATATGTTGGCTGAAATTTGCGATAAATCTCAAATTATTCGTGAAGCCGCTTTTAACGATAACCTTATGCTAGTTGGCGCTAGATATAGAATGAGTGACGGTTTGGTAGAGGTTCTTTCATGCTAAGTAGCATGTAGTCGCATTTTTAACAGAATTATTAATACGTTGTTAGGTTACAGATATGAATCAATCATCTAAAGATACGCTTGATGCAAATTCTGCAAATTCCACTAATTCTGCGAACTATCTTTTCTTGCTTGTCGGAGCTCCTTTAGTAGCTTTTATTATTGCAGCTGCTCCTGCTTTACAAGGGCAACATCCTTGGTTTCTAATTGATACAACAATTCGAGGTGTTTCCGGATTGTTGCTACAAGCTATACCTTTTACGCTCATAGGTGTGCTTGTTTCTGCTGCAGTAGAAACTTGGGTAACTGCTGATTTTATCGAGAAACATGCTCCAAAATCCACGGCAAATGGTTTCTTGGCTGCCATATTGGCTGGCGTTTGCGTGCCTGTTTGTGATTGTGTAGTAGTTCCAACATTTTCTCGTTTAGTCGCAAGAAAACTACCTTTGCCGTGCGCCATAACTTTTTTATGTGCAGTTCCTGTTGTAAATCCAGTATCTGTATTGGCAACATTTTATGCGTTTTCTGACGCTCCAGCTGTTGCTATTATGCGTATTGCTCTAGGTGTTGGTATTGCATTATTGGTTGGATTAAGTTTTGTTATATTCCCTTCGAAAACCAATATTTTGCGTAAGAAAATTTTAGTAGAAAGCGAATCTTCTTTACATTGTTCTTGCGAATTGAATAACGAAAGTGATCTCACAAAAAGTAATATTGAAAAGCCTAGTATTTCTGCACAAATTCGCAAATATGTGCAGCATATACATCAGGATTTAATAAAATTAATTCCAATTATTGTGTGTGGAACTATAGTTGCTTCTGTAATTCGCGCATGGCTCGGAGCTGATCCTGCTTCTCGCGTGCAAGTGAGTAATGTTTTCATTGCTATTCCGGCAATGATGGCTATTGCGTACGCAAGCTCTCTATGCTCAAGCTCAGATGCTGTAATTGCAAGAAGTTTAGCAACATCATTGCCTATGTCGTCAGTGCTAGTATTTCTGCTGTTTGGTCCTATGCTTGATTTAAAGAATACGCTTATGCTCGTTGAGGATTGTCGTGGTAAATTTGTGTGGCGCTTAACATTAACTATTGCTTTTGCGTGCTTCCTAGCGTCGTTATTAGCTCAATGGGCTTGGGGGTTCATCGCATGAAAAAGCAAAAATGTGCTGAGCATAATGCTTGTAAAAAAATCACTTTAGCTCAATTTGTAGAAGCTATTTTATTGCTATTTTTTGCAATCATAATTGCTGAAGTTGCTTTAAGTGGTCAATATACGCTTTTTACTACGCCTAGAGCATATTATTATTTGTTAATTGCTGCTATTTTGCTATTTATTTTGTCTATATGTGCTGCGATTGGATGGTTTTCTGTTTCTTCGCGAGATGCTTGGCGTATGCTTGTAGCTTTCGTTGTTCCTGCGCTACTTATTATTATTCCTTTGTGTTACGCTCAAAATATTAGTTTAGATGGATTCGACCAGTATGCTGGTGGTCGTGCTATTGCTATTCGTAGCCAAAATTATCCTTTGCCAGGATTGCAGGAAAAGTCTCGTGAGATAACAGTTGATGATGATGATTTTGGCTCATGGTATGACGAAATTGATCATAATGCTGCAAAATATGATGGATACACAATTACTCTTACAGGTTTTGTTAGCAGAGATTCTACGTTGAATGCAAATCAATTTAGGGTATCTCGTCAGCTTATGTCATGCTGTATTCTCGACATGTCTCCGTTTGGATTAGTTGCAGAAAAATCAAATATTGGCGAAATTCAAGATCACGAATGGGTGCGTGTTCGTGCGCGCGTTTCTAGGGGCAATATTGGCATTCCTGGATATCAGCATTCTGGAGTTGTGTTGCACGTTATATCAATGCAAACAGCTCAAGCTCCAACTGGATATTTTTATCGCCCATAAATAATTTATCTTCGTTAATGATGATAATTATTTTAGAATTGTTGATATCGCATAGAAGTAAACTAAGATAACAAGTATGGCGATTGGTTTTAATATTCTACTCATTATGATTTTTTTGCTATTTGGTTCCGTATTTGCGGCAACCGAATTAGCTTTAGTGAGCTTGAGAAGTTCGCAAATTGATCGCATGGAATTGCAGGATGCGCGTGGCGCTAGAGTTGCAAAAATTGCTCGCGACCCTAACACTTTTCTATCTGCTCTACAAATTGGAGTAACTCTTTCTGGCTTTCTTTCTGCATCGTTTGGTGAGTCTGCTTTAGCTCCGTATGTTGTGCCGGTTGTATGTTCATGGGGTGTTTCTTCGCACGTTGCTGGCCCACTTACAACAATCTTCCTAACTCTTGTTATTTCTTACTGTTCTATTGTTATTTCTGAATTAGTTCCAAAACGTATTGCTATGCAGCGTGCTGAGCAGATTGCTAGATCAGTGGTCCCGGCAGTTGATGTTTTTTCAAAGATTTGCAAGCCTTTAATTTGGCTTATTGGAAAGAATACTAATGGTTTTGTGCGCATTCTTGGCTTTGATCCTAACGAGAAGGAAAGCGAAGTTTCTGACGAAGAACTGCGTGTGCTTGTCAATAGCAATAAGCGTTTAAGTCAAGATGAGCGCACTATTTTGGATGATGTGTTTGATGCGTCTGAAACTATTGTTGCTGAAGTAATGCGTCCTCGTGCTGATGTTGAGTTTTTGGATGGCTCGTTGAGCCTTGAAGAAGCTGCGGCGAAAATTCGTGAGCTTCCATATTCCAGATACCCTGTTATTGGCAAGGATTTTGACGACGTTATTGGTTTTGTGCATGTTCGCGATTTGTTAGATGTGCGTGATCCAAATGCAAAAACTGTTGCAGATGTAACTCGCGAAGGAATTAGTCTTCCTGGAACTTCCAAACTATTGCCAAGCTTGGAACTTCTTCGTAAACGTGGTATTCATTTGGCTGTTGTCATCGATGAATATGGTGGAACTGACGGTATTGTTACGCTCGAAGACATGACAGAAGAGCTAGTTGGAGATATTCGCGATGAATATGATTTGCCTGGTGAAACTGAGCAAAATAATGTGAATAAAACAACTGCTTTTGTAAACGGTGTTGCAAAAATTGATGGCGGTATGACCATTGAAGATTTTGCTGACATTACAGGCATTGAGCTTGAAGATGGTCCGTATGAGACTGTTGCAGGCTATTTCTTAGCGCATACTGGTTCAATGGGAAGTGTTGGAGCTGTTTTGCATGATGCGGATGGTTACGATATGACTGTGACTGCGGTTGATGGTAGACGTATTGCGACGATTGAAGTGCGTCGCCGCGCGTAGTTTAAGCCATAGCAGTAGAATAATAACGGTATTAACAAACCTAAGGAAGGATAGAACATGGCTTTGTTGCATATTTTGCCAGGTCTCGACGAAGCGGCCAGTGAAAAGGCTGTTGCCATTTTACAGAATCGTTTAAGCCACGAGCAGGAAGCTGCTTTGGTGCTTAAGCATGCGCATTGGAATGTTACTGGTCCAGATTTTATTGCAGTGCACGAAATGCTTGATCCACAGGTTGCTGAAGTTTTGGCGCAGGCGGATGAAACTGCTGAGCGAATTGCAACTTTGGGCGGCTCTCCACTTGGACGCGCAGACGATGTTGTTGCTGCTCGCACATGGAAGCGTTTTGCTTTGACTGGTCGCAAGTCCACAAAGGAGTATTTGCAAGCACTTATTGAATACTATAACGATATGATTGCAGACGATCGCAAGGCTATCGCGGAGCTTGATGAGCTTGATTTAGTTAGCTCAAATATTATTCAAGATCATGTTCAACAGTTGGAAAAGTTCCAGTGGTTCATGCGTAGCCATCTTGATTAATTAACCTCTGTTTAATTTTTTTGATTCAAACCGCAACATGCTGTTTTCTTTTTTATGGCGTGTTGCGGTTTGACATTTTCTGTGGCTGTGCTACAGTAACTACTTGTATGTTTTAAGCATACAAGTTGGGCCCGTAGCTCAGGTGGTTAGAGCGCATCCCTGATAAGGATGAGGTCGGAGGTTCAAGTCCTCCCGGGCCCACGATAGAATGACATCATTCTTTCGAATGGGGCTATGGCGCAGCTGGTAGCGCATCTGCTTTGCAAGCAGAGGGTCAGGAGTTCGAGTCTCCTTAGCTCCACAAACAGGGTTCTGATTGATTTTTCAATCAGAACTTTTTGTTTATTAATTTCTTTCTTGTCGCGTGCCCATTCAATTTTTGGGGAATAACCCAATTTTTTACTGATTACCCCTAATAAAATTAGGGTGACACCCTGATATTTGTCAGTGTTGTAAAAAATATAAAAATGCTTAAATAGTTGAATCTCTTTCCAGAGATTACGGTATATATTTTGCTGTACACTACACAAATATATTGTTAACTTGACAGGTATTAGAGAGATGAAAACCATAAAGGTTTTCATTTTAGACGGAAGGATGTAAAAAATGATTTATAAGATAAAACAAAATATTGCTGATATTTCTGCTGGCGTAGTTTCTTTATTAGTAGCTTCATTCGTTAAAGGTCAAGGTTGGAATATTCAAAATATTATGATTTGGCTTGCAACATTCGTAGCAACATATATCACATTACGTCTATTATTTATGCTTTTCAAAATTGTAAGAACTCTTTTCACTAAAGAACAGTAAATTTTAGGGTTATAGGCCGAATCTATGGCAAATAAATTGGCCTATAACCTAAATTTTAAAAAGATATGAAGCATAAACTTATTAATTTAATAATTCAAATAGTACAATTAGTAATTGTTGGATTTCATTATGGTGCTTTTTTAGAAGCATAATATTTACATGAGAATGCTTCTCATCAAGGCTTATTGGTACAATGATTACATATAAATAAACATAAGTATCTTTACGCCGTGTATTGAGTGCGCTATTTAAGTTGCGCCCAATGGGTTAACAAGGCGTGAAATCGTGTGTTAGCAGCGTCTTAAGCGTAGTTAACCTGATCAGCGTAAGGAAAGTGTATGCGTAAACTTTTAGCATATTGCCGTCGTGCACCTCAATTAACAGTCGTAATTCTTGCTTTTCCGTTTATTGCGGCTTTTTACTCATGCAATTTGCCTATATTAACTACTTTTTGTGAGCAAATTTCTAATCTTTCGCAGCAAATCTTTGATTTCTTAAAAATTGATTGCGATATTTCCATAAGTCTTAGTATTGGCAAAACTATTATCGCTATTCTCGTTTTATATACCAGCCTTATTTCTTTGCGCAACATGATTAAAAATTTATTGCGCGGAACTTTAGGCATTGATTTGCTAGCTTTTGTCGCATTGCTTGCAACGCTTTGTATCGGCGAATTTTGGGCAAGTTATTTGATTGTTGTAATGGTTTTTACAGGTGATGCGATTGAAGATTTTGCGCATATGAAAGCCCAGCGCAATCTATCTCTTTTAGTAAGCGCAGCTCCAAAAACTGCTCATCTTATGACTTTGCCAGGCCTTGAGCATGAAATGCAGCGTGCCAATGCGACTAATCATAATCAAAACTGCGATGAATCTTATGTTCCACCGTGTATTGAATGCAATCAATGTAAGCCAAGTTTGTGCTCTTTGTATAAGCATGATGAATTTAGAAAAGTAGATGTTACTAATTCTGCGCAATCTAATAGTGGAGAGCAAAATTGCGAATATAAACGCGATATTTGCCCATTTTTGCAATCAACTACAGATGGAACAATCACCTCAAATTTGCAGCGTTACACTACAGTTCCTGTTGATGAGCTAAAGATAGGAAACGTAATTATCGTGCTTCCTGGCGAAACAGTGCCAGTTGACGGTGAATTACTAAGCGGTTCTGCAACTCTTGACACTAGTGCTATTAATGGCGAATCTGTGCCTAGAGAAGTGTTTGCAGGAGCTTCGGTGCTTTCAGGCTGCGTAAATGGTGGCGTTGTGCTTATTATGCGCGTAACTAAGTTGTCTGAACACTCTCAATACCAAAAAATAATGCAGTTGGTTGAATCAGCTAGGTCTTCTAGGGCAGCTGTAGTTCGTTTTGCAGATATGCTATCTGTGCCGTTTACTGTTTTGTCTTTTGTAATTGCCGGTTTTGCTTGGGGATTTTCCGGTGAAGTGTTGCGATTTGCGCAAGTGCTAGTCTTGGCAACTCCGTGTCCGTTGTTAATCGCAGTGCCGGTTGCGTGCATGGCTGGTACTGGGCGTTTAGCAAAACTTGGAATTGTTGTTAAAAGTCAGGATGTGCTTGAGCAATTAAGTCGTGTAACAGACGTGTTTTTCGACAAAACTGGCACGTTAACTGTAAAACAGCCGCAAGTTGTGAACGTAGAAGTAATTGATACTGCACAGAAAGCTGATCGAATTGTGATGCTCGCAGGTGTGCTAGAAACGTATTCTCAGCACATACTTGCAGGCGGTATTGCTAAAGCGGGATCAGTTTTGTGGGAGCGCACGCATCCATCTTCGACTCCGCAATTGCCTAGCGTTAGAGAATACCCTGTAGTGCACAGTGTTAAAGAAACTGCAGGTCAGGGTATTCAAGGCGTTGTAGACGGTATTTTAGTGCGTGTAGGCAGACGCAAGTACGTTACAGAGCAAAACACGAATCAAACTATAGGCAAATCTCTTGAAGCAGACGAAATGGCAACCTACGTTTCTTTTGACGGCGTACTAGCTGGTCGTATTGTGTTAAAAGACGTGCCGCGCGATAACGCGAAATCAACTATTGACGCATTGCGCACGCTTGGCGCTCACTCAATATCTATTCTTACTGGCGATAGTTTGCAAGCTGCAACAACAATTGGTAAAAGCGTTGGAATTGAAACAATATATGCAGATTTACTTCCGCAAGATAAATTAGCGCACGTAAAAAAAGAAATTTATGATTCGTCTAAAAATAAGAAAGATTCAACTGTAACAATGATGGTTGGAGATGGTGTAAACGATGCTCCAGTGCTTGCAGCTGCCGATATTGGCGTAGCAGTAACGGATGGCACAGATACGGCAGCATCTGAATGCGCACAGGTAGTTATTATGAACAACGATATTTCTTCTGTTGCAAGCGCAATAAGAGTAGCAAAACATACTAAACGCGTTATGGTTCAGTCAGTATTGATGGGAATTGGATTGGCAATTATAAGTATGATTTTTGCAGCTTTCGGTTTTATCCCAGCAGTTATTGGCGCAATGATGCAAGAAGCAATTGATGTTGTTGCTATTATGTGGGCTTTAACAGCATTGCGCGAACGAAAATAAAAATATTTTTTGGCAATATTTTTCAATATTCATTACGGCATCTTTAATAATATTCATTTGAGTATTTTATTTGTTTGAGCATGTTGTAAGACGAAGTAATGCGCTAGTCTAATTATGAAAGCATACGAGTTAGCTGCAAACGGTAACGGCTCAAGCTTGTACGTAACTTATTTTTAGCGAAGAATTACATATAAACGCTTTACAGTTACGCTGCTGAGTGATTGAGGTAACCTATGCTTGTAGGCCGCGCAAAATAGCGCGAAAACGGCGAAAAGTGCCGTATAATACAGCTCAATATGGGGATAATAATGGAAAAAAATAATTTAAACGAAAATGTTTCACAAGAAACATCTCAACTGCGTATTGCTGTAATAGGAGCAGGTCCTGCAGGAGTGTATTCTTCCGATATCTTCTTACGCCAGATTGCAAAGCGTGGAGAAGAATTGGGATTAGGCTCTAGTGCTCGCATTGATCTTTTTGAAAAGTTGCCTGTGCCTTTCGGTTTAGTGCGTTATGGAGTAGCTCCTGACCATCCAAGTATCAAATTTATTGCGGATGCGCTTGAAAAAACGCTTGATAATCCAAATATCCATTTGTATGCGAATGTTGAATTTGGTAAGGACATTGCATTAGAAGATTTGTTGGAGCGCTACGATGCAGTGTTGTTTGCAACCGGCGCTGTGGAAGATAGGCCATTGCGAGGTGTGCCGGGTGCTGATTTAGACGGAGTGTACGGAGCTGCAAAATTCGTAGAATGGTACGACGGATACCCAACTAGCAAGCGCACGTGGCCGCTTGAAGCCAAGGAAGTAGCTGTTATTGGTGGCGGAAACGTGGCAATGGATGTTGCTCGTGAGCTTTTGCGCGACCCGGATTATTTGCGCGCTCATACGGATATTCCAGACGACGTGTATGAGGGATTGCAAAAAAATCAAACTCAAACCTTGCATCTATTTATTCGTCGTGGAGTTGCTCAAGCAAAATTCTCTGTTCAAGAATTGCGTGAAATGGAAAAATTGCAGGGAGTGCAAATTGTTATTAACGAGGATGATTTTGAGCTGGACGATGAGACCATTGAAGTAGCCGGTAACGATAAGCTAACTCGTCAAATGGTTGAGGAGCTTTTCGCTATTCGTGATATGGCTGAAGATATGGAAGATGGTGGAAACGTTGATTTTGAGGGGAATCCTGCCAACAAACGCTATATTATCCACTTCAACTGTGCTCCGGTGGAAATTCTTGGTGAAGATGGGCGTGTGAAGGCCATACGAGTTGAGCGAACTGTAACAAGCGCGGATGGCAAAATGACTCGTACTGGAGAGTTCGAGGAATACGCTGTGCAAGCTGTTTATCATGCCATTGGCTACCACCCCGCAGAAGTTTCAGGTATTGCTTACGATGAAAAGCGTACTTTGCTTGCAAATATTGATGGTCGCTTAGTGACGTCTGTAGAAAATGACGAAGTTCGTGAGCGATTGTATGCAACTGGCTGGGCTAAGCGTGGGCCGGTAGGATTAATCGGATCTACAAAATCTGATGCTCTTTTGATTGTTAATAATATGCTTGAAGATTTATCTAAAGCTGGCGATGCTGGGCGAATCGCACCTGATCGTGATGAAAATTCTATAGATAAATTATTGGCAGAAAAGGGCATTAAACCAATTGATTACGCTGGTTGGAAGCGAGTTGACTCTTATGAGCGTGAACTTGGAGCCAATGAGCAGAGAACTCGAAAGAAAGTTGTTTCAGCTTCTGAACTTGTAAATATTGCTTTAGGTAGCAAGTAATGCTCTAAATAAACTGAAAATATTACTTAGTATTTAAGTTTGTAGTTAGTAAATACGCAGTATATATTCAGAAAAATTTAAGTTCGCATTATTAAGATGGCTCGTATGTTGAAAGGCTTGAGAATACACTATGGCAGCTTAAAAGCCGCACTATTTTTTGTTGTTGTGTGGCTTTTTCTTGCCTTATGCTGGGTTCTTGCTGGCTCGCGTCTTTCGTCACTAATATGGTTCATTATTCCTGGTATCGCATTTAGCATTTTTGCTTATTGGTGCTCAAGTAATTTTGCGATTATTGCTATGCGTGCTACAGAAGTTAGTGAAGAAGAAGAGCCTGTGCTTTACGCAATGGTTAGAGATTTATCTGCTCGAATTGGTAAACCTATGCCGCGAGTAATGGTTTCTCCTTACGAAAGTCCTAATGCTTTTGCAACTGGTAGAAGTGAGCGTCATGCGAGCATATGTTGTACTCGTGGTTTGATTAATATTCTTAACGAACGCGAGTTACGTAGTGTTATTGGTCATGAATTAACTCATATTTATAATCATGATATTCTCGCTTCTTCGCTGGCTACTGCTACAGCAACAGTATTAACGTACCTTGGTTCTTGGCTTGTTTATGTCGGGGATACGTATCGTCGTGATATTCGCAAGTATTGCAAATTTATCGGTAAGTTTTTGAATATTTTATTCGCTCCTATTGCCTCTGTTATTATCAATGCAATTATTCCCGGTTCGCGTGAATTTGACGCAGATAAGGGAGGTGGCGAAATTACTGGAGATTTTGCTGCTCTTGCTTCCGCACTTAATAAAATTACTTACGGCATGCAGCTTCACGAGATGAAATCTACTGCCGGATTGCAGGCTGTTGCTTCTTTGATGATTATTTGCCCATGGAATGATAATTCTTCTGCGCTTGTGCGTTTGTGCGCTGCGCGTCCTACTGTTCAGGATAGGATTGGGCGTTTAATGAGCATTGCTGCATGAATATTTTATTTGTTGAACTTGATTGTCTTGTTTATTGAGTTTATAAACTGATTTCTAAATGTTGAAGCGGTAAGCTGTGCATGATACCCTTAGATGGTTGTTGAAACTAGTTTGCTTAGTTACAGCATGCGGATGTAGTTCATCGGTAGAATGGAAGCTTCCCAAGCTTCAGAGGCGGGTTCGACTCCCGTCATCCGCTCCATTCATATTGTAAATTTGCGTAAGTTGCAGTTTTTGTACATTGGATGTATAAAAACTACAGCAGCTTAGCCTGGGTTTGAGCCAGAATAGTTCTGAGCGGTTTTGAGTAGTCAAGTACTTTTTGACGTAGCAGTCGTCCCTATACACAAGCTACATAAAAAGCGCTGAGTTACTTATGATATTAATGAATCATCAGTAAATCAGCGCTTAGCTTATTGTTAATAAATTACACGAGATAGCTATCTATTGCTGGTTCTAATTAATAATCATTAATTAGCAATAATTAGAACGTGCGAACATCGTAGAAGTTGTTAAGTTCTTCCATCCAACGTCCAGTGCCAGAAATATCTCCTCGAGTACCTACGGTGAAACCTGGGAAATTGTTCATACGAGCCTCAAGATAGCTTCTAGAGCTATGTCCTTGCGCAGAATTGCCGACGCTTATAGCTCCAGCAAAATTGCCAACAGAACGAATAACCTTGTCGTTGTCTACTTTGTAATGAACAGCGTAACCTTCTCGAGTGAGCTTATTGCCAGTATTGGCGACTGCGCGTAACCAACGGTTGAAAATATTTCCCCAAATTTGTGGTGAATTGAATGTGTAAATTTTCTTAATCCAGTTGTAGCCTTTGCCTTTAGCACGAATTAAAGCACGCTGTGCAAGATATCCTCCGAGGGAATGTCCAGTAATATACAAATTGCTAACAGTATTTTCGCGACCATAACGCTCAATCAACTGTTCAACATCTTTAGCTTGATCTGGGTTATGACCTACAGCTATTGCAAAATCATCATCGTAATCATTAAATTGGGAAGTTCCACGAATTGCTAGTACTTGAACGGTGCCTTGTTCTAAGAATGGGTATGGACTTACATTTTCAAACAAAACAGCATCAAATCCTCCCCTTTTGTGGTAGGTTTCCTTAACTTTCCAAAATGGTGCAAGCTCGTTGTGCATAAGGCGGTACTCATTGCGGTTTTTGTAAATGTCGTGAAGCGGTTTAGTGTAATCGAGTACCTTAGTTATGTAATTATCATCTCGATAAGAAAGTTCAGAGAATAAAACCATATCGCGAGGACTAATATCCCACCTGCGAGGATTGCTGTCTTGATTATCTGGAATACCATCGCCATCGGTATCGTTCATCATAGGGTGAGAATTGTACCCATAATAAGTCTTACCGTCTTTAGTGTAAGTGTAAATTTCCTGGCTATTAGTTAAGCCGTCACCGTCTAAATCAGCTTGTGGATCAAGAGGCTTCTTGTGATATAAAGACATATCCAAAGCACCAGGTAAATCTAAGCCTATAGTTCCATCTGCGATTTGTTTAGCTGTTTCAGCAGTAAGTGGAGTTTTTGCATAATTATCTGCGGTTGTTGCCATTGCTGGCGTTGCGAAAGCAGATAGGCTCAAGAGCATGCACAGACTAGTTAAGAACCCTGTCACCGCATTGCGTTTCATAGTACCTCCCATATTTTGTTCAGTTTTGTAGTCAACAAATGTATAGGACGACTGTTTCTTATTATGATTACGATTTGTAGCACCTCTTTGTTAACTACGCGCGTTATATAAATTAATCGAAATTTATTTTGCCGCCACAATTGCTATTCTACACGGTTCAATTGTATAGTCTACATAAACAAAAGTCCATACTTCTAAATAAATGTTGTTGCTTCTTTTTTGTTTACTAAAATCATTGACGATGTGTATAAGCACCATAGAAAACATCTATATAACTAGAGTTATTAATAGTCATAATCTATTCTTAATAATGAAAATAAAAGCGCAAAGAATGCGCAAATGACCTATTTAGGAGAATGATATGAGTTTAATGAACACGCATATTCTTCCATTTAAAGTAAATGGCTATAAGAATGGCGAATTTGTTGAAGTAAGCGATACTGATGTTCTTGGCAAATGGGCAATTTTCTTCTTCTATACAGCTGATTTTTCATTTGTATGCCCAACTGAGTTGGAAGATCTTGCAAATCACTATGAAGAATTGCAAAAGTTAGGCGTTGAAGTTTACTCAGTTTCTACGGATACGCATTTTGTACACAAAGCATGGCATGACGATTCTGAAGCAATTGCAAAAGTAAAGTACACTATGTTGGGAGATCCTTCCGGCGCTCTTTCGCGTAATTTTGACGCTTGGAATCAAGAATCCGGTTTAGCTCACCGTGCTACGTTCCTTGTAGATCCGCAAGGTATGATTCAGTTCTTTGAGATGACGGCAGACGGAATTGGTCGTAACGCAGACGAGCTGCTTCGTAAAGTTAAAGCAGCACAGTATATTGCAGCGCACCCAGGCGAAGTTTGCCCAGCAAAATGGGAGCAGGGCGAAGAAACCTTGGAACCTTCTATCGATTTAGTCGGCAAAATCTGATTTTTGCAATTAAATATTAAATATTAAAGAATATTTTTAAAGAATTATCTCAATGCGTAGGGAGCTACGTTCATAGTTTCCTACGCATTTCTCTTATTTTTGCTTGTGACGAAAATTGTAAAGGGAAGTAAACTATGTCTTTGTTGAATGCGTCATTAACTGCTCAGCTTTCAGAATTACTAAAAAAGATGGTATCTAAAATAGAAATTATTTCTTACGTTGATAATTCTGAAACATCTCAAAAAGTCAAAGCCTTGTTAGAAGAAGTATCTCAACAAAGCAACAAAATTAGTATTTCTGAAGTAAATAATAATGAAATTAGCAATGTAAAGCGTAAGCCAAGCTTTGAATTGCGCAGAAAACTAGATAATCCAGTAAATGGAGAATCTACTGTGTCGGTTAGTTTTGCAGGATTGCCTTTAGGACACGAATTCAGCTCTTTAGTACTAGCGCTTCTACAAGTAAGTGGATATGCGCCAAAAATTAGTGATGCGCAGCGCAATGCAATACTAAAGCTTGGTTCACACAATGTAACAACATACATGTCGGTAACTTGCTTAAATTGCCCAGAAGTTGTGCAATCACTTAATACCATTTCTATTATTAACCCTAAAATTCAGCATACTGTAGTTGAAGGTAGCGCTTTCCGCGAAGAAGTAGACAAACTCGGTGTAATGAGTGTGCCAGCAGTTTTTGAAAATGGCAAACTTATTTCCTCCGGACGGGCAGGAATTGATGAACTTGTATCTGTGCTTGCAGCCCAAGAAAAATCTGTTGAGCAGAATGAGAATGGCAATAATGATAATAGCGTTTCTTCGGCAAATGTTGCGCTCGCAGAAAAAATGAATTCACAAAATCCATACGATATTGTTATTGTTGGTGGCGGCCCTGCTGCTTCCGCTGCCGCAATTTATACTGCTCGTAAGGGCTTGCGTACGGCTATGATTATGGATCATCGTGGCGGTCAGGTTGTAGAAACTGAAAGTATTGAAAATCATATTTCCCAAACACATACGACTGGTTCTCAACTAGCAGCAGATTTAACTAAGCATATTTCGCAATACGATATTGACGTATTTACTCCTGATTGGGCAGACTCGCTCGATTTATCTAAGGAACCATATGGGTTGCATACTATTCATGCGCGTTCTGGCGGATCTTTGAAAGCGCGTGCAGTGATTATTGCAACTGGCGCGACTTGGCGTACGTTGGGCATTCCAGGAGAAGATGAGTATAGAAATAAAGGTGTATCATTCTGCCCTCATTGCGACGGTCCACTTTTCAAAGATAAGAATGTTGTAGTTGTTGGCGGCGGAAATTCTGGTGTTGAAGCTGCTATCGATTTAGCAGGAGTTGCAAAACATGTGACGGTGGTTGAGTTCATGGATGTGCTTAAAGCGGATCAAGTATTGCTTAATGCTTTGCATAAATTACCTAACACTGAAGTTATTACAAGTGCTGCAGTAAGCAGTATTGAAGGTAATGGTAGTAAAGTTACTGCAATACGTTATATAGATCGCAATAAAGCAGACAATGATGAAAACAGAGAACATATTGTTGAAACTGATGGGGTTTTTGTGCAAATTGGTTTAGCTCCAAATACTCGTTGGCTTGCAAATAATATTCCTCTCAATAATCGGGGAGAAATTATTACAAATCGCGCTGGATGCACTGATACTCCGGGTGTTTTTGCTGCTGGAGATTGTTCAGACGAACCGTATAAGCAGATCGTTACAGCGTATGGAACGGGCGCAAATGCTGCACTGTCTGCATTTGACTATCTTATCCGCAGCACGCAAAATAAATAATCTGTAAGATTTATTATGCAATAAACAAGGGGGAGACGTCTTATGAATATTAGAGCGTTAGAATATCTAATAGCTTTTGCACAAGAAGGAAGCTTTACTAAGGCGGCTGCTCGTATGCGCGTCTCTCAGCCTACTCTTTCAACACAAATTAAAAAACTTGAAGAGACTTTAGGCGTAGAACTTATTGAGCGTACACCCGGAAAACAAATCTTAACTCCTGCTGGGAGGGAAGTGGTTTATTATGCTAAACGTATTCAGGCAGATATGTCACGTATTCGACAAGCTGCAAGACGCTCAGAAGATCCATGGTCATCTACAGTGGTTTTGGGTGTGTTTCCAACATTAGGACCATACTTACTTCCGCGGATTATGCCTGTTCTCAGACGTTTAAAACCAAAACTTACTATTCGCTTTATAGAAGAAAAATCAGCAAAACTTATTGATTTGCTAGATAGCGGTCAAGTTGATGCAGTTATATTAAGCGAAAGTTTGAATGCTCCTTCAATAAAAGTGTGTCATGTTTTTGACGAAGATTTTCTTCTTGCTGCTTCTACAAATTCTTTGCTAGGACACGAAAGTAAACCAATTGAACTTTCAGATTTGTCTACTCAGAAAGTGCTTTTATTAGAAGATGGGCATTGTATGCGTAGAAGCATGCTCGACGTATGCCAAAAAGTAGGTGCGAAGCAATCTGAATTTAGAGCAACATCGTTAGAAACTTTGCGATATATGGTTATAGGTAGCAAAGATGTGACGTTATTGCCGCGTCTTGCAACTGTACCTCCAATTGTGCAGCCAGCTGGTTTGATGTTGCGTGAGTTTAAGAATCCTAAACCTTATCGATCACTATATTTGAATTGGCGCGCAGCTTCTCCAGTAGACAGAATTATGGAAGGATTGTGCAAAATAATTAGTTCAGCATGCTCTGATTTGCATAAAAAATAAGTAGGAATTCTGCTTAAAAATAAAAATAGGCACTTCTGTTTGCTAAGTTAGCTACAGAAGTGCCATATTCTTCTTCTCTTACTTTTCTTTTATTCTCACTTTATTTTGAGAATTATCTGCCTCGTTTTATTCGCTATGTTTTATTTGTTGCTAAATTAATGATTTATAATTCAATGCCAAGATAGCGTGCTACTTGATTTACATCCTTATCTCCACGGCCGGAAACTGTTACTAAAACAATGTCATCCTTACTCATCTTTGGAACCATCTTCATAGCTTGTGCTATTGCGTGTGAGCTTTCCAAAGCTGGGATGATTCCTTCAACTCTAGAAAGTGCGCGGAAAGCTTGGACTGCTTCATCATCAGTGATTGCGTAGTATTCTGCGCGACCAGAATCCTTTAAATATGAATGTTCTGGACCGACTCCAGGATAATCCAATCCTGCAGAAATAGAGTAGGCTGGAAGCTCGTTACCGTCATCATCCATAAGAACATAAGTTTTCATGCCGTCCGTAATGCCAATTTTTCCATTCGTCATAGTAGCAGCATTTTGAGGAGTATCAGCGCCTTTACCTGCGCCTTCAGCACCAATCAATCGTACAGACGGATCATCAATATATGCTGCAAAAGAACCAATTGCATTAGAACCGCCACCAATGCAAGCAATTACAGCATTCGGTAATCTGCCTTCTTTTTCTAGGATCTGCCTTCTCGACTCTTTGCTAATAACGCTTTGAAAATCGCGAACCATTTGTGGATAAGGGTAAGGTCCCACTGCGGAACCAACGATGTAGAAGGTATCATCCAAGTGTTGTGCATAATCCATAAATGCTGCAGTTACAGCATCTTTTAAAGTTTTTGTGCCTTCTTGAACAGCATGAACTTTTGCGCCGAGCAAAGTCATTCTAAAAACGTTAAGTTTTTGGCGTTCACAATCAAGCGCGCCCATAAAAATTTCGCATTCCATGCCGAATCGTGCTGCTGCAGCAGCAGTGGCAACACCATGCTGACCGGCTCCAGTTTCAGCAATAATGCGCTTTTTACCCATGCGCTGAGCGAGTAAAATTTGTCCGAGAACATTGTTCATTTTATGAGCGCCGAGATGGTTTAAATCTTCGCGCTTTAAATACACTTTTGCGCCGCCTAAATATTTTGTGAAAGATTCAGCGTAGTATAAAGGCGTTTCGCGACCGTCGTAATCTTTTAATAATCCAGCTAATTCATTGCGGAACTCTGGATCGTCTTTGTATTGTAAGTAAGCTTCTGCTACTGCGTCGAGTGCTGGACGAATCATATCTGGTACGTACTGTCCGCCAAATTCGCCGTAATACATGTTTTGTTCAACTGCGTTTACCATAATTTTGCCCTTCTTGTGTGTGCCGAGAAAATCGGCATTAGGTTTGTTATTTGTTATTTGTTGTGTTGATTATTTTGTAAATTTGAAGGGCGTGTGCTCAGATAACAAAAAAGCTGGATGGCAGCTTATATGCCATTCAGCTCAAATAACGTTGATGATGAATCCGGCATAGCCCCGTTGATTGTTTAAAATCAGCAAGCCCACACCGATATGTGAACTCGCTTTTAACTACGCCAGCTGCGCCAGAAACGAGTATTCATGTTCATCAACCTCCAATCTTGTTGCACAAGTTTAGCCGTAGCCGTGACAATGTCAACCTTTTAGTGTTAATTCGGCGTTTCGTGCAGAAAAAATTTAACCCCGGCGTCTATGCGCCGGGGAAATAAAGGAGAGAAGAAAAGAATAAGTTTTAGGTGCTCTGCACCTGTCTTTTTGTCGACAATATTATATAATCACACTATTCTGAGCAGAACAGTAACGCTAACTGATAATTACCTGAGAATTATATACTTTTCTTCTAAATCTTGCTATTTTAGGAATTAATTTTCTGAAAACGGAATCATTTTTCTAAAAATATTATTCGCTTAAATCAGCACGATAGAAATGCTCATACGAACGCGACGGAGTTGGACCGCGCTGACCTTGATAGTGTGATCCGTTAACAGCTGAACCGTATGGGTTTTCACATGGTGAGCTTAACTGGAAGAAGCACATTTGACCAATTTTCATGCCAGGCCAAAGTTTAACTGGTAAAGTGCTAACGTTTGAAAGTTCCAAAGTAATATGACCTTCGAAACCTGGATCGATGAAGCCAGCTGTGGAATGTGTCAAAATACCAAGACGACCAAGCGAGCTTTTGCCTTCCAAACGTGCAGCAATAGTAGCGTCAAGTTTTACATATTCCCACGTAGCACCGAGTGCGAACTCTCCAGGATGAAGAATCCATGGCTCGTCAGGAGCTACCTCGAACTGTTCTGTAAGTTCTCCCTGATTTTCTGCAGGATCAACATACGTGTAAGCATGATTGTTAAATAATCGGAAGAAACGGTCGAGGCGCACGTCAATTGACGCTGGCTGTACCATTTCCGGGGTCCACGGGGTCAAATCAATGTGACCCTCATCATGAGCTTTGAGAATGTCGTGATCAGACAACAGCATGACGTCAAATCTCCTTGCAATAAAGCTTATACATCAGCAACTTCATTGTTCGCACGAAATATTTATTGCTATTTTGCGCGAAAAATACAATACGCACAATTGTAGCGCGTGCCGCGGTCTGTGATTGACTGCAAAAAATTTTATAGAAAATAAAAACACAAAACGCGGCACAGAAACGTAGGTTATGTAAAAAACTACGTACTGTACCGCGTATTTGCAAAACAGCTTAATAATGTATTTTATTAAGCGGCAATAGTTAAGGCGTTTGCTGCTTTACGTTTTGCAATGAAACGAAGCACGCATTTACGCAATTCGGAAGCAATTAACACGACCATTGAAAGACCGAGGCATTCGAACCATTCCATTACGCTCAAAGGAACAGTGCCAAATGGCTCGTTCAAGAACGGTATGTAAATTACAGCCAACTGGAGCACAACGGAAACTGCTATAGCACCCCAAAGCCAACGATTTGCAAATAAGCCTACAAATACGCTTTGCGAGTCTGAACGAGATGCTAACGCATTCAGCATTTGCGCAAACACAAGAATTGTGAAGCCCATTGTGCGAGCGTGAGTAAGCTGAGCAGCGTGATCCATAATTCCAACAGAACGGTCCGTAAAGAATCCGCCTGCCAAATGCATATCCATGCCGATTAAAGTGATAGCAGCCATGATTATGCCAATGAATACAATATCTCCCCACATTCGTCGGTCAATAACGCTATCGGTAAGTTTTCGAGGTTTTCTATCCATTACGTCGTCAGTTTGCGGATCAACGCCCATCGCGAGTGCAGGAGCTGCATCTGTAAGCAAGTTAATCCACAAAAGCTGGGTTGCAAGCAAAGGCAAAGTCACGCCAACAGAGTTTGGCTGTGTAATTCCCAGTGCGCCAGCAAAAACAACGCCACCGAAAACAGTACAAACTTCGCCAACGTTAGAACTGAGCAAGTATCGCAAGAATTTACGAATATTGTCGAAAATTCCGCGACCTTCGCGCACTGCTGCAACAATTGTAGAGAAGTTATCGTCAGCCAAAATCATCTTGGCGGACTCTTTAGTTACTTCTGTACCAGTAATGCCCATTGCTACGCCAATATCGGCAGATTTTACTGCAGGAGCGTCGTTCACGCCGTCACCAGTCATAGCAACAATGTTTCCTTGACGTTGAAGCGAAGAAACGATAGCTAACTTGTGCTCAGGAGCTACTCGCGCGTACACGCTAGTTTTACTGATCGCTTCGTCAAAAGCAATGTTGTCGTCGTCGCGTGAGAGCAACTCGTCAAGTTCGTCGCCTGTAAGTGCATGCTCATCTTTTCCAATAATTCCAAGATCTCGAGCAATACGCGTAGCCGTAAGAGGATGATCGCCTGTAATCATAACAGTGCGGATTCCAGCGCGATGAGCTTGAGCTACACTATCTCGAACTTCAATTCGCGGAGGATCAATAATTCCAACCATGCCGTTCCAAATCAAATCAGATTCTAGTACGTCACTTTGTTCCGCAACGTCTGCGATTTGACCTGCAGCGTTAGAAACCATGCCATCAACTTTTGAAAGACTATCGACTCCAAGTGGCCTATAAGCCATTCCAAGCGTTCGGTAGGCTTCTCCTGAAAGACGTTCAACAGTTGCCAAAATATCTTCGCGATCGCCGTCAGTAAGCGGACGCACGGCACCAGCTACTGCAATACGCGTGCAATAAGAAAGCAGCACGTCTGGGGCACCTTTAGCGCAGACGATCAGATTTCCGGAATCAGACCCATCTTTAACAACAACAGACATACGTTTGCGTTCAGAAGTAAAAGGTACTTCCGCAACTCGAGTCAAATGAGCGTAACGTTTGTCTGCTTTTGTTTTACGCGCTGCTACTACTAGCGAAACTTCTGTAGGGTCTCCTACAGGCTGCCAACTTTTAGTAGTTTCGTCATAATGCAAATCGCCGTCGTTAGCTAAACATCCGGAGCCTAACGCGCCTAATACTTCTGTAGCAAGATTTTGTGGCACTGCTAAATCTGCGTCCGCAGAACCAATTAATATCATGCGTCCTTCAGGCTTGTAACCGCTTCCCGTAAGCTGAACTTCGCCGCTAGGTGTTATTACGCGTTCAACAGTCATCTCGTTTCGAGTTAAGGTGCCTGTTTTATCGGAGCAAATAACAGAAGCAGAACCAAGTGTTTCTACGGATGAAAGCTTTTTTACAACAGCATGATGCTTCACCATTCGTTGCACGCCAAGCGCAAGAACTACTGTCAAAATCGCCGCTAAACCTTCTGGAACAGCAGCAACAGCTAGTGAAACAGAAAGCAGCAGAGAATCAATAATATCTTGAATGCTGTGGAAGCCTTCAATCAGCCACATGGAGGCAAGAACAACAGCAGCAATAATGCACACCGCAATTCCAAGAACTTTGGAAACGTGTACCATTTCTTTTTCGAGAGGTGTTGCTTCGTCATCTGATTTTGAAAGCATATCCGCGATTTTGCCAACTTGCGTGCGCATGCCTGTAGAGGTGACTACAGCGCGACCGGTTCCTTGCGTAACAGCAGTTCCGTTGAAAACCATGTTTGTACGATCGCCTAAAGCTTTTGCAGACGAAAGTGTATTCGGACGTTTGCTTACTGCTACAGATTCTCCTGTAAGGCTTGCTTCTGCTACGCGTAAGGAGGCTGCTGCTATAAGTCGACCGTCTGCAGACACAGCATCGCCTTCGCCAAGCACAAGAATATCTCCAGGAACAACTTCTGCAGTATTAATGCGCACAACGCTACCATCGCGCAAAACTGAAGTTTGCGGAGCGCTCATTCTAGCTAAAGCTTCGACTGCTTCTTCTGCGCGCGACTCTTGAATGTAGCCAAGAACTGCGTTTGCAATCAAAATAATGATAATTACGATTGAATCAAACGGAAGAATCTCTCCACCGCTGTTTCCTTTATGTTGTGCGCGCTCAACAAACCACGCAATTGCAGAAATAATAGTTGCTGCAATAAGCAAGTAAACGAGCGGATCTTTAAATTGATCAAGGAATCGTTTCCATGCTGGAATTTTAGGAGCAGCAGCAAGCGCATTCGGACCGAATTGATCAAGTCTTTTTGCAGCTTCCTCAGAACTTAAACCGCATGAAATATCTACGTTAAGCGATTTAGCTACTTGTTGAACATCACACAATGATGGATCTTTGCTATTAGCTGAAGAGTCAGCTGTTTTATTGGATTGATCAAGAGCGTGATCAACCATATCTTCCCCCTTGGGAGTGCCGCGGAGTAGTCAATAATCGCAATGCTAACGCTATTTTTGGCGCTTCGTATTGTAACTATTGCGCGGTTGTGGAATATTGCAATAGTTTGCAACAATTAAGTACCGTTCTATTATGCCATACAACGCGCCGAGCTTAGAATCAGCAAACTTTACCGGATTCAAAAAGCTATTAATAGCAATGCCTCGGGGGCATGTGAGAATAGGAGTATGACTACGAAAAAAGGACCGACCAAGGGGTCGGGTGGAAAACATCGCAATGCTTTACGCGGAAAAGGGCCTACTCCGAAGGCTGAAGATCGCGTGTATCACAAAGCTTATTTTGCTAAGAAAGCTGCTATTAAGCGCACGTTTGCGGATCCTCGTTTGGCTGCGCGCCGCCGAGTGGATAAGCTTGGTAGCGATTCAGACGAGTTGGTAATTGGTCGCAATGCTGCTTTAGAGGCTTTACGAGTTGGAGTTCCAAGTACGCAATTGTATGTAGCTAATCGCATTGAGCACGACGATCGCACTCGCGAAATCGTTAAGTTAGCAGGCATGCAGGGTTTGCGCTTGCTTGAAGCAGATCGTCTTGAGATGGATCGTATTGCGCATAGCACGAATCATCAGGGCATTATTTTGAAAGTTCAGCCTTACCAGTATCACTCTTTGCAAGAGTTGGTTGAACGCGCTGAAAAGAAGGCGCGCGCAATGGAAGCTGCTGATTCAGATTCTGCTCGCATTAATGCTCGACCACTATTTATTGCTTTGGATGGCGTTACAGATCCTCAAAATTTGGGTGCTGTTATTCGTTCTGCAGCAGCTTTTGGTGCTAATGGTGTAATTTTGCCTGAGCGCAGAAGTGCTTCCGTAACTGCTGCCGCTTGGAAGGTTTCTGCCGGTGCTGCAGCTCATTTGCCTGTTGCTCGAGTTGTGAATTTAAATAAGGCAATTCAAAGTTTGCGTGAGCGCGGATGGTATGCAATTGGTCTTGATGGCGGAGGCGATAAGCTTGTTGGAGAAACTGGCTTTGAAACTGACCCGTTAGTTGTTGTGCTCGGCTCCGAAGGCAAGGGCATGAGTCGTCTTACGCGAGAAGCGTGCGATGCAATTGCTGGAATCCCAATTTCTAGTGCAGTTGAATCTCTTAACGCTTCGGTTGCAGCAGGAATTAGTTTGTACGCTGTTGCTAACGCTCGTCGTTTGGCTGCGAAAACAGAACAACTATGAGCGAAAATGCTACTGCGAATGCGAATGCAATTACTACATACGCAACTGCAACTACGAATACGACTAAAAATTTAAATATTTCTAATAAGCTATGGTTCGTAAAGCATGTGCGCGCGCTTATTTTTATTGCGTACATTGCTGTTGTTGTAGTAGTGATGTGCTTCCATGAGCCTTGGTTCGATGAAGCTCAAAGTTGGCTTATTGCGCGCGATTCTTCGTTTGCTGATTTGTTAACTCTTCGTCCACATTATGAGGGTCATCCACCTCTTTGGACTTTGCTTCTTTCAATCCCGGCAAAAACAGGAGTGCCATACGAAATTGGTCTTAAAGGCGTGCAGATTTTATGCACTGCGCTTTTGGGCGGTTGGCTTATTTTCCGCGCGCCTTTTAGTAAATTAGCTGTATTTTTGCTTCCGTTTACGTATTTTTTGTGCTTCCAATATGGCGTTACGTCTCGTCCGTATGCTCTTCTTTGCACGGCTTTGTTCATGGTTGCGCATTATTGGAAACAATCTGATTCTAAACCTTCTGATACTTGGAAACTCGCTTTAAGTCTTGTACTTTTATGTGCAATCAGCGCGTACGGCATTGCTTTAGCAGCAGGTTTTGCTTTGGCTTGGATTTGGCGAGTTGCAAAATCTGCAGGAATTAGAAAAGCTTTCGCTGAAGTATTCTCTAATGTTAACAGATTAGTGAGCTGGATAATCCTTGCTTTAGTCGGAATTGCAAGCATTATTTGCATTTGGCCTGCTTCTAACGCTTTTGCGTCACGTGAAACATTCGACGGAAATTCTTCTCTTACGCAATTCTTGTCGTTTATTTTCGTCATGCCATCAGAAAGCATGTTCACTCAATTTGCAGGAGATGTTTCTTTACGTAGACTCACACTAAGCATACCTTCCGCAATTATTTGCGTTATTATTTCGATTTTAATATGGGCTTTCGCTATAAGAATTGCTTATCGAAGGGGCATGCTTGTTTCTTTGATACTCCCTTACTTGACTTTTGCAGTAGTTGCTACGCAGTATTTCACTTTGCATCACGTAGGAATCGTTTTTGCATTCTTCGTAGCTCAACTTTGGATGTGCATTGCGCGTAAGCCACTGGAATCTAAAGATATGCCGACGATTATTTTTAGGTTATTCAAAGCTGAGAATAAAAATACAAATAAAACTGAAAATAGCAATAGTAAATCTGCAAGTAAATCTGCCGGAAGCAAAGTTATTGCTGGCATTATTACTGTTGTTTTATTGTACCCAAGCTTAGTTTGGAACGCGTATTCTTGCGTTAATGATATTCGATTCGACTATTCAGGCTCGCGTGCACTTGCGCAATTTATTAAGCAAAATCATGCTGAAAATAAGCGATTCGTAACGTCTTGGCTGCATCAGGACGAAAAAACCGATAAGCAAGGTAATGTTATCGTCCCGGAATTTGAAGATATTCATCAATACTCGTGGCAGCTTATTACAGCAAATCCTTATTTCTCAAAGAATCTTATTGATTGCAGTTATAAGAATAGCTCGTTTATTACAAATGAGCGACCATCTAAAGAACAAGCATCAAATGAAATGGCTGTTTGCAAGGCAAAGAAAGAGCCAGAATTCTTCGTTACGGAATCAAGCAAACCTTGGTATTACTTTGTTTCGTTAAATTACAATATTGACCATTACACTGAGCGTACTATTGCTAAAACAAAATCATCTTGGAAAGCAAGAACCTCAGAAGGAAGAATTATTGTATACGAGCGTAAAAATAATTAGCGCATTTATGTAAACATTTAAATATATTTAAATACATTTAAGTATATTTGAGTATATTTAATTACATTATGAAAATGCCCCTGCGTAAGTTGAGTAACTTATTTAGGGGCATTTTTATTACAATGTTTTACTTTTTAATAGTAAAACATGCGGTTTTATTTACCAGAAACCGAATGGATCAAATATTCCACCATCGTCACCGTCGTCATCTCCGCGCTGCTGCAAATCGTCATCATCATCCGACTTACTGTTGCTGCGTTTTTTACTAGGCTTCTTTTGGTTTTTCTTTAGCTGCTTTTCTTGCTTATTTGTGCCATTAACAGCAGCTTCTTCTTGGTCGAATGTGATTTGCAACTTAAGTGTGTTGCCGTTACGAACTATTGTAATCGTAGCTTTTTGGTTGAACGCTGTTGCTCTCACATAGCCGAGAAGTGCGTAATTATTAGATACAGGCTTATCGTCAAATGCAACAATAGTGTCATTGGCTTTGAGGCCAGCTTTTTCAGCAGGGCTTCCTTGATTTACAGAAACAACTTGAGCTCCTCCGCGAGTAATTCCTTCAGACTCAACTGCTGTGCTTTTAATCATGATTCCCAGAGCTACATGCTTTACAGAACCATTTTTAATAATTTCTGTAACTACTCGTTTTACCAAATTTGCTGGAATTGCAAAGCCGATACCGATAGATCCTGTAGCTTCCCCTTGAATTGAGGTTGCTGCAATAGAAGAATTAATGCCTATGACTTTTCCGGCGGCGTTAAAAGTTGGACCGCCCGAATTTCCTGGATTAATAGCTGCATCAATTTGTACAGCATTAGTTACAACTTCAGAGCGGCTTTGATCATCCATAACTGATACTGGACGATTCAGAGCAGAAACAATGCCTGTAGTAGCCGTATCGTCATATCCAAGCGGATTTCCGATTGCCATAACCGGTTCGCCAACGGAAAGTAGATTAGAGTCAGCAAATTGGACTGCCTTTAAATTATTTGGTGAATTGTCTAATTTAAGTACTGCCAAATCAGTAGTTTTATCCGCTCCAACTAATGTGGCTGAATAAATTTGACCGTTAGAAAGCGTTACTTGAATTTCTTTTGCATCAGCAATTACGTGATTATTTGTTACAACGTAACCTTTTGAGTCAATGATTGCTCCAGAACCCTTTCCCATGCCTTTCTCTAAACGAGTTTGTATAGAAACAACAGCTCCAGAAACATTTTTTGCAACTCCTTGCCAATCTGGAGCTTGACCGCCTTTAACTACTGCGGTTCCAGGGCCAGAAGAATTAGATCCGATGCTTGATAAAGAGCTGCTTTGTGGAATTGAAATAAGACCTTGCGAGATTGCAAACAGAACTACAACTACGCAAACTATTGCAGAAATTGCAGAGGATAGAATGGCAACAAAAACAGTTGATGAAGAGCTTTTTGTTTTTCTCTTGTTACCTTTCTTATTTGTGTTTTTCGCATTGTTTTTAGCGTTTTTATTTTCTGCATTTGTGTTAATAATGCTCGTTTTTGCTATATTTTCATTTTCTTCGTTGCTTGCATTATTTCCAAAATTCTGTTGTGCTGGTGTTTGATTGCCAACTTCATTATTTGGGTAGGAATTATTGTCTGTGCCGTAATTATACGTATTTCCGAAGCTATTAGAATTATTATTTCCGTAGTAATTTTGCGATCCGGTGTATTGCGTAGGAGCATTGCTGATATTTGTATTATTCGCATCGTTATTTTGGTTTACGGCGTAATTGTTAGCTGGATACTGTGTAGTGTTTGTACCAGCTTCATTTTCGTTATTTGTTGGACCGTAAGCTCCGAATTCAGGAGCTGGGCTATATGTTTGTGCTGGTTGTGCTGCTTGCGTTGGTTGTGCTGGTTGCGTTGCCTGCGTCGGCTGTTCCTGCTGCTCGTAATATCCATTATTTGCAGTTTCATTGGATTCCTGCTGATTTGCACCATACATATCGTCAGCCATTCATCCTCCTTACAAAAGACTCTTAACACACCATAATAAACCATGCCGTTATCTATGTAATAGCTAGTATGTTTTTTTATAATTTTTTAAATAATTTGCTTTATAAATTTCATAAATTTGCAAATTAATTGGATATTGTCACATGAAAATATAAATTGTGCGTGTTTTTTGATTTACGCTCGTCATGCCTTCTAATAAAGTAAATGTTATGACAAGTCTTCTTGAACATCCACGCGGAGCTGAACCGGGGAAACCTGGTGACCGCAAAGAATTTTCTTTTACAACCAAAACGCGACTTTCCAATACTGCTGAAGGTAAAGGTCGTGATGGCGCTCGCTATGGGCGCACCGGCGTAATTCACACTCCTCACGGAGATATTCAAACTCCAGCTTTTGTGCCTGTTGCAACTCAAGCTGCAATGAAGGCAGTATTGCCAGAAAGCATTAAGGATTTGGGTGCGCAGTGCATGCTTTCAAATGCTTTTCACTTGTATGAGCGTCCGGGCGCGGATGTTCTTGACGAAGCTGGCGGATTGGGAAAGTTTATGAACTGGGATAAGCCAACCTTTACGGATTCTGGTGGATTTCAGGTTCTTTCTTTGGGTGCTGGTTTTAAGAAGACGCTTGCAATGGACGTTACTGGCATGAAGTCGGACGACGTTATTGCAGCCGGTAAGGAGCGCATGGCTTTTGTTGACGAGGATGGCGTAACTTTTAAGTCTCCTCTTAACGGAGCCAAGCACCGTTTTAGTGCTGAAATTTCTATGGGAATACAGCATAAGCTTGGTGCGGATATTATGTTTGCTTTCGATGAGCTTACTACTTTGATGAATACGCGTCGTTACCAGGAGGAGTCAGTAGAGCGCACTTTCCGCTGGGCTAAGCGTTGTGTCGCTGAGCATCAGCGTTTAACGCAGGAGCGCGTTGGTAAGCCTTATCAAGCGTTGTATGGTGTTGTGCAGGGCGCGAATTATGAGGATTTGCGTAGGCATGCAGCTGAAGAGATTGCTTCTTTAGATTTTGATGGAGTCGGAATCGGCGGCGCTATTGAGAAGCGAATTATTGGTGATACTTGTGCATGGATTTGCGATGCTATGCCAGAAAATCGACCTCGTCACGTGCTTGGTATTGCTGCAGTTGACGATATTTTTGCGTGTGTTGAAAATGGTGGAGATACTTTCGACTGTGTTGCTCCTGCTCGCTGCGGAAGGAACGGTGCAATTTTTACTCGACATGGTCGCTACAATGTAAAACGTGCTGAGTTTAAGCATGATCAGCGTCCGCTTGAAGAAGGCTGCGATTGCTACACTTGCACGCACTATTCCAGAATGTATGTGGATCATTTGTTGCGCGCTAGTGAAATGAATGGATTTACGCTTGCGACCATTCATAATGAGCGTTTCTTTGTGAAATTACTCGACGATATCCGAGCTTCTATTGACGGCGGATATTTTGAAGAGTTCCGCGATGAGACTCTTGCGCACTATTACGAAAACGGTTCTAAAGGCTGAGAGCAGTTTTGACCACAAAATGCTAGGCTAAACATTGCGAATTTATATCAAATATGATAGCCTTGCACTTTGTATGCGAACGTGGCGGAATGGTAGACGCGCTGTCTTCAGGTGGCAGTGAGCGTATGCTCGTGCGGGTTCAAGTCCCGCCGTTCGCACTCGTCAAAAAGGCTGGAATTGCAAGGGTTTTGCCTCTTACGATTCTGGCCTTTTGTGCAAGTATAGTGCAAATATAAAGCAGCTATATTGCAACTGCAGTGCAAAAAGTGCGAATGTTGTACAAACTTCTCGAGTATTGTACAAACTTCTATTTATTACAAGCGACGGTGATGTAATGAACACTAACGATGAACTAAATATCAATAATGTAAATAACAATTCTTACGAACCGCATATTGGCCGCGAATCTCACGTTGTGCCGGGCCATTTTGGTGAGCCTTTAAAAGTTACGAATGCTCAGTATTCGCAAGGTAATGCTTCAGCTCATCCAACGCATCCGCTGCTTTTGCTCCTTCACGGTTGGGGTTCTAACGAGGAAGATTTGTTGGATTTGTTGCGAGTAGTGGCACCGTACAATGATGCAATTGCTTTACGCGCTCCGCTTAAGCTGGCAGAAGGCGCTTACAGTTGGTTCCACGATGCTGTGCCGCAGCGAGAAGATTTAGATTACGACATGTATGCTGCCGCCGTATCAATCGACGAGTGGGTGCGTGAAAATATTCCATCAAATCGCAACATTGTGCCATTTGGTTTTTCGCAAGGAGCTGCGCTCGCAGTGCACGTTTTGCGTTTGAATCCTGCGCGTTATCGTGCAGCTGTTTCGCTTTCTGGGTTTATAGCTCCTAATGCTCCTACTTCTGCATCTGAAATTGCTTTGAAAGACGACGATTTAGCGGAACGTAATACGCCTGTATTTTTCGGCTACGGATTAGAAGATGACGTGATTCCTCCTTACGAATTTTCGGCTGCTGCCGCGTGGCTTGAAGAGCATACTTGGCTAGAAGAACGTCGTTATCGCGGACTGGATCATGCTGTTGATATGAACGAAATTGGCGATATTCGCAAATGGTTTGTAACTCACGATATTTCTTCTGGGCTTATGTAAATTTATTTGGATTATGTAAATTTATTCGATTTTGTTTTTTCTTAATCTGTAAATTAATCTGTAAAGTGATTTCATGAATATGCGCGATGAGATAGTATTTGCAATGAATCAAGCCTTGGATTTGGCTCGAGAGTCTGCTTCTGCAGGCGAAGTCCCAGTTGGAGCAGTTGTGCTTGATGGCGACGGCAATATTATTGGCAAAGGCGCAAATATGCGCGAGCAGAGCGCTGATCCTTTGGCTCATGCTGAAGTGCTTGCTATGAAAGATGCTGCTATCTCGCGCAAATCTTGGAATCTATCTGATTGCACTTTGGTAGTAACTCTTGAACCTTGCCCTATGTGTGCTGGGGCTGTGCTGCAAACGCGTCTTAAACGCGTGATTTTCGGCGCATGGGATGCCAAACTTGGTGCGTGTGGGTCTGTGTGGGATATTTTGCGAGATCCTCATGTTGGTTCGCGTCCGGAAGTTATTGGCTCAGTATGCGAATCTGAGTGTGCTCAACTCTTGCGAAACTTTTTTGAAAATCATCGTTAGATAAGTGTTGCATTATTTTTTTTTTAATGTTGCGTTTAATTCAAGATAACGCAGTGCAGGAAAAGTAATTTTTTTTAGCGTGTTTCCCTTGTGTTCATTCTAGCAAAATGTTATAGTTGCGGTAACGTTACCGCATGAGGTAAGTTGAAGAAACCGACAATTGTGGGAACGTTATCTCAATTTGCGGATTCTATTCAGCGCTGATGAAGCTGCTCATTGAGAATAAGATTGCACAGAGGCTCTTATGCATGGTTGCATAGTGCTGTTTTTCTCCAACGAGAGGAGTATATGGAAAAACGTAGTATAAAACATGGAGTACAAGCTAAAATCAAAACATATCGATAACAGTGCAAAATTGTTAACACTGGTTGAGCATAAGAGATGAGCTGGAGGTGTCATGTCGTACATTACGATTCGCGATGTTGCGCAACGTGCTGGTATATCAGTATCAACTGTTTCTCGCGCATTGAATAATACGGGTCGTATATCGGCAAACACTAAGGCGAAAGTTGAGCATGCAGTTGCGGAACTAGGTTATATACCAGATTCTCGCGCTCAGGCGATGCGGTCATCTCGCACTAAGACAGTGGGGTTACTTGTGCCAGATATACGCAATGCGTATTTTGCTGAGCTTGCGTATACTGTGCAAGACTCGTTGTTTGATGCCGGCTATTGTGCGTTTATTGGAACATCTTCTGAGAGTGCAGCTCGTCAAGATTCATTCATTACAAGTATTCTTTCTCAACGCATTGATGGTGCGATTATTGTGCCTCAAGGTGAGGAAACTGATGCTATGAGAATGTTGATGGAGCAGCATCTTCCACTTATGTTTATGGATCGACATGTGGAGCCTCGGACTGGCGATTTGATGCATGTGCCAGTTGTGGATTCGGATCCAGAGCAAGGTATTCGTGACGCATTATTGGATGTTAAACAACATGGTTTTTGCTCAGTTGGCTACGTGTCGGGTCCAATTATCGCTTCACCGTCACTGCAAGAACGTGAACAAGTATTTCGTACAGTGGCTTCGGAGATATTTGGCGAAGAACATGTATTTGTAGAATCTACGGGATTTGAACAATCCTCATGTGCTAGCGTGTTGCATCGCATGATTAGCGTTGGTGTAAAAGCGCTTATTGTAGGTTATTCGCCAGATGCGCTGCGAGTGATGGATGTAATGGCTCGTGAAGGATTAGTGATAGGCAGTGATATTTCACTTATCTCGTTTGATGATGTTGAAATATTCCGCTTAGCAACGCCGCGTATTTCTACTATTTCGCAACAAGTTCAGCGCATTGGTCGTACTAGTGCTGCACTTTTTTTGGATATGTTAGAACATAATGTTGATGTTCAATCGCAGCGAGTAGAAACTATGTATATTCCGCGTGAATCGTTAGGAAATGCGTAGCTGTAAGGCTGTTATTCTATAGCTTGACACTATCGTTATTGATTTTTGTACCGTGATTTTGTAAGCGTGTGCAGCAATCGCCTGAGCGTACCGTTGTTGTTACGTTTTTGCATGCACAGTGCGGCATAATTCTCATCCAAAGTACAAGCGTAATGTAGCGTAATTTATTGCATTTTCGTGGCAGCAGTGGTGCTGTAGCGAAGAAAGAGGTAGGACATGACGGAACTATCGCTAGTAGGAGTATCGAAAATATTCGGTAATTCTACGGTAGTTGACAATGTGTCTGTAACAGTAAAACCAGGTGAAGTGCATGTTCTCCTTGGTGAAAATGGTGCGGGCAAGTCAACAGTTATTAAGATGATGAGTGGCATTTATCAGCCAGATAAAGGTCATATTGAGATCAATGGTGAAACAGTGCGAATTCCTAATGTGGATACTGCTCGCAAATTGGGCATTGCTGTGATTCACCAAGAGTTAAATTTGGTGCCAGAACTTTCTATTATGGAAAATTTGTTCCTTGGTATGCTTCCTACGAAAGCTGGTTTTGTTAGTCGGTCGACGATGCGTGCTCGTGCGGAATCTGCATTGCAAGTTATCGGTTTAGATGAAGATGTCAATAAGCCAATGGGACAACTTGGTGTAGCTCGTCAACAAATGGTAGAAATAGCAAAAGCACTTATGCAACATGCATCTATCATTATTCTTGATGAACCAACAGCTGCTCTAACAAAACCAGAATGTGAACAGTTATTTAACATTATGGAAGATTTAAAATCCAAAAATGTTGGAATGGTGTTTATTTCTCATCATTTAGATGAAATTGCGCGTATTGGTGATGTTGTAACTGTACTTCGCGATGGCAAATACGTCGATACTGTTGATGCGCAAGTTCCTGAGAAGGAACTTGTAAAACTCATGGTAGGTCGCGATATTACAAATCAATTCCCTCATGGCAAACGTAGTCAAGGCAAAGAGCTGCTAAAAGTAGAAGGCTTAACGCGAAAAGGTACGTTAGAAAATGTATCCTTCAGCGTTCATGCTGGCGAAGTTGTGGGTCTTGCAGGTTTGGTAGGTGCTGGTCGTACCGAAGTTCTTCGTGCAATATTTGGTGCAGATAGTTATGATTCAGGTTCAATAACTGTTGATGGTAAATCTATTGCAAAAGCGAATATTGCAGGAAGCATCGCAGCTGGTCTTGGTTTAGTCCCAGAAGATCGTCGAGTACAAGGGTTGATTCTTGAAGCATCTGTTGCAGAAAATTTGGGAATTTCTACATTAGTTACTACAGCACATGCAGGATTTGCGGATTTGAAAGGGCAGCGTGCTCGCGAGGAAGAAACTGCAAAAAAATTGCGTATTCGTATGGCAAACATTGATCAACTCGCTGGTTCGCTATCTGGCGGTAATCAACAAAAAATCGTGTTCGGCAAATGGTCTATGGCGAACGTGAAAGTGCTATTGCTGGATGAGCCTACTCGTGGTGTTGATGTTGGTGCTCGTGTAGAAATTTACGAGTTGATTAACAGTATCGTAGAAAATGGAGGTGCTGTGCTGATGGCATCCTCAGATTTGCCTGAAGTGCTTGGCATGTCAGATCGCGTATTGGTGATGTCGAACGGCAGAATCAGCGGTGAATTAGCTGCAAGCGAGGCTACGCAGGAAAGTGTGATGGAACTTGCAGTGACTCACCTTAATACATCTGGTATTTGAGCATACAGGAATGAGTAAAACCTTACTGCTTTCAATATGAAACTGATACATGAGTCATATTGAAATCTTAAAAATTAAAGTTACCAATCAAACGTAAAACTTGCATACAACAATTTATTGCACACAGCAGTGCAGTGAGTTATAGCAAAATTTGTTAAAGGAGTATAAATTATGGCTGCTACGAGTAGTGCAAAATCTGAGCATTTGGGATACGGTGCAGTTGATAAAGGATTTTTGCCTGCAGCGAAAAAGTTTGCATCACGCAATGGCGCTCTTATCGGCTTGATTATCTTGTGTGCTGCGCTTTCGTGCGCCACGCCAGCATTTTTGACAAGTGTGAATATTCTCAATGTGGGTATTCAAGCTGCGACAGTTGCTATTTTGGCATTCGGTCAAACCTTTGTTATCGTGTCCGCTGGTATTGATTTGTCAGTAGGTGCAGTGGCTGCAATTTCTAGTATGTTGGTTGCGTATACAGGCGTTTCTATGGGTTTGCCACCAGTGTTAACTGTTGTTGTAGGCATAGTAACCGGTGCGCTTTTTGGCCTTATTTCAGGTGTTGCAAACGCTTTTCTTAAGTTACCGTCGTTTATTGCTACATTGGCAATGATGTCTGTTGCGCGTGGACTTACCCTTGTTATTTCAGATGGTCGTCCTATTTCCACCTCTGGCATGGTGAATTTCTTTGGTGCCAACATATTAGGTATTCCAATGCCAATTGTGATGATGATTATCATGGGCGTTTTTGCTGCAGTAATACTGAACTTCACCACTACTGGTCGTTCTATGTATGCTGTTGGTGGAAATATGGAGGCTTCTCGCCTTTCTGGCATCAATATTCATAAAACACAAATTATGGTGTTTGTTTTTTCCGGTATTTTCGCTGCCATCGCTGGTTTAGTTATTGCCGGTCGTTTACATTCCGCTCAGCCTCAAGCTGCCACTGGCTATGAAATGGATGCTATTGCTTCTGTTGTTATCGGTGGTGCTTCGCTTTCGGGAGGTAAAGGTAAGATTTCTGGCACTTTCGTAGGAGCAATTTTGTTGGCTGTAATTCGTAATGGCTTGAATATTTTGAATGTTTCCTCCTTCTGGCAGCAAGTAGTTATTGGTTTGGTTATTGCCTTTGCTGTGAGCCTTGACACTTTGCGCCGCAAGGAAGATACGCACTGACAGCAAATTAATACTTTTTATAAACTTGATCTTCTCGTAGGAAGGAGATGAATCTTGCAAATGTTGATTCGTAAGTGGCGAGTAATCAATATTTTCAGCAAGAATTGAAACGATTTTGGAATATTATAACTGAACTTTATAACTCAAAACTACGTAACAATAAGGTAAAGAGATGGTGAAACATCAGCCTTATGCCACTGCAACATTGTGGATTTATCGAACTAAAACTTGCGGTAGCACAGGGCAATAATCAAAGGAGATATGATGAATTATCCAATTATGCGTCGAGGCGTAAAGATTGCTTGCGCGTTTGCAGCAGCATCTGCACTTATTGTCAGCATGAGTGCATGTGGTAGTACTAATGGTGGCGATAAAGTCGCATTGCTAGTTTCTACTTTGAACAATCCGTTCTTTGTGGATTTGCGTGATGGTGCCCAAGCTGAAGCAAAGAAACTTGGTGTTGATTTGCAAGTTTCCGACGCTCAGAATGATTCTGCAAAGCAGCAGGATCAAGCGCAGAATGCTCAATCACAAGGTGCAAAAGCTGTTATTATTAACCCTGTAGATTCTGATGCTGCTGGTCCTGCAGTTGCCCCGTTGCTAAGCGCGAACTTGCCTGTGATTTCTGTTGACCGTTCTGTAACTGGTGAAAAAGTTACTTCGCATATTGCTTCCGATAACGTTGCTGGTGGTGCTCAGGCTGCTGACACGCTAGCTAATAGTATGGGCAAAAAGGGTGAAGTTTTGGTTTTGCAAGGTATTCCTGGAGCGGCTTCTACTCGCGACCGTGGCAAAGGATTCAAAGATCGTATTAAGAAATATTCAAATATTAAAGTTGTAGCAGAACAAACTGCTAACTTTGACCGTGCTGAAGCATTAAATGTGGCTACTAATTTATTGCAATCGCACCCGAATGCAACCGGCATTTACGCCGAAAATGACGAGATGGCATTAGGTGCCATTCAAGCATTAGGAGCTAAAGCTGGTAAAGAAATTAAAGTAGTCGGTTTCGATGGAACTGCTGACGGTATGAAAGCTATTAAGGCCGGCGCAATGGCTGGAACAATTGCTCAGCAGCCAAAGGAACTTGGTCGTGCTGCCGTTGCTGCTGCTGTAAAAGCTATTAAGGGGAAAAGTGTTCCAAAGACTGAGCCAATTACTGTGAAAACAGTGACAGTAAAGAATGTGGGTGATTTTGAGTAATACATATTTGCATAAAACTATGTAATTCTGTGTATAAACATTAAAGTTTATGTTGAGTAATTTTATAGATTAATATAGCTAATGCAAAATTTATATGGCGCTGAGAGCATTCATGATGCTTTCGTGAAAATAATCGCAACAGTAAAATTTATTAATACCGTATGATTTAGTGTTCTCAACGCCATTGTTTTCTTAATAAGATTTTTATCATATATGTTCGTGGTGGCGCACTTGTTATAAAAGTGATGATCATTGTTGATGTCACTTTTATGAGCCACGATATGGGGTGAATTATGTTAACTCATGGTATTTTGAACGCACAATTAGCAGCTGCTATTGCAAAATTGAGGCATAAGGACCAATTTGTTGTTTCTGACTGTGGCTTGCCTGTCCCAGCGGGCGTAGAAGTTATTGATTTAGCTTTGGTTTTTGGGATACCGCGATTTCCTGATGTGCTTGCATCAATAAAGGATGATCTTGTTCTTGAATCTGGTATTATGGCGGAAGAAGCTCGTGATGATGTTCCAGAAACATGGGTCAAGGATTTGCTTGGTGTGCCATTGACTTATGTGCCGCATGATGGCGAACAAGGATTTAAGGCTCTTGTTTCGCAAGCTAAATTCGTGATTCGAACGGGTGAGACTACTCCGTATTCTAACGTGTTGCTACGTTGTGGTGTTCCATTCTAAGCTTTGTTTTGCGCAATATTTAGGGAGAATTATGTGTAGTTATCATATGCTTGACTCGTTGGAGAGTTTAGAAAAGATTAAAGTCATTCAGCCTGTTAACGTGGCTTTGCAACACGAGACATTGCCTGCGTTACGAAATATGAAGATGCCTACTGTAGCGATAGTTGGTTCTATGAATGCGGATTATACTATTGTTGCTAATCGTCTTCCTATGCCTGGTGAGACCATTAAAGGTAACGAAATACGAATACTGCCTGGAGGTAAGTCAGGTAATCAGGCAGTATCTGCTGCAAAGCTTGGTGCGCACGTATGTATGTTCGGTGCTGTAGGCGATGATGCTAATGCTGATTTTCTTACTGGTGCTTTGCGAGAATCTGGTGTTGATACGACGTATGTACGTCATGTACCCAATTGCAACAGTGGCGCAACAGTGATTACAGTGGATGCGCAAAGTGGCGAAAATACTATTGTTTATGCGCCTGGATCTAACTCGCAAGTTGATATTGATTATATTCAGTCGCCATCTGTGCAAGCTGCTATTACTAATGCAAAAGTATTAGGGCTTTGCTTGGAAAGTCCATTAGAATCGGTTACGATGTGCGCTCGCTTAGCGCATGAGCATGGCGTAAAAGTTTTGCTTAATAATTCGCCTTTTTTGGATACATTACCGCAAGATCTTATACGATCTGCAGATATCTTACTGGTCAATGAGCATGAAATGGCACAGCTATTGCATATTTCAGAACCAGATAGCGGTGATTGGGATTCATTTGATTGGAAGCATACGCTTCATGCAATGCATGAGTTTGGCTTTAATGAGGCAATAGTAACACTTGGCTCACGTGGGTCTATGGTTTTGGATTATGCTGATAATTCGGTGCATCGAATTATGGCTCAGCATGTCAATGCCGTTGATACTACGGGTTGTGGTGATGCTTTTATGGGTACCGTGCTTGCGTGTTTGTCTGTGGATATGCGGTTGGTTGATGCAGCGTCGCTCGCTTCTTATGTAGCTGCATATGCTGCTACTGGATTTGGTGCACAAGCTTCTTACGGTACAGTTGCTCAAATTCGTCAATTTTTTCACTTGTAAGTAGGTGATGCATGCATAAATTGTAAGTATATTCAGTTGACGTTCGCGCCTTGCCGATGTACAGAATTTTGACATTCTTCTAAAACTGTGTAATATGCTATAAAAACCAAAAAGCAGTTGGCTGATTTTAGTCACTACAATCAGCCTTACTGCTTTTTACTATATTTACAGTCGCTTCGACGAATTTTCATGTATACACGAATTTCGCCTAAGCACATTTTTACCTAAAAGGAGGTGTCACTATGAGTGGCATGAAATATGCAATGATCGGTTCGGGAGCTATGGGATATCGCTATGGCGTTTTGTTGCAGGAAACGGCTGGCATTCATGTTGATTTCATTGATGCCTGGGATGAAAATGTGAATAAGGTCCGCGAGCAAGGCGGCGTAATGGTGAGTCGCGACCATGAAAACCGTCATTTAGTGCCGATTAATATGTATACGCCTGAAGATTATGACGGCGATCCGGACGTGTGGATTGTGTTTATGAAGCAAATGCAGCTTGCGGAAATGTTGGAGCGTTGTAAGCATTTGTTTAAAGAGCATCAGGTTGTGTTTGCTGCAATGAACGGCTGGGGACACTTCGAAAAGTTGCAGCAATATTTCCCGGATGACCACATTTATGGCGGAACTGCAATGATTGCAACAGTTTTGAACGGTCCGGGCGACGTTGATTTTATTGGTAAAGTTGGCGTTGGCACCATGAACATGTGCGCGTTGAACGAGCAGGTGAGCAATGTTGAGCTTGCTATGCGAGACGACTTTAAAGCTGCAGGCTTGAATCCTACTATTACGGAAGATTTCAAGGGTACGTGCATGGCGAAGGTAGTTTTCAATTCTGTAGTTAACACTTTGTGCACAATGTATCAGATTCAAATGGGTCAGTTTATTTCGTATCCTGGCGCTATGGATATGGCTCGACAGCTTATTAACGAAGCGTACGACGTGTGCGATCGTGCTGGAATTCGTATGGTTAATACGCGTCAGCAGGAGTTGGAGGCTATCGATTACGTAAGTCGTGTTGCAAATCCTTTGCACTATCCTTCTATGTACCAAGATATGAGTCGCGGACGAAAGACTGAAGTCGATTACATCAACGGATATATTGCAAAGCTCGGTCGCGAAAATGATTACGTTTGCCGCACTCACGAATTCTTAACGCATGGAGTTCATCTGGCGGAACTCGCGTTCAAGCTTCATAATCAGCAATAATTTAGAGAGTATCCCTATAACTCTTGCAATGAATGAGAAGGAGGCGCGGCTCGCGGTTTTTACTGCGGGCCGCTTTTTTATTCTTTTAACTGTACAAGTATAGTGACTTTCATATACACTTGTGAAAAGTATAGTAAATATACATGTATTAAGTATATGCGTGGATTGTCTGTAGAAAAGTTAGGGTAATAAATATGGTTACAGTCGCTCCAATAAGCACTATGGTTCCTATTAGTGCTTTTAGTAATGGTAAATCTGCACAGGCTTTTGCTAAAGTGAGTTCTGGTATGCCAGTTACGGTTTTAAAAAATAATCAACCAATGTACTTCATTATTGACCGCGAAGATTTTGAGCGCTACCAATCGCTTGAGGAACAACTTCAAAAGTATATTGAAGAAGCCATTGAAAATAAAAACGAAGAAGCTCGCGCGCAAGTTCAAAATCGCGAATTCACTCATGAATCACATACCGCTTCTGATATGATGGATTACTTAAATGGTCTGTGAAAAGAGACGTCTTCTTACAATCAAGTCATTTGATAATGACTACAAAAAGATTCGTAAAAAGCATATTGATACTGAAGATTTTCTTGCTGTATTTCAGGCTCTCATAGATAATAATCAACAGCTATTAAAGAGTAAATATCGTGATCATGCTCTTACTGGTAGTTGGAAAGGTTACCGTGAGTTGCATGTGCAGCAAAATTTACTACTTATTTATTGGGTTGATGGCTTGTCTGTTTCTTTAGTCTTGGTAAGAGCGGGGAATCATGATGAATTATTCTCCAATGCTCATACTAATTCTAAAATTATTCACAAGTATTCTGAGATGGTAAGTAATACTTTAGCGTTGCTTGCAAAATCCAAAGATAGCTGAAATATAAAATAATAGAATATAGATTATAAAAATAATTAATGGGGATTAAATGACTACTTTTGACAGAGCAAACTTGCCGCAATCCGTGCGCACGAACGGCGCTACGCCAAACCCTTGGTGGGCGAATGCAGTAGTGTATCAGATCTATCCGCGAAGCTTCCAAGATACTAATGGAGATGGCATTGGTGATTTGAGGGGAATTACTTCTCGCCTCGATTATTTGGCTGATTTAGGTGTTGACGTGCTCTGGCTCAGCCCTGTTTACAAGTCTCCACAAGACGATAACGGTTACGATATTTCCGACTATCAGGATATTGATCCACTTTTTGGCACTTTGGAAGATATGGACGAGCTGCTGGCTGGAGCTCACGAGCGTGGCCTTAAAGTCGTGATGGATTTAGTAGTAAATCACACTTCAGATGAGCATGCTTGGTTCCAGGCTTCTAGGAATGCTTCGAGCGATTACGCAGATTGGTATTGGTGGAGACCTGCGCGTGAAGGTTGTATGCCTGGTGAGCCGGGTGCGGAGCCGAATAAGTGGGGTTCGTATTTCGGCGGTTCCGCGTGGACTTACGATCCGAAGCGCGGAGAATACTATCTTCACCAGTATTCTCCAAAGCAGCCAGATTTGAATTGGGAAAATCCTGCGGTTCGCGCTGCCGTGTACAAAATGATGAATTGGTGGATGGATCGCGGAATTGACGGCTTCCGTATGGACGTGATTACGCAGATTTCTAAGCATGTTGATTCTGAAGGACGTTTGCCTGGGGAGACTGGCTGCCAGATTGAAGATTTGCCGGCTGGTGCTGACGGCTATTCTTCGCCATTCCCGTTCTGCTCGGACGGTCCTCGTTTAGACGAATTCTTGCGTGAGATGCGTGCAGAAGTTTTCGAAGGGCGCGAAGGTTTCTTAACTGTTGGCGAAGCTCCGGGAATTTCTCCGCACCGTAATACTTATATTACTGACCCTGCTCACAGTGAACTCGACATGTTATTCCTGTTCAATCATGTGGATATTGATTGCGAAAACGGAACTAAGTGGAATCCTGTGCCGCTAAAGCTTACGGCATTAAAGCGCGTGATGGCTGAGCAGCAGCAAGCGGTAGCGGATGCTGGCTGGGCGAGTTTGTTCTTTAATAATCACGATCAGCCGCGTGCGCTTTCTCGCTGGGGTAGTGAGTCTAGCGAGGAGATGTGCGTGCGTTCCGCTAAGGCGATTGCAATGCTTCTTCACATGCATCGCGGTACTCCTTACGTGTATCAAGGCGAGGAAATTGGTATGACTAACGCGCACTTTACGCGTCTCGAGCAGTATCGCGATTTGGAAGCGTTGAATATGTTTAAGCAGCGCGTAGAAGAAGCACATATTCAGTCGGCTGAGTCGATGATGGATGCGCTTGCAAAGCGCGGCCGCGATAATTCTCGAACTCCAATGCAGTGGAATGCGTCTAAATACGCGGGATTTATGCCTTTTAATGTCGCATCGAAAAATAACGCAGAGCCGTGGATTAGCGTGAATCCTAATTATGTGGATATTAATGCGGCTGAGCAGATGGAAGATTCAGATTCCGTTTACTCTTTCTATAAGTATTTGATTGCGTTGCGCCATTCGGAGCCGATTGTTTCTGCTGGCTCTTGGAATTTGGTCGATGCGGACGACGAGTGCGTGTACGCTTTCGTGCGCGAGCTTACATCTGATTGCGCAAAGCAGGAAGATTCTGCAGAGACTGCTGCGGAATCTACTGCAAATTCTGCGGAATCTAATGCGGAATCTACAGAACGTATGCTCGTAATGGTTAATATGACTGATTCAACCGTGCCTATACCTACGCAGAGCGCGCAATTATTGCAAAATCGCGCTTCTGGCAGCTTTACAGCGCACGACGTAATGATTACAACCTACGACGTAAATCACGCGCTTATATCGCTTAAAAACGGTACGCTTGCGCCTTGGGAAGGTATAGCTGTTACTTTGCAATAGTTTTAATAGCGTCGCTTTGCAATAATCACTTTGCAATAGTTTCGTCTACTAATTTTGGCAGAGCTTTCGCAATATCTTCGCGAATAATACGCTCTGCCAAATAGTCGTATTGTGTAGAGCCCAAGTTCATTATCGTAATAGGCACTCCTGCGCGCGCGGCTAACGGCACAAGGCTGGCAGCTGGAAATACTTCCAGAGTGGAACCAATAACCCACAGCTCGTCCGCTTTAACTATTGCTTGCGCGCTGCGTTCCATAGCGCCTTCAGGAAGTGCCTCTCCAAAATAAACAACGTCTGTTTTTATGAGACCGTTACAAGGCATATTGCTGCGGTACGGCAGAGCGCGCCTGCAATGTGGATCTGGATGCTCGTCTAAATCTGCCATAATATCGGCAGTTTTATAGCTCGCGTGGCAGCTCATGCAGTGCGAAGTTCCAATGCTTCCATGCAAATTCACTATAATATCTGGGTTATTGCCAGCTTTTTCGTGAAGCGCATCAAAATTTTGTGTGGCTATGAGGTCGAGCATGCCTGCCTTCTCGAGTTTTACAAGTGCTTTGTGAGCTGTTCCCGGCTGTGCGTTCCAAACGGGCGACTCTTTTTGCCATCTCCAAGAATATATGCGTTCCTCTTTACTGCTTAAAAATGCCTCTATGTCATAAACGCTCATTTGTTCTGGGTGCTTAGTCCATACGCCGTCTGGACCGCGAAAATCTGGAATACCCGCGCTGGTAGATATTCCTGCGCCTGTGAGCACAACAATGTGATGTGCTTTGTTGCTCGATTGCTTGTTGCTCATTCTTCTGCTCCTTCTTTTATTAATGTCTGTTAATATCCTATTCTTATTTTCTTATTTTCTTATTTTTCTCTTTATGCGCTTTACGCTTTTTGTGTTTTTATTAGCTTTGTATTCTTTATAAAAGTTTATTTAATAAGTATCTATTTATATAGGTATTTCTTATTTCATAAATAGAGCTCATATATTTTGTGTGTACTGCTGCTGAGTTTGTGCGAGCGTTGTAAAGCAAGCGCTACCGCATTAAGCTCACTTTAAGTTAATCTTCTTTGGTCGTCAGATTACGCTTTCTTAATTAGTTTAAAGAAAGCGTAATTGTTTGCGCGCTTGCGCGGAAAGCACACTGTGCTTTCTGCATAAGCAAGCGCTACCGCATCGGGTTGCTTTTCGCGCTACGCTTTAAGCGAAAAGCAAGTCGATGCGACACTCCCGGTTTTGATGTTTTTGGGGCTATTTTTGATTATTTTTTGTTGGTTTTGATTATTGTTCCTGGTTTTGTGTTGGTTTTTGGGTGCTTTTTCGCGTTTTTCGACACGCCGGTGTTTTGGCTTGTTTTCAATGGTTTTGGGGTGTTTATTTTTGGTGGGTTTGCGTTTTAGCGTGGGTTGGTGTAAGTTTATCTCTTGCTGCTCAGCGCGGCTGGTTCTCCTCGGTTGAGGTTGATGAGCCGGCTGGTGTGGTGGTGGTTTGAGAACTCAAGAGCGTGTCTGTACTACTTATTAGTTAATTATTGCCAGTTCATTGCCTGCCTTGCAGATTGCAGGGTGCCTGAGAGATGGTTAAATGGTGGTGAGGTTTTTTGTTGGGATGTTCTTTCCTTAAAGAATGTCTCGTCTTTTTCTTTTATATTGGAGCCTTTTGTTGGCTCTTCATTGAAGTTTTTCGTGGAGGGTTCGATTCTGGCTCAGGATGAACGCTGGCGGCGTGCTTAACACATGCAAGTCGAACGGGATCTGACCAGCTTGCTGGTTGGTGAGAGTGGCGAACGGGTGAGTAATGCGTGACCAACCTGCCCCATGCTCCAGAATAGCTCTTGGAAACGGGTGGTAATGCTGGATGCTCCAACTTGACGCATGTCTTGTTGGGAAAGTGTTTAGTGGCATGGGATGGGGTCGCGTCCTATCAGCTTGTAGGCGGGGTAATGGCCCACCTAGGCTTCGACGGGTAGCCGGCCTGAGAGGGCGGACGGCCACATTGGGACTGAGATACGGCCCAGACTCCTACGGGAGGCAGCAGTGGGGAATATTGCGCAATGGGGGAAACCCTGACGCAGCGACGCCGCGTGCGGGATGAAGGCCTTCGGGTTGTAAACCGCTTTTGATTGGGAGCAAGCCTTCGGGTGAGTGTACCTTTCGAATAAGCGCCGGCTAACTACGTGCCAGCAGCCGCGGTAATACGTAGGGCGCAAGCGTTATCCGGAATTATTGGGCGTAAAGAGCTTGTAGGCGGTTCGTCGCGTCTGGTGTGAAAGCCCATCGCTTAACGGTGGGTCTGCGCCGGGTACGGGCGGGCTAGAGTGCAGTAGGGGAGACTGGAATTCCCGGTGTAACGGTGGAATGTGTAGATATCGGGAAGAACACCAATGGCGAAGGCAGGTCTCTGGGCTGTTACTGACGCTGAGAAGCGAAAGCGTGGGGAGCGAACAGGATTAGATACCCTGGTAGTCCACGCCGTAAACGGTGGACGCTGGATGTGGGGCCCATTCCACGGGTTCCGTGTCGGAGCTAACGCGTTAAGCGTCCCGCCTGGGGAGTACGGCCGCAAGGCTAAAACTCAAAGAAATTGACGGGGGCCCGCACAAGCGGCGGAGCATGCGGATTAATTCGATGCAACGCGAAGAACCTTACCTGGGCTTGACATGTGCCTGTCGACTGCAGAGATGTGGTTTCCCTTCGGGGCAGGTTCACAGGTGGTGCATGGTCGTCGTCAGCTCGTGTCGTGAGATGTTGGGTTAAGTCCCGCAACGAGCGCAACCCTCGCCCTGTGTTGCCAGCGGGTTATGCCGGGAACTCACGGGGGACCGCCGGGGTTAACTCGGAGGAAGGTGGGGATGACGTCAGATCATCATGCCCCTTACGTCCAGGGCTTCACGCATGCTACAATGGCCGGTACAACGGGATGCGACATGGTGACATGGAGCGGATCCCTTAAAACCGGTCTCAGTTCGGATCGTAGTCTGCAACTCGACTACGTGAAGGCGGAGTCGCTAGTAATCGCGAATCAGCAACGTCGCGGTGAATGCGTTCCCGGGCCTTGTACACACCGCCCGTCAAGTCATGAAAGTGGGCAGCACCCGAAGCCGGTGGCCTAACCCTTTTGGGATGGAGCCGTCTAAGGTGAGGCTCGTGATTGGGACTAAGTCGTAACAAGGTAGCCGTACCGGAAGGTGCGGCTGGATCACCTCCTTTCTACGGAGTTTTTGTGCACGCTCGGTTTGAGTGTGGTTACTGGTGTGGAAAACAATAGTTAACGTTTTAAATGAGTTTGTTGGGCATGCTTTTGGGTTCCCGGATTGCCACCCCCCTTTTTTTGGGGTTGCGGTCCTTGACCCGCAGGATTTCAGGTTGATGCTTTTTGGTGTTGATGCTGGTTTTGTGGTGTTGTGGTGGTTTGAGAACTGGATAGTGGACGCGAGTAAAATGCGAGACTTTTTTGGTTTCGATTTTTTTGCTTTTATCAATTTCAACCGGCTCCTTTTGTTGGAGTCGCTTGATCGTTTTGTGATCGTTTAGTGTGATGATTTTTTGTCTAGAGAATTTTGCTGATGGGTTCTTACTTTAGTGTTTGTCACTGGTAAGGGCGTATGGTGGATGCCTTGGTAGACAGGACCGATGAAGGACGTGACGGGCTGCGATATGCCTCGGGGAGCTGCCGAGTGGGCTTTGATCCGAGGATTTCCGAATGGGGAGACCCGGCCACTGTTATGAGTGGTCACCACAGTTTTTGTGGGGGGTACGCAGGGAAGTGAAACATCTCAGTACCTGCAGGAAAGGATACTCCGTGAGTAGTGGCGAGCGAAAGCGGATCAGGCTAAACCGGGTGCGTGTGATAGCCGTCAGGTGTTGCGCATTCGGGGTCGTGGGATGGACTGTTCAGCCTCTGACGGGGTTGAGGAGAGTGATAAAATGTCGTGCTAGGTGAATGGGATTGAATTCCCAGCCGTAGAGGGTGATGGCCCCGTAGCTTGTCGTGCGATGTCTCTTTATGTTTATTCCCAAGTAGCGCGGGACTCGTGGAATCCCGCGTGAATCTGCCCAGACCGTTGGGTAAGCCTAAGTATTCCTGTCTGACCGATAGTGTACTAGTACCGTGAGGGAAAGGTGAAAAGCACCCCGGGAGGGGAGTGAAATAGTTCCTGAAACCGTGCGCTTACAATCCGTCGGAGCCTTCTTTGTGGGGTGACGGCGTGCCTATCGAAAAATGAGTCTGCGAGTCAGTGGTATGTGGCGAGGCTAACCCGGGTGGGGGAGCCGTAGCGAAAGCGAGTTTTAAAAGGCGTTTGAGTCGCATGTCCTGGACCCGAAGCGGGATGATCTAGCCCTGAGCAGGTTGAAGCGCGGGTAAGACCGTGTGGAGGACCGAACCCACCTAGGTTGAAAACTGGGGGGATGACTTGGGGTTAGGGGTGAAAGGCCAATCAAATTCCGTGATAGCTGGTTCTCTCCGAAATGCATTTAGGTGCAGCGTCGTGTTATTGCTTACAGGGGGTAGAGCTACTGGATGCTTGCGGGCCCATACCGGGTACCAATAGCAGCCAAACTCCGAATACCTGTTAGGTTTATCACGGCAGTGAGTCGGCGGGGGATAAGCTCCGTCGTCAAAAGGGAAACAGCCCTGATCGTCGTCTAAGGTCCCGAAGCGCGTGCTAAGTGGGAAAGGATGTGGAGTCGCATAGACAGCCAGGAGGTTGGCTCAGAAGCAGCCATCCTTGAAAGAGTGCGTAACAGCTCACTGGTCTAGTGGTTCCGCGCCGACAATGTAGCGGGGCTTAAGCACGCCACCGAAGACGCGGCTGCATGATTTGTTTCATGCGGGGTAGGAGAGCGTCCTGTATGGGGTGAAGCGGCAGTGTGAACTTGTCGTGGACTTTACAGGAGTGAGAATGCAGACATGAGTAGCGAGAGACGGGTGTGAATCCCGTCCGCTGAATGACTAAGGGTTCCGGGGCCACGTTCGTCGTCCCCGGGTGAGTCGAGTCCTAAGGCGAGGCCGACAGGCGTAGTCGAATGGATGAACGGGTTGATATTCCCGTACCGGTGTTACACCGTTCGAACTGAATCTGAGAGTACTAACCTTCATTTATGGGCTGGCTGCCTTTCGGGGTTGTTGGCTTGTTTGTGTTGGGACTGTATCGGTAGTAGGTTAGCGTGGGAGTGACGCGGGTAGGTAGCCGGCTGCGGAGGTGGTTTTCCGTGGCTAAGCGTGTGGGCTGTCTCCTAGGTAAATCCGGGGGATGTTAAAGCTGAGGCGTGATGGGTAGGCTGTAAGGCTGATTCCGGTGATCCTGCTTGCCGAGAAAAGCTTCAACGTGAGGTGTGATTCCGCTCGTACCCTAAACCGACACTGGTGGTCTGGTAGAGTATACCGAAGCGATCGGGCGAATCCTGGCCAAGGAACTCGGCAAATTACTCCCGTGCCTTCGGCATAAGGGAGACCCCTGATGGTGATGTTTTTTACAAGCGGAGCTGTTGGGGGTGGCACAAGCTAGGGGGTAGCGACTGTTTACCAAAAACACAGGAGCGTGCGAAGGCGTAAGCCGCTGTATACGCTCTGACGCCTGCCCGGTGCCGGAAGGTTAAGAGGATCCGTTAGCTTCGGTGAAGCGGTGAATTTAAGCCCCGGTAAACGGCGGTGGTAACTATAACCATCCTAAGGTAGCGAAATTCCTTGTCGGGTAAGTTCCGACCTGCACGAATGGCGTAACGACTTCCCCACTGTCTCGGCCAGGAGCCCGGCGAAATTGCAGTACGAGTAAAGATGCTCGTTAAGCGCAGAAGGACGAAAAGACCCCGGGACCTTTACTATACCTTGGTATTGTCGTTAGGTGTGGATCGTGTAGCATAGGCGGGAGGCTGTGAAGCGTGGGCGCTAGCTTGCGTGGAGTCGACAGGTGAAATACCGCTCTTTCCATATCTGGCGTCTAACCTCGACGCGTTATCCGTGTCAGGGACAGTGCCTGGCGGGTAGTTTAACTGGGGCGGTTGCCTCCTAAAGAGTAACGGAGGCGCTCAATGGTCCGCTCAGCCCGGTTGGCAATCGGGTGTTGAGTGTAATCGCACAAGCGGGCTTGACTGTGAGACTGACGGGTCGAGCAGGGACGAAAGTCGGAGATAGTGATCCGGTGCCGGCGTACGGACGTGGCATCGCTCAACGGATAAAAGGTACCCCGGGGATAACAGGCTGATCATTCCCAAGAGTCCATATCGACGGGATGGTTTGGCACCTCGATGTCGGCTCGTCGCATCCTGGGGCTGGAGCAGGTCCCAAGGGTTCGGCTGTTCGCCGATTAAAGCGGCACGCGAGCTGGGTTCAGAACGTCGTGAGACAGTTTGGTCTCTATCCTCTGCGCTCGTTGGAATGTTGAGGAGACCTGCCCATAGTACGAGAGGACCTGGGTGGACGAACCTCTGGTATGCCGGTCGTCACGCCAGTGGCGCTGCCGGTTAGCTACGTTCGGAAGGGATAACCGCTGAAAGCATCTAAGCGGGAAGCCTGCTCCAAGATAAGCATTCCTTGCACTTTAGTGTGTGAGCCCCCATGTAGAACACGTGGTTGATAGGCTAGACGTGGAAGCCCTGTAAGGGGTGGAGCTGACTAGTACTAATGGGCGATGGTGACATTCTTCCTCACTTTTACTAGTGGGGAGGGTGAGTTCCTTTTGAGTATTATTCTTCTAGCGTTAATGAGTACTGAATGTTTTGCTTAACGATCGGTTGATAAAAGAGTTTTTATTCGCGTTCATGTCCGGTTCCCAAACCGCCACGTGTTGCCACTCACTGTTGGTGAGTGTATAATTTAGTTTTGCGGTGGTCATGGCTCAGGTGAGACGCCCGGTCCCATTCCGAACCCGGAAGCTAAGGCCTGACACGGCGAGGGTACTGCACTCGATAGGGTGTGGGAGACTAGCACGCTGCCGCATTAATCTTTCTAGCGGGGAGTTTTTAACTCCCCGCTTTTTTTATTACACGCACTACTATTATTTATTCCCCACTACTGTTTTTTGGGGTTATAGGCCGAAAAGTGTGTAAAGTTAAGCTGATGAATCTTCTGCGCGTATAAGCCACATTTTAAACACTGTTACAAATTCAGTCGAGTATCCAAAGAAAGTAACGGTCATTACTCAAATACTGTTACAAATTCAGTTGAGTATCTGAGAAAGTAACGGTCATTACTCAAATACTGTTACAAATTCAGTCGAGTATCTGAGAAAGTAACGGTCATATGTTACTCGCGCAGTATGTAATCTACGTTAATAACGAATAAGCGGGGTTATACGTTACTCGCGCAGTACGCTATCTGCGCCAGTAACGGAAAACGACCGAAACTGTGCAACGGTGTAAAGTTTATGCCGCCTACGCGCTAAACCGCAACGCTCAAGCAGGTCGTCAGCGCATACACTCCAAAACTCACGCCACATTATGCGTAGTATAAGTAGTTTTCTATCTTTAATTGTTGCCTTTGTACAATAAACATCGAGAATGTTGAAAATTATTTAATAAAATAAGTACTACAATATAAAATGTATTTCGTGCACGAATACGCTTTATAGAGGAGAAGAAGTATATGGTTTACTGTAATTCGTGTGGTGCGGCTAATGATGATAATTCAAGTTTTTGCAACTTATGCGGGGCAACTTTAACTGAGTGTTCACTTCATACAGGTCAATCAGAACCGCAGCCTTATAACGCAAATAATGTGTCACTTCAGCAAGCTTACTATCCTAGAAATCAGCAATATTTCTATAGCTCTGAAAACTATGTCAATTCGCAAGAATCTGCTGTTAAAGATAAAAAGCTTAAAACTAGGAGAAAAGCAGTAATTGCATCAATAATTTTTTTGATACTTGTAGTTGGAGCAATTGTAACTTATTTCACGCTGCAAAACCTAGTATATTCTCCTGAAGCAACGGTTAAAAATTATTTAAATCTTGTTTCTCAAGGTAAGTATACTCAAGCAACGAGTGAATATACTGATGCTAGTCCTCGTGGTTTTACTTACGTAAATCCGCATGAATCACTGTTTACAGACAAATTTGCAGGCGACGCAAACTCTCGTATTTCAAATGCTAAAGTCTTGTCGTCAACTCCTTACGAATGTATTGCTGGAAAATATTACAAATATGTAAATATGGGGAAGGCAAAAAAATCTACTTGTTATAAAGTTAAAGTTAACTATAACGTCGGAGATAAAAACGTTAACAGAACATTATATTTAAGATATGATTCAACACAACTGTTTATGTTTAAAAAATATAAGATAGATTCTATCGGTACCGCTACTTCTATATCGGTAAAGGTTCCTAGTAATAAACAAAAAATAAAAATAAATGGTAAAGAAGTGGAACTCTATGGCTGTTACGATAATGGCACTTCTGCTTTTGATGTTATTTTTGCATTACCAGGAATTTATAAGATAACAGCATATGACAAATATGGAACATCAAAAGATTTTGTAATAAATACCGCAAATGTCAGGCCGGAAAATTCTATAGATGTTGACACAGTAGGAAGTGATGATTACTAAAAAGTAATGGTTTTAGTTCAAATCTAGTTATGCGTTCACATATTAGAAAAATGTAAAACTTACAAATCGCTCCTGCCTTCGTATTTTTTGACGAAGGCAGACCTCGCTTGCTCAGGGTTGAAAGCACACTGTGCTTTCAACCCTGAGCAAGCTCGGCGCTCCGAATTGCTTTCGCGCGCTTTGACCGAGCTTGAAATCAACGGGATTTCAAGCTCCTTCAAAGCGTGATTTGGCATGTGAAGCACACTGTGCTTCACATGCCAAATCAGCCGAACGGCTATGCCGTGGGGAATAAGCGCGAAAGCAGGTCGTCACGCAAATGCCGGAAAGTACTACGTGCGTATTTGGTGCGATATACTAAAAGACATGACTACACAAACTTTTGAAGCACTCGCAAAGTCGCGATTTTCTGCACGTGATTTTCTAAATAAACCAGTCGATTCTAAAATCCTTGAAACTATTTTGCAAACAGCTGCACAGTCGCCGAGCTGGTCTAACACTCGTGGCTACATGCTCGCTATTGCTCAAGGAGAACGCAAGCAGCAGCTTATTGATGCTTATACGCAAAAATGCAAAGCAATGTTTCGTACTAAAGACGCAACTCTTAGCGAAGAAGATCGCATGATAGCCCAGAAAATGAGCCAGCCGGATGGAGATTTTTCTGTAATGGCTCCGTATCCACAATCGCTTAAAGAGCGCAGTGCGCGTTTAGGGTTGGCGTTGTATAAACATTTAAATATTGATCGCAAAGATTTTCCTGCTCGAAATGCTCACACTTTGCGCAACTTCCAGGCGTTTGGTGCGCCAGTTATGGGATTTGTGCTTGTTCGTCGCGATTTTCTGCCGTTTGCTGCGCTGGATGCTGGAATTATGCTGCAAACGTTACTGTTGGCTGCCAAAGAGCAAGGCGTAGATTCATGCCCGCTTGGCGTTCTTGCTACATGGCGTTCACCGCTTGACGAAGTATTCGATATTCCGCCGGAGTATGCGCTGATTACTGGTTTTGCGCTAGGGTATGCGTCTGAAGCGCACGTAAATGCTTTCCGCGCGGAGCATCCTCCAATTGAACTTGCGCACGAAAAGTAACTTCGCACAAACCAATCTATCTTGCAAAGCCCAAAGTACTTTGGAAAATATCAGATAGAATTGCCAAATATGCCCTATTTTCGCTAATTCTATCTTGCAAAACCCAAAGTACTTTGCTAAATTGAAGATAGAAGTGGAAAGAAAGTGAATGCGAATGATTTTCAATCGTCAAAGGTACATAAAGAAACTTAACCAGCTTAGTTGGAATGGTCTGGTTAAAATCATTACTGGTGTGCGCCGCGCGGGAAAGTCGTTCATTCTTAACGAGCTGTTCTATAATTCTCTTATTTCTCAAGGTGTTTTGCAGAATAATATTATTCGGTTCGCATTTGATGCAGACGAAGATATTGATCGTCTTGAGCCATTCGCAAATGGCGAACCAGTAAAAATCGCAGATAAAAAACTTGGTTACATTATCAATGCTAAAGTGTTCCGTCGCTACATTGCGTCGCAAATAAATCATAGCGACAAGTTTTACATTTTCCTCGACGAAGTGCAATTGCTTGATAATTTTGTTGGCACACTTAACAGTTACTTAAGGCACGCAAATTTAGACATATATGTTACTGGATCTAACTCCCGTTTTCTTTCATCAGACATTGTTACTGAATTTAAGGGGAGAAGCACAGAAGTTCACGTTCAACCACTTACTTTTGCCGAATACATGGAAAGTTCTAGCAAAACGGTTTCAGAATCTTGGGCAGATTACATTGTTACTGGCGGAATACCGCTTGTAGCTAGAATGCAAAATGTTGAGGAACAAATAAAATACCTTGAAAATCTTGTTAAAGAAACTTATTTGAAAGATGTAGTTCAGCGAAACGGCGTGCGAAAAGAGCAGGCTCTTTCTGAAACGTTGCAAGTAATAGCTTCGTCAATAGGTGCTCCTGTTAATCCAAGGAAACTTTCTAACACGTTTATTAGCCACGGATATGGAGAAATTACTTCAGAAACTGTTAGTCGTTTCATAGACTACTACAGCGATGCTTTTCTTGTAAGCAAAGCTCAAAAGTACAATATTAAGGGCAAAAAATACATTGATTCCTTGTTCAAGATTTACTTTGAAGACATTGGAGTACGCAACGCTTTACTTAATTTTAGGCAAATCGAAGAGTCGCATATTATGGAAAATGTTATATACAACGAGTTAAGGTATCGCGGATATAACGTAGATATTGGCGAAATGAATATTGCTGAAAATACTGGCCGAAAAGATAAAAATAACCATGATATTTATGCGCAAAAATCTTTGGAAATAGATTTTATCGCTACTTTGGGAAGCGAAAAATATTATATACAATCTGCGCTCGCTATGACGACGGAAGAAAAATCATTGCAAGAAAAGCGCTCGCTTTACTATATTGATAATTCTTTCAAAAAGATAGTAGTTACGAAAAATGGGTTGCATGCTACAAGAGATAATCGTGGAGTAATTACCGTGGACCTATTTGATTTTTTGCTTAACGAGGATAGCCTTAAGCGGTGATTTAATAGAGCGATATTAAACCTCTGAGCAAGTCAATCACTCAGTAACGTATAAACTCTATGTAAAATAAATCATTCTATGGTATTACACCAGCCTCAAGAATCATAAATAAAAATCATCATTTAGTGTGATGCAAACTCTTTACGGCGATCATAAGCTATTAACCAAAAGCTGAAATCCTAAATAAAGTGGTAATTATAAAAGCGTTAATTGCAGCATTACCGAGCCCTTTATTTATTTTGGATTAGTTTGAGAGGCTCGTTTCGACGCATCCTATGTGTTTTACGAGTTTGGTGAGTAAGGAGCTTTGTGTTATGCGTAAGTTTACAAAAGTACTCTTGTTAGCTGCTCTGCCAGCGTGTTTGCTTACTGCATGCGCTGGTAGAGCAGTTGATGATAGCCAACAGCAGGTATCGCAGGATTCAGTTCCACTTATTTCAGTCAAAAAACAGCCTTTAACACAAGTTGTGTCGGGTAAAGCAACAATAGAACAATCGTCTACCTTTGTTATCACTGCTGTAAGTAGAGGGAATTTTTCTCCATCGGTAAAGGCAGGAAGTGCTGTAAAAGCTGGAAGTATTTTAGGCTACAATTCTGGTAACAAAATTATTGCTCCCGTAGATGCTAAAGTTGTGTCAGTAGCTGAATCATCTGCGGACGTGCCTAAATCTTTCCCGCTATTCACTCTTAAATATGAAGGTTTTTCAATAAGCCTTAACGCAAAAGCTTTACTTCGTTCTGCGGATATTGCAGATGTTAAAGGTCGCTTCCAAGTTGAAGATGGTGTTGGACCAACCAATTGTTTGCAAATAGTACAAAGCGGTGGAACTTCTACCGATGTTGCAGCCTCGGGTAGTAGCAAGAATGATAATGCTGATTCAACTCAAACAGATGAGTCGAGTGCGCAAAGTACACCTAGTGTATCGTCAAAAGTTTTAACGTGTTTAATAGATAAAAGCACAGAAGTAGAATCAGGTCAAAATGCGACGCTTGTTTTTAATGGCAAGCATAAACAATCGGTTTTAACTCTGCCTGTTAGTGCGGTTGCTGGAAGAGTCCAAAAAGGCTTAGTCTCATACAAGAAAGGCGATAATTGGGAGCGTAAAGAAGTTGGTCTTGGAATCAGTGACGGCGCTAATATTGAAATTACGTCTGGCTTGCATGAGGGTGATGTTGTAGCAGGTGTTTCTCCTGATCTCATTCCAGGAGTGCAATGATTATGGGAAACAATCCTGTTCCACTGGCTGAACTACAAGACGTGTCAGCGCGTGTAAAACTAGGCAATGGAGAATGGCTTACCACTGTTAATTCTGCTTCTATGCTACTTAACCAAGGTGAAACATACGCGGTAGTTGGCAGGTCTGGATCTGGAAAAACAAGTCTTATTTCTATTATTGGATTTTTGAATAAAAATTTTACTGGAAAATACTATTATTCTGGCAAGTCAATCCAAAAGTGTAGTGATACTACAGTATCGCATATGCGCGCTAGAAATATTGGTTTTGTTTTCCAAAACTATTCGCTTATTAAGCATTTAAGCATTAGAGAAAATGTTGAGTTGCCGCTTTTATACGCAGGACTACAACAAAGCAAGCAGACAAGAAGAAAAACGATAGAAGAAGCATTATGTGCTGTTGGATTGCAAGATAAACTAAATGAATACCCTGGAAGGCTATCAGGCGGTGAACAGCAGAGAGTCGCGATAGCGCGCGCTCTCGTTACTAATCCCGAATTACTTATTTGCGATGAGCCAACTGGTGCGCTCGATAGTAGTACGGGAGAAAAAGTGCTTCAAGTGTTGCATGATCGTGTTCAAGAATCTGGAACAACATTACTATTAGTCACTCATGATATGAAGGTGGCTCGTTCTTGCTCTCACATTTTTACTATGGAAGGCGGTGTTCTTTATGATCATGCTGCTTAAAGATTTGCGCTTGTCTCCTATGAGATCCTTCCTTACAGGTTTTTCAATGTTTATCGGCATCATTGCCGTTATTGCGTCAGTGCTTATTGGCACGGTTGGTAAGGACTATCTTATTGCAACTAACGAACAGCTAAACGGTCGTAGACCAACATACGAGATTACTTTTTCAGCACAAAATTTTGACAAATATTCAGTATTTAACAAATTCTTAAATCGCATTGAATCCGCAAATCGTAACGCTAACGTTATGCTACAACCAAACACTGGACTACTGTTTAGCGCTTCTATGCCAGCTTTGAAGAGCGTAAAAATAAGCGAAGAATATAAAACTAGCAATCTTCAATATGTTGACGCTGTTTACACTACGTCAGGATACAATAAAGTTTATAACTTACCTATTGTAAGTGGAAGATGGTTTAGTAATAGCGCTAAAAGCAACGCATTAGAAATGGTAGTAAACCAATCTGCTAGCAAAAGATACAAGATTGGTGAAGTAGCATTTATTACTTCTCGCAAAACAACACAAATGAGTCCTATAAGGATTGTTGGAGTTGTGAACGATGGCGTAGACTCAGCAAAAGTGTACGTGAATATTCTAGGATTATTACGTTACGCTCCAACTCTTTGGGAATATTCTGAAAAAGAAGCTCAAGGCTCAATCTACTGGTTAAATAAAGAAAATCGTTCTCAAAAATCAATTAAATCTTATGTTTCAGATGCTCTTTACGACTGTTGCGGTGGACAAGTAAACGAAATTAGAAGACATGATAATAGTGATGATTACGAGAATGTTATAACAGTATTGCAATTAAGTTTTGCTATCGTAGCAGCATTATTGCTTTTTGTTTCCGCGTTAGGTTTAATCAATATTGGTTTAGCATCGTTGGAGCAGCGCACACATGAACTGCTTATACGCAGAGCTTTGGGTGCTACTAGATGGTCGATTGCTTCACTTGTGTTAGGCAGTGCGATTATTTTAGCGCTGATAGTTTCGATTGCTGCCGTCGCTGTTTCTTTTGGTCTTGTGTCTATAGCATCAAGTTTTTGGGATGCATCAAACCCAGTTAGTCCGCCAGTTTACCCATATGAAGCCGCTATTGGAGCTGTTATTGCGGCTTTTATCACAGCACTTGCTGGAAGTGTGGTGCCGGCAATAAAAGCATCGCGTTTACAGCCAGCATTAGCATTGCGTTAATTTTCAAAAAATAAGAAAGAAGGAATAATGAATAATCATACTATTGGTAAAGCAACTCTTATTATTGGTGTGCTTAGTGCGATTCTTATGTTAAATGCTTGTGGAGGAGTAGGCAACAATAATGCGAGTGGTATAGGTGGTGCGCGCTCGCAAAATAGTTCGCCTAGAGAGACTGTTGATTTTGCGCATATAGAGAAGGAATATCAGGAATCTGTGGCAAAGCTTAGTTGGCCTGAAAAATATAAAGCTCCTGCAAACTTGGTTGGAGAAGAAAAAGACAGTCAGTTCCAGAGTGGATATGGTGATACGCAAGCATCTAATTATTATCAATGTGCTTGGGAAAGACAATGGCTAGACACGTATGCTAGTGATGAGCAAGCGGCGAGTAAAGCTTTGCGTGAGCTTGAAAAAGTGCCTAGTATGCCGTTTATGGGTCCAGACCGTTGTGATGATGCAACGCGAAACTTTTTCAAAGAGCACATGCGCAAAGCAAAACTGGGAGATCCATCAGGATTCCAACAAGATGTGCAAACTAATTGTCCTGTGATGTAATTGCATTTGTATAGCTTTTTATTGTGCTGATTTTGTATGCAACGCCTATTTACTTAATTGATAAATAGGCATATACTTATATGTGTGAAGCGAAAAGAGTTGGAGAAAAGACTCAATCAGCTTGCAAGAAGTACTAATAAACAAATAACTTGGTCTGAAGGCGGTAATCACAGCAAAGTTTGCATTGGCGAATTTGCTACTACTGTTCCGAGGCATAATGAAATCAATGAACTTACTGCTAGAAGCATTATTAGATATTTTGAAAGGAATCTGCAAGCATGATAGGAGTAATGAGTGCTACTGAGCATGATAATGCAACAACTTGTTTGCAAATGGTGACCGCTATAGCTCGCAGATGCGATGGCTGGTGGGCTATAGAAGTGCCAGAAATACCAGGATTATTTACTCAAGTACGTAGACTTAATCAGGTTGCAGCAATGGTAAAAGACGCTGCTGCAACTTTAAATGTTAAAGTCAATGGCGTGAAAGTAACTCCGAAACTTAGTGAGCAAGATGAGCTTATGCTTCAGCGCATGTTAGATGCAAAATCTGCAGCTATAAAAACTCAAGAAGAAGCGTCTATACTTATGCGTGAAACGGTCCGCTTATTAAGGAATCAGGGATTGACGGTTCGTGATGTTGCAGAGCTTACGGGAGTTACTCCGCAGCGAATAAGTTCGCTTAAAGCTTAGTGATTTAAAGCAATATGCTTTAGTCTCTGAGCAAATCAGTTGCTCAGTAGTGTATAAACTCTATGTAGAACAAATAAATAACGGATAAATAAGTAAAGGTCAAGCCGTAGGATGCGTGGCTACAGCTTGGCCTTTGAAAATTGCGATATGTTTTTAAGTTAAAATCGCAGTCTAATGCTTTTACTTATTTTTTGGCAATGCCAAGAGCTTTTGAACTTTCATCCTTGTCAAGACCTATAAATAGGAGCACAATTATACCAATAATCAGCGGAACATAACCGTATCCAGATCCGTGGATTATGCCGAATATTTCCATAAGCCCATTTGCTATTACAGCTAGTGAAGATGCGATAAAATATAGTTGCGCGCACCACGGTTTTTTAATGAGGAACATGGTTGCAAGACCAAATAATCCAGCGATAATTTGAGGCACTCCCCATAGATAATCATTACGCATTACAATCAGCGCAATTCCGCTAGCAAGAAATACGCCATTGGCTATTGTCCAAAATACGGACGGAATTTGTGCTTTTGTATCTTCTAAATTACTCATATTCTTCTCCTTCTAATACAAGAAAATAATTGCGTATATAAAACCTTGACGATTTATAAATTAATGGCGCGCTAAAAGGTAAACAATATCTTGTATATGAAAACCTTTACAAATAATTACTAATTAAAACTACTCAAGATTCATTAATCTTTTAAACTGAATCAGTAAAGCATACTATCTATACAGTTATGTTCATTTCTGAAAGGGATAACTGCATTACATTCCCAATACTTACCAAAGGCTCGAAAATAAAGTGAACCGCCTAAATGCTTTAGGGTATCGCGATGAAGCAGAAGCCCTTTTTGAGATACTGCGCGAATCGCATCTTTACTTTTCTCGCCCAAAAATCGAACATTAAACTGTTTTATAACAATTTGTTTTTCGCGTATCGAAATTCTGATGTAATAAACTAAAGAAGCATATTTTCGCATGTTCAAATATAGCTCTTCGATTAATTCAATAACTTCACAGATGATTTCATCGCTAATGTCTTCAGGAATATCGTTACTAGATATATTGCATATGGATCTTCCTTTTAATCCACATGATTTATTGATTGAGTCGTTCATTTGTAGCGTATTTTCAATGCGCTGAATGAACTCGCTTCGAGCATCATGCTTAGCAGTATTTCCACGCAGAATGTCGATAATATTATGACCTTCTTCAAAAGCCTGATCTGCCAAATCATTTATTTCCTCAATAGCTTCTCGTTGCTTTTTAGAAATAGACTTGTCAAGTAATGCTATTTTACTTTGTAGTGCAATATCTGCAATCTTATTAGTTAATTTATCGTGCATTCGCACAGCCAAATTAAGATTATTAATTGTTTGCTTGTCTTTTTCATAAAGAACCATTTTTTGGTGATAAATGCGCAAAATAATACCAGTGCAAACGCAAAATATATTTATTAAAAGGTAAGCAATAAGATACTTGAAAGACAAAGTTGATAGGTATCGGTATGCAATGTAGTGTAATGCATCTAGTACTAAGAATAAAGGTAGTGTAAATTGAATCGGATATAAATATGAAATAAAAACAAATGATATGATGAGCCCGAAAGTTACTGGTGGAAGATTCAGACTAGGAATAACAAGAATGCTGAGGTGCACAAAAATATAGCACATGCTCATAAAATGCGGGAGCAAGCAAAGGAACAGATTCATAGCAGCAAGAATCATGTAAACTATGACAAGTTGTATTGTGCTATTGTCGCTATTTGAGTAAATATATGCATCCATTGCGCTCGACAAACATCCCAATAGTAAAAATGTTTTATTGTCAATAAGCTTTTCTCGCAAACGCCGCATTAAGAAAATAATCATTGTGTATCATTTCCTAAATATTCATCATGCAGCCATGTGGTAATAAGTTGTGAACGATTCGTCACATTCAACTTTTTGAACACGCGACGAAGGATAGTTTCCACAGTACAAGTTTCAACAAATAAACGTTTAGCGATTTGCGCATTTGTCATGCCTTTACTGCACAACTTTACAATTTCAGTCTCATGGTCCGTTAAAGCAAGGCGTCCCTTTTTTGGCTTATTTTGCAAACGTTGAAATGCTGTCATCGTGTCGTCAAAATGAAGATCACCTATTATTTGCGGCTTGAACGCTCCCTGGATAATACTGCTTAGCATGGCGCAAATAGTTTCTGGGTGGTTTTTCCCAACAATGCCTTGTGCGCCTGCTGCCGATGCTTTTAATGCATAATCGTTGATAGGAAATGAAGTTATAGCAATTATTATTGGGAGTGAATGTCTTCTTCGCAATTCGTATAATATTTTAATTCCCGAGACCCCAGACATATACATGTCAATTAGCAGCACGTCTGGGCATTGATTTTGACAAAACTGAATTGCTTGATCGGCACATGTTGACAACCAGCAAATATTGCAGGACGGAACAACCTGTTCAATATATGTTTTTAGGCCGTGTAGACAAAAACAATCATCGTCGACAATGCCAACAGTAATATGCTTTGCTGCCATACTGCTCCTTTATAAAAGCATTATTTAAGTAATAATAATACTTGAATTTGTATAAGGAATATCTTGTCTAGGAAAACCTTTACAAATGGAATCTTATAAAGGTAGTCGCTGAGAGCTTACGGGAGTTACTCCGCAGCGAATAAGTTCGCTTAAAGCTTAGTAACTTAATGCAATATGGTTGAGACTATGCACAATCAGCAAAAAGTGTAGAAGTTGCAGCTACTGGCGATAGTAAGAGAGGAAGCTGGAGAGTTTGCTCATTGCGTCGCGAAGCGTTTGCAAGCGCGGCAAGTAGACTACGCGGAAGTAGCCTGGAGTCTGCCAATTAAAGCCTTTGCCGTGCACAATCAGCAACTTCTGATCGCGTAGCAAATCAAGAGCAAACTGTTCGTCATCGTGAATGTTGTATCGACTTGGATCGAGCTTTACAAACATGTAGAAAGCGGCATCCGGTCGCTCAACGCTTACTCCATCCATCTCCTGAAGCGCGTTATAGCAATACTCGCGCTGCTCATACACGCGTCCGCCTGGCTCCAAATACTTCTCAACGCTCTGGTATCCGCCCAAAGCAGTCTGAATAATTGACTGCGCAGGAACGTTCGAGCACAAGCGCATATTAGACAGCATGTTAAGTCCCATAATGTAGTCGCGAGCCTTGGATTTATCTCCAGAAAGACTCATCCAACCAATGCGGAAGCCGGCAATCATATGCGATTTAGAAAGTCCGCTGAAAGTTACGCAGAACACGTCTGGAGCAAGAGAAGCAATCGAAATATGCTTCTTGCCGTCCATAACAAGACGGTCGTAAATCTCGTCCGCAAAAATAATCAAATTAAACTCGCGCGCAATCTTAACAATCTCTTCCAAAACTTCGCGACTATACAGCACGCCCGTAGGATTATTTGGGTTAATAATCACGATTGCTTTAGTGCGAGGCGTGATTTTAGAGCGAATATCGGCAATATCTGGGTACCAATGCGACTTTTCGTCACACATGTAGTGCACAGGAGTGCCTCCTGCCAGGCTAGCGCACGCAGTCCACAACGGATAGTCCGGGCTTGGGATAAGAATCTCGTCGCCGCAATCAAGCAGTGCCTGCATAGAAAGGTTAATCAGCTCGGAAACGCCGTTTCCAGTGTAAATATCTTCCATTTGTACGCCTGGAATGCCCTTAAGCTGATCGTATTGCATAATCGCTTTGCGTGCAGAGAAAAGTCCGCGACTATCCGAGTAGCCTTCGCAGTCAATAAGCTGCTGCTGCATGTCGTAAATTACTTCGTCTGGAGCGCGGAAACCAAAAGGAGCAGGATTTCCAATATTGAGCTTTAAAATATGCGTTCCGTTTGCTTCCATGCGGTTTGCTTCTTCAACAACTGGGCCGCGAACGTCATAAAGCACGTTTTCGAGTTTGGTTGATTTGTTGAAGTTTCTATGTTTGAGTGTTTGGGAAAGTTCAGCTTCCGTAAGCTGTGGCTGATTTAATTGTGATTCTTCTTCAGACTGGCAGTTTTGCGCGACTTTTGCGCAAGAATGACCGCCTTTGATTCCGTCGCCGCTGATTCCAAGAATTTCAGCAAGCATGTTACGCACGTCTTTGCGAGGCTCAGTTTTGCCGCTTAAATACTGGCTTAACTGGCTTTTGCCAAGTTTATGGCCGTTTTTTGCTGCAAGCTCGATTACGTCAATCTGCTTATAGCCTTGTGTTTTCATAGCTTTCTTAAGCTCGTCAGCAAAATTCTGTGCCATAATCTGTCTTTCTCGTAAAATCAGCGTTTATAAATTGAACAAGTTTATAGCAAAGTTCAAAATATAAGTATTAAATTGAACTATTTATATTTTTAGTGATGATTTTACGCGCAAATTTGCATTTTGCAAAGTAAAAATTGAATTTATTTTGAATTTTTGCAAATGGTACAAATTATTTTGAATTTATATTGAACTTTTGCGAATATGTTTGGTGGCTTAAGTTTAGGAATATTGCGTGATTTACGTCATTGCGCGTAGCTCGCAGAAGCTGTGTTAAGCGGTTTGCTACCATAAAAGCTATGTATTTCTTTACTCCGAGGCGCTGCGAATCTACCCAAAAAATCATGTACAAGAATAAAGGGCAGGCTCTTATGGCGGCGGAGCAGAGTTTAAGAGAGCGTGGTGCGCAATTGTGGGTTTACGCTTGTGAATATTGCGGATGCTGGCATTTGACGCATAAAAATCCGGTGGATCGAATGTATTCAGATATGCGCTCGCCATCCGCAAGCACGAAGCCGAGGTCTAGAAAACGCGGGTACAAACCAAGACGGCGCTAAACTAATGCTGCGCTAAGTTAAAGCGGCGCTAAGTTAAGGCGTAACTAATTACGCAACATTAAAACCTTGTCTTGCAACCTGCTCAACATCTTCTGTCTCATGCTTTTTTGCGCTACTATCTGTTGCCAACGCAACAATTTGCGCACTAAAAGCATCAACCGGTCGGCTAGCATTTCGCAAATCGTAGTATTGATGCACGCGAGCGTCAAAATCAGCAAGATTTTCTAATAATTCAGCGTCGTCAGCAGGGTAAGTATTTTCAAAAATCTGCATGTTAGCGCTCATTCGTGGCTTTAATTCCGGATTTTGCGCAGGCTTACCAATTGCCAAACCAAGCACAGGGTATGTGTATTCAGGCAAATTCAAAATATCAATAAGCTGAGTTCTACTGTTCAAAATTGAACCAAGAATTACGCAACCAAGTCCTAAAGATTCCGCGGCAGTTTCCATGGCATGAAGCGCCAAAATAACGTCATTTTGAGCTTGAGTAAAGCGGTAACGGGTTTTAAGCATAAACTCATCGCTACTGGTATCTACATCTATGCCATTTTTTTGCGCAATTGCAGCATTTCTGTGTTGATCAATAATAAAAACGTACAGTAGCGGAGCAGTAGCAATATAGGTTTGATTGCCAATTTCGGAAAGCTTTTGCTTAATTGAAGCGTCAGTAATCTTGATCGCTGACCAATCATTCAAAAACTGGCTGCAAGCAGCGCGCTGAGCCACGGTTTCAAGAGTGGCAACTGTATCTTCGTCAATTGCTTCGCTGCTAAAAGCGCGAATTGAGCGGCGGTTCAGTAAAGTATCAATAGTTTCGTTATGACGTAAATTTTGCACGTTTCTTTTGTCCCTTACTATTTCCTTATTATCTTCTTATTATTTCGCTTACTTTTATTATTTCGATTATTTCGCTTATTTCTGCATTTTTAGTTAATTCGTTCAAAATCAGAATTTATTTTTTCGAAACTGCCGTTTTCTTTGCCTTCGTGCAATATAAGACAAGGTTCCGCGGCTTGCTAAGCGACCAACAATCGTAGTAAGAATCGCAGAAAATACTGCAAATCCAAGAGACATTATCAGCGGCTCTTCTTGCTTAACACTCTGCTTTTGCGCAATTTTTTCTTTAGAAAGATTGTTAGAACGATTATTGGAGCTTAAATTTATTGTTCTAGTATCAACATGTTTTTCCCATATTAAGTGCGCAATTTGCCCTGCAATAAACGTTGCAAAAGAAGGAAGTGCAGATTTTAGTAAAGAATCTCCTAAAGTATTTGGGTTTTTTAATCGGCGCTCGCGAAGTGCATCAATCTTACGATTTGCTGCATTAAGTCGTTGCACTGTAGCTTGAGCCGCACGATGGCTTCGTTGAGTTTTAGTATTAGCCGATGATAATTGCGTCATATTTTCTATGTTAGTGGTAACGAAATACCAATTTTGGCGGTAACATAGAACAGTAATCTTGATTTGCAGCAGTGTAGATGCATTTTGAGAAATATACGTGAAACAAACTCGTGCCGCTTGGCGTCCGGCGCGACGGAAGGGTTACGTGGCGCTGTAGAGGAATGTGAAAGCTATGCAGAATAACGCTACTCAAGAATTATCCGAAAAAGAATGCTTGAAGCAGGGTTGCTTGGTGTTACTTCGTCACGGCCAAACTGCTTGGAGTGTGTCCGGTCAGCATACTGGGCGTACGGATTTGCCTCTTACTGAAGTCGGTGTTGAGCAGGCAAAAGAGGCTGGTGCTAGATTGCAGAGTGCGTTCACAAAAGGTTTTGATGAGGATTGTGTGCTTGTAAGTCCGCTTCGTCGCGCGCAGCAAACAGCTCAGTTTGCTGGATTTGCTTCGTACGAAATTTGCGATAGTGCGCTGGAGTGGGATTATGGTGCTGCTGAAGGTCGCACTAGAGGCGATATTGCGGCATTAAGTGGCGTTGAGGCGTGGGATGTGTGGAAGCATGGTCCTAAAGTTCTCCCTTCTCACATGGTTAGTGACGCTAAAGAAGTGCTTCCTAGTGGAGAAGCAGTGGATGTGCACAGGACTTCTGGAGAAAGCTTGCAAGAGGTTTCGGATCGTACTCAAAAGATTATTGATATGGCAATGCCTAAATTGAAATTAGGTAAGGATGTACTTGTGGTTGCGCATGCGCACGTATTGCGTATTCTTACTGCGCGCTGGCTTGGAGTAAGCCCAGATTTTGCGCGATTGTTGCGTCTCGATACTGCGCATTATTCAGTGTTGGGCGAGTACAAAGGTGACAATGTAATCGTGCATTGGAATTGCTGAAATACGGATTAGAATTTCGGATATTTTATTGTGATTCGCACAATTTTTATTGCAGATACGTTTATATATTTGAGTCTTGCGTTTGCTGTAATATTGGTTCACTACTGTGGTTTAAACAGTATTCAATAGTGGTAATTAGTTAGTTTGGAAAAGATTAGCAGTATGTGGAAAGGTTCGATGATGAGTCGTTCAGTTAAGTCGATTATTGCGCTAGTAGTTTGCGCTGTTTTGGCGGCTTGCGCGTTTACTGCTTTTGGTTTTTCTAAGTCTTTTGGTGCAAATACCGATAGGTCTGCTGGTGGGAAGGTTATTTTCTTCAACTTCAAGCCTGAGGCTACTGCCGAATGGGAAAAGGTTATTGAAGAGTACAAAAGAGAGACTGGTGTTACGGTAAGCATAACTACGCCAACTGGTGGTCAGTACGAAGCTAGACTTAAAACTGAAGTAGAGAAATATAAAAATAATCCAGATGCAATGCCTACGTTATTCCAGATTAACGGTCCTGTTGGCTACGCTAACTGGAAGGATTACACTGCTGATCTAACTAATTCCATTCTTTATAGGAATCTTAGTGACAAATACAAGGATTACGCTGTTAAGGATGGCAATAAGGTTGTTGGCGTGCCATATGTTACTGAAAATTATGGCTTGATTTACAACAAAGCTTTGCTTGCTAGATATGCGGATCTTCATAATTCAAAGTTGAAGCCGGAAGAAGACGGCAAATCTTTTGAAGATCAAATAACCTCTTTTGATAAGTTGAAGGAAGTTGCAGACGATTTGCAAAAACGCAAGGATGAGCTTGGGATTGACGGTGCTTTTGCATCCGCAGGATTTGATTTAAGTTCAGACTGGCGTTTTAAGACACACCTTGCAAATATGCCTTTGTATTATCAATTCAAGGATGATGGTGTTAAAGGTCAGCCACAATCAATAAATGGCAAGTATGTTGATAATTTCAGGAAGATTTTTGACCTTTATATTTCTGATTCCACAACTCCTGTAAGTCAGTTAAGCACTAAAACTGGCGAGGACGCTGTTTATGAATTTGCTCTTGGTAAAGCTGTGTTCTATCAGAATGGTACTTGGGCTTGGGGTGATCTGTCAAAAGCTGGCATAAAACCTGACGACGTTGGCATGCTGCCGATTTACATTGGTGTTCCTGATGAGAAAAATCATGGTTTGGCTGCTGGTTCTGAGAACTATTGGTGCATCAATGAGAAGGCTTCTCCCGCTAACAAGAAGGCTACTGAGGACTTCCTGAAGTGGCTGCTTACTTCAGACTATGGTAAGAGGGCTTTAGCTGAGAAGATGGGATTTGTTACGCCGTTCGAAGGCTTTTCTAAAATTAAAGTAGATAATCCACTTAATCAAGCTGCTGTTGAATATGCAAATAAAGAAGGCAAGAAGCCTGTTAAGTGGGTGTTTGTTACCATGCCATCTAACGGTTGGAAAGACGATGTTGGCTCTGATCTGCTTACATACGCTCAGGCAACAAAAGATGGTATGACTTCTATTGGTGCTGAAAAAGCATGGGCTACTCTTAAATCCGCATTCGTGGACGGCTGGGCTAAAGAATATAAGATTGCTCACAGTAAGAGTTAGCTGCTAATTAAATAATTTGTTTTAAACTATAATCCTTAAGGGGTTGCGCAATCGTTTGCTAAATTGTTGCGTAATCCCTTTAATTATTGCCAAAAATACGTGCTAATTTTATCGGAGATATTGGCGTGTGATATTTTTTATGACGACACGCGTTAATTTACTTATGCTATCGTTTGCAATATTGCAACAGTTGAGGCATAATAAGTATTGTCGATAAGGACACCTAGAGGTGTGGCAGTCCAATGAAGGGATTGTCGGCATAGGAGAAAGGTTCGATGATGAATCGTACAATTAAATCAACAATTGCACTGGTAGCTTGCTCAGCAATGGCTTTTGGCGCGCTTGCTGCTTGCGGATCCTCCTCAAGCGACAGCTCTGCTAAAGGTAAGGTTTATTTCTTGAACTTTAAGCCAGAAGCTGCAGATCAGTGGAAAGAAGTAGCTAAGGCATACACCAAGAAAACTGGTGTTGAGGTTAAGGTTCAAACTGCTGCTTCCGGAACTTATGAGCAGTCTTTGAAGAGCGAAATTAGCAAGGGTGACGAAGCTCCTACACTCTTCCAGATTAACGGCCCAGTTGGTTACGCAAGCTGGAAGGATTATACTGCTGATTTGAAGGATACTGAGCTTTATAGCCAGCTTCAGAACAAGGATATTGCTTTGAAGGATGGAGATAAGGTTGTTGGTATTCCATATGCAATGGAAACATACGGCTTGATTTATAACAAGGCTTTGCTCAAGAAGTACACCGGTCTTAAGGATGCTAAGGTAAAGTCTGCTGAAGAAATCAACTCCTTCGATAAGTTGAAGGCTGTTGCAGATGATATTCAAAAGCATAAGTCAGATCTTGGTGTCGATGGTGCATTCACTTCTGCAGGTTTCGATTCCAGCTCTGATTGGCGTTTCAAGACCCACCTTGCAAATCTTCCTTTGTACTATGAGTTCAAGGAAGATCATGTTACCAAGCAGCCTGCAAAGGTAAAGGGTACGTTCCTTGACGGTTACAAGAAGATTTTCGATCTTTACATTAATGATTCCACTACACCAGCAACGAAGATTGGTTCTAAGACTGGTGAAGATGCAAATGCTGAGTTCTCGCAGGGCAAGGCTGTGTTCTATCAGAATGGTACTTGGGCTTGGGGTGACCTCTCCAAGGCTGGTATGAAGGCTGAAGACCTTGGCATGCTCCCAATTTACATTGGCGCTAAGGGCGAAGAGAAGCAAGGTTTGGCAACTGGTTCTGAGAACTATTGGTGCATCAACGAGAAGGCATCTGACGCTAACAAGAAGGCAACTAAGGACTTCTTGAAGTGGTTGCTTACTTCCGATACTGGTAAGGATGCTTTGTCCAAGAAGATGGGCTTCACCACTCCATTCAAGAGCTTCGCAGATATCAAGTCCGACAACCCATTGACTCAAGCAGCTGTTGAAGATGCTAAGTCCGGTAAGACTCCAGTAAGCTGGAACTTCACCGTAATGCCATCTGATAACTGGAAGAACGACCTCGGCTCCGCTTTGCTTGAGTACGCTCAGGGCACCGGCAAGTGGGATAAGGTTAAGAGCGCATTCGTTGACGGCTGGGCTAAGGAATATTCTCAGGCTCACGAAGATGACGACTGATCCATTAATAAATAAATAGACGTTACACCTGCTGACGTAAGCAAGCAAAGGTGACGTAAGCAAATCCGCTAGGATACTGGCACATGATAGTGCTAAGTCCTAGCGGATTTTGTTATTTTGGTATCTTTGTTATTTTGGTATCTTTGTTATTTTGGTATCTTTGTTATCTTGATACCTTATAGAAAATTATAAAAGGCTTAGTCGTTTAATAATGCGGCTGTACTTGAGCGCACGATAAGTTGCGCTGGAACAATGCGATGTGGATCTTCAACTTTCTCTGCACTTATAAGAGAAAGCGTTATGTCTGCTGCAGTAGAAGCAATATCGACTGGGTCCTGCCTAATAGTAGTTAAGCCAGTTTCGTGCGCGTAAAAACTATCGTCAAAACCAATAATTGACACATCTTTTGGAGTAGAATACCCACTGCGAGCAAGCTGAAACATAAGTGGTATTGCAATCCCGTCTTCTTGGCATGCAATTGCTGTTGGCATAATTGAACTTCCAAGAAGCATAGAAACTATAGCGCTTATGCGGTCAGAATTGGCAGGTGCAACAATTTCTGTAGGTGTTATTCCGCTATTTTTACATTCGTCAATAAAAGAATGGTAACGTTGCAATACGCTGAAATGCAGTGAAACGTCACGAGTTGTGCGCACATATGCAATATTGCGATGCCCTAAACCGATTAAGTGGCGTGCCATAAGTCTTGCACCTTGGTCGTCGTCAATATTGATAGTCGCGTCAAAATCGCATTTTTGAGGATATAAGCAGTTTATGCCAACAATTGGCACTCCTGTTGATTTAAGTTGTGCAATTTCGTCTGTATTTACGTCAAAGGAGCACACGATAACAGCGTCAGCATTACGTCTAGTTGGGAGCATTGTGAAAAATTCGCTACGCTCTTTGCTGCTGGAAATCTGGAAAATGGACAAATCGTACCCAGCTGTGTGGAATACTTGATTCAATCCTTGAATTATAGATGCAGAAAACCATAGGCGAATTTGATCGCTAATAAGTAAAGCGATGCGCAAGGTTTTGCCTGATTTCAGTGCTGCTGCAGATTTCGAAATAGAAAAATTCATTTTTTCGGCAATTGCCAATACTTTATTGCGAGTAGATGCAGATACTAAGTTTGGTCGTGTAAATGAACGTGACACAGTAGAAACTGACACATGAGCTTTATTTGCTACATCTTGAATATTTGCCGACATGTGAACTCCTTTATTCGCGTATAGCAAACGTGTAGCACAGCTTTGTGTTTAGTTGCTTAGTACGAACTTTTATAGTTCGAAACAAACAAACGTTTGCAAACACTTCTATTTTAACAAATTTTACTGGAATGCCAACGATAATAAGCAATTTTTTTAAAACTAAATTTTGATATTTGTTTGAAGCGACATGTCAAAATGACAACGTTTGACATAGATAATTCATGTAGTAGAATGAAATTATTGGTTCGGGACAGCGATGTCTACGTGGATGTCGCCACTCAAGGAGGAGAAAGTGACGAGTCATGATTAGTATGAGCGGAAAAGCAATACGTAAGTGGTGGTGGTTATTTGCACTGCCAACGTTTGCTGCGTTTATTGTTGGCTTCTTGGTGCCATTTGTTATGGGTGTGTATTTGAGCTTTAGAAAATTCACTACTGTAACTGATGGCAAGTTTGTGGGTTTTCGTAACTACTATAGAGCTTTAAAAGATCCGCATCTTGTTTATTCATTTTTGTTCACAACGCTTTTTGCAGTTATTACAACAATAATTATTAATGTTATTGCTTTTGCAATTGCGTACATGCTTACTAAGAAGTTCAAGGGCACGACGATATTCAGAGCCGTGTTCTTCATGCCAAATCTTATTGGCGGCATTGTTTTAAGCTATATTTGGCAGCTTTTGTTAAATGGTATACTCGGGTACTTCAATCGTTCGATTACGTTCTCTGAAGTATTCGGTTTCTGGGGTCTTGTGATTGTTGTTTGCTGGCAGCAAATTGGCTATATGATGATTATTTATATCGCAGGAATGCAAGCTCTTCCTGGAGATGTTATGGAAGCTGCTGCTGTCGATGGTGCAAACCCAAGGCAGACTTTATTCAAGATTACTATTCCATTGATGATGCCTTCTATTACTGTTTGCACATTCTTAACAGTTACCAACGGCTTCAAGCTTTTCGATCAGAACTTCGCATTAACTAACGGTGGTCCTTCAAGGAAGACAGAGATGTTAGCTCTTAACATTTATAGAACTTTCACTACTCCAAGATGTGAAGGCGTTGGTCAGGCTCAGGCAGTCATGTTCTTCATTGTTGTGGCTGTTATTGCTATGGTTCAGAATATGCTCACTAGGTCGAAGGAGGTAGCGGCATGAACGAGAAAACAAAGCATCCTGCGTTATGGACTGTGCTGTTCACTCTTATAAGCTTGTTATGGATTTTCCCTATAGTTTTAGTGGTACTGAATTCTTTCAAGTCTAAGGTTGATATTGCAAGCAATCCTTTTACTTTTAGTTCAAAATCGTTTGTTGGAATGTCTAACTACGTATTAGGTTCAAATCGTACTGATTTTCCAATGAGTTTCCTCTGGACTATTGTTGTAACTGTTGGTTCTGTGATTCTCATTCTTCTGTGCACATCAATGTGTGCATGGTGGATTGTTAGAGTTAACAATTGGTTTGCGAAACTGCTTTACGTGTTGTTCCTGTTCAACATGATTGTGCCATTCCAGATGGTTATGTACACCCTTGCTTACATTACGAACACTTTAAAGTTGAATACTCCATGGGGATTGTGGATTATTTACTTAGGCTTTGGCGCAGGACTTGCAGTGTTTATTTTCACTGGTGTGATTAAGGGTATCCCACAAGAACTCGAAGAGTCTGCAATGATTGATGGTGCTTCTGTGCCACGCATATTCTTCCAGATTATTGTGCCGATTATGCGACCTGCTATTATTTCGGTTTCAATCTTGCAAGCAATGTGGATTTGGAATGACTTCCTGCTTCCATTCTTGACGCTCGATCTCAACAAGTATAAGACCATTTCTATAGCTGTTCAGTATTTGAAGGGCGGCTATGGATCTGTTGAGATGGGCGCAATGATGGGTTGCTTGGTTATGGCAATTGTTCCAATCATAATCTTCTATCTCATTTGCCAGAAGTACATTATTAAAGGTGTTATGTCTGGTGCAGTAAAGGGATAAATTAATTCTCCTCCAAAATTCAAGTGGCAGTAAAAGCGGCGGTGTGCGCATACTATTACGTTTGTGCACACCGTCATTATTTTTAATAGTTACGCTAGTTTGTAATTAGGTGGTAGAGTTCGTTATTAGAGTATCTGTAGATAGTAAAGCATAGGAATTGCGTCATAAAACCAGGAGATAGTATAGAATGATTTTCTCGTTTGGAAGCCCAGATTCAAAGTTTGCGCAAAGCATGGAAACATTTGCTGATGCTGTGTGGCTTACAATATTGATGATTTTAACAAGCATTCCTTTAATTACTATCGGCGCTTCTCTTTGTGCTGGTCATGATGCTGCAAGACGTACAGAGCAAGGTGAAGGACATATTACTGCAGCTTATTTTCGCGCGTTTGCTAGCAACTTTTTGGAATCTACTATTATTTGGGCTGTAATGGGACCAGTTTTGCTTGCTATTATTTGGCTATGGCTTTGCGTGTGGTCTACTCCACTTTTAATTATTAAATTTATTCTGAGCATATTGTGGATTATTGTTGCCGAATGGGTGTTTGCGCTACAAGCGCGTTTTAAAAATTCAATTGATAAAACAGTGGTTAATTCTCTTATTTTTGGTATTTCGTATTGGAAAGAAACTCTTGTAATGACACTGCTAGATGTAGTGTTTATTGTGTTAATATTTGCATCAATCGTATATTTGCCGCAGGGTTTACCTTTGTTGGTATTCATTGGTTGGGGATCGCTTATTATGCTTCACACGCCTTTGTTGGAGCGTGTTTTTGCAAAGTATATTAAGAAGTAATTTCTGCAAATAATTAATGAGGCGAGCATCTGTGACAATGCTCGCCTCACATAGGACATCATTGCAAGGAATATTTTGATCTGCAGCTATGCAAATCATATTCCTTACGAGGGGGAATAGAGTTAGTTCATAAGTAAACCAACTATTAAATTATATATGCTTCCGTGTATTTTCGCCGCGCATAACTGCCGTCATAGATAGCACTCGTGGTGACTTAAATACTTCATCGGTGTGAACTACACGACCATCAGCGTCAGCAAGTGGAATACGCCAGTTTGGATACTCTGTACTAGTTCCAGGCTGATTCTGCGAACGCTTCTCGCCGACAGCGTCAACCAAAGCAACCTGTAAAAGCAAAGATGGGGAAGTGAGCATAATTGCATGCATAGCTTCCACAATCTCTTGTACATGACCTTCAACATCCTCAGCAGCGTCTTTGCTAATCCAGCCGTTCTCAAGAAGCATCTTCATCATTGCATCGCGTTCAGCTTGAGCAGCCTCCTGGAACGTTTCTACGGAGTCTGTAAGCAAGTGAAGCTGTTCGCGAAGCTTTACATGCTCAAACGCAAGATAACCAGCTGTAGGTGGCATATCGTGCGTAGTAACGGAAGCAAGCGCATACTCTCGATATGTAGACGGATTAGCGAAAATAATTTGCTTCTTTCCAGCCTTCTTAGTAGCGGCTTCAGCTTCGTCGTCGTGGATGAACCACTCAACAACAGTGCCAAGCACGCCATGAGATGCAAGAACCTTAGAAACATACTTCGGCACAGTGCCCAAATCTTCGCCAATAACAACGCCGCCTGCGCGAGTTGCTTCAATAGTGAGAACTGCGAGCATTGCATCTACGTTGTAGTACACATAGGCGCCGTTTCTAGCGCTTTGTCCTTGTGGAATCCACCACAAGCGGAACAATCCAAGAACATGATCAATACGAGCAGCTCCTGCATGCAAGAACACGTTATGAACCATGTCTCGGTAAGCAATATAGCCAGTTTCATCCAAATAATTTGGATCGAATGGAGGTTGACCCCAATCCTGACCTTGCTGGTTGTAGAAGTCAGGAGGAGCGCCAACGCTTACGCCATTAGCAAATCGTTCCGGACTCCACCAAACGTCAGCACCGTAGCCGTGTACGCCAACTGCCATGTCTTGCATAAGACCAATTGCCATACCAGCAGCTTTAGCTTCAGCGTGAGCTGCAGCAACTTGCTCATCAGCAATCCACTGAAGCCAACGATGGAACTCAAACAAGTCAGCATGTTCGCGCTTAAGTCGTTCAATTTGCGGAGTGCCTTTACCGGTAGTATCAAACCACAAATTCTCGCCCCAAGGAGCACCCCAAACCTCAAACGCAACACACCAAGTTGCAAAAGCATCAAGATCTTCACCAGAACGATGCTTAAACTCACTAAACTCGCGCTCGCGTTCTGCAGAACGAGGCTGCTTGAAAATAATACGCAACGCAGGAAGCTTGGCATCCCATGCAGCGTTGATATCTATAGGATTTGGATTGTTGTTTTGAGGTGCAATAGACTCATGCAATTGCTCTACTTTAGCGAGATCCTCTCCACTTAATTCAGCATATTCCGGAATATCTTGCGGACGAATATAAGTGACATTCAAGAACCTACGAGACTCAGGCAAGTACGGTGAAGGCTCAAGAGGTGTTACTGGAGCGCACGCATGAATTGGATTAATCAGCATAAAATCAGCCTTGCCGATTTCTCCAGCATCCTTAAGTAGGCGACGCAAATCGCCATAATCGCCAATTCCCCAAGAATCTTTTGAACGCACAGAATACATTTGCGTCATGAATCCCCAACGTTGCTTTTGCTTAACGCTTTCAGGCAATGGAATACGCGCAGGTGCGGCAATCAATGTGACATCAGCATGTTGAGCCGTCTCACCATTCGCGCTGATTACTTTAGCATGCAAAGTGTGGTAGCCCATTGGCAAATCATCCGGAAGCTCAATGAACAAATCTCCATTGTCTTCGGATTGAATATCGCCTAACGAACCTTCATAATCCGTTCCATCTTCGAGTGTAAGAGAAATATGAATTTGCTCTTTTTGGGCATCTCCTGCGTGAATTGGTACGCAAGTTTTTGCGCCATTAAACGAAACGACAGTTGGTGGCAATAATTCGCTAGAGCGTTTGCGCTGAACCTTCTCGTATGAAATTGCAATATCGTCTTGAGTATCGGCAGGCATGCCTAATGCATCAAGTACTCCAACTAATGCTTCATCTGTAATTTCTGTGTAGCTTCCTTGCTGATCAATATAAAAAGTGGCAACGCCGCACGCCTTAGCAAGCTTAATAAGTGGACGTGTAAGACGTTCCGCGCTTTCTTCCATAGGCTTATCAGCATCAGCTTTGCCAGTAGCTGTTGTTGTCATGGTTCTCCTTCTACTTTGTGATTTGGCACATTTCTAACATCGTCGTAAGCGTGCCAAATGTGCAACTATGGCGATAGCGTGTAAATCAATACATCTCTGGATTGGAATACACCCTGCCTGTCAATTATATAAATACCTGACATCGTTTGCAAATTAGCGTTGCGACATATTTGCTAGTTTTATAAGTAATTGCAACTAAACGCAAGTGTTGTTATTACTCACGTTTAGTTGCAATTGTCCGATAGTTTGTTATTTTTTTTTGACTTACTAAAACGCAATTACTTGTTGCTAAGCACAACAAAAGTTCTGGTAGGCAAGTGTAGGGTAGCAGCGCTTTTTTCTGTTGTAATATTTACTTCGGTATCAGGCTGTTCTCCAGTCCACTTAGCAAAATAATCACTTGAATTAAGTATGCAATGCCACTCTTGAGCCTTTGCACTATGAATAGCAGGTAGTTGAATAGTTGCATCTTCATGATACATAGGATTTGCGCAAACAATTAAATTATTGCCAATGCGCGTAGCCAAAACAGTATGGTTAGACGTTTCAAGTTGTTTGCGTTTGCCGTCATACAATGAGCTATATTCAGCGCGAAGCTTTATAAGTGCACGATACCATTGAACAAGCGGATTGAAACGTTCAGCGCGCGCCCAGTCAAGCTGGTTCATTAGTACACCGCGATTATAAGAATTATCGCAACCGTGCTTAGTACGTCCAAACTCTTCTCCGCTAAGCATAAACGGCGTGCCTGCAGAGCACAAAACAATTCCAGCTGCAAACATATTAGCGTTCAAAATATCCGCAACTTGTTTTGCATCTTGAGCGTCAAACTCAAAATCGCTGGCATTCTCGTGCATAGAAATGCAGAGCTTATCCCACAAAGTCAAATCGTCGTGAGCAGAAGTATATTGAACAATCTGTCCAACTTCTTTGCCTGCAGAAGGAGTATCACGCCATGCATTAAGAGTTTGACGAGCCGCATCCGAGCACCAGAACTCATTGCCATTTACATACCCACGGTCGAAATGGTTCATGACGTTGCCTTTGAGAGAATCACGAGACTCGTCACTAAACCAGCCTATGCGCTCGTTAAGAGTGCCTCTGCCGTCTTTATCTCCCATCGGAACTTTCTCATCAACAGCAGGATCCGAAGCACCCCACGGTTCTCCATACATAACAATATCTTTACCGCCAGGAAGCTCATCTAATGCAGCTCGTGCCTGATTTAAGGTTTCAGTATCAGTCAAGCCCATAAGATCAAAACGGAAGCCATCAATGTGATAGCAACGTGCCCAATGCAGCAAAGATTCAATAATAAACCTGCGGAACATAGGATGTTCAGAAGCCATTTCATTTCCACAGCCAGAACCGTTAGCAAAAGATCCGTCAGAGTCTCGCCTGCAGAAATATCCAGGAGCCATGCATTCGAAAGCATTTTCTGCGGACTTGTACATGTGGTTATAAACAACATCCATAATTACACGTTGGCCATTAGCGTGTAATGCCGCAATCATTGCCTTGCATTCGCGAATTCGCGCAGTGCCGTCGTAAGGATTGCTAGAATAAGCGCCTTCAGGAACGTTGTAAGCGTGAGGATCATAACCCCAGTTATACAAAGAATCTAGCTCTTCTGCAGAAGCACCATTTTTTCTAGCATTGTCAATTGCAGATTCATCAACTGTTGCAAAATCGTAAATAGGTTCGAGCTGTACGTGAGTGATGCCAAGCTGCTTTAAATAATCCAAGCCAGTAGGGAAGTTGCATTCAGAAGAATCTGGATTTTGCAAAGATGTATGTTCATCAGTAAAAGCGAGATACTGTCCTCTATGTTCTGGCTTAAAACCGCCATTAGGATTGCTGCTGAAATCTGCAACATGTGTTTCCCACACAACCATTGCATGGCGCACAAATTTAGGAGACTTATCTTTATGCCAATTGGCAGGAGATACTCGCTCATCGTCTATTACAAGGCTGCGCTCTCCATTTACGCCGCTTGCTACGCCCCAAGGGTCGCTTGTACGATTTACTGTGCCATCTTGGAAAGTAACGAGATAATCGTAGTATATGCCGTCTAAACGCTTGCGGAAATTAATTCGCCAAGCTCCGTCATGCAACGGTTTCAACTCATGTGTTTGAGTTGGCTCACTGTTATTTCCAGTTTCAAAAAGTCTTAGCGTTACATTCTGCGCAGTTGGTGCCCACACAGTAAATGTTGTAGATTTGGCGTTTAGAGTAAATCCAAGAGGTCCTTCGTATACAGGCCATGTTGCCGAAGATGGAGTCGTCATATATGGTATCCTTCTTCTTTCGCTATTTTGCGAATCGTCTAAATTTTCTAAATTATCTAATCGTATTAGTAATTATACAGTTTTTTAAATTTTATTATTTACTTATTATTCTGTTATCAAGTTTTTATGTTTTGCGGCACTATTTGGCTAAACACGGTAGGGTTTATGTGATAGCCATTATCGTATTAAGTCAAACGGCGAGTGTGTTAAGTTATTTTTATTTTAAGTTGTATATTCGCATTGTTTAGATGAAAAAGAAGGCTGAAACGCTCGAAAGCGTCTCAGCCTTCAGTAGATTTATATCCTGTAAATTATCAGCCCTTAACGGAGCCAGACATGGACTCTTCGTAGAATCGTTGCATAACGATAAACAGGATTGAGATTGGTATGGAGACGCACACAGCACCTGCGGAGAATCGTGCGAACCAGTGATTAATATACTCTTTCTGAAGCATTTGCCACAAGCCCACAGCAACAGTGTAGTTATCTGCAGTTCGAGCAATAGTCTTAACCAAAACGAAGTCAACCCATGGTCCCAAGAAGCTAGTAATAGCCTGGAACACAATCATAGGCTTGCAGATTGGAAGAATAATCTTATAGAATACTTGCCAAGTTGTGCAGCCGTCCAAGTATGCAGCTTCATCCAAAGACTTTGGAATAGTATCCATATAGCCCTTCATAACGTAGAAGCCCATACCGCTACCGGCAGAGTACACGATAATTAAGGAGATGAGTATTACGCTACCGTTTGTTAAGCCAAATGCTTTCAAAATGAAGTAAATAGCGATAACAGCCATGATGGATGGGAACATACCCAAAATCAAAGCAATATTCATGAATGTCTTACGTCCGCGGAAGCGCAGACGAGACATGCAGAATGCCACTACGAGTACGAAGAACAGTGAGATAATGCACACGAAAATTGACACTATCAAAGTGTTGAGGAACATTCGTGGGAAATCAAATGTTTCGCGCTGAGTGAACAGTTGAATATAGTTATTAAATGAGTATTCGGTAGGGAAGAACGTAGTCTGATATGGAGCAGTGTTCTTGTTGAAACTTTCTAAGAATATCCAAGCGATTGGCGTGAGCCAAACAATAGACATGAGAATCAGGAACAAGTGCGCTGCAAAATCTCCGACGCGACGACGAACTCGTTGATCGCGCCACATTGGAACGCTACGCGTGCTATGCACTGACTGATCTTTTTGTTCAGGCGCAGATTTCGTAACTTTATCTTTATTACTCACCGGAATCCCTCCTCATTCTTGTAAGATCCAGAGTTGCGATACGTAATCAGTGCTACGACAGCAAGAACAATGAATGTCATAATGCCAATCACAGCGCCCATGCTGTAGTCGCTCTTGTCTACAGTCAGCTTGTAGAGCCATGTAATAAGCAAATCAGTCTTACCTGCTGAAGATGTGAGTGATGACGGATCGCCTCCTGACAAGAGGTAAATAACGTTGAAGTTGTTTACGTTGCCTGTGAAAGTTGTAATTAAGTAAGGTGTCATTACGAAGAAGATATATGGCATTGTGACGTTCATGAAACGCTGCCACCAACTTGCACCATCGAGCTCTGCTGCTTCGTAAAGTTCTGCAGGAACGTTTTGCAAAATGCCTGTAATCTGCATGATAGTATACGGGATACCAACCCAAAGATTGATGAGAATCACAGTTACTCGCGCCCAGGTTGCATCTTGGAAGAATGGTAATGGAGAATGAATCCATCCCGAAGCTAAGAGTAAACGATTAATAGCGCCTTCACGTTGAAGCATACTATGCATAACGAGTAATGAAACAAACTGTGGAACTGCAACAGTTAGGGAGAAGCAAGTGCGCCATAAGCCCTTGAAGCGGGTGGTGCGTCTATTGATAATCATAGCCATGAACATTCCGAAGAAGAAGTTCAAGAATGTTGCAAAGAAAGCCCACACTAAAGTCCAAACTAACACGTCTATGAAAACTTTAGCATTAATTAAGCTATTCGAATTGCCAATATCGAAGAAATTCTGTAATCCTACCCAGCTAAACAGTGGAACATGCTTGCTATCGTAATTTGTGAATGCCATAGAGATCATGAAGATTAATGGCAAAATTGTAAAGAGAACAATTCCAATGGTTGGTATGGTCATAAAACCAACATGAGCATTCTGATCAAGTAAAGACTTTAAATCTTCGTAGAAATTAGCAGGCTTCTTACCTTTTGCGACAGTATCTTGCGCTTTATAAGCACTACGTAAAGACAGAGTAGCTAAGAAAATTAGTAAGCAAATAGCAGCAAGAGACATAACGCAGTAAAGAAGAATCTCCACAGAGCTGTCACCCTCTGTATAATGCCAAAAACCTCTGATTTTAATCTTTGTTGCTTTAAGAGTGCCTAAAGTCGTGATCTTTGGTAAATATTCGACGCCAGTAGTAGCTAAGAAGTAGATTACAGCTATTTCAGTTACTAAGAAAATAACGCCTTTAGTGAACTGTCGGCGTGCTAAATTACCGAAGCCGAAAATGATAATAGAGAACCAAGAGTAAATGTCAGCACCTTTTGCTGCTTTCTGCAATGAGTATGGTGACGGTGCAAAGCGCTCAGAATTCGGTGTATTCCGACGCTTTAATCGTTTCATGGATGCTGTGCCAATCATGACATGCCTTTCCTATAAACAATGAGTGCGTTTTGAGGAGAAATAAAACGCCCCGCCCCTATTCACAATAGTGTGGGGAGCGGGGCGTTTTATTTTTACGTAAGTTGTGTAGCACTACTTACGTTTTTCAGATAATCGATACTGTAAGGAAGCTTACTTCTTAAGAGCTTCATCGAAGCTCTTCTGGAAGTCTGCAGTCTTTGCTGCAGCATTGCTTTCATTAATTTCCTTGTTTGCAAGAGCGGAGCCGAAGTTCTTAGACGGATCCCAGTATGCACTCATTTCAGGAATATTTGGCTGCACGACAGAAGTCTTAGCAATGGTTTCCATCTGAGCAGTAGCACCTGCATCATCTTTAACGGTATCTGCAAGAGTCTTGTCGGAAGGAATTACGCTCTGAAGCTCATAAGCTTTCTTCTGGGATTCCTTAGATCCAAGGAAGGCAGCAAACTTAGCAGCCATTTCTGGAGCCTTGGAATTCGGGTTATAGCCAACGGCCTTAGAACCAACGAAGGACTTCATTTGCAATTCGCCAGCTTCAGTCTTGAACTTAGGAAGAGCTGCGGCAGCGTAATTATCGCCTAAAGCCTTCTTTACGTCTGCTTCATCCCAAGAACCGGAGAAGTAAGCATCGACAGTGCCATCCTTGATGCCAGCTAAGCCTGCACCATTGCCATCCATGACAAAGTTCTTATTCTGAATGAACTTTGCAATGTACTTGGTAACAGCAGCTGCCTTATCGCCGAGCTTAATACCAGCCTTTGCATCGCGACCATTATCACCGAAGAACTTCAGGTTGCCATCGAGGTAGAAACCGGCGAGGTACCAGCCGCCGCCAATATCGAATGCAACCTTGCCCTTCTCAAGCATCTTGTCGAGGGACTTAACGTCATCAGCAGAGAACTTGGACTTGTTGTAGTACATGAACCAAGTGTTGCTGGTATAAGGAACGCCGTACATCTTGCCATCCTGAGCAGTGACGGACTTAACCAAAGCGTCCTCATTCTGCTCCTTGACCTGCTTCACAGCGTCATCGCCTAATTCGCCAATAGCACCAGCTTTTACTAACTCACCAATCTGATCTTAGGGAAGAGATAAACATCAGCAGCTGCTTTAGGATCCTGCTTTACAGTTGTTGCAGCATCTGGAGGAGCAACTACAGAATTCTTGAAGCTAACTTCTGGGTGATCCTTCTTGAATTCCTTCTCCATGGTGTCAATCCAGCCGCCGGCTTTCTGATCTTCAGAAGCAGACCATACAGTAAGCTTTACTGGAGCTGCCTTGCCATCAGAATTATTGTTAGTGCTTGAACCGCAAGCTGCAAATCCAAACAAAGTAGCAACTGCAAGACCTGCACCCAGCATCTTCTTAATATTCGTCATCCTTGACCTCCTATATCATGCCAAAAACTGGCATATCATTTGGTGGCGTAGTAACGGATTCCGTTGTGGCGCAACATCGCGATTGCTGCGTAGAGCAGCGTCACAAGTCTCACAAATCCGTTCGTAAGCACTGTGTAGTATACACGGATATCACGTCGTTTGCAAATGAGTGGCGGGCTAGTTTGCATATTTTGCTCTATAAATTTTTTCAAGTGGTTGCGTGTAAACTAAGTAGCACAACGCGAGAAGGGTGAAATAATGGCATTATATGATCATGCTCAGTGGCTTAAAGACGCGGTTTTTTACGAAATTTATCCGCAAAGTTTTTGCGATTCCAATGGTGATGGCATAGGCGATATTCAGGGAATTATTGAAAAATTAGATTATGTAAAATCGCTTGGCTGCAACGCAATCTGGCTTAATCCTTGTTATGATTCGCCTTTTAAAGATGCGGGCTATGACGTGCGCGACTACAAAAAAGTAGCTGCGCGTTACGGAACGAACGAAGATTTAAAGCAACTTTTTAGTGAAGCTCACAATCGAGGAATCCGCATATTACTTGACTTAGTTCCCGGGCACACGAGTGAAGAACACGAGTGGTTTAAGAAAAGCTCGAAAGCGGAAGAAAACGAGTTTAGCAAGCGATACATTTGGACAGACAGTGCGTTTAGCGGCTATTCTATGCCGTTTATTGGCGGTGAAACTGAGCGTGATGCCACTTATATTCTAAACTTCTTCAAATGCCAACCGGCTTTAAACTACGGTTTTGCGCATAGGGATCGAGCTTGGCAATCTTCGCCTGATTCTAAAGAGGCTGCCGAAACTCGCGCTGCAATGATTGATATTATGCGCTTTTGGCTTTCGCTCGGTGCAGATGGATTCCGAGTTGATATGGCTGATTCGCTTGTAAAAAACGATGAGAACAATGGCGAAGGAACTATTGGCAAAGACAATACGATTCGCGCATGGCAGGAAATGCTGGGTGCTGTAAAAGAAGAGTATCCGCAGGCTGCTTTTGTTTCTGAATGGGGTAGGCCGCGTCAGGCTCTTGCTGCCGGATTTGACATGGACTTCTATTTGAATTGGCGCTGGGATGGAAATCCTAATGGATACGCACGTTTAGCTCGTGATGTTGATAACGCTTTAGATAGCAATCCTGAGCATGATCACAGCTACTTTAATGCGCGCGGCGGCGGCAGTATTTGCCCATTCTTGGACGATTATTGCCCACAATATGAGTCAACTTGCAATCAAGGTTACTTTAGTTTCATCACGTGCAATCACGATACGCCGCGTTTAGCTCCGCGCCTTGACGATCGTGAGCGTCGTGTGGCTTTCGGCATGATACTCACTATGCCAGGCGTGCCATTCGTATATTACGGCGACGAAATTGGCATGAAATATCGCGATATTCCAACAAAAGAAGGCGGTTACGCCCGTACTGGCACGCGTACGCCAATGCAATGGGATGATGCAAAGAATTTTGGCTTCTCAACGGCTGCAAAATCTAAATTATACTTGCCTGTTGAAGTTCGAGCAGATGGAAGAACTTGCGCAAACTCTCGCAAACAAGCAGTGGAAAGTGGTGAAATTCCAACTGTTTCTGCGCAAATTAATTGCGAAAATTCCTTCCTTTCGTGGGTGCGCTCGCTTATTGCGCTTCGTCATAATCGCAAATCTTTGCAAGCTGACGCGTCTTGGAGAGTTTTGTATGCTCCGGTTGACGGCCGCGGCTTTGCTTACGAACGTTGCGCAAAAGGTGACGCAGGAGAATCAGCTGTAGAACGAAGCATTGTTGTTATGAACCCAGGCGTAAATAGCGAAACAGTTTCATTAGAAGCATTAGCGAATCTTACGCAAGAATCTGCTTACAATCCATTACTTAAAATCGGAGAAATATCAGTTAATGGTGATTGCTTAACACTTGGTACTCAAAGTTTTGCAGTGTTTGGAATGTAAATTGTAGTGTACAAGTCAAGTAGATACGCAACTGCGGATAAAGTTTATATAAACTAGGTATGCGCAAATAAACAAGGACGTGTAATGAGTATTAATAGCGGTAAAGCAATAATGCGTGATAGTGATAACACAAATAAGGAAATGCTTGACGCAAACGGCAAACCAATTCGTGCTGACCGTAACATAAAAACTGGAATCACGCTCAATAAACTCAAAATGCTCGGCGCTTTTATGCTTATGCTAGGTGCATTTAGCAACACAGTAATTGCGCGAATGTTTGGCGGAGCAGTAACCAATAATATGTTTGCATTGACAATCATATTAGTTTGCGAATTTATAAGCTGGACTGCAGTGCCATGGTATGCGTGGATACTAGTGCGCGGATACCATAACACTCATAATTTGAATCTTTACATGTTAAGATTGCTGATTTTGGCAGTAATTTGCGAAGTTCCATACGATTTGGTGAATTCAAAATGTTTGTTCGACATGCGTTCGCAAAATCCTGTATTTGCAATGGTTATCGCACTATTCGTACTTTCGGGTATAGATACAATTAGGGAGCGTTTAAGCGGATTTAGTAAAGGTTTTGCTATTACCGTGCTTATCATTGCGGGTCTTCTTTGGAATTTGATCGGAAAAGTTTTTGTGCAGCATGGAATTTTCTTCGGCGGTGTAACTTTGCTTATTTTCGTACTTCTTTTTGAATTATTAAAAAAGCGCGAAATTACTATGGAGATGACTGCAGGAATGTTCGGTGCTATGTCGATGCTTGCACCTGGTATTGGTGTGGCTGTGTTGCATTATCGTAGCGCTTATGGTGATGGTCCTAAAAACTCGACGACATTCCGTTGTGTTATGTATGCGTGGTATCCGCTAATGTTGATCATTGCGTCAGCGTTTGCAGTATACATTCATTAAAGTTATAAGTTGTAAGCAAACAAAATAATACATAAAATAATACGTAAAATTGTTAATAAGCAAAGTCGCAGGTAACAACAGAGGTGTGCAATAGTATGGACTCTTCCAAGTTGGGAATTTTTTATAAATACGCATCCGACTTAAACGCAAAGGCGCAGGATAGTCAGGTAATTAAAGGCGAAAAGTGGCGAATTACGGTTATTACGGATTCGCTGTTGCGCCTTGAGTGGAGTGACGATGGAAAGTTTGTTGACAATCCTACACAAACTGTAATCTGCCGCAATTTTGCTCACAAAAACGCGGACGCTCAGCCGAAATTTAGTGCGCGCAAAAACGAAAATGGATGGCTGGAAGTAGAAACCGAAAAGCTTCACCTTACTTATAATTGCGAAGCTTTTAGCAAAGAAGGCTTAAGTATTGTTGTTCGCGGAGTGCCGTGCACGCAATTTAATACGTGGCATTATGGCGACGATTGCCCGGGAAATCTTCTTGGAACTTTTAGAACTTTGGATCAAGCGGACGGTTCGGTAAAACTTGGTAAAGGCATACTTTCGCGCGATGGATGGTCTATTTTAGACGATTCTGCAACTTGCGAAATTGCACCGGCTGAGGAAATAAATGGCAAACCAAACCCGTATGGGGCTTGGGTTAAGTCGCGTGCGCAAAAAGTTAGCGAACAAGACGGCAGATATAAAGACTTATACTTCTTCGGTTACGGACACCACTACATTCAAGCAATTCAAGACTTTTATAAGCTTACAGGCGCTCAGCCGCTGCTGCCGCGTTTTGCGCTAAGCAATTGGTGGAGCCGTTACTATCACTATCGCCAAGACGAATATTTGCAATTGCATAATCGCTTCAAGTGCGAAGGCATACCTTTCAGTGCAGCTGTTATTGACATGGATTGGCATGTTACGGATGTTGATGCAAAATATGGTTCTGGCTGGACTGGTTACACGTGGAATGAGGAACTTTTCCCGGATCATCGTGCTTTTTTGCGTAAACTTAACGCGGCTGGATTGGCTCCAACTTTGAACTTGCATCCGCGCGACGGCGTGCGTGCGTTTGAAAAAGATTATCCGCAAGTTGCGCGAGATATGGGAATTGATCCTGCAAGTGGTAAAGCTGTGGAATTTGATTTAACGAATCCGCAATTTGTTGAAGCTTACTTCAATATGCATCATCGCATGGAAGATGAAGGCGTGCGATTCTGGTGGATTGACTGGCAGCAGGGTGGAGTTACGCGCGAGCCTGGCTTGGATCCTCTTTGGATGCTGAACCACATGCACTACGAGGACGCTGCGCGCGACGGCCGCTGGCCGCTTACTTTCTCTCGTTACGCTGGTCCTGGTTCACATCGCTACCCAGTTGGATTCTCGGGAGATACCGTTACTACTTGGGATTCGCTTGCGTTCCAAACTTACTTTACTGCTACAGCTTCAAATATTGGCTACGGATGGTGGAGTCACGATATTGGCGGACACATGCTTGGCGTTCGCAACAACGAGTTGGAAGCGCGATGGTACGCTTTCGGCGCGTTTAGTCCTATTAATCGTTTGCACTCTACTTGCTCGCCGTTTGCTGGAAAAGAGCCGTGGAATTTCCCTAAGGAAACTCGCGAAGCAATGGTGAAAATGCTTCGTTTGCGCGCGGAACTTTTGCCATACGTTTATACGATGAATTATCGCGCGGCTTTTGAAGGCAGACCGATTATTGAGCCAATGTACTGGCAGTCGCCGGAAGTTGGGATGGCTTACGAGATTCCTAACGAGTACCGTTTTGGAAGCGAGCTTATAGTAGCGCCGATTGTTTCGCCTAACGACGCGGCTACTTTGCGCGGATGCGCTGGAGTTTGGTTGCCGGAAGGTGATTGGTACGATTTGTTTGACGGGCGCAGGTATGTGTCTCGCGGCTGGAATGGTCGCAGATTTGAAGCGTGGCGCTCACTTGACCGCGTGCCGGCTTTTGCGCGCGCTGGAGCGATTGTACCTTTGCAAGTTTTGCCGGAAGTTGCAGATTGCGAGCGTAATGCTGATGCTGCTGAATCTGTTAATAGTATTGAAAATCCTCGTAGTTTGCGCGTTCTTGCATTCCCTGGAGCTGACGGCGAATTTGTGATGCGAGAAGATAACGACGACTTTGCTGCAGCATCAGCTGGAAACACTGCGAACACGCGTATGAATTTTGTGTGGCGAGACGGCAATGGCTCTTCGCAATTTATTATTTCCGGTGTTGCAGGATCCGATGCTGCCGTAGAAGCTGTGCCGGAAAAACGCAACTGGAATGTTGTATTTAGAGGAGTTGCTTGCACAGATTTTGCGAACGTGCGCGTGCTTGTGGGTGGAAAAGAGCTTAACGCAAGCGATTTTGCGGTTTCTTACGAAGGCGAAGAGTCGACTTTGAGCTTGTCAGTTTCTGTGAAAGACGTGCCAGCTCGTTCGGAAGTTCGCGTAATTGTTGACGGCGGATTGCAAATCGCTGTCGACCCTAAAGTCGGCGACGCTTACAGATTCCTGCTTCAAGCGCAAGTGCCGTACCGCGGTAAGGAAATGGCTTTTGATGCAGTGCGCGAGGCTGGCGGAAGTGCAAGCGCTATTGCTGCAATCTCAACTCTTGAATACGAAAACGAATCGGAAGCAGAAAAGTATCGCAACAATGTTGATATGCTTAACGCTTACGCAACTGATCAGCCATCTGTAGTTAAGTGGGCGCAATGGCGTTGCACGCTGCCTGTTTCGGTAAAGCACGCGCTTGAGGAGATTTTGCTGCGCTCGGTTGAGTGAATAATGTTTTTCTCAATAGATTTTAGCTCTGTTGAGCTAGTTGTAATCTGCTGGGTGAAGTTGTGTACTTTTCTCAGCAGATTTGTTTTTTGAGCGAGTTGCGATTTTGCAAATCTGTATTTTTGCATTTTTATTTCTGTAAATTCGTATTATCAAAAATTAGAATTTATATGGTAACAAATGTTTAGACAGATTAGTGAAAGGTTGTAAAAACGCCTTAATTCAAAATATTCACAAATAAATTTTAATTCTTAAAACCGCTGAAAAATAAGGCTTGGGGGGGGGGGGTGTTCTAAGCATTTTGATTTAAACATGTGTTATTCATCTTTAAAAAAAATTTTAAATTGTTATAATAACCTAACAAAGATAGCTTGGATTTTATAAATGTGAGCTATGAAAATTTTAGATGATTGTTATTAAGAATTTGCATTTTGCGTGTCCATCGGCGGGCATGTGGATTTGTTTTTTATTAGATAACTAAGTGGAAGAAGGACAACATGGTAGCAAAATCTAGAAAGCACGCACGTAAGGTAACGCTTGATGCTGCAGTAAGTAATGCGATTGCGAAGGCTGTGGATGCTCGCAAGGTGGCGGCATTTACGGTTGGAGCTGCTGGTGTGTTGGCTGGTGCGGCATTTGCTTTTGGTGCAACTCCTGCAATGGCTGCGGAGAATGGTGCTGCGACTAATTCGGCTCTAGTTCCTGTGGAAGCTAATAAGAAGACTGGTGTTGAGGCTGAGGATAAGGAAGAGAATAAGGAGCAGATTTCCACTAATAAAGATTCTGAGCAGAAGACTGAAGCAAAGAAGCAGACTGATAATAATACATTGGATAAGTCTGGCAAAACTAATCTCGAAAAGAAACTGGCTAACAAAACGAATGCTTCTACTCTGTCTGTAGCTAAGACTGATGCTACTAAGACTGGTGCTACTAAGACTGAGGGTACTAAGACTGAACAGAAAGCTGTGAATACTAAGGTTGTATCTGATAAGACTGCGGATAATGTTTCTGTAGCTGATAAGACTAGTACGGATAGCGCTCCTGTAGCTAATAACACTACTTTCACTACTAGTAGCGCACCTGCAGAAACTCCTGCAAGCACAGTACCTCAGGGACAAGATCGCGCTGGCGCAGAGCACAGTCCTAATGAGATAGCTTTTTCCAAAAACCTGCCAAACATTTATGGTTGGGCAACTCCAAGCAACACGTTTGACGAGAATCTTGAAAAGCAGACAGTTGTGTATCATTTGCCAAAGAGTGTGGATGGTAAGCCGGTTGTACGCGTAGTAATTCTTCCAGATTCAAAAGATAGTATTAATACTGATGATCCTGAAGCTTACAAGAAAATCATTGAATTTGATTCTGAGCGTGTAGATGACATGCACCAAAGCTATTCTGGAATTTACGAGTTAAAGACGAATCCTGACGGTAGTGTGGACTTGATTATGAAGCAGCCATTCAGGGATGGTCGCATATCTTCAGGTCAAGGCTATTGCGCAAACCGCTCAATCTTCTTGTATTACGATAAGACTAATTTGCAGCATGACCAAACATCTAATAACTTCCGTGTTGCAACGCTTGTTCCGCCAAAAACAGCAGGATCAATCGTCTTAAAGTATGACGAGAGATTGTCGGCAGATAAAGTACGAGAAGTACTTCACAAAGCAGTAAATCTTCCTACTGAACATAAGTCTGGTAGCAGTGTAGCTGAGCAGCTTGTTGCTCAAAGTAAGTCAACAGGTGTTGGTTTACGCGTTGATGAAAACACTGTTAATAACACTCCAGATACTGTAGACGCAAAAATTCCGCAAAGCATGGGTTCTTATGACGAAGGTATGTTTGAAGCAATCAATAAGAAGGATAGTAACGATGATTACTCATTTGGCGAGCGAAAGCTTAAAACGTATCTGGTAACAGATTTGGGAATGAAGTCTCCGGAAATACCTCTTACTGTAGTGCGCTATAGCACTCGCATTGAGAAGCCGGTTGTGGATACAGTTGATTTTAGCAAGTTGACAGAGGATCAAAAGACTCAAATCAAAAAGAATCTTGCAAAACTTAACGGCGTATCTACCGACAAAGTTACGTTTGATAACAATGGCACTGCAACAATCGACTTCGATGGCTTGAGTACGCAAGATGATCCAAAGATTCCTTTGAGTGACTTAGTGCTTACAAGAGTTGATGTAGGTGATGTTGTTGTTCCGACTGGCGACAATGCAGTCTTTGTGGCTAATCCGCTTGGATATTCAAGCGCCGAACTTGACCGAATCAAGACAGCTATTTATGAAGCTAATAAAGACAATGAAAAGCTTGGCCTGAGTGAAAAAGATTACAAGAGTCAGATTTCGCTTGAATATATTACGGGCGATACTACCGTTGGTCATGTAAATCAGGGCATATCGAATGGTATGGCGGAAAATACGATTACAGTTAAGATTAAGACTGATAAGGCATTTGCTGAGTTTACCTCTAATGTAAAGGAAAGCAAGCTTACAAAGCTTCCAAATATTCGTAAGGATTACACCGTTTCGTGGGATGCATCTAAGAATAAGATTGAAAATCGCACTTCCGACGAAGGCCTCTCCTGGAGTGAAGATAAGAAGACTATTATCTACCGTTACGACCCAACTAAGGCTATTGCGTTCAATTCCGACGACGTTACAAAGCTGCTTACAGCTACGCCAACAGATTCAAACGTTGGCTTGCGCACGATTAAGGGCAGTGAGAAGCTTGCCTATGAAGGCTCAGATGGTAAGCCGCGCAAGTCGCACATGCACTATGCGTTGCAAGGTGACGAACCAACTGGCGCGCTTACGCTTGGCGTTATTAGCAGCGGCTATTGGAAAGGCGACATTAAGATCACAGGCACCGATGTGGATATGGGTGATGTGCTCGCAAAGACTGACACATATAAGTGGGATGACGAAGCTCAGCCTGTAAAACTTGCTTCTAAGGGTGGCAAGATTTATAGGGCGCGTCTGTTTGTTGCTCCATATGGCATGGAATACTACCAGCACTTATATTCGCTCCCAGATAACAAGAATCTGAACAACACGCCTAAGGCAATTAACGTTATATTTGTGCCGCAAACGAAGAATAAGACGAAGGATCTTTCTAATTCGATTGGCGAGCACAAGACTGAAACTGTTGGAGGCAAGGATGTTCCAACGCAGCCAGCATATTACAACGCGTCTGCTGATAAGAAAGATGCATATGATAAGGCGCTTGATGCTGCAAAAGAAACTCTTAAAAAAGTTGGAACTAAAGCTGATGCTGATTTAAGTGAAGACCTTAAGGCTGAGGTTGATAACGCAACAATTAACCTTAAAAAGGCGCGTGAAGCTCTTGATGGTGATGCTACCAAGAAGGAAGAGCTGAATAAGTCGATTAAAGCCAATGGTAAGGCTGCCGAAGGTGATACTGCTGCAACTCCTGGTACGGTAACTACTGATAAGTATAAGAATGTTACTGAGCCTGACTTCAAGGATGATAATGGTAATGCAGATACCACCAAGAATGAGGATGCTAAGAAAGCTAAAGAAGCCTACGATAAAGCTCTCGAAGAAGCTGAGAAAGTAAACAAGGATGCCAACGCTACGCAAAAGGCTGTTGACGAAGCCAAGGCGAAACTCGACGCTGCGCGTAAGGAGCTTGATAAGTACAGCACTAACAAGGATAAGCTTAACGCTGCTATTGCTGAGCATGGTCAGGTGAATACTGGCAAGAACGATCAGGGCACACAGGATGTGACTAAAGCTGACCCAACTTACCAGAACTCTAACGATACAGAGCGCAAGGCGTATGACGACGCTGTTAAGAAGGCAAACGATCTTTCTAAGGATCCAAACGCTTCTCAAAAAGATGTAAACAAAGCTATTGAGGATCTTAAGAAAGCTAAGGAAGCGCTCGACAAGAACGCAACCGACAAGGCTCCTCTTGATGCTGCGGTGCAGAAGAGCTTCGATAATCCGAAGCCGGACGATAAGTCGAAGCAGAGCGTGTTCTATAAGAACGCCGCCGCGAAGAAAGACACCGACCCTGATGCTAAAAAGGCTGTTGAGGACTACGATAAAGCTTTGCAGAAAGCCAAGGATGTTCTTGGTGACAAGAACGCTACAAAGGCCGATGTAGAAAAGGCTAAGAAAGATCTTGAAGACGCTGAAGCAGCACTTCATGCTGATAAGTATCAGACAAAAGTAACTGATTTAGCTGAAGCTATTGCAGATAATGTAAGCGGTTACCTGATGCCTGCGTACTTCAACGCCTTTGATGAAGCGCAAGCTAAGGGCAAAGATTCTCAAGCCGCAAAAGACTTCAAAGCCTACAACGACGCTTATCACGCTGCAAAAGACTTGATTACGGAGATTAGGAAGCCAAATAGCACGGTAACGCAAGATCAGGCTGATAAGGTTAAGAAGCAGCTTATTGAAGCTCGTAAGGCAATCGATAAGTACGCAACTGACACCAGCAAGATTTCGGCGGCGCTGCTTCACAGCTTGGCTATTAAGGCAAGCCCAGCGTATCAAAACGCGTCTGCAAATACTGATCCAAATTCTGACGAAGCTAAGGCAAAGAAAGCATACGATGATGCGCTTGATGCTTTGCAAAAAGCCTTCAATGATGAGATGCCTCAAGATACGGTCGATGGCAAGCCTGGTAGTCAAGTAATCTCGACTGACAAAGTGCCTGACAAGGATGGAGACACAAATAGTGCGAGCTACCTTGACGGCATCCAGTCCCACGCTAAGGGTCAGCCTTTGAATAGGGATGTGCCAAAGCTACTTGCAGATCTTAACAAAGCTGTGGCAGATTTGAATAAGTTCGCCACTAAGACCGATAAGCTGCAGGAATCCATTAATAAGGATACTGATACTCAGAAGGATCCGGCGTACAAGAACACCAAGGATCCACACAAGCTGGGTGATAACGGCCAGGAAGATACTTCTGGATACGAGGATGTCAAGAAGAAAGCTACGGCTTACGACGAGGCGCTTACTGAGGCTAAGAAGCTCTTGACGGATCCAACCGCTACCCAGGCGCAGGTGGATGCGGCTCTTAAGAAGCTTGATGAGAAGCGTGACGCTCTTAAGGCTCAAGATACTAACGTTGAAGCGCTGAAGAAGAGTGTTGGAAAGCATGGTACAGAGAAGCAAGGCGAGACTGCTGCTACCGAAGGTACTGTTACTTCTGATGCGTATCGCAATGCTTCTGATCCTCACTTCATGAAGGAGCAGGACGGCAAGCTTGTTCCTGATACGGACAAGAACAACAAGGCAGCCGAAGCTAAGAAAGCATACGACAAGGCATTGGCCGAGGCTCAGGAGTTGCTCTCAAAGCACGATGGCAAGGATACGCCTCTCGACGCTAAGCCAACTCAGAAGCAGATTGATGAAGCTTTGAAGACTCTTGACGAAGCTCGCAAGAAGCTTGAGGATAACTATAAGACAGTTACCACTAAGCTTGATGAGGAAGCCCAGAAGTCTCAAGCAGATGGCGCAACCGCTCCAACGGCTGGTCAGTTTGAGGACTCGCCAGAGTTCAAGAATGCCGACGCCAAGAAGAAGGATGACGATAGCGGCAATAAGGTAGACAATGACGAAGTCGATGCCTATAAGAAGGCTTTGAAGGCTGCACGTGATTTACTCGCTAAGAAAGACGCTACTAATCTCAGTGAGCGTCCAACTCAGAAGCAGATTGATGATGCTCTCGAAACGTTGAAGAAGGCAAAGCAAGCTATTACCGATGGCTACAAGACCGATGCAACGGCTCTCCAAGACGAAGCAACGCTCGGAGAGGACGGTGGAGCATTTACTAATAGCCCAGAGTACAAGAACGCCGAAGCTAAGAAAGCTGAAGGCGGCAGTGACAATGCTAAGCTTAAGGCATACAAGGATGCTCTAGCTGAAGTTACGACTATGCTCAACAAGTTTGGTAAAGATGGCAAGCCGAAGGCTAACGCAACTGATATTCCAACTCAGGCTAAGGTTGATGCTGCGCTTAAGAAGCTCAGTGACGCTCGCAAGGCAGTGGAAGATGAGTACAAGACCGACGCAAAGCCTCTTGAAAAGGAGGTTGGCGACAAAACTCAAGACGGCAAGCTTGTAACACCTCCATTCGAGGAGTCGATTCCATACAAGAATGCTCTGTATAAGAAGCAGTCTGAAACTGGCGATGCTGCAACGACTGATACTTCTGCCACCAAGAAGCTTCAAGATTATAACGATAAGTTTGAAGCAGCGAAGAAGATTATCGATCAGGTGAAGAACCCAGATCCGAATGCTGATCCAGATAAAAAGCCAACTAATGCTGATGTTAAGACAGCTTTGGAAGCCTTGCAAAAGGCAAAGAAAGCTATCAATGACGCCTTTACGACTAATGCTAAGGATTTGAAGGATGAGTCTGCGAAGTCTACTGCTGACGGTGTAACTACCGTTGGTAAAGATGACTTTGAGAATACTACAGAGTTCAAGAACGCTGAATCTAAGAAGGGTAAAGACTGCAAGGATAATGCTGACGTCACCGCTTATAAGGAAGCGTTGAGTAAAGCTAGGACTTTGCTTGGAAAGTTCGATGAGAACGGTACGCCAAAGTCTGGTGAAAAGGAAATCCCAACCCAGCAAGAAGTTGACGAGGCTCTTAAGAAGCTGAAGGACATAAAAGATAAGATTACTGCTGACTACAAGACCAGTTCTACTGAGCTTCAGCAAGAAGTTGATAAGTCTAAGGACGGAGATAAAGACAAGCGTGATGACGTGTTCGAGAACACTCCTGCGTTCAAGAACGCGACTGCTAAGGGTGATGATGCGTCTAAGCAGGCGCTCGAAGAATACAACGAAAAGCTTAAGGCTGCTAAGAAGCTTCTTGAGAAGTTCGACCGCACTACTGGCAAGCCAAAGGATGGTGCAACTGACGTCCCAACCCAGAAAGAGCTTTACGATGCTCTAGATGCATTGCAAGCTGCTAAGAAGAAGATTGAAGACGATTACAGCACAATCAAGTATGACTTGCGTAAGGAAGCTGATAATGATGGTGACTTCACTAAGTCTCCTGAGTATCAGAATGCTCAAGCTAAGGGTGATGACGAGTCTAAGAAGGCTATTGACGATTACAAGAAGGCTCTCGACGAGGCTAACAAGATTCTTGGCGACAAGGATGCAACTCAGGCTCAGGTTGACGAGGCTTTGAAGAAGCTTCAGGATGCTAAGAAGAAGCTTACTGATTCTAATAAGACGGATAAGTCTAAGCTTCAGACTGAGGCTGATGATGATGCTAAGTTCCGTAAGTCTTTGTACTTCATTATTGGCAAACGCGACGATATTGAGGCTTATAAGAAGGCTTTGGCTGAGGCTGACAGCGTGCTTAACGATCCTAATGCAACTCAGGCTCAGGTTGATGAGGCTTTGAGGAAGCTTCAGGCTGCTAAGTATAAGCTTAATCACCCGTTTGGCGCTGGCAGTGGTGTTGGTAGCGGTAGCGGCTATGATACCGATGCTGATGCTGGGGATGGTTTTGATACTAGTGATTCTCAGAGTGCTTTGGTTGATAAGTCTGCTTTGCAAGTCGAAGTTAATAATTCTGTAGACACTAATGCAAACACTGCGGCAGCTAGAGCTTACAGGCAGGCTTTGGCTGAGGCTAAGCGTGTGCTTGCTGATAAGAATGCAACTCAGGCTCAGGTTGATGAGGCTTTGAGGAAGCTTCAGGCTGCTAAGGCTGCGTGGCGTAATGCCTCTGGCGCTTCCGGTAATGCTAGCGCTCTTGCTAAGACGGGTGCTGCAACTGGCTTGTTTGCAAGTCTTGCTGCAGTATTCTCCGGACTTGGTGCTGCTGGCGTTGCTTCTCGCCGCCGCAAGCATTCCAACGAGTAGCCTCGCTCATAACTAAAATCCCTCGCAGGTTATCTTCCGATAATCCGCGAGGGATTTTTTTCTTGCTGCCGCGCGAGCGCTGACTGCGCTAGTAACAGCTAGCGGCAGAAATTTTACAGTCGTGCGCAGTTTATGCCGCCTACGCACCAAAAAGCGGCAGAAATTTTACAGTCGTGCGCAGTTTATGCCGCCTACGCACCAAAAAGCGGCAGAAACTTTACAGTCGTGTACAGAAAAGGTCGTTTGCGCGCTTTAATCCGGCAGAAACTTTACAGTCGCGTAAATTAACGATAGTATTTCCCCAAACCTCCTGAAGCTTTGCATCATTGCTTTGCGAACGCTGCTCATGAAGCTTTGCGGTTGCGCTTCTGCGAAAAGTGGTTTTGTAGCTTTGCAGTTATGCTTCTGCTAACAATGATTACTTATTGATTAGTGAACTTTAGCATTATTGCTCTGCAGACGCTGAGTATTTGTCGCTTAGTGAACACTAGCGTCCGTGCTGCTGCACGCGCCACACCAGACGCACCCACCACACCAAAAACACTAGCGGTTTTACTAATAGTGGGAGATAGGAATTGCTTGGTCGAGCAATATAAAAGCGGAACGATAGTAATAATCTTGTTGACGAATACTGTTTTTGAAAGAAAGTAACTAAAAAACTAAACTCAACTACACAACCGCTAAGTCCAAGTAAGGTATAGGAGCGTAGCGCTGCGAGACAATCAACACCCACTCCTCACACCCATCTCAATTTCACACTCGCGCCACACCAAAAATAACTCAGTAACTACGCGCATCGTTATTAGTGCAGAATGCACACTGCAGGAGAAACGAAAAATCGGCAAAGTGCGTTACTAGTGCAGAACGCGTACTGCAGGAGAAACGAAAAAACGGTAGTGAGCGTTACTAACGCAGAAACCGTACTGCGTCAGTAACGAAAATGCTTAGTTTTGCGATTTGACATACCGGTTCAGTTAACAAATTTTTGCCAGAAGTGCTAGAATGCTGCACGGTAGTGTGATGAAATTCACATAATTTCGTTACATCTACCTGCAGCATTTGGGTATTGCTAAGTTAGCAATATTGCAACGTTCTGCATTTGTAATTCTTGAAGGTCAAGAATTACATCCGCGGGAGCCTGTTCTATACAGGCTGAGAGGGCGAAAGCCGACCGTAAACCTGATGCGGGTAATGCCGCCGTAGGGAAGGAGTATATATGCGAAATATTCGTATTATTGGTGCAGGTATTATTGGTTTAGCAACAGCGTGGAGACTTACGGAAGCTGGCGTAAAAGTTAGCATAATTGATCCAGATCCAGTCTCTGGTGCTTCTCACCATGCTGCCGGCATGTTAGCTCCTACCGCAGAAATGCAATATCAGCAAGAAGCGTTGTATCCTCTTATGTTTGAGTCTGCAACTATGTATAAGGAATTGGTTGATTCGGTTGCAAAGTACACCGATAAGCCAACCGGCTACTTAGAGTGCGGCTCTTATGTAATCGGTGGTGACGCTGCAGATAACGAGCACGTAAACGAGTTGCTAAACTTGCAGCATCGTTACGGCCGTAGAGCTGAGCATATTTCTGTGAGTAAGCTTCGTGAGATTGAGCCTGCTCTTTCGCCAACTATTGCTGGCGCTGTAAGCGTGCCGGACGACCATCAAATCAATCCTCGTCTTTTCACTGCAGCAATGATTGATGCGCTCGAAAAGCGCGGTGTTGTTATTGAGCGTCGCGCAAGCACTCCGGATGATTTGGGTCCAGACACAGTTTTGGCATCCGGTTTGGGTGCTAAGGATATGCTTCCGCAGCTTAAGCTTCGCGCTGTGTGGGGCGATATGATTCGTATGACTATTCCAGAGCCTTTGCGCCCAATTTTGAGCTCTGTGGTTCGTGGATTTGTGCATGACCGCCCAGTTTATTTGGTGCCTCGCGCTAAGGAAACAGGCGAGCTTGTGCTCGGCGCTACTTCTCGTGAAGACGACCGCAATATTCCAAAGGTTGGCGGCGTACTCGACTTACTTCGCGATGCTGCAAGCGTGCTTCCTGGCATTCAGGAATGCTCGATTACTGAGGTTACCGCTGGCGGCCGCCCAGGAACTCCAGACGATTTGCCGTTCATTGGCATTGATCCTAAGACGCACACCACGATTTCCACTGGTTACTTCCGTCACGGCATTTTGCTCACCGCTTTGGGTTCTTCTTTGACTACAAAGCTTGTGCTTGAGCAAGAGTTGACTGAGAAGGAAAAGGGCTTCTTGGAAAGCTGCAATCCTGCTCGCTTCTAATCGCTAATTCCAGTGAATTCGCTAGATTTCGCTGCGAATTGTGTGAAGTGTTCAAATATAGACGTAAGTGTGATGCAGAAAGTACTTTTAGTAATTCAGCTTTTAGTTAGTAAAGGTTAGATTATGCAAATCGTAGTCAATGGTGAAACTATTGAAATTCAAGATGGGTTAACTGTTGCTGAGCTTATTGCTCAACGTTACGGTTCAGACGCTGGTCCTGGCATAGCTGTTGCGATTGGCGACGATGTGCTTTCTCGCGCGCAATGGGAATCAGCCGTCATATGTGATGGGAATCAAATCGAGATTCTTAGTGCAGTTCAAGGCGGCTGAAACACCACAAAATTAAGCGTGAAATTAGTGCGCTTAATTATTTAATTTTAATTAGGTTTAAATATTAAATTTTAAATAAAAGGCTTAAAATGGCAGAAAATAATATAGAAGAAAGTGCCGATACTTGGCAGCTTTGTGGTAAGACTTTACATTCAAGGCTTTTGCTTGGTACTGGCGGCATGACAAGCATTGACATTATGGAAAAGTCACTTGTGGCTTCAGGTGCGGAAGTAGCTACGGTTGCAATGCGTCGTCACGCAAAAACTGGCGTTGATATTTACGGCATGTTGCAGCGTCACAATATTAACGTTTTGCCAAATACTGCAGGCTGCAAGACTGCGCATGATGCTGTGCTTACTGCAAAAATGGCTCGTGAATCGCTTGGAACTGACTGGATTAAGCTCGAAGTGATTGCAGACGACGATACTTTGCTTCCGGATACTCGCGAAGTTTTGCTTGCTGCAGAAAAGCTTATTGAAGAAGGCTTTAGCGTTCTTTGCTACACGAATGACGACCCGATTGTGGCTCGTCGATTGGTTTCGCTTGGTGTGAAAGCTGTTATGCCTGGTGGCGCTCCAATTGGAACTGGTCTTGGTATTTTGAATCCTCGAAACATTGAGCTGATTGTTCAAGAATGCAAGGAAGCTGGCGTTCCTGTGATTTTGGATGCTGGCGTTGGCACTGCTTCCGATGTTGTTAAAGCTTTCGAAATCGGTTGCTCGGGCGTGCTTCTTGCAAGCGCTGTAACTCGCTGCCCAGACCCCGTGAAGATGGGTCGTGCAATGGCTGCTGCTGTAACCGCTGGAAAGCTTGCTCACGATGCTGGCCGTATTCCAATGCGAAATCACGCTCTCGCTTCTTCGCCTGTTGAAGGTCGCGCTTGGGCTGATTCTGTACTGTAAATTTTGGTACTGTAATTTAGTACTGTAATTTTTCGGCATAATTATTTAAGCATGACGATTAATAAAATTTACTATAACCTGCAGGAGCTTGAGGCGGAACGCACTTGCCGCCACTTGCTCCTGCCGGGCTTTACACATGAACATCAGCAGTTACTTCGCGATGCGAAAATCTGCATGGTTGGAGCAGGCGGACTTGGTTCGCCATGCTTGCTTTCGCTTGCTGCAGCAGGAGTTGGCGAAATCACGATTTGTGACGACGATGTTGTTGAGCTTTCTAATTTGCAAAGGCAGACTTTATATACTGTCGATCAGTGTGGCAAATCTAAAGCGCAACTTGCAGCTAAACGTTTGCAAGCGTTATCTCCAGGTTTAAAAATCAACCTTGTAGATAGATTTAATGAAGATAATGCAAAGCAGCTTGTAGAAAGTCACGACTTAATAATTGATGGTTGCGATAATTTTGCTACTCGCTTTTTGATTGCGGATGCTGCTTGGAGCGCTGGTACGCCGGAAGTTTACGGCTCGGTGCTTTATTATGAGGGTCAAGTAAGCGTTTTCGTACCAGGAAAAGGTCCTGGTTTGCGTGACTTGTATGCTTGTCCGCCTCCTAAAGAAAAAGTGCCAAAATCGGCAGTATTGGGTGCGACTGCAGCTATTGTGGGCGCAATGATGGCAACTGAAGCAATTAAACTTATAACCGGCATTGGCACGCCGCTTATTGGCGTTTTAGCGCGCTACAATGCATTAGATAACTCTTTGCGCCGCTTTAAGTTCACTGCGTGAAGCTTGCGTAATTTCTCCTTAAATTATAGGTTATTTTACATTTTGTTTGCTTTGGCGCGAGTTTTGGGGGATTCTCCTTAACGTGGCGCGAGTTTTGGGGGAATTTCTCTCCTCGCAAGTTCCCGTCCTTCGTCGCTCTGGCTGTTAAAGGTTTTGCTGTCTGCTTTGTTCTTTAAAGAATGTTGCTTCCTCAGTCCTCTTTTATTGCTCGTAAAGAAATTCCCCAAACTCTGCGTGCTTAATCGTTAATAACAGTGCTCATCGCAGAGATTTTTCGATTTTTCTTCTTCGCTTGGCGAATCAGCAGCCTGCGGCTCTGACGTTCGCCGCGCTCAGTGCGAAAAATCTTAAATCTCTACCACGCGAATATTCATGCGAATGAATAACGCGCAAATAAGCTGCGGGTGGGTGTGTGGTTTGTGTGCCTGGCGTGATGTGTGCAGCAGCACGGACGCTAGTGTTCTCTAATCGGCGAATACTCAACGTCTGCAGAGCACAACTGCAAAACTTGAGTCTGGTTGCATAAAGTTTTTGTAATTTTTGGGAATAAAAGTTGACTTTTACAAGTTGAGTGTAGTAGGCTCAAGTTTTGGAAAGTAAAAAAGCTGATGCTTTAGCTAGTTCCCAACAAGGAATCTAAATAAAGCTCAGCTCACGTAACTACAAAACTTGAAGGAAAGCATAATTGCACAAAATGTGCAATACCTAGTTAAGGAGAAATTATGGGACGCGCAGTAGGTATTGATTTGGGTACAACTAATTCTTGCATCGCTACTCTTGAAGGCGGTAGCCCAACCGTTATTGTAAACGCTGAAGGCGCTCGCACCACACCATCCGTTGTGGCATTTAGCAAATCTGGCGAAATCTTGGTTGGTGAAGTTGCTAAGCGCCAGGCTGTAACAAACGTTGATCGCACGATTAGCTCCGTAAAGCGCCACATGGGCACTGATTGGACTGTTGACATCGACGGCAAGAAGTGGACTCCACAAGAGATTTCTGCACAGGTTTTGATGAAGTTGAAGCGCGATGCTGAAGCTTACTTGGGCGAGCCAGTAACCGATGCCGTTATTACCTGCCCAGCTTACTTCAACGATGCTCAGCGTCAGGCAACTAAGGATGCTGGCAAGATCGCAGGCTTGAACGTGCTTCGTATTATTAACGAGCCAACTGCTGCAGCTTTGGCTTACGGCCTTGAAAAGGGCAAGGAAGACGAGCGCATTTTGGTATTCGACTTGGGTGGCGGTACTTTCGATGTGTCCTTGCTTGAAATTGGTAAGGATGACGACGGATTCTCCACAATTCAGGTGCAAGCAACTAACGGCGATAACCACTTGGGTGGCGACGATTGGGATCAGAAGATTATCGACTGGCTCGTTGGCGAAGTTAAGAACAAGTATGGCGTTGATTTGAGCAAGGATAAGATTGCTTTGCAGCGCTTGAAGGAAGCTGCTGAGCAGGCAAAGAAGGAGCTTAGCTCTTCTACTTCCACCTCAATTTCTATGCAGTACTTGGCAATGACTCCTGACGGAACTCCAGTGCATTTGGATGAGACTTTGACTCGTGCTCACTTTGAGGAAATGACTTCAGACTTGCTTGGCCGCTGCCGTACACCATTTAACAACGTGCTTTCTGACGCTGGTATTTCCGTAAGCCAGATCGATCACGTGGTTCTTGTTGGTGGTTCTACTCGTATGCCAGCTGTGAAGGATTTGGTAAAGGAACTTACAGGCGGTAAGGAAGCTAACCAGTCCGTGAACCCAGATGAAGTTGTTGCCGTTGGTGCAGCAGTGCAGTCGGGCGTTATTAAGGGAGATCGCAAGGACGTTCTGCTTATTGATGTAACTCCACTTTCCTTGGGTATTGAAACCAAGGGTGGAATTATGACAAAGCTTATCGATCGCAACACTGCAATTCCAACGAAGCGTTCGGAAGTGTTCTCTACTGCTGAAGACAATCAGCCATCTGTGTTGATTCAGGTTTACCAGGGTGAACGTGAGTTTGCTCGCGATAACAAGCCTCTTGGTACTTTTGAGTTGACTGGTATTGCTCCAGCTCCTCGTGGTGTTCCTCAGATTGAAGTCACTTTCGATATTGATGCTAACGGCATTGTGCACGTTTCCGCTAAGGATAAGGGCACTGGCAAGGAACAGTCCATGACTATTACCGGTGGTTCTGGTTTGCCAAAGGACGAAATCGACCGCATGGTTAAGGAAGCTGAAGCTCACGAAGCTGAAGATAAGAAGCGTAAGGAAGAAGCCGAAGTTCGCAACCAAGCAGAAGCCTTTGCTTACCAGACTGAAAAGCTCGTGAACGACAATAAAGACAAGCTTTCTGACGAAATCTCTAAGGAAGTTACCGAAAAGGTTAATGCTTTGAAGGAAGCTTTGAAGGGCGATGACGTTGAGAAGATTAAGTCTGCTCAGAGCGAGTTGATGACTTCTGCTCAGAAGATCGGTCAGCAGCTTTACGCTCAGCAGGGTGCTGCTGGTGCTCAGGGTGCTGCTGGTGCCGAGGCTGGTGCTCAGGGCGCTGCTGGCGCTCAGGCCGGCTCTGCAGCTAAGGATGATGATGTAGTTGACGCCGAAGTGGTGGACGACGACAAGGACGATAAGGACAACAAGTAATGTCCGACTTTAACGCCAACGAATATTTGCAAGATATGGAAGATGCTGACTCGCTGGATGTAAAAGCTACAGGTGATTCTGCGAAATCGTCTGCGCAATCTTCATCGAAAGCTGCTGAAGATGCAAATTCTGCAGAAACGAAAGCTGACGCACAAGCTGATGCTAACGTTTCTGCGGATTCCGCAAATTCTGAGGATACAGCGAATTCCACTGAATCTTCAGAATCGAAAGACAGCCAAGACGCAGATAGCGGCAGTTTAACTCCCTTAGGTAAAGCTAAGAAAGAAGCTGCAGAGTACTTGGAAGCGTTACAGCGAGAGCGTGCTGAGTTTATAAACTTCAGAAATCGTTCTGCTAAAGAGCAGGATCGTTTCAGACAGCATGGAATTATTGACGTGCTGACAGCATTGCTTCCAGCATTGGATGATATTGACCGCATTCGCGAGCATAGCGAAATGGATGATTCGTTCAAGGCTGTTGCAACTAAGATAGATAAGGCTTTTGAAAAGTTTGGTGTGGAAAAGTTTGGTGAGAAGGGCGAAGATTTTGACCCAACCAAGCATGATGCAATTTTGCACAGACCAGATCCAGACGCTACAAAAGAAACTGTTGATGCTGTAGTTGAAGCAGGATATCGAATAGGAGATCGCGTTATTCGCGCCGCTCGCGTGGTCGTTTCTTCGCCGCAGCAATGACTAACTAAACTCTTAGTTGTGACTTTATTGAATAACTTGCTCGTGCTGACTCATAAGAGTTGGCACGAGCAGGCTATATTTGGTCAAAAGCGAAATAGCCAATGTGCTTGTGAAGAAAGGAGGCACAAATGGCTGAAAATGAATGGTTAGCTAAGGATTTTTATAAGGTTCTCGGTGTCTCCAAAGACGCAGATGAGGCAACGATTACCAAAGCGTATCGCAAACTTGCTCGTAAATATCACCCTGATTTAAACAAAACAAAAGAAGCTGAAGAAAAATTTAAGGATGTTTCTGAAGCTTACGATGTGCTGAAAGATAGTCAAACTCGCCAACGTTACGATGCTATCCGCCAATTTGGTGCTGGCGGTGCTCGTTTTGCTGGCGGAGCAGGTGGTGCTGGCGGTTTCGATGCGTCGAGTTTCTCGGACATTTTCTCCATGTTCAATGGCGGCTCTGGCATGGGCGGCATGGGCGGAAACGGTTCGCGCATTCGCTTTACATCCAACGGTGCTGGACCAAATATGAGCGACATTTTCTCAATGTTTGGTGGAGGTCAGCGCTCTCAGGATTCAGCAGGATTCCAAGGTGCGAGTGGCTTTGGCGGTGAGAGATATTCTCAACCGCGGGAAGCTGACGTGCCTGAAGTTGGCGAAGATATAACAACCGATATAAAGCTCACATTTAAGCAAGCTTTTAAAGGCGCTACAGTATCGTTGCGCGCGGCTGGTAAAACTTTTAAAACGCATATTCCAGCTGGTGTAAAAACCGGACAGAAAATTCGTTTGAAAGGAAAAGGTAAGCCAGGCAAGTTCGGTGGTGCTGCAGGCGACTTGTACTTGCATGTTCAAGTAGAAGCATCAGATAAATTTACTTTGCGAGGCGACGATTTGATTTCTACATTGCCGCTAACGTTAAGTGAAGCAGTGCATGGCGCAAAAGTTAGTGTAAACGACGTAGACGGCAATCCTGTTACTTTCAAAGTTCCAGCTTGTGTTTCAAGCGGCGATGAAGTTCGTATAGAAGGTGCTGGAGTGCCAGGAAAGAATGGCGATTTTGTTGGCGTTGTGCAAATTCATTTGCCAAAGCGTTCAAGCATGTCTCTTAGACGCGTTGCAAAAGAATTTGATAAAACTGCTGGCGAAACTTATGCTGAAGAAATTAAAAAATTAAGACAAAACTAAGTTAACAATAATTTAGTAGGTTAAACACTGTTGAATTGTTTGTAACAGTGCTTTAAACATACTAAAAGGGCAAAGGAAGGCGTGCTATGACACCAATAACGCGTGAAACTAAAGCACTGTATGAAATGTGTGCAGTTGCTTTAGTGCGTGGTACTGCAACGCTTGACGGGGCAGATGAAGTAGGGTTTGTTCTTGATTTGCCAATATTTACCGTAAGCCACGTGGCGCGCCTAACCAATACGCATCCGCAAACTTTACGACAGTATGATCGGCTTCATTTAATAATGCCGCATAGAACTGAAGGTGGCGCTCGCCGCTATTCTTTGCGAGATATAGACAGGATTGTGCAAACTCAGCATTTAAGCCAAAATGAAGGCATTAATCTTGCTGGCATTATGCAAATACTTGATTTGCAAGAAGAAAATCGACAGCTTAAAAGGCAAGTGAGGCATTTGCTAGATTCTGCAGAGTCTTCAGAGCGCAATATTTTTGCTGCAAATGCAGATGGTGACATTGTGGAAATGCAGCGTTCTCGCAATGCGCGTCGCTGGAGGCGGGATATTCTTACAGAGAGACGAGCACTACCTTCGTCATATTCTTCGGAAAGTTATAACAATAATTATAAAAATCAAAAGTCTTCGGATGAAAAATCTGTGGTGTTGTGGAGAGCGTGGAGCATATAGTAACGTAGGCATGGCTACTTATTGTGCTTAAGTGAGAATTAGTGAGAATTAGCGAGAAGAATTAGTTAGCGAGAATTAGCGAGAAGAATTAATAGTGCGAAAAGTAATGCAGAATTAGTGCGAAAAAATATGCACTATAAAAGCTAAAGCAAATATATGCAATATGAAGGATTGTGAATGGCTGAACAGACGACGAATGTGTGTGCAAATACTCTTAACTCTAGTGAAGAAAAACATGTGTTGCGTGCAGTTTTTTGGGATATGGATGGCACTCTTATAGATTCAGAGCCGTATTGGCATGAGTCGGAATTTTATTTAGTAAAAAAATACGGTGGATATTGGGATGAAGATTTAGCTTGGGAATGCTCTGGCGGATCTCTTGACACTGTTGCCAATAAGATGATTCCAAGTGGTACAAAACTTACAGTAGAAGAAATTGGCAAAGGCATGGTTGATTACGTTGCTGCTCGTGAAGCTGAATCCGTGCCTTGGGTCCCAGGAGTTTTAGACGTGCTTAAAAGTCTTACGGATGCTGGCATTCCTTCAATTTTGGTTAGCAATTCGCCGCGTTGTTTGGTTGAAAATATTGTGAATCATGCTCCAGAAGGTGCTTTCGCTGGGTACGTGTGTGGAGATGATGGATTTAAGCCGAAGCCTAGTGCTGAGCCTTATCTTGCTGCAGGTAAAATGGTTGGCATTGAGGGCACGGATGAGGAAGTTGCAAAGCAGATGGCTAATTGCATTGCCATAGAAGATTCTCTATCTGGTCTTACTGCTGCAATTAATTCCGGAGCAACTGTAATTGCGCAAACAGGTTTTTCGCGCGCAAACATATCTGAAAGTAAGCATCATGCAGAACTTAACGGTTATGAAAATGTTACTGCTAAAATGCTTGAGAACATTGTTTTGAGCCGAAACTAATTAATAAACTAGCAAAACTAATTAACAAACTATTTAGCTATTTACTTAGCTATTTACTTGGCTAGCTATTCACATATCTGTTTGTAAATTAGCTACAGTTTTGTTTATAAATAGCTACAGTTAATTTACTAGTTTCCTCCAGTTGTGTCATAGTTATTGTCGTAACTATGACCGCCAGAATTATTGTCGTAGCTGCCAACGCCGCCCGATGATGAATCGTCATGACCATACAGCTGGCTATCAAGGTCTAAAGTTTTATCTTTATCTTTGCCTTTATCCTTATCTTTATCTTTGTCCTTGTTTTTATCTTTATCTTCATCCTCGGTTTTTGCGTGCGTGAATGCACGTTGTTCGCCTAATCCCCATTTTCCATCAGGCCCGCCAATTTTGCCTGTGTCTTTTGCTTCAGGGAATTTAGTATTCGGGGTTCCTATCACCGCTTGGCGCATGTATCTTGTAAACAAGTGCACAGGGTAGTCGCTTCCTCCAAGATATCCGTGGAACGGTTTAATTACTTGTGGACTACCTTTTGCATCTGGATTCCATATAGCAAATGCGGTAACAATATTTGGCGTAAATCCTACAAAGCTACCAGCAGTTTCGTCGTTTGCTGTTCCAGACTTTCCTGCAATTTCTCTACCTACAGAGCGAGCTTCGGTTGCTGTACCATGTTGCACTACGCCAATCATTGCTTTTGTAGCTAAAGCGGCATCAGCTGGTGAGAATACTTGCTTTCCAGCCGTTGGTGCGCGGTAGAACTCTTTACCGTCAGGATTTTTTACGCTGGCAACAATATGCAAATCTGGGCGTCTTCCTTGGTTTGCAAATGTTGCATATGCGCGCGCGATTTCGCTTACATGTACAGAATCATTTCCAAGAACAGTAAACGGATTATTACCATTGACGCGGTCAGGGTTTAAACCTGCCATAACTGCAGTATTAGCAACTTTCTTAGCACCAAGTTTACTTTGCAAATCCATATACACTGTGTTCACAGAATTTGCAGTTGCACTGTATAAGTTAATTGTGCCGTAGCTCATGTTTGCAAAGTTTCCAACAGGCTTATCAATACCATCAAACTTGCGTGGAGAATTGCCATTGAACATTGTATCCAAGCTAGTGCCAGCCTGAATTGCTCCCATAAGCGCAAAAGGCTTCATAGTAGAGCCTGGCTCGTAAAGCGCTTGTGTAGCGTTATTAAGCTGTTTCTTTAGATAATCGTCTCCTGCGTAAACGGAAATGATTGAACCATCTTTTGCGTTTATTGAAATTCCGCCAACTTGCAGTCCTTCTGGCACAATTCCTCGTCCATCTTGAGAAGGACTTGCAACTTTGAACATTAAATCTTGCTTAGCTTTATCGATAGTAGTAATAATGCGATATCCGCCACTGTCAAGATCTTCCTGCGTAAAAGCACCATTCCTAGTTAACTCATCGCGAACCATATGCAATAAGTAACCTTGTTGACCTGCGTAAATGTTTTGAGTCGTCTGAGTAATAGTTTTAGGCATTTTTGCTTGCGCTGCTTGAGAAGCTGTAATGTAGCCATCTTCTTTCATAATGCGTAACACGCGCTTAAAACGAATGCCTGCTTCTTTTGGACCAATTGCAGGATCCCAGCTACTTGGTGCTGGAATAATACCTGCTAAAAGTGCAGCTTGTGAAAGTGACAAATCTTTTGCTTCTATACCGAAATATGCTTTAGCTGCAGCTTGAATTCCGTATGCTCCTCTACCCAAGTAAATAGTATTCATATAATTGCAAAGTACTGTATCTTTATCTTGAGTTTGTGCAATTTTCAAAGCTAAAATAGCTTCTTTTAGTTTTCCAAAATAAGTTTTTGTTTCACCGAGATAATATCTTTCCGCATATTGTTGCGTAATAGTGGAGCCGCCCCAACGCCCGTGCTTTGTAACGTTATGGAGTAGTGCGCGTCCAATTCCTTTAAAATCTATGCCGCCATCGTGGTAGAAGGAACGATTTTCTGAAGCAACTATTGCTTTACCAACATATTTAGGTAGTACTGAACAATTGATAATTTCGCGATTTTGCTCAGCAAAAGAACCTAATTCAGTTTTGCCGTCTGAATAGTACACTTTCGTCTTATCTGCCATAGCAACTTTGTCTGGTGCCGGTATGTCTGTAGTTGCATACAGATAAGCAAAAGCAATTGCGCCTAGCAAAATTGGCACAAAAATAACGATAAGTGCCCAAAAAATAATAGGGTGTCTGCCTCGCCAAGTTCTACGACGCCTTCTGCGTGTTGCTGCGCGAGAACGTTCGAATCTCGAATTGCGGCTGCTTTTGTTTGATTCAAAAGAATACGAATTTGTACGATATGATTCTTGTCCTCGTGGTGGGACAGGTGAAGGCATATTCGTATTTTTTTGTGATTGTGACGATATGCTTCGAGTAGCTTTCTCATGCGAAGTAGACGCTCGTCTTCCATCTTTACGTGCAACCATACATTCCACCGTAGCGTCCGGTGTTGAATTTTTCTACAAAACAGCATGTTTTTTGTTTAGAAAAGATTAAAAATATTTAATATTAGTACATATTTGTTAAAGCAATAGTATTATGAAATGTGTATGGTGCGGCATAATGTAATGTCGCTTATTTTTGCAGGGCAAGGAGTCTATATGAGCATCCGCGTTGCCATTGCCGGTGTCGGCAATTGTGCTTCGTCGCTGGTTCAGGGCGTTGAATATTACAAAAACGCTGATGACGGTGAGAAAATTCCAGGGTTGATGCACGCTGTATTTGGTCAGTATCGTGTGCGCGATATTGAGTTTGTTGCGGCGTTTGATGTTGATTCTCTAAAGGTTGGGCATGATTTAAGTGAAGCAATTGGCGCTTCACAAAATAACACAATTCGTTTTGCTGATGTACCAAATTTGGGTGTAGAAGTATTGCGTGGTCCAACTTATGACGGTCTCGGTGATTATTACCGTGAAATGATTGATGAGTCAGAAGCTGAACCTGTTGACGTTGCTCAAGTTTTGCGAGATAAGCACGTGGATGTGCTTGTTTCTTATCTTCCAGTAGGATCTGAGCAAGCTGATAAAGCTTATGCAACTGCTGCGATGGAAGCTGGATGCGCATTTGTAAACTGCTTGCCAGTCTTCATTGCTTCTGACCCTGAGTGGGCACAAAAGTTCCGTGATGCTGGAGTTCCTATTATTGGCGATGACATTAAAAGTCAGGTAGGTGCGACTATTACTCACCGCGTTATGGCTAGACTTTTTGAGGATCGTGGTGTGCGCTTGGATCGCACGTATCAGCTGAATGTTGGCGGAAACATGGACTTTATGAACATGCTTCAGCGTTCAAGACTTGAGTCTAAAAAGATTTCTAAGACTCGTGCCGTAACTTCAATCGTGCCTCATGAAATGGATGAGCATAATGTTCATATTGGTCCTTCGGATTACGTAGCTTGGTTGGATGATCGCAAGTTTGCTTTCGTACGTTTGGAAGGTACTACTTTTGGTGATGTTCCTTTGAATTTGGAGTACAAGCTTGAGGTTTGGGATTCTCCAAATTCTGCCGGAATTGTTATTGATGCTGTTCGAGCCGCAAAAATTGCTTTGGATCGCAAGCTTTCTGGTCCAATTTTGGCTCCAAGTTCGTACTTTATGAAGTCTCCTGCAGTTCAGCATGAAGATAGTGAAGCTCGCCAATTAGTTGAACGCTATATTGCTGGTGATGTTGAAGCTAACGAGTCTCAGCTTGATGAAGATACTGAATTTGCAAAAGAGCATGGCAAGAGCGTGTGGCGCGCATAATTTATTACTACTCGACATGTAGCGAAAATCGTGTAATATAGATAAAGCCTCCGTGTGGCACTAAGTCACCCAATCCCCCCAGGGCAGAAATGCAGCAAGGGTAAGTGGCCTCTGGTGGGTGCGCGGAGGTTTTATTATATGTAAAACTAGCGCGGTTGCAAATACTGTCGTAAAGTCTAAAGTATGAGTGAAGAATTTGCAGAAATTCAATCAAATAGCATTGACAATCAGCATGATGATTCTGCTGAGAAAAATGATGCGCTGTCAGTAGGCGAAACTTCGCAAGATATTAATCGCAACAATGAAGGTAATGCCTATTCGCATCCTTTGGATTCGATTAATACTATTACGCCATTTTCTCCAATCTCATCTGAGGATAATGACGAAAAAATATCGCCTTTATTCCCAGAAAATACTGAAGAGAAATCTTCTAAACAGTCTGCGAAACAGTCTGTGAAACAAACTAAACGTCAATCTGATTTGTCTGATTTGTCTGATCTTTCTGGTTCGTCTGATTTGTTTAATCTGTCTGGTTTGCAAGGCTCGTCCGATTTGTCGTATTCGACTAATCAGTTATCTTCTAAAGATTCTCAATCAGATGCAGATGATATTGATCAGCTTGATCCACTCGTAAAGCGTCCTCGAATATCTACCATATTGTGGTGTGTTGCTCTTGCAATTGTTTTCTTGGCTTCTGCTGCGTTCATATGGTTTATTAGTGTGCAAACAGTACTTGGTCAAAGCTATGAGGAAATGGTAATTGATGGATTTGGTTCTCATGGTATGCCATCTTGGCTTGCATTTTGCTTGCGACCTATAAGCGTTTCTATGGTTGTTATAGTTGCTGGCATAATAATTGCTCTTGTTTCACTCATAGTAGTTTGTATTCGTAAGCGTTGGTGGCTTCTTGGTCAATGCGCTGGAATTATTATTCTTTCGGCTGCTGCTGAACCATTGAAAAAAATTCTTCCTCGCCCAATGCTTATAAGTATTGAATATTTGGCTGCAAATTCAGCACCTTCAGGTCATACATTACTTATTACTGCATCATGTGCGTTGCTTATTTGTGCAGTTTCGCGTGTTTGGCGCGCATGGGCGTCGGTAGCTGCAGCTTTTATAAGCGTTCTTGTGGAACTTTCTTTGGTTGCAGCACATTGGCATAGAGTTTCTGACGTTCTTATGTCATTGCTTATCGTTGGTGCTGTAACGCTTATTATGCTCGCTTGCACTCGCAGTAGTGGAATGGATATGCCAGCTTATCGACGTTCCTCAATTAGCGTTCAAATTGTAGGAAGCTCTATGATTACGATTGGTGTGTTGGCGTGTTTGTATGCAATTTATTTAATATGGCAAATTCTTCCTGGTGTTGATATTTTTGCTCAATGGGCTGCAAGCACATCTTATGTAGCAACTTATTGGCTGATTATAGGTGTGTCTTTGCTTGTTTTTGGCGTAATTATGGTAATGCGTCACTCTACAGCTTCGCCGTTGAGTAGGCTTGGATTAGTAGGCGCTCCGCCGACGCCTCCATCTGCTTCTAAGTAATATTGTCTACTCTATCTGCTTTTATCCACCGAGGTGGAATGTAATAGACGTATAACTTAAGTTGCGATACAGTTAGCGTGAAACATATAGTTCGGATTATATGTTCGATTGTGTTAGGAAAGGAGCGAATATGGCAGCACAGAATAAGCTAGTCATTGTGGAGTCTCCCACGAAAGCGCGAAAAATTGGCGGGTATTTAGGCAATGGTTACACCGTCATGGCTTCAGTTGGGCATATTCGCGATCTCGCTCAGCCAAGCCAAGTTCCAGCCTCACGCAAAGCGGCGTTTGGCAAGTTTGGTGTAGATGTCGATCATGGTTTTGCGCCATATTACGTAGTTGGCTCAGATAAAAAGAAAACTGTTTCCGATTTAAAGTCTGCGCTCGCAAAAGCTGACGAATTATATCTGGCAACTGATGAGGATCGCGAAGGTGAAGCTATTGCGTGGCATTTGGTAGAAGCGCTGAAGCCAACTGTGCCAGTAAAGCGTATGGTGTTTCATGAGATTACTAAGGATGCAATTCAAGCCTCGCTTAGTAATACTCGAAATGTTGACGACAATATGGTTGACGCGCAAGAAACTCGTCGTGTGTTAGACCGTTTGTATGGATATGAGCTTTCTCCTGTTTTGTGGAGGAAAGTTGGTCCTGGTCTTTCTGCTGGACGCGTGCAGTCTGTTGCTACTAGGCTTATTGTTGAGCGCGAACGCGAGCGTATGGCGTTTACTAAGGCGTCTTACTGGGATATTAGCGCGGTTTTAAGTTCTAAAGGCTCAGATGGTGAAAGTGTTGATTTTGAAGCGCGCATGAGCGAGCTTTCTGGTCGTCGTTTGGCTGGTTCTAAAGATTTCAATTCAAAAGGTGAGTTGGTTTCTACAAAAGATGAATCACAAAAAGCTTTGCATGTTGATGCTGATTTTGCATCTAAGCTTTCTAAAGCTCTTGAAAATTCAGATTTTGTAGTTGACTCTATGGACACGAAGCCGTATCGTCGCCGTCCTTTGCCGCCTTTTACTACATCAACTTTGCAGCAAACTGCTGGAAACCGACTTTCAATGAGCTCTCGCCAAACTATGCGAGCTGCGCAATCTTTATACGAAAACGGCTATATCACTTACATGCGTACGGATTCGGTGACGCTTTCTAAAGAAGCTATCGAAGCTGCGCGTAGTGCCGCTCGTGCAGCGTTTGGCGACGAGTATGTTTCGCAATCTCCTAAGCAGTACGCAACTACGTCTGCAGGAGCGCAGGAAGCTCACGAATGTATCCGCCCTGCTGGAGCGCGTTTCTTAAGCCCGGATGAGCTTGCAGATAAATTACCTGCGGATCAACTGAAATTGTATACGCTTATTTGGCAACGAACACTTGCGTCACAAATGGCTGATGCTACAGGTTTTACTGCAACTGTTAAGTTAAATGCTTCTGCTGGAGAATATGGTGAAGCTTTGTTCCAAGCTTCTGGAACAGTAATTACTTTTGCTGGTTTTATGAAGGTTTTTGGCAATGCACATGCAACTGAAGGTGAAAGCGATAAGGCGCTTCCTCAAATGCAAGCTGGGGATGTTCTTGAAGCTAAAAGTGTTAGTGCGGATTCTCACGAAACTCAGCCTCCTGCAAGATATACCGAAGCTTCTTTAGTTAAAACGCTGGAAGCTAAGGAAATCGGTCGCCCTTCTACTTACGCAACTATTATTTCCACGATTATCGATCGCGGATACGTGTATGAGCGTGGACGTGCATTAATTCCTTCTTGGCTTGCTTTTGCTGTAATTAAGCTTTTGGAAGCGAATTTCCCGAAGTATGTTGATTACGCGTTTACTGCTGATATGGAAAATGGTTTGGACAGAATTGCGCACGGTGAAGAAACCGGTCGCGATTGGTTAACTAGATTCTATTTCGGTTCTGGTGAGGGTGCTGCTAATTCAGCTGATGAAGCTCATATTGGTTTGCAACAGCAGGTTGCAGAGCTTGGTGAAATCGATGCGCGTGAAATAAATACCATAGACATTGGTGATGGTTTGCATGTGCGTATTGGACGCTATGGTCCTTACTTGGAAGACATTAAGAATCTTGATGCTGAAGGCAACCCTCGTCACGCTTCTTTGCCAGAAACTTTAGCTCCAGATGAGTTAACTGTTGATGCTGCTCGAGAATTGCTTGAGAATAATGCTGAAGGTCCACGTGTGCTTGGAGTAGATCCAGAAACAGGTGGGAACGTAGAAGTGCGCAACGGTCGTTTCGGTCCGTACGTTGCACTGGTAGAAGAGCAGGATAATGCGGAAGATTCTAAATCTTCTAAGGCTTCTAAGTCTGCTAAAGCTCGTCCAAAAATGGCTTCTTTGTTTAAAACCATGGACCCAGCGACTTTGACTTTACAAGAAGCGTTGCAACTTTTGAATTTGCCACGTTTGGTTGGCGAGTATGAAGAAGTTGATGCAGAAGGCGTTGTGAAACTAGCTCGTATCGAAGCAAATAATGGTCGTTACGGTCCATATTTAACTAAAACATATTCTGCTGTAGATACTTCTGCTGGAGAAACTGTGGAATCTAAGCCGGATACGCGATCTCTTTCTAGTGAAGATGCTATTTTTACTGTTACTTTGCAAGAAGCGAAAGATTTATTTGCGCAACCAAAGTACGGTAAGCGTACTCGTGGTGCCGCCAAGCCGCCTCTTCGTGAGCTTGGTGCAGATCCTGAAACTGGAAAGCCAGTAGTGATTAAGGATGGTTTCTACGGAGCTTATATTACTGATGGCGAAACGAATCGCACTTTGCCAAAGCAGTATACGCCTGAATCGATTGATCCGCAGGATGCATTTGCACTTTTGGCGCAAAAGCGTGCCGCAGGTCCCGTAAAACGCAAAAAGCGCGCGACTAAGAGCACTGCAAAATCTTCTGAAAAGAAGTCTACAGCGAAAAAATCTACAGCAAAGAAAACTTCTACAAAGAAGACTACTGCGAAAAAATCTACCGCTAAAAAAGCATAGGAATGAAATCTAAAGATTAAATAGACCTTGCATATGGAGTCAAAAATATGGCATCTAAGAATGACGATTTTTCTGGTGGCTGCGCTTGCGGAGGAAACTGCGGCTGCAGCAGTGAGCAATCTTATGCAAATAAAGGTTTATTTATTTCTTTCGAGGGCATTGATGGCGTTGGCAAAACTACGCAAGTTGAGGCTCTTAAGGATTATTTGCAATCTTTGGGGCGAGAAGTTGTAGTGACGCGTGAGCCTGGCGGTACGCAGTTGGGTAAAACTTTGCGCGAAATACTCTTGCATGGCACGAGTGTATCTGCCAGAACGGAAGCTTTGCTTTTTGCTGCGGATCGTGCACAGCATGTTGCGCAAGTAATTCGCCCTGCACTTAGCCGCGGTGCAGTAGTAATAACGGATCGTTATATTGATTCTTCGCTTGCTTACCAAGCAGGCGGTCGCGAATTGACTATGGATGATGTGCGAACTTTAAGTGAGTGGGCAACAGATTCGCTGTGGCCCAATCGCACTTATTTGCTAGATATGCAGCCGGAAGATGCTTTTAAGCGTTTGCATCGTGAACAAGATCGCATGGAATCAGCTGGAATAGATTTCGCACGTCGCACTAGAGAAGCATTTTTAGATTTAGCGCAGGAGTTTGCAGATCGTTATCGCGTATTAGACGCAACGTTCTCAGCGAAATTATTATCTGAACTTATTGTGCAAGACGTACATAACTTAATTGAAGAAATTGAAACTAAATAAAGTGGCGAACTTTATAAAGTGAAGAAGTAAAGAAGCTATGCAGGGGGTGAAGCGATGAGTGTGTGGGATAGCGTTATTGGGCAAGAACAGGTAGTTTCGCGATTGCGAAAAATTGCTTGTGCGGATGCTAGCAAAATAGCGCAATCTTGGCTGATTTGCGGAGCTGCTGGCTTCGGTAGTGCGCAAGTTGCGCGCGCTTTCGCTGCAGCTCTAGAAAGTCCGGATCATGGAGAAGGCAGCGATGGAATTAGCGGCGAAGGTGAGCTTAGTAAAACTGCCAAAGAAGTTTTAGCAGGATCGCATCCTGATGTGCATACGCTTGCAACAAAAGGCGTAACTCTTAGTATTGACGATGTACGTGAGGCAATTGGGATTTCTGAGCAAATGCCTAGCACTGCTCCTTGGCGAATCATAATTATTGAAGATGTTGACAGAATGTTGGAACGTAGCACGAACGTTCTTCTTAAAGAGATTGAAGAGCCAAGCGAGCATACGATTTGGCTTTTATGCGCTTCAAGTGTTATGGATGTGCTTCCAACAATTCGTTCGCGTACGCAACTTGTGCAATTAGCTACTCCAAACGAGCAGTCTATAGCAGAATATCTTACTAAAAAAACGGATGCAGACAATAAGCTAGCAAATCGTGCAGCCAGGCTTTCTCAAGGAAATATAGCAACTGCTTTTATTTACGCAAGCGATGAGCGTGCTTTAAGTAGGCGAGATGAGCTTGTTGCAGGATTGCTTCGTATGCATGATGCTGCCGACGCAATTATGCTTGCTGCAATGCTTATTGACGATGCAAAAGCACAAGCGGAAGATGAGGTTCAGCGAAATGTTGAGGTTCAACAAAAAGAATTTCGCAGGATTAACGGATTGGGCGATGAGGATCGTATTCCGCCCAAATTGCGCGCACTCTACAATGCAATTGGGAAAAAGGATGACGTAAAACGTAAAGTAACTCGTGTAAGCCGTGACGTGTTATGCCGTTCTCTTGACGCAATCGATAGCGTGTATAGAGACGTTTTAGTTGTTATTAACGAAGCACAAAAGTCTTCGCCGATTATAAATCAGGAATACAAGTCTAGAATTGTCCAGTTGGCACAAAGCATGACAGCAAGTAGCGCATTGGATTGTGTTGACAGCATTGCTACTACTCGTCGTCGGCTTTCGAGAAATGGTAACGCAACTCTTGTTTTTGAAGCACTATTTTGCTCACTTTTGCAAAGTCAATAAAATACAAAAGTATCATATCCTCCACGGAAGTGACATATCGCTTGTGCCTATTCTTGGTGAATTTGTTGATTCGCGTCGCATGATTTCCGGTCTAAACTCCATATGTGCAGGTAACCAATGTTGCTCTGATTTGTTGACAGCGGTTAGGCGGATTGCTTCGCGTGCAATTTGCTGGTACGGAGGACGGATTGAAGAAAGCTTTGGTTCAGATATTTCTGCCTGTCTGCTATCTCCGTAACCTATTACGAGAACATCCTGCGGAACTTGCAAAGAAAGCTCATCTAAAGCTAGAAGTGCTCCAAGTGCGACAGCGTCATTTGCGCAAATAACAGCGTCTGGTTTGCGAGATTGCTTAGCAGTAGAATCAGAAAAAAGCCGCATTGTATCCTTGAATCCACGTTGATAAGTAAGTTCTCCAAAAGTTGTCCAATCTGGCTCAGAAAGTAAACTTAATCGGCTTGCAGCAGTCTGAAAATTGGCAAATAGGTTTGCGCTTTGTGTGGAGTCAACATTTCCACTTAAATAAGCAATATTATGGGCATCGTGATGCGAAAGATGTATTAAAGCAGCTTCCATCATTGATTCTTGATCCATGCCAACCCAATTGACGTGGAATGAAGTAGCAGTGCCACCAATTTGCACAATGGGAAGATTGTCAACGTAGTTTTCAAGTGTTTTTGTTAAATCACTATTGTTAGATGGCATGACAATAAGACTGTCAACATTATGACCGATAAGCTCTTCTATGCGTTCTTCTTGAGCTTCTGCGTCTTTTCCAGTTCCAACAAGAAGTATTTTATCTATTTCATGAGCTGCTTCATCCAATGCAGAAAGCATATTTACACTGAATGAATCATCTACGTTGCTTGTGCCTATTACTACGCCGATTGTATTAGTTGTGTCACTTCTTAATGCGCTTGCTGCATAATTTACTGAATAATTAAGCTGCTCTGCGGCTTTCCTTACGCGTTTTGCGATATCGTCATCTTTGGCTCGTCTACCAGAAAGTACACGAGATACTGTTGCAATTGAAACTTTTGCAAGAGCTGCTACATGAGTTATGGAGGCGTTTTGATTAGTTTGATTTGTCATATTTGCCCCCGAATAAGTGCGGTGCTGTAATTATTGGTAAACAGCACCGCAAATTGAATATTATTTATTTGTCAGTTTATGTACACTTATTTATTTATATTATTCGCCTTTCGTGACTACATCGACAAGATTGTTAGCTACATTTTCAGCGTCTTCACCATCAACGGTAATTGTGATTGAATCTCCTTTAGTAATACCCAATCCCATAATTGAAAGAATGCTATTCGCACTTACAGGGGTACCTTCGCCTTTCGCAATCGTTACAATGCAATTTGAGGACATCGCGGCTTGAGAAAATTCTGACGCTGGGCGAGCATGTATTCCAACTGGGTCTTCAATAGTAACAGTACGAGTTGCAATTGCCATTTTTTCTCCTTTGAATAATAATTAACAAATTCTGCTTTTATTTTTATTTTTCATATAAAAGCAAACCATATTTTTTCTTAAGGTTTTTTTGTTTGCTATTTTCAACATTAAGTGTAGCATAATTAATTGAAAAATACAGAAAACGTTTTCACTTGTTGTAACAACGTTTTTAATGGTGTATAGTTTCATTAGTAAGAAACGTTTACCTACAAGAAATGCTTATGCGGCGTTGCGGCCGTAATAAAGTTTCTAAACCTAAAGGAGGGTTTTAAGTATGGTAATCACTGGTGTTGGCATTGGGCGCTCGATGGCATATGGTGAAGTATTGTGTATGGCACCTGTTTTGCATGAGCCAGAGGATTCTCCTCGTGCTGTTAGTGTGTTGGCTGAGGATGCAAAAAAGGCTGTTAAAAATGCTTTAAATGAAGTAAATAAAGACCTAAGCCATCGTGCAAGTGAGGCTCTTGAAGCAAAGGATGAGGGGACTCGAAAAGCAGCACCAATTATGCAAGCTCTTGCACAGATGGCCATCGATCCAGCGTTAATAAGTGCAATTGAATCTGGTATTGATAAGGGGAAAACAGCTGAACGTGCCACTTGGGAAGGGTTCGCACAATTTGAAGACATGTTGCGTAATCTTGGTGGTTACATGGCTGAGCGTGCAGGAGATTTGCATGATGTTGGCCAGCGTGTTATTGCATCTTTGATTGGTGTTGAAGCTCCTGGTGTGCCGGAAAGTGATTCGCCTTTTGTGCTGGTTGCTAGGGATCTTTCACCTGCTGATACAGCTTCACTTGATTTAAGCAAGGTTCAGGCAATTGTCACTCTTGATGGTGGTCCTACAAGTCACACTGCTATTCTTGCTCGTGCTCGTGGGATTGTTGCTGTTGTTGGAGCGCACGATGCCTCTCAGCTGAAGAATCATCAAATTGTTGTAGTAGATGCCGTTAATGGTCATGTTATAAGCAGTCCTAGTGAAGAAGAAATCGCGCATGTTAAAGAGTCTCGTGAGCGTTTAAGCCGTGCTCGTGAATTGCGTGGATTGCCTGGAAGTACAAAAGATGGTCATTTGATTCCTCTTTTGGCAAATGTAGGAAAGCCCTCAGATGCCGTAACTGCTCATGAGTATGGAGCAGAAGGAGTAGGTCTATTCCGAACGGAATTTCTGTTTATTGGTAACGAGCAACCGCCTAGTATAGAAGAACAAACAGAATCTTATACAGAGTTACTATCTCAGTTTGAAGGCAAGAAAGTTGTTATTCGATTGCTTGATGCTGGAGCAGATAAACCGTTACCATTCTTGACTCCTGAAGATGAACCAAATCCTGCTCTCGGACTTCGAGGTTTGCGTACTCTAAGACAGCATATGGATGTTCTAGATGGTCAGCTGGAGGCATTATCTCGTGCTGATGCTGTGACGAATGCTGACTTATGGGTGATGGCTCCAATGGTTTCAGACGAACATGAAGCAGCATATTTTGTAAAACTTGGTAAATCTAAAGGTCTTAAAAAGGTTGGCATTATGGCAGAGGTGCCTTCTATCGCTCTTGTTGCCGAGGAGGTTGCTCAAGTTGCTGATTTTGTATCTATCGGAACGAATGATTTGACGCAATACACTCTTGCAGCAGATAGAACCCTTGGGTCTGTTTCTAATTATCAAACTGCTTGGCACCCTGCAGTGTTGCGTGCGATCAAAATGATTGCAGACGCTGGTAACGCACATGGTATGCCAGTCGGAGTGTGTGGAGAAGCTGCAGCAGACCCAGACTTAGCGGTTGTTCTTACAGGTCTCGGTATTAACTCGCTTTCTATGACGCCAGTTGCTTTGGACGATGTTCGAGCAGAACTTGCTCAAACTACATTTGATGAAGCTAAAGCTAAAGCTCATGAGGCTTTAGCTGGAAAGTTCTACCACTCAATCATGCAAGAATAAGCCAAGGGAGTAATTCAAAATATGATTGTTACGAAAAACATTAAAAATTCGATTACCAATCAGAAATAATCAAGAATAATTAACATGCTTAGAAAAGAGAAAATATGAGTGCTGATATTGATGAGCTTCTCCCGGATTCTGCAGTAAACCTTGATATTGCAGCGAAAGATTGGCGTGATGCTATTTGTCTTGCGGGCAATGCTTTGAAGGAGTCTGGCTTTACTACTGATGAATATACGGATCAGATGATTGAGACAGTTGAAAAAATGGGTCCGTATATTGTTATTGCCCCAGGCTTGGCTTTGGCGCATTCGCGCCCGTCGGAAGCAGTGTTAAAAAGTGGTTTGAGCTGGATTCGTTTAAGTACGCCTGTTAAATTTGGTAACACTGCCAACGATCCGGTCTCTTTAGTAATTGGTCTTGCAGGTCACGATGAAAATGAGCATATTGGCGTTATGTCCGCGGTTGCTGCAGCTTTGTCTAATCCTGTGAAGACTAGAGAACTTGCGCAAGCAAAAAACGCTAAAGAAATTCGCGCAATTCTTAAAAGTTAAATACTAAAGAATTAGTTAATTTTGCAAAATTAAAAAAATACAACTCAACGAAAGAGGTTATCTATGAATATTCTATGTGTATGCGGAAACGGCATTGGCACGTCTGTACTTTTAAAAATCAATGTTGAGGCTGCGGCAGCAGACTTAGGTCTTGATGTTACAGTTACTACTTCCGATGCTGGAAGTGCAAAAGGTACTGCCAATATGAATGATCTTGTGCTCACTTCTCCTCAGCTTGCTCCAGAGCTTGAGGGCACTACCACTCCTGTAGAAACAATTGAAAATTTCATGGATGTTGAAGAGGTAAAGGGTGTGCTTGAGCGTTACGCATAAATTATGTGTAACAAATAAACGTTTGATTATGCTGATTACGTGCTTACTGCTTTGGCATAGTCGTACTGTTATTTCATGCGCTATTCGCTTTTCTAAATAAAAAGAAGGAAATAAGATGAACATTGTAGTTCAGGTTTTAAATTTCATAAGTCAGCAGATTTTGAATGTGCCGGCTTATTTGATTGGTATTATTGCGGCAATCGGTCTTATCGCACTCAAGCGTAGTGCAGGACAAGTGATTGCAGGCGGCTTAAAAGCTGCTATGGGTTATCTCATTTTGGGTGCAGGTGCTGGCGTTGTTGTTGGCGCACTTGCTCCATTTGGTGACTTGGTTTTGAAGTCTACTGGTGCTCATGGTGTTGTACCTACAAATGAGGTTATTACTGCTCAGGCTGCAGGTCAGTACGGTGCTACTTCTGCATACATTATTGTGCTCAGCTTCGTTCTTATGCTTCTTGCTGCACGCTTTACTCCTTTGAAGTACATATTCTTGACTGGTCACCACATGGTGTTTATGTCTATGCTTTTGGCTCTAGTTCTTTCCGTTGGTTTTGGTGCAGGCAACCAGTTGCTTATTGTCATTGTCGGCTCTGTCATTATGGCAACGGTTATGGTTGTTCTGCCAGCTTTTGCGCAGCCTTTTATGAACCGTATTACTGGTAGCGATAAGCTCTCGATCGGTCACTTTAACTCTTTAAGCTACATTGTTTCTGGTGCTGTTGGTGCTGCTGTTGGTAAGAAGTCTAAGTCTACTGAAGATATCAACTTCCCTAAGGGTTTGAGCTTCTTGCGTGATTCAATGGTCTCCACGACTTTGTTGATGGTTGTGCTGTATTTGGTATTCGCAGTGTGGGCTTCAGTTGTGTTGCCAGTAAAGGAACTCTTCAAGATTTTCGCGTCTCACCCTACGGATTATAGTGCCTTCTACATGGCGGCTTTTGCTCAGGCTCTGCAATTTGGAATTGGTGTTAGTGTCATCCTTTATGGTGTTCGTATTATTTTAGGTGAATTGGTTCCTGCATTCCAGGGTATTGCTAACAAGGTCGTTCCAGGCGCTCGTCCAGCATTGGATATTCCAATCGTATTCCCATACGGTGCTAATGCTTCTCTTATTGGCTTCTTGTCTTCCTTCGTTGGAGGTCTTGTAGCTCTCGGACTTATTGCAATTTGGATGGGTCCAGCTTGGGGATTGGCATTGATTCTCCCAGGAATGGTGCCTCACTTCTTCGATGGTGGTGGTGCAGGCGTGTTTGGTAATGCAACCGGTGGTCGTCGTGGTGCTATTCTCGGTGGTTTTATTAACGGTTTAATTATTACATTCCTTCCAGCAGTATTGCTTACTGTTATGGGTTCCTTCGGCTTGGCAAACTCCACCTTCGGCGATGCTGACTTTGGTTGGATTGGTACTGTTGTGGGTAACTTCGCTCACCTCGGTGCCGGCGTTGGCGCTATAAGCTTGATTATTGTTGCTGTTATTCTGTTTGCCTTGGCTTGGGTATGGCAGGTTAAGGTTGTTAACACTGGCTGGCTTCCTGCAGTAAAGCATGCTGAGTTCATTGAAGAAATTAAGAAGCAAGAGCGTGCTGCTAAGAAAGCAGCTATGGCAGCTAAGGCTGCTGAAACTCATGAGGAGGCTGTTACAAAATAAATAGAGTACGGTAAAAAAATTACATTTTAGTTAATGCGCCCAGTTTAGATTTTTCTGGGCGCACGTTTTATATTGACCGTCAAATTATGCAGTTAGCGTTGTTTCTGTAGTGTTTTTTGCTTGAGCGCCACGATCCGCTTGAATAATTAGATTGCACAAACGTTGCGTTTATTTGTTACTCGCGCAGTTGATTAGTGTTGTGTAATGGTAGATACTTAAATTATGAATATTTCTACAGATTTCACTACCATTCCGGATGATTATTCTAAAGCTGCGCCGGAGCAGAATAAGATCAGTGGAGTGCCGGTAGTTTCTTTCCCGTTTTACGTTGATAATATGCCATCTTTCGTGCATTATTTGCATTGGCGTTTTGTTGACGACGACGCAATCCCAGTATGCGGTTTTGAGTGGATTCACTGGACTGCTGCAAACGTGCCTGTTGAAGCGTTAATGTTTGATTTTAACGATTCTCACGCTTTGCAAATACCGGAAGATTTTTCTCGCACAATGACTTCTATGATTCCGGAAGCTCTTCAAGGACGCAACTCGCAAGCAAGCAGATTTATTGGTTGCAATGATCCAGCAATTACTATGCGTTACAACGGCCCTCAGCCTCCTGATAAAGATCACGAATATATGTTTGAAGTTTTTGGCACAGAAAAGCCTTTGCCAAACCTTAAGCCGGGATTCTATATGAATGAATTGTTGCGCGAAGTGAGAAACGTAACTTCAGGTGTAGACGCTGGTGGCATGTTCCTTACTGGTAAAGCCTAAACGCAAGCGCTAGAGCAACCAATTATGGGAGCAGTTAACGCCTAAGCGTTAGAATCAAACAGTAATAAATATAAAAATAAAATATAAAATCTAAAAACAGGGGATGCAAATATGGCATGCACAACAATTCTTGTTGGTAGAAAAGCAAGTTACGACGGATCCACGCTTATTGCGCGTAACGAAGACTCAGCAAATGGCGAGTTTAATCCGAAGCGTTTAGTGGTAGTAAAGCCGGAAGATCAGCCTCGCGTTTATAAGTCTGTTCTTAGCCACGTAACAGTTGAGTTGCCGGATAATCCAATGCAATACACAAGCGTGCCAAATGCAGACTTGCGCGAAGGAATTTGGGGAGAAGCTGGCGTTAACGAAGCAAACGTGGCAATGAGCGCAACTGAAACGCTTACGTCCAACGAGCGCGTGTTAGGCGCAGATCCAATGGTGGAGCTTCAAAAAGCGCAAGGTAAGGAAGGCGACGCTGACTACAAGCCGGAAGTGCCGGGTGGAATTGGCGAAGAAGACTTCTTAACGCTTGTTTTGCCTTATATTCGTAGCGCTCGCGAAGGCGTTGAGCGTTTGGGTGCATTGCTTGAAAAGTACGGCACTTACGAGATGAACGGCGTTGCGTTTTCGGATGTGAACGAGATTTGGTGGTTCGAAACTGTTGGCGGTCATCATTGGATTGCTAAGCGCGTGCCAGATGAAGCTTATGTTGTTATGCCAAACCAGCTTGGAATTGACGAGTTTGATTTGGACGATGCTTTTGATGCTCAAGAAGAGCATATGTGCTCTGCTGATTTGCTTGAGTTTATTGAAGAAAATCACTTGGATTTGTCTGTGGAAAACGCTTCTCCTTTCAATCCGCGCGATGCTTTCGGCTCTCATTCGGATTCTGACCACGTCTACAACACTCCTCGCGCGTGGTTTATGGAGCGCTTCTTGAATCCTTATGACGAAGTGTGGGATGGTAAAGATGCTGACCATCGTCCGGACAGCAACGATATTCCTTGGGCTCGCCAGCCTGAGCGTAAGGTAACAATTGAAGACGTTAAATACGTTTTGAGCTCTCACTATCAGGGCACTGAGTATGATCCTTACGGCAAGCTTGGAGATGAGCATACTCGTCACATGTTGCGTCCAATCGGAATTAACCGTCAAAGCGAGCTTGCTGTAATGCAAATCCGCCCTTACATGCCGGAAGCAATGCGTGCAATTCAGTGGATTACTTACGGTTCTAATCCTTTCAATTCTTTGATCCCGTTCTATCCAAACGTAAATCGCACTCCAAAGTATTTGGAAGATACGACTACTCGCGTAACAAGTGAAAACTTCTATTGGGAGAATCGTATTATTGCAGCTCTTGCGGATGCCGCATTTAACGACACTGCAAACGCGATTGAGCGCTACCAGGAAGCTGTCGGTTCCCTTGGCCATGCAATGGTCAAGTCTACGGATGCTGCCGTGGCAGATATTCTTGGCGTTGATTTGGCTGATTACGAGCCAGAGCGTGAAGGTGATGAAGGCGAAGATTACGATGATTTAGTTCGCGATCCTGAAGCTATTATTGCAGAGCTTCGTAACGACAAAGTGCGCGAGGCTTTGGCAGAAGCGAATGACGATATGGCAGCAAAGTTGAAGAAAGAAACCGATTCTTTGCTTGACACAGTGCTGTACATCACTAGCATGCGTATGAAGAATGGTTTTAATCGTTCCGATCACTAAATTTAAATTTTATTAAAAATTAAGTGCCTTCCTAAGAAATGAACTTTTTATTTCATGCGGAAGGCATTTTTGTTATCTTTTGTTATTTTGCTATAGACGTTGCTAATAGCGCGTATAGATATTGCGTGTGGTGCCTATGCTACGAGCAAACAATCGTATAGTATGAATCATGTAATTAACATTATCCGCATGCATAGTTGTGCCAATATGCCTATGAAAGAGGGGTACATGAGCATTCTTGATTCATACACTACAACATTCGGTTTGGTTAAAAAAATTGATGCCTTTGGCTATTTGGATTATTTAAAGCAACATCCAGAGGAGCCTAGGAAGTGCGGTAAAGTTCTGCTTGTTACTGCTGATACTCCTTTAAAAGCTTCTCGCGGAGAAGGTAAAACAACTACAACTATTGCGTTAGTTGATGCATTGCGTGAGCGCGGTGTGGACGCAGCTGCAGTTCTTCGTCAGCCGAGCATGGGCATTACAGCCGCTGGTTCTAAAGGTGGCGCGAGTGGTGGCGGTAAGTCTTCGCTTTCTCACCCTGAACTAATTGACTGGGGTCTGTGTGGTGAAATGGCTGCTATTGCTTGCGCGCAGAATTTGCTTGTGTCGTTTGCGGAAAAAGCAGTCGACGAGGGTGTTATTGATACTATTTTAGTTCCTCGAGTTAGTGAAGTTCCTTCGCGATCTTTGCGAAGCATTGCTGTTGATTTTGGCAAGGGGACTGTTCCTGAGCGCGTTGTTTTGACGCCAACTTGCGAGCTCATGCAAATCGTAGTGTTGTCGCGCAGTATGGATGAGATTTCTCGTCGTGTTTCTTCAATGATTGCTGGCACAAAAGACGGTAAGCCTGTTAAGTTTGGTGAGTTTGTGGATTTGTGGCGAATCACCAATATTCTTGCCGATGCTGTAAAGCCTGCTAAAACTGAGACGATTAATGGTTCTCCAATCTACGTCCATTGTGGTCCGTTTGCGAACGTTTCGCTTGGTATTCCAAGCCTTGTAAGCGTTGAAATGGCTTGCGCTGAGCACGATATTGTAGTGGTAGAAGCAGGTTATGGCACGGATGCTGGTGCTCAAAAGTGGTTAGATATTGCTGCTCGCGAGTTTGGTGCAAAGTGGCCTGCTGCTGCAGTTGTAGTTACTCGCGCAACTACTTGGCGAGATGACGAAACTTTGGCTTGGCGTTACCCATTCCATGTTTCTCGTTTGGAATCTCTTAATATCCCTACATTCCCGTTGATTAATTTGTGGGAAGGCGAGGATGATCAAGTGCCTGAATTGTTGGAACAAGCTAAGTCTTTAGGATTCAGAAAGCCGATTGTTGGCAATTTATTCCGCGATGGTGGCGATGGTTTGGCAGATCAGCTTGACGATTTTGTGTCTGCAATAACTGATGATGTTGAAACGAAAGTTCCAGAAAGTCGCAGAGGTCAAGCGCTTTTGGACCGCGTTAACTTGCTGTGTGCAGAAGCTTACGGTGTTCCAACTGAACGTGTGATTGAAAAAGCTGGTTTTGAAGATTCGTTATCTGCAGCTGAGGATTTGTGCGCGAATGCTGGCGTTGATTTTAACAGTCTCGCGCTAGTTGCTGTTAAATCTCCTGCGACTATGACTGACGACGATCATAAGCCTGCTGAAGAGCGCACTGTGACATTGAAGAAAGTGGAAGTTCACGCTGGAGCTGGAGTTGTGCAAGTCAACTTGACTTCTTCGCTTACAACTCCTATGCCGAAAATCGTGTGATTGCTTTCTGCTGATTTTCGCTTCACTCACGCTAAAGCATGAATTGAAATGCGTGCTAGAGCGTGAGCTGAAACGCAAGTTAACGCACTACAGATTCGTTATATTTGTCTAGCGGGTGAGGCGTTTGTAACGTTTTTAGGCTGATTTTCGTTACATTTGCTTCATTTATGAGGCAAATGTAACGAATCTAAAACAAAGCACTAAGGCAGGTTGATTAGCACGCAAAAGTGCGATGCAACCAATCGCAAGCAAGCTTAACCCACTGCTGAACTTCTGGCTGCACAAATTCAGTAAGCACATTTCCGTTTTCGTCGCGTTTTGCTGTTTCTTTAACTGCCAAAGCTAAGCCGTGCGGTCCTTTAGGGAACAGGTGCGCTTCAACACTTACTCCAGCTTCAACGCAAGCGTTCACAAACATTATTGAATTTTCTACTGGAACTGTTTGATCAGTAATGGTTTGCCATACAAATACAGGTGGAGTTTTGCGGTCCACGTGATTTTCAAGCGAAAGTTTATTGACAAGTTCAGTTCGCTCTTCGTCGCTAACTTCTCCAAATAGACGATCGAACGTTGGCTTATGCGCATATTTTCCAGCAGAAATAACAGGATATGCGAGCATAAGAGCATTTGGACGCACGTCATCAGCAACATACCCGTTTGCTTCCTCAACTTCGTCGCTAACGCTAGTTGCAAGATTTGCAGCCACATGCCCTCCAGCGGAGAATCCAATAATTGCAACTTTTTGCGCATCTACGTGCCATTCTTTTGCGTTTTTGCGAATTAAGCTCATCGCTTCTGCGGCTTCTAAAAGCTGAGTTGGGTATGTGCTTGGAGTAAGCGAGTATCGCAACACAAAAGTGTGGAATCCTTCTGCAGCAAACTTCATAGCAACAGGTTCTGCTTCACGATTCGAGACGCGCAAGAAACCTCCGCCTGGCAAAATTAGAATTGCAGGACGGTTTTGCAAGCCTTCGCTATCTAAATTATCGTCTAAAATATATCCAATAAGCTGCGCATCGCTTCCATCTATACTTTTTATTTTCTGATTTATAATCTTCATAGTGTCTCTTTTCGTTTCGCTTATATTGCAATTACACTAAGCATAATTCTAATCAAATACCTCGCTTTGTAAGTGCGTTCTTTTATAAATTCGTGTAGAGTTTTAAGAAGTTTTATAAGGAGATTCAAGATGTGTAACGAAGAAGATAGTTTAGGTAAGGTTGTTTTAGCTGCTACGCCTATTGGGAATATGTCAGACGCTTCTGCACGATTAATTAATCTTCTTGAAACTGCTGATATTGTTGCTGCTGAAGACACGCGTAGGCTTTATGATTTAGCGAATCGCCTTGGCGTACATGTTTCTGGTAGCGTAATCGCATATCACGATCATAATGAGCGCAACAAGGCAGATGGTTTGCTAGACAAAGTTGAGAAAGGTAGCACTGTTCTTGTTGTTTCAGACGCAGGTATGCCTACAATTAACGACCCGGGTCTTGCTGTTGTTCGACGTGCAATAGAGCGCGATTTGCCTGTTACTTGCGCGCCTGGTCCTAGTGCAGTTTTAGATGCGCTTGCTCTTTCTGGATTGCCAACCGATCGCTTCTGTTATGAAGGCTTTTTGCCTCGTAAATCTGGTGAGCGTCAACAACATTTGCGCTCGCTTAAAGCCGAGCGACGAACAATAGTATTTTATGAGGCTCCACATCGTATTGCAGAAGCAATGGAAGACATATTGGCAGTACTTGGCTCTAATCGTCCAATGGCGTTATGTCGTGAACTTACAAAAGATTTTGAGGAAATTCGTCGTGGAACTGTGCAAAGTATTCATGATGGTGTTTTAGCGGATCCTCCTCGAGGTGAAATAGTTTTAGTTATCGGTGGTGCAAGTGACGAAGAAGTGCAGTCTGAAAGCACAGATTTAAGCATTGATGCTCTTGCAAAGCTTTCGCTTGAATGTGCAGAATCTGAAGGCTTGCGCATAAAAGAAGCCATTACGAAAGTAGTAAAAGAGCATCCGTTTGCTGACGGATCTTTTGCTAATCGTAAGCAAGTTTACGCATCTTGTCTTGAGCATAAACCTGATCAAAAGTAAGATTTTTGCTTTTTGTTACTATTTTTTGCTTTCTATTCATTGCTGTCATACGCAGAAAATAGCACTTCAAAACTGTAACGAACGTCAGGCCCGCCTTGTTGAGAAATATATTCTAAAATTTGCGCGTCTGCTGAAGGGTTTGCAATAATCCATTTGCGAAGTTCCGGTATTTTTTGCGCGATATACCATAGCACTTCCGTTTTTGTTGCAGGGTCGATAGCAACAGATGGCGTGAGTATTATAGGTGGTTTTGGAGGGCTGTTTGTTTTACTTGCATAAGAGTTCTTCATTTCCATGGTTTGTTTGCTTCTTTCGCAATGTTTCGTATCCAATTTCTTGCATGTATTGAGCCTGGGAAATATGGGTTTCTGTCAATAGTGCGTTTGCATTTTCGCAAGTCAATGCTGTATTTAGATATCAATAAGTGAGCAATATCTTTTCTATAAGGTTCGTACTCTTCGTTTTCGCTTGGAGTGTACGCTAAATCGCAAATTGTTCGTTCTGGCGTTGTTATTCTAATTTTTCCAAGTATCACGTATTCTTCATTGTTTAAGTGTCTTCGAAATGCGCGTATTGCATGGCCGTGCGGCTTTTTTCTTCTATGCCCGTAATCAATAACATCTATATTTTCAGGAAAATTGCCTCCTATCCAAACCCATGCTGCAGTAAATAAGCAGGCTATGCTTTCTGTAGGCATAAGATTGCTTACAATATTGCTTCTTCCTTGAGTGGAAGTAGCTGTTTTATTTGAATATCCTGCATTTAAATCAAGCCTATTGAATACGCCAATTTGAGAAAGTTTTTTCATGCACATTGGGCCCGGTAAATGGTTGTCGTCAAGTAATTCCGGGAATTGCGTTTGTGCTTCTTCGCAAATATCCAATAAATCGCGTATGTTTTGTTGTTTTTTCAATTTTCCTCAATCCTTTCTTTCTGCGTATTTATTTTTTAGCGCGACTATTTACAATGCGTATCGCGCATATTGTTGTTTTTCTAATGCATGTTTTTCTAACGCATATTTTCTAGCGAATGCTTTGTAATGCATGCTTTGTAGCGGATAAGTTTCGTGGTGCATAAGTTGAGGTTATGTTCATATTTGCTTCAATTCCAGGCTGCTTTTATAACTTGTGGATATGTGGATGAACTCGTATGAGGCTTGTTATTCAGCGTGTTTTTCTTGTATATTTGGGATTCGTTTTGCAATGTTCTTATCTACTGTCCGCGTTGAACAAGATAATAATTGTCTATGAGTCATATTTTGGTGAATGTTGCTTGGCCGTATGCTAACGGCCCTCGTCATATTGGTCACGTCGCAGGCTTCGGGGTTCCGTCAGACGTGTATGCGCGTTACGAGCGCATGAAAGGCAATGACGTATTAATGGTGTCTGGCACGGATGAGCACGGCACACCTATTTTGGTTGAAGCAGATAAGGAAGGCGTTTCTGCGCAAGAGCTTGCTAATCGTTATAATCGCGTGATTACTAAGGATTTGTGCGATTTAGGTTTGAGCTACGATTTATTCACGCGTACTACCACTGCAAATCATGAGCATGTTGTGCAAGAAATGTTCCGTCAATGCTTAAAGAACGGCTATATTTACAAGGGCACTCAGAAGGTTGCTATTTCTCCTTCAACTGGTCGTACTTTGCCAGATCGCTATATTGAAGGCACATGTCCATTGTGTGGCGCAGATGGTGCTCGTGGCGATCAATGTGATGCTTGTGGAAATGAGCTTGATCCGGATGAGCTTATTAACCCAGTTTCTAAAATTAATGGCGAAACTCCACGCTTTGAAGAAACTGAGCATTATTTCCTAGACCTGCCTGCTTTGGCTGAAGCGAATGTTAACTGGCTTCATTCTCGCGAAGGTTGGCGCACGAATGTTATTAATTTCTCGCTTGGATTATTTAATGAAGTAAAGCCGCGAGCTATTACGCGCGATATTGATTGGGGCATTCCTGTTCCTGTTGAAGGATGGATTGATAATCCAAATAAACGTTTATATGTTTGGTTTGATGCTGTTATTGGTTACTTGTCTGCATCTATTGAATGGGCTCGTCGTCAAGGTAAGCCGGATGCATGGCGTGATTGGTGGTGTGATCCTAAGGCTCCTGGCTACTACTTTATGGGCAAAGATAACATCACTTTCCATTCTCAGATTTGGCCTTCAGAAATGCTTGCTTACAATGGTGCCGGTTCTAAAGGTGGCGAATCTGGTGTTTATGGCCCGTTGAATATGCCTGAACAGGTTGTTGCTTCTGAGTTCATGACTATGGAAGGCAAGAAGTTCAGTTCTTCACGCGGAATTGTGATTTATGTGAAGGATATTTTGGCTCGTTACCCTGTGGATGCTGTGCGTTACTACATTTCTATTGCGGGTCCAGAAAATTCTGATGCAGATTTTACTTGGGCTGAGTTTGTGCGTCACAATAACGAAGAGCTTGCTGCAAGTTGGGGTAATCTTGTCAACCGTGTTGCAAATCTTATTAATAAGAACTTTGGCGCAATTCCTCCTCTTGATGAAGATTCTATGACTTCAATGGATCGCGCTCTTCTCGATCAAACTTCTGATGCTTTTGCTTTGGTTGGTAGTTTGATTGAGCGCCATCGTCAGAAGAATGCTCTTGCTGAAGCAATGCGAGTAGTTGCGGATATTAATAAATATATTTCCGCAACTGAGCCTTGGAAGATTAAAGATGATGAGGCGCGCCTTGGTACTGTGTTGCATGTTGCAGCTCAAGCTGTTTCGGATGCCAATCATCTTCTTGCGCCGTTCTTGCCTCATGCAGCTCAAAAAGTTTGGGAAGCGCTTGGTGGAACTGGCGTATTCTCGCCTCTGCCTCATATTGAAGAAGTTGAAGATTTGGATAATCCAGACTTTAAGTATCCGATTATTACGGGCGATTATCGCTTGGGAGAAACTGTTCATCCTTGGGAGAGTGAGGAGTTGGTAGCAGGTACTCCTGTGCCTAAGCCAAGTCCTATTTTTGCCAAGATTCCAAAAGAAGCAGTTGAGGAGGAGCTTGAGCGTTTCGCATCTGCTTTATCTGAGCGTCAGCGTGTCGAGGCAGAAAGACTCGCTGCTGCAAAAAAATCTTTGGAAAATAGTGGGGAATAGGTTGAAATTTTCAATAAATAAATTGTAAAATTAGAAAACCTAGCGAACGTTTCTCTAAAAGAAAATATTTTAAGGAAATTTTAAGGAAAAAACTCTTTTCTTTGGACGAATGTTTAGCTATACTAACAGATGTTAATGGTTCGCCATTAGCGAGGTTCGTTCGCGAACCCCATAATTGAAACCTTCTTCTCTCTTTCTCTCTGCCCCGGCGGGTTTCTCTTCTCGCCGGGCTTCTTTTTATCTTTTGACCTGCGCCGCATGTTTTTGTTTTTGTATGTAAAATTATTTATTGATTTATTTTTTTTTTTATTTGTGTGAGCAAAGGGGAAAACAGCGCATGTATGTCAATCCAAATAAACGCAAAGACGCGAGTAACGTGCGCTGGGTATTGCAATACTGCAAGCCAGACATGTGGAGAGTAGGCGTATCGCTTGTACTTTTTACAATTAACGACACAATGGCAATGACAATGCCGTTGCTTTCGGGCTTTATTGTAGACAAAATCATTATTGGCAAACAGCATAATCTACTTATAAGCGTATGCGTTTTAATGGTCGCAATGATGATTATTCGCGTTGGCTCAAGATATATTTACCAGCTTCAAATGGAAAGATTCGGCCAAAACGCCGTGTACCGCCTTGTAAGCGACGAGTATGAGAAGCTGCACTCTTTGGACTTTACGTACTTTAATCACACGCGCACAGGCGATATTATGAGCCGAATGACGTCGGATACAGATGCGATTCGCCATATTTTAAGTTGGGTTTCATATATGGCGTTAGATTGCGTAGTAATGTTCGTGCTTGCGCTAGTTATAATGTTTTCAATTCAGTGGAAGCTCGCTTTAGCACTTATGGCAATTACGCCATTTTTGTTCCTGCTTGCAAAAATTATGGGCAAAAAAGCTAGACCGAAGTTCCTTGCAATTCGCGAATCCTTCGCGCGCATGAATTCAATGGTTGAAGAAAATATCGAGGGTAATCGCGTAGTAAAAGCTTTTGTGCGCGAAGATTACGAAACTAAAAAATTCGACGAGTGCAACGAAGACTATTTTAATCGCAATATTACGCTTGCAAAAAACACCCAAAAATACATGCCGTGGCTAGACGGCATGGGTTTTATGCTCGAGCTTATAACAGTTGGTTTCGGCGGATGGCTTGTTTTAAACGGCAGCATGACATTAGGCACATTCGTTACTTTTAACAGCTTCCTTTGGATGCTTCACATGCCGGTACGAATGGCGGGATGGCTTATTAACGACTGGCAGCGTTTTAACGCAGGATGCGTGAATATTCGCAAGCTTCTTACGCAAGAATCGCATATTAAACATCCAAAAGAAGCTGACGAAACAGTTAAAATCAAAGGCAAAATTACTTTTGAGCATGTTGATTTTTCATTCCCAGATGATCAAGACTCTCTAATTTTAAAAGATATTGATTTAAACGTTCCTGCTGGGAGCAAACTGGGTATTCTTGGTGAAACTGGTTCCGGCAAATCAACTCTCGTAAGTCTTATAGCAAGATTCTACGATCCTACGCGCGGTCGTGTTTTAATTGACGGAAAAGACGTGCGCGAATGGCCGCTAGAAACTGTTCGTAACCAAGTTAGCATAGTTGCGCAGGAAACATTCCTATTTTCGGACACTATTGCAGGAAATATTAGTTTTGGATTAACTCAAACTAAAGAAAATTGTAAGGAATTAGATAATACTATTCGCACGATGGCAACAATTGCTGCAGCGGACGATTTCATTATGAATATGCCAGAAGGCTATGAAACAGTAGTAGGTGAGCGTGGCGTAGGTCTTTCTGGTGGACAAAAGCAGCGTTTGAGCTTAGCTAGAGCGTTGGCAAATAATCCTGCAATCTTGATTATGGACGATACAACTTCTGCTGTAGATATGGAAACGGAAGAGCATATTCAACAGGAGCTAAAGAAACTCGACGGCACGCGCACTGTAATCACTATTGCGCACAGAATTTCATCCGTTAAAGATGCAGACATGATTGTTGTGCTAGATCACGGCAAAATCGTTGAACGCGGAACGCACGCAGAACTTGTGGCAGCACACGGAAGATACTGGGAGATTTACAGGAAGCAGCTTGGATTGCAAAGCGGCAAATCTGCAGGATTCGAAACGAAGGGGGAGTAGAAATGGCGCAACGAAACACTTATCGCGAAGATGAAGAACAAGAAGAGCATGTGAACGTGCATGAGCTTATGCGCGTTAAAAAATACATGAAGCCGTACACTGCTAAACTTCTACTCGTAATTATGGTAGTTATAAGCGGAAGCATAATTATGACAGCAATGCCAATGATTACAAAAACGCTAATTGACGTTGTGTTGCCGCAGAAAAATGTAAATTATTTATATGCAATTATTGCAGTATTTGCAGTGCTCATTATATTGTATGAACTCGGTTTAGCGTATAGAACTTTAGCAATTACGCGCATCGGTCAGATGATAATCAAAGACATGCGCCGAGATATTTTTACGCACGTGCAATCATTATCTTTTGACTATTTTGATTCGCGTCCACACGGGAAAATCCTGATTCGCATTGTAAACTACATCAATACGCTTTCTGACACGCTTTCGTCTGGTTTAATTAACGTATTTTCCGACGTTTTTGTGCTTATTATTACATTGATAACAATGTTTGTTATAGATTGGCGAATGGCTTTGTGGAGCTTAGCGCTATTCCCAATATTTATAATTTGGACACGCACTTTACAAATTTTGCAAAGAAAAGCGTCTAAAAAGTTATCAAATAAACAAAGTAATTTAAATGCGTATTTGCACGAATCAATCGCAGGAGTAAAAACAACTCAAACTTTTGCGCGAGAAGCTACAGCATACGCTACTTTCCAAGAGCAACAAGCAGAAGTAAGAACTGCTTGGATGCGAAACGTTAGAGTGCAAATGTTACTTTGGCCTGGCGCTTCAATTATTGAGACTGCAGCAATAGCGCTTTTGTATTACGCTGGTATAACAAACTTGGGTGCAATGAACGTGAGCACGGGTACGCTTATAGCATTTGTTTGGTATTCGACTACTTTTTGGGATCCAGTAGTAAATATTGGAAACTTCTACACGCAACTTGTAACATGCTCAGTTTATTTGGAACGAATTTTTGAAACTTTAAGAATTAAGCCAAATATTGTAGATAAACCAGATGCTATTCAATTGCCTCAAATCGAAGGAAAAGTAGACGTAAACGACGTTGTTTTCCGTTACGAAGAAGATGGAAGGCCAATATTAAACTTGGTTGATTTGCATATTAATCCTGGCGCTACTGTAGCTCTTGTGGGACCTACTGGCGCAGGAAAAACAACTCTTGTAAGTCTTCTTTCTAGATTCTACGATGTTTCAGAAGGCTCAATTACTATAGACGGGTACGACGTACGTTCAGTAACGCTCGCATCTCTTAGAAAACAAATGGGCGTAATGTTGCAAGATAGCTTTATTTTCAGTGGAACCGTACGCGAGAACATCCGCTACGGAAAGCTCGATGCAACTGATGAAGAAATTGAGAATGCAGCGCGCGCAGTTCATGCTCACGAATTTATTGAAGAGTTGCCGAACGGATACGATACTGAGATTGAAGAGCGCGGAGCCACTCTTTCTGCAGGCCAGCGTCAGCTTATATCGTTTGCGAGAGTATTACTTGCAAATCCGCGAATTCTTATTCTAGACGAGGCAACAAGCAATATTGATACTCGTACAGAAGAAGCATTACAAGCAGGATTAGCTCAATTACTTAAAAATCGCACATCTTTTGTAATAGCGCATAGGCTTTCGACGATTGAGAATGCGGATTTGATTTGCGTAATCGATCATGGAGAAATTGTTGAAAAAGGCACTCATAACGAGCTTATGGATGCAAGAGGAGCATATTATCGTCTTGTAAAATCGCAATATGATGCAATTCGCAAAACAGTTTTATAAACACTTATAATTGCAATAAAAATTGACAGTTGAGTTTGTGAGTAGACTTAAAAATATGAGTAAACATCATCGCGAACATAATTGGGCGCCGGCTTTAGCATCGCAATCTGCAGTATGGGAAAATCTGCTACAAGAAGGAATAACAATTGCAGACGATCATACGCACATGCTTAGCGTTGTGGATTTTGCGCATAATCTAAATCAAGAATTAGCAGAAAAAGGTCGCGATGTAATAGCGGAACCTTCTGCAGACGACTTAGTTGCTCAAGCAAAATCATCAGGCGTTTCGCACATGCTAGAAGTCGGATGTGAATATCCAGATTGGGAGCCGACGATTAAATTTGCTCAAACGCATGAAAATTCAGTTCGCGCAGCAATAGCAATACATCCAAACGAAGCAGTATTACACGGTCACAAAGGAGCTAAAGGCCCTGACGGACTGCCGATAGTTTATAAGCCGTATCACGATATTCCATTTGACGAAGCTATGCAACATTTGCGCTCGCTAGTAATTGCGTATCCAAAAGAAGTAGTTGCAATAGGCGAAACCGGTTTAGATTACTTTCGTACGGGAGAGCCTGCGCGAGAAGTACAAATAGAGGCTTTCCGCGACCACATTGCGCTCGCAAAAGAATTAAACTTGCCTTTGCAAATTCACGATCGTGACGCTCACGAAGACGTAGTAAAAGTCTTGCTAAAAGATGGTGCTCCTGAGCGAACAGTATTTCACAGCTATGCTGGTGGTGTGGATTTAGCAGAAATATTGAAAGAGCACGGCTGGTACGCAAGTTTTTCTGGAACTATAAGTTACAAAGGCAATGATGAATTACGAGAATCTGCGCGAATTATTGGCAAAGATCATATAACTGTTGAAACGGATGCGCCTTATTTAACGCCAATGCCGTATCGTGGACGTCCAAACGCGCCTTATATGGTTCCTTATACGCTAGAAACACTTTCTGAAGTTTTAAATATATCGTTATTGCAAGCAGCGAAAGTTACACGCGAAAATACGCGAAAAATTTACGAATTTTAGGAATATAAGAATCCTTAATTTTCAAGGATTTTTTAATATTTTTTGCGCGATGCACTATTGTTGTATACAATATCCAAGTACGGAAATAAAACTGTGAGGTGTGAGGTTTATGCGACTTCTTGTTGGCATCAAGAAGAAGCCTCATATATGGAGGAACAATTAAGCATGACGAAGTCACGCACTGCTGTACCGTCAAACGATAGTACAAAGGATCCTCGCAACGGCGCGAAAGATTCCGAGAAAAGCACTAAATCCTTAAAAAGCACTAAGGACGCTATATTGCGAGCTGCCTCGTTTACTAAGGCTCCTCAGGTGTCAAAAAAAACGACAACGCGTGAAGAGCGCAAAGTAATAGCTCAACAGCAAGCGCAAGAGGTAAAAGAAGCAGAAAAGCTTGTTGCTAGTGCAGTACGAGGTCCGTTAGGTAGATGGTGGGCAAAATTGCAAACCAGTTCCGATCGTTTTACATTGGGAATGGCAATTGTTGCTCTTGGCGTTGTTTATGGCGATATTGGTACTTCTCCGCTTTATACTGCGCAAACATTTTTAGCAGGTCAAGGTGGCTTACAAAGCATAAATCGCGCAACTATATACGGCATGCTTTCGCTGTTATTCTGGTCAATCACATTAATTACAACCGTAAAATACGTATTTGTTGCAATGAGAACAGACAACAAAGGCGAGGGCGGCATTTTTGCTTTATATTCGCTTCTGCGTAAAAAAGGTGCGTGGCTTGCAATACCGGCAATGATTGGTGGAGCCGCATTTTTGGCAGATTCTGTGCTGACTCCTGCAGTTTCCATCTCTTCAGCAGTTGAAGGTTTGCGTACTATTGCAGTGTTTAAGCCAATATTCTTAGAAAATGAGAATTTGTCGATGATGATTACGATTGTTATCATCGTCATACTTTTCTCTGTACAGCAGCGCGGAACCGAGCGAATTGGCAAAGTATTTGGCATTGTTGTGATGCTTTGGTTCGCTTTCCTTGCGCTTGTTGGCGTTATGAATATTGACCAAGATTGGGCTATTTTTGAAGCACTTAACCCAATTTATGGCGTGAAATTCCTGTTTAGCACGCACAATGTGCAGGGATTAGCTGTTATGGGCGTGATCTTCCTTTCTACTACTGGTGCTGAAGCGTTATATTCCGATATGGGGCATGTTGGTAGAGGTAATGTTTACGCAACCTGGCCATTTATTAAAGTTGCTTTGCTGCTAAATTACTTTGGGCAAGGCGCTTGGATGTTGAAAAATCAAAACGATAAAGCGTTATGGTCAATAGAAGGCTTGAACCCATTCTTCCAAATGCTTGAACCGAATGTACGATATGTTGCCGTTATTCTTTCTGTTACTGCAGGCATTATTGCTTCTCAAGCGCTTATTACAGGCGCATATACGATGGTTTCTGAGGCAACAAGCCTAAATTGGATGCCTCATTTGCAAGTGCGATATCCTGCTAGAACTCGTGGACAGCTGTATATTCCAGTTGTGAACGTTGTTCTATGTGTTGCCACTATCACAGTTCTTGCGGTATTCCGCGACTCTGAGCATATTTCTGGCGCATACGGTTTAGCTTTAACTCTAACTATGCTTGCTACGACTATTTTGCTCACAGTGCACATGTGGTATCAAAAGAAGCATTTTGGTGCTTTCGTGTTTGCAATTGTATTCCTCATGATTGAGATGATGTTCTTTGTGGCTTCTATGGCGAAATTCATGCACGGTGGCTGGTTTACTATGCTGCTTGGTGCTTCAATTTTGATCATTATGGTCACTTGGAAAGACGGAACTAAAATCGAACGTTCGCAACGTTTGCACATGAAGCCGAAAGATTTCTTACCTGTGCTAGATAAGTTGCATGGAGATTTTAGAATTCCGTATTTCGCCGACAATATTGTGTATTTGACTTCCGATCGTGAAATGAAGCGTCTCGATACTGGAATCTTCTTCTCCATTTTTGCTGATCACCCAAAGCGAGCTAGAGCTTGGTGGGCTGTTTCTGTAGAAACAGATGACGCTCCGTTTACTCGTGAGTATTGTGTAGAGAATTTCGGTACTGACTACTTATTCCGCGTAAAAATTAAGCTCGGATTTAAAGTGTCGCCTTCTATACCAGCGTATCTTCACCAAATCATGCACGATTTGTCTCACACGGGCGAGCTTCCTCGTCAAAAATCTGTGTATCCAAAGGTTGATGCAGATCCAGATATTGGACCAATTCGTTACGTGCTGTTGCACAAAGCGTTGATGCCGGAATCTAATATTTCTGTGCGTGGAGCGTTATCTCTAAAGATGAAATATGCAATTAGGCATGTTGCTGGTACGCCAGTTAAATGGTTTGGTTTGGCTCCATACAATCCGGTTGTTGAAGTGCAGCCGTTGTTTGTTTCTACTCGCAGACCTCCGCGTTTGAAGCGTGAAGACTGCTCTCAGCGAGCAGTTCAATCTTTGCAAGGTGCTTCAGCAGTTGAGACTAATATTCACGTTGCGAAAGATATCAGACCTACTGACGCTGAGCAAACTGCTGTTATGAATGCACGAGATATTGCGGCTGCTAATGTGATGTTTGCTGAAGAAAAACTTGCCAATACTGGGAAAATTAGCCCAGTTCCAATTAAAGAGACAAAAAAAGTTAGCGCGGAGAAGCCTAATAAAGACGTAGCAAATATCGATGCAGCGAATGTTACGCATGCTGTTGTGCAAGCTGTGGAGGATGCTGCTCGCATAGATGATGCGAATAGTGTTGAATCCGAAAAAAGCGTTGCAAACGAAAAAAGCGTTGCAATTGAAAAGAATGCTGCAACTGAAAAAAGCGTTGCAAACGAAAAGAGTGCAAAAAATAATCTTAAGGAAGAGTCTTAAGGAAGAGTCTTAAAAATGGAAAATGGTGCAGAAAGCATACTTAATTGCAACTCGATAAAACTCGCTAATTTACCTGATTTTAGTGAAGTAGAGAAATTGCATAAAGCAACTGCACCATCTTCTGCCGCTTATGAGCTTATTCACGGTCATTGTGTTGTAATATCGACAATCTCTTGGCAAATTGCTCATCATTGCAATATGCTTTTGTCATCTGAAAATCATGCTCCTCAAATGAGTGATACTTTGCGTAAGCGTGATGAATTAGCAAAAAATTGCCTTCAGGAGCTTGTTGGAGATAGTTATGCATTACCTGCGATCAGTGGTGGATTAGCTCCAAAACAGTATATTGATGAATACGCAGCTTTAATAGGTGGATTGTTGCACGATATTGGCACGTATTTTGTTCTTGAAAGTGATGGCAGTAGCAACGCTGGTGGCATATTGCGCTTTGATGGGCCGAATTATATTTTGCACGGTTTGCGCGGATATAAATATTTAATTGATAATGGTTTTAGCGAGGACGTTGCGCAATTTGCGCGCAATCATACTGGAGTTGGTTTGACTCGAGAGCAAGTTGTTGCGCAAAATTTGCCTCTTCCTGCTGAAGACTATATTCCGCAAACAGTTGAGCAAGAAATTGTTATGGTTGCGGATAAATATAACAGCAAATCAATTCCTCCTCGTTTTTTGACAGTTGACGCTTATCGTCGCAAGGCTGCGCGATTTGGTGAAGACAATGCTAATAAGTGGATGCAATTGGTCGCGAAATATGGTGAGCCAGATATTGCAGGTCTGGCAGAAATCTTTAATATGCGCGTTGACGCGTGAGCGTTAGTGATTTTTTGCGTATTTTTATCCTATTTTTGCGTATTTTTTAAGAAATTTATTATTTTTTAAAAAGTTTTTATAAATTCGATATTGGATAGCATGCTTTTTTGGGTGCTTTTTCGCGTTTTTCGACACGCCGGTGTTTTGGCTTGTTTTCAATGGTTTTGGGGTGTTTGTTTTTGGTGGGTTTGCGTTTTAGCGTGGGTTGGTGTAAGTTTATCTCTTGCTGCTCAGCGCGGCTGGTTCTCCTCGGTTGAGGTTGATGAGCCGGCTGGTGTGGTGGTGGTTTGAGAACTCAAGAGCGTGTCTGTACTACTTATTAGTTAATTATTGCCAGTTCATTGCCTGCCTTGCAGATTGCAGGGTGCCTGAGAGATGGTTAAATGGTGGTGAGGTTTTTTGTTGGGATGTTCTTTCCTTAAAGAATGTCTCGTCTTTTTCTTTTATATTGGAGCCTTTTGTTGGCTCTTCATTGAAGTTTTTCGTGGAGGGTTCGATTCTGGCTCAGGATGAACGCTGGCGGCGTGCTTAACACATGCAAGTCGAACGGGATCTGACCAGCTTGCTGGTTGGTGAGAGTGGCGAACGGGTGAGTAATGCGTGACCAACCTGCCCCATGCTCCAGAATAGCTCTTGGAAACGGGTGGTAATGCTGGATGCTCCAACTTGACGCATGTCTTGTTGGGAAAGTGTTTAGTGGCATGGGATGGGGTCGCGTCCTATCAGCTTGTAGGCGGGGTAATGGCCCACCTAGGCTTCGACGGGTAGCCGGCCTGAGAGGGCGGACGGCCACATTGGGACTGAGATACGGCCCAGACTCCTACGGGAGGCAGCAGTGGGGAATATTGCGCAATGGGGGAAACCCTGACGCAGCGACGCCGCGTGCGGGATGAAGGCCTTCGGGTTGTAAACCGCTTTTGATTGGGAGCAAGCCTTCGGGTGAGTGTACCTTTCGAATAAGCGCCGGCTAACTACGTGCCAGCAGCCGCGGTAATACGTAGGGCGCAAGCGTTATCCGGAATTATTGGGCGTAAAGAGCTTGTAGGCGGTTCGTCGCGTCTGGTGTGAAAGCCCATCGCTTAACGGTGGGTCTGCGCCGGGTACGGGCGGGCTAGAGTGCAGTAGGGGAGACTGGAATTCCCGGTGTAACGGTGGAATGTGTAGATATCGGGAAGAACACCAATGGCGAAGGCAGGTCTCTGGGCTGTTACTGACGCTGAGAAGCGAAAGCGTGGGGAGCGAACAGGATTAGATACCCTGGTAGTCCACGCCGTAAACGGTGGACGCTGGATGTGGGGCCCATTCCACGGGTTCCGTGTCGGAGCTAACGCGTTAAGCGTCCCGCCTGGGGAGTACGGCCGCAAGGCTAAAACTCAAAGAAATTGACGGGGGCCCGCACAAGCGGCGGAGCATGCGGATTAATTCGATGCAACGCGAAGAACCTTACCTGGGCTTGACATGTGCCTGTCGACTGCAGAGATGTGGTTTCCCTTCGGGGCAGGTTCACAGGTGGTGCATGGTCGTCGTCAGCTCGTGTCGTGAGATGTTGGGTTAAGTCCCGCAACGAGCGCAACCCTCGCCCTGTGTTGCCAGCGGGTTATGCCGGGAACTCACGGGGGACCGCCGGGGTTAACTCGGAGGAAGGTGGGGATGACGTCAGATCATCATGCCCCTTACGTCCAGGGCTTCACGCATGCTACAATGGCCGGTACAACGGGATGCGACATGGTGACATGGAGCGGATCCCTTAAAACCGGTCTCAGTTCGGATCGTAGTCTGCAACTCGACTACGTGAAGGCGGAGTCGCTAGTAATCGCGAATCAGCAACGTCGCGGTGAATGCGTTCCCGGGCCTTGTACACACCGCCCGTCAAGTCATGAAAGTGGGCAGCACCCGAAGCCGGTGGCCTAACCCTTTTGGGATGGAGCCGTCTAAGGTGAGGCTCGTGATTGGGACTAAGTCGTAACAAGGTAGCCGTACCGGAAGGTGCGGCTGGATCACCTCCTTTCTACGGAGTTTTTTGTGCACGCTCGGTTGAGTGTGGTTACTGGTGTGGAAAACAATAGTTGACGTTTTTATGTGAGTTTGTTGGGCATGCTTTTGGGTTCCCGGATTGCCACCCCCCTTTTTGTTTGGGGTTGCGGTCCTTGACCCGCAGGATTTCAGGTTGATGCTTTTTGGTGTTGATGCTGGTTTTGTGGTGTTGTGGTGGTTTGAGAACTGGATAGTGGACGCGAGTAAAATGCGAGACTTTTTTGGTTTCGATTTTTTTGCTTTTATCAATTTCAACCGGCTCCTTTTGTTGGAGTCGCTTGATCGTTTTGTGATCGTTTAGTGTGATGATTTTTTGTCTAGAGAATTTTGCTGATGGGTTCTTACTTTAGTGTTTGTCACTGGTAAGGGCGTATGGTGGATGCCTTGGTAGACAGGACCGATGAAGGACGTGACGGGCTGCGATATGCCTCGGGGAGCTGCCGAGTGGGCTTTGATCCGAGGATTTCCGAATGGGGAGACCCGGCCACTGTTATGAGTGGTCACCACAGTTTTTGTGGGGGGTACGCAGGGAAGTGAAACATCTCAGTACCTGCAGGAAAGGATACTCCGTGAGTAGTGGCGAGCGAAAGCGGATCAGGCTAAACCGGGTGCGTGTGATAGCCGTCAGGTGTTGCGCATTCGGGGTCGTGGGATGGACTGTTCAGCCTCTGACGGGGTTGAGGAGAGTGATAAAATGTCGTGCTAGGTGAATGGGATTGAATTCCCAGCCGTAGAGGGTGATGGCCCCGTAGCTTGTCGTGCGATGTCTCTTTATGTTTATTCCCAAGTAGCGCGGGACTCGTGGAATCCCGCGTGAATCTGCCCAGACCGTTGGGTAAGCCTAAGTATTCCTGTCTGACCGATAGTGTACTAGTACCGTGAGGGAAAGGTGAAAAGCACCCCGGGAGGGGAGTGAAATAGTTCCTGAAACCGTGCGCTTACAATCCGTCGGAGCCTTCTTTGTGGGGTGACGGCGTGCCTATCGAAAAATGAGTCTGCGAGTCAGTGGTATGTGGCGAGGCTAACCCGGGTGGGGGAGCCGTAGCGAAAGCGAGTTTTAAAAGGCGTTTGAGTCGCATGTCCTGGACCCGAAGCGGGATGATCTAGCCCTGAGCAGGTTGAAGCGCGGGTAAGACCGTGTGGAGGACCGAACCCACCTAGGTTGAAAACTGGGGGGATGACTTGGGGTTAGGGGTGAAAGGCCAATCAAATTCCGTGATAGCTGGTTCTCTCCGAAATGCATTTAGGTGCAGCGTCGTGTTATTGCTTACAGGGGGTAGAGCTACTGGATGCTTGCGGGCCCATACCGGGTACCAATAGCAGCCAAACTCCGAATACCTGTTAGGTTTATCACGGCAGTGAGTCGGCGGGGGATAAGCTCCGTCGTCAAAAGGGAAACAGCCCTGATCGTCGTCTAAGGTCCCGAAGCGCGTGCTAAGTGGGAAAGGATGTGGAGTCGCATAGACAGCCAGGAGGTTGGCTCAGAAGCAGCCATCCTTGAAAGAGTGCGTAACAGCTCACTGGTCTAGTGGTTCCGCGCCGACAATGTAGCGGGGCTTAAGCACGCCACCGAAGACGCGGCTGCATGATTTGTTTCATGCGGGGTAGGAGAGCGTCCTGTATGGGGTGAAGCGGCAGTGTGAACTTGTCGTGGACTTTACAGGAGTGAGAATGCAGACATGAGTAGCGAGAGACGGGTGTGAATCCCGTCCGCTGAATGACTAAGGGTTCCGGGGCCACGTTCGTCGTCCCCGGGTGAGTCGAGTCCTAAGGCGAGGCCGACAGGCGTAGTCGAATGGATGAACGGGTTGATATTCCCGTACCGGTGTTACACCGTTCGAACTGAATCTGAGAGTACTAACCTTCATTTATGGGCTGGCTGCCTTTCGGGGTTGTTGGCTTGTTTGTGTTGGGACTGTATCGGTAGTAGGTTAGCGTGGGAGTGACGCGGGTAGGTAGCCGGCTGCGGAGGTGGTTTTCCGTGGCTAAGCGTGTGGGCTGTCTCCTAGGTAAATCCGGGGGATGTTAAAGCTGAGGCGTGATGGGTAGGCTGTAAGGCTGATTCCGGTGATCCTGCTTGCCGAGAAAAGCTTCAACGTGAGGTGTGATTCCGCTCGTACCCTAAACCGACACTGGTGGTCTGGTAGAGTATACCGAAGCGATCGGGCGAATCCTGGCCAAGGAACTCGGCAAATTACTCCCGTGCCTTCGGCATAAGGGAGACCCCTGATGGTGATGTTTTTTACAAGCGGAGCTGTTGGGGGTGGCACAAGCTAGGGGGTAGCGACTGTTTACCAAAAACACAGGAGCGTGCGAAGGCGTAAGCCGCTGTATACGCTCTGACGCCTGCCCGGTGCCGGAAGGTTAAGAGGATCCGTTAGCTTCGGTGAAGCGGTGAATTTAAGCCCCGGTAAACGGCGGTGGTAACTATAACCATCCTAAGGTAGCGAAATTCCTTGTCGGGTAAGTTCCGACCTGCACGAATGGCGTAACGACTTCCCCACTGTCTCGGCCAGGAGCCCGGCGAAATTGCAGTACGAGTAAAGATGCTCGTTAAGCGCAGAAGGACGAAAAGACCCCGGGACCTTTACTATACCTTGGTATTGTCGTTAGGTGTGGATCGTGTAGCATAGGCGGGAGGCTGTGAAGCGTGGGCGCTAGCTTGCGTGGAGTCGACAGGTGAAATACCGCTCTTTCCATATCTGGCGTCTAACCTCGACGCGTTATCCGTGTCAGGGACAGTGCCTGGCGGGTAGTTTAACTGGGGCGGTTGCCTCCTAAAGAGTAACGGAGGCGCTCAATGGTCCGCTCAGCCCGGTTGGCAATCGGGTGTTGAGTGTAATCGCACAAGCGGGCTTGACTGTGAGACTGACGGGTCGAGCAGGGACGAAAGTCGGAGATAGTGATCCGGTGCCGGCGTACGGACGTGGCATCGCTCAACGGATAAAAGGTACCCCGGGGATAACAGGCTGATCATTCCCAAGAGTCCATATCGACGGGATGGTTTGGCACCTCGATGTCGGCTCGTCGCATCCTGGGGCTGGAGCAGGTCCCAAGGGTTCGGCTGTTCGCCGATTAAAGCGGCACGCGAGCTGGGTTCAGAACGTCGTGAGACAGTTTGGTCTCTATCCTCTGCGCTCGTTGGAATGTTGAGGAGACCTGCCCATAGTACGAGAGGACCTGGGTGGACGAACCTCTGGTATGCCGGTCGTCACGCCAGTGGCGCTGCCGGTTAGCTACGTTCGGAAGGGATAACCGCTGAAAGCATCTAAGCGGGAAGCCTGCTCCAAGATAAGCATTCCTTGCACTTTAGTGTGTGAGCCCCCATGTAGAACACGTGGTTGATAGGCTAGACGTGGAAGCCCTGTAAGGGGTGGAGCTGACTAGTACTAATGGGCGATGGTGACATTCTTCCTCACTTTTACTAGTGGGGAGGGTGAGTTCCTTTTGAGTATTATTCTTCTAGCGTTAATGAGTACTGAATGTTTTGCTTAACGATCGGTTGATAAAAGAGTTTTTATTCGCGTTCATGTCCGGTTCCCAAACCGCCACGTGTTGCCACTCACTGTTGGTGAGTGTATAATTTAGTTTTGCGGTGGTCATGGCTCAGGTGAGACGCCCGGTCCCATTCCGAACCCGGAAGCTAAGGCCTGACACGGCGAGGGTACTGCACTCGATAGGGTGTGGGAGACTAGCACGCTGCCGCATTAATCTTTCTAGCGGGGAGTTTTTAACTCCCCGCTTTTTTTATTACACGCACTACTATTATTTATTCCCCACTACTGTTTTTTGGGGTTATAGGCCGAAAAGTGTGTAAAGTTAAGCTGATGAATCTTCTGCGCGTATAAGCCACATTTTAAACACTGTTACAAATTCAGTCGAGTATCTGAGAAAGTAACGGTAATATGTTACTCGCGCAGTATGTAATCTACGTTAATAACGAATAAGCGGGGTTATACGTTACTCGCGCAGTAGCTAATCTGCGCCAGTAACGGAAAACGACCGAAACTGTGCAGCCGTGTAAAGTTTATGCCGCCTACGCAAGAAAATCCGACCAAAACTTTACAGCCGTGTAAAGTATATGCCGCTTCCCAGCTAGATTCCGACCAAAACTTTACAGCTGTGTAAAGTTTATGCCGCCTACGCTCTAAACCGCAACGCTCAAGCAGGTCGTCAGCGCACGCCAGTCACAGCCGAATTCTTAATGAACTACCACGCGGACCTGCCCTGCCTTCGTCTTTATTGACGAAGGCAGACCTCGCTTGCGTTGAAAGCACACTGTGCTTTCAACTCTGAGCAAGCTCGGCGAGCAAATGTAGCGATAATAGTAGGGGTCAATATTCTAAAATACTGACCCCTACTATTATTTTGTAAACTGCTTATAATTTACAATTTTGTTTATTTTTATTTTGCATGTGCAAAATTTGAAAGTCTTGCAGCTTTCTTTTCTCTCTTTTTTATGACAATTCCAACTATTGAGCAAACTATTACAGCCACTGCCAGTGGTGCATAAAGGTAATATGTAAAGCCACAAGTGTAATTATCTGAAGGAAGTACATGACGGAGCTCTGCATCATAATTCATAAGAAGTGATGCGGCTGCTAAGATGAGTGCAAATATAATATTTGCAACAGGCTTATTTAAAAGCGTAAACAATAGTATAAAAAGTATCGCTACAATCAGTGTAATTATAAGTACAATATTGAGTATTGCTTCACCTTTATCAAAGTTGTACCCATGATAATTGTCTTTCATTAAGAAATATAATCTAAGATTTTCTAACATCGATAAATCTACAGCGTCAATACGTTTAAAACCTATTTCTTCTGCAAGGAAGGCATTCGGATTTGACAGCAAAAAATTCCTGCATTCTCCGCATGATGAAGAATATGGTAGAAATAATCCAATTAAGCCAATTCCGCTAAAAATGAGATTAATAATCTGGTGAGTTTTTATTTTTTTCATATTTTCCTACCTATAAGACTATTTAGAGTTGTTAATTTGTTTTTTTGATTTAATATTTTATCAGCAAGATTTAGAATTTGCCTCATGGTAGTGATTAAATGATGATAGTCGGTGCAGAAGCAAGTGAGCTTTGAGTATTCTTTGAGTATTAAGGTATTGCGCCGATTGCAATTGGGCCAGCAATTGAGTTGATAATTGGGCTATCAATTGAAATAAAATCAAGTAATTATTCTGCAAATTTCATACAAGGAGTAGGTATGAATAAAGCCCTTATTAACATTGATTATACGAATGATTTCGTGGCAAGCGATGGCTCTCTGACTGTAGGTGAGCCTGCGCAAAAGCTAGAGAAGCGTATTACCGAGATTTCGCAGGAATTTCTTGACGCTGGTGAGTTCGTGGTTTTTGCGATTGATACGCATCATTTGAACGATCCGTATCATCCTGAAACTAAGCTTTTCCCACCTCACAATATCGCCGGAACTCACGGTCAGAAGTTATATGGCACGCTTGGTGATTTTTATGAGGCGAATAAAGATAAAAGCAACGTGTATTACATTCATAAAACTCGCTACTCTTCGTTTAATGGCACGGATTTGCTGATTAAGCTTCGCGAACGACATATTGAGGAGCTGCATTTGGTGGGAGTTTGCACGGATATTTGCGTGCTTCACACTGCTGTCGATGCGTATAATCTTGGTTTTAAGATTGTGGTTCACAAAGATGCAGTTGCAAGCTTTGATCCTGCAGGTCACGAATGGGCTTTGCGCCACTTTAAGACTTGCCTTAATGCGGATATTGTAGAAGGCTAAAAGTTACTTTTAAAAAATATTAAATAAGTATTAAATTATTAAATAATTGCGCTGGTTGCTTTAAGCTGCCGGCGCTTTTTTATTCGGAGTGTCGACTTGCTATTAATGAGAATCATTATTATTATTAGTAGACGTTGTTAAAAATCTTCAATAATTATTTGCGAAAAGAAGAGCGCATATAACGATAAGAAGATGAAGTGTAGAGAGCGAAATAGTAATTATGACTCAGGTCATTAGGAATATTGTGAAGCGTGCTTTTGCAATGGCAAGTGTTGCAATACTTGCGTTTGCCGTGCTTGCATCAGGATTTAGTGCAGCTTTACCAGCAGTTGCATTAGAAAATAGTAATCCTGGTGAAAAATACGATCCTACAAAAAAAGAAGTGCTAAGTCACGGTCATACAGACGTGTTTTACCCAATTCAATACAATGGTAAATTCATTATGACCGTCGAAAAAGACGCTGAAACTTTCTTAAAGCCTGAAAACACTACTTTGCGCGTAGCAAAAAGCACATACACTACAAAATCGCAACTTCCTTCTCTCGCTACTGAATACTACTATCTTGATAGCTCCGGAAATCAAAAAGGAAATCCTCTCTTCCCGGGTTGGGACACAAGTTATGCTGCAACTTTAGTTGGTGCATCTCACGCAGATGACGCAACAGCAGATATTGCAATTCAGCAAGTTACTGGACCAATGAACGGGCGCATTCTGCTTTGGACTACCGGTGGCATTGGTAAAAATACGAAGAAAGTATCATTTGAAGAGAATGATTTAGACGACGAACCTGATACTGATGGCAGTCGATTTATGCTCCCTGGCGTAATTCACCAACATACTGCTGGTCATATGCATGCAAACTGGGGATTTACGCAGCCTGGCGTTTACAAGCTAAAAGTAGCAGCAACTATTACAAATAAGAATACTAAAAAGCAGATCACAACCGAGCCTGCAGAATACACTTTTGAAGTAGAAGACACATATTCTGGCGAAGTGCCTGCTTCTGGCCTTTCGGAAACGCTTGATTTGCACCGTCGCGGTGATTTTATTAATCCTGACGATGATGAAGAAGCGCACGAAGCTTCCAAAGAACATAAAGACACGGATAAAGACGATGGTGGCGATATGCGCATCGGCAATATTCGCGATTCTGGAGAACATCCACATTATCATTCATACGAAGGTTATGGTGGTTTAGACTTAAAAGTAGTTAACAAACCAAAGGGTGCTCGTATTGAGTGGAGATATGTGCGCGCTGACGAAGGTCCTGACGCGTATGGAACCACTCTTTTTGCTGAGAGATTGCAGCTTCCAGCTGAGCCTGCAATGAACAAGATGAAAGTGTATGCTCACGCAACTGAAGGCGAAACGCAAGTTGGCAAAGATACTGCGTCTGCAACTATCGCTGTTGAAGATCACGGTGCTGACGGGCATCCTGTAGTAAAAGCGATTGTTCCTTATAAGCGTTTTAAGCCAGGGGATACTTTACATGCGAAAACAGTATTGCTTAACCCTCACGTTGCAACAGATGCTACTACCGGTGATCCAATCGATGACCCTACGAGTCCTGTAACTTCCATTGTTAAAGACTATGTTTGGTTGATTAAAAAGGAAGGGGAAAACGATTTTAAGCGCATTCCTGGTGCTGTTAGCAGCAAGTTGGACTTAAAACTTGATGCATCAATGCAAGGTGCAACGATTCGTCCTTCCTTAGTTTTAAAGAACGGTGAGCTTTACAGAAATAGCAAATTTGATGAGTTTTGCGATTATGTTATTGAGATGAAGGGCGTTCCTCACTCTCATAACAATGATAGCGATGATGATCAAAGCGGTTCTGATTCTGAAGATGATGAGAATCCTCATGGGAAAAAGCGTCATGAGAAGCGTCATAAGAAGAGCAATAATAAGCATCATAATAAGCGTAGAAATAAGACTAAGCATTTTGTTGGTGGAAAGAACTTTTTGAAAGGTGTATTCGGTAGCACTGAAAATTCTGGACTATTCGGATCTAGTTTTAACAGTGGATTCCAATTCGAATCTAATTTCTTTAAGAAATCCAACAAAAAATTAAAGCGCACAAAGAATAATCGCAATAATACTAACCGCACTAATCGTAAGAATAATTCTAAGAATAATTCTAAGAATAATACGCAAAGTGGTTCTAGCTCTGGTTCTGGTTCTGGCTCTGGCTCTGGTTCTGGCTCTGGTTCTGGCTCTGGCTCTGGTTCTGGCTCTGGCTCTGGCTCTGGTTCTGGCTCTGGTTCTGGCTCTGGTTCTAGCTCTTTTACGAGAACAGAAAATTCAAGCGGAAAATCGTCGCATACTTCATCGCGACGAACTTCTGGTGGAACTCATACTAAGAACAAGAGCTCTAAGAAAAGTGGGCAAACTTTTCGTAATTTCGTAAGAACAGATAATAATTCTGGAAATAGTTCCGGCAATAATTTCGGCAATAATTCTGATTTTGTTAAGAATAATGAACGCCATGCTTCGCAGGATGTAAGGCAATACGACGAAGAATCTGATGAAGCTTATGAAGATGATTCAGATGATACGAAAGGTAATAGTTCCTCGAATAAATTGGTTGCAGTCGCAGCTTCAAGCGCGAGCGTTGGCTTATGCACAATAACTGGCGCATGTGGCGCATTGGTACGTTCTAAATTGAAATTGTTGTAAATAGTATTCGTATTATTACTAGAAAGTTTAAATAATGAATTACAAACAAAATGAAACATTGCGAGCAAAACGAAAGAATGTATATTCTACTGCGTTGCTTGCGCTCATATTTTCTTTAGTAACTTTGGTTGCATCTTTGTGTGCACCAAATCCAATGCAGGAAACTGCTTATGCTAATGAAGGCAACCAGCCAGTTATGATTCAAGCAGGTCATGCTGATTTTGGACCGACGCTAATCGACGGCAAATGGAAATTGAAGATTCGCGATGATACTGGTGACGAACCAGTGTGGCGAGACCCAGAAAATGTGGTATTTAAATTAGGCGGCAATTCAATAATTCCTATGCCTGATGACGCTGCTTACAGTTTTATTGGCGAAAAGCCTGGAACGAAGCTGTATGTTATTCCACAAACTCAAAATCCTGATGTGCCGTGGCTTGGTTGGAATACGCAGGAAGGTGGAGTGCTTAACGAGCTCGATCATGGTGCGAACCTTTCGCTTGAAGGAGTAAGCGGTCCGGGTAAACTGCATGTTTACTTAGAAAATGGCAACAATAATCCACAGCAACTTTGGGATAGTACTAAAGGTTATCCGCAAAACAGCTGGATTGAAACTAACGCTCATACTCACGTGAATTGGGTGTTTTCTAAGCCTGGAATTTATCATGTGAAGCTTACTTTTTCTGGAAAGCTTAAAAATGGACGCTCTGTAAGCGATACGCGTGTTCTTAATTTTGCTGTTGGAGATAATGCTGATCCTAATGCTGCTTTAGGTGCGGGCGCTGCTGCTGGAGCAAGTGGCGACGAGGGTGACGATGGTGACGAAGAGGATCAAGATGAAGAAGACAACGATGAAGCTGGAAAAGATGAAGCTAGCCATCATAACAAACTTCTTCACAACAAGCATAAGCATTCTCACAAAGTATCTGAAAAAAGTGACGATACAGCTTTAGTTCTTCAAATCGTAGGTATTTTTGTGGCTATTATTGCCGTAATTATTGTGATTTTTGTGCTAATAGCTGTAGTTAAAAGCAAGAAAGCACGAAATCTTGCGCTCGCTAAGCAAGTTTCTGCACAAGCTAATCAACAGTATGCAAATAATGCAAATTATGTGAATAATGCAAATGGCGAAAGTGCTTTGTCGGATTTAGTGCGTGATCAAGAAACGACAGTAATGTCGCCAATTAATAATTCTCAATATTCTCAATCGGACGATATGCAATCTGATGGTACTCAGTGGAAATAATGGTGTAACGAAAATGGTTCGTAATAGTATAAAGAAATTATCTCGCGCTTTGTTGGTGGGCGTGTGCTTGTGCGGCATGATGATGGGAACGCCTGCAGCTTTTGCTGACAATGGTAGTGACGCAACTGTTGCAAGCGGAAAGAAATCTTCTAAAGATTTTGCCAAAATAAAGAAAGCCAATTTTGAAGCGTGTGCCGCTGCTCGCTTAGATAAAACTGCTTCGCAACCTGCGGCTGATAGTAAAGCTACAATGTGCCACGCGTATGAAGGTCATACTGACGTTTTTGCAACTTTCTTTGATACTACAAATAAGCGCATGGTATTAGGTACCTTGGGTGATTCGTTTGAAAGTAAAGATCATAATGGCGCTCGTTACGATACGAATCGACTTATTTTTGAAGTCGGCTCCAAAAACATCATGCAACTTTCAAAAGATGAGAGCAATCCGGCAATAAAAGAAATCTACGCAACAACTCGCGAAGGTGTAGTTTGGTTCTTTGATCAGTCGGGAGCTGGGAAGACTGGCGCTTTGTGGCCTGGTTTAGATACTAGACCGTTATATGAGGGAGCTGGTGCTGCAAATGTTAATCCAACAGTTAAATTGTCGCTAACTGGTATCGAAGCACCTCACGACGGCGAAGTTTTTATGTACACTCGCAGCGGTGACGATTATGAGAAAATGCTCGGCTCTGTTGAAAGCTGGCCGAAAGATGTTGACATCACTGAGACTGGCGGCAAGCATTCGCACATGTATTGGTCTTTTAACCGTCCTGGTGTGTACAAGTTAAAAATGAAGGCTACTGCTACCGTCGGTGGCGAGGAGCAAAGTTCTGAGCAGACTTATACATTCCACGTCACTAATCATGATGTAACAGCTGGAGATTTTGCTGATTATGATGGCGCATCTTTTGACGGTGACGAAGATGGTGAAGACGACGAAGAAGATTCAGATGATGATGATTCTCAAAGTGAGGATCACAGCATTAATGTGCAACAAAGTAATGGATCTTTCTTCATTAACGGCAACAACAACACTGTGTATGTGACTCCATGGCCTGGAGCAAAAATGCAGCAACAAGGTCTTTTTGGAGGAAATAACGGACTCTTTGGAGGAAATAACGGACTCTTTGGAAACAATAACGGTGGTCTTTTTAATGGTGGACATAACGTTAAAGGCGGAAAGCAAGATTCTCAAAAGCAACAATCTGCTGCAACAAAGTTTAAAGACATCAAGGGTGACAAACTTGTTATAGACCACGGTCACGTTGATATTGCTGTATATACTGGCGATTCAAATAATGTTGATATGGCTGTGCAAGAAGATGTGACAGGAAGCCATGTCTTTAGAGACACAGACACAGTTGTATTCGCAGTTGGTGATGCTGGTAAAACTAACGGCGTGTATCGCATACCGCAAACACAAATTGATGGTGTGCCATGGATGGGTTGGAATAATCAGTCTATGAATCCGCATAAGCCAACTCAATTGAGCCTAACAGGAGTTGAAGGTCCTGGAAACGTGCGCGTTTGGATGTTCGGAGGCTTGGGCGGTGGAGATAAAGAGATTTTCTCCACTCAAGGAGCAACAGATTATACGATACCTGCAAATACGCATGCTCATGCGAATTGGGATTTCGACAAACCGGGATATTACACATTGCAATTCCAAGCTTCCGACGGAAATTCTACAGTAACTCGCAATATTCACGTTGCTGTTGGCGTAGATCCACAAGAAACGCCAATGGGGTATGCTGACGGCGGTGGAAAGGATGAAAAAGAGAATCCACAAGGCAAAAATGGTGGGACTCCTACACCTAAGAATCCACCAAAACCTGCTAATGGAAATAATGGCAGCCGCGGAAACGGTGCCGTTGGTGGCGGAAATCCTTTTGTTGGTGGTCGTGGTTTTGGATCAAATAATTCACACTCTGGAAAACAATTGCCAAGAAAAGCTAAAAAGCATAAAGGTCTTGTTTCAAAAATTAGTAACAAGAGGCTTGCTAAAAGTTTGTACCGACAGAAGTTGAACGATAATGACGATGTTGTGAAGTCTGAAGCAAAAGGTGTAACAGGATTATTTAAGCGAAATCCTTTACTTGCTTATTCGCTTCTTGCTGGTGGAATTATTGCTGTGCTTGGCGTTTTGGGTGCAGGAATTTGGTATCTGTACAAGCGCGGGCTTATTAGCTTCAACTGGTTGTTGCACTATTAAGTTGCACTATTAGTAGTAGGAGTGTGTAAGGGTGATTCGTAAGCCCAAAAAAGTAAAGCAAACTTTGTTCTCTTCGCTTGCTGCAATTGCATCTGTTGCGCTTATTTTGCCGCTTTCTGCTTGTGGTAGTGCTAACGGGAATCGTGCAGGACATCGCGATGGTCGCATTAATGTAGTTACAACTACAGGCGTTTTGCGCGATATGGTGGCGAATGTAGCAGGTGATGCTGCAAATGTGAGTTCAATTGTGCCTGATAATGCAGATCCGCACTCTTACGAGCCGCGATTGCGTTCAATTCGAGACGTTGTGTATGCGGATGTGGCTTTTAGTAATTACATGATGCTTGAGGAGCATGGTGTTATTACTGCTTTAGATGCGAATTTGCGAAAAGGCGTGCCGAATGTGCAACTTGCTGAAGAAAGCGTGAAACATGCGGCGGATATTATTCCAATGGTCGAAGATGTGTCATTAGACACTATTTGGCTTGGTCTTGCTACAGAACGCCAAACTTCGCAGCCGGTTGAAGAAGCTAAAGACGCTAAAGAGCAACAAAAATCTGAAGAGAAATCTCAAAAGAAATCTGATAAGTTGCAGTCTTCGCAATCTTCTCAGTCTTCTCAAGTTTCTCAGTCTTCGCAATCAAACGCGCCTTCAACTGTAACGAAAGAAGGACGCGCTACTGTAATAAAGCCAAAAGCATACAACATGAAGCGTTCGGACAGGATCCGCTTAACTGCAACTAAAGTAACCGGTCCTGGTTCGCTTTTCGCTTACCTTACTGGCACTTTTGGAAGCGTAGAAACTTACGTTAATTCAGCAAACGGAATTAACGATGAAGATCATGTGGATTTGCCTGCGGACGCGCACACGCATTTAAGTTGGGCTTTTAGTAAGCCAGGAGAATACACTCTCGACTTTCATGCAGATATGCTCAATGCTCAAAACGAAAGAGTTGCAAGTTTAGGAAACGCAACTATGCGTTTTGCTGTCGGCATTAACGCGCAGAAATTAGCGAAAAAGCGTGGAGCTAGCGCAGTTTTGAATCAAGGTCATGCAGATTTGGCTTACGATTTAGCTAAACGCGGATTTTTGTACAGAGTTGACACTTTGCAAGAAAAGCGGTCAGTTGCGCCAAAGCGCGTATACTATGAGCCGCGAGACGTAGTAGTAGAAGTGCCGACTAATGCTTTAAAAGAAATTCCAGCTGAACAAGGCTATAGATTCCTTGGATTTGCAAGGCAGAAAATTTATCAACTTCCACAAGCTGTTCTTGGAAAACATGTTCACGGAGATATTGATCCGCATTTATGGCAGTCAGTGAAAAACGGAATTGCTTATGTGCGCACAATTGCGGACCGTTTGTGCGAAGTCGATCCTAAAAACGCTCGCAAATATCGCGCAAATGCGGATCGGTATATTAACAAACTTCTCGACGTAGACGCTTATATGCGTAAAAAAGTTGCGTCAATTCCAAAAGAGCGTCGCAACTTGGTTACAACGCACGACGCTTTTGCATACTTAGGTAAAGCTTACGGCGTAAATATCGCAGGATTCGTAACAATTAACCCTTCAAGCGAACCGAGCGTGCAAGACAGGCGTAGACTTTCGCAAATTTTGCGCGACTTGGAAATCCCTGCAGTGTTTTTAGAGCCGAATTTGATTTCTCGCTCGTCTGTTCTTAAAGAGCTTGCAGCTGAAGCGCATGTGAAAGTTTGCCCAATTTATGGTGACGCTTTCGACGCAAATGTGCGAACTTATGCAGATATGATGCGAGCTAACGCGGATTCTTTAGCGAAATGTTTGAAGTGAAAGTGTTAAAGGTAGTAAATATGGAAGAAAATGCAGTAATTTGCGCACAAAATTTGAATATTTCGTACGGGAATCGCGCTGTTGTAAAAGACGTTTCTTTTACCATTAATAGTGGCGAATTCGTGGGATTGCTTGGCGCAAACGGTGCCGGTAAAACGACGCTATTTCGTGCAATTATGGGTTTGATTCCGCATACTGGAAAACTCGAAGTGCGTGCTCCTCATATGGAAGGTGCGAAACTTAATTCTCGCGTATCTTACGTTGGATATGTGCCTCAACGTCACGATATTGCGTGGGATTTCCCACTTTCTGTTTTAGATGTAGTGATGATGGGTAGGATTCGTCATATTGGTTACGTTCGTCGCGCTAAAAAAGAAGATTACGAAATCGCATTAAACTCGCTTGAACGCACAGGAATGGCTGATTTTCAAGATCGCACGATTGGCGAACTTTCTGGAGGTCAACGTCAGCGCGTACTTGTTGCTAGAGCATTGGCTGGAGAGCCGCGTTTGCTTCTGTTAGACGAACCGTTTACTGGACTCGATATGCCTACTCAGGAGCTGCTTACCGATTTGTTCTTAAAATTGTCTGCTTCTGGTGAAGCAATTCTCATGAGCTCGCACGATATTATTGGCTCAATTAACTCATGCTCGAGAATAATGCTATTTGATGGCACTATTGTGGGCGACGATGATCCGCAAAATTTGCAAACAGAACAGTGGGTACGAACCTTCCACGTAGCTCCGCAAAATCCGCTTATTAAAGCAGTTGAGCGCGTAATTGGTAAGGAAAGTGTGGTAAAAGAGTAATGTTATCTCCAATAGAATTTATACAAGATTTAACAAATCCTGACCTTTGGTTTTTGCTAAAAGCGCTTATTGTAGCGTGTCTTTCTAGCGTAATTTGCGGTGTAGTTGGATGCTACGTAGTGCTTAGAGGAATGGCGTTTATTGGAGATGCTGTAGCTCACTCAGTATTCCCAGGACTTGCAATAGCCTTCGTATTGCAAGGCAATTTGTTATTTGGAGGAGCGCTCGCAGGAGTTGCAACCGCGCTAATCGTATCTATTTTTAGCCAAAATCGCAGGCTTCGCGAAGACTCATTTATTGGCGTATTTTTCGTATCTGCTTTCGCTCTTGGAATCGTGATTATTTCTAAAGCATCCGGCTACGCAGGCTCTTTGGAATCCTTCTTGTTTGGCTCGATTACAGGTATTCCTGATTCAGATATTGCTGTTGTCGCTGTTACTGGTTTGATTATTTTGGCTATATTATGCATGTTCCACAAAGAGCTTGTTTGCGTATCGATGGATCGCGAAACTTCGCGCGCAATGGGATTGCCAGTTGCCTGGCTAGATGGAATGTTATACGTTTTGGTGGCGATTGCTGTAGTTGTTTCCGTGCAAATTATTGGAAACGTGCTTGTGCTTGCTCTGCTTGTGACTCCTGCTGCAACTGCGCGACTGCTTACGGATAGGCTGTCGAGAATGATGATTTTAGCTCCTGTTATTGGTTGCGTTTCTTCGATTGTTGGAATGTATATTTCGTGGAGCTTTGATACAGCAACAGGCGGAACAATTGTGCTCGTAGCAACCGCTCTATTCGTGCTCGCTTGGGCGTGCTCTCCTAAACATGGGTTGATTGCAAAAGTAGGTCGTAGCGTAGGTTTATAGCGTGCGGCACAATAGAAAGCATGGTATCAAAAGGAAAACCTTCGCCAAGAAGTGCAGTAAAACCACTCAGTGATGAGCAAGTAAAGCTTTTAGCAAGTAAACACAATTTAGTTGATCCAACGTATTACTATCCGGCAGGAAAACGTAAGCCAAACCAGGCAGAAATTGACGCGCAAAATCCTAAAGCCGCCGAAAGGTTGCTCGAAGGAACGTCGCGCGTATTGCGTTCTCGCTGCAAAGTAAAGGCGTGGGGATTAGAAAACGTGCCAGAAGAAGGCGTGTTTATTACCGCTTGCACACACGTGACGATGTTTGACGTTTTCATACCTATGACCGCACTATTTCACCAAGGACGCAGACCGCGTTACATGGCAAAAGCGGAACTAGCGCACTGGCCAATCTTAGGCAAATGGTTCCAGCTAGTAGGCATGCAATCTGTGCCGCGCAGAAGCGGAAAAGCGCGCGAAATTGAGGAAGAATCAATCAAAATCCTCACAAACGGAAGACCTTTAAGCATTTGGCCAGAAGGCACATTAACGCGCGATCCTAAAAAATGGCCTATGAGCATGAAGCCCGGAGTTGGAATAATTGCTCTCGAAGCATCGCGCAGACTCGGACATCAAATACCGCTATTTTGCGCTGTCACATGGGGCGCTGCAAGCATTAATCACTGGTGGCCGTGGCCGAAGAAAAATGTTGCAATGTGCTACGATACTCAGCTTGATTATTCCGACTTGCTGCAGGGAAGCGAAAACTGGGGGGAGATGCCTCCAATGGAATCTGCTGAAGAGTTGGCTCGTCGCGTGCGTGTGCGTATGACGCAAATTATGGAAGAGATTCGTGGCGAAAAAGCGCCTGCTGGATACTTTGATTACAGGCAGATGAAACGCGTTACGGAAGAATAAAAAATATACGGAAGAATAAAATAAAGTATCTTTTTAAAATCCCGTAAAGCGGCATGTGTAGAATTATGTAATAGTGTGATTACAAATAAAAATAGCTATACAGTAGCTTATAAAACTCACAACCGAAAGGCAGGACGTAAAACATGAACGTTACGGTGTTGGGTGCTGGTGCTTGGGGAACTGCGTTTGGACAAGTGCTTGCGGATGCAGGAAATCAAGTGACGATGTGGGCAATAGAGCCGGAAATTGTTGAAGGAATTCGCGATCATCACCATAACGGCGTGCGCTTGCCAAGCGTGGAAAAACTTCCAGAAAACATGACTGCAACAGGAGATCGCGCAGAAGCTGTTGCGAACGCGGATATTGTAGTCGTGGCGATTGCAGCACAGTTTGCGCGCGTTGCGTTAGCAGAATTTGTGGGGCTGATTCCACAAAATGCGATTGTTGTTTCGCTTATGAAAGGCATTGAGCGCACAACAGGAAAGCGTATGGATGAAGTTGTGTGCGAAGCTTTGAACTTACCGCGTAACCGTTTTGCTGCACTTTCCGGACCAAACTTAAGCAAGGAAGTTGCTTCTCGCCACCCGGCTGCAGCAGTAGTTGCTTGCGCAGAAAAATCTCAAGCAGAAGTAGTTGCAAAAGCATGCTCAAACAGCTACTTTAAAGCGTTTGTATCAACCGACGTAATCGGCGTAGAAATGTGCGGCTCGCTTAAAAACGTTGTTGCGCTCGCAGTTGGTATGGCTCGAGGCGCAGGATACGGCGAAAACACTGCAGCTATGATCGAAACGCGCGGTCTTGCAGAGTTGACGGCATTGGGCGTTGCAGAAGGAGCAGATTCGCGCACTTTTGCAGGTCTTGCAGGCTTTGGTGATTTAGTGGCAACTTGCGGGTCTCCTCTAAGCCGCAACTACACTTTCGGCTCAAATCTCGGTAAAGGCATGAGCGTTGAAGAAGCAACTGCTGTAAGCAATGGCGTTGCAGAAGGCGTGCCAACCACAAGCGCAGTAGTTGAAATGGGCAAGCGTTTGGGCGTTGCAACTCCGCTCGCAAGTGCAATGGCTCGCGTGCTTGAAGAAGGAATCTCCTGCCAAGAAATGCTCGCAATGCTTTTCGACGACGATGTTTGCGAAGAGTAAGTAGCGTTTGCGAAGAGTAGCGCGCGTAAATAATAAAAACTAATCCAAAATAATTAGAATAATTCAAAAATATATAAAGGAAAAAAATGACGAAAAAGCGTGTAGTGTTCTTGTATGGCGGTAAAGCAGACGAGCATTCGATTTCTTGCATATCTGCTGCTGGAGTGCTCAGTGCTGTAGACGAAAGTCGTTTTGATATTATTCGCATTGCGATTACTAAAAAAGGCGAATGGATTGTTGGCGGCGAAGATCCTCGTAACTTCCACATGGAAGAAGGCGAGTTGCCAGTAATCACAAAAACCGCTGGAACGCGCGATGTTGTGCTTGACCCTGCAAAGGGTGCAGACGGATTTTTGGTGCGAGAGGCAGACGGCACGCTTGAAAGTTTAGGTCATATTGACGCTGTTTTCCCAGTTCTTCACGGTCCGAACGGTGAAGATGGCACTTTGCAAGGCTTGCTAGAAATGATGCAAGTGCCGTACGTTGGTTGCGGAGTATTGGCTTCGGCTGCGTGCATGGATAAATACTACGCAAAGCAGCTGTTTAAGGCTGCCGGAATTGACGTGGCTCCGGGAATCGCGTTGGATGCGCGCAAGTTTGCAAGCGACTCGTCGAATCACTTTGCTGCGTACACAAATGAAATTCTTGAGCAGGTTGAAGCTGCGAAACTCGAGTATCCGCTTTTTGTAAAACCAAGCCGTGCAGGGTCTAGTTTTGGAGTTACAAAAGTTGAATCGCGCGATGCTAAAGCTTTAGCAGATGCCGTTTTTGAAGCTTCAAAGCATGATTGGCGAGTGCTAGTAGAGCAAGGAATTAACGCGCGCGAAATTGAGTGCGCGGTTCTTGCAGCTCGCGATGGCGAGGAGCCGAAAGTAAGTTTGCCAGGCGAAATTGTGCTAGACAAGCGTCAGGCTGGTGAAGACCAGTTCTACGATTTTGACAGCAAATACATGGATTCTGCAGCTTCGCACGTTGAAGTTCCAGCAAATCTTCCTGCGGAAACTTTGGAGCTCGTGCGTAAGACAGCACTCGCAGCATTCAAAGCAGCAGACGGTAGAGGATTAAGCCGTGTTGATTCGTTCGTGACTCCTGAAGGTCATGTGATGATCAACGAAATCAACACAATGCCTGGATTTACGCCAATTTCCATGTATCCAAAAGCTTGGGAAGCAACTGGAATAAGCTATAGCGATTTAATTACAAAGCTTATTGAAGGTGTGCTTAAGTAAGCGTGAATAGCGCGAGCAACGCAAGTAATGCGAGTAATGCGAGTAATGCAAGTATCGCAAGTGTTGCAAGCAGCGCAGGCAGCGCAAACAGCGCAAACTTAGCACACGTCAAATAATAAGCGAAAAATCTAAATAAAGCGTAAAAAATAATAAAAGGATGAGTATGCAAGATATACAATACGACGACCAATATTTGTTGGCGCAAAAGCGACAAGGAACTATTGGAATGTCATTATGCGTGTTCATGGTTGTGTGGATTGCTGCTGCATGTGTGCTAAGCGTATGCTTTCCGTATTTTTTGCCTAAAGAATTTTTAGAAAAATCTATTGGAACAATATTAGTATCTGATATTGCGCAATATTTAATAGCGCTTCCTATTGCAATGCTGATTATGCGAGCAGTGCCAACTCTTGCGTCGCGTGAATTTCCTATGTCTTTGCGGCAATTTTTGGGATTCTACGCAGTTAGTGTGCCAGTTATGTGCGTCGGAAGCTTAATTGGTACAACATTAGCTTCAATTATTACAGACGGTAAAGCAAAGAATCGCATTTCAGAAACTATTGTGTCTGGAAATATGTGGGAAGCGCTTGTATTCGTAGTAATTCTTACTCCTATTGTGGAAGAATGGTTTTTTAGAAAGCAAGTACTTTCTAGATTGCGTGCATATGGCGAAAAGAAAGCAATTGTGTTTTCTGCTTTAGCTTTTGCGTTATTCCACATGAATATATTCCAATTTTTCTACGCTTTCGGGCTTGGGCTTATTCTCGGCTACATGTACGTGCGCACTTCTAAATTGCGTTACAGCATATTTCTTCACATGATTGTGAATTTCCAAGGAAGCGTTGTTGCTTTATGGTTACTAAAACAGAGTACAGATGCAAAAGGGAATCTTATAGAAGTTGACAAACTATCAAATGAAGAGTTAATGAATTTGCCTTCTGGATTCGTGCTAGCTGGATTATATAGCATATTTGTGTTTGCAGTGCTTATAGTTGGAATAGTATTACTTGTTCGCAATCGCCGATATTTAGTTTTCTATGATGCGCCTTTGGAATTGCCTAAGAAAGATAATTTGAAATCGCTTTATGGAACTGTAGGTGTAATTACATTTTTGATTATTTCTGTGATTCTTAATGTGATGATGCTTTTTTCGTAGCTGCTATTTTTAGTAACTGTTATTTTTGTAACTGCTATTTTTATTTTTGGCAACTATTATTTTTAGTAACTGTTATTTTTAGTAAAAAAGAAAATTCAAAATTCAAAATTCATGGCTTAAGGAGGCGAGTTATATGTTAAGCAAAAAATTAGCTAATAAAACTATTCGCGTTGGATTGCTTGGTGCAGGCACGGTCGGTTCGCAAACAGCGCGACTTATAGTTGAACAAGGTGATGAGCTCGCGTCTAGAATTGGCGCAAATATTGAGCTCGCAGGAGTTGCGTGCTTGCGTCCGGAAGAGGTTGACGCTCCTTGGATTAAGCGTGATTTGCTAACTACAGACACGGCATCGTTGTGCACTCGCGAGGACGTTGATATTGTAATCGAGCTTATTGGCGGACTTGAGCCTGCGCATACTTTTGTAAAAAGCGCGCTGAGCCACGGAAAATCTGTTGTTACTGCAAACAAGGCGCTGCTTGCAAAGTTTGGTCCGGAATTATACGAGTGTGCAGAAAGTCACGGAGTTGACTTGTACTTTGAGGCTGCTGTAGCAGGAGCGATTCCTATTGTTCGTCCGCTACGAGAGTCACTTATTGGCGATGAAATTACGCAAATTTTCGGAATCGTAAACGGAACTACTAATTATATTCTTGACGAAATGACTGTGCGCGGACTTGATTTTGACTCGGCTTTGCGCGCAGCTCAAGAAAAGGGTTATGCTGAAGCGGATCCGACCGGAGATGTTGAAGGTTTCGACGCTGCAAATAAAGCTGCTATTTTGGCAACTCTCGCATTCCAAATGCCAGTAAGTATTGACGACGTTTCTGTTGAGGGAATTAGCGCGATTACAGCTGAAGATATTGCGGCTGCAGGTGCGGAAGATCGTGTAATTAAGCTGCTTGCGGCAGTTGAAAGGCATGATGACGGCGAGCCCAACTCGGATGGCGGCGTAAGCGTTAGTGTTTATCCAGCTCTTGTCAGCGCGGAGCATCCGTTGGCTTCTGTGCATGGCAGTTTCAATGCTGTGTTTGTGAAGGCGCAGGCTGCCGATGACTTAATGTTCTACGGACGCGGTGCTGGTGGCGCTCCAACTGCAAGCGCTGTTGTTGGAGATGTTGTTAGTGCTGCTCGAAATATTGTGCGCGGATGCGCAGGTTTTGGCGTGCCAATGTACAACAAGTATGTGCCGGCTTCTAGCGAGCAGACTAGAGCGGATTTTGTGATTCGTTGCAATATGGAAGATACTTCTTTGGCTTTGTGCGGCGAAGTTATGGATGTTTTTGCAGATCATGGCGTTGAAGCTGAGCGTTTGGCTTCGGCGTGCCAGGCTAAGTATGCTCAGGCTGAAGGTGATTCGGATTGCCCACAGTGCGGTCTTGGTGGACCTGGCAGTGTGCGCGTGCTTGTGAGCGAATGTTCGGAAGCTGCAGTTCAAGCTATTTGCGAAGATTTGCAGAAGTTGGACGTTGTGTGCGGAAAGCCGCTAGTTTTGCGCGTTATAAAGTGAAAAGCGAGAAGGTGATCGTATGAATCCAGTATGTAACAGTGTTTCCGTGCGTGTGCCAGCAACTAGTGCAAATCTCGGTTCTGGGTTTGATACAGCAGGTATTGCGCTTGATTATGCGGATTCTTTAGTTTTTACTCTGGATGATAATCATTCTAAAAATTCGCTTGATTCGCTCGATTATGCTGGAAACGTGCGTGTAATTATTCACGGCGAAGGCGAGGATACGCTTCCAAAAGATGAAACGCATCTAGTTGTAGCGACTTTTCGCAAAGCTTGCAAAATATTTGGTCTGCCAAACTTACGATTTACGTTAGAAGTGCATAATCGGATTCCGCAAGCGCGCGGTATGGGCTCTTCTGCAGAAGCGATTGTGGCTGCTGTTGCTGCTGCTTGGGCTTTTGCGCACGAAGGTGAGCTTAATCGCGAAGCAATTTTCGAAATCGCGGCTGCAATTGAAGGTCATCCAGACAATGTTGCTCCTGCAGTTTTTGGCGGTTTGACGATGAGCTGGAAGCTTGATGCTGGAGAAGGAAAAGGCTCTGTGCGCGTGGCTGGAGATTGCGAAGCTCCGCTTTCTACTGGTTTTCATACTGTACGATACAAAGTTTCACAAGATATTTCCGTGTCTGTATTCGTTCCTGATTTCGAGCTTTCTACAGAGCTTGCTAGGCGCGCGCTTCCAGCAAAAGTGCCGTATGGTGATGCAATATTTAACGTGTCGCGAGCTGCAATGCTTCCGGTTGCTTTTGGTGAGTTAAATAGTGATTCGGAAAATGAATTAGGCACAGTAAAATCTGATATTTCGCGAAATGCGTTACTTTTTGCAGCAACTCAAGATGCTCTTCATCAACCGTATCGCGCAAATCTTATGAAGGATTCGTGGAAGCTGGTGGAAACGTTGCGCGAGAATGGTTTTGCGGCGGCGATTTCGGGAGCAGGATCGTGCGTTGCTGTATTTTATGCAGGAGATGCTGAGTATAAAAAGAGTGCGGCTCAAAAAATCGACGCAATTGCCGAGCCGTGGCTTTCGTGTACAGGCTGGCGCGTTTTGCACGTGCCTGTTGATTCTACTGGCGTTGCAATAACTCGCGAATGATTTGTGCGAAGTTGTAAAGGCGTAAAAGGAAGAGTAAGGTATGACAGTTTCGTTGATTTTAGCCTCGCAGTCTCCGGCGCGTAGAGCGGTTTTGGCGGCGGCTGGCGTGATTCCGATAATTCACGTAAGCGAAGTGGATGAGCCTGCGGCTTTGCGAGATGCCGCTAGTGAGCGAGGTTCAAGCGTTGAGCAGTTGAGTGCATGTGAGCGCGTTTCGATTTTGGCTCGCGCAAAAGCTCAAGCTGTGTACAATGCGTGGAAACTTGTGGCGGATGCAGCGGCGAGTGCTAGTGGCGATTTAGTTGTGGGGTATCCGCTGGAAGCTGAAGCTGCGGAATCAGACAAATCTGCTGAATCTGCGGAATCTGCTGGTAATGCTTTAGCAAGCGATTCGCAATCAGATGTAACACATAACGTAGATACGGCGCAAACTCGCGATTTTTCAGGTGTTACTGTTCCTACAAAAACTTTCGATATTCACGATTTTGCATATACGAATAAATCTTCTAATGATTGTAGCGGTGTGCTGATTGTTGGCTGCGATTCCATGTTCTTGCTCGATGGAGAATGCTACGGAAAGCCGCATACTCCTGAGGTGGCATTTGAGCGGATTAAGCAAATGAGCGGAAAAACAGGACAATTGTGGACTGGTCACTGTTTAATCGACGCAAAAACCGGCAAAATCGTGTGCAAAACAAGCCACGCAAGCGTAACTTTTGCGCAAATGAGTGACGCGGAAATTCGCGCGTATGTAGCAACTGGAGAGCCGCTGGAAGTTGCAGGATCCTTTACGCTAGAAGGTTTTGGCGGAGCTTTTATTGAAAGTATTAATGGAGATCCGCACGGTGTTCTTGGAATCAGCTTGCCGCTTCTTCGCAGTATGGTTACTGAGCTTGGGTACGCATGGCCGGATTTGTGGAATAAGGAAAGCTTGGAAGAAGCTGGCGAAAAGAATGATCCGACTTCCACGGAGGTGCCTAAAGAAAATGTGCATCAGCCGGGAGATGGATGGGTGCATTGCGATTGTGGTCGAAGGCATTGGGGTCATAACGGCGCTGCTGGAGTGCTGCTTGCTAGGCGAGATGCTGAAACTGGTCGCGTGACGCACGTTGTGATGCAACATCGCGCGCTTTGGAGCGCTGAAGGTGGCACTTGGGGCATCCCGGGCGGCGCAATTTCCGATGGCGAAAGCGCGATTGAGGGCGCATTGCGTGAGTCTTTCGAGGAAGCAAATATTACTTCGGGAGATATTGAGGTTGTTGGAGCTTACCGCGAGGATCACGGAAACTGGCGCTACACAACGGTTTTTGCATTTGAAAAGCCGGGGCATAGTGTGGATCCTTGTGCGCACGATGACGAGAGTATGGAAATTAAGTGGGTGCCGATTGACGACGTGCCTAAGTTGAAGCTGCTTACGGCAATGCGCACGGATTGGCCGTCATTCCGCGCTCGCCTCGATTCGCTTGCCTCGATTCGCTAGCAGCGTGACTGTAAAGTTTCTGCCGGGTTGAGGCGCGGAAACGACCGTTTCTTTACGCGACTGTAAAGTTTCTGCCGGGATTGCACGTGTAGGCGGCATAAATTTTACACAGCTGTAAAGTTTTTGCCGTTTTTTGCCGGTTTCCCGACTGAAACTTTACGTCGCTGCGCAGTTTCTGCCGGATTAAGGCGCGGAAACGACTTTTCCTTTACAACGCTGTAAAGTTTCTGTCGGATTAAGGCGCGAAAACTGCTTCTTGCTCAGCAAGCATTGTGATTGAATAGTGTGAGTTTGTTTTATAGCATCGATTAAGTCCACAATCACTGGGTAATGTGCCTGTGTTTGCGGACTTTTTTAATAGGGAAGTGTTGAGTTTTTTTTTAATGTTACTGTTTGTGGGGTTAATTTGTTGATGGAGGTATAATAAGCTGACAGTTTTGTTGGATTGTTTTATCGTCTGACTGTTTTATTTGGGAGAAATTTTTTTAACAGTGAGTGTTAGATTTGGAGGTTTGCTATGAGTGATGTCAATAATGGTGTTGATGATTATCGTGGCAAAAATCAGATGAATGGTGCTTCTGATAGTGCTGGTTATTCTCAAAATGGTCAGTCGTATGGTCAGCCTTATGGTCAGTCGTATGGCCAATCATATTCTCAGCAGTATGGTCAGTCGGCGCAGAATCATAATCAACCGATGCAGCAGCAGCCTCAGTCTGCCCAGTTGTATTATCAGCAATACGAGCAGTCTTCAATGAGCCAGCAGTATGTTCAGTCAAGTCAGCAGCCAGATCAGCAGTACGCTCAGCAATCAAATCAGCAGTATACTCAGCAGTACAATCAGTTCCCTGTTGGTCAACAGTCTCAGTACTTCCAGTCTCAATACAGTCAATTGCAATATGGTGGTCAATACAGTGGTCAATATGTAGGTGGGTCTTTTACTAATCAATATGGTGCTTATCAAGCTGGTGCTGCTCAAGCTTTTGGTTATCAAACTGGTTATGCTAATGGCATGTTTAATCCTGCTTATATTGAAGAGCAGGCTCGTAAGTTTTCTTTTAGGTGGAATGCTAAAGAAATTATTTCTGCAATCATAGTTGTTGCTGTAGTAGCGATTCTTGAATCTCTTTTTATTATATATGGCATTGATTTATGTGTTAATTTATGGATAAATATTAAAGAAGTTTTTAAATATAATGATGAACACCAGGTTTTGTTTGGAATTCTAGCTTATGCAGGATGGATGTTTCCGCTTGCAATAATACTTAGCTTTGCTCAAGTATTACGTAAAAGATTCTTTACTGCAGCAAGTGGTGTATTTGTTTTTATTATTATGACTGCTTCGATGATGTATTGTTACTTCAAACTTTATCCTATATCTGGAAATTCATATAATTCTATAATTCAGAGCTTAGTATGGTTACCTGTTGTTATTTTCTTTGTTTCCGTAGAAATATTGCAATGGGTTATAGTCAAATATAAGCCTGAAAACAATTTAAAATATATGCTTGTTAATTTAATATCAGTTATAATTTCCTGCATTGCCAATACTCTTTGTGATATTTATATTATTGGTTGGTTTACTCTTGGATCATCAACCTTTGAATTATTGTTAGATGCAGCAGAATTTTTTGTTGTTTCGATTCTTCTATTGGTTATTTTGCCATGTCTTGTAGCTTTGCTGTTAAAGGCTGTAAAGTTCACGAAGTTCCTTAATCCAGAGCGTGAGATGATGTATTTATAAAAGTTTGCTTATAGCAAGCATTTATAAAGCTACATCAGTGGTATGTGTCCAGAAATGGGCACATACCACATGCTTTAAGTAAACATTTTCAGGCAAGCGCTAGTTAGTTAGCTTTTTAAATCGTGCGCGAAGGTGGTTGAGCAAAAGTAGCTGCACGAAGGTAATTGCGCAAAGATAGTTGCGCGAAGAGATTTGCAATCTGGAAGTAGACTTCCAACTTTTGTCATTTTGCACTAAACTTGGAAGTAGGCTTCCAACTTGCGAAAGGCAAACGTATGTATCCTAGGACTGAGTATCTTAATAAGCTTCTTGCTTTTAGAGACACTGATTTTGTAAAAGTGATAACAGGTGTACGCCGCTGCGGAAAATCGGTAATCCTTAAACAATACATGGATTCTCTTCGCGAGCTTGGAGTGCCAGACTCGCATATAATCTACATAAATCTTGAAAGTTTTGAATATCGCAATGTGCTTACAGATTCCAATCTTATGGATATTATCTGTTCAAAAATGAACAGTGGTGAAAATTCGAACAGTGGCAAAAGTCAACAAACAAATGTAGATCAACCAAAAACATACATTTTAATAGACGAAATACAGTTTGTAGATGGTTGGCAAAAAGCCATTAACGCACTTAGAGTTAGTTTTAATTGCGATATTGTTATAACAGGATCTAACGCGAAACTTCTTTCTGGCGAGCTTGCCACTAACTTAAGTGGAAGGTACGTTGAAATACCAGTGTACCCGTTCTCATTCAAGGAATTCTTAGGAGCAAAGCAAATCGACGTTAATTCTAGGGAAGTAGATCTGGCGTATAAAGAATATGAACAATATGGCGGATTTCCTAGTGTTGTGCTTGCGGATGAGCCGCTTAGATACACTATTCTTTCCGGCATATATGATTCCATTATTCTTAACGATATTGCTGCTCGCGCGCAAATAAAAGATAGTTTTACTCTTAAAAGAATAGTCGCATTTTTGGCTGATAATGTTGGTCAGCTTGTTAATGCTTCTAAGGTTACTAGTCTTTTAAAAAACGAGCGTATAGAAGTTTCAAATCATACTATTTCTAGGTATTTAGAGCTTTTGCAAAATGCTTATCTGTTTTTTGAAGTTCGCCCGTACGATATTCGAGGTAAAGCATACTTGAGGCAGAATGCAAAGTATTTTATTGTTGACAGTGGTTTGAGGAATCAGGCAGTTAGTCATCGTCTTGGGAATATGGGTAATCGCTTAGAAAATATTGTATTTTTGGAGTTGCTGCGAAGGGGGTATGACGTTGATGTTGCTCGAGTTGAGGGTAGTGAAGTAGATTTTATTGCGCGCAAGGGCGATTTGGTTGAATATTATCAGGTTACTCAGCAATTGCCAGAAAATACGCATGAAACCGATAATTTGCTTAAAATACGCGATAATTACGCGAAATTCCTTATTACTGGCAGATATGCTGGAGTTGATTTAATAGATGGGGTTCGCGTGAAGTATGTAGTTGATTGGCTGATTGAAAAGTCTTAAAGTTTTTTAAAGTCTTAATGAATTACCGCTGTTTGAGTACTGCTATGTAGTGCGTCCGCCACGATTTTTTTGCAGCTTACTAAAATGTCGAAAATGACAAATCGTTTGGTGAAATAAACAAAACGTAAGCCAAAACTGTCGAAAATACATAATCGCCAGATGTTTTCGACATTTTCTATTGACTGCAAAAATATTTAACGCGTGTATCGATTCGCTAGCAGCGCGACTGTAAAGTTTCTGCCGTTTTTTCGCGCGTAGGCGACCGTTTCTTTACGCTACTGTAAAGTTTCTGTCGGGAGTGCGCGCGTAGGCGGCATAAACGCGTACGAAATCACCCTAAAACGGCTGCAATTACGGCTATGCAAATTGGGCTAGTGACAGTAGAAAACAGTATGCCGTCGCGCGCAAAACTTAAGCCGACGTTGTAGCGCGCAGCATAATTGTAAACGTTTTGACCGGTTGGAAGCGCAGCTAACACAACGCACGCATACAAAGTCGCACCGCGAAAACCCATCACAAAGTAAGCCAGCAAAAACGCAATTGCAGGCATAATAAGATTTTTTAGCACTGCAACCGTGGCAATAGCAGCTCGATTAGAATCTTTTTGCAAAGGCTTGCTGCCATAAAGCGACATTCCAAAAGCCATTAAAATCATTGGAACTGCAGAATCGCCAATCATCTTAATTGGATCGTAAAGAAAATTCGGAACAGGGAAGTAGCCAACTTTTGCGGAAATTGCTGAAATAATAATTCCACCAAGCGAACCAATTAAAAGTGGCTGTTTTAAAGGCTGCTGAGCTATGCGCTTAAGCGAACATTTGCCAGTAGTTGTAATGTCGAGAACCGTCAAACCAACAGGAGTAAACACAGCTTGTTGCATAACTAAAATCGGAGCAACAAGCGCAGGATTTCCCAAAATATAAGTTGCAACTGGAAGGCCAATATTGTTTGAATTCAAATAAAGAGAATTGAGCGCGCCTATAGTGCAGTCGGCTGCAGGAAGATGGAAACAAATGCGATTAAGCAGCACGAACGCAACTCCAACAATCATCGCAGAAAAGAATGCAACAAAAATCGAAGAGTGAAAAATCTCAAAAATAGGTTCTTTAGAAAGGATCGCAAACATTAAGCAAGGGCTGGAAACGAAAAAACTGACGCGATTTAGCACCATTTGAGCCTGTGAACCGCCAACGCGCATGCGAGCAGTAACGTAGCCTGCAGCAATAACAATGCCAATTACGCAAAAGCCTTGCATTGCGCTGATTAAGCCCATTTCTTGCCTCCAAAGGGTATCCCAAATAGTATTTCCAAATAGTAAGTAGTGCGCAAATATATTCGCACAAACCTATGCTGCAACTATAGGAGCGATACGCAACTTTTATGTGTGCGCAACGATTTTCATTAGTGCAGATAGTAGCGCGCGTGTAGTTTTGCTGCTTTTGGCTTAAAAGTAACGTTGTAAATTTTAATATTCAACGAGTTATATATTTGACTCGGCAATATGGCATACTAGAGAGCGGTGGCACTGCAAGCCGCCAGGCAATCGATGGCGTCGATCCCCTCGTGAGCGTTTTCCGAGGCTGGCGTCCGCTGTCGCGCAGCTAGACTTTGTAGAGAGCTTTGGGGTGGCTCGCGCACGTGCGTGCTCAACTTAAAGCCAGGGATGCGAGGCGATGCAGCGTCTCGTGAGGAGCATAGTGCCCAGAATAATAAGAGAACGCTTCAATGAATCTGAAGCTGAAAATAGTAGAACTGTGTTTAAAACTGCTACTTCTGCGGATATGTCCGAAACAATGCAATCTGCAGATTCTTCGGAAAGTAACATAGCTGCCGGTGATACTTTGCAGCAAAGCTCTGGTGTTACGCGTCGCCGTCGCGGTCGACGAGTTACGCGTGGTGCCGGTGCGGCTGGAGAAGCAATGGAACTAAAAGTTGAGGATTCTAGTGCGAAGAATTCTGAGCCGCATGTTGTTAAATCGCGCCCAATAACTTCGCTGCTATTCCAGGAACCAGTTCTTCCTAAGATAGTGAACGATCGTACTGAAGAAAGCAGCGGTTCGCGCGACGACTTGCGTGACGATTTGCGTGACGGTTTGAATGATGACTTGCGCGATGGCTTGAATGATGATTTGCGTGATGACTTGCGCGATATTTCTCGCGGAAGGCGCGCTGGACGCAATAGCCGCAATAGCCGTGATGCTCGTGATAGCCGTGATAGTCGTGATTCTCGCGATAGTAGAGAACGCAAGTCGCGTTCTGAAAGACGCGAGAATTCAAGCGAAATGAAGCGTGATAGCGGCAGAGGAAATAGCCGTGAAACATCGCGTGAAACAAGTCGTTCTATGTATTCTCAAGATTCTGAGTACACTAAGGATTTTCAGGATTCGCAAGATGGTCGCGATGAAAAAACTCGCAAAAACCAGCGTTCTCGCCGTTCTCGCAGGTTGAATGCTGTTGAGCGACGTGCTGCAGCTGAAGTCGAGCAAATTGAAGAAGATCTTACATACGACAATATTGTTTACGCTCCTATTGATACGCGCATCGATGAAACTCTTGACGTTAGCGATATTTTATCTGCAGAAAATACTTCAAATAGGCGTTCTAATCGTCGCAATATGTCAAATAACATTTCTGATGATGATGACGCTCGAAATGAAAGCGATGCAGTAGACAGCAGAAGTGGCAGCGATAGCAGAGATAACAGAGGTAATCGCAATAACAGAGATGGTCGCGATAGAAGAGATAGCCGCGATAGCAGCGACGAAAGCGATAACAGAAGCGCAAACGACGACTATAATGCAAATAATGACAATGATGACGACGAAATGATGATTACGCGCCGCCGTCGTCGCCGCCGTAACTCTCGCGCTGATCGCAACGAAAGCCGCAACGAAAGCCGCGATTTCGACATCGATATTTCTAACGATCTTGACGATGACGCAAATTCTCGCACAAAACGCGCAAATCTAGATGAAGTCTCTCAAGAAGATCGCGATTTAATTCCAGATCCAGAAGAGCTTCGTGAGCAAGATGAGGAAGAAACTCTTTATACGCGCCGCCGTCGTCGCCGTCGTTCTAAATCTTCCGATGACGCAAATTCCGCATCTTCTCAGGAAGAGTCGTCCGACTACACTAATGCAAACGAAGATGACTTGACTTCTCGCCGCTCGCGCAAGCAGCAGTATATAGACGAAATTACGGATATTGAAGGCTCTACGCGACTTGAAGCAAAGCGCCAACGACGTAGAGATAATAGACGTGAGCGTAGCCGTCAGAACCTTCTTATGGAGCAAGATTTCCTTGCTCGTCGCGAAAATGTTGAACGATTAATGGTTGTTCGTGAGCGCGATCGCCACACGCAAATTTCCGTTATTGAAGACAATATTCTTGTAGAACATTACGTTTCTGATATTCAAGAAGTTGCCACTGTTGGAAATATTTATCTTGGGCGCATTCAAAACGTGCTTCCAAGCATGGAAGCTGCATTCGTAGATATTGGTCAAGCCAGGAATGGCGTGCTTTATGCAGGCGAAGTTAATTGGGATATGGCTCGTCTTGAAGGTCAGCCTCGTAGAATTGAGCTTGCGTTTAAGTCTGGCGATCCTGTGCTTGTGCAGGTTACTAAGGATCCAATTGGACATAAGGGTGCTCGATTGACTTCGCAAGTAACTCTTGCAGGGCGTTTCTTAGTGCTTGTGCCATCTGGCGGCATGACAGGTGTGAGCCGCAAGCTTTCGGATCGAGAGCGCTCGCGTTTGCGCGCTATTGTGTCGAAGATTGCACCAAAAGATATGGGCGTTATTATTCGTACTGCTGCTGACGGTGCAAGCGAGGAGTCGATTGAAAAAGACTTAGATTCGCTTGTTAAGCAGTGGGAGCGCATTGAAGCTAAGCGCGAAGAATACTTGCATGGAAAGCGCCCTAAGCTGTTACAGGGTGAGCCTGATGTGGCAATTCGTGTTGTACGCGATATTTTCAACGATGACTTCCAAAAGCTTATTGTTGAAGGTGAGGGAGTGCGTCAGCGAATTGATGAATATCTTGAGATGATGGCTCCAGATTTGCGCAGCAAGGTTGAATATTGGGATCCTGCTGAGCATGAAGGCAAAGACGTTTTCGATAAGTGGCAGATTGATAGTCAGCTTCGTAAGGGCATGGAGCGTCAGGTTTATTTGCCGGCTGGCGGCTCTATTGTGATTGATCGTACGGAAGCAATGACTACGATCGATGTGAATACTGGGCGATTCATTGGGCGTGGTAAGTCTTTGGAAGAAACGGTTACTCGTTGTAATTTGGAGGCTTCTGAAGAGATTGCGCGCCAGCTTCGTTTGCGTGATATTGGTGGCATGGTCATGATCGATTATGTTGATATGGTTATGCCAGCGAACCGCGATTTGGTTTTGCGTAGGCTTTTGGAATGCTTGGCTAGGGATCGCACGAAGCATCAAGTTGCTGAAGTTACGTCTCTTGGCCTTGTGCAAATGACACGTAAACGCGTTGGTCAAGGCTTAGTTGAAGCGTTCTCTGAAGAGTGTCCAACGTGCAAAGGTCGTGGATTTATTTTGCACGATGAGCCTACTGTTTCTTCGGAATATGCGGATCCTTATGCGCTTAAGGGTGGAGATCCTTTTGTTAAAACAAACAAGTATGGTCATGGAAGCGCAACAGAACAGCCTGCTCCCGTTAAGCAGCAGGGTTCTAGCGCGGAAGTGAGAGCTAAGTTAGCGCGTATAGCTGCCGCATCTGTAATTACTGACGCAGCTCATAAATCTGAAGAAGAAACGCAGTATAGTAATTTTTTGAATTCTGAAGAAGATTCTGTATCTTCTAATGCGGATGAAACTGGCGAAGTTGCTGAAACTGGCGAAATTGTGGAAACTAGTGAAGATAGTGAAACTGCGGAAACTAGTGAAGCGTATAAAACTTCTGAAGAATTAGTTGAAAATAATTTAGAGGATACTACGCAAGAGATTACTGAGTATACTGCGGAACAACCTACGCAAGAAACTACGCAAGAAACTGTTCAGGAACCTACGCAAGAACCTACAGAAAGTGATGATTGCGCCTCTGAATAGTGACTAAGTATATGCCTTGAGTACAATATTGAATATTGTCTGCATTGACTCATGAATCTAGCGACTTGACGTTAGTACATGGGTAGGTGTATTTTTGATAGTCGGTGTCTTGCCGCGCGCGTTTTGCTGTGCGCAAGGCAAAAGTAAGCTTTCAATTGAGCTAAGGAACGAATTATGTACGCGATTGTGAAGGCCGGTGGCCATCAAGAGAAGGTCGAGGTTGGCGACGCCATTCTCGTGAACCGTCTCGATGCAAAGAAGGGCGATACCGTGGAATTCCCGGTCGCGCTCGTTGTTGACGGTGCTAAGGTGACCTTGAGCGCCAAGGATCTTGCTAAGATCACGGTGAAGGCAGAAGTCTTGAACGACGAAGCCAAGGGTCCAAAGATTAGCATTATGAAGTATAAGAACAAGACTGGTGTGGCTCGTCGCAAGGGTCATCGTCAGAAGTTGACTCTCGTCAAGATCACGGCCATCGCCTGATTGACGGTGTTATAAACCTGAAAGGACAGTGAGATGGCACATAAGAAGGGTGCGTCTAGCTCGCGCAACGGTCGCGACTCGCAAGCGCAATATCTTGGTGTTAAGAAGTTTGGCGGTGAAGCTGTAGTGGCTGGCAACATTATCGTTCGTCAGCGCGGCACTAAGTTCCACGCAGGTCAGAACGTTGCTTTGGGCAAGGATCACACGCTGTACGCTTTGGTGGACGGCAATGTGAAGTTCGGTATTCGTCGCGACCGCAAGGTTGTTGACGTTGTTACCGCCTGAATCTTAGTTAAGCCTAAGTGCTTCAACAATAAGTCGGCGACAATAAGTCGACGATAAAACGTTTAAGCCGCACCCAGTTCGGTGCGGCTTTTTTGTTCTCGCATGTTCCCGAGAATTTAAGTGTTTATCTTCGAGTAAGGTAGCAGTATGAGTGATTTTGTAGACCGCGTAACAGTGCATGTAAAAGGCGGAGATGGTGGAAACGGATCTGCCGGAGTTCGTCGCGAAAAGTACAAGCCATTAGCAGGCCCAAATGGCGGTAATGGCGGTGACGGCGGTTCCGTTATTTTTGTAGCTGATCGCAACGCAAATAGCTTACTTGACTACCGCTTCATGCCTCACCGCACTGCAGAAAACGGTACGATGGGCTTAGGTGACACTAAAGACGGTTCAAAAGGTGCAGACTTAGTACTTCCTGTGCCTGTTGGAACTGTTGTTTTTACAGCACGCGGTGCCGCAGGCTCTCAAAAGCGACCGGGCGAAGTTTTGGCGGATTTGCAACATGTTGGAGACAAATTCGTTGTAGCGCAGGGAGGTGCTGGCGGTCTTGGCAACGCAGCACTTGCAAACAAAACTCGTCGTGCCCCAGGATTCGCGCTTTTAGGCGAGCCTGGCGAAGAGCGCGACGTAATTTTGGAACTCAAATCTATCGCAGACGTAGCTTTAGTTGGATTCCCTTCCGCAGGAAAATCAAGCTTAGTTGCCTCAATTAGTGCAGCTAAGCCGAAAATTGCTGATTACCCGTTTACTACTTTGGTGCCAAACCTAGGCGTTGTAAGCTTTGGCAACTATCGCTACACAATTGCAGACGTTCCAGGCTTAATTCCAGGAGCTTCCGAAGGAAAAGGCTTAGGTCTTGAGTTTTTGCGTCATATTGAGCGCACAGAAATTATTGCGCACGTAATCGATTGCGCAACGCTGGAGCCAAATCGCGATCCAATTAGCGATTACCACGCTCTTGAGCATGAGCTTGCGCAATACGCTGATAAACTTGAGCTTCCGTTGGGTGCGATCCCAATTCCAGAGCGTCCGCGCATTATTGTGCTAAATAAAGTTGATGTGCCTGAAGCTAAAGAATTGGCTGATTTTGTACGCGGTGAATTTGAGAAGATGGGATTGACTGTATTCGAGATTTCTACCGCATCGCATGAAGGCTTGAAAGAGCTCGGTTTTGCGCTTGGGCGAATGGTTGAAGAAATGCGTGAGAAGCTCGCTGCCGAGGAAGCAGCGCGTGAAGAAGAGCGTGTTGTCATTCAGCCTCTTGAGCAGCAGACTTCAGCTTTGCGTCGTCGTCGCGATGATGGACGTGGAAATAGTGCAGACTTTGAAATTAAGCGCGAAGAAGACAGGAATGGTGATTTTTGGTTCACTGTTACTGGCACGAAACCTGAGCGCTGGGTTGTGCAAACGAATTTCGACAACGACGAAGCCGTTGGTTATTTGGCGGATCGCTTAGCAAAGCTTGGTGTTGAGGATGAATTGCGCAAGAAGGGCGCGCGTCCAGGAGACGAAATTCGTATTGGCACTGGGAACCATATGGTTTGCTTCGACTGGGATCCAAGTATCGCTGCTGGTGCAGAAGGATTGGACGGCGCTAACTTGGGTGCGCGTGGCAAGGATTTGCGAATCGAAGCGAACGATCCTCGCGGAGCAAGGCGCACGAATGCTGAGCGTAGACGAGATTATCACAGCATGATGGATGCAAAGAGCGCAGTTCGAGACGCGATGATGGCTGAACGAAAGTCGGGTCACTGGGCGGATCCTTCTGTGGATGACGATCGCCATGACGAAAATAGCTTGTTTGGCCGTGGCGAAGAGCAAGAAAACTAGAAGAATCAATGTCAAAAGGAATCTTATGAATAATCCAGAAATTGAGCTTACCGAAGATGGGGTTCGGTGTTCAATTCGTGAGGCGCGCACAATCGTTGTAAAAGTTGGCTCAAGCTCACTTACGAGCGCGTCCGGGCAGCTGGATTTGCAAAAGTTGCGCGCTCTTGTGACTGCAATAAGTCACGCGCAAATGCAAGGCGCTCGCATTGTGCTTGTGTCTTCTGGAGCAATTGCAGCTGGATTTGGTTTGCTCGGCTTTAATGAGCGTCCTAAAGATGTGCCGACTCAGCAGGCAACAGCTTCAGTTGGTCAAGGATTGCTTATGGCTCAATACGAAGCTGCATTTTCGCAATTTGGTTTCAGAGTCGGGCAAATGCTTCTTACTGCGGACGTTACTATTTCGCCGTCGCGCTACCGCAATGCACAGCGCACAATGCTACGTTTGCTTGAGCTTGGCGTAATCCCAATAGTAAACGAAAATGATGCACTTTCTAGCAACGAAATTCGATTTGGTGACAACGACCGTTTGGCGGCTCTTGTAGCAAATATTGTGCGAGCGGAAGCTCTTGTGTTGCTTACGGATGTGGATTCTCTTTATACTGCGCCTCCTAGTGAGCCGGGTGCTAAGCGTGTGAGTTTTGTGCCAGATGTGACGCGCGCGATTGAAGAAGTGAAAGTTGGCGCAAGTGTTTCGGGCGTAGGTACCGGTGGTATGGTGACGAAGATGGAAGCTGCGCATGTTGCTGCAGTTTCGGGAATTCCAACTGTGCTAACTTGCGCTGGAAATGCTGGTCCGGCACTGGCTGGAGATGCTGTTGGCACTGTGTTTGCGCCGGTGCATACGCGCGATTCTTCAAGGCGACTTTGGATTGGTTTTGCTTCACATCCGCACGGAGCTTTGGTGGTTGATGATGGTGCTGCGAAGGCGGTTCGCGGAGGTCGTGCGAGCTTGCTTGCGGCTGGTATTGTTGGCGTGCGCGGCGAGTTTTCGGCGACGGATCCTGTGTGGATTGACGATGAGCAGGGTAATCACTTGGCTAAGGGCTTGGTGGCTTTCGACGCGGAGGAAATTCCGGAGATTATGGGGCGTACGAGCGATGAGCTTGAAGAATCACTCGGCCGTCAGTATGCGCATCCGGTGGTTCATCGCGATAATCTCGTGCTTGTGTAATCAATTGCAGCTCCAAATGCTGGGAATTTTCCGGCGAATGTTTCACTACTCCGGTCTTCAGATACGCGCGCAGTAACAGTACTGCACTAGTGTCTCAAAACAAGCAAAATGAGACACTCGCGCAGAACGACGACTGCACGAATGTCCTAAAACAGACAAACAGAGACAATAACGCAGTAACTCATCTGCACCAGTGTCTCAAAATGGGCAAAATGAGACACTCGCGCAGAAAGCAAGTCATTGCGCGCTACGCTTTAAGCGCGAAAGCAGGTCGTTGCGCACGCGCCGGTTAAATTTTCGGCAGATTTGTCGTTTCGCGGCTTAAGGTTACACTGTAAATCATGGCAGAGAATATTGCAGAAACTTCATCCTCAGAAAATTGGCGCGTATTAAGCGAGCGTATAAACCGAGTCGCTCCGAGCGCAACTTTGGCAGTAGACGGCAAGGCAAAAGCTATGAAAGCTGACGGCATTGACGTTGTAAGCTTTGGCGCGGGCGAGCCAGATTTTCCTACTCCTTCTTACATTGTTGATGCTGCAACGCAAGCTTGCAAAGATCCGCGCAACTATCGTTATACTGCTACGGCAGGTTTGCCAGAGCTTAGGGAGGCGATTGCGCGCAAAGTGCAGCGAGATTCCGGCTACGAAGTTTCCCCAAATCAAGTCGTAGTTACAAACGGCGGAAAGCAAGCTGTGTACGAAGCTTGCCAAATTCTTTTAAATGATGGCGACGAAGTTATTATTCCAGCTCCGTATTGGACGAGTTATCCGGAAGCAGTAAAGCTTGCAGGCGGCGTGCCTGTGCCGGTTTTGGCAGGTGCAGATCGCGGTTTTGAGCCAGATATTGAGGCAATTGAGTCCGCTCGCACTTCACGCACGCGCGCAATTATCGTAACTTCGCCTTCGAATCCTACAGGTGCTATTTGGAGCGCGCAAACTATTCGCGCAATCGGCGAGTGGGCTGTAAAACACCATATTTGGGTTATTTCTGATGAGATTTACGAGCACTTGCATTACGACGGAATTTCGACTTCGTATATTGGCGTCGAGGTGCCGGAAATTCGTAAGCAGCTGCTGATTTTGAATGGTGTTGCGAAAACTTACGCCATGCCTGGCTGGCGTGTTGGCTGGATGGTGGCGCCAGAAGATGTTGCTAAAGCTGCAATTAAGCTTCAAAGCCATATGACTTCTAATGTTTCTAATATTTCGCAACGTGCAGCAATTGCTGCAGTAGGCGGCTCGCTGGACGTGGTTGCCACTATGCGTGAGGCTTTTGATGCTCGTCGCAAAGCAATTGTGGAAGCGTTGAACAATATTGATGGCGTTACTTGCCCTCTTCCTCACGGCGCTTTTTACGCGTTTGCTAACGTTGAAGCGCTGCTTGAGCGTCCTCTTGGCGAGAAGCGCGAAGTGCCGCATACTTCTTCGCGATTTGCTGAAATGTTGCTTGACGAAGCGCATGTTGCTGCGGTTCCGGGAGAAGCTTTTGGTGCTCCTGGCTATTTGCGATTCTCTTGCGCTCTTGCTGACGACCAGCTTGCTGAAGGCATGCGTCGCATGAAGAAGTGGGTTGAAGCTTAAGCAAGTATTTATTGCAAAATAAGAACTTGCTTGTCGTTGCAAAATGCGACACTCGCTTTTGCACGACGATATAACGAAATCATGCCCATGAGATAGTATGTCTATCTGGCGGTTTGCTATTTCGTCCCTTTTGGGGTATGATGAGCAAGTTCACCTTAGGGATGTGGCGCAATTGGTAGCGCAACGGTCTCCAAAACCGTAGGTTGTGGGTTCGAGTCCCGCCGTCCCTGCCAGTTTTTTGTTCAAGTTTTTACACGAAGGATTCAAGCATGGCGCAGGCACGCAGTACTAAGAAAGCAGTAGAGCATAACTTGTTCGTGCGTATTGGCATGTTCGTTAAGCAAACTATTGACGAAACGCGCAAGGTTATTGCACCTCACGGCAAAGAGTTGTTTGCTTGGTCGTCTGCAGTTTTCATATTTGTTGTATTTTTGATGGCTTTCGTCACCTGCATGGACTTCGGTTTGGGTAAGTCCGTAATGTGGCTGTTCGGCTGAGTTGAAATTGGCTGAGTTGAAATTTTGAAGGTGTATGCAAGATGACTGATGAATTCAATCTCGAAGAAGCAAATGAAGCTGATGAGGCTTTTGCTTCTCTTGATGCTGACGAAGCAAATCATGATGCTGACGAAGCAAACGAATCAGCTGTAGATAATGAAGCTGCTGTATCTAGCGAGTCTGTTGAAGCTGATGTAGCTGATGGCGCAGCTTCTGCTGAAAGTGCTTCTGCTGACGATGCTGCTGATGCTTCTAGCGATGATGGCGATGCTGACGAAACTAGCGATGCTGACGATGCCGACCCAACTGATGCCGGCGCAATCGCTGTAGCAGAATTTTCTAAGAAACTTCGAACTTTGGAAGGCAAGTGGTACGTTCTTCATACGTATTCTGGTTACGAAAAGCGCGTAAAAACTAACGTTGAATCTCGCGTGCAGAGCTTTGGTTTGGAAGATAAGATTTTCCAGATTGAAGTTCCTATGGAAGAAGTCGAGAAGCATACGGAAAAGGGTAAGAAGGTTATTACTCGCGTGCGTGTGCCAGGCTATGTGTTGATTCGCATGTGGCCGGATGAGAACGCTCGTCGCATTGTGCGCGAAACCGAGGGCGTGACTGGTTTCGTTGGTCCTTCTAGAGAGCCTGCACCATTGAGCCGCAAGGAAGTTGTGGCAATGATGGCTCCGATGATTGCTTCCGAAGCTTTGAAGAATGCTGGCGATAAGCCGGCTGCAGCACGTAAGCGTAAGGTTGAGGTTGCTTACAAGGTTGGCGATCAGGTAACAGTTACCGACGGTCCATTCTCAACGATGGCAGCTGTGGTTTCGGATGTGGAGCCTACAACTCAGAAGCTTACAGTGTTGGTTTCCATCTTTGGTCGTGAAACTCCTGTGGAGCTTGGATTTAACCAAGTGGAGCCGATTGTTTGAGTTGAAAGCCTAGGCTTTTGTAGCTAGCTTTTGTAGTTAGCTTTTGTAGATTTTACAAACCGGGGTGCGTATTGCACTCCGGTTTTTTGTTTTGTTTTTTGTTTAGTTTTTTGGTTTTGTTTGGTTTTTCGTTTTAGTTAGTTCGCTTATTTACTACGACACGCCGTAAAATTTGGAAATAATCCTAAATTTTCTTGCAATTACAGTGCTTTTACCAATTTAAATAATAAATATTTCCAAATATCTAGTTTGGCTTGCAAATAGGCGTGGGGGGGGGGTATAGTGCTGAGTGTTTGAGAAGAACGTTTTTAGCAGAGAATTTTAGCAGGGCGTTTTAGCAGAGAATTCGAGTTTTTCAGTGCCGTTGTAATAACGACATTACTATATAAGAGTTGGTGAATTAGGAGGTAGGTGTATATGTTTAATTCGCATATATTTAGCCGTTTCCTTCGACTAGTGCGCTCAATTCGCCGTTCGCTATTTGCTTTTTTCGTGGCGATTGCAATGTTGCTTGCTACTTTTGTGATTGCTCCAACTTATGCTTTAAGCGCTGGTGGGAATGCTGGCGAAAGTGCTACTTCTACTGAGAAGGTTGAGGGCGCGAAGGCTGGTTCTACTAAGAGTGATGTTGAGCAGCAGCAGCCTGATCAGAGTGAATCTAATAATAATACTGAGCCTAATAAGAAAAATACTGGCTCTTCAAGCACTTTAACTAATAATAAGGAATCGAAGTCTGTTGAAAAGCAGAACTCTGATAGTAACAAGGTTGATGATAAGGCTAAGTCGACTGATTCTGATGTAAAGAAAAACGTCAAAGACGCTAAAAATAAAGCTGCTGATTCTGCAAAAGCTGCTAATAACGGCACTGACAGAGTTGCGAATGAAGAGCCTCAGCTTCCGGAAGAGTGCAGGAAAGCTGGCATGGATAAACTCGCAAAATGCTATGTAGCAAAGTATGAGTTTAAATATAAGAACAAATATGTATCGTATGCCAATATAACCAAACCAGATGAGTCTTATACTGGAGAACCAAAGTTTTATCGTGTTACTAAACTTAGTAATAATGGTGATCCGTCAAAATTAATAAATGTTTCGTACGATGAAGTTAAAGGCTTTGTAAAAAGTTTCTCTTTAGAGGGAATTGTAGTTGATGAAAAGTTACTTGATTCGAAAGAGGAAACTAATAAGTTTGTTGAAGTAGATTCTACTTCTGGCGCGGTTACAATACGTCCTAATAATTGGTTGAAGAAGGGTTACTATGACGTATATGTAAAAGTAGAGTATAAGGACGGGTCTGCCTTAACTCATCTGGAATCCTGCACTGAGCAGAGTAAATGTAAAGTTAAAGCTAAAGGTTATGAGGAATACTTACAATTTCGTGTCAAGATTAGATACAATGATACTAAAAATAATAATGTTTTATCGTTAAAGGTTTACAATCACCAGAAAGCTGAGGGTCGTACCGAAGTTGATGATGTTCCTTTTACTTTAAATAAAGATGGAAAATTTAACCCAAGTACAATTTTTATTGACAGCCAGTCTTCTGGAAAGTTTAACCGTATTTACCATCGCATGATTTGCCATAAAGACAGTGATAGTGATTACTATCTTAATTCAATTAATAATGACTTAACTCTTAGCGATAGTGATGTGTCTGGTTCAGCTAAGTCGTCCACGCAAAAGCAGTGGGAACATCGTTTAGGGAATCGCACAAGTGGCAGTGTGCTTAACGATTTTACTAGCGGTGAGCTGTACGAAAACGACGGTGACAGCATTGGCGAGCGTTCCCAAAGCTGGATTACTGGAACTCCAAAAGTTGGCAGTGAAGGTAAATATACTTGCAGAGTGTTTGCTATTAATGATGCTAATTTTTCTGCAGGTAAAGTTGTATCTGAAAGCTATGTAGATTTATTTGATTCGAACGCTAAAGATAAAAGTAAACTAAAGTCTGCCTTCGATAATCCGATGGATGCTTTTGGTAACAATAAAGAATCGCTTTCTAAGAAGAAAGGCATTGACTGGGATTATAAGACTATAACAATCCAGTTTGGAGATGAGCCGCCAAAAATTGGCGATAATGATCTTACGCTGAAAGTGTATCCGTTTAAGGATTCTACAACAGCGTTGACTAGCGACAATAACAAGATTTCTGCGATACTCGGTATGAGTCTTAAGCCGTTTGTTGATGCTACTTCTGCGGCGGATAGCGCGAATAAGATTACATTGCGCGTGCTGTGCTCGAAGGGCAAGAAGAAGGATTCTGGCTCGCGATCTGAGCAACCCTCTGAACCGTCGCAACTGTCTCAAACTGCTGGATCGCCGCAAGCTGAGGAGTCCCTTGAATACAAAACTTGGAGTAGTAATCTTGCCGAGCTTGGGCTGAGTGTGCCTGGGGATGATAATCAAAATACGTGCCACTCTGATAAAGAAGGCGAGAAGACTTGCGCGTCTGCTGATCCTAAAACGAATGTGGCTGCGCGAACTGATATGGAAGTGAGCATAAAGCCGACTGAGGTTGGCAATTACCAGTGCGTTGTGTACGCGCTGAAACCTAAAGCGCTCGCTAAGTTTGATGGTCTAACTGGCAGCTTAACCCCTGCAACGATAAGCTCTGCGCTAACTACTGATCCAGCATCTTTTAAAGAAAATAAGGATTTTGCTGCTTTTACGTTCAATATTCATTCGGTGAGCAATTTTACTTTGCCGAACACGGGCGGTCAGAGTTGGAATTTGCAGCTTGGTATTCTTGCAGCGCTACTGGTGAATCTGCTGGCGGCTGGCTTTGTGATAAGTCAAAGTGAGCGCGGCCGCAAATTAATTTTGGGAAGGTGGCGAGGCTTATGCAATTACGTATGAAGCAGTTGTATATGCATTTACTCGCGGTGCTTCGCATAAGGCGACTACGTACGCATTTGCGCATAAAGCCTTCCTGTTTCGCGCATTGTTTTATTGCGCAGTGTTTTATTGCGCAGTGTTTTATCGCGCAGTCTTTCGGGATTCGGGAGCGTGATAACACAAGGTAAATGCCAAAAATTTTAAAACTTTACTCGTATGAGCATGATAAATGCAAACTAACTCTCTACTTGCCGTAAAACGGCAAATGAAAGGAGTGAACATGAAAAAGTTCACTAATAAATTCGTGGCGGCGGTTGCGTCGCTCGCGATGGCTGGCACGCTGTGCGTCGCCGGCGCTGTAACTGTGTCCAGCGTTGCGTGGGGTGTGCCTCCAATTCCACAACACCATGATGATTCTAAGGATTCTAAGGCTCCGTGGGAGACTGGCGCTCCAACAAGCGGCACCATCACCATTCTTAAGTGCGATGCGGCTCAAGGCACTTATGCTCCAGGTACAGGAGACACTAAATCTAAGTGCCCTGCCGGTCACAGTCCGCTGCAAGGCGCAGTATTCAAGGTAACCAAGGTCACAAAGATTGGCACGAATAATGTTGATCTTAAAGATCTTAAGTCTTGGCAGAATATTGCAAATATTATTACCAAGTTGAATGAGCATACCGTGAAGGAAAGCGGCAAGAATGCTGATATTACTCTTGATACTACTAGCACGTCGTTAACTGCTACTGACAGTAACGGTAAAACAACTGCTAGTAATCTTGATCTCGGCTTGTATAAGGTAGAAGAGGTCACGCCTCCTACTAGCTATGGTGCTTCTGACTTGCAGTACTTCTACATGACTTTGCCGCTGATTTCTACGGATGCAAATAAAAACACGTACGAATACAACCCAATTGTAAAGCCTAAGAATAAGAACCTTTCTCAAACGATTACGAAGACGGTTGATAGTTCTAAGACTTTCACTGGCGTGAGTGATAAGGTTCCTTTCACTATTACTGCCGAGTTGAATGTTCCTAAGCCTGCTGGTCGAGATCTTACTGCAGATGACCTTAAAGGTTTCGCGGTGTTCGATGATGCTCCAACCGCTGCGTTTAAGGATATTGCTGCTGGTACTGTAACTGGAGTTAAAGTTGATGATACTCCGCTCAGTGATGGAAGTAAGTCTGGTTCTACTAAGGAATATGAAGTGACACCGGAAGCTAATTCTACGAATAATAAAATTACTACTGCCGGTGACACAATGAATCTCGAAGGTAATCGTACTCGAGTTTTGGTTAAGTTTACTGAAGATGGTAGGAAAAAGCTTCTTGCGGCATTGAAGGATACTACTAAAGCAAGTCACCACGTAACTGTTGACCTTGAGTTCTCTCTTAGCGATGCATACAAGAATCCTCCAGCTGCTGGCAAGACAGACAATAATAATCTTGTGAACAAGTCCGGTTACTTCCAGGCTGTTGGTAGTGATGATAATAATTTGCCGCCAATTATTCCTGAGGGTGATGGTACTAAAAGTGAATCCAAGGTAGAGTTTGGATATTTGCAGGTTCATAAGTACAAGGCAGAGCATCCTGATGTGAATCTTAAAGATGCAGAGTTCAAGATCTTTAGCGATCAAAAGAAAGCTCAAGGCTGTGCAGATGAACTCTTTAAGGGTGGAAAGCTTGCAGATATTGAAGCTTGCAAAGCTGCATCTTCCTTTGAAGGAAAAACTGACGATACTGATACAAGTAATAATCCTACAGGTAAGTTCAAAGCTCCTTATAAGGCTGTAGCTGGTTCAAAACTCTATGTTGTTGAGGTTAAAGCTCCTACAGGCTATAAGCTTTCTAATGTTATAAAGGAAGTTACGGTCGATGCAACAAGTACTGTGGCCAATCCTACTGTTGCAGAATTCCCGAATATTCCAGAACATAACATTGATGGCAAGAGCTTCTGGTTCAACCTTCCTGCAACCGGCGCTTACGGAATACTGATTTTCGCTGTCGTAGGCATGGTTCTTATTGTTGCTAGCGTGATTATGTACGTGCGCAATCGTAAGGAAGAAGAACAGCAGCAGAACGCTTGATCCGCTTTCTAAAGCTGGTCTTGTAGTCTAATAGCAAAGTGTGAGTCTAGGGTTTAATTAACTAAATCCTAGACTCACTTGCTCTTATGATTGTTCCCTCACAATCTCGTAACGAAAAAGTCGTGTTCTCGCCAACAAGCGACAGAAACTGTACAGTCTTGTAAAGTTTCGGTCGGCTACGCGCCAACAAGCGGCATAAACTTTACGTTCGTGTAAAGAAAAAGTCGTTTCCGCGCGAAAAGGCGGCATAAACTTTACGCTCGCGTAAAGTAAAGGTCGCGAAACAGCGAAAAAACGGCAGAAACTTTACGCTCGCGTAAAGTAAAGGTCGCGAAACAGCGAAAAAACGGCAGAAACTTTACGCTCGTGTAAAGTAAAGGTCGTATTTACCCAAACCTCCTGAAGCTTTGCACCAGTGCTTTGCAAACGTTGCTTATGTAGCTTTGCGGTTGTGCTCTGCAGACGTTGCTAATGAAGCTTTGCATTATTGCTTTGCTAACGGCGATTATTTATTGATTAGCGAACTTTAGCATTATTGCTCTGCAGACGTCGATTTCCTACTGTTCAAAGAACACTAGCGTCATTGCTGCTGCACACGTCACACCAAGCACTCCTACCACGCACCCATCCGCAGCTTAATTGTGTGACTTTAGTTGCACTTAGTAAGCCACGCACTTTTCGTAACAAACTTAACGAGTCTATGAGTTTTGTGTTGTGGTCTAATGTGGTAGAGCCTCAAAAGTTTTCGGGCAGAGCAATAAAAGAGGACTGAGGAAGCTACGTTCTTTAAGAACAGAGCAGACAGTAAAGCCTTTAACGGCTAAAGCGACGAAGGACGGGACTTGCGATGCTGAAAACTTTCGAGGCTCATCAGATCGTTTGCAGAAAACATCAGCCAAAACTCATAGACGAAAGCCAAGAATATCGCAAACAAATTAAAACAACAAAATAAAACCAATCTAAGCCTAATTATCTCACAAGGAGGAAGCATGAAATTAAACAACGTTGTTACGAAAGTATATGCTTTCTTCAATCAACTCAAAGCAAAACCCGTCGCTCCCACAACCGAAACAATCCAAGTCTCCGAAGCAACCGCAGCAACGCAAACCGCAGCCTCCGCAAACGCGCCAAAACCTGCTAAAAAACCAAAATCCAAACTTCGCCGCACTCTTGAGCCAATTGCCCTCGCGCTTGCCGCAATTCTGTGCTTCACATACCCGGTTGCGTCAACATTGTGGAATAACAAGGTGTCGAAGGAGATTTCCGCTGCGTATGATCGTTTGAGTCGTAAGCAGACTGCGAGTGCTCGCGAGAAGATTTTGAACGCGGCTCGTCGTTATAATGCGCGCCACAAGTCGATTATTACGGCTGATCCTTACGATGGCACGACGGATTACATGAAGACGCCGGAGTATAAGGAGTACGCTAAGCAGCTGGATGAGCCGATGGGGATTATGGGTATCGTAAAAATCCCGAAGATTGGCGTTAAACTGCCGATTTATCACGGTAGTTCGCAGGAGGTTTTGGCGTATGGCGCTGGGCACTTGTATGGCACGGATTTGCCAGTTGGTGGCAAAACGCGTCATGTGGTCGTGACGGCGCATACGGGTTTGCCGAATGCGACCATGTTTGATGATTTGGTGGAGTTGAAGAAGGGTGACTATTTCTATTTTGATGTGCAAGGGGAGACGCTGCGTTACAGGGTATTCCGAATTAGCGTGGTCGATCCGCATGATATTAGGTTGCTTCAACGCGAGAATGGGCGCGATTTGGCGACGCTGCTTACGTGTACTCCGTATGGTGTGAATACGCAGAGGCTGTTGGTTACGGGATATCGTGTGCTGCCAGATCCAGTTTTCGCACCTGGCGATAAGTTGCAGTGGCCGCTTTGGATGACGATGTTCATGCTCGCGCTCATCGGTTGTGCGGTGATTCTTGCGACGATGATTATTGCTGCGGTTCGCAAGCGTCGTCGCCGTGCTGCAAACCTTGCCAGCGCTAAGCATGTGGGTAAAAAATATGTTGTTAGTAAATAGTTGATAAGTCTAATTAATATGTGATAGCATTTCGTATACGAAAGTATTGAGAGTTGGAGTGATTATGGCTAATTTTCGTGGTGAAGGTGGCGTTTGTGTCACTGATGAAATGCTTGATAAATGGGAAAGTGATGCTGAAAAAGGTATCTATCACGGTAAAGCTGGTAATTTGCGTATTAAAAAGCCGCTCGGCAGGCCGCCTCTTTACAAAGAAGCTATGTTGCCTATAACTTTTCGTATATCTGCTGAAGATGCTGATGCTTTAAAAGCTTCTGCGGATAAGCAGGGTGTGAAGATTGGAGATGTTGTGCGCGAAGCATGCAAACTTCTTCTTTCGCAGCAAGCAAGTTGATTGTTAAGCGTTTGCAAACTTCCGCTGTCTGTCTTTCAACTTTTGCTATTTTGCACTCAACTGGAAGTAGACTTCCAACTTTTGCTGTTGCGCAAAGATAACTATGCAAAAATAGCCGCAGCTTCCGTAATGCAGCGTGTCGCGAAGATGTGGCATAATAGGAAGGCTTGTGACTGGAGGAGGAATCCGCTAGCACAGCACAGCAATACAAGATGCGGGAGGAAGCTGCAAAACGGCTTTATAGCAACGTTTCGTAAGTGCTTTACTTCTGTAAGAAGCGACTATACCAACGTTTGCAGCAACCGTTTGAACCGCTTGTACAAGAAAGAAGAACCATATTATGGCTCCGAAAAAGAAAGTCTCCGCGCTTATTAAGCTCGAGATTCAAGCTGGTAAAGCAAATCCAGCTCCACCACTGGGTCCAGCATTAGGCTCCCACGGCGTGAACATCATGGACTTCTGCAAGGCCTATAACGACCAGACGAAGGACAAGATGGGTCAGATCGTCCCAGTTGAGATCACCGTTTACGAAGATCGTTCCTTCACCTTCATTTTGAAGACCCCACCAGCCGCTGCTTTGTTGCTTAAGGCTGCTGGAATCCAGAAGGGCACCGAGAATCCATTGACTCACAAGGTTGGTTCTGTGACCAAGGCTCAGGTGCGCGAAATCGCCGAAATTAAGATGCCTGACCTCTCCGCACGTGACGTCGAGGCCGGTATGAAGATCATCGCGGGTACTGCTCGCTCGATGGGTATTACCGTTACCGACTGAAAGGGAGTGTAGAAATGGCTAAGCGTTCTAAGAAGTATCGTGAAGCGGCTGAGAAGATCGACCGCAATAACCTGTACACCCCAGCTGAAGCTATCGCTTTGTTGCAAAGCATGCCAAAGCACGCTTTCGACGAGTCCGTTGAGGCTGTTATGCGCCTTAACGTGGATCCTCGCAAGGCTGATCAGTTGGTTCGTGGCGTAGTTAACTTGCCAAACGGCACCGGTAAGACCGCTAAGGTTTTGGTGTTTGCTCGTGGTCCAAAGGCTACTGAGGCTCAAGAAGCTGGCGCCGACATCGTTGGTGATGACGAGCTTATCGAAAAGGTTGCCGGTGGCTTCCTTGACTTCGATGCAGTCGTTGCAACCCCAGATATGATGGGTAAGGTTGGCCGCTTGGGTCGTGTGCTCGGTCCTCGTAGCTTGATGCCAAACCCAAAGACTGGCACCGTGACTATGGATGTAGCCAAGGCTGTTGCTGATATTAAGGGCGGTAAGATTGAGTTCCGCGTGGATCGCCAGGGCAACCTGTCCTTCCTCTTCGGCAAGCTCTCCTTCGATGCTAAGGCTCTTGAAGAGAACTTCAAGGCTGTTGCAGACGAAATCCGCCGCTTGAAGCCAAGCACCATCAAGGGTCGTTACATTACTAAGGTAACTGTTACCTCCACGATGGCTCCTGGTGTTCCAGTCGATATCGCCAGCATTGCTGCCTGATTTATTGCTTGCGTAGCTTATGCGAAAGCATGGCTGGTAAGTAGTAAATTAAGTTTAAAACTTATAAACGCTGAAAATGTGCTCTTTTGAGTCATGTTTTCAGCGTTTTTTTGTTACTCGCGTCACTGCGTTTCTGCGTTAGTAACGAATAATTGAGGTTTTGCGTTACTGGTGCAGTACGCAATCTGCGTTAGTAACGAATAATTGAGGTTTTGCGTTACTGTTGCAGCGCGCAAACTGCGTTAGTAACGAATAATTGTGATTTTGCGTTACTTGCGCAGTATGCTATCTGCGTTAGTAACGCGAATAGGTTACGTGAGATGTTTTGGCGCGGGAGAGGTTGCGCCTATAGAGAATTCGCGACGCATGTAGGCTCACTGCGTGTTGTGTTTTGCGCGAAGTTCTAAACATTCTCTTATACTACTAGTAGTTTGTTTATTGCAAAAAATGCCCTTATTTAGGTGTTTTTCTTTAAAATGCTTTCTATTTGTAAAAAAGTGGTGTACCCTGTGTTATTGTAATCTAGATTGGTTTATTCCGAGTTGGTTTATTCCGAGTTGGTTTATTCCAGTTTTAATATTGGTATCTGGCTTCTGCGTTTTAGCACTAACTTTTTTGCAGGGGTTAGATAAAAGAGATTGAAGGTCTAATATGTTAAAGAAGAAGACCATTGCAGCTTTTGCTGCAGCTGCTACTTTGCTTGCAGGTTGTGCTTTTGCTGCTCCAGCAATGGCTCAGGATGAAGATCATACTGTACTTACTGAGTACGGTACTCCAGATCCATTGAATGGACAAAATTTGTATCCAGAGACTCATGAGGCTCCTGCTAATCCTGAGGGCTATACTGATCCTACCCAGGTTCCTGATAGGAATCACTGCTACAAGAACTCCTTGGGCACTGTAGTTTGCGAGCCTGCTACATATACTTTGTACAACAAAGCTACTACTAGCGACTTCCATGAGAACGATAAGAAGCCAGCTCCAGCTCCAGCTAAGCCAGCTCCAGCTAAGCCAGCTCATAAGCTTCCTCCTACCGGTGCTGCAGTAGCTATGGTTGCTGTAGTTGCTTCTGCTCTTGCCGGCATGGGCGCTGCTCTTCGCAAGATTCGTCACTAAATTAGTGTTGTAAGCACAAGCCAATATATTCTTATTCCTTGTGCTTACTTTGTTCTTGCACTTTAGCGTGTGGTGTGAAACCTTTGGTTTTGCGCCGCACGTTTTTTGTTTGTAAAATTAGAGTTATTGTGAATCGCGAATTTAGACTTATTGTGGATCGCGAATTTAAACTTAGTGTGAATCGCGAATTCTGCCAATTGTTATAGCTGTTTGCAGCACGTAAGCTGCGCGCGGATCCGTAGCATCCCATCCTGTAGTTTGCGCAACTTTGCGTAAACGGTAACGCACAGTATTTGGATGTACATTAAGTTCGTGTGCTGTTTGGTCAAGAGCTCCACCAAAGCGCAAGAACATATCAATAGTTTCCAAAGTCGGATCGTCGTGGCTGTAAGGAGCCAAACTTTGATAAACCTTGTTGTAAAGAGTATCAAAAGCTGTGGCATCGCCAATAAGCGCTCGCTCTGGAAGCAAATCATCCGTGTGAATTATTTGCGGCAAATGTTTTACTGCTGGAGCAACAGCAATCGCGGCAAGCGTAGCAGTAAGAGCGGAAGAAATCTGCTCAACTCCTTCAACCATGCTGCTGACACAAATCGGTTTATTAGAATTTTCAAAAACTTTGCACAGCTTCTCTAAAGCCTGATCGCTAGGATTTTCGCGCACAGCAAGCAGAATAATATGAGAAGGTGCTGCAAAATTAGAAGAATTTTTTGTAGATGCCGATATCAGTGCTTGCGTTTTTTGCCAAGCTCCCGTAATGCGTTGCAAAGCACTACTTTGTGCGCGCTCAACTATCGCATCGTAAGCATTGCAACTGCCGAGCTGCGGCCAAATATTTCGGCGCAAAGTGTCAGTGTTATCAGGTGGAATATCTGGTGCTGGCTTGCGATTTGGTCCGTCATCTGGCTTAATTGCAGTGCCGAAAGTTCCTGCAATAACAATAACTTTTGGCGAATCTGACCATTGAAGCAAATGCATGAAAGCGTCAATGCGAGCATCTGCAATACCATTCATTAAGCACGTTGCAATAATCGAATGTAATTGCAAACGCATCGCAGCGTCAAAAACTTGACCATCACGATTGTCGAAAATTCTAAGCGGCTCCGAGCTAGTTGATTTTTGCGCGCTGGGCAATGGAGTAAAACTCGGTGAATTATTGCCTCTACTATTTTCAGAAGATTGACTTGAACGACTTGAACGACTTTGATTTGATGAAAGACGATGCCACAAGTGATGCTTGTGCTTTTCTTCGTTTTCTTGCTCTGCTTTAGAAGAATCTTCTTGATCATTTGATACAGCGTTTACTTGCGTTTTGTTTAACTGTTCACTTTCAAGAGAATTAGCAATATTAGAATCTTCCGCATGATTTTCTGCTGCCTGTACGCTTGCTAGTATCGAAAGAAAATCGCTACTAAGTAAGTTGTTTTCCTCAAGTTTATCTTCATGATTCTCTTCGGACATAACAGAAGAAGCAGCGCTGCTATCTTGCGCAAACTGAGGTGTATTCTTCTCGTCCATCTTGTGCCTTTGATCCTAACATTCTTTACTATTATAGCGCGCTTGAGTAAAAGTATCTCGCCAAAAAGTAAGCGCTACAAAGCAGAAAACAAAAGCTAACGGTAGCATATGCCGATCAAAATTATTAGCTGGAGCAAGAATCATAACTCCAACTAGCAAGGCAAGTGGAATATGCCATAACAATGTACGCCAACGACGAAGAATAATTTCTGCAACTCCAATAAGTAGTGTAAAAATAACGAAAGTATTTCCGTGAATTGGCCAACTTAAAACAGGAATATCGCTAAACGTGCTAATATCTTCTGCAAATTTAGCTCTCCACTTAGGATTCCAATATTTAATCCAATCAGATTTTTGTATGCTGTCAGTGTCTATGTAATATTCTGGTCCAACATACGGGCGGTCAAAAATATCAAAGTATCCGTAAGTTTTCGCAAGAAAAGCGTCAGTTGCAACGAGTGGACTATGCGTAATCATTTGCCACCAAGCGAAATCTAATTTACGGATATTATCTTTAGTAACGTATCTCCAACGATAACTCACTTTTTTAGACTGCAATCCGGAAGATTTCACAGGGTCTGCGTCATAAGGTTTGTATGCTTCTGCAGTTTGATCCAGATTAAAAATTGGTGCAATAATGCGCTTTGCGCTACGCGGTATGCTATGCGGATCGAGCTTAGCTATACGTGCAATTTGTTGTAACTGAATGCCACGACTCTCAATAGGATCGCCGCTAATAATAGCACCGCTCGAAATAAGCATAATTAACGAGCCGTGAATCACAACGATTGGAAGCAAAATTCCGCAAACCCACAAACGCCAGCGTTTGCGCTCAAAAATAATTAAAAGCACGAATTGAAAAACCAGAATATACCAAGCGTATTTTGCAGCAATAAGCATTACGCACACTGAAATAATTAATTCCAAAACAGTGTGAAGTCTAGGCTTTTGCGCACTCGGCTCTGTGCTAGGCGTATTTTCAGTGTCGTTAGCATGATAACAATTAGTTAACTCGTAATTTATGCCGAACCACCAAACAAAAGCGAACGCAAAAAGCGGAGATTTTGTAAGCGCAATAGTTGAGCACAACACAAGCGGATTAAGCAAAAACATAAGCAGAATAACAAATCTTGCAAAAGTTGTTGTGTTGCAATTCGTTGAGCTAGATTCTGCGTTAAGCCAAGGTTTGTTTAAGAAGCGGTGTGCTGTTGCGCAAACGCACCATGCTGCAAATGCAAATTGCATGAAAGCAAGAAGTACAATTCCAGCGTCGTTTGAGTCGGTAAAGTATCTGGAGACTGCTGTTGTTGCGCCATAAATAACAGTTAGAACAATGTTGTGCTGATCTGTTAAATAAGTTGGGTGAGGTGGCCACAAGTAGTGCGCAGTCGGGTAAATATCCATTGGGACAAAGCTAAAGAAGCCGATATAAGGCTGATCTAAGCCTGTAACTTTATTCCAAGTCCAACTGTACTCGCGAATTTGCGAGCATATGTCTGCGCCGTATGCAGCAAGTAACGTAGCTGGAACCCAAATCCAACCCACGAAAAAAGTAAGAAATAGGTTTCTTCTGTTGCGAGTGGAGTGGTTAATAAACCATTTAGCGCAATTAAAAAATAGTTTTGCAGATTTTAAAAGAAAATGCGAAATATTGCGGAAAATAGTGTGTTTAGTAGTAAATTTTTGTAATTTTGACTGTTTTTTATTTTCGCTATTTTTTCTTAACGCAATTGACTTTATTAATTTCGTAAAAGGTTGATATTTAGGCAAAAACTTTTTATTTTTACCGTAGTAAATAAGCGCAGCCAATATTAGTGCGTATATTATGAAGGCAGCGACGAAAATAAAAGCATTAACTGACGAAAAATCAGCGATTGACCCTAAATGAACTTTAATATTTTGACTGCGGAAAATTGGTCCCAAGCTAGTGCAAAAAGCAAGGATAAAACATAACAAAGCAGCAAGAGTGTAATCTAAAAAACGTGCTGCAATAGCACGCAATTTACGCGGCTTTTCGTACTGCGTTTTGCGACGTATGCGCTCCATGTGTTAACACCTGCTTAATTGATGCCTAGCTACTTTGTTTGCTATTGCGCGCAAAACATGCAATGACGCGCGCAAAAATATAATCTGATGTAAATTATACATATGACTATTTTTTCTTCGCAAAGTGTGGCATTGATGCCGCAGACATCAGAAGTAGCAGATTTGGTAAAATATTTCGCAATTACAGATTCTACGCAAAATATTGCGCGAGAAATGATACAAAAAGGCGAAATAATCGCGCGAGATGACGGAAAGCCAGCAATAGTTGCGATTGTGGCAGACGAGCAAACAGCAGGTCGCGGCAGGCTTGGACGCGCGTGGGTAAGTCGCCCGGGGGAAAGCTTTTTAGTTTCATTCGTAACTTTGCTGCCTAAATCAATTGTTATGGACGCAAGTCACAACGGGTGGCTGCCTATTATTGCAGGGCTTGCAGCGCGTGACGCACTTCTAGAAACGTTTAAAGAGTGCGGAAGCTCGCCGATACACGGTGATGCTTGCGAGATAAAACTTAAATGGCCTAACGACGTGTTTTTGCACGATTGCAAAGAAGGCGGAATATTAACAGAAATCGTAGCTAATCCAAGCAAGGATGATGTTATTGGAGTAATTTTTGGAATTGGATTGAATTTGCACGTGCCGCAAGAAGTATTGCCAATTAAAATGGCGACTTCGCTGCAAATGCATATGACTGATTTGCCGGAAGCTAAAGAATTGCGCGATGAGATTGCTGCGAAAATCGTTACTGGATTGCGTTCTAGACTTGGTGATTTTATGCGCGATTATCCATGTAACGCTGCAGATTTGCTTAAAGAAGTAAATGGTGTGTGTTGGACTCTTGGACGCGAAGTTAACGTGCATCCAGTTGACGGAAGCGTGGTGACAGGAACTGCTGTGCGGCTTGGAGAAGATGCGTCGCTTACGATTCGTGAGGCATCTGGCGAGGAGATTGTGGTAAAAAGCGGTGATGTGCACGCAGTTGCGTATGAAAAATGAGATTTAAATAAAGCAAACGCGATGACTTGCTTTCTGCACTAGTGTCTCATTTTGCTTGTTTTGGGACACTAGTGCAGTTGAGTTACTGCGTGAGTGTCTCTTGATTGTGGTTTTGGGACACTAGTGCAGTTGTCGTTCTGCGCACGTGTCTCAAAACAGGCAGAATGGGACACTCGCGCAGTGCGACGACATGCCTGAGCGCTTGTTCCGAACGGCTATTTGGTAGCCGTTCGGCTGATTTGGCTCAAATGTGAAGCACACTGTGCTTCACATTTGAGCCAAATCACGCTTTGAAGGAGCTTGAAATCCCAGTGATTTCAAGCTCGGTCAAAGCGCGCCTTTTTATTAAGTGCGTTGTACAAGCCGGAGCAAGCCGCGCTCGCAACAAAAGCCTTAATCAAATCACCAATCATGAAGATAATCAAGGTTGCAGCAGCAGTTGAAAGTGGCATGCCAGTTAAGTAGCTTTGGCCGAAAATGCCGAATGCGTAAATCACGATCGTGCCGATTATAGAAGCTACAGAGTAAGTGCAGAAGCGTGCGAAAGTCTTCTTGAAGGAGTTTTCTGGCATCATTGCGTCAAGAGCTACGTCAAATACGCGCTTCAAAGCTGCGGTTGCAGCAACGCCAAAAATGAAACCGGCTAAGAATCCTGCAGTAGGGCCGACGAAAACAGCCCATCCGCCCTTAAATCCAGCAAACACAGGCAAACCTGCTGCGCCAACAGCAAGATACATAACTACAGAAGCTACGCCTTCGCGCCAGCTCAAAGTTAAACCAATAATGCACAAAACAAGAGTTTGCAACGTAATAGGCACAGGAGTAATAGGAAGATAAATTGCGCCTGCCATAGTAGAAAGAGCCAAAAGCACAGTGAGAAGCGCTGGCTTTGCAAGCCATGCTGCAGCTACTTTCAACTTATTTGCAACGTTTGAATTTGCTGATGCTGTTGCTGCATTATTTTGATTTATGTTAGTCATGAAAACCTTCTTTTGGTTATTTCCGGTTTGCCGTTTGCGGCTAATAGGTTGTCAATTAAACGGTTTTGCCGGTTGTTTTCCGTTTCGCTAATCACATTACGTGCCTAAAAAATCATGTGCATTGGAGAAGTGTACAAAATTTTGCTCTAGCTTTTGTGTATGTCGACTCATCCGTAAACGCAACTTTTCTAATATCTTGTAACGTATGGTTACGAATATCAAAAAAATTCTCATCGCAAACCGCGGTGAAATCGCCTTGCGAGTTATTCGCACGGCTCACGAAATGGGCATTTCTACCGTTGCTATTTACGCACCAACTGATCGCAATGCGCAGTTTGTAGAAATGGCAGACGAAGCGTACGCACTTTCCGGAGACACGTATCGCGATACTTATTTAAACGAAGATGCGATTCTTGACATTATTAAAAGAAGCGGCACGGATGCTGTGCACCCGGGTTACGGTTTCCTTTCGGAAGTTGCGTCTTTTGCTAAGAAAGTTAACGATGCTGGAGTTATTTGGATTGGACCGCGCCCGGAAGCTCTTATTGATTTGGGAGATAAAATTACGGCTCGTCGCGTGGCAGTTCGCGCGAAAGTGCCGCCAGTTCCAGGCATTTCGGAGCCTGTAAAAGATATTCGAGAACTTTTAACTTTTGCGCAAACGCACGGCTATCCTGTGATGATGAAGCGCACGGATGGTGGCGGCGGACGCGGCATTACAGTCGTTCGTAACGACGACGAGTTGCGCGGTTTTTACATGAATCACGACGCTCTTCAGGGCGGCGACTTAGACGAATATTTTATTGAGCGTTTTATTGACAAAGCTCGCCACGTTGAAACGCAGTGCGGCCGCGACGCTCACGGAAATTTCACCGTATATTCCACGCGCGATTGCTCGGTGCAGCGCCGAAACCAAAAGCTGGTTGAGGAAGCTCCTGCACCGTTCTTGACTGACGATGAAAAAGATCAGCTTTACCGATATTCTCGTAACCTATTTGAAGCTGTTGACTACGTTGGTCTTGGCACGTGCGAATATATGGTGACTTCTCAGCATAAAGTCTACTTCTTGGAAGTTAATCCGCGATTGCAAGTTGAGCACACGGTTAGTGAGGAAGTTAGTGGACTTGATTTAGTGCGAGAACAGCTCAATATTGCTGACGGCGGCGAGTTGATTAAGGATCCAGAGCCTCGCGGACATAGCTTCGAGCTTCGCATTACTTCGGAAGATCCTGCTACGAATTTGACTCCAAGTTCCGGCACTTTGACGAAGATTAAGTGGCCTTCCGGCCCTGGTATTCGCGTCGACTTTGGTGTTGAAGTTGGCGATAATATTTCGCCAAAATTCGATTCCATGATGGGCAAGCTTATTATTACTGCGCAAAGTCGCGAAACTGCTGTTGCTCGCGTGCGTCGCGCTTTGAAGGAACTTTGCATTGAGGGCGTGCCAACTCCGGCGAAACTTTTTGAGCAGATTTTTAACGACCCTGAGTTCACTGCGGAAAATCACAGTTTTGACGTGTCTACTAAGTGGATGGAACGTAAGTATTTGAACCGCGTTCCTGCAGCTTCCTTGGGTGGTCAGCCGGCTTCGCTTGTTTCTGGAAAGTCTGCTGATGAGTCCGAAAATAAGCAGCCTGCAATGGAATCCTTCATTATTGAGGTTGATAATAAGCGCGTAAAGCTTACGATTCCGCAAGATATTGTTGACAATTTGACTGGTTCTGCGCGCGTTCGTAGCGTTTCTAGAGCTTCGCAGCCTTTGCGCGGACGTTCGCTTCGCGGCAGTACTCACAAATCTGAAGAGCAAAAGCAGATTCCTGGCGTAATCGCAGCGCCTATGCAAGCTGTTATTACGCGCGTGAATGTTGCTGAAGGCCAGCAGGTTGCCAAGGGTGATTTGCTTGTGGTGCTTGAGTCTATGAAAATGGAAAATTACGTTTACGCTCCTGCAGCTGGTACTGTTACTGGAATTTTTGTGGGGCCTGGTGACGGCGTGGAATCGGGTGCAAAGCTTGTGACGATTGACATTTCCGGTTCAAATAAGGGAGATTCGTCTGAAGGTGAGAAGTCTTCCGAGAAGTCTTCTGAAAAGCCGGAAGGAGAGCAGAAATGAGCGCTTTAGTAAAAGAAAAGTCTGAAATTTCGGAGAAAAGTGTGAATAATTCTGACGAAACAAACTTGCAGCCTCGTCGCGGAAAAGCTGCAGTTCAGCACGCAGCACAACTTGCTCGTGACGCAGAACAAAAAGCTTTAGAACGTCAGCACGCAAAAGGAAAGTCAACTGCAAGAGAGCGTCTTGACTTGCTTTTTGACACAGGCTCATTCGTTGAAATCGGACGTTTTAACGGCGGTGACATAAATAACGACGTTGCAGGATGCGCTGTAATCACCGGTTTTGGCGAAGTTTACGGACGCAAAGTTGCCGTGTATGCACAAGACTTTTCTGTGCGCGGCGGAACTTTAGGCAAAGCTGAAGGCGAGAAAATCTGCCATCTTTTAGATATGGCTGTTGAGCTTCGCGTGCCAGTTGTTGCCGTAATTGATTCCGGCGGCGCTCGCATTCAGGAAGGCGTTAGCGCGCTTATGCAATACGGGCGTATCTTCAAAAAAACTTGCGAAGCGAGCGGCTTAATTCCGCAAATCTCAATTATTCTGGGTCCTTGCGCTGGTGGTGCAGTTTATTGCCCTGCGTTAACAGATTTGATTATTATGACTCGCGAGCACTCAAATATGTTCGTAACTGGTCCGGATGTTGTTAAAGCTGCAACCGGCGAGGCTATTAGCATGGACGATTTGGGCGGCGGTCTTGTGCATAACGCAACTTCCGGTGTCGCTCACTATTTGGGTGAAGATGAAGCTGACGCAATCGACTACGCGCGCACAGTTTTGGCTTATTTGCCATCTAGCTGTGAGGTAGAGCCTCCAACTTTTGCCTACGCTGCAACGCGCGCTGATCGCGAAACTGCGCGCGAGTTGGCGAATATTGTGCCGGATAACGACCGTCAGCCTTACGATGTGCTCGACGTGATTCGCAGAATAGTTGACTACGGTGAGTTCGTACAAGTGCAGGAATTGTATGCTGCTTCTGCAGTGGTTGGTTTTGCTTGCATTGAGGGTCATCCTGTTGGAATCGTAGCAAATCAGCCGAAGGTGAACGCTGGTATTTTGGATGTAAATTCTTCCGAAAAAGTCGCGCGATTTGTGCGATTGTGCGATGCGTTTAATTTGCCTGTGGTGACTCTAGTAGATACTCCTGGTTATAAGCCTGGTTCAGATCAAGAGCACGCAGGAATTATTCGCCGAGGTGCGAAAGTGATTTATGCGTACGCGAACGCGCAAGTTCCGCTAGTTACGGTGATTTTGCGTAAAGCTTTCGGTGGAGCTTATATCGTTATGGGTTCCAAGTCGATGGGTGCGGACGTAAATTACGCGTGGCCAACCAGCCAGATTGCGGTTTTGGGTGCGCAAGGTGCTGTGAATATTATTCATCGTAAAGATTTGCAAAAAGCTAAAGAGCGTGGACAAGACGTTGCGGCTCTTAGGAAGCAGCTGGTTGACGAGTATGAGGCGACTACTGTTAACGCAAATCTTTCGTTGGAAACTGGCCAGATTGACGCAATGATTGACCCGGAGCAGACTCGCGATATGATTGCTGGCTCATTGAAACTTTTGCGCAGTAAAAAGCGGGTTTCCAGAACTGGAAAGCATCACGGAAATCAGCCAATGTAAGCATATTTATAAAAATTATAGGAATTATCAAACTTATAACTAAAAACTATAGAGCTTACAGAACTTATAAACCTTACAAAACTTACAGAATTTATAAAACTTATCCAAATCGACGAGAAGGAAACATCATGACAACATACTTTTTCGACCAACTCGCTAATAATCCGCACGCACTCGTGTTTGCAGGTCAGTCAACTCCCTGGGTTGAAGCTTTGCGCGAGCTTAGTTCAGACGAAGAATTAAACGCAGAACTTCATGAGTATGAAGCAGGCGCAAAAGCTTTGCTATCGCCAATTTATTCTGAGCTTTTAGCAAATGCAGGCGGCGACATAAACGTGTTTGACGCGCTAGAAAATAAGCATATTAACGCTGCAAACGCGCTTCTTAGTGTGCCTGGAATTACGCTTGCACAGTTCGGTGCAGTGCGCGACTTAACAAATCTTGGATACAACTTTGAAGTAAACAAGCCGTGCGCAGTTTTGGGTCATTCTCAAGGCGTAATCGCAGCGGAAATGGTAAAAGCTCGCATAAAAGCAAAGTCTTGGCAGAAGGCTCGCGCTCAAATCGAAGAATTACTCGCAATTGCCTACTTAATTGGAGCTGCGGGAGATCGCGAATCTCGAATGCTTGAAATTACTGGTGACGGCGAGCACACGCCAATGCTGTCGCTTAAAGGAGTTACTAAAAAGCAGGCAGAAGCGTTAATTTCACGCGTAGAGCGCACGCGCGGTGAAGTGTCAATTGCTGTTAAAAATGCTTACAATCACGTGGTTATTGCAGGATACCCGGAAGATATGGAAGCTGTTGCAAACGAAGCGCAAAAAGAAACAAAGCGTTCGAAGAAATTGCGCGAAATGAAAGTTCGCGGTGGAGCTGTATTTGCGCCAGTTGCTGAATATTTGGATGTTACAGTGCCATTCCATTCGCCAATGCTTCAATCTGCAGTTGAGCAGGTAGTAGAGTGGGCAAATGAGGCTGGTTTGAACACTACAGTTGCTCGCGAATTGGCTGATGCAGTGCTTGTAACTCCTGTTGATTGGGCTACGCAAATTGGCGAAGTTTTGGAGCAAAACGACGCGCGCTCGCTTTGGATTTTAGACATGGGTCCTAGCGAAGTGCTCGGAAAGCTTACTGGAGTGCTTGTGCAAGGAACCGGCGCTGGAATAGTAGAGGCTGCTACATTGCGCTCGCGTGCAGAGCTTTCAACAGCTGACTCTGCTTCTGAGCCAGAGCGTACGGGCTGCTGGGCTGATTTTGCGCCTCGAGTAATCGACACGCCTGCAGGACGTAAAGTACTTACTAAATTTAGCAAGCTTACAGGCAAAGCTCCTGTGCTTCTTGCAGGAATGACACCAACGACAGTAGAGCCGGAAATCGTTGCTGCAGCAGCAAATGCAGGCTACTGGGCTGAGCTTGCTGGCGGCGGTCAAGTAACTGCGGAAGTTTTCGATCGTCATATGAAGTCGCTTGAAAATCAGCTTCGTGAAGGCGCAACTATTGAATTTAACGCCATGTTTATGGATCGCTACCTGTGGAATTTGCAATTTGGTTCGAAGCGAATCGTGCCAAAAAAGAGGCAGTCGGGAGCTCCTATTGATGGTGTAGTTATTTCTGCAGGCATTCCAGAACTTGACGAAGCCAAGGAATTAGTAGCATCTTTGCAAGCTGATGGATTCCCTTACGTAACGTTTAAGCCTGGAACAGTTGACCAAATTCGTCAAGTTGTGCGAATTGCTAAGGCTGTTGCTCCAGCAACGATTATTGTGCAGGTTGAGGGCGGTGCTGCAGGTGGTCACCATTCGTGGGAATCTCTTGATGATTTGCTTATGACAACTTACGCGCAAGTGCGTGAGTGCGAGAATTTGGTGCTTGTTGCAGGTGGCGGTATTGGTACTCCTGAGCGTGCTGCAGACTACATTTCTGGTGAATGGGCGAGTGAATACGGTTTGCCAAATATGCCAGTTGATGCTGTAATGATTGGCACAGCTGCAATGACAGCAAAAGAAGCGCATACAAGCCCTGAAGTAAAGCGTATGCTTGTGGAAACTCCGGGTATTGCGATGCCAAAATCTTCTAGCATTGAAGGTTTTGATGAGGATCCGTTCGCACCAATGGGTGAGCGTTGGGTGCCTTCTGGAAAAGTGATTGGCGGTGTGACGAGTGGTTTAAGCCATTTGCACGCAGATATTTACGAGTTAGAAAACGCTTCTGCTCGCTGCGGTAGATTGCTCGTTCATATGATGAAACATCCTGAAGAGCTTGAATCACGTCGCGATGAAGTAATCGAAGCACTTAACTCTACTGCAAAGCCATATTTTGGTGACGTAGAAAGCATGACTTACTTGCAATTTGCTCAACGTTTCCTAGATTTGGCATACCCTTGGGTGGATCCGACTTACGCAGATCGCTACATGCATTTGTTACAGCGTATTGAAGCGCGTTTAATTAATCAAGATTCAGGCGAATTTACTTCTATTCTGCCTTCTATTGAAGAAGTTTCTAAGCACCCTCAAGCTGCTTTATATACGCTGATTGATGCGTTGCCTCAAGCTCGCGAGATGAACGTTGTGCCAATGGACGCCGCTTGGTTCCCAACTTTGGTTCGCGAATACCCTAAGCCAATGCCATTCGTGCCAGTTATTGACAACGATTTGTTGCGTTGGTGGGGTCAAGATCAGCTTTGGCAGTCGGAAGATTCGCGTTACTCGGCAGATGCTGTGCGTGTAATTCCAGGACCGATTTCTGTGGCTGGAATTACGACTATGGATGAGCCGATTGCCGATATTCTGGGACGTTTTGAAGCAGCTGTGCTCAATCGTGCAGAATCTGGAGCTGAAACTGGAGTAGAAGCAGAAAATAAGGAAAATGCGGCGAGTAAGTCTTCAAAATCTGCTTTTAGTCAGATTGCTGATGCTAAAAACGTTGAAGCTTACGTGCGCGCATGCCCGAATATTTCTTGGGTTGGTCATGTAACTGCAAACCCTGCTTACGGAACGTCTTTAGGAGACGAAAATTACGTAATTACAGTAACTTCTAGTAATAATGACGTAATTTCGCTTGATTTAGATATTAAGCTAGATACATTCTGGGATAATCAAGAAAATCAGGAAGCAAAACACTCTACAAAAAATGCTGCAAACTCGCCAAAACGCAAGCATGCAGTACGAGATATTGTAATTCCGCTAACTGTTGACGCAAGTCAAGCTGGAAGCATACCAGTAGTTGACCGCGAGCGCTTGCCAAAGCACGTGTACGAAATGCTTGCAGCAACCGCAGGTATTGGAAATACAGCGATTACTGGCGATGTACTTGATGCTATGCCTAAGGTTGAAACATTAAAAGAAGATGGCAGTTTGGCAAAATTGCCAGAAGATTTGATGGCAGAAGGTTATAGAGATTTCCCGTTTGGATTGGTTCATTCTTCCTATACTTTCTCGAGAAATCTTGGAATTGACCACGAGTCTGCTACTGCTGGAAGACTTCCAGATGGATTGCTTGCTTCTCGCATTGTGCCAGACGCGTTAGTAGGTCCTGCTTGGCCGACTATTTACTCGGCTTTGGGTTCCGTAATGGTTGATGGCTACCCGATTATTGAGGGTCTGCTTAACGCTGTTCACCTAGATCATTTAGTAGAGCTTGACGTCGATGCTGAAGACTTTAAAAAGTATGTCGACAAGCGAATTAATTTGCTCGGCTGGGCTGAGCCGTATGCAGAATCTGCTTCCGGACGCGTGGTAACTATTCACGTAGTGCATACTGCTGCAGATGGAACTCGTTTGGCTCACGAAACTGAGCGTTTTGCTATTCGTGGACGAAGCTTCAGCAACGCGCTTCCTGCTCCAGCTGCGCAATATGGCGAAGCTGCAGGATTGCACGGATACGAAATTGAAGACACACCTCGCAGAGCTTTGCGCAGAGTAGTCGTTCGCGCTCCTCACGATATGACCGCTTTCGCGCGTACTTCTGGAGATTTCAACCCAATTCACACTTCTAAGCGAGGTGCTGCAATTTCCGGGCTTTCTGCTCCTTTGGTACACGGTATGTGGCTTTCCGCAACAGCTCAACATGTTGCTCAAGCAGTTGATGAAAAAGGTGCTCGCTACGAGCTCATTGGCTGGTCCTACAACATGTACGGCATGGTTCAGCTTGATGACGAAGTAGAAATCACAGTTGAACGCGTTGGAAAAGTTCGTCGCGGCGGACTTGCTTTGGAAGTTACGTGCAGAGTTGATGGGCAAATCGTGTCTAAAGCAAGCGCGCTTACTCGCGCTCCACGTGCAGCATTCGTATACCCAGGTCAGGGTATTCAAAAGCAAGGAATGTCGCTGGATGAGCGCGCAAAGTCGCCTGCAGTGCGCGATACTTGGGAGCGAGCAGACAAGCTTACTCGCGAAAAGCTTGGATTCTCAATCCTCGCAGTCGTGCGCGATAATCCAAAGGAACTCACTGCTCACGGCGTAACTTATCACCATCCTGAAGGATTGCTTAACTTAACGCAATTTACGCAAGTTGCGCTCGCAACAGTTGCCTTTGCGCAAACCGCGCGTTTGCGTGAAGCAGGATGCGATATTTGGCCTGCTTACTTTGCAGGACACTCGCTTGGTGAGTACAATGCTTTGAGCTCCTTCGCGCAAATTATTCCGCTCGAAACTGTGCTTGAATTGGTGTTCCACCGCGGATCTACAATGCATCACTTGATTGAGCGCGATGCACAAGGTCGCTCGAATTACCGCATGGGTGCTCTTCGACCAAACCAGTTTGGAGTATCAGACGAAGGCGTAAACGCTTACGTTGATGGCATTTCCAAGGCTACTGGCGAATTCTTGCAAATTGTAAACTACAACTTGGCAGGTCAGCAGTACGCAATTGCTGGAACTATTAAAGGCTTGAAGGCATTGGCTGCAGACGCTTCTAAGCGCGCTAAGGAGTATGGTGGCAAGCCTCCATTCATGTTTGTTCCAGGAATTGACGTGCCGTTCCACTCTCGAATTCTTCGAAAGGGCGTGCCAGAATTCCGCGACAAGCTCGATTCGCTGCTGCCGAAGCATATTGATTACTCTGTGCTTGTAGACCGTTACATTCCAAACCTTGTGGCTTGCCCGTTTGAGCTTACGCGAGAATTTGCGCAAAAGATTTTGGATGTTGTGCCATCTGAGCGCATTGAAGCAGCTTTGGAAGATGAAACTACATGGAAGTCTTACGCTTCAGATGAGCAAAAGCTCGGTCGTTTGTTGCTCACCGAATTGCTTTCATGGCAATTTGCTTCTCCAGTTCGCTGGATTGAAACACAGGCCCTCATGTTTGCCAATCGCGCTCGCGGTGGTCTTGGCGTCGAAGAGTACGTTGAAGTTGGTTTAGGAAACGCGCCAACTTTGGCAAATCTTGGTGCTAAAACTCTTGCTTTGCCGGAGTTTAGTGGCGAAAAAGTGACTGTTTACAACGTTGGTCGTGACGAAGGCCGCGTTTATATGACTGACACGGATTCGCTTGTGCCTGAAGTGTTTACTGAGGAAGATAGTCAAGAAGCAAGTAGCACTGCTGATGCGGCTGCTGCTTCTGCAGCTCCTGCTGCAAATGTTGCATCTGCTGCTCCTGCGGCTGCTGCTCCTGCTCCAGTTGCTAACGCAGCAGCAAGCGGACCTGTAGCAGACTTGCCGTTCAAAGCATCCGACGCAATCTCAATGCTGATTGCGTATAGTGCAAAAATCCGTCTTGACCAAATCGGCGACACTGACACAACTGACACGCTCACAAACGGCGTATCTTCACGCAGAAACCAGCTTCTTATGGATATTAGTTCCGAGCTTGGCGTGGCTAGCGTGGACGGTGCTGCAGAAGCTCCAATGAGTGCGTTGCGAAAGCTTGTGGATTCGGTTGCTCCTCGCTACAAGGCTTTTGGTGCCGTGCTTTCCGATATTGTGCGCGAACGTTTGCGTGCGCTTTTCGGTGCTGCAGGCGTGAAGCCAGCGCAAATCGACAAGCGTATTTCGGAAGTCTGGCAGCTTGGCGAAGGCTGGCGTGCGCACGTGCTTGCGGCTTTGGTTTTGCAAACGCGTGAAGGTGCTAGCGTGCGCGGTGAAAATCTTGCGCAACTTTCAACTGATCCTGCAAAGAATACTGCTGCAGCCGACGCTTTAATCGACTCAGCTATACAGCAAGTTGCACAAGCTCACGGCGTTAGCGTTTCTCAGCCTGGCGCTGCTGGCGCAGCCGGTGGTGCTGTTGTTGATTCTGCAGCTCTTGACGCTTTTGCGCAGCAAGTTGTTGGCGCAGATGGCGTACTTGCTGCAACTGCTAAGTTTGTGCTAGCAAAGCTTGGTGTTGAATCTCCTAAAGCAGAAACTGAAAGTGACGAAAATGCTGCTGTTGTAGCTGCTGTTGAAGCAGAATTAGGTGCGGATTGGCCAAAGCAAGTGGCTCCTCGATTTGATGAGCGAAAGGCGATTCTTTTCGACGACCGCTGGGCTTCGGCTCGCGAAGACGTTGCTCGCTTGTACTACAAGTATGCTGGAAAGAATGTTGATATTCAGGTAAATGAAGTTTCTGAAATCTTAAATGATTTTGGTAGTTTCCTCGGTGCCGGGGAAGCAGTAGCTTCGGAAGCTGAGTGGTTTGCAAGTCTTTCTAAATCTCGCGAATTAAACAATCTTGCAACAATATTTAATGGTATTGCTCGCGATTCTCGCACTAAACTTGCGCAAAACAACGCTGATACTGCTCAAGCAACTCGTTTTGCAGGAGAAGTTGCAGTAGTTACAGGCGTTGCTCCTAACTCGATTGCTGCTCGCGTAGTAACGGGCTTGCTTAAGGGTGGAGCTACGGTTATCGCAACTTCGCACAGTTTCAAGCCGAGCGTTAAGTCTTGGGCAAAGAAAGCGTATCGCGAAAACGCTCAAATGGGCGCAAAGTTGTGGCTTGTTCCAGCAAACTTGTCTAGCTACCGCGATGTCGACGCGCTTGTAAAGTGGGTTGGCACAGTTTCGAAGAAAGTTAGCGGCGCAACAACTACGATTTTGAAGCCTGCGTACGAGCCGAGCATGTTCTTCCCGTTTGCAGCGCCTCCAGTTCACGGTACTTTGGCTGATTCTGGTTCGCTTTTTGAATCGCAATCTCGCTTAATGTTGTGGGGAGTGGAGCGTGCAATCGCTGGATTTGCGCAAATTGGAGCAGATACGGATGTGCAACATCGTATGCACGTTGTGTTACCTGGATCTCCAAATCGCGGTATGTTCGGCGGCGACGGTGCCTATGGCGAAGTCAAGAGCGCTTTCGATGCGATTGTGAACCGTGCGCATGCGGAAAGTGTGTGGTCGGATCGCGTGACTTTCGCGCATCCTAAGATTGGATGGGTGCGTGGAACTGGCTTAATGGGCGGAAATGATCCGCTTGTGGCTGTAGTTGAGCGTCACGGATTAACTACCTACTCTACGCAAGAAATGGCAGATCGTTTGCTTGATTTGTGCACTCGCGAGGCGCGCGAACAGGCAGCAATTGCACCTTTGGATGTTGATTTTACGGGCGGATTAGGCAAGGAGCCTCTTGATTTGAATGCTCTTCGTGCAGAAGCGTTGGAAGATCAAAAGCGTGCGGAAGAAGCAGAAGAAGCTGCGGAAGCTGCAGAATCTGGCGAGTCTGCTGCTAAATCAACCGCTAAATCAACTGCTAAATCAACCAACAAAGCACTCCCAACGCCTTACGTTCCAACTCAGCCACGAGTCAACTTGGCTGATTGGAAGAATGTGACAGCGCGTCCAGAAGACGAAATTGTAATCGTCTCCGTTGGCGAGCTTGGACCATGGGGTTCTGGACGTACTCGTTTCGAAGCAGAACTTGGAATTCGCGAAGACGGATCCGTGGAGCTTTCTGCAGGAGCAGTACTGGAATTGGCTTGGAATATGGGCTTGCTTACTTGGCAAGACTCTCCAAAGCCAGGCTGGTACGATGCTGAAGGCACGCTTGTTCCAGAAGAAGATATTGCAGAGAAATATCGCGATGAAGTAGTGGCACGTTCCGGTATTCGACCATTCGAAACCGGCATGGGCGGCGACTACAAGGATGGAGCAAACGAAGAAGAAGCAGAAATCTTCCTCGATCACGATGTGAGTTTCAGCGTTCCAACAGAAACAATTGCGCGCGAATACGTGGCGCTCGACGAATCGCATACTGAGATTGCTCGCGATGCAGAATCCGGCGAATGGACTGTTACGCGCAAGGCAGGTTCTATGATTCGCGTGCCGCGTAGGGCTGCAATGACCAGAACTGTCGGTGGACAATTCCCTAAGGGCTTCGATCCGCTGAAGTGGGGAATTCCTGCTTCAATGGTTGGAAGTGTTGACACGATTGCGTTGTGGAATATTGTCACAACTGTAGATGCTTATATTTCTGCTGGTTTCACACCTTCGGAGATTTTGCAATCTGTGCATCCGTCAATGGTTGCTTCCACGCAAGGAACCGGTTTCGGTGGCATGAGCTCAATGCGAAAACTGTACTTGGATCGCTTCCTTAACCACGAAATTCCTACGGACGTACTGCAAGAAGCGCTACCAAACGTTGTTGCAGCTCACGTAATGCAAACCTATATCGGCGGCTATGGAAACATGGTTCAGCCGGTGTCTGCATGCGCAACTGCAGCGGTTTCGCTCGAGGAAGGTGTCGATAAGATTGCTCTTGGCAAAGCTGACTTCGTAGTAACTGGCGCAATTGACGATATCGGTGTGGAATCCGTGGTTGGCTTCGGCAACATGAACGCAACTGCCAATAGCGAAGAAATGTATGCGAAGGGCATCGATCCACGATTCTTCTCGCGTGCAAATGATCGTAGACGTGGAGGCTTCCTTGAAGCACAAGGCGGCGGTACGATTTTGGTTACGCGCGGCGATATTGCTTTGAAGCTTGGTTTGCCTGTTGCTGGCGTAGTCGGATTTATTCATTCGTATGCTGACGGCATTCATACTTCTATACCTGCTCCGGGCTTGGGTGCTTTGGCTGCAGGCATGGGTGGTGCTAAGTCTAAGCTCGTGCGCGATTTGGCAGCTCTCGGCGTTACTCCGGACGATATTGCTGTGGTTTCTAAGCACGATACTTCTACGAATGCAAACGATCCGAACGAATCCGAGTTGCACAATACTCTTGCGCACGCAATCGGACGCACGGACGGAAATCCGCTGTTCGTAATCAGCCAAAAGACGCTGACTGGACACGCAAAGGGCGGCGCGTGCATCTTCCAAATCAACGGTTTGACGCAACTGTTTAGAAGTGGCGTGATTCCTGGAAACGCATCACTCGACTGCGTGGATCCTAAGCTTGCGCGCGACGACCACATGGTTTGGTTGCGTGAGCCGATGCGCATTGGCGATGGTGCAGGTTCCGGCGTTGGTGCTTGTGCAGTGAAGGCTGCTCTCGCAACTTCGCTCGGCTTCGGTCACGTTAGCGGATTTGTGGCATTGGTTCATCCTGGTGCTTTTGAGGCTGCTGTGGCTGCTAGCGCAGGTGTTGATGCGCTTAAGAATTGGCGTACCAAGGCAAATGCGCGTTTGGCTGCAGGTCAGAGGCGATTTGAGGAAGGCATGATGGGTCGATCTGCTTTGTTCGAGCCTGTTGAGAATCGTCACTTGCTGAAGGATGGCACGCGCCTTCCGGATGGCACTCGCTACGACGGTCACGAAGCGGAAAAGGCGATGCTGCTTAATCCTGAAGCTCGCCTTAACGCGAACGGATACTACTGCTAGGTATAAGTAGTCGCAAATGTAAAGAAAAGGTCGGATTTTAGCTTAAATCCGACCTAAATTTTACGCGCGTGTAAAATAAAGGTCGTTTTATCGCCTTAATTCGGCAGAAACTTTACAGTCGTGTAAAATAAAGGTCGTTTCCGCGTCAAAAAACGGCAGAAACTTTACAGGCGCGTATAAAGTAGGTGTGTATGATTGCAGGAATAGGGCACGACTTAGTAAACGTTGCGCAGTTTGCTGAGCAGATGCAGGATGGCAACGGTTGGCGTGCTCTGTTTTCTGTGCGAGAGCTTCGGCAATGTGATCTTCGTGCGCAAGCTAAGAATGATGAAAAAGCTTTACATATTGCAGCACGTTGGGCTGGTAAAGAAGCTGTGATTAAAGCGTGGTCTGAGGCGCTGGCTACAGCAAATATCTCTTACCCGTATACTTTAGATAACATGCCGTGGGCGAGTATTGAGATTCTTAACGATTCCCATGGTTGCCCACGAGTTATTCTCAGCGCAGATGTGCATTCGCAACTTGTAAAATCGCTTTTAAGTGCGCACAGCGAGTGCGTGGATAGTAGCGAGCGCGTAGCTAATAGCGAGCATATAGCTAATAGCGATCGCGTAGCTAATATCCGTTGGCATATTTCGCTCAGCCATGACGGATTATTAGACGATAATTCAGCTTTCGCATCAGCTGTTGTAATGCTTGAAGTCTTATAGAAGAATTGAATTAAAAGAAAAATATGTTTGGCGCTCTTGTGTCAATGTCACAAGCATCTGTATACTTGAACGAGTCGATATTTGTGCGTGAATATTTCGTGCGAATATAGTGCGTAATTGCGGACGTAGCTCAATGGTAGAGTCTCAGTCTTCCAAACTGATTACGCGGGTCCGATTCCCGTCGTCCGCTCCATTTTTTATTTTTGCTTTGTGCGTTGTAATTTGTTTTTGCTTTGTTTTTTGTAATTTCTTTATTGCAATTTGTTTTTTGCATTTCTTTTATTTCAATTTTTTATAAAAATCGCATATTTTACATATTATTTTCACATTTTCATTGAATTTATGCTTGTTATTAGGGTGCTATTGCTATGGTAGTAGCGAAGAAACACGTAAAAAACATGTCTGGAGGACTCGTGGGACAGATTATCGTACGTGTATTAGTTGGATTAGTGTCGGCTGCTACTGCTTTCACTATGAATGTCGTTGCGCCGCAAAAATCTTCATCGGTTGAACATATGCGTACTAATGTGCATGCAAATGTGCATTCTAATGTGCATACCAAAAATGTCATTATGCCTATTATTCAATCGCATTCTGGCACTGTGTATCAGAGCTCGTTTGTCGATAATGAGTATGGTGCACACTGGAGCGATGGCGATGGTACTTCGGCTTTTATCGATGGAAATGATGATGTGTTTGTCAATAACGCTAAGGCGGTTATTGATGTTTCTGAGCATCAAAAAGAAATTGATTGGGATGCTGTAAAAGCTTCTGGAGTAGATGGTGCGATTATTCGTATTAGCTATGGCTGGGATAATGGATATGACAAGCAAGCTTTGCGCAATATTAGCGAATGCAAGCGTCTTGGTATTCCATTTGGCATTTACATGTATTCTTATGCTGAAAAAGCTGAAGATGGTGCTGCTGAAGGTGCAGACATTGTAAATCTTTTAAGGGGTGCTGGAGTAAGCCCTCAAGATCTAACGTATCCTGTTTATTACGATTTGGAAAGGTGGAGCTGGAGTGGTCATAAACCACCAACATCCCCATACGTTTACCAGGATATTGTTGCTTCATGGTGGAATCAGTTAGTTTCTGCAGGCTACAATAAGCTCGGCGTTTACTCTTATGCAAATTATTTGAGAGGACCATTAAATTCTCAGTATATTCACGAACGTACAAGCTGGGTTGCTAGCTACGGTTCTCGCGTAGGATTCCCTATTTCTACAGCGTTGCGCGGATGGCAGTACACTTCCGACGGCAGCGTTGACGGAATTGATGGTCGCGTTGATTTGAACGCATTCGGCATGGCTGATGGCGGCGAAATTAACGGTGTATCTGAGTTTGGTAACGTTATTACTAGTGTTAATCCTTCTGGAGAAACGCGCAACTATGGTAGCTGGACTGTAAAGAGTTCTGGTCGTCGTGAAACATGGACTAATGGAGACAAGAAGTTTGTGCTCCAGTACGAGCTTCGCGATTCATATTATGCTCATGGCGGTCCTGGTCGTCTTGGTGCTCCTGTTGCGCAAGAGGAGAATATAGGTGGCGGCTGGTGGCGTCAGCGTTGCCAGAATGGTGATGTTTGGACGCATGGTAAGGATAAGAAGTTTGTGATTCAGTTTGAGCTTCGTGATTCTTACTATGATCATGGTGGTGTTGGTCGTCTTGGTGCTCCTGTTGCTGAAGAGGAGAATATAGGTGGCGGCTGGTGGCGTCAGCGTTGCCAGAATGGTGATGTTTGGACGCATGGTAAGGATAAGAAGTTTGTGATTCAGTTTGAGCTTCGTGATTCTTACTATGATCATGGTGGTGTTGGTCGTCTTGGTGCTCCTGTTGCTGAAGAGGAGAACATGGGTGGCGGCTGGTGGCGTCAGCGTTGCCAGAATGGTGATGTTTGGACGCATGGTAAGGATAAGAAGTTTGTGATTCAGTTTGAGCTTCGCGATTCTTACTATGATCATCGTGGCGCCGGTTGGCTTGGTGCTCCTGTTGCTGAAGAGGAGAACATGGGTGACGGCTGGTGGCGTCAGCGTTGCCAGAATGGTGATGTTTGGACGCATGGCACAGACAAGAAGTTCGTTATCATGTTCAATCTTCGCAAGGATTATTATGCGCGCGGTGACTTTAAGAAGGTCGGCGCACCTGTAGAAGACGAGCATAATGATGGCAATGGCTTATGGCATCAAAAGTGCCAGAAGGATGTTCTAGAAGCCCACTGATAGCATTTGGCTCCATGCAATAAAAGCATCTGGATTCGTGTATTGTATTTCATTCGCAGCTTCTGTGTGATTTGCAAATACAAGCAAGAATCCTAATACTATCGTTAATGTAGTGCATGCAACGATTAGAGTTTGAGTAGACATTTGGTTCCTATTCAATTCGATATTGTTGCATGCATTTTCTTTATCTAATTGCAACTGCGCATCTTGATTAGCTGAGCAATTTCTTCTAGCAAAACCAATAGATGCAATAATCATAAGAATTATTATTGAATCGCAATAATAACGGTAAAGGCTGCCGCCTAAGCAGTAGTTTACGTAGATTAACATAATCGAGAATGTTATTCCGCTTAAGCACATTATGTATTCGATTTTTTGCATGTACTTGCGTCTTATTAAGAAAATGCCCCAAATAAGTGGTATTGATAGCAGACCAAATGTCATGTGATTAAAGAAACTATTTCCATAATCCGAAATGTTTGAGCTGGTTATTGTAATATATGGGAATTCCGTATCTATGCTTGGTGGCTTTATAAAGAAGTTTATTAACAAGTCTTTGATTTTTAGAGGGTCAAAGGCTATACGATTAAATCGCAAGTCAAAATTTGTTAATTGTTCTTCGTTACCAAAGTTAAAGAATGAACCAAAACGCAAGTAGTTATATGCTAAGATTCCGGCAAACCCAGCTATTGCAGGAGTTAGGAAGCTTATTGCGGCGCCAGCTCTATTGATTATGCTTCTAGAGTTGTTAAATAGTAGTGCAATAAACAGTGGGGCTATAAAAGCAACTGTTGAAATGCAAGAATTTGGTCTACAACCGCATTGCAAAGCTAAGCTTAATCCAGCTAAAGCAAATAATGCGTACTGAGCAAATTTAGTCTTAAGTCTTACGGCTTTCAGTGATGCGTAAACAAATAATGTTCCGAAAAATATAGCGCTTACCATAGGAATGTAGTAAATCGATGCAGATGCTTGCAGATAAAAAACAAGGCACCCAAATGGTAAGGCTGCTCCTATAAGCAGCATTGAGCAGTAGTTTATTCGTATTTCAAAGAATGTTATTATTTCTTTCCACAATGCAAATAATGCTGGTATTGTAATTGCTGCAAATAATGTTGTGACCATTATTGCGCTCGGCATCCAAGCTGGGAACAAAGCGTTAAACGGCAAATAAGTTAAAATAAACGGTACTATTCCAAAGTAGCAATAATATTTGCCATTATGCAGCACAACATCCCATATTGCAGGAGTTCCCTCGCGCACTAATTGCATTCTTTTGCCAATGCTAAATGGGTTTGTTGAATGCAATAAGCCATTTGGTGGGTCTTGTAGCAAAGATAGTGATCCTTGTTTCCAGGCTTTTAACTGCTCTGTATATGGGTTTCCGTCTATAAAATCGTATTTATCGTAAGAGAGTGGGACGCGTATTCGATTATAAGTGTTTAATCGGAGCCAAATATACAGTGAGAATCCGGTTACTATTGCGCACAAAGCCCAAAAAATTATGGTTTGAGCTCGATCTCCTTGAGTATAGGCTATTTTGTGCCATTTTTTCTTACGTATAGTTATAATCGCGGATCCAAAAACGAATAATATAGCCCATTTCGCATAGCCTATGTGCAACTTGTATTTTGGATTAATTGTTATATTTTTAACAACGATTCCGTTTGGCGTTTCATTAAAGTGTAATTTTATTTTGTTTAGTTTTCCGTGACTTTCTAAACGTACTTTAGTTGTATTGAATTTTCCTGTTGTTATTTTAAATCTGCTAGCTAAAGCGTATCCAGGAGCTACACCAAAGTCTTCTAATTCTACGCTTCCAGTTACGTAATAAACTGGTTTTGTTTGTTGTAGCGAAATCTCTAATGTTTTGCTGTACGTGTTTAAGTTTGTGAATTCTACATCTGCGCCATTTTTAGATATATGTATGCCGTCATTTTTGTATTTTGCATATATTTCATCACGGCTTGCGTTTGTAGAGTCTTCTGCTTGTTCAGTTTTTACTTCTTTTACTGTGTTTAAATTTATGCTTTGTGTTTTAAATCCTAATTCGGATGCTTGAAATAAGTTACTAAAAAACATTAGTGTTATTAGTCCGCTTATAACAAAGCACACCATATACGGAAAATAAGTTTTTAGTTTAGGATTGTTTTTTATGACGGCTCGCACAGGTTACTACTTTCTATTTCTTTTTATGTAATCAAAAAGGTTTACTTGTTCTATAAAACGTTTGCGCTCATTTTTGGCTAAAATCTCAAGAATAATTCCGGAAATAAAGAATAGTAATCCTGCAATAATTAGCATTACAGCACCAATTAGAGTAGGGAAGCGTGTTACTAGGTGTGTGCGCCAAAATTCTATGAATGGAAGCATGCATGCTCCTACTCCGCACAGTGTTATTATTACGCCAAGTGTTCCAAAGAAAGGCATTGGTTTGTATTCGCGAATCATGTGGAAAATAGTTGAAAGCACTCGAATACCGTCTCCAACTGTGTCTAGCTTGCTAACTGATCCTTCTGGGCGGTCTCGATACTGAATCGGCATTTCGTACAGTTTTATATTGTTGTTAAGCGAATGAATTGTCATTTCTGTTTCAACTTCAAATCCGCGCGAAAGTACAGGATAAGTCTTTACGAATGAAAAAGAAAAAGCGCGGTAGCCTGTCATAATATCAGTTACTTTTGCGTGGAAAAGCGTGTTGATTGCGCCTCTAACTAAACGATTGCCAAAATTGTGGAATGGTCTCTTGTTTTCTTGAAAATATGTTGAACTTAAACGGTCTCCAATAACCATGTCATATCCGTCAACAATTTTTTCAACCATAGCTGGTGCCGCTTCAGCAGGATATGTGTCGTCGCCGTCTGCCATTACGTAAACATCTGCGTCTATGTCTTGGAACATTGCACGAATCACATTGCCTTTGCCTTGTCTTGGCTCTTTACGAACCACAGCACCTGCTTCTTTGGCTATTTTTGCAGTATTGTCCGTTGAGTTGTTGTCGTACACGTATATTGTTGCTTCTGGCAATGCAGTTTTGAAGTCTTGTACAACTTTTTTAATAGTAATTTCTTCGTTGTAGCATGGTATAAGCACTGCGACGGAAGTCATAATGTATCCCCTCATAACGGTAAATGGCGTGTGCTTTGGGTTTTTAAACAACCTTTTTAATTACTGGCACATCAATGTTATTTTACTCATTGTTGTGGATTGTGCGCTTGTTTACAAAAGTTGCATGCTGTGCTGCGTGTACAAACTAATAATATTCCGTTGTGCATGTTTTAAACTTTGTAACATTATTTTACGGTGAGGGAACGCGATACAGTGAATAGTAGCAAATTGTAAACAGTAGTACTCGTTGTAAAAGAAAGGGCCTCTAAATCATGGTAGGTTCTAAAGTTTTAACATTAACCATGTTCTTATCATCGTTTATTTGTATGGCAATATTTCTTTACCTACCAGGATTTTTAGTTTTAAAAAGTCTTCGCAAAAGCAAAATGGTGAGCCTATTTTTTGCGCCTGCTATTACATTGGCTTTTTATGGCATCTACGAGATTTTACTAAGTAAAGCAAGTGTTTACGGATCTTGGATCACAATAGTCTTGCCAATTACTTTTGTGTGCTTGTTATCTTATGTTGTGCCTATTCTTCTGCGCAAATGGCCATTAAAAAAAGATTCAGAAAGCAATAACAATAATGTACAAGCGGATGCTGCAGATCAAGCTGTAGAGCTTGCAAATAAATCTGCAATGGATTCAAATGGAAATATTGTAAATCGTGCATTGCGCTCAAAGTGGGCAATTGCATGGCTGTATGTAGCAGTAAGCGCGGTAATTGTTTTTATTATTTTTCTTATAGAAATTGGCGGATTGTCTACATATTCACAGCTTTACGATAACGCTTGGCATATGAGTATTATTCGTAAATTCCTAACTGTTGGAGACTACTCAACTCTTAATTCGGGGAACATCATTGCAACAGTTGGCTCAAAGTTCTATCCAACAGGTTGGCATTCGCTAATGGCATTAACGGCGTCTGCTACTGGAGCTTCAATACCTGTAGTAATCAATGCGGGAATTGTGCTGATTCTTACTGTTGTGTACCCAACTTCTATGTTTATGCTTGCTAACGCGCTTTTTGCAAAGCACAAGCGATTTGTTTTAGCGATGTCTTTAACTCCTTTGCTTTTTGCCATTTTCCCATGGCGATTCTTAGTATTTGGATCTTTGTATTCCAATCTTTTATCTTTTGCTATTTTGCCTTTAGCAATCGTTTTATGCATAAAATTATTGCAACCAGAAGATTCTTTGCGAAATCGCTTAGAAACATTTGCATTTTTGTTTGTTGTTTTAGTTGGAATAGCAGTTACACAGCCTAACTCAGTGTTTACAATGGGCGTACTTGTTGCGCCATATATGTTCTATTGTGTTCCGCAATATATTGCTCAATTTGTGCAAAACAAAAAGCAGCGCACATTGTATTCGGGTATTGCGATTGTGTTGCTATTTGTTGCAATTGTTGCTGTGTGGTTTGGATTGTATAAAGCGTCGTTTATGCAGCGCACTGTTACATGGCAATGGCCTGCTATTGAGCGCAAAATTCAATCTGGTATTGATGTTTTATTTGTTGGATTCCACAATGCTGAACCGCAAATTTTCTTAGGATTGCTTGTTATTGTTGGAATTATTTACACAATATTTCATCGTGAGTTTTTGTGGATTAGCTGCGCGTACGCAATCATGTGCGTTTTGTATATGCTTGCTGCTGCAAGCGATGGGCGCGCAAAGGCGATTCTAACTGGATTCTGGTATCACGATTCCTACCGTCTAGGAGCTTCTGCCGTATTCTTTGGCGCTGCTTTAGCTGCATTGGGTATGTGCGTATGCTTTGACGTTATACGCAAAATTAGCGACGGTGTGCTTGCGGATTATTCTCAAAACAATAATCGCAAGATTTTAGCTGTGGTACTTTCGTGCGCATTATTGTTTATAAACTATTTCCCAACCTACTATCTTTCTGGTAGAGATGGCAAAGTTATTACTGCGTTTGGTGCAATAGTACGTGATGTTCGTTTTTGGAATCGCGTAGAAAAACCTAAGAGCTATGATGCAAAAGAATCTGCTTTTGTAAAGAAAGTTTTGAAGATTGTTCCTAAAGGTTCGTTAGTTCTTAACCAGCCGTATGACGGCAGCATATACGCTTGGGGTGTTGACGGCTTAAACGTGTACTACAAGGCGTGGGAAGGCAACTGGATGGGTGCTCCTACAGAAGATAACATGCTTATTTCTGCTCGCCTTAACCGTATTAACAAAGATTCTAAAGTATGCGCTGCTGTAAAGCGCGCAAAGTCTAGTTATTTGTTGATATTAGATAGAAGTGACTATAAAGTTGATGAATCCGATTCCAACTATATGAAGTCAATGTATGCAAGCTACGAGATTAAAAAGTGGAAGGGCATTGACAAAGTCAATGATAAAACTCCAGGTTTTAAGTCTATTCTTGCGCAAGGCAATATGCGATTGTACAAGATTACAGCTGATTGTAGCGAGTAATCTTTTAATCTAAAATGCATAAATGGCTATGCGGCAGATTTGGCACTTAACTTGCAAACTGCTGCATAGCTTAATTTGCATAGCGGAGTAACAGCAATCTTATAAAGCACAAAGCTTATTGCAAGCAAAATAACGTACGATATTACAATAAGCAATGCGTTGCAAGCTACCTCGTATGGCATAGAGCGATTTGCCAGAGGCGTGTGGAATACGGCGTGCCAAAGCAAAGGTTTTATTAAAAAGTTCTCGTGAATTAAATAAACTCCAAATGTAGCAGGAGATACTTTGGCTACGATTGTGCCGAATTTAGAATATGTAACTGTAGTTCTGTTAAAGCGTTGTGCACAATACAAAAACCATGTGGCTCCAACGATTACAGAAAGCAGGGGGGATGCTCCTGGGCCTGCAATAAAAAGATTGCCAGGGTAATTAAGCACTCTTGTAAGAATAAATCCTTGTTGAACAGCGCAAGTGCCAATAACGCACAATGCGTAGCATAGTAATGTGACAGCGCAAGCCGTTAATACGCTTATATTAGCAAGATGATTTTCGTATTTGCGAATAAACGCGCCAATCATGTAAATCGAAAGCAAATACGCTACATCGTTAAAGTATGGAATTTGAGGATTAGCAAACTTCCACAGCAGTGTTATTACAATAACAATCGCTATAAGCCCAATTGCCTGCTTTTGGTTTAAAGCATTAAAAACAATATTTACGTAGGGCGCAATCAGCATAAGAACAAAGAAAGCAGTAATAAACCAATAATTGTTAAAAATGATTGGGAAAAGCGATCCAACTACGTTGCGAGTGGAAAGATAACCGCATAATTCTTTAGGCAACATTGCGCGCATTAATCGCGATAATATCGCGTAAACAGCTACGCCTAATACTGAGTAGAAGAATACTTGCGTCCACAATTTTGCCAGTCGGCCAGTTTGCTTAGAAAGCATTCGTGAAAAATCGTTATTGCTCAAAAAGTATGCAGAAATAAGCACAAAAAGAGTAACGCCAATTTGGCCGCTCATAATAAGTGACTCATGGGCTGCAAAGCGCAAAGAAGTGTGGGGAAGCGTAACGCTTTTACCATCTGCGGCAAAAAAATGCGTAGCAACAATAAGCAACATTGCAATAATTCGAAGCCATTCAAAACGCCAATCGCGCATCGGTGCGGCTGCAGCTGTTTTTTGCTGGTTCATAATAATCCTCATAATTCTGTGCGCAGTAAAGCAGGTTAAACAAATAGTATCTAACTGATAAAATATATATCTTGTGAAAAACATTGTAGATAAGTTGCGCGAAAGATACCACTATTCGTGGGTGGTTCTTAAAGAATTAGTAAAAACAGACTTTAAGTTGCGCTACCAAGGTTCCTTCTTGGGCGTTGCGTGGTCGGTTTTGCGCCCACTCATGCTGTTTTGCGTAATGTATGCAGTGTTTGCAAAGTTTTTGCGAATGTCGGATGGCACGCCAACCTATCCAGTTGTGCTTTTGCTTGGCATTAGCGCATGGCAGTTCTTTGGCGAGGCCACTTCGATTGGTTTGCGCGCGGTGGTAGACCGTGGAGATTTGCTGCGTAAAATCCATTTTCCTAACTACATTGTGGTGGTTTCGGCAACTGTTGGGGCGTTAATAAGTTTTGCAATAAATCTTGTTGTTGTTATTATTTTTGCAATATGCTCGGGTGTGCAATTTACATGGTGGCTGCTGCTAGTGCCGCTTAATTGTATTCAACTTTACATGCTTGCGCTAGGAATAACACTGCTTCTTTCTACAATGTATGTGTATTTTAGAGATATTGCACATTTGTGGGATGTTGTTCAACAAGTGCTGTTTTACTCAATGCCAATTATTTACCCTCTAAGCATGGTGATTGGCAATAACTCTTTAGGAAGATGGGGAACGGTTATTGCAAAAGTGCAGTTACTTAACCCTATTGCACAATGTATTCAAGATTTGCGCCACAATCTTGTAGCTCCTTTAACTCAGCCTACTGTTTGGAATCTTGTTGGGTCTCCGCTATTAATGATGGTTCCAGTAGTGCTAACTGTACTTTTGTGCGTACTTGGCGTATACACGTTCCGCAAGTACAATCGTAAGTTTGCTGAGGTGATGTAATGAGCGAAACCAATTTAGAAAATACTAAAGCAGTGCAAGATATTCAAGAAGATATTCAAGAAGACGATTCTCGCCCAGTTGTGCTTTCTGTTGATCATGTTGGAAAATATTTTAAACTACCAACCGAGCAGGCAAGTGGCTTAAAACAAGCGTTTATTAATTGGACGCGCGGAATTAAAGGATACAAAGAACAGCATGTTCTGCGCGATATTAATTTTACAGTGCGCAAAGGCGACTTCTTTGGCATAGTTGGCCGCAATGGAAGTGGAAAGTCCACTTTGCTTAAGCTTATTTCTGGAATTTACGTTCCAGACTCCGGTAAAATTCGTGTAAATGGTAAATTAGTGCCATTTATTGAGTTGGGCGTTGGGTTTAATCCAGAGCTTACTGGTCGCGAAAACGTGTTTTTAAATGGAGCACTATTAGGTTTTACGCGCTCGCAAATAGAAAACATGTATGACGATATAGTGCATTTTGCAGAACTTGAAGAGTTTATGGATCAAAAGCTTAAAAACTACTCTTCTGGTATGCAAGTGCGTCTTGCATTTTCAGTTGCAATTCAAGCTCAGGGAGATATTCTAGTACTTGACGAAGTTCTTGCAGTGGGAGATGAAGCTTTTCAACGAAAATGCGATGAATATTTTGCAAAAGTCAAAAAAGATGCTAACAAAACAGTTATCCTTGTTACGCACGATATGAACGCAGTAAAGCGTTATTGCAATAAAGCGGTTCTTATTAAAGATGGCGAAGTGATTGTTAACGGAGACAAAGACGATGTTGCAAATCGTTACACTCTAGAAAATCTTTCTAGCCAAAATGGCGGAGAAAGTGAAGATAGTTATGCTGTTGGCTTGAATGAGCGAGTGCCATTTATGCGCATTGTGCCTTTGAGTAAGCAGTTGCTTAATTGTAAAGAAAAATTCCGTTTTGCTGTTGAATACGAGTTCAACGAACCTGGAAAATATTTTATAGCTGTAGCAATGCACGACATAAAACGTGGAGGAATCACGTATGATTCTGGAGCAGATAAAATTGAGCTCGAAGGAACAGGAAGACAAAAAGTTGAATTTGAAGTGCCTCTTAAAATTTTAAATAATGGCGAATTTAAGCTGGTTGCCTCTCTTCGTACTAGAAGCAAAACTGAGCCTGGATTAACAGATATGGTTGCGTTTACTAACGACAGTAATTCGTGCATGTTTGCTGTAAGGGATAATCAAAATAAAGATTATGCACTGCTTAATGACAATGCAATGACTTTTACTTGCTTAAAGCATTGTAAATGTTAGCTTTATTTGTAGTTAGCTTACACGTGTTTAACAAAGACTTATAACAAAAACAAGCTAAAATTAAGGGTGTTTTGGTAATGAATTTCTTTAATCTAGATGTTAATGCAAAAGCTTATATAGAATCCTTAAGCGAGCGTCAACGCAGGCTTATTGTGGGCGCTATAAACTATCATTCACTAACTGCACCGTCTAGAACTTTGCAATATCAAGTTTACATGGGTCAAAAATGGCAGTATCCGCGATTGACTGATTTTTCAGTTTTTGACGGTGCTTGTACAAAAAACGAAGGATTACAACCAATCGCAACTTTTAGTGCACAATCAACTGTTAAAACTAATAGCGAATACACAAAAGAATTTTGGAATGAAGGCAAGCTATTTAAGGATAATGACGTTAGGTATTTGTTGCTGACACCAGATGACGCAACTGACGATGATGTGATGTCTCACTGGGCTTCTGATACGTTAAAGCAGCACATTTACAAAGAGTGTGAATTACACGCACCTTCTATGTTTGATGTTGTTAGGGAAGTAATGCGCAAAAAAACGCGAGTGTGATTCGAAGAAAGCTGTTGAAGAGTATTGTCCTTGGAATAAAAAGAAGTTTGATTATGTTGCAAATGCTCACCAAAGAGAAATTGCAAAACAAGAAAATTGGGATTTATCAAGTATAAAAGATGCTAAATTGGACTGTATTTCTCCTGCTAAAAGAGTTGAAGGAGCTAAAAAAGCTATTATTATAGGTTTGCATTGGTTGCAAGCTGGTGGTGCAGAAAGATGGGCTGTAGAAACAATAAAACTTGCCAAAAAAGCTGGTTTTGTGCCAATTGTTATCACAGATAGAGACGGTCATCAGCCGTGGATTACAAAAGATTTCTGTGATGATGCACTTGTGTTACCGCTTACTCCACCAATTAGAGAATATTGGGCGGATGTTCCGCTCTTAAGATCTTTGTTTGAGCAATTTGACATTAAAGCAATAGCAATACACCATTGCCAATGGCTTTACGACCATATTTGGTGGGTTAAACAATTCTTCCCAGAAACACATATTATTGATTCGTTGCATATTGTTGAATACATAAATTGTGGAGGATATCCGCACGAAGCTGTAACGCACGATAAGTGGATTGATTTGCACCATGTTATTTCTCCACAACTTGAAAATTGGTTACATAATGTGCATGGTATTGAATCTTCCAAAATTATTGACGCTCCACTTATTGGTCTTACTGCTGGAATTGGAAACGATTGCGTATCGCCGAGAAAAAATAAAAATGTTCTGAATGTTGCTTTTGTTGGAAGAATTGCAAGACAAAAACGTCCAGAAGCGTTTGTTCTTGTTGCAAAAGCTTTAAACAAAAAATATCCAGGAAAATTCCACTTTATTTTGCATGGAGATGGCGAATTAGACACATTTGTTTCAGGACTTATATCTAGGTATGGTCTTGAAAACGTTATTGAGCGCAGATCTATGAAAATTTCAGCTCAAAAAACGTATGATGATGCGGACGTACTACTTATTAGCTCTGTAAACGAGGGTATTACGCTTACAACTATTGAAGCGCTTTCTAATGGAGTTCCAGTAATTTCATCGGATGTTGGATCGCAAAAAACTGTTATAGCAAAAAGTGCGTTATTGCCAAGAATGACTTCTAGTTTTGTTAAAGCGTCTGTAAAGGAATTGTTTAAGATTATGGAGAATGATTCATATCGTTCATTATTGTTAAAAGAAGAAGTTGAAAAATTGCGCAATTTTGCAAAACTCGAATCTGCAGAAACGTTATTTACTAAGTTATTTGAAGAATGGAGCAAGTAATGTCAAATGCTCAAGTAGTGGATGCTAATAAATCAAAAGATAGCGTTAATGTTGCGGCTGTTGTAGTAACTTTTAACAGGTTAGAGAAACTAAAAACCGTATTGGCATCATTAGAATCTCAAACGCGACTTCCAAATCAACTAATCATTGTCAACAATGCTTCAACTGATGGCACAGATAAATATTTGCAAGAGTACACTCGCGATTTTGCGAATGGTCATTTGGGGAATCGAGTAAATCTTACTGTTGTAAATTTGCCAGAAAACGTTGGCGGTGCAGGCGGATTTAGTGCTGGTATGCGTAAAGGCTACGAGCTTGGCGCAGATTTCGTGTGGATTTTTGACGACGATGGCTACCCTCAGCCACAAGCTTTGGAAAAGCTTCTAGATGGATTTAATGCTGCCGTAGGTGAGCTTGGTGCGGATGTTCCGTATGCTTGCTCAATGGTTAAGTTTGTTGATGGATCAATATGCGAAATGAACAATCCAGTACCAACGTGGGATTGGGGAAGGCTTATTGCTAAAGGATTTAACAATCTCGTTATGGTTACAAGCTGTTCGTTTGTGTCGGTGCTTATTCCTCGTTGGGTTATAGAAAAGTACGGATTGCCATTTAAAGAATACTTTATTTGGTTCGATGATGCCGAATATACACTTCGCATTACGCGTGTATGCCCGGGTGTGCAGGTTCTCGATAGTGTAATTATGCATGACATGGGAGCAAACAAGGGTGTGAACTTTACAATGATTGACAAAAAGAATGCTTGGAAATTCGCATACGGCGTGCGTAATCAAGCATCTTACCGTTTGCATCACGAAGGTAAAGCAAAATACTTGCTTTTCTGCGCAAATGTAGTTCGTCAAATGCGAAGAGGACATGTTGAGAGAAAGTTGCGCCGCAAAATGATTGGTCAAATGCTAAAAGCAATTAGATTTAATCCAAAAGTTGATTTTCCTAAAAGTAAGTAGCGCAACAAGCGAAATGCTAGGTTAATAACTGGAATAGCTTAATAACGGGAATATATAAAGCATAATTTCAAAATAGACGTATCTTATAAAGGAATAAAATGTACGAAAAAGCAAAATCAGCAACTTATCCAGATTTAGTAGTTGTTGGAGCAGGATTGTTCGGCTTAACTGTAGCTCAGCAAGCAGTGGAACATACTGGCGCTCGCGTTGAAATTATTGACGTTCGAAATCACATTGGCGGCAATGCTTACTCGTATTTCGACGAGCGAACGGGAATCGAAATTCACAAGTACGGCGCGCACCTTTTCCACACAAGCAACAAGCGCGTATGGGATTATGTTAATCGTTTTACATCGTTTACTAACTACGTGCATCGCGTGTACGCAACTCACGACGGCGAAGTTTACCCGTTGCCAATCAACTTGGGTACAATTAACCAGTTCTTCCATGCGCACTACACGCCGGAAGAAGCGAAGGCTTTGATTGCGAGCCAAGCAGGGGAGTTTGCTGGCAAAGATCCGCAAAATTTGAACGATAAGGGCATTAGTTTAATTGGGCGACCTTTGTATGAAGCGTTTATTAAAAACTACACAGCAAAGCAGTGGCAAACGGATCCTTCCGAGCTTCCTGCAGGAATTATTAAGCGCTTGCCTGTGCGATTTAACTACAATAATCGCTACTTTAAAGACACTTGGGAAGGCTTGCCTACGGACGGCTACACTGCTTGGATGCAGCGCATGATTGACGATCCGCGTATTCACGTTTCGCTTGGCGTGGACTTTTTCGACGAGTCGCAGCCGTTTAATAAGCGCGCGTTGGCTGAGGCTGGAGTGCCGGTTGTTTATACCGGTCCGGTTGATAGGTATTTTGACTACGCGCTCGGCGAGTTGAAGTGGCGCACTGTGGACTTTAAGGAAGTGCGTTACGAGGAGAACGACCACTTCGGCTGCCCAGTTATGAACTATTCGGATGCTGATGTGCCATTTACGCGCGCGATTGAGTTTAAGAACTTTAATCCGGAGCGCGAGGAAGTTGGCGGAGAGGCTAGTGGTGATGCTGATTTTGAGCCAGGAAAGAGTGTGAAAGCTGGGGAAACTGTAGTGTGGCAGGAGTATTCTCGCGCTGCAACTCGCGACGATGAGCCTTACTATCCTGTGAATACTGATGCAGATAAAGCCTTGTACGCGCGCTATGCGGAGCTTGCTGCAGCTGAGCCTCGCACGGTTTTCGGCGGTCGCTTGGGAACTTACAGCTATTACGACATGCACAACGTAATTGACATGGCTTTGCGCGCTTACGAATCGCAAGTAGCGCCGCTGCTTAAGTAGGCTCAACTTTCGTCGCTGTAAAATTTCTGCCGTTTTTTCGCTCGTAGCCGACCTTTTCTTTACAGTTGCGTAAAGTTTCTGCCGTTTTTTCGCGCGCAAGCGACCTTTATTTTACGCGACTGTAAAGTTTCTGCCGCTATTTCGCGCGTAGCCGACCTTTTCTTTACAGTCGCGTAAAGTTTCTGCCGTTTCGGCGTGTCAACGCGCGTATTAATTTGCAATATCTCAAATTCGTGGTATTCTATTTAAGTTGTTTGCTTATCAAGCGATTTGGTTGTTAAGTTAACATTTGGAGAATTCGCCTAGTGGTCTATGGCGCACGCTTGGAAAGCGTGTTGGTGTAACAGCCTCACGAGTTCGAATCTCGTATTCTCCGCGCCTAGGGTTTCTAGCCAATCGCTAGAAGCCCTTTTTTCATGCCGAAAACCCGATTGCTGCTTACCTTACCTCCGCTTACCCGACGCTCGCGCATGTTACGCTCTAATCACTCATGCAGGTCGTCGAGCGCAATTTTGTCACGCAATTTTGTCACGCAAATTCAGTGCCCTAATTCAGCATAATGCTGCTCAACTTGCGCTTTAATAGGCTTCCATAAATCAGCGTGAGAGTCGTACCACGATATTGTTTCTTGCAAGTCTTGCTTCAAATTGTTGTGCTTAGGCTCCCATTTTAATTGCGTTCGAATTTTCGTAGTATCTAGTGCGTAACGCCTATCTTCGCCTATTCTTGGATTTACATACGTTATATTTGTTTCTGGCACGCCCATTATTTGCATCAAAATCCGCAAAATATTTATGTTGTTAATTTCACAGTTGGCACCAATATTATATGTTTCACCAATTGTTCCACGCGTTAGAACGTGCCATATTGCGTCGCAATTATCTTCAACGTGGATCCAATCGCGTATCGAATCTCCTACGCCGTACAATTTTGCTGGCATATTGCACATAATGTTTGTAATTTGACGAGGAATAAACTTTTCAATATGCTGTCGTGGTCCGTAATTATTGCTGCTATTCGAAATAGTTGCGCGCAAACCGTAAGTCCTACACCATGCTTTTATCAACAGGTCGCCTGCAGCTTTGCTTGCAGAATATGGACTAGACGGACAATATGGGCTTGACTCGTCAAATTTAAGCACGCTGTCAATAGGAAAATCTCCGTAAACTTCATCGGTACTTACTTGATGGAAACGAATATTATATTTGTGTGCAAATTTAATGAGTGTATGCGTTCCTAAAATATTTGTGCTTATAAATGGGTCAGAAAACTCGATTGCATTATCGTTGTGTGATTCTGCAGCAAAATTTACGATTGCGTCGATAGCAGGAAGTGTTGTTCCTTCTGCCGTTTTAACTGGATTATGCGGATCTAATAGCTGATCAACTATATTTTCGTCTCGAATATCTCCGCGAATAAAAGCGTACCGGTTGTTTGCAAAATCTTGAGGTAAGTCGTAAAGATTTGCCATATTCCCAGCGTAAGTAAGCAAATCAAGTACCGTAACAGCAACCATTGTATGATGTTTAGCTATGTAATGCACAAAATTAGAGCCAATAAAGCCTGCGCCGCCAGTAACTAAGATGTTGTGTGGTTGAAAAGTATTACTGCTTGATGCGTAGTTGTGCATGTTACCGCCTTCATATGGCTAGTGCGTCGATTTTGTTGTTTAATACGCGCATTTTGAATTGTAATTTTTTAATACTATACATTTCTCTCGTGTGCGCAAGTAGAGTATGTTTCTCTAAAGTGTTGTTTATAAGCAAATTAGTTGAGTAGATGTGCAATAATTACTGCATGTTTGCTTGTTTTGGGGATGCGAGGTGAATCTAATAATGGTTAAGTTTTCTTGGCGTAGCAGTGCGCGTGATTTGGATTCATCAAATATTGGTGCTACTGGTGCATCTTCAACAAAAAAGCAACAATCTTCAAAATTGCAATCAACAGGTTCAAAGACTTTTGACACATCAAAAGCTGCAGCAAAAGCAATCGAAGGCACTCCAAATAAACCTAATCCAGCGTTAAATCATTCTACAAACGCTATTCTTGTAGGAATATTTTTAACTCTTTTAGGTGGTGCATTTTGGGGTGCAAACGCAACGGTTTCAAAAATATTGATGTCAACGTACAAAATAACTCCTTTGCAAATCGCTTGCGTTCGTCAAATTGCTGCTGGCATATTATTTGTAATTACTGCTGCAGCTTGCACTCCTAAGCAGTTAAGTGGTGCTGTGAAAACTGGTCGTACTTGGATTTCAATGGCTATTACGGGAATTGTGTGCGTTCTTCTTACGCAAGTTTCGTATTTATGTACTATTGATTGGACTAATTCTGGCACTGCTACTGTGCTTCAAAGCCTTAACTTACTGTTTGTTTTGGTTTATGTGTGTTTACACACTCGCCGCGTGCCAACTATGCGCGAAACTATTGGAGTTGTGCTAGCTTTTGCAGGAACTGCTTTAATGGCTACAGGTGGTAATCTTTCTTCACTATCTTTGCCTGTTATGGGTTTGCTTTGGGGTCTTGCAGATGCTGCATCTACGGCGGCGCTTGCTATTATGCCTGTGAAATTGATTGCAAAATGGGGAAATCTGACTGTTAATGGCATTACGTTTATTATTTCGGGTCTGATTATGCTCCCGTTTGTGCGACCGTGGGAAACGATGCCTGCATTAGATTTGCGCGCTATGCTGCTTTTTACTTTTACTGTTATTGCTGGAACTTTTGGAGCATATTGGCTGTTCTTAGAGGGCATTATGCGAGTCGGTTCAGTTCGTGGAACTTTGCTTGGAGCTAGCGAGCCTGTTACTGCTGCAATTACTGCTGTTATGTTTACTGGAGCCGTTTTTTCGTGGGCAGATTTTGTGGGATTCGGACTTATTTTCGTAATGATGATTTTGCTCTGCAAGCGTAGTGCTTAATGATTTTAAAGTAACGAGCTAAAATAAAACGCCTGTTGTGTCGTACGAGGCGCACAAGCTGCTAAAATAGGAAACGACTATGTCGCGCAACACCAGTTTGCAAACGGGAAGGCAATTATGTCAATAATTCTTGAAGGCAATCCAAAAAAGCAGATGATGTTAGTTACGGGTCGCGCATACCCAGAACTTGCTAATGAAACTGCACAGTATCTTGGTATTGATGTGCTTGAGACTACTGCCTACGATTTTGCGAATGGCGAAATGTATGTGCGCTTTACTCAGCCTGTTCGTGGTTCAGATGTGTTTGTGCTTCAAGCGCACACGAGTCCTATTAACAATTGGATTATGGAACAGCTGCTTATGGTCGATTCTTTGCGACGTGCATCTGCTCGCAGTATTAACGTGGTTGCGCCGTTCTTTGGATATTCTCGCCAAGATAAGAAGCATCAGGGACGTGAGCCTATTACTGCTCGCTTAATGTTTGACTTATTCCGCGCTGCTGGTGCCACGCGCATTTTGACTGTTGACATGCACGCAACTCAGGAACAGGGCTTCTTTGACGGACCTGTTGACCACTTGACTGCTATGCCTGTGCTTATTGATTATGTGCGAAACTCTATGAAACTCGACAACGCAACTATCGTGTCTCCTGATGCTGGACGTATCAAGGTTTCTGAGCAATGGGCTGCAAAACTCGGAGATTTACCTCTTGCTTTTATTCATAAAACGCGCGATATTACGCGTCCTAACCATGCTGAAGCTCACGGAATTATCGGTGAGATTAAAGGACGCGATTGCATTGTTGTAGACGATATGATCGATACTGCTGGCACTATTTGTGAAGCTGTACGCACTTTGCGTGAGGCTGGAGCAAAATCTGTTACTTTGGTTGCAACGCATGCTTTGCTTTCCGGTCCTGCTGTTGAGCGTTTGAAAGCTGCTGGCGCTCGCGAAATCATTGTGACGGATACGGTTCCTGTGCCTGAAGAGAAGCGTCTGGATAATATGACGGTTCTTTCGATTGCGCCGCTTCTTGCTGCTGGCATTCGTTCCGTGTTCCGCTCTGGATCGCTTGTGTCGCTTCGTAACGCACTTCCGGAAGATATGAAGCAGCATAATATTTACGCATAAAAACGTATAAAAGCGCATAAAAACGCATGATATGTAAAATTAAAACAAATAACCGCATAATTCGCGTTAACGCATAAACTTTATGCATTAACAACGGGTTCAAAACGGCAGGAGGCAAATATGGTCGCCAATAACACAACAGCAGTTGCAGAAAATAATGAATCGCAAGAAGCGTTGCAATCTGATGCTTCCAGAGCGATTATTACAGTCGTTGGCTGCGATACCGTTGGTATTATCGCGAAAGTTACTTCGCATGCTGCCGAGCATAATGTAAATATTTTGAATATTTCTCAAACAATTGTCGATGGATTCTTCAACATGATGATGATTGTTGACGTATCTACTGTTGATTGCGAATTTGGCGACTTCGCTGCAGGATTAGAAACGCTAGGAAATGAAATTGGTGTGCGTATTCGTTGCCAGCGCAGCAATATTTTTACTGCAATGCACAGAATCTAAAACTCGTAGCAATCTAAAGCAATCTAAGTAAACGTAAGGAAGTATACAATGCTCAACCTGATGGAAGTAAGCGAAACTAATTCGATGATTGAGCAAGAACAGCTCGACGTTCGCACAATCACCATGGGAATTAACCTACTAGATTGCGCTTGCGAAAACTTGCAGGACGTTTGTAACAAAGTTGAGGAAAAAATCACACGTCTTGCGAAGGATTTAGTAAAAACCGGTAACGATATTTCGCGTGACTACGGAATTCCGATTGTAAACAAGCGAATTACTGTAACTCCGATTTCGCTTATTGGAGCGTCATCTTGTAAAAAGCCTGAAGATTTTGTGCAAATTGCGCACGCATTAGACAGAGCAGCACACACTGTTGGAGTTGATTTAATTGGCGGATATTCTGCGCTTCCTGCAAAGTCGATGACTGCAGCAGACCGCATGCTTATCGAGTCGCTTCCACAAGCCTTAAGTGAGACGGAAATTGTGTGCTCTTCCGTAAACGTTGGCTCAACGCGAACCGGTATAGACATGGATTGCGTAGAGCTGCTCGGACGCACGATTAAAAAGATTGCTGAAGCTACAGCTGAAAACGATTCTTACGGTTGCGTTAAATTCGTGGCTTTTTGCAATGCTCCGGACGACAATCCGTTCATGGCAGGCGGCTTCCATGGTGTAACTGAAGGCGATGCTGTGATTAATGTTGGCGTGTCTGGTCCTGGCGTTGTTTCGAGTGCACTTGATGCTGCTAAAGGAAAAGACTTTGCTTTTCTGTGCGAAACTATTAAGCGCACTGCGTTTAAGATTACTCGCGTAGGTCAGTTGGTTGCACAAGAGGCTTCTCGTAGGCTTGGTGTGCCGTTTGGAATTATAGACTTGTCGCTTGCTCCAACTCCTGCAGTTGGCGATTCTGTTGGTGAAGTACTTGAGAAAATCGGTTTGGATCAAGTTGGTGCTCCTGGCACAACTGCAGCGCTCGCTATGTTGAACGATCAAGTTAAGAAGGGCGGCATTATGGCAAGTAGCTATGTTGGCGGTCTTTCTGGAGCGTTTATACCTGTTTCGGAAGATGCAAATATGATTGCTGCTGCGAAGTCTGGCTGCTTGACTATTGAAAAGCTTGAGGCAATGACTTGCGTTTGCTCAGTCGGTCTTGACATGATTGCGATTCCTGGAAATACTTCCGCTGCGACGATTTCTGGCATGATTGCGGATGAATCTGCAATCGGCATGATTAATCAAAAAACTACCGCTGTGCGAATTATTCCAGTAATTGGAAAAGGTGTAGGCGAAATGGCGAACTTCGGTGGATTAATGGGATACGCGCCGATTATGCCAGTAAACCAAACAAGCTGCGAAGCTTTCGTAACTCGTGGTGGGCGCATTCCTGCTCCAGTGCACAGCTTCAAGAATTAGCGTGCGCTTTGACCGAGCTTGAAATCCTGTTGATTTCAAGCTCACTCAAAGCGCTGCGCGAGCGTCACCGTTTTTTCGTTACTGGTGCAGTCGTCAGCGCAAATGCCGGAGAACATGCGCGCAATTGGGGACTTACACCCCACATAAGTCCACAAAAACGAGCGCAGCGTTTCGGCAGGTCGTCGTACGCATAAATCCTACTGCACATTAATGATCACTGGCTCGCTGTGAAGCCCTTGTACTCGTTTATGCTCAATGCGCAAAACGTAAGTTCCGCGATTCACTTTCGGCAAATCCTCATCAGCGGTGCAGCCTTTGCCGGAAGTGGAATTAGTGTTCCAAGTAATTTTCTTCTCAAAATGGTCGCCTTTTGCCATAAGAAGAGGTCTCAAAGTCATATCGCATACGTCTGAACGCCATACTGCGTGTGATAAGTAGTCAACGCTCTTACTGGCGTCTTTAAAGTCTTTGTTGTCTTTGTTATTTTTCTTTTTATTATCTTTAGTTGCTTGCTTACCTTGCGTAACTTCTTCACTACTATTAACAGTTAGAACAGCATTCATATCCGATGCGTCAATAAGGCAAGAAGAGTTTCCTTCGTACATAAATCGTTCTGTCAACTCAACGCTACCGCCCATAGGAACAGTTTGTGACTTAGTAGAAAGCTCAAGACGAATATCTTTATCAGTGCAATGAGGTGTTAATCCAACAGGACGAGGGTCTGGCACTGGTTGACGAACAATAGTAACTTCATGACCGGCAATCGCTTTACCAATAGCGGCAATACCCTTGCTCAAGCTAATAACACAAAATATTGCCAACATAAGCAAAAGCAAAAAAGCAATACCGACAACAATCCTGCGGCGACGATACATTCTTCGTTTTGCTGCGTTCATGTTACGTACGGGTTTGCGCATCGGGTTGCTAACCGATGTTTCGCCCGCATTGCGATGCGGCTTACGTGGTGACGTAGTTGGCATTGACATACTTACCATTGTAATACATAAGTCGATGAGATGAACTGTACTCACTACACAAGGTAGACTCTCATACAAAGTAATTAAGCTGTTAATTAAAGAGTTACAAAAGCAGCGTAATGAGTTAGTTACTTAAGGTAATGCTAAAGTGCCATCTGGCAATATAGTGATAAGACTGTCATGATCGAGCGAAGCAATGCATTCGTCAAGTTGTGTTTGATTCGACCATAAATTGTTGATCTCGCAACGTTGCAATACCTGCTGTTTTTTATGTGCTTCACGCAATGCCTGCAAAATAATGCCGCGCACTTGCCGATTAGTGGCGGCAAAATGCTGCTGGGGGCGGGTATGGCGGCCAAGACCTGGAAATCCAGCAGCTTTGAAACGGCACCATGTTTGCAAAGGGCATGCAGTGCATTGCGGAGATCGTGCTGTGCAAATGGTAGCACCAATTTCCATAATTGCCTGATTCCAAACGGATGAAGTGCAGGTAGTGTTGGTGGTGTTAGTAGCGTTAGCAGTGGCAGCAGTAACATGATTATCTTCTGGCAATACTGCGGCAGCAAGCTCGCGGTCAGATTGCGTTGTGCTGCCACCATGCGATTCAGTTCCAGTAAAAGCGCGCATAAGTACGCGGCGAATATTTGTATCAATCACCGCAATGTGCTTGCCATAAGCAAAGCTGAGTATTGCACTTGCTGTGTAATCGCCTACACCTGGCAAGGCAATAAGTTCTTCATAGGTGCATGGCAGCTTATTGCGATATCTTGTTGCTACAACTTGAGCACAAGATTGTAAACGTAACGCGCGTCGAGGGTAGCCGAGGCGACCCCAAGCTGTAATAATTTCAGCACTCGTAGCGTGAGCTAGTGATTGTGCATCTGGCCAAGTTTGCATCCAAGTGAGCCAATAGGGTACAACGCGGCTCATTTGCGTTTGCTGGCTCATTACTTCACATACAAGCACACCCCAAGGGGTAGTGCGCCCAAACCTCCAAGGCAAATCGCGTGCGCAACTATGCCAAAAAAGTGCAACATTATCGCGCGTAAGTGTTGCCAATTCGCGCAATGGCTGAGAAGTTTCTTCGGGGAGATGTTCTTCGGGGAGAGATTGTGAATCTTGTTGCATGCTTAATTATGTAAACGTCGTATACTTTCGTGATTACTTTCCGCCGGCGAAACCGAGCTGCCTCCACGCTTCATACACTGCAATAGAAGCGCAATTTGTAAGATTCAAACTACGCAGCGACGGGCGCATAGGAAGACGCACTTGCTCTGCCACGTGTGGACCAGCCATAACATCCATTGGATCAGGAATATCTCCTGGCTCTGGTCCAAAAAGCAGAATATCGTTCGGCTTATATTCAATTTCAGTGTAAAGTTTCGTAGCATTCGCAGTAAATGCAATAATTCGCGAATTTGGCATTGACTCAACTAAATTCTCAAAATTCGGGTGCAAAACAACGTGAGCCATATCGTGATAATCCAATCCTGCGCGACGTAATTTAGTATCGTGCAAATTAAAACCAAGCGGCTCAACCAAATGCAAAATAGTGCCAGTTACAGCGCAAAGTCGAATTGCGGAACCTGTATTTCCTGGAATACGAGGGGAGTAGAAGCAAAGATGAGGGGTGTGCGTTTCTGCGCGCGCTGCGTCGTCGGCGCTGAGCATTGCGTCCATAACGCTAATTGGATTTCCATGAGCGTCGGTTACAAGCTCGTCTGGGCCGTAATTTGATTTGCGGTATCCGTACTCGTACATTTGCTCTACGCGGCTTGCTGCTGCTTTGTGTGCTTCGGTTTGCTTTTCGGTTTTGGCTGCTGCTTCTTGCGTATTCTCGCTGTTATTCATGCTATTCCTTAGCTTTTTAAGTATCTTTACGTAACTTCGTAATCGTAACGTATTTAGTTTACTCGCAACTTGCACATTACTATTGCGAGCGTTCGTTATTGGTGGGGAAAAGTCCGGAGTTTTTGGTAGAGTAGACAGACTGTGTAAGGTGTGTCATATAGCGGGCATGCTCATGGAACCGAAGAAGGCGCCCGCGCATCGCAACTTGCTTATTTGGCAGTTTCGTTTGCCGCGATTTTCTTTAGTTTTTCAAAGATTAAATAGTTAACTAGCGAGTGATAAAGGAACGTCCATTGGCTGCTGAACAAGCTATGACGAGCACCACGAAAGTCATCGCACGTGCTGACGAACATGATATTAAGTTGCATAAAGCGTCAGATCGTGTGAATTTTGGCTCCATTTGTGAGCCTATTGATGTGCCATACCTCCTCGGCGTGCAAACCGACAGCTTTGATTGGTTGATCGGCTCTGAACGCTGGAAGAAGCGCGTTGCAGAAGATGAAGCAAACGGAACTCACACCGTGCCTCATGTTTCTGGTCTCGACGAAGTCTTCCAGGAGATTTCCCCAATTGAGAACTTTGCTGAGACAATGAGCCTCACATTCTCTGATCCATACTTTGAAGAGCCACGCCACACTGTGCTCGAGTGCAAGGAAAAGGATTACACCTATTCTGCTCCACTTTATGTGAACGCTGAGTTTGAAAACGGCGAAACTGGCGAAATTAAGAGCCAGACTGTTTTCATGGGTGATTTCCCATTGCAAACTCCTCACGGCACCTTCATTATTGGTGGCACCGAGCGAGTAATCGTTTCGCAGCTTGTGCGCTCTCCAGGCGTGTACTTTGATCGTACACAAGATCGCACTTCCGACAAGGATGTTTTCGGTGCGAAGATTATCCCAAGCCGCGGCGCGTGGTTGGAATTTGAGATCGACAAGCGTGACGTTTTAGGCGTTCGCGTTGACCGCAAGCGTAAGCAGTCTGCAATCGTATTCCTTATGGCTATTGGCATGACGAAAGACGAAATTGCAGATGCTTTCCAAGGCTATCCACTTGTTTTGGATGCGCTCGCAAAAGAGCCTATCGAAACGCAAGACGATGCACTTACCGATTTGTATCGTAAGATTCGCCCTGCAGATACTGCAACTCCAGAAGCTGGTCGCAACCTTCTCGATTCCTTCTACTTCAACACAAAGCGTTACGATTTGGCTCGCGTTGGTCGCTATAAGATCAACCGCAAGCTCGGTATTGAAGCAGATTACAGCGATCGCAGCTTGAATCGCGAAGATATTATCGCAACTATTAAGTACTTGGTAACGTTACATTCCGGCGAAAAAACCTTCCCAGGTAAGCGCGACGGTCAAGACGTGCAGTTGCGCGTTGACGTTGACGATATCGATCATTTCGGCAACCGTCGTATTCGTCAGGTTGGCGAGCTTGTGCAGAATCAGCTTCGTACCGGCTTAAGCCGCATGGAGCGCGTTGTGCGCGAACGTATGACAACTCAGGATGCAGAGGCAATTACTCCTCAGTCCTTGATTAACATTCGTCCAGTAAACGCAACTATTAAGGAATTCTTCGGAACTTCCCAGCTCAGCCAGTTTATGGATCAAAACAATCCTTTGGCAGGCGTTACGAACAAGCGTCGTCTTTCCGCACTTGGTCCTGGTGGTCTTTCTCGCGATCGCGCTTCCATGGAAGTTCGAGACGTGCACCCATCCCACTTCGGACGTATGTGCCCAATCGAATCCCCAGAAGGTCCAAACATCGGTCTTATCGGTTCTTTGGCAACCTTCGGACGAATCAACCCATTCGGCTTCATCGAAACTCCATACCGCAAGGTTATTAACGGTCACGTAACTAACGAAGTCGAATACATGACTGCAGACCGCGAAGCCGAGCACGTTATTGCTCAGGCAAACCAGGAACTCGACGAAAACGGCAACTTCGTTGGCACTCAAGCACTTGCTCGCGTGGACGAAGAAGAAGCAGTCGATGTGCCTGTAAGCACTGTAGATTACATGGATGTTTCCCCACGCCAGATGGTTTCCCTCGGCGCTTCCTTGATTCCATTCTTGGAGCACGATGAAGGCCACCGCGCATTGATGGGTACGAACATGCAGCGTCAGGCTGTGCCGCTTATTAAGTCCGAGCGACCACTCGTTGGTACCGGTTCTGAATGGCGTGCAGCAGTTGATTCTGGCGACGTAATCTTGGCTGAGAAGCCGGGCGTAGTAACTTACGTTTCTGCAGATATTATTCGCGTTATGAACGACGATGGAACTCAGTCCAGCTACAAGCTTTCCAAGTTCCAGCGTTCTAACCAGACTACTTGCTACAACCAAGTGCCGCTTATTAAAGACGGCGAGCGCGTTGAAGCTGGTACAGTTTTGGCAGATGGTCCTGCAACCGAAAAGGGCGAACTTGCATTGGGTAAGAATTTGCTCGTTGCGTTCATGCCTTGGAACGGTTACAACTACGAGGATGCTGTGATTATTTCCCAGCGTCTTGTGCAAGACGATACGCTTTCTTCTATTCACATTGAAGAATACGAAATCGACGCTCGCGAAACCAAGCTTGGTTCCGAAGAGATTACTCGTGACTTGCCAAACGTTGGCGAAGACGCGATTGCAAATCTCGACGAGCGCGGCATTATTCGTATTGGTGCTGAAGTCGAAGCCGGCGATATTTTGGTTGGTAAGGTAACTCCTAAGGGCGAAACCGAGCTTACTCCAGAAGAGCGTTTGCTCCGCGCAATCTTCGGCGAAAAGAGCCGCGAAGTGCGCGATACCTCTTTGCGCGTGCCACACGGTGAGACCGGTACTGTGATTGCAGTTAAGGAAATCACTCGTGAAGACGCTGAAGACGACGGTGACGAGCTTCCAAACGGCGTGAACCAAATGATTCGCGTTTACATCGCTCAGCATCGTAAGATTACGCAAGGCGATAAGCTTTCCGGTCGTCACGGCAACAAGGGTGTTATTTCCCGCATTTTGCCAGAAGAAGATATGCCATTCTTGGCTGATGGTACTCCAGTTGACATCATGCTTAACCCGTTGGGTGTGCCTTCTCGAATGAACTTGGGTCAGGTGCTCGAGCTTCACTTGGGTTGGATTGCTCACGCTGGCTGGGATATTAACTTGGATCCAGATTTGGAAGCAGCTTGGAAGAAGTACGTGCCGCAAGGTGCTGAGCATGGCGATCCATGCACTCCAGTTGCAACACCAGTATTCGACGGCGTGCGTCCAGAAACCTTGAAGGGCTTGCTTTCCACAACACTCGCAAATCGCGATGGCGACAAGCTTGTTGGCTCTGATGGTAAGGCAACCTTATTCGACGGTCGTACTGGCGAGCCATTCCCGAAGCCAATTTCTGTGGGCTACATGTACATTTTGAAGCTGCATCACTTGGTTGATGATAAGATTCACGCACGTTCCACTGGTCCTTACTCCATGATTACCCAGCAGCCGTTGGGTGGTAAGGCTCAGTTCGGTGGTCAGCGCTTCGGCGAAATGGAAGTGTGGGCGCTCGAGGCTTATGGTGCTGCTTACACATTGCACGAAATGATGACTACGAAGTCTGATGACGTCGACGGTCGTGTGCGCGTGTACGGTGCTATCGTCAAGGGCGATAACCTGCCATCAGCTGGCATTCCTGAATCATTCAAGGTGTTGCTTAAGGAAATGCAGTCGCTTTCGCTTAATGTTGAGGTGTTGAACGCTGAAGGCGTTGCAATCGACATGAAAGATGAAGAGGACGACCCAGTTTCATCTTCCGACGATCTTGGCTTCAATATTAGCGCTCGACCAGATTCGTCCGCCAAGGAAGATCAGATTGCTGTTGAACCTGAATACCAGTGATTCGGTAACGAACACACTTTAAGAAATTAAGAAACGTTAAAAACAATTTCATGAGACAGGACGATAAGAGTGCTGGACGTCAACGCATTTGACAAACTGAGGATTGGACTGGCAACCGCCGAAGATATCCGTAGCTGGAGCCACGGCGAAGTAAAGAAGCCAGAAACCATTAATTACCGTACCCTAAAGCCAGAGAAGGACGGTCTGTTCGGTGAGCAGATCTTCGGTCCAACTCGCGACTGGGAGTGCGCGTGCGGCAAGTATAAGCGCGTGCGCTTTAAGGGAATCGTGTGCGAGCGATGCGGTGTAGAAGTTACACGCAGCCGCGTTCGCCGCGAACGCATGGGTCATATTGAGCTTGCAGCTCCGGTAACGCACATTTGGTTCTTCAAGGGTGTGCCAAGCCGTTTGGGCTACTTGCTCGACATTGCACCTAAGGATCTTGAAAAAGTAATCTACTTCGCAGCCTACATGGTTACGAAAGTCGACGAAGAGCAGCGTCACCAAGATCTTCCAGATTTGCAAGACGAATTCGATACAGAAATCGGCAACCTTCGCAAGCGTCGTGATAACGAAATTGAAGCGCGTGCTAAGAAAGTTGAAGAAGACTTGCACGAGCTGGAAGAATCTGGCGAAGGCAAAGGTGCTGCAAGATCTAAGTTGCGCGCTAGTGCAGAACGCGAAATGTCTGCTATTCGTACTCGCTATGACGAGCAAATTCAGCGTTTGAACGCCGTATTTGATCGTTTCAAGGGCTTGCGTGCCGGCGATATGGAAGGCGACGTCGACTTGTGGCGCGAGATGGAAGATCGCTATGGCGACTACTTCGAAGGTTGCATGGGTGCTGAAGCTATTAAGAAGCGTTTGCAAGATTTCGATTTGAAGTCTGCTGCCGAAGAGCTTCGCGCAGAAATCGACAACGGAACCGGTCAGCGCAAGGCTCGCGCTTTGAAGCGACTGAAGGTTGTAAACGCATTCTTGACTACTGGAAACAAACCAGAAGCTATGGTTTTGGACGTAATTCCAGTAATCCCACCAGACTTGCGACCAATGGTTCAGCTCGATGGTGGTCGTTTCGCAACTTCCGATTTGAACGATTTGTACCGTCGCGTAATCAACCGTAACAACCGTTTGAAGCGACTTATTGAGCTTGGCGCTCCTGAAATCATGCTTAATAACGAAAAGCGCATGCTTCAGGAAGCAGTTGACTCACTCTTCGACAACGGTCGTCGCGGACGCCCAGTAACCGGCGCATCCAACCGACCATTAAAGTCGCTTTCCGACATGCTTAAAGGTAAGCAAGGCCGATTCCGCCAGAACTTGCTTGGTAAGCGTGTTGATTACTCTGGTCGTTCCGTAATCGTCGTTGGTCCAAGCCTTCGCATGCATCAGTGCGGTTTGCCGAAGCCAATGGCATTGGAGCTTTTCAAGCCGTTCGTTATTAAGCGTTTGGTGGATCAGGGCTTCGCTCAGAATATGAAGAGCGCAAAGCGTTTGGTTGACCGTGGTGACTCCGAAGTTTGGGGCGTTTTGGAAGAAGTTATTTCCGAGCATCCTGTTCTTCTTAACCGCGCACCTACACTTCACCGCTTGGGTATTCAGGCATTCGAGCCGATTTTGGTTGAAGGTAAAGCAATCCACCTGCCACCACTTGCCTGCGCAGCATTCAACGCAGATTTCGATGGTGACCAGATGGCAGTGCACCTTCCGCTTTCTGCAGAAGCTCAAGCAGAAGCGCGCACTTTGATGATGGCTTCCGACAATATCTTGAAGCCAGCAGACGGTCACACCGTGACTATGCCTTCTCAGGATATGATTTTGGGTCTTTACTACTTGTCTACCGTAATTGACGGAGCAAAGGGTCAGGGTCGCGTTTTCTCCTCGCTTGCTGAAGCTGAAATGGCTCTCGACAAGCATGAGATTGATATGCAAGCTAAGGTGCTGATTCGAGTTCCTGCAGACTTCGTATTGCCAAAGAATTGGGAGCCTGCTGAGCTTAAGGTTGTTGACCCTGAGCCAGGCAGCCCAGACGTTGTGCGCGAAGAGCGTTTTAAGGACGGAACTGTACTGTTTGCAACTTCTTGCGGACGCATTTTGTTCAACGGAACCTTGCCAGTCGACTATCCGTTCGTAAACGAGCAGGTGCCGAAGGGCGTACTTTCTAAGATCGTCGACGAAATCGCAACCCGCTATTCTACAGCTCAAGTTGCAGCAACACTCGACGCTTTGAAGGATCTCGGCTTTACTCGCGCTCCTTGGTCTGGCGTAACAATGGCATTCTCCGACATTGTGCTTCCTCCAAATCGCGAGCAAATTGCGCAAGATTACGAGGATCAGGCTGCAAAAATCAACTCTCAATACGATATGGGTCTTCTTACAGACGAAGAGCGTCGTCAAGAGTTGATCAACTTGTGGACTGAATGCACCGACAAAGTTGCAGACGCAATGCGCGAAAACTTCCACGATGACAACAACGTGAACATCATGGTTCAGTCAGGTGCACGTGGTAACTGGATGCAGATTCGCCAGATTGCTGGTATGCGAGGCCTCGTGGCAAACCCTAAGGGCGAGATTATTCCTCGACCTGTTAAGTCAAACTACCGCGACGGCTTGTCTGTGTTGGAGTACTTCATCTCGCAGCACGGCGCTCGTAAGGGTCTGGCAGATACCGCACTTCGTACGGCAGAATCTGGCTACTTGACTCGTCGTCTTGTGGACGTTTCGCAGGAAGTAATCGTGCGCGAAGAAGATTGCGGCACTAAGCGTGGTCTTATGATGAAGATTGCTGATCGCGACGAAAACGGCAATTTGACGCTTGTTAAGGCTGCTGACGGTGGCCCATACTCGCGCTTGCTTGCTGCAGATGTGATTGATCCTGCTGACGGCACTACAGTTTTGGCAAAGTGCGGAGATGCGCTTTCTATGGACGTTTTGCGCGATTTGGTTGCGCACGGCGTTGAGGAAGTTAAGGCGCGTTCTGTGCTTACTTGCGAATCCAAGCGTGGCGTGTGCGCAAAGTGCTACGGCTGGTCCTTGGCTACGAGCCGACTCGTGGATGTTGGTGAAGCTGTTGGTATTGTGGCAGCACAGTCCATTGGTGAGCCTGGTACGCAGCTTACGCTTCGTTCCTTCCACTCTGGTGGCGTCGCTTCGGCTTCTGATATTACTCAGGGTCTTCCTCGTGTTACGGAGCTTTTCGAGGCTCGTACTCCTAAGGGCGAGGCTCCAATCGCTGAGTTCCCAGGCGTTGTGAAGGTTGAGGATACTGACCACGGTCGTCAGGTGACTTTGACTCCAGACGACACCACGATTGAGCCAATTGTTTACCCAGTGACTCGTCGTGCGCCAATGCTTGTAAAGGATGGCGACCATGTTGAGGTTGGTACGCAGCTGATTGAAGGTTCTGTGGATCCTAAGAAGATTCTGCGTATTCTTGGCCCGCGTGCAGCTCAGGTGAACATCGTGGAAGAAGTGCACAACGTGTACCGTTCTCAGGGCGTTGATATTCACGATAAGCACATTGAAGTTATTGTGCACCAGATGCTTCGCCGTATTACGGTGATTGATTCTGGCGATACGGATCTTCTTCCAGGTGAGCTTGTGGATCAAGCAAAGTTCCGCGAGGCAAACTTGGCTGCTGTAAAGAACGGCGGAAAGCCTGCTGCTGGTCGACCAGAGCTTATGGGTATTACCAAGGCTTCGTTGGCTACGGATTCTTGGCTTTCTGCAGCATCGTTCCAGGAGACTACGCGCGTGCTTACTGAGGCCGCCTTGAGCCAGAAGGAAGATGACCTTAAGGGCTTGAAGGAGAACGTGATTATCGGTAAGCTCATCCCAGCTGGTACCGGTTTGGCGCGTTACCGCAATGCTAACGTGGAGCCGGATCCTCAGGTTCGCGACTCTATTTATCCAAACTTCGGTTTGGGTGGTGCGGATAGCACGCCTTCGAACTTCGGTGAGAGCGATATGGGCGATGTTGACTTCTCCAACATTGATTTTGGCGATATGAAGCTCGGCGACGACTTTAATCCAGATGACTTCCTTGACGATCAGGGTGGTCAGAGCGATTATGGCGACGAATCTGAGTGATTGCGCTAATCTAATATAAAAATGGGGCTTCAAGCTTTCGGGCTTGAAGCTCCTTTTTTGTTGCAAGCTCGGCGCGTGTTCTGCGCGAGTAACGTATAATGCCGATTTATCGTTACTGAGCAAGCGAGCGCGCAATCTGCGCGAAAGCAGGTCGTCAGCGCACGCAAGTCGCAACCTAGTTTCTAAAGCGCAACCACGCAACTCTGCCCTGCCTTCGTCAATCGAGACGAAGGCAGACCTCGCTTGCGTTGAAAGCACACCGTGCTTTCAACCCTGAGCAAGCTCGGCGCTCCGAGTTGCCTTCGCGCGCTAAATCGCAGCGCTCAGGCAGGTCGTCGCGCTGCGTGCGTGTCTGATTTTGCCTACTTTCGGACACTGGCGCAGTACTGTTTCTGCGTTAGGGTTGCTGGTTGCTTGTTTTGACAAGCTGTGCATGTACTATTTATGCTATATATAACATAAACAGGGGGTTGGGGAATTGTTTGATGTGATTTTTTACAGTGATAAGGATGGTGATAAGCCAGTACGTGAGTTTATTAAAAGTTTGGATGTTAAGTTGCGAGCAAAGGTGGTTTCGGATTTGCATCGTTTGGAGATGTTAGGAAGTGACGCAAGGGAGCCGCTTAGTAAGCATGTTGGCAACCATATTTTTGAACTTCGCACTATTTTAGGTAGCAACATAGTGCGTATTTTATACTTTTTTGATGCTAATAAAATTATTGTTGCCACCAATGGATTTGTTAAAAAGCAGCAGAAAACTCCGCGTAATGAAATATTAGTAGCTATGCAGAGAAGGGCTGAATATTTTAATAGAAAGATAGGCTTGTGATGAAAAAGCAAGAGTTGCAGGGAACGCAAGTATGGCAGGGAACGAGTGAAGTACAGGAAACGCGAATGAATGATTTGCATGAACTTACGGACGAGCTTATTAAGGATCCTGAATTCAAGAAAGAGTATGATGCTCTTCAGTCGGAAAGAGATTTGACTATGTCGCTTGTGATGGCTAGGAAAAAGGCTGGTTTGACTCAGGCTGAGCTGTCGGAGAAGACTGGTATAAGTCAGTCGGATATTAGCAGGTTGGAAAATGGTTCGAGGAATCCGACTATTGCGCTTTTGAATCGTATTGCAAATGCTTTGAACGCGACTTGTAGGATTGAGTTTGTGCCGAATGCGCGTTGACGTGTTTTAGCACTGTGATTTAGCGCTCAACTTTCCTTGTGTCTTCCAAACGAACTTGTCGGAAATTCCGACAGGTTGAATTTTTGTTATGAATATAAAGAAAGCGTAATCGTGTGCGCGCTTGCGTGGTGTTTGGCTGGCGGGTTTCTTGCGTGGCTGTGAGTGGTGGGTGTTGCTTGTCTTGCAGCGCTCCGCTCTTATACATTATTTGGACTTAGCGGTTGTGTAGTTAAGTTTAGTTTTTTACTTACTTTTTCTGCAAAAATAGTATTCGCCAACAAGATTATTACTATCGTTCCGCTTTTATATTGCTCGACCAAGCAACACCCACCCCTCACTCGTAAATTCACCCACCGTTGTTTTGTGGTGTGGTATGAGTTTCTGGCGTGGCGCATGCAGTAGCACGGATGCTAGTGTTCTCTAATCAACAGGGATCAACGTCTGCAGAGCAATGGTGCAAAGCTTCTTTGATCGTTTGCGCTCCGATACTGAAAGCACACTGTGCTTTCAACCCTAAGCAAGCGCTACCGCATTAGTGTATCGAGAATAAATCTATTACTCGTCAGATTGTGCTTTCTTAAGAAATAAAGAAAGCACAATCGTTTGCGCTCCGACACTGAAAACCCACTGGGCTTTCAGTATTGAGTCGTCGCTACCGCATTGGGTCGCTTTTCGCGCTACGCTTGAGCGAAAAAGCAAGGCGATTGTATTTGTGTCTTATTGGATTATTGGTCGGCAGATTACGCTTTCTTAAGAAATAAAGAAAGCGTAATCGTTTGCGCGCTTGCGTTGAAAGCCCACTGGGCTTTCAACCCTAAGCAAGCGCTACCGCATTGGGTCGCTTTTCGCGCTACGCTTAAGCGAAAAGCGAATCAATGCGACACGCCGATTTGGTTTTTGAGAAAAAAAATTAAAACGCACAAAAAGCGACTGAGTTAGTAATTTGTCACCCCCAAAAACCGTTATTTTTCAACGATTCTTGTACCGGGGGGGGGGTGGGTGCTTAGAGATATAAACATTTGACTGTGTTATACTGCACGCGATTTTCCGTCTAAATATCGATTAATATTGTATTTACTCATGGTTGAGCGTTATCGCACGATTTGCGAAAAATAGCTAAATGATGAAGGTTGCAGTTGTATCTGCGTTCGCATCTGTGCGTTTGCACAGTTACTGTCGTCGATGCAATTGTAAGTATGACATAATGACACAATTGTCATTATGTCATAACCTTTTGTTTAGCTTGTAACTTGCTGTTGAGGCTAAATAAAGATGTAAGACGATTCGTTTACTTATTGAAGAGAGGGAATATGCGTCTACAGACTTCAAAGTTAAAGCGCGCTGTTGCCGTACTAGCAGCTGCGTGCACACTTGGCACCTGCTGCATCGCCGGATCCATCGCGTGGGCTGGTAATCCACAGGATACACCTGCTCAAGGTGAAGACACCGCAAATATTAAATCTGACCAGGCTACTTCTATTACCATTTACAAGTATGAAGGTCCTGAGGGTTCTGTTAGGAATAATGGTAAAAAGCAGACTATTCCAGATAAACAAAAACCAATTTCTGGCGTGAAATTCAAGCTTACTCCAATCGTTGATGCTCAAGGCAACAAGATTGATTTGTCTCAGACGTCTGGTTGGAAAGCCATCGAGAAATTAGAGACTGAAAATAAAACTGCTGCTCAGGCTTTGACTGGTGCTAAGTTGAAGGTTTCTGAGACCACTGCTGACATTAAAGAACAAGCAACTGGTGATGATGGTTCTACAAAATTCGACCTTGGCAAAACATACGGCTTGTACTTGGTTGAGGAAGACTTGGCTAATAGCAAGCCTATGAAAGAAGGCAAGCCTATTAAGGTTACCAAGCAAGTTAACCCATTCCTTGTAACGGTTCCTCTTCCAGATACTCAGACTCACACTTGGATTTACAATTTAAAGATTTATCCAAAGAATGACGTCAGCACCAACAAGGTGGAAAAGAAAGCTCAAGCTGCTCCAAGCAAGCCATTCATTGACGGTACTAAGACGACTATGGGTTGGGATATTTCCATCCCGCTCACAGCTATCAAAGATGGTGGCAACACCTATACCAATGTTTCCTTCACTGATCCAATTAACACAGACTTCTTGAACTATAACAGTGTTAAGGATGTGAAGGTTGTTAGTAAAGATGGCAAAACCTCTGAGACTTTAGTGACAAGCGATTATGAAGTTGAAGGATATTCTTCAATTGGCGAATCTCCTAAGAAGGTAGATGACTTAACTACTGCTGACAATCTCAAGACAGTCAAGTGGATTCGCGTTAAGCTAACTAAAGCTGGTTTAGCTAAGGCTTCTGAAAAAGTTGGCGGTAAACTTACAGCAACAGTTGTAACAACAGTTATTAATCCTGGAAATATTAAGAACTACATAAACACTGATGTAGATGGAGTTGCAACCGGTGATGGAGATAAAACTCCTGGCTGTGTTCCAACTAAGGATAAGCCATGTAATGAAGATCCAGATCATCCTCACGAAGGTGAAGACACCACTAATTTCGCTACACTCACCATTGATAAGATCGGCTTGAGTGATAACGAGAACAAGGACAATGGTAAACCTTTGAAGGGCGCAATATTTGATGTGTATGAAGCTGCTGCAGGTAAGACTGTAAACGACCTTAAAGGTAAGACAGTTGACGCTGCTGGAAATGATTTAGTAAAGACCGACGGACATGTTCGTACAATGGCTGCAACTGATGATAAAGGTAAGGCTTCTGACTCCTTCTTCGTTGGTAATGGTTCTACTGTTTCGCACGTTTATTGCGCAGTTGAAACTAAAGCTCCAGATGGATTCAAACTTGATAATACGCTTCATTGTGTGAATCTTACTGCTGGAACTGATGCGAACAACACTTTGAAGATTGATAACGCTAGAGCAACCGAACTCGATAAGATCCTTAGCAACTTGCCTATGACTGGTGCTCGTGGCTTGGTGATTTTGACGGTTTGCGGCATTGTTGGCATCGCTGGCACGTTCTTCTACATTGTGATGAAGCGTCGCAAGGAGCAAGAACAGGAGTAAAACTCGCTCGGCTGGTTGAGTGGCTTGAACGATTGTTCAGCTGATTTGCTTTGCCGGTTGCACAGTTTGTTGCGAAACAAGCTATGCAACCGGTTTGAGCGGATTAGTTGCGCAGTCAGGTCGGAGCGCAAACGCTGGAAATTCTCCGTCAAAGTTCCTGAAGCTTTGCATCATTGCTTTGCAAACGAAGATTCTGAAGCTTTGCGCCAATGCTTCTGCGAAAAGTGGTTTTGTAGCTTTGCAGTTTTGCTCTGCTGAAGTTGCTTCTGAAGCTTTGCGCCAATGCTTTGCTAACGGCGATTACTTGTTGCTTGTGAACTTTAACAGTATTGCTCTGCTGACGTTGAGTATTTATTGCTTAAAGAACACTAGCATTCGCGCTGCTGCACACGTCACGCCAGACGCACCTACCACACCAAAAACACTAGCGGTTTTACTAGTAGTGAGGGGTGGGTGTTGCTTGGTCGAGCAATATAAAAGCGGAACGATAGTAATAATCGTGATGATGAATACTATTTCTGCAGAAAAAGTAAGTAAAAAACTAAACTTAACTACGCAACCGCTAAGTCCAAATAAGGTATAAGAGCGGAGCGCTGCGAGACAAGCAACCCCACCACTCGCAACCCTACAAAGAAATCCGCCAGCCAAACGCCAGCCAAAATTCATAGCAAAACTCAAGAATGTCGAAAACAAAATCGTGAGAAAAGAAAACCACTCAAACTCGCGCAACAACGCCAAAAACTGGCACTTCTCTAAATCCTGCATAGTCCCTGCCTTGCTGTTGCTTGCGTCGTTTGCGTCGCTTATTTACCCGCACGCCGCCATGTGGCTGAGCCAGTATCACATGTCGGAAGTTGCTGCAGAGTATGCGAAGCTTATAACTCATTCTGTTCCTGCTCCGCATGAGCAGCTCCGTCGCGCTCGTGAGTATAACAGTCAGCTTTCGTCGGGTGCTATTTACGAGGCAAATACGAACATACCGACTTCTCACGGAGCTACTTCCGATGCGAGTCAGGATTATTGGGATCAGTTGAAAGTGAACGACGACGGGTTGATGGCTCGTTTGCGAATCAAAAAAATTGATCTTGATTTGCCTGTGTATCACGGCACAGAAGATGCCACGTTGCTTAAAGGTCTTGGTCATTTGCGTGGAACTTCGCTTCCGGTTGGCGGCAAGGGGACGCGCTCTGTGATTACGGGGCATCGCGGTTTGGCAAGTGCAGAAATGTTCACAAGGCTGGACGAAGTTGTGAAAGGTGACACTTTTACAATTGAGGTTTTCGACGAGATTCTCACCTACAAGGTTGTTGACAAGATCGTTGTGAACCCTGATGAGACGAAGAAGATTGCAGCCGTTCCTGGTAAGGATTTGATGACGCTGATTACTTGTACACCGCTTGGCATTAACACGCAGCGCATTTTGGTTACTGGTGAACGCGTGGTGCCAACGCCTGCTGCAGACAAGGCGCTTCGAGGTAAAAAGCCTGATGTGCCGCGATTTCCATGGTGGATTGTTGCTTGCTTTGGAAGCTTGTGTATTGTTGGCGGCTACATTTGGTGGGCTGGTTTGCCTGTAAAGAAGAAAAAGAAAACTGAAAAGAGTGATGATGCTGCGGCGAATGATGCGGCGAATGTTGCTTCGAATGTTGCTGAAGATACGCCTTCTGTTACTAGCGCAGGCAGCGGTGCAGTAAACAGCGGTGCAGTAAGCAGCACAGTAAGTAGCGCATCGACAAGCATAGTAAGCAGCGCGTCGATCAGCACAGTAAGCAGTGCGGATCTTGTGCTCGAGGAAGCTAAGGCGATTGAAAATCGTCCGAAAAAACGACCGAAAGTCAAAAAGTCTAGTTCGCGCAAGAAACGCAAGCGGAGCGGTCACGGCGAAAAGACTTTCGACTGGCTTATAAGCATTCTCGGTTTATGAGCGATTGCTTATAGGCAATAACAAAACTTAATAGAAAAACTTAATAACAACAAAAAACTTGATAGAAAAACTTAATAACAAACTTGCGGTGCCGTGGTGCGACGCAAAGCAGTGTAAAACAATGCAAAACAGGTGGAAACAATGAAGAGTATTTGGACGATTATGCTAAACGTTCTTGTTCGCATAGGTCAATTGACTCAATGCGCAACTCGTGTAGCTAAACGTGCGACTCAGCATATGTACCGTGTGGCTAAGAGTGTGGCTGAGCGTGTAGCTAGTCGCGTTTCTGAGCGTGTAGCTAGTCGCGTTTCTGAGCGTGTAGCTAGTAACGTTGCTAAGCGTATAGCTAAGCGTTTAGCTAATTGCGTGAATAAACGCTCGTCTAAACGCGAGTCTGTTTTTGCGTATCGTGCGTTCAGCAGCTCTTTCGCCAGTGCTCTTAAAACTGTTCTTGTTTGCTCTCTTTCGGTAGCAATGTTGCTACCTATTTGCATTACTGCTGAAACCGCAGTTGCTTTGGATAGTGCTAGTAATTCCGCTAGTAATTCCGCTAGTAATTCCGCAAAGTCTGATCCAAAGTCTGATTCAAACTCTAATTCTAATAATCCAGACTCTAATCCAGACTTATCTGCATCATCTCAGTCTTCTGCGTTACAGAGTTTAGACAATTCACAAGGATCTGTAGATTCAGGGAATCCACTCTCTCAATCTTTTAATCCTTCTGCAGGCTCTGGCGCAGGCGTGCCGTTTGCTTCTCCGTTCGCTTCGCCGTTCTCTTCTCCGTTTGACTCTCAATTTGATTCTCCATTCGGCTCTCCGTTCGGATCTCAACCAAAGTCACTTTTTGAGCGCGCTGCAGAAGAAGAAAGAGCAAAAGCGCAAAGCCGCGACGCTAAGAATTACACAGCTCGCGAATCTTACGAAGAGTATCGTCCTGGGTGCAACAAGGATTACGCTTTAGGCGCATGCATTACTACTGACGGCGACGGTGCTGGTTTGCGAGCCACGAACGGCCACGATTTGGATGTTAATAGTCTTGGATACAACTTGGAATCTGGCGACCAATTTATTGGTGCAGCAACGAGACCTCGCGGCCACTATGAGAACGGTCCTGTGCCTGAAGATCCTTCCGGCACGGATCATTACGGCGCAACTTACTTCACTCCGTACCCTAAGGGCACTTTCATTATGGGCCGCTTCCGCAATATGGCATTTAACCATAAGGGTTCCGGCGTCGATAGAATTAACTTGCCTATAGATGACACTGCAGACTTCGTGTTTGTAAAGCGTACGCCTAAGCTTTCCGGTGGCGGCTTTGTGTGGGATGTTATTTTTAACGCTGGCGGCCGTACTCAGGGCGCTGGTGCTGCTCTCGATTACTTTACTATTCCAAAAGGTCAGATTCTAGACAAAGGTAGCGAAGGCGGAAGGCAGTACATTCAGCGAGTTCTTTACAGCGGTAGGGAAGCTACTGCTTTGTATAAGAAAAACCAAGGCAACAAGAATCCTCCTCGCGAAACTTGCTCATTCTCGTGGGATAATCCTAACGGTTTGTGCAGTATTAAAACCGACGGTAACGATTTTGATACTGGAGACGACTTAGTCGCAGCTTGGAATAAGATGAGGGGCAATGACGACAGTAAGAATGGCAATTATTCTAGGCTCCTTCCAGATGCTATAACAACTGAAGATTTAGGTAGTGCTGACGTTATTGGTTGGTGCCGTGATGGTCAAGGTTTGGACTGCATTAAGTCCAGTAGCTATGGTGCTTTGGATGAAGGCGATCTTAGAGTTGTTCCTAAAGTTGAAGGAAGCTATAACAGAGGCTATAGCCCTGCTTATGTTGCTCTTGTACAAAATCTTTATCAATCTATAAAAGGTGACACGCAGCGCGTATTCAGTTTCGTGAACAAAATTAAGTCCGGTGAGATTGCTTATACTTACAAGATTCACTTCACTACTACAACTTCTACGAATAAAAACGACTCATATTGCACTGCTAACAAGGGCGATGGAACAGGTTGCGAAAACTTTTCATTCTTCTACGCTGCAGGATCTTACTACGGTAAAAAATACAGCAAAGGTTTTTATGGTGATACTGACCCGTTTGGTGTTACTAAAGCCAGTAAATACTCCATGACTAATTTTGGACGTGACGCTAACTTCTACATGTACACTGTAATGCATCAGCAGTGGTATGGTGCGCCGCGAATTATGGATATTCAGGCTCCTAGATACCACTTCCTTAAGGGAACTGGTTTGGGGCCGTACAACAGTAACAGCGGTAATTATCTTAAGCTCAGGAATATTTCATTCTCTAGTGTGTTACTTGGAATAGTAAATAAGCCTTTGGGATACTCAAGTCTTATGAACGAGAGTGAAGATATACGCTTATTGCCTGATTATTATTCCCCGAATAACGACTACGCTCGAGGTAATCAGTGGTTCCGTAATCCTGGTATGAACGACCATAATACGAAGGATTCAGAGCCTGGTAGACACAAGCTTGAGCTTAGATATAACGATAGAACGTATCACATGAGCGAAACTCAGGATTTGTGGTATAGGATTATTACGCAAGCGGATGTGTTTAAGCCTTTGCAAACTGAGGAATATGACGAAAATAACAAGACTCCTAAGTATTATTCTTACGATCAGCCGCTTCCTAATCCTCTTATTATTGATCAGCGTGATAATAATGCTGGGTTTGTGAATTTTGTTGGTAAGCGTTCTGACTTGTATAAGCAGGTAATGGCTTTCGATCCTAACTTGTTCCCGCCTGTTAATAAGGATGATTATGGTTCAAGGCGTAAGTATGGTTCCATAAGGCAGAGGAAAGGTGCCACAAACCCTTATCCGCTTGATGCTAACTATTTGACTAATGATCCGGAAGGAGATTCTAATACTCCGCTTAAGAATCTTGCTGTTTACAAAGCTGAGTGGACGGATAAGTGGGGTGATGAGCCTCGCTCGAATACTCTTCAAGATGCTGATTTAAGCGTTGCTGCCAAAGTGCCTATTGTCAGCGTTGTAAATCCTTGCGGTCACTCTAAGATTCTTGATGAGTACAAGGATAAAATTACCGGTCAATCTAGGTCTTCTATTTCATTTAGATCCGTGGATGGCGACGATGATTCCGCTGTGAATGACGATCGTGCAGCTATTGGCGAGGATCGTGAAGACAGCATGCCTGCATGCTGGCCTAAAGCGCAAGATGCTACTAAGCGTAATGTTTGGTTTGTAAGCGATGCTCCTAAGACAGGTGATGACGGTAAGGAGTTGAAGCCTGGAGATCCTGTAAAGCAAGACTTGCATGACAAAGTTTTGGCTAAAATCAAGCGTGTTTACAGAACTTGGATGCGCAACAAGTATAGTGCTCAGTTGCAAGATGGCAAGGATCCTAAAGTTTTGCCAAATTACGTGTTTGTAAAGTACGTAAAGATTACGTTCTGGGATAACTCGACTACTGTTATACCTGTTGTATTCCCGTATGTTGATTACGAGAAGCCAACGTTGGATGTAAAAGTGAGCGTAAATAACGGAAATCCTGTTGACGTTCCAGCTGATGGTTTGAAGATTCCTGTTGATAGCAAAATTAAGTTCTGGGTTAAGGGCCATGACGATAAGAGGATTTTGCTTGGCGTGAAGCCGAAGGAAGCTACTGACTACTTTACTAACGATAAAAATAAGAGATTCTTTGATAATAAAAAAGTCGTTGTGCGCAATGATTTCGATATGATTACTACTTCGCGTAGCAATAAGAATAATTGCGATACCCGCGGTTGCGGCGATTTTACTACAATAAGCTACAATCAGTTCATTCATAAAAATGGCGAGCTTGATAATGAAACGGATCAAGTTGGATGGGTGATTAACAGCGGTAATTCTAAAGATGATGGTTCTCCTACAGTACTAGTGGGCGATCAGACTAGAAATCATGGTGTGCATGATCTGATATTCCACGGTTGGGATGCTGCAGGTAATTCCGTAATAAAGAAAATTAGGCTGATTATTGTATCTCCTGGCTATGGTTTGCCAAACGTTTGGTGGGATAAGAAGCCGAATGGACATTATGTTGGGCGCGTGAATCCTTGGGATGAAGATAAGCGCGTGCGCTCGATTATGGTTAGAATTTGGGCGCGCGGTAAGGAAAAGCCTGGCAATGAGCACAACTACGATAAAATTTGTCCAAAGGATGGCAGTTGCTACGGCATTGTTATTCAGCGAGACGGTAATAGTAAGACTGATCGTTGGCATCAGGTTAATACTTATAACCACAATAATGATGCTGCAAGCCCGGATGGATCTAGAGCTGCTGAGGATAGAGCTGCTGAGGATAGGTCTGCTTTAGAGGACAGAGATGCGGCTGACGATAAATCGGCTGACGGCAAGGATAAAGATAAATCTAAAGCTGACGATAAATCTAAAGCTGACGGCAAGGCTGCTGACGGCAAGGCGAAAGTTGACAACAAAGCTAAAGCTGATAGCGAAAAAACTGATAATGCCAAACCAAGGGAGAACTCTACCCAAAATCAGCAAGATAAGCAGGATGAGCAAACTAATCAGCCGCAAAATAATAAGCCTCAAACTAGTAACAAGCCTGCTTCTTTGAAGATTTCTAAAGCAACTAAGAAGAATGCTAAGAATAAGACAGCTAAGAAGCGTTCTAAGAAGAACGCTAAGAAGAGCAATGTTCCTGGAAGGCGCGGTAGTGTAAAGCTTGCTGTACTAAACGAAGGTGATTCTTCTAAGAATGCGAATACTCAGAAATCTGAAGTACAAAAACCTGAAGTAAGTGATGGTAACAAGCAGAGTGATGCTGCTAATACTGCAGAAAACGGTAGCGCAAGCAAAGATAATAAAGGCAATAACGGTAGCAAGAACTCCGATAACAAGGACGCCAAGAATTCTGAAGATGCTAAAGATTCTGAAAATAAGTCGGAAGAATCTAAGGGTCAGGATCGAGATGCTGAAGGTGAAGATCGTTCTACTGGGAAAAGTAACGATGATTGGCGTAAGGAATTTAGTAAGCGCATTATTACAGCAAATCTTGGAGATCATATCAAGGGTTGCACTACTAACGGCGACGATAAGTGCGAAATCACTTTTGATCCTGTAACTGGAAATATTACGATTCCGGAATACTTTGCGGAAATTGGTTCCAGAATTTACGTAGACACTTACTCTGTGTCAGATAAAAATCCAGATGAGCGTCAAAATAAACTTTGGAAGCTTATGGATCCAAGCAATATGCAGGATCGCGAAGAATCCGACCCGCTTCCGCTCGATATTGCGTGGCCAAACGGCTTAGTGCAAGTGAACCCGTTTGAGCTTAATAATAACGAAATCGTGGCAATGCTTTCTTGGATGAGGCACGATAAGCGTAACGAGCGAATCTTCGGATACCGCAAGGAAGAAATTGGCGTTAAAGACCAAAAGAAGTACGATACTTACGATCAGTACGACAATGGCTTTAATCCTGCAAAAACTCAAGCAAAGTATGCTTATGGTGAAGATAAGCCTCAATACTCATGCGACTCGGAGACGGATCAGCAGTGGAAGCTGTGCTTAGGTGGCGTTACTGGTATTAACGCGATAGGAGATATTAAACAAAAGCAGTACGCCAAAAAGACTCTTTCTTTCAAAAAGTTGGAAGCTGATGACGAGACTATTCTTAACCCGATTGAGCATAAGGTAACGCGCTTCGTTGACATGCGTAAGGACTATACGTGGGGATTAGTAAATAACAACAAGAAGAGTGTTGACGGGCGAAACGATCCTGGATTTGATGGGCCGCAAAATGGCTTGTATGGAAATCAGAAGTTTGGCACGCAATACTTTGTGTACAAGTGGAACATAAATTCATACCGCAAGGGCGGCAATGGTAGACCGTTAAACCTTCAGGATGTTCTAAAGCTTGTAAAAGGTACGCCGAATATCAATAAGCAAGAAGAAGAAAGTAAGCCACAGCCTTCGCTAACTCCTATGAGCGCGGCAGATAATAGGCAATTTGACGCATGGAATGGTTCGTATCCTACGGCTGTTGATGATGGATTAGGTTACGCTGTTCATGACAATACATGTGCTGCGTCTATTGCTGATAATAAAGGTATTGCTAAAGAAGGTACGTGCCAGTGGCGAAATAAGCTTAATTTAGTGAAGTATACGCCTGAAGATTTTATTATGAAGAGTTCTGCATTCTCTTACGATGCTTCTGTAAACATGAAGGGCGGGAGTGAAGTACATATTACAGATAGGCTTGTTGAAAATAAGGGTAGTCAACAGTTTGGTACGGATAAGGTTAGTGAATATGCTATTCACAAGGATTTCCTTATGCCTGGCGGTGAAGATCTGAACGGTCAAGCAGATGGCGAAAATATTGGCGACATTATAACTAGGAATATTGATGTCGACACTATGAACGACTACGACGCGTACGGTGAGGGCACTTCAGAAGCTGAGGGGTACGCAAATAACAGGCCGTTCACGCATGCGCAACTTTATGTGAATAATGGTCAGGTTACCAACGATCTTTTGCTTCGCGATCCTGGTAAGACGCCAGATAACACAACGAACGTGATAAACGTGTGGTTTATGCCGGTTGATAGTGAGAAGCCGACAATTAGTGCGAAGAGCATTGATAGTAATGGTAATCCATGGGATATTCACGGAAAATGCATGGTTAATGGTGATGTGAATAACTGCACTGTGAATAATGATAATCTTGTTATCTTGGATAAGAAAGCTTATCAACGTGACACTAAAGCTTGGTATGAAGCTGATAATGGCACAATGAATTTGCCTTCAGCGTTAAAGTTAGACGACGATTTCAATGCGTACGAACCTGGTAAAGGTGTACAGCATTGTGAGGGTCGTTTACTGAATAAACTATGTGTTACTTTGTATCCAGATAGTATAAACAGTAAAGTGCTGCTTAATAATCTGAATATATATATTAAAGCGAACGACATTCAGTATCCTGACGGTAAAATTTCTAGTCCAATGCTGAAGTTTGTTAGTAACGGCGTTACAAATAAACATTTGCTTAGAAGGTTTGTTGAAAAATACAGAAGTACGGATTTGCAAAATCCAAGTACGGATAAGAAAACTGTATTTACAATGTATGCTGAAACTACGGATAGTGCTGGAAAGCCAAGCGCCAAAACTGTTGTTGGATGCTTCAAGGCGACGTGGACAGATGTGGTTAAGCCATCCGTTGTTGCGTATGATGGTGAAACAGATGAGGTTGCAAAAGAAGATAGATGGCTTAATAATAACAGCAAGAAAGGCCGCGACTATAAGGTTGTAGTTACAGCAGGTTTTGGTGCGAGCAGAATGGTAGTTTACTATCACCCTGCTTCGGAGCTTGAAAAAGCTAAGCAAGCTGCTTCTAATGCAGTTTTTGAATCTAGTGTATCTAGTGGAAACCAGAATGAGCCTGACGTAGAAAACAGCATTGGCAAAACAATTTCCATCTGCTGGAATTCTAGTCAATGGGAAGCATGCTCTGGCAGTACCATTCCAAAAGGGGTGAAGCTTGACAATGTTTACTTTAAGGGTGTTGATAAAAAGCATAGCGGTTATAAAGGTGTTCTAACATTCCCTAGCGGTTTCTTAGCTCCAGGAAGCGTTGTTCGAGCGCGTGATCGCAAGGATGTTGGTCCATGGAGTAGTATGCCTGGCGTTAGAAGCCCTGAAGATCTTGCCGATGACTCAGTTAATAGAGACGGAAACAAGACTGCAAGAAGCGGAGGAAACGGCGGAAACCGTGGAAGTACGCGTGCTGCAAAAGGACGTGCTGCAAAAGATAAACGCTCTTACAGAGACGACGCTAGTTCAGAAGATACTCTTGACGTGCTGCCAATGGCTTACGCAAAAGAAAAGCCTAGCGAAGTATGCCGTCCGGATTACTGGAGGGCAAGCGATTGGGAAGGTCAACTTAAGCCGTCTGACTGCGTGTACTTCGACGTTACGATGAAGCGTCAAATAGTGCAAATACACCCAATGTTGCTAAGCGGTCACGAGGAGCGCGCAATACGAATGGATTTGCGTAGCGAAAACAACTTTGCAAATGATCCAAGGAAGGGAATTTGGCTTCCAAGCGATAGCGAAATCGTTACGAATGAGGATCCAAGGCTTGGACCTGGTAGAACTATGGTGACGTTCAGGCAGTATGACTACGACACTATGACCAAAGAACAGAAGCCTTTGAAGCTGCCTGACTATGGTGACCGCCAAGTAGGAAATAAGCAAGACGTTGCTGTTCTGACTCGAGGCTGGAGAAGCCGCGTGCTCGTGCCAAATCCGCAAAAAAATAAGATTACGCGATTTGTGCGATTGCGCGCGCCTGAAAACGTCGATAGCGAGCATGGTGGCGATAGTAAGGGTGCTGCAGACTACTTAGCTGATGCGCCTACTAGCTTCAAAGAAACTAAGGATAATAGTAAAGCTCTGCGCGTAAAGGATCGTCCGGATGATCCAGGATTCATTCTTTCGAAAGATAAGAAGTCTCTTCTGTATCTGTACAATGCTTCAACTAAGAGTGAGTTTAGTCTTAATGATTTGCAAGCTGCGTTGAAGCTTAAGCGTAACAGTGCTTTGCATCCAGCAAATGAGTGTGGAACATATGTTGATGGAAGTAAGTGGGACTTTGCTGATTGCCAGCCATCCTTGCTGCCGGAAGTAAGAGGTAGCGATAAGGTTGATGGTGAGCATAAAGAAAACGGCGTTACTGTTGGACGAAACGGCTTCACTATTGATTGGAATACGCACTTATATACGTATGATCCATCTGCAGATCATAGGTCTGGAGCTAATGGTGCTAGTAACGACAATGGTGGTTCTGCTGCTGCAGAAACTTGGTACGTAAACATCATAGATATGATTCCAAAGGCGAATTCTTATTTAGGCGGCGGATATCATATTCCTAATAGCGCTGGCGTAACGTCTGATAGTAAGGATGCTGGTCTTTCGCTTGCTGACTTCGCTGGTGTTGGTGCATGGGGTAGGTCTGGCGCGATTGATAAGAGCTTAATCGGTCATAAGGTTCTCAAGAATCCAGATAATGGTTTGTCGGTTATTATGACATATGGCGATAGCTGGGTTGGAGATACTCATAAAACGCGAGGCAAAGTTGGCGGATGGGATAACGATGCCAACTACGAATTCGTAATGCCTGTGTATCTGGTGCCTGTTGATAACGTTAAGCCAACTGTTGCAGCAACTGCAGGATCGCTTCTAAGTGGGCACACGGATGCTAATAATCCTTACGTTGTAACGATGGAGGAGAAGGACTACGCTAAGCTCACGGTTAATAGAAGTGAGGCTTCTAAGTCGGAAAGCAAGGATAAGAAGACTCTGTTTGCTGATGTTCACGACGACTACGATAGCTTCTCTGGAATCAGCGACCTTAGCTTGGTTGCGTGCAAAGTCAATGAGGCTGGAGGTTCAACTGATTTTAATAGCTGCAAGTCAATAATGGGCAATAATGGCTCCGTAAATACTGCGGCGTTCAAGCAGCTCAAGATTGACGGCAGTGGAGTTGAGTACGCTTTGTACGGACGTGCAAAAGATAGCTCCGGTAACAAGAGTGAAGACTTTGATAAGAACAATATGGGTCGCTTAGTCGGATACTTCAGCTTCGGATACTTGGTGCGTCCGGTTGCACTGCCTTACAGCGGTGGTCAGGCTGCAATATGGTTCAGCTTCATGTTCGGCGTGCTGTTGGCGCTGTTCTTGGCATCCGGCGCATTCGGTAGGCGCGGATGGCTTGGCTCGGTGCTTAGTGGCAACGGATTTGGCGGATTAACGGACAGCAAGCACTGCGACGCTTCGGCTGAAGCGCTTCGAAGCGGCAATCTGTTCTTCAAACTCAAGTCAAAGTTCAAGTTCAAGTGGCTTCGACGCTGACGCGTAGACGCTGATGCGCAAAGCGCGCTTGCTGCGAAACTCGCGTTGGAAGTCCACTGGACTTCCAACTTTAGCGAGTTTCCGCTCCGAGTTGCCTTCGCGCGCTAAATCGCAGCGCTCAGGCAGTCGTCGCGCCTGCGACGCAATAGGTTATATATATATATATCTTAATTGCGCGTTATTCGGTCGTGTGGATATTCGTGTGGTAGAGATTTGAGATTTTTCGCACTGATTGAATGTCTGCATGCTTATGAAGTTTTGCAGTTGTGCTCTGCAGACGCTGAGTATTTATTGCATAGTGGACGCTAGCGTCCGTGCTGTTGCACAAGCCACACCAAGCACTTCTACCGCACCACAAAACAACGGTGGGTGAATTTACGAGTGAGGGGTGGGTGTTGCTTGGTCGAGCAATATAAAAGCGGAACGATAGTAATAATCTTGTTGGCGAATACTATTTTTGCAGAAAAAGTAAGTAAAAAACTAAACTTAACTACGCAACCGCTAAGTCCAAATAATGTATAAGAGCGGAGCGCTGCGAGACAAGCAACACCCACCACTCACAGCCACACAAGAAACCCGCCAGCCAAACACCAGCCCGAAACTCGCGCCACATTAAACAAAATGTAATATAAACTATACTTTCTAATGAAACTATATTTGCCTGCGACGCAATATAATAAAAGTTATGACGCTAGTATCAAGCAAACAGCATGACGAGCAGCATGCTAAATCGCCTATGCAGCAATCAAATCCAATCATTCCGCGCGTGCTAAGCGTAGCTGGCACAGACCCAACAGGTGGAGCCGGGATTCAGGCAGATCTCAAGTCAATTATGGCGGCAGGCGGCTATGGCATGTGCATACCAACTAATTTGGTTGCGCAAAACACGTGCGAAGTGCGCGAAGTATTCACGCCGCCAGTCAGCTTTTTCCGCACTCAACTTTCGTGCGTGTACGACGACGTTACAGTTGACGCGCTAAAAATTGGTATGCTCGGATGCGATGAATACATTGAAGCTATGCGAGACTGGATGCGCGATAATCCGGTTCCTGTAAGCGTGCTAGACCCTGTGATGATATCGACTTCCGGGAAGCGCTTGCTTGAGGCGAGTGCTGAAAATGCTATGCGAAAATTTATAAGCTGCGTTGATGTTGTGACGCCAAACGTGCCGGAATTGGCGGCTTTGAGCGAATCGCGCGTTGCGGAAAACTTTGAGGAAGCTTGCAATCAGGCGCGCGAGTTGGCTGCAAAAAATAACGTTGTTGTGATTGTAAAAGGTGGACACTTAACTGGCGAAGACGTTGGGAATACTGCGGTTTTCCCGGACGGCTACGCAAGTCACGTACCAAGCGAGCGCGTTGAAACAAGCACAACTCACGGAACCGGATGCTCGCTTTCTTCTGCGTTGGCTACGAAAATTGGGCTTGCTTTGCGAGAGGGTAAGAGTTTAAGCGAGCACGATACTGTACTTCGCGCGCTTGAATGGTCGACTGCGTGGCTTCGCGAGGCGATTGCTGCCGGAAGTGAATTGCATGTTGGACGCGGCGGAAAGCACGGTCATGGACCTGTAAATCACTCCGTGCGCATCCTTCAGCAAACTAAGTGATACTCGCGCAGCGCGCAATCTGCGTGAGTAACGAAAAACGGCAGAAACTGTGCAGATGTGTACAGTTTCTGCCGTTTACCAGCCAGATTCCGACCAAAACTTTACAGCGGTGTAAAGAAACTGTCGTTCCCGCACCAAAAAACGGCAGAAACTGTGTAGCCGTGTAAAATAAAGGTCGGCTACGCGCCAAAAAACGGCAAAAACTTTACAACGGTGTAAAGTTTCTGCCGCCTACGCGCTATGCTGCGCTCAAGCTAGCTTTACTCAGTAATCACGCGCTTAAGCTCGCGTGCAACTTTCCCAGCATCCTCAGCGCACATAAGCGCCGACACTGTGCAAACTCCGTCAAGCTCAAGACCGCGAATAGGGAACACTGTGTTCTCGTGAATTCCGCCAATTGCCAACGTTTTTACGCCCATAGAGTGCGCAACTTTCGCAACTTCATTCACTCCGTCAACTCCCAGCGGTGGCACGTCGTGCGCTTTCGTATGCGTTTCAAAAGCGGCACCGATGCCAATCACATCCGGCAGCGGAACGTCGTTTTCTTTGCACTCGTGGTAAGCTTTCTCCATCAAATCCGGTCGCGCGCAAGAAAGCCCAACCATCCACTCAGCCGGCATAGCCTTTCGCGCCTCAACAAACGGCGTATCCTTTTGCCCAACGTGCAAGTTGAAACCAAGCTGAGCTGCGCAATCAACATGATCGTCAATAAACACAGGCACGTCGCCATGTCCGGAATCAATAAGCGCGTGGCGCAACTTCTTCGCTTTAGCTGCAATCTCCGCGTCGTCGGAATACTTATCGCGCAATTGCACAACTGTAACTCCGCCTTCAATCGCCTCCACAGCCACTTCTTCTTCCGGACGATTTCCCATTCGCGGATCCGTTACCAAATATAGCGTCCAATCCACAGGCTCCACCGTAAACTCAATATTCGTCAAACTAAACATGTCGTTTACGCTAAGAGTTGAAAGCGCATCCATCCACAGCGTGCGGAAAGTGCCTGGAGCTGTGGTTTGGCGAGCCGCCCAAGTTCCAGCCGCTGCTGCGTGCACGTGCGCTGCAACAGTTGCTGCGAGCGGACGTTCTGGGTTTGCGCCAACGTACGCTGCAACTAACGCTCCCAAAGCGCATCCAGTTCCAACTACTTTAGTCATAGCTTTGTGGCCACCTGTTACGCGAGCTAAGCATCCATGGCCGTAAATTGCGTCTTTTTCGCCAGAAATTGCCACTACAGATCCGTATTTTTTAGCTAATTCGCGAGCAGCTTGAAGCGCGTCGTTTACGTTATCGTGAGAATCTACGCCTTTTCCGTTGCTTTCTTTGCCTGCAAGCGCCATGATTTCGGAAGCGTTTGCGCGGATTACAGTAGGGTGGTGCTTAATAATTTCGTGAATAAAGCGCGCGCGAGGTGCGAGTGCTGGAACGCCGATTCCAACCGGGTCAAGCACCCACGGGGTATCGGCTTTTTCGCATCCTTCAACGGCTGCGCGCATGTATTCGGAAGTTTCTGGCTGATGGAATGTGCCAACGTTTATGAGCACGCCTGTGGCAATTTGCGCAAGTGCATGCGCTTCTTCCGGATCGGTTACCATAATTGGCGAGGCGCCGGCGGCGAGCAGTGCGTTGGCTGTAATGTCTTGCACGATTACGTTCGTGATGCAATGGGTGAGTGGCTGCTGTATGCGCACGCGTTCGATGCATTGACGCACGTCGTTAAGGAACATGCGTCGGCGTGCGCGTGCTGAGAAGCATGTGTCGACTTGCGTTGTTGCGTTTGTGCAGTATTCGTTAGCTTCGTTGCAGGTATTTGTTTTTTCAGTGTTGCATGTTGTCATAATGTTTCCCTTCGCTAGCACTATCTAGATCAGGTTTTACGGATTTAATCTCAGCGCCGCCCGCGATTTTGCGGCAAATGCGCACTCCGAACCATCCTTCGACTATATCTTTTGTTCGTGACTTACGCTCTTTTGCGTTAGCGCTGCGATTTAGCGCGTAGGCGGCATAAACTGCGCGCGTCTGTAAAGTTTTGGTCGGAATCTAGCTGGGAAGCGGCAGAAACTTTACACAGCTGCACAGTTTCGGTCGGATTTTCTTGCGTTCGCGGCATAAATTTTACACGGCTGTAAAGTTTTGGTCGGATTTTCTTGCGTTCGCAGCATAAACTTTACACAGCTGCACAGTTTCTGCCGTTTTCCGTTACTGGTGCAGATTGGCGCTCGCGCGGATTACGCGCTCGCTTACGAAACTCGCGTTGGAAGTCCACTGGACTTCCAACTTGAGCGAGTTTCCGCTCCGAGTTGCTTTCGCGCGCTAAATCGCAGCACTTGCAGGAATCTACAAAAATCGCGCCGCATTTTTGCAACTTCTTCTACATATTTTCGCTTGTTAACATGAGATTATGTATATGTGAACATGATTATTTATTATTTAACATCTTAATTGAATTGCCGTTCTGTCGCGTGAATATTCGTGTGGTAGAGATTTGAGATTTTTCGCACTGAGTGCGGCGAACGTCAGAGCCGCAGGCTGCTGATTCGCCAAGCGAAGAAGAAAAATCGAAAAATCTCTGCGATAGACACGGTTATTAGGGGCTAGCACGCAGAGTTTGGGGGATTTCTTTACGAGCACTAAAAGAGGACTGATGGAGCAACGTTCGTAGAGAACAAAGTATGCATGAGAGTCTTTAACAGCCAAAGCGACTGAAGGACGGGACGTGCGAGGAGAGAAATCCCCCAAAACTCGCGCCACGTTAAAGCAATATGAAACAAGATTATTAAATAGTAGATTATAGAAGTTACGAAAGCGAGATAACATGGCAAACGATTCCATGCTAGAACAAAAGACTCCGCTCACAGCGCGCGAATACGCGACGCGCACAGCAATACGCACGATTGCAATCATCGCATCTGTTTATGGCATGGCTGCTTCGTGGGAAGGCTTGATGACCTTCACTTATTTTACGAATCTTTCTAACCTTATGATTTGCGTAGCTCTTGCTGGATCGCTTTTGCTTGATACAGCTGCATTTATGCGTGCTCGTAATTCTGTAGATTCAGCCGTGCAGCCAGCTTCCACAGCATCTTGCGCATGGTTCGACTCAAAATCCAACGCTTGGTACATTTTTAAATTCATGATGACCATCTCAATTGCTGTCACATTCACTTTGTACCTGTGTTTCTTAGCACCTACCAATAAGCTTGGTTTCGTTGGCGCTTACATGAATAACGGATGCAGCAGTCTTTGCGTCCACGCAGTTGCGCCGCTTCTTGCAATCGCTGATTTTGTGCTTTTTGATTACCGTTTCCGCTCTACTCGCGCACACATTTATTTCGCTACGATTCCGCCTCTTGCTTATGTTGCTTATGCTGCTATGCTTAGCGAGTTTGCTGGTGTTCGTTGGGGTGTTCATGCAATGCGCGCGCCTTATAATTTCCTCAATTATGGCGCTCCTGCCGGCTGGTTCGGCTTTGCACCGCAAACTTTTAATGCCACTACTTTGGGCGTTGGAGTTGCGTATTTGTTAATTGTGTTTACTCTTATTTTTATTGGTGTCGGCAGTGTATTTCTTGCTCTTAAGGATGCTCGCGCTCGTGCAATATTAAAAGAATAGTATTGTTGCGCGCCACTATTGCCTAATTGCTAGAATTAAGCGTATGAGTGAGGATATTGCATTACAAGCATTATTTGACGGTACGTTACGCAATTCTTCTGGCAATGTGACTAATACGTTGCTTGTGTACGGTGCGCCGAATACTGGTAAAACGCAGTTTGCTGTGCGCGCAGCAATTTCCGGCTATAAGCGTTGGTCGCATAATGTTACTGCGATGGCTGTGCAAAATCGTGTTCTTGCTTCAAAAATTGACAATATTATTATTCGTCAAATTGGTGTAAGTAAGCAGTCTCGTCCAGTTGGCACTTTGGCTTCTTTGGCTTTTAATATCATTTCTGCTTGCTGTAAGTTAAAGAATGAGACTTCGCCTAAGCTGCTAAATGGTGCTGAGCAGGATTCTTTGCTTCGTAAAGTTTTGCGCGCACACATTGAGCATGTTATGCGTGGCGATAATGGTGATTGCAATATATGCGCGCTTTTTAAGGATTATTTTGAAACGTCTCAATGGGTTATTCCATTAACTTGCGCAGTTTCTAATACTTTCGCCACTTCCGAGCCTTCCGCGCCTTTCGCAACTCAGGCTGCTCAAGCAGCTTCTTCGTCTCCAGAATTTTTGGCAGATAGCTTCGATATTAACAACGCTTTTATGCATCAATTGCGCGATATGCTCGCTCGTTTAGATGAGCTTGGTATTAGCGATTTTGAAAGCGAAAATTCAGTTCTTCGCGCTCTTAGTGACGAGCAATCTTACGCCAATAATAGTGATATTTTACAAACGTCTGTGCTTATTAAACGTAGATTAACTCAATGGCGTTTGGCGTTTGCTTTGCGTGCTGAATATCGAAAAATAATTGCCGACACTTATAAATCTTCTTTCCGACTTGACGCTTCGCAACTGTTGGTTGAGGGTGCAAAATCTGCGCGCGAATTAGGCGAGCATGGTTTAGTAAACTCTTCTGAAATTCCGGCTCTTCTTGTAGTCGATGATTATCAAGATATTACTTTGGCTGGCTTGAGTTTTATTGAGACTTTGTCGAAGATTGGCACGCGTTTAGTTTTGCTTGCGAATCCGGATGAATCTGTGCAATCGTTTAGAGGAGCGTACCCGGATTATGCAATTTCTGCAGCTTTGAATGAGTTGAATGCTGCTGAGCAAACTTTAGAATATACGGGTTTTGCCGATTCTTGTGAAAATTCTTGCGAAAATTCTTCCGACAATTCTGCTGATTCTTCTAAAAATTATTCTGCAGATCCAACTTTTGCAAATTATACCCAAGCACCTTCGATGCGTGAATTACTCGCTTCACGCGTTTCTCTTTCGCTTACTTCGCAATATAAAACAGATGTTGCGCTCCCAAATCGCCCTTGGAAAATGCCAAAATTTGCAGGGTCCTTACCGATTGAGCCTATAGAAACCCCACAAAATTCTAATCTCAACTCAGACGACACTGTTTTTACAGCGTTATATCGTTCACAGCGTGAGGAATTAGATGCTGTTATTTGGCAAATGAAGCAATCTCACGTAAATAATAAGCGCAAGTGGAGCGATATGGCGTTAATTGCGCACGACAATTCCACGGTTCGTCTTTTTGGCGAGCAACTTCGCTCCTCTGGAGTTCCTGTGCGATACTCGTTAGTAACTCGCCCATTAAAAGATGAGCCGTTTGTGCAAGGTTTATTTGCGCTTATTGAACTTGCTCAATTTGCGCAGCACGGTTTTTCTGGAATTGTTGAGCAAGTAAAACATGGTAGAAGTTTGCAAAATTTGGCTTCGTGGGTGCGTTTGCGAGTTCAGAATATTATGGATAGTCCACTTTCCTCGATTACTAAGAGCGATTCTGGATTTTACGGTGATTTAGACGTTGAAATACCTGCGAAGTTATATTCTGTAGATTCGCTTATGCGTTCTCTTTCCTCTCTTTCGGCTGTTTTAATTGAGAAAAATTGTGAAAATAACAAGAGCTTTGAATCTAATGCTCCTTTGCGAAATCTTGTTCATAACTGGGATTTGTTGCAAAATTCGCTTCATAATGCGCAAAGCAAAGCGTACTTTGAATCTCAAATTTTGGTTGATAATAGTCGTATTGATGGCAGTTCAAATGATCTTATGCCATTGTCTCTTGATGCGTGCTATTTGCTTTGTGTAGCAGATGTTGCACGTTTTATAGATGATGATTCTAATGTTCGTAATGATTCTACAGTGTTGCAAATATTGCAGAATATGGCTCCTCGAAATCCGCACGTTGCAGCTTTTGTAAAACTGTGGAAAAACGTGCAAATTCTCGCTTCTCGTATGCACAATAATCCTGATTTGAGTAATGCTCAATATGCTCTTGGTGAGGCTTGGAATATTTGTCATGTTGCTGAGCGTTGGCAGCGTATGTCTTTACAGCATAATTCGGAAGGTTATCGAGCTAACGATCGCTTGGATGCCGCAATGCGTCTTTTTGATTATGTTTCTTCATATGTTTCTTCTGATATTTCTTCAATTAATACGTTTGACGATACTTTTAGACAAGAAAATGTTGTAAGTATTGCAGATTTTATAGCTCAAGTTCGTGGCATGGAAATTGAAGCTGATTCTCTTGCTAAGGTAGCGCCTGTTCCAGATGCTGTAACGCTTACTACTCCTGCTGGTTCTGTTGGAAAACATTGGAATCTTGTGTGGATGCCTACTTTACAACAACGCGTGTGGCCAAATCTTGCTTCTCGTAGCACTATGTTTGGCGCAGAAAGTTTAGCGAATATTATTTTGCATTCTAAGATTTCTGCTTCTAAGTTGACTGTGAATGCGTCACTTCTTTCGAATAATGATAAATCTGCAGTTTTTGCTTCGGAACAGCGCAGTTTTTTGTTAGCTATTACGCGCGCAACAGAGCGTTTATATATAAGCGCGCAATATAGCGATAGTGCTGTGCCAAGCGACTTTCTTTATTATTATTTGCCTGAAAGATACTACAATAATGAAAATTCTCGCACGCCTTTTACGGAATTTACTACGCCTTTTGCTGGTTTAGATATGGATGCTCGTGGACTAGTGTGTGCTGCTCGTTCGCAAATTTTGCGTGCTTCTTCTATGAAAGAAGAGTTTGAAAATAGTGCAGGTAATGCAGGTAGTGCAAATAGTTTTGATAGTGAGAATAGTAAGTCTAGAAATGCGATTATTGACGCTGCTCAAACGTTGCAATTACTTAAAGAAAATGGAGTATTTTGCGCTGATCCTTTTGAGTGGGATTTTATGAGCGATGTCGATGACTATGTTGATAAAAAATCTTCTGTTGAAAAAGATAATGAAAAAGACAATGAAAAAGCTAGTTCTGCTAAAAAAGCTAACTCTGTTATAAGCTTGTCTCCTTCAGCTGTAGATAGTTTGTGGGCATGTCCTGTGTGCGGATTGCTAAATCGTCAGCTTTTAGGTCCTCAACCCGGCAGTGCAGCAACGTATTTTGGCACGCTAATTCACGAAACTGCAAGGTGGGCAAGCGAAAATCAGCATTACGATATGCCTGAAACTGAAGTCGATGAAACTGAAACAGCGAATAATTCAGCCGAAGCTGCGAATAATTCAGCCGACTATTCTCCCTACTCTCCGCTTGTGCGCCGCAGTAACGCAATCGCAAATCTTATGGAAAAGTATTACTTAAGTATTGCGCCTGAACTTGCAGATATTCGAGATAGTAAGGAGCATTATTCGGCTCTTGTGCGTGAGAAGAATATTAAACGTGCGTTACATGCAATTGCGCAATATTTTGTCACTTCTTACGATCAATCAACATACGCTCTTAACTCAAAAAAGTCAGAAAACGGCATATTAGAATCTCTTACAAAAAGCGAAAAATCTTTAGAAAGTAGTATAGGCAGATTGCAACAAGCGTATTGCGAATTGCAAACAAGCGCGCATTTTGGATTTAATGATATTGCTCGCGTATTGAACAATACTTTTAAGAATGCAAATTTGCAGACCGTTACTACGCATGACTGCTACGAATTGATGGGTGCTTTAGTTGGAGGATGGCCGGATGGCGCAAGTGAAGATATGCAAGTACATATTCACGGTCGAATTGATCGCATGGAAAAGCGCATCAATTCAGATGGTTCCGAGCATATTCGCTTACTGGACTACAAAACAGGAAAGCCTTTAACAGCAAGCGGAGTTTTTAACGATTTGCAGCTAGTTTGCTACCAGCTTGCTTTACTTTTTTCTGATGAGAATCCGCTTATTGATGCATCGAATGCGCCGATTATTTCGCGAAGTATTCTATTTCACGTTGCTAAGAACGATTATCCTGCTCAAGATCATAACGTTGCTGAAAACGTGTATCAGCCGCCGCTTTGCGTAAAAAATGCTTTAAATAATAATCCGCTTGAGTTACGAGTTGGATTCAAAAATATGGCAAGATTGTTAGATTGTCCGCATCTTGACGATATTGCGAAGAATTGCCCAGAAAATGTAAGTGAAAGCGCTTGGCAGTCGTTTACATCATTAAATCAAAGCGCAAAATGGTCTCTTACTATGATTTCGCGCGTTTGCTATGCTGCTGCGGCAGTTCGTTCGCATAAGATTATTGCGCACCCAACTTCTGAACACTTGAAGTATTGCAACGGAAAACAAGTATGCCCAGCATGCGCAGGTTGTATAGACACTGTATATGAGGTGCTGTAGTTATGATTGATAAAACCAATAAGCAATTTACTCGTAAGAACACCGATAGCGCGGAGCAAGCTGCAGCAATTCAAGCGCCAACAAATAAGAACATGATTATTGTTGCAGGAGCTGGAAGTGGCAAAACGTATACGATGACTCGTCGCGTTATTGACCTTATTGAGCGCGGAGTTGCTCCTGAAAGTATTTTGGGTTTGACTTTTACTAATAAAGCAGCTTCTGAGCTGCTTGCAAGAGTTGCTCAAGCTGTAAGTCAGCATAGTAGCGAAATAAATAAGCTTATCAATAACGGAAATTCCGCATCTTCAAGTGGCTTTTTGAAGCCAGAAGTAATGACATACGATGCTTTTTTCCAGTCAATTGTGCGCCAATATGGTTTGCTCGTTGGATTTGATCAAAATACGCAACCTTTAAGCGATGCAGGTGCGCGCGAATTAATAAAACCTTTAGTAAACGATTATGTTACTAATCATGCGGAAGTGCTGTCTTGGTATAGTTTTGATGCGCTTATTGACGACGTGCTTGCGCTCGCAGCAGATATTTCATGCTCGATGATTGGCATAAATAGCAGGGGAGAGTCTATAGATAGCACGTCTAAAGCTGTTCTAGAAATTCAAAAGTGGAATAACGCTTGGATTGAACATTTGCAAAAAGCAATTAATTGCGCTGAAACTACTGAAATAATTGCAAAAAAGCCTAGCTCTATTAAATTGCGTCGCGGAAAAAACGATTCAGATGAAAAATATTTCGAAAAGTGCGAAAATTACGGAAAAGAATACGTAGAATACCTGAATATTACATTAAAAAATAAGTGTTATGAATCTTGTAATAACTTGCTTGAAGCTGCTGAGAAGCGCAATGCATTACTTGAGTTAGTTTTGGCTTTTGACGCAGCAAAGCAGCGCGCAAATATGGCGCAATTTAGCGATTTTACTATTGCTGCATACCGTTTGGTGACGCATTTTCCTTCTATTGCAGAGCAGTATCGCCGCCAATACAGCCAAGTTTTGCTTGACGAATATCAAGATACTTCTACCACTCAAGCAATGCTGATTGCAACGCTGTTTCATAAAAAAACTAGCGGTGTGGAAGAAGCTAGCGTTGATGCGAAAGCTAGCGAAAATCAAGACTTTTTAACTACTCAACAAACGCATATTGCTGCAGTAGGTGATCCGTTCCAAGCTATTTACTCGTTTAGAGGAGCTAGTTCCGGAGCTTTCAGAAAGCTTGAGCAAGCACTAAATATCGACCATTCAAGTGAGTTTTCTCTTACTAGAACGAGACGCAATTCGCAACTTATTTTAAAAGCTGCAAATTCTATTACGAAACCTTTGCGAGTGCCTGCGCTTCGTCATAGTAGCTCACTTGCTACAGAAGTAGAAGTGAAAAACTTGCAATACTTAGATAATGCGCCAAAAGGTACTTTTAGTGTGTTAAATATGCCTACGCAATATCAAGAAGTAGAAGCCGTTGTGCGTTTTGTAAAATATGTAAAACATAATGCGCTGTCTGAAAACGACGATACTAATTCTGCATCTGCTCGAGTTGCAGTTCTTTTCCGTAGCAAAAATAATATTCCGTTATATGAAGAAGCATTACAAAAAGCAGGTTTACGCACTCTTACTGTTGGGTATTCTGCATTGCTTGAAAAACCAGAAATTCGAGATGTTTTAGCTCTTCTTTCTGTTGTTGCAGATCACACAAATACGCAAGCTTTGATGAGATTGCTTGCAACGCCTCGTTTTGCGCTTAATACTGACGATTTGGCTGCTATAGCTAATATTGCAACATCAAAGAATATTGAATATGTTTTTCGTGCTTTAGCGCAAGCAGGTTTAGTAGACGCTGAAACTCCTCGCTCTAAGTGGTCGCAAGTTGTTCGAGAACAGCAATCTCAAGCTTCGCAAACCAATAGTATTCATGGTGGAGTTTTTGTGGTGGATGTTTTGCTTGAAGCATACGAAACGCAATTAAGCGAAGAAGCAAGAAATAACGACAAAACCGACAATAATTTGCTTTCTGAGCTAAAAAATAATTTAAGCTCTAAAGCTTATGTAGCAGTGTTAAGAATAGGGCAAATGATTCATGCAATACAACGTGCTCAATCTGGCTCTTTGCAAGATATTATGCGCGTTGCTGTAGAAACACTTAACGTTGATATTGACGTTGCGTTATCTCGCGCGCTTATGAATGATACTTCCTCTAATGCAACGCTTCTTGACGATATGCACTCTACTGTCGATTCTATTTGTCTACTAGCAGACGCGTATTTGCAAGAAATGAGCGATTTTACAACTCCTACTTTGCATGGGTTTATGTCTTGGATTTTCAATATAGACAAAATTAACGATCAACCTTCTTCGGTGGATGAGCCTGCGGATGTCGTATTGATGACTATTCACCAATCGAAAGGTTTGGAATGGCCTGCTGTAGCGATAGTTGGGCTTAATGAAGGCGCGTTCCCAAGTAATCAAGGCGATAATTTGCGCGTAATAGCAACGCAACAAAGTGGCGTGTACAGGGAAAGGGCATATGCAACGCTCGAAGTTGCTTCAAAAGTGCCTGTTTCTATGAGAGTGGATGCAAACATATTGCCAAGATTCCCTCACGATGTTGATCTTGAAACTAGCATGGAACCTCAAAAATCTTTGAAAAATATGTTAACTGTAGACGATATCGACGCAGAAGTTTATGGATCAAGAGCTAGAGAAATGTTTGATTTGGCAGAAAAGTTCCATGATCATGAGCAGGCTCCGGTAGAAGCGATTCCTTCAGAAGCTAGCGAAGTGTATGACGCTGTGATGAAAACTGGCACATTGCCTCTTTCGCAAGTCGAGGAGCGCGGGCGCGCTTTGCATATTGACGAGCGTCACCTTATGTATGTTGCTTTGACTCGTGCTAAGTTCGCAGCATTGCTCACTTGCAGCCAGTCTAATGCTATGAGCGTTGTTGAGAATAAAGAAAATTCTGCAAATAGTTCAGCTTCTTCTGTAGACGAATCTTCAAATATTTTAACTTCTAGAGTTAAAAAACCTTCTGTTTTTTGGCAGGAAATGTATGATTCAATGCGCGAATCTGAAGAATCTCCGGTTCAGGTCACAGCTAGTGTTTCTGATTCTTCAAATCAAGTAGGTTATGTTGTAGGGGAGTCTGCTTCGCAACTTGCGCAATTATTTAGTGAGGAAAGCACTATTCCAACTGAAGATAATAAGAAGCAATTATCTTGGCCGAGTGCATCTAGTGAAGCTATACGTAGTGTATTGCAAAAATCTGCGCAAGACGTTGTAAATTCAAAAATTAGTAATCAAGTTTCTGGTATTTCAAAAGATAATTCTTTGCTTTACAAAGCTCAAGCTTTGCTGCAAGATGCGGATTTAATGCCGAAAATTGATTGGTATCACAACATTCAAGAGTTGAAAAACAGAGCAGAGCAGCTTTCTAATGTTGAAAATGTCAATGTGACTGCTGTGCAAAGACGCGCTATGTTTCGTAATGATTATTCGCGCGTGAATGAAGATTTTGATGATGCGGATGCTAAGCGTTTGCGAAAGGAATGGATGGCAATTATTCGCCCTATTCCTAGCGTTTCTTCGCCTGCTTCTGATTTGGGAACGCGTTTTCATGCTTGGGCTGAACAGTTTGTAAAAGCTGGTTGCGTGAATAAAAATTCTATTCAGTATGACATTGATGAGAACGTTGCTGAGAATGCTGCTGAGAATGTTGTTGAAAATGCTGATGAGAACGTTGCTGAGAACGTTGCTGAAACTTGCGAGAATATTTCGCAAAATGCAAAATCTTTGGAGCGCAAATTGTTGATATGGAAACAGCGCTTAATAACATCAAAATGGGCGCATCGCCGTCCTGTAGCAGCGGAGCAGCCGATTGTAGCTCATGTTCCAGAATTAGGCGATCAAATTATTAATGGCAAAATCGACGCAATATTCGCAGGTGGTTTAAATCCAGAAGATCCAAGCAAATTGTACACGATAGTCGATTGGAAAACCGGTAGAAAACCGACCAAGCCGCAAGATATCGCGCTTAAACTTGGCCAGCTTGACTGGTATCGTCTGCTTTTGTCTCTTATGACTAAGGTTCCACTTGATGCTATCGATGCCACCCTTTATTATGTGAACATATCGGATGAATGTGAACGGGAAATTCATGCCGAGCAAAAAACGAAAGATGAGATCCTTGCCGAGTTACACTCTGACACGTTAATCTCCCTCGATGATGATGACGCATAAACGAATTATGAAGTAAGGAAGAACCATGACTGTTGAATTTCGTTCTGTAAAACTTAGCGATATTGATGCAATGGTTAAAGAGTATGAACGTACTTGGGGTATTGCGCAAAAAGTTGGGAAAGATGCTTCGTTAAGTCTTTCTCGAAGATCTGTGTTGCATTACTTGGAGCCTTCAACGCATGGTACTATTGCTGAAGTAGACGGTAAGTTTATGGGTCTGCTTTTGGCGCGAGTTTTTGACGCACCTGTTTTATTTCCAGAAGTAGAAAGAATGCTTCGCGAGCAAGAAGCCGCAATGAAAGAAAATTGTGACAAAAACTATGCTCTCGCTTTAGAAGAAGCGTACGGCATGCGCGCGTTGGAAACTAAACTTGAAGCGAAATCTCATATTAATAATTTAACTCAAGCGGAATTGGAGCTTTTTCTTGTTTCTCCAGATGCTCGTGGGCATGGTGTCGGTGGAGGCTTGTGGAAGCGAACAATGCATATGCTAAGAAATAACGGAGTAAATCGTTACTATTTGCATACTGATTCAGCGTGTGACGTAAGCTTTTATGATTATCACGGGCTTAGAAGAGATGCTTCTTTTATGCGCTCGGATCATCCTTATGAAGCTAAGAACGTGAAGTCTTTGGTGGACGACTTGTATATTTACTCAGGTGAGCCGAGAGTTCGTTCAAAGCAAGCAAATGCTCGTTCTAAAACGCGCTAATAAAAAATATGCAAATGTATAACGTGTGTGACTTGCTTAACAAAAGGAGCAAAGAAATATATGTCGTCGCAAACGGCAACTAAGAAAGCATCGGTATTTTATCAATATTCTAGATTATTTTCATTTAATGGAGCTAAAGCGTTTTGTGTAGCAGGCGCGATTGCGCGTTTGCCAATGTCTATGATTGCGTTGGGGATTGTTCTTGCATTAAACCATTTGTATAACAACTGGACTGTTGCTGGAGCAATGTCTGCGTCGTATGTGCTTGCACAGGCTGCGGTAACTCCTGTGTATGCTAAGCTTTTCGACCGTTTTGGTCAGCGTAAAGTTGGGGTTATTGCGCTAAGTGCTCAAGTAATCGCTATGATTTCTTTTGCATTTGCAGCTTTATTTAAGGTTCCTCTTGTTTTGCTTTTTGTGCTAGCAATTGTGATGGGCGTAACTCAGTTTGCTTTTGGTGCGTTGGTGCGTACTCGTTGGGCTTATACATTGCGTGCAGAAGATGACGATTCTTTGTTAAACGTTGCTTATGCGTTGGAATCTGGTATCGATGAAATTGTGTTTATATTAGGACCTATTTTGGCTGCGTGGTTAGCAACTTCTGTGCATCCTGTTTCGCAATTATTCGTGCCAGTAGTTGCAAGTGGATTGGGCGGAGCTTGGTTCTTTTCTCTAAAAAATACTCAACCTGCTGTGCTTAAAGTAGTGGAAGTTCCAACTGCTGCAGCTGAAGACGTCGATGTATTAATCGCTTCTCAAAAAGAAGATGAAATTTCTAAAGATTATGCGGAATCTCAAAAGCAAGAAGCGAAACGTTCATTTGCAGACAAATTTAGTCTTAAGCAATTGCACAATCATCACTCAAAAAAGCGCGGCAAAAACGTGCTGCTTTACCGTGGTATTATCCCGCTTGTGCTCATGTTCGTTGTGTTTAATATGAGTTTTAGTGCATTTGACGTGTCTGTAACAGCTGCAATGAAAGCTCAGGGGCTTGATCATTTTATCGGTATGCAGTTGGCATTGTTTGCATGCGGTTCGCTTGTTGGAGCGATTATTTTTGGATCGCATAAATTCCGCGGTTCTAATTGGTCGCATTTGATTGTATTTTTGACTGGTCTAACTGTCGGATTTGTGCTTATGAGTCTTAATATTGACAGACTTATGCTTATGAGCGTTTTTGAAGTGCTTTCCGGCTTATGCGTTTCGCCAATTTTCGCAACTGGAAATCTTATCGTTAAAGCAACTGTTCCTGAAGAATCGCTTACGGAAGGTCTTTCATGGCTACCAACTGCGTCTGCTGTTGGCTGTTCTTTAGGCTCGATGGCTGCTGGAGCTGCGATTGACTCGTGGAGTGCTCACGCTGGCATGATGGTTCCGTGGATTTCAACACTGGCAGCTATACCTATCGCAACGTTCGGCTGGTTTATTGTAATGGTGCTTAAAAAGCGACATTAACTGCGCACGTGTGTAAAGTTTCTGCCGTTTTTTCGCGCGTATCCGACCGAAATTTTACGGCTGCGTAAAGTTTCTGCCGTTTTTTGGCGGTTTCGCGACTTTTTCTTTACACTCACGTAAAGTTTCTGCCGTTTTTTCGCGCGTAGCCGACCGAAACTTTACAAGTGTGTAAAATTTCTGCCGCTTCAGTTACAAAAGCTGAGTTGAGTCCTAACGGTACACTAGAAAGAAGTGCGCAATATCGCAAGATGTAGTGAGATGAATATGAAAACAGAATATGATGAACGTACTGAGGAAATTCTTGCTGAAGTAGTACGCGATGCGTTGCAATCTGACGCTGATAATATGCGTTCTCTTAATAACCAAGAATCTTCTGCGTCGTCTAAGCAAATTCGACAGTCGGTGAAAAAAGTGAATAAAAAAATGTCTTCTGATACTTCAACTAAACCAGTATCTACTAAAGATGTAAAATCTGCTAAAACTAAATCAACTAAAAAAGCTAAATTCAACAAAGAAACTAAAACAGAAAACGCAAAGTCATCAACTCGTAGAACAGGAAATGTTCTTCCTCCTGTAGTTAACGATCAAAGAGAAGGTGCGATTATTGCGCCGCCAAAGTATCGTAAAGGCTCAATGCGAATCGTACCTCTTGGTGGTTTGGGTGAAATCGGCCGCAATATGAACGTAATTGAATATAACGGTCATATTTTGCTTATCGATTGCGGTGTGCTATTCCCAGAAGAAGAGCAGCCGGGCGTTGATTTGATTCTCCCAGATTTTCACTACATTCAGGATCGCTTAGACAAAGTTGAGGCATTGGTTTTAACGCATGGTCACGAAGATCATATTGGTGGCGTGCCTTACCTTCTTAAGATGCGTCCCGACATTCCGTTAATTGGTTCAAAGTTAACTCTTGCTTTTGTGGAAGCCAAGTGCAAAGAGCATCATATTGATCCGGAGCTTATTCGCGTAGAAGGTCGCGATAAGATGAAAGTCGGTCCGTTTAACCTTGAATTTATTACTGTTACGCATTCTATTCCGGATGCTCTCGCTGTGTGCGTAAAAACTCCAGCCGGAACGCTTATTGATACTGGTGATATTAAGCTTGACCAGCTTCCTCTTGACCATCGCATTACTGATTTAGTTGAGTTCGGGCGTTTAGGTGAGCAAGGCATAGATTTGCTTATGGCTGATTCCACTAATGCTGAAGTTCCAGGATTTGTGAAGCCTGAAACTTCGATTGGTCCGGCTTTGGATCGCGCTTTTGCTGAAGCTACGCGCAAAATTATTGTTGCTAGCTTCTCAAGTCACGTGCATCGCGTGCAGCAAGTGGTTGACGCTGCGCATAAGTTTGGGCGCAAAGTTGTGTTCGTTGGTCGCTCGATGGTTCGCAATATGTCAATTGCTGCGGATTTAGGCTACTTGCATATTCCTGAAAATACTGTTGTTGACTTAAAGCAGGCGAAGGATATTCAGGATGACAAGCTCGTTTACATGTGCACTGGTTCACAAGGCGAGCCTATGGCTGCACTTGGGCGTATTGCAGATGGCAGCCACCGAGATATTACAGTTAACGAATTCGATACTGTTATTCTTGCAAGTTCGCTTATTCCAGGCAATGAGCACGAGGTTTACAAGGTTATTAATAAGCTTGTGCAGTTGGGTGCGCGCGTAATTAACAAAGATAACGCTGCAATTCACGTGTCTGGTCATTGCAATGAAGGCGAGTTGCTGTACTTGTACAACATTGTGAAGCCAAAGTGCGCTATGCCAATTCACGGTGAGCATCGTCACTTGGTTGCAAACGGATTAATTGCAGTAAAAACTGGCGTTGATCCAAATAACGTTGTGCTTGCTGAAGACGGCGATGTTGTGGATTTGTATCATGGCAATGCTGCAGTTGTTGGTTCTGTGCCATGCGGTTACGTGTATGTTGATGGTGATTCTGTTGGTGAGCTTACAGATGAAGAGCTTGAAAAGCGCAGGATTTTGGGTACGGAAGGTTTCGTTTCGAGCTTTGTTGTAGTTGATACAGAGCACGCTGACGTTGTTTCTGGTCCAAAGATTTTCTTGAATGCTGTTGCTGAAGACGAGGCTGATTTTGAGAAGGTTCGTCATCAAATTGTTGAGCAGTTGCAGGATGCTATGATGCGCGGCGAGCATGATACTTATAAATTGCAGCAAATTATGCGACGCACGTTGGGTAGTTGGGTGGCTCGCGCTTTACGCAGGAAGCCTATGCTCGTGCCGGTAGTTGCGGATATTGCAGAAAATAATCAAATATAATCAAAAATATCAAAAATATTCGCAATTATTCGTAAATAGCTGAAAATAATCGTAAATATAATTAAAAATAAGAAAAAATAAGGAAGGTACAAAATATGCCAGGAGAAAATCTTACTCGCGTAGAAGCTGCCGAACGCTTCGATGCTATCCAAATGCCAATTCACTACGATGTTGCGCTTGATTTAGGAAAAGGCGGCCGCGATTTTACTTCGCGCACGAAGATTGAGTTTGACGCTAAAGCTGGTAGTGCAAGCTTCCTCGATTTGATTGCAAATAGCGTAGAATCCGTAGTATTAAACGGTACCGCTCTTGACGTTTCTAAAGTTTTTGCAGACAGCCGAATTGAGCTCGCAAATTTGCTTGAGCATAATACCGTAGAAGTTGTAGCAAACTGCCAGTATTCCAACACGGGCGAGGGTTTGCACAGAAGTGTCGATCCTTCCGACGGAAACGTGTATTTGTATACTCAGTTCGAAGTGCCAGATGCTCGCCGCGTTTATGCTGTGTTTGATCAGCCGGATTTAAAGGCTGTTTTTGACTTTACGGTAGACGCTCCAGAAAGCTGGATCGTTACTTCCAATATGCCAGTTAAAAGCGAAACCGCGTTAGAAAACCGCGAAACTGAAGACGGCACTTTGGAAAATGGTGCTGTAGAAGGCATGAAGCGTTGGGTATTCGAGCCAACTCCAAAGATGAGCTCCTACTTAACTGCTATTTGCGCAGGACCTTACGCCGAATGGCACACAACTTACAACAACGAAGACGGTCGCGTAGTTCCAATGGCAATGTACTGCCGTCAGGCACTTAAAGACGCTTTTGCAAAAGACGTTGACTACTTGTTCGATATTACGAAGAAGGGCTTTGCTTTCTACGCTAAGACTTGGGGAGTGCCATATCCGTACGCAAAGTACGATCAGATTTACGTGCCAGAATACAACGCTGGAGCTATGGAAAACATTGGTATGGTTACGATTCGCGACCAGTACGTGTTTGAATCTAAGGTCACGGACGCTTATGCTGAGCGCCGCGTTGTAACAGTTTTGCACGAGCTTGCACACATGTGGTTCGGCGACTACGTGACAATGAAGTGGTGGAATGATTTGTGGCTTAACGAATCCTTCGCAGAATTCACTTCTACTCTTGCAACTGCTGAAGCAACCGAATGGCACGACGCTTGGAGCACTTTCAATTCCGGCGAAAAAAGCTGGGCGCTTAATCAAGATCAGCTTCCAACAACGCACCCAATCGTGGCTCCAATCAACGATTTGAACGACACTTCCGTCAACTTCGACGGCATTACTTACGCAAAGGGTGCTTCCGTATTGAAGCAACTCGTAGCGTACGTTGGTCGCGAAAAGTTCTTTGAAGGAATTCACAACTATTTGAGCAAGCATGCATACAGCAACGCAACTTTGGCTGATTTGTTGCACGAGTTAGAGCTTACAAGTGGACGCGATCTTAAGGCTTGGAGCGCGCAATGGCTTGAAAAGGCTGGAATTAACACTATTTCTACTGAAGTAGAAGAAGCAGGTGACTGCACTATTGCTTCTTTGCGTTTGCGTCAGAGCGCGCCAGCTGAGCATCCTGTTCTTCGCGCACACCGCTTGGCTGTTGGATTCTACAATGTGGACGAAGCAACTGGCGAAATTAAGCGCACAAAGCGAATCGAACTTGACGTTGACGGCGAAGTGACGGAAGTCGTTGAAGCTTGCGGCGAAAAAATGCCAGCGCTTATTCTTGTAAACGACGACGACTTGACTTACACAAAGCTACGTTTCGATGAAAAGTCGCTTGAGTTTGCTGCCGAAAACTTGTATCGTTTCAAGGATTCTTTGACCCGCTCGCTTATTTGGCTCGCGTTGTGGGACATGACTCGCGACGCAGAATTCCCAGCAGAACGCTTTGTGGAACTCAGCCTTAAGGCTTTGGCAACCGAGCGCGAATCAACTACTTTCCGCTATGCTCTTGGTCAAGTAAAGGTAACTGCAAGCCACTACGTGGTTCCAGAGCGTCAAGCAGAAGTCGCAAAGCATGTAGCTCACGAATTGTGGAAGTTGGCTTTGGCAGCTTCGGCTGGTTCCGATGAGCAATTCCAGCTCGTTAAGGCTTATCTTGGCTACGGTGAAGTTGGAGATGCTGAGTTCTTGCGCGTAGCTAACGGTTTGCTCGATGGTTCCGTGAGTTTGGAAGGCTTGGAAATCGACAACGACTTGCGCTGGAGCATTTTGATTGCGCTCGCAGGTGTGAACGCTTTGGATGAAGATGGAATTGACGCGGAACTTAAAAAGCGCGATACTACCGAGAATCGCGAATACGCTTACCAGGCTCGTGCAGCTCGCTCAACTGCAGAAGCTAAGGATTGGGCTTTCGAACAGGCTTTGCGCAATCTCGATTTGACTAATATGCAAATGGGCGCTGTGGTTGCTGGCTTTGCAAGCACAGCTAAGGGCGATTTGGTTAAGCCTTATGTTGAGCGCTACTTTGCTGAAGTTGAGTGGATCTGGAAGAATCGCACATTCCACATGGCTGAGGCTTTGATCGAAGGCTTGTATCCAACTTATGCGGATGTAGACGAGTTAGTTGAGCGCGGACAGCTTTGGCTTGATGAGCATAAGGATGCGGATCAGGCTTTGCGTCGCATGGTGCTTGGCGGTCTCGATTCTTCTCGCCGAACGCTTAAGGTACAGCACTACAACGCTTCCTTGCGCTAAATTTCGGACATTGGTGCAGTACGTTTTCTGCGGCAGTGTCTCAAAACAGTCAGAATGAGACACTAGTGCAGAAAACGTACTGCACTAGGGTCTTTGTTTGGTGGTTTAACTCTCATTGGTTAGCTCGTTCAAAGCGCTAGCGCGTTATGTAATGTTACGAGTAAGATGGCAAACAGTGTGTGACGCGCTAGTATGCGATGTTGTTTGCTTGCGCGCAAGATGAAGTGATTTTTGCGAAAGAGGCTTTATTATGCCAAGAATGTTTGGTACTGATGGTGTGCGTGGATTGGCGAATCGAGATTTAACAGCGCAACTTGCGTTAGATTTAGGTGACGCTGCAGTGCGCGTTTTGGGAGATAAAAGCGCGGTTGCGTCTGCTGCAGAAGAAGCGCAATCAAATAGTTCTTCTCGTTCCGCTCACGCTCGTCGTCGCGCGCTTATTGGTAGAGATACCCGCGTTTCTGGCGATTTTCTAGCTTCTGCTCTCGCTGCTGGCATGAGTGCTGGAGGTTTTGATGTTATCGATGCTGGAATTATCCCAACTCCTGGCGTTGCTTTCCTTACTTCCGTGCTTAACGTTGAAATGGGTGCTGTTATTTCTGCATCGCATAATCCTATGCCAGATAACGGCATTAAATTCTTTGCGCGCGGAGGCTTTAAGCTTCCAGATAGCAAGGAAGATGAGATTGAGGCTGTGCTCGGTCAAGATTGGGAGCGCCCAACCGGTGCTGGTGTTGGTCGAGTCAGCCATGATACTACTACAGCTACTAACTTGTATATTGATCATTTAGTTTCTGCTGTTGCGCCTTTAAGTAACGCTTCTACTACGCGTCCAAAGCCGCTTGCAGGTTTGCGTGTTGTAGCAGATTGCGCAAATGGTGCTACTTCTGTTGTTGCTCCTGAGGCTTTGCGTCGCGCTGGTGCAGAAGTTGTAGTTATTAACGCATCTCCTGACGGTTACAACATTAACGATCATGCAGGTTCGACTCATCCTGAGCAGTTGCAAGCTATGGTTAAAGCTTCAAAGTCTGATTTGGGTGTTGCGTTTGATGGCGATGCAGACCGTTGCTTGGCTGTCGATGAAAACGGCAATATGGTTAATGGCGATCAAATTATGGGTATTCTTGCGCGCGCTAAGAAGGCTGAAGGCAAGCTCAATCATGACACTCTTGTAGTTACAGTTATGAGCAATCTCGGCTTAAAGCTTGCGCTTAAGGATATGGGCATTTCAACAGTGCAAACAAACGTTGGCGATCGCTACGTTCTTGAAGAAATGCTCAAGCATGATTATTCGCTCGGTGGCGAGCAGTCTGGCCACGTTATTAATCGCGAATTTGCAACAACCGGTGACGGTACGCTTACTGCTTTGACTTTGTGCCGTGAAGTTGTGCGTTCAGGCAAGAAACTTTCGCAAATGGCTGCAGACTTCCCACAGCTTCCGCAAGCTCTTGTAAATGTGCCAAATGTAGATAAAATGGCTTCGAAAACTAACGCAGCTGTGCTTGCAGCTGTTGAGAAAGAATCGAAACTTCTTGGAGATACAGGTCGTGTGCTTTTGCGTCCTAGTGGCACAGAGCCGCTTGTGCGCGTTATGTGCGAGGCTGCAACTCAAACTCAGGCAGATGAGGTTTGCGCTCGTCTTGCTCAAGTTGTTGTAGATAATCTGAAGTTATAAGCTTACTTATTTTTGCGCCTGCTATTTGCTTACATCTCAGTCGGCTCTAGCAGTGCGCAAATAATTTTGATACACTTATATCTTTAGTGCTGCTTTCAAATTCTGCTCGCGGCATGTAAATTTTGTATATTTTCGCGTTATTATGCGCGTTATTTAAAACGGTGAAAAGGAGTCCTATGTTTACGCATCATGCAAGTGTCGATACTAAGCTCAGTCGCGCTGTTGAGCGCTTGCTTGATTCTGCTACAGAAGACGGTATTTTGCCGATTGTGCAAGCAGGTGAGCCAGTTCTTCGTCAGCGTACTGTTGCGTATGACGGTCAGCTTACTCGCGCAACTCTTACTAAGCTAATTTCGTTAATGCATAGCACAATGCTAGAAGCTCCTGGAGTTGGTTTAGCTGCTCCTCAAATTGGTCTTGGTCTTGCTATTGCTGTTATTGAAGATCATGTTCGTGACGATGAAGACGATCCTCGAGACATTGCAGAGCTTCCGTTTAGAGCAATTATTAACCCTCATTATGAGCCGATTGGCACTCAAACACGCAGTTTTTACGAAGGATGCTTAAGTGTTTCCGGCTATCAGGCTGTTCGTCAGCGTTGGCTTGATATTCAAGCTACTTGGCAAGACGAGGATGGCAAACAACACTCCGAGCGTTTGCATGGTTGGCCTGCGCGTATTTTCCAGCATGAAACGGATCATCTTCGCGGTGAACTTTATATTGATCGTGCAGAAATGCGTTCGCTTTCCACTGATGAGAATCTTGAGGATTATTGGGCAGATGAAGCAGTTCCAGTAGCTGCCGCTCGTACTTTGGGATTTGCTATCTAGGTTTTATTGCAAATTTGTTTATTAATTTAATTTAATTTTGCTTTTGATTAATAAAAACTTAGTATATTTTTTTGTTTTTCTATTCTTACGTCGTATTTTTTACTGATTTACGTCGTATTTATAGAATTTTTTTGCCTTGAACAAGCACTTTTTTGTTATAATTAGTTTGTTTTGTGTGCTTTTAGTAATAGAATTGTGCGCAAGTGGTTTGTTAAACATTTCTCTGTTAACAAATTTATTGGATCTGTTCCATTAACAAAGGAGAGACGAGTGAAAGTTTGCGCTCAATGCGGTACTCAGAATATTGATACTGCGAAATTCTGCAAGGGCTGTGGAAACAAGTTTGAGGCTGCTCAGCAAGCGCCTGTTCAGCCTGCTCCAGCTCAGCAAGCACCTGTTCAACATGCTCCAGCCCAGCCTGCACCTGCTCAGCCTGCTACGCAGCATGCTCCTCAGTTTGCGCGTCCTAGTATGCCTCAGCCAGGAATGCCTCATCAGGGTGCGCCTCAGCAGGGTATGCCAAACATGCAACGTCCAGGCTATCCATATGCTCAGCAGGGTATGCCAGCTCAGCCAGGAATGCCAGGCATGCAGAATCGTCCAAATACTCCAGGCGTTTCGCACTACAGCCAAATTTCAAACCAGCTTAATGCTGAACAGATGATGAACTTCTTCCGTTGGTTGGTAACTGCTCTTAAGAATCCTTCCCAGAAGTATCGCGTATCTAACCTCTACGCAGCATTGATAGCACTTATTTCTGGCTTGCTGTTCGGTTTGCAAGGATACTTGTCTTCTATGACTATTGTTAACGCATGGATATCGCAAGTTACCGGTTTTGCAAATGCATTGTCAACTTCTTCTGGAGGACCAAGCATTCCAACGACTCCAGGCGTTCCGTTTACAGTGTTCCTTTACAAGTTTATTATTGGTGTCTTAACTGTATACGCAGTCTACGCTGTTGCTTTGTTGGGTATGAAGATGTTTGGCGATGAGGTTTCACCAGCTCAGCTTCACGTTCTTTTTGCACAAAAGCTTGTTCCACTTGTTGGCTTGCAAATAGTTGCTACAGTATTAGCATTTATTCCACCATCTAGGACTGCTTTAATTGGATTAATGTCTGGGCAAGCATCTAATGTCATGAATGAATACATGTCGGGCAATTCTCAGGCAATGAGTATAAACTTTGATTCTGTAGATGCGTCTTTGTTCATCCATAATCCTTCTTTGGCATTGCAGATTCCATCTGTTGCTTTGCAAGCTCTTTACCTTGTGCTGCTGATTTTGGTGCCTGTGTCCTTCTTAGCGACTGCACGATATAAGGGCAAGCTTGATCGTGAGTGGATGTGGGTTATCTTCATCCTCGTAGGTGTTATTGCAATGTTCATTGTATCGGCCATCGATAAGAGCTTTATGACATCTGCATGGTCAGGTTTCTGGACAGCATATAAAAATGTACCATCGTTGCCTAAGATTTTTTAATTAAGAATAATTGAGCCTAGTTGGGAAACCAGCTAGGCTCCCTTGTATTTTTTAAGAACGTATTGAGAGAAATGTATGAATTGTCCATATTGCAATAGTCAAAATGCTTATGGAGCTATAGTATGCTCATCTTGTGGAGCGAGTCTTGTGCCGCAACAAGTTAATTCAAATTATCAGCCAATGCAAAATGATCAATATCAGCAAAATCAAATGAATGATGTGCAACAAACGCAGTTCATTCAACAGAACACACAAGCTTATCCTCAGCCTGCTTATAACGGTCAAAATGCTTATGAGCAGCAGGGGTATCAGAATCAGCAGTATTATAATCAGCAAGATTATTCACAAAATCAGCCTGCAGAATATTATAATCCTGATTCTTTTGATTCTAATTTCGCAGCAGGTAATGTTGTTAAAAGCGCACCGATGAAGCGCAGCACAAAAATTATGCTTATTGTAATTGGCATTATTATTGTGGTTCTTGGTATAGGTTATACAGTTATTCAACAGAATGTGTATTCTCCACAAGCAACTATTCAACGTTATGTGAAGTCTTTGCAAGAAGGCAATTTTGATGAAGCTAACAATATGACAGATTGGTCTTCTTCTAAAATTCCAGAAAATTATCGTACACTACTTACAAGCGCAATAGGCAGAGCTTCCAAGAATCATATATCTTATATGAGCGTTGATAATGGCCCATACAATTCATTTAAGCTTTCTTACAAAGTTGGAGATAGAGATGCTTCAACGGTAATAACTCTTGTGCCAGCTGGCAAACAGTGGCTATTCTTTGACTCTTATAAAGTTCAATATCCGCCGCTTGGTCACATCAACATAACTGTGCCAAATGAAGTTGATAAAATAAAAGTTAATGATTCTGAAATAAACTTGTCTGCTCTCAAAAAATCGCCAAAATATAGCGGTGACACCTACAGTTCAGACTATGGTTATTCAGAATACACATCAACTACAGAATATAAGCTTCCTGCGTATCCTGGGTCTTACCGCGTTGAATCTGCAAAAAATTCACAACTATGGACCACAAATTCTACGAATGTGTTAATTAGTGGAAAAGATAGTTCAGAATCTGCAAGTTTAGAGTTAGAAGCTACAGAAACATTAAAGGATGAGCTTACTAAGGCTATTCAAAAGCATGTTGATAAATGTGTAGCGTCAACTGAAGCCGATGTTCCAGAAAGTTGTAGATTTGCAAGCTTTAATTACTATACAAGCTATAGCTATGACAATATTAAGCGTAGTGTTAATGGCACTCCTACGTTGGATCAAGTTGACATGTCGTCAGGGACTTTCCAGAGCGATGAGATTGGTGTAGATATCTCTTATCGTTGGAAGGACGATGATGATGACGATAGTGAATGGAGAGACGATCATACTAGCAATAGTGGTTATGTTTATGGAAAGTTTAGTATTAAAAATAATAAGCTTGTAATAGATTTTAACCAAGACTAAATCTAACGAAATGTGCAAAATTTAAAGGCGCATTAAACACAAATAAAAGTTTCCCTTCGCAATTTGTTTTGTGGAGGGAAATTTTTTATAGCGTAGATTTGCGCACTGGTAGATTTGTGCACTGTAGAGTATGGCACTAAACGCATTTTTCAGTATTGACATGTTATACTGGTAGTCCGTATATTTAAGGTTGATATACAGCAATTTTCAATGAAGAAAGGTAGTCGATGACGTTTATCTCTCGTGCAATACGCTACATTCTGAGGAAACGAATAAAAACAGCAATAGTTTTCATTATTGTATTTCTTATTTCGACATTGCTATTTTCTACTTCTGCAGTTTCAAGTGCTGCAGGTAAAGAAGGCGAAAAAGTTGAAGCGCAAGCAGAGTCTAGTTTTGTGCTTGCAAATAACCCCCAAATAAACCCTGGAACTCCTAGAGGAGCTGGAACCGTAAAACCTAAAGATGTACAGGCAATTGCAAAGTTGCAGGGAGTTGCATCGTACGTAGTTCGCCAAAATGTAACAGCAGATTTAGTTAATGCTAAAGCGGCAAGGATTCCAGGCGTACAAGAGTATGACAATAAGCGTGAACAGCAGTTTGGCAATGCCGTTAATATTGAGGGGACGAATGACTCTACTGGTTTAAATACTTTTAAAACAAAAGCAATAACTATGTCTAAAGGCAAGCATCTTATTGCTAACAACGTTCATGCATCACTGATTCATGAAGATCTCGCTAAAGCCAACGGATTGCATGTAGGAGATACTCTTACACTTCGCGCTAATCCTTATGATGCTGACAATATTCAACAATCAACCGCAACCGTAAAAACTCGTATTGTTGGAATTTATGCTGGAGCAAATAAGCGTCAAGTCGCAACTAGAGCGGAATTGACTGCCAATATGGTTTATACGGATTTGCAAACTACGCGCGAATTGTATAAATATAAGCCAGGAAAAGAAATATATCAGGACGCAAGTTTTAGGGTAAAGCGCGGTGAGGATGCGGATAATATTATGGCGCAAGCTGCCAAATTGCCTATTGATTTGCAAAACTATCAACTAACTCGTGACGATCAGTTCGTTTCTGGTTTGCTGAAAGCAGCAAAGGGAGTGCGCTCAATAATGACTGTTACAACAATTGCTGTTGTATCATTCGCTATTATTGCTTTGGCATTAGTGCTTTTGCTGTGGATGAATGAGCGACGTAATGAAATTGGTGTGTTTGTTGCGATTGGCACTGGCAAATTATCTATAGTTGGTCAATATCTTGCTGAGATTGTGCTTATTTCAATACCTTCGTTGATTGTGGGTTACCTTTTTGCAAAAGTTATAGCTCCGTTGATGGCTAATGTTGCTCTTGGCTCTGTGCAATCATCAGCCGCCCGTGAATTGAGTAATATGGGTCAAGCTGGTGGAAATCTTGAATCAACTTTGGCAACAAAAACTTTGGAAAAACTTAGCGTACAAGTAGACTTACAGTGCTTTGTTGGAGTTTCTGCAATAGTAGGCGTTGTAGTTGTTGCTGTAGTAGTGCTGTCTTATTTGCCAATGATGTGCAAATCTCCTCGAGAACTGCTTGGATTGCAAAAATAAAAATATTGCGTATTTTTAGCAAGTTTTAGCAAGTTTTAGCAAGTTTTAGCAAGTTTATAAAAGTTTATTGGGAGTGATTATGAGTGTTGGTGTAATTTCTTTATGCTCTAGAGCGCGGCTTGCAATATTTCGCAAGCCTCGACGCAACGCAATAATTGTGCTGATTATGACTCTTGTTTTAAGCGCGCTAGTTTCGCAAGCTGGTATTAGTGCTTCCGTTGAGGATGCTAGGAATCATCTTCAATCCAGTATTGGTTTAGGTTTTACTGTACGAGCAAAAACGCGCGGTGAAACTCTTCCAGAGCAAATGAATGCAAATTCTAATTCCGGCACTAATTCCGGTACTAATTCTTCTACTAATTCCGATACTAAAGTACCTAATTCCGTAATTCCGCAAGATTTGGACGCAAATGAAGGGATTGACTCTAGTCAAATTCGTAAATTTGCTGCGATTTCGGGCGTAAAGACTGTAGTGGAGGAGCGCGATGTTTTAGCTGTACCTGTTGGAAAGCAAATTGTGCTTCCTGCGCAGGGTCCTCGACTAGACGATGATGTTTTGGCTCATGCTGCTGGAATCACTGGCACAACAGATTCTCGATTATCTCAAGGTTTTCAAGAGGGATTGTATCGTTTAGAGCAGGGTGAGCATATTACTAATCGTTCTGCGGGTAGAGCAATAGTGCATCGTGATTTTGCGAAGAAGAATAATCTTAAGATTGGCTCTACTATAACTCTTAAGCAGGGGTTTAATGTAGAAGTTCGCGTTGTTGGCATTTTTGCCGGCAAATTGCAAACTAAGGGAGCTCTTCCTTCGGATGCTTCAGAAAATCGCATATTTACTGACTTAAGTTCGGCGTTGTCTTTAGCTGGTTCTTCTAAGCTAGGTGTTTTGCGTTGTGTTGTTGAGCGTTCTGATTTACTGGCTAGCGCAATGCGTGATGCTAAAAGTATTGCTGGAAAGTGGGCGGATGTAGAGCAGAATGCTTCGCAATTGTCTGATGTAATAAACTCGGTTAATTCTGTACAACAACTTGTGCGAATGATTTTCGTTGCGCTAAGTTTTGTTGGGATTTTAGTGCTTGGGCTTGTATTGGTGTTCTGGGTCAGAGGACGTATGCACGAGATTGGCGTATTTATGTCTATTGGATTGTCGAAAGCAGCAATAGTTAGTCAATTGCTTGTTGAAATAGTGATACTCAACATTGTGTCATTCGTAATTTCGCTAGGCTTGGGTGCTGCTTTTTCTGGCGTTATTGGTTCTGCGATTTTGCATAGTGCTGATTCGTCATTTATTGCGGATGGTATGTCAGTATTGCCATTGCCGCAAACTCTTGCTGCTTTTGTTATGGGTTTGTTTATTTCAATAGTCGCATTACTTGTTGCAGCGCTGCCAATATTAATAAAGAAGCCTCGGCAAATACTAAGCGCTATGAGTTAGCAGAAATGTAGTTGCGTATGTGAATTTTCTACTAAAAACGCAATCACAAACAGCGCAATCGTATAAATGAAACAAATCTTATAAATCATATTTAAATTATGTAAAAATAAGGAGCTTATTATGTCAGCTTTATTGCAATTAAAAAATGTGAAATACACTTACGGACCTGCAAATATTGCGGTATTAAATGACGTGAATGCAGAGTTCGAAACTGGCAAAATGTACAGTATTATGGGAGCTTCTGGAGCAGGAAAGTCTACTATGCTCTCACTTTTAGCTGGATTAGATACTCCGTATAGTGGCGAAGTGCTTTTTAACGGTGAAAATATTGCAAAAACGGGATATGTTGAGCATCGCAAAAAGCATATCTCGCTTGTTTTCCAAAATTTTAATCTTATTGACTATTTGACGCCATTAGAAAATTTGCGATTAGTAAATTCACATGCTGATGTTCAAGTGCTAATAGATCTTGGGTTAACTGAAGAAGAAGCAAATCGTAACGTCACTAAACTTTCTGGTGGTCAACAGCAGCGTGTTGCAATTGGACGAGCTTTAGTGTCTTCTGCGCCGGTAATTTTAGCGGATGAGCCTACAGGAAGTCTTGACCCTGCTACCACTAAAGAAGTTATTGCAATATTAAAGAATCTTGCTAGCAAACACGGCAAATGTGTGATTGTTGTTACGCATGATTCGAAAGTTGCTTCTCAAGCTGACGTAAAATACGTGCTAAAAAATAAACAGCTAACTCATCAATCTGCTTGAAAGCAAAAAAGCCGGCCCCGCGAAATCGTAGAGCCGGCTTATTGCTAGAATAACTTAACTACAAATCAGATGTGGAAGTAAAGCTCGTACTCGAGTGGCGTTGGAGCCAAGCGAGCCATATCCATTTCCTCATGCTTCAAATTCAACCAAGTTTCAATCAAATCGCTAGTAAACACGTCGCCTTGCATAAGGAAGTCGTGATCTTCTTCCAAAGCTTGCAAAGCCTCACCAAGCGAAGAAGGAACCTGCTTAATGCCGTCATGCTCCTCTGGAGGAAGCTCGTACAAATCTTTATCAACAGGTGCAGGAGGCTCAATATGGTTAATAACACCATCCAAACCTGCCATAAGCTGAGCGGAGAATGCTAAGAATGGGTTGCAAGAAGGATCCGGTGCGCGGAACTCAATGCGCTTAGCTGCAGGAGCATCACCAGCAAGAGGAATACGAATAGCTGCAGAACGGTTACGAGCAGAGTAAACCAAGTTGACTGGAGCTTCGTAGCCTGGAACCAAGCGGTGGTAAGAGTTAAGCGAAGGATTCGTAAATGCAAGCACAGAAGAAGCGTGCTTAATCAAGCCGCCAATGTACCAACGTGCAATATCAGAAAGCTGAGCGTAACCAGTTTCCGCATAGAACAATGGCTTGCCATCTTTCCAAAGCGACTGATGGCAGTGCATGCCGGTGCCGTTATCTCCAGCAATTGGCTTTGGCATAAATGTTGCAGCCTTACCAGCTAAAGCAGCAGTTTCATGGACTACATACTTGTACTTCATCAAATCGTCGCCAGCATGAACAAGCGTATTGTAACGGTAGTTGATTTCCTGCTGACCTGCGCCGCCAACTTCGTGGTGAGAACGCTCAAGAATCAAGCCGACCTTTTGCAAATTTGAAACCATGTCATCGCGCAAATCCTGATTGTGATCTACTGGTGGCACAGGGAAGTAGCCGTGCTTTACGCGGTTCTTGAAACCAATATTGTTGCTGCCGTCATCTTCAGTGTCGATTCCAGAATTCCAAGGAGCTTCGTTAGAATCAACCTCATAGAAGGAGCGCTGCATGTCATTAGCAAAACGCACCTTATCAAAAATGAAGAACTCAGCTTCAGGAGCAAAGCTTGCAGTGTCAGCAATGCCAGTGGACTTCAAATAAGACTCTGCTTTAATAGCGACCTGACGAGGATCCCTAGAATATGGCTCATCCGTTACAGGATCAACAATAGAGAAAGCAACGTTTAAAGTCTTATGCTTACGGAATGGATCAACATAAGCAGTGTCAACATCTGGAATAAGCTTCATATCTGATTCGTTAATAGCCTGGAAGCCTTGCATAGAAGAACCATCGAATGCCATTCCATCAGTGAAAGCGCTGTGTAAGAACTCATCAGCCGGAACAGTAAAGTGCTGCTGAACGCCAATCAAATCAGTAAATCGTACGGATACGTATTCAATGCCTTCCTTTTCAATAAGGGCTGCGGCATCTTCTTTAGTTTGCAAAGTGGTCATGGCCACCATTCCTTTCTTAAAAACCCATTAATGAGTTTATGACTATGAATGCCATTTTGGATTTCAGCGATTCGAATATCTCGTTAAGTTTGTGTTACATAATGTTACGCGTAGTAAATTAGGTGCGAATAGTTAATACTACATGCCGCTAATTCGCGTTCATCAGTTCGCGCAGTTACAATAGTGTCTATGGATTACCAAGAGCAAGAAATGCATGAATATGAAATGCATGAGGATATTAAGGAAAGTGAAAATAAGCTAGATTTAGCTTCACTTTTTCCAGCCAAAGGCGACGATAGAAGGCCGCCAGATTGGCTAGGTCGTGCGCTTATTTATGTTGCAATTGTTACTTTTGTGTCTATCTTCTTATGGTTCGCTTGGAATAGTATTTCATTCATTGTTTTTGATGTTGTGATTTCTGTTTTTATTGCGCTCGCAATGGAACCGCTTGTAGTTCGACTAGTTAAGCACGGCTGGAGGCGAGGAGTTGCTTCTGGTTTTACGCTAACGGGTTTGCTTGTTGTAATTAGTTTGCTACTTGCTTTGTTCGGTAATTTATTTGCTCAACAGGTTGTTTCAATGGTTATGGGCTTGCCTGATTTATACAACCAATTTGCGAATTTTGTGTTTCACTATACCAGTTTTAAAATGCCTAATATTGAGCAGCTTGGCATGGAAATTTTGAAGCATGTGCAAACATCTTGGGTTGTTGATTTTGCTGGTCAAGCGCTTAACACAACATGGGGATTGATGACTGTTCTGCTTGATTTGCTCACCATTATTATGGTTACGTATTACATTTCTGCAGCAGGTCCAGCTATGCGTCGTAGCATGTGCCGTTGGATGAATCCGCAAGCTCAGCGTCGTTTCCTATTTATTTGGTCAGTTGTTCAAGAGCAGATTTCGAGCTTCCTGTTTTCGCGAATTATTTTGGCAGCTATTAACGCAGTAGGTACCGCAATTTTCCTTATTGTGATGAATATACCGTATTGGCTTCCGCTGGCATTATTCTGCGGAATTGTTTCACAGTTTGTGCCTACAATTGGTGGCTATTTGGGTGGAGCTTTGCCTATCTTGGTTGCGTGGGGTTCCAATGGTTTTGGTGCAGCTGTTGCAACATTAATTTTTATTACGATTTATCAACAAATTGAAAACATGGTTATTTCGCCGAAAATTTCCGAAAAGACTATGGATTTGAATCCTGCAGTAGCTTTTATTTCAGTTCTTGTAATGGGCGCTGTATTTGGTGCTCTTGGAGCATTTTTGGCTTTGCCTGTAACTGCAAGTTTGCAAGCGATTTTCAGAGTATGCACGAAGCAATATAGTTTAGTTTCTTCTCCGCTTATGAACGATCCTCATCCTGATCATACTTCTATTATTGTTCGTTGCGTTGAAGCGATTGGTCGTAAGTTCATGAATCCAATGAGCGAAAGTGTTCATCGCGTAATGAAAGGCACAAGCTCTCGCGTTTCTTTGAACGAAGATATTTTATATTGGTATAAGCAAGCTTATGTGTCAGACTCTGACGATGCGAATAGCAGCAAAGTTTCCTCTAATGATTCTGATCAAACGGACGTATTGGAAACAATGCCGATTTCACGCGAAATATTAGATGCCGTAAATAAAGATATTGCGAAGCGTAAAGTAAATTCTGAAAATAAGGATTCTCCTAAAGCAAAATTGCAAGTAGGTGAGTCTAAAATAGTAAGCAATACAAAAAATAGTAAAAGTAACGTAAAAAGTAATCCACGGAGCGGATGGAAGCGATGATTCTTCTATCAATATTTGATGTACTAGTAATACTTATTGGCATAAGCGGTGTTGTGTATCAAGGTGTTTGTGCCGTTGCATCTTTATTCGCTAAACCTGTTGTTTTTCCTGAAGCGCCAATGGATAAGCATTATGCTGTGCTTATTTCTGCGCGTAATGAGGAAGCTGTTATAGGTAATCTTATTCATTGCATTCAAACTCAAACGTATAGACAAGATTTTATTGATATTTGGCTTGTTGCAGACAATTGCACTGATTCTACTGCGCAAGTTGGCCGCAATCGTGGATGCAATGTAGTTGAACGTTTTGATAAAGAGCATATTGGTAAAGGTTATGCGCTCAGCTATCTTCTCGACCATATTATGAAAATTGGTGCAGATAAAGTTTATGATGCGTACTTCGTTTTCGATGCAGACAATAAACTTGATCCGCATTATTTTGAGGAAATGAATAAAGGTTTCCACGCAGGATATCAAATTTTAACTAGCTACCGCAATTCCGTGAATCTTTCAGATAATTGGGTTTCTTCCGGCTCTGCACTTTGGTTTATTCGAGAATCGCGATTTACTAACAACTCTCGAATGCTATTCGGTTCAAGTTGCCACGCTGGTGGAACTGGATTCATGTTCTCGCGTGAGATTATGCACAGAAATAGCGGATGGAAATTCCATCTTCTTACTGAGGATCTTGAATTTACTATGGACGCTATTCTTCACGGAGATAAAGTTGGATATTGCGGTTCTGCAGTATTATATGACGAACAGCCTGTGTCGTTTAGGCAGAGTTGGAGGCAGCGTCTTCGCTGGAGCAAGGGATTCTTGCAAGTATTTCGTTACTATGGAGCAGCTCTTATTCGACATGGTATTCGCGAAAGAGATTTTTCGTCGGTTGATTTTACGCTTATGCTTTTCCCGTTTATGGTTTTGGCTGTTGCAAGAATAATACTTGGGTTTATTTTTGCTGCATTTGGATTTGTAACATGGATGAGTCAAATCTATTCAATGATTAACTTCATTACAACTACTGTTACAAGCGTTTTAGGCATGATGATATTTGTGTCGCTCACTATTTTAGTTGAACACGATAAACTTGGAGCAACGAATAAGGAGCTGTTTGCGTACGCTCTTAGCTTCCCGATTTTTATGCTTTCGTACGTGCCTATTGCGTTCCAAGCTATTTTCTCAAAGAGCGAGTGGAAGCCGATTCAGCATACTGGTCGCTGAGTGCTCGTTTCCTCAATGTGGCGCGAGTTTTGGAGCTGGTGTTTGGCTGGCGAATTTCTTGTGTGACTGTGAGTGGTGGGTGTTACTTATCTCGCAGCGCTCCGCTCTTATACCTTATTTAGACTTAAAGGTTGCGTAGTTAAGTTTAGTTTTTTACTTACTTTTTCTGCAAAAATAGTATTCATCATCACGATTATTACTATCGTTCCGCTTTTATATTGCTCGACAAGCAACACCCACCTCTCACTACTAGTAAAACCGCTAGTGGTCTGTGGTGTGGTAGGAGCGCCTGGTGTGGCGTGTGCGGCAGCGCGAATGCTAGTGTTCTTTAAGCAATAAATACTCAATATCTGCAGAGCAATAATGTTAAAGTTCATTAAGTAATAAATAATCGCTGTTCGCAGAAGCACTGGTGCAAAGCTACATAAGCACTTTTCGCAGAAGCGCAACTGCAAAGCTTCAGGAAGTTTGGGAGATTACGACTGTTTCTTCACACCGCTGTAAAGTTTCTGCCGTTTTTGGTGGTTGGGGGGGATTGTCTCGCTTTTGGAGGTTTATCTGTTGTGTTTTGCTCCAAAACGCGGGGAACTTATCTCGCGTTTGGAGCGCGCGTGCGGATGGTGCCGGCGTTTCGATTGCGCAAAAATTGCGAGTATGAGATAATAGAAGCCCTGATATAAACGTGCGATTGCGCATAATGTAGCGCAATGCGTGCGTTTATCTGTATGTTGTGAGGTTTCTATGGTAGATTCTGTCCCGTCTGAATATCCGTCCGGAAATACTTTTGCTAGCAGCATTCCAGTTTTTGGCGCAAACACTTACGATGCTACTAACGAAGATGTTCCAGCGGTTTCTATTCGCGGATTTGTTAAGACTTTTGGCAAGAAAGTTGCTGTAGATAATCTTTCGTTAGATATTCCAGCAGGCTCTTTCTACGGATTAGTAGGCCCTAATGGTGCCGGCAAAACTACTACGATTAAAATGCTTACGGGCTTGCTTATGCCTGATTCCGGTTCGGCTTCGATTTTTGGCAATGACGTTTGGAGCGATGTAAATAGTGCTAAGCGCGCAATCGGTTTAATGCCTCAAGCAGATGAGATTTTTAAGACAATTACTGGTTTGCAGCTTTTAACTTACGCTGGCATGCTTCGCGAGATGAGTCGTGCGGAATCCGTAAAGCGCGCGAACGACTTGCTTTCTGCTTTCGACTTAACAGAAGCTGCAAACACTATGGTTTCTGACTATTCAACTGGTATGACTAAGAAGATTTGCCTTGCAACCGCTATGATTCATAGCCCTCGCGTGCTTGTGTTGGACGAGCCTTTTGAGGCAGTGGACCCTGTTTCTAGCGCGAATTTGAAGGATATTCTCGCAGAGTACGTTTCTACTGGCGGCACGGTGATTATTTCTTCGCACGTTATGGAATTGGTTGAAAAAATGTGCTCGCATGTGGCAATCATTAACGAAGGTCATGTTGCAGCTGCTGGCACTCTTGCAGAGGTGGCTCAAGGTAAGGAACTTGAAGATCGCTTCATGGAGCTTGTTGGTGGACGTCACGCTGCTGCTCGTATCGACTGGCTTAACGGCGGCAATAGCGCAACACCAATCGCAAGTAACCAAAACGCGTAACGAAAGGCGGTAAGTAATCATGTCTATGATTTTTACAATGGTTCGCCTTCGCTGGGCGCTTACTTTTTCTGTTATGCGAAAGTCAATTTGGCAAAAAATTGGCTTTGGTATAGTCATTGTTTTTGGACTTGCAATTATATGTGCTCTTGGTTTTGCTGGCTGGAAAACAGGCAATTATCTTAATCCGGGAATACTCGCAGACGCTAAAGAATGGCGGGAATTCCAAGTTGCTCCAATAATGGTTGCGTCGATTGTGTCAATTTTTACGTTGTTTGTAAACATATTTATGTTTGGCAGCGACACAACACTAAAATCGCGTAGCTTTGCGCTTTACGGCATTCCTTACGTAAAACAGCAAGCAGGTATGCTTCTTGGCTCTCTTTTTGGAGCGCTTTCAATAAGCTTCACAATCGCACTTGCTTTGTGGTCTTTAGCGTACCGAAACTTTGGAATTGTGCCGGTTTTAGTAAGCGTAATTGCAGCTCCGCTTTATGTTGCAACAATCGTGTCTTTAAGTAAAATGCTTATTGAGCTTTTAGATACTATTTTAATAAACAAGCGTTCAAGAAACATTTTTTACGTTGTTATTTTTATAGTGTACATGATTTTTGTTTCTGGTATGGGTGCGAATAGCAAAGCCACAAATAGCTCAATTGAAATCAGCTCAAGTTTCTGTGCTGCGTCCGCTTTTACGCCATTAAGTGCAGCTATGGCCTTGCCGCTCGATGCAATTAATGGCAATTGGCTTTCGCTTGTTATTCGCTTCTTTATTTGCGTTGTAACGATTGCTGCTTGCTTTGCAATCTCTGTATTTTGCGCAAAATTAGAGCCGAAGCTTATTCGCGGTGAGCAAAAAACAGTTGTTAAAACTAAGGGAATCGGCTTGTTTGCACTTGTTCCAGACAACACAGTCGGTGCGATTATTGCGCGAATTGTTAGCGTTATGAGAAGAGATATGCGTCAGCTATTTTTGCTTCTTATGCCGCTTTTTATGCTGCTAATCGCAGGAGGAAATAGTTTTAATGCTAAAGGATTTGAGTCTCTAACAGATAACTTAGGTATTTCTGGCTGGATGATGTATGCTGCGATGCTTATGGGCATGGTTGTTGGAAACAATATTGCATACGATGGCACAGCTTTTACTATGCACGCGATTATTGGAGTAAAAGGCGTGCACGATCGCTTAGCGAACGCAATAGTTTGGTCAGTGATTTGCGCTGTTTATTTCGCGATTATTGGAGTAGGGGTTTACGTTTTCCTTTTCTTCGTAGTAAATGTTCAGCAAAATGTGAATGCAGTTATGTTCCAAACTCTTTGTCCAATTGGAATAGCTTTTGCTTCCATAGGCATTGGCTTAATTTCTTCGTGCATAGCAATGTACCCTGTGGCATCAATCGAAAAGCCATTTTCTAGGCCGCAAGGTTCTGCAGGAGCTAGATCTTTTGCGCCAATAGGTTTTACGCTTCTTGCTGCAGTATGCATGATTCCGTCTATTGCTTTGGCTATGGCGTTTTTGGCTATTAACCCGAATCTTTTGTGGATTGCAAGCATTTTGTTTGTAGTAAACGGCTTGATTGTGCTGGTTGTTGGCGTGATTCTTGGCGGCAAAGTGATGGATAAGCGCATGATTCGCATTGTTGAAAACTTGCGCAGATTTGCCTCGATTACTGCGTAACTTACGCACGCTTTGTTGCAAGCGCAATGTATAGTTAAGCGCGGTATTTGCAATCGATTTAAAGGTGTGCTCGCATGGAAAGTAATAAAGGCTCAAACGATGCCTTAAATATTCCTAATGCGAGCACGCCAGCGCAAAGCAACGAACCCAACAAAAGTATCGCGCCTAAAGCAAGTGGTGAATCTAAACCAAGTAATGAACAAAAACTAAGTAGTGAACAAAAACTAAGTAGTGAATCTGAACCAATCAGTGAGATTGAGATTAAACCAAGTAGCACTCAGAAGAAAAGTAAATACGCTGCTATGGTTTTAAGAAGCCAATATCCTTCTCGTTGGCGATTACTTATTGCATTTATAGCAGTTATAGTCAGTGCAGCAATTATTTTTACTTATTTTTTGCTTGACATATATGATATTCTTCCTGGCCCTTTGACGTTGCGAAAACAACATTATTCTGTAACTGTTTCTTCTCCTAAATCACTTTTGCGAGTTAAATCCCTAGCTAAAAGCGTTACTTATGGTAAAGAAATAAATCATTCGCAAGCTCAAAAACTTATCGACGAGTTGGTTTCCGATGCTTCTATGAGTAGCAGTACTTCAGCAGTAATTATGGATGCTAATGGGCGAGTAGTTGCTTCACATGAGCCAAATGCTTTAAGAGAGCCAGCGTCAACGCTTAAAACTTTAACTGCTAGCGTGGCTTCTCGCACTCTTGACATGGGTTCAACTCTTGATACTCAAGTATTTTTGTTGCCTAAAACAGGCGGTGAGCCAGAACGAGCTTCTAGTGCGAATGCTAGAAAGCTTGTGCTTCGCGGAAATGGTGACATGCTTCTTGGAGTTGGAGAAAACGATTGGAACCATGTTAATGGCAGAGCAGGCTTAACAACATTAGCGAGAAGAACAGCCAACGCGCTGAAACTTGAAAATATTCACACAGTTTCATTAGCTGTTGATGACTCATTGTTTGGCGCAAAACGTGCTCCTGATTTGATTTATGAAACAGATGTTGAACGACGCTTTTATGCTCAAACGTCATCTTTGGCTATAGATGATGCTCGTCAGCGTGACCTTTCATTGCAAGGTGTGGATGCTGACGCTATGACAGATTTTCCGCTTTCTGATCCTCATCCTGCTTTAAGTGTTGGTCGTGTTTTTGCTAAATTATTAAGCAAACAAGGAATAGTTATAAGTAATTATTCTAATAAAACCACTTCTGACGAAAAAAATTCCGGTTCAGACTCGTCTGCAGATGATTCTTCTGAAAATAATAAAGATTCTGAAAATGAAAATAAATCTGCACAATCTGAAAATCTTGTAATACCGGTGAGCGAAACTAAATCGTTAATATCATCTAATTCGCGTTTAATTGCACAAGTTTCTTCTGCGCCTTTAAACGAAATAATGGCATATACGCTTCGTATTTCAGACAACACATTGGCGGAAGAGTTTGGTCGTTTGACTGCGCTTGCAACTCACAAATCCAACTCTCCGGAAGGTGCAGTTCAGGCAGTAAAAGAGGGATTGCGCAAGCTCAATATCGATATACGCGGTTTGCACATGTCTGATTGCTCAGGCTTGTCTCCAAAATCAAGGTTGCGCGCAACAACGCTAGCTCAAGTACAGGTGCTTAATATTAAAGCCGATTCTGGAGGTGCTGCAGCTGCTGAAGGATTGTCTCTTCCTGGTTTAGTTGGAACAGCAAGAAAGCGTTTGGCGGATGAATCTTCTGCAGGTATGCTTCGCGTAAAGACTGGTTCTTTAAGTGAAGTTACTTCTATGGTTGGTAATGTATCTAGGAAAAGTGGTGGAGTACTAACTTTCGCTGTTGTTGCGAACCAGCCAGCTGATATTTGGGGAGCGTTCGTAGCGATTAATAAGTTTATGGCAGAATTGCCAAAACTATGATTTATGAGTTGCAATTTAGCGTTATTAGCGCGCTACACTAGAAGCTATGGTGTATTCTTCTCGCATACGCGCAGGAATTGGCGCAATCAAGCATTGTTTTGACGAACTTTCGTTATGTGCACAAGACGAGCGTTTTTCCGAACATGGCAACCACGCGACAGATGTTGATGCTCCTCTGGTTCTTATTGCGTGCTCTGGAGGTAGAGATTCTCTTGCACTTACAGCATTGAGCGTGATTGTGTGTGCAAGTAGAGGTATTCGTTGCGGTGTTGTGATAGTAGATCACCATTTGCAGCCACACTCAACTGAAATTGCCAATACTGCTGCTAAGCATTGTTTGCAATCTGGAATAGATGAAAAGTACGTGTATATTCAATCTGTGAACGTTGAAGATTCGGGAGAAGGCGAAGAGTCTGCTGCTAGAAATGCTAGGTATCAAGCAATTATTGATGTTGCTAAAAAGCAGCAAGCTGCAGCCGTGCTTCTAGCTCATACTGCAAACGATCAAGCAGAAACTGTAATGATGGGGCTAAAAGATTCTGCAGGTTTAGAAGCAGTTGCTGGCATGAAAGCAGTAACAGTGCGTCAAAACGTGCTTTTTGCAAGGCCTCTTATTAAGCTTAGTAGAGAAGATACTACTGGTATTTGTGAGGATTTAGGCATTTCATGGTGGGATGATCCTACAAATGGTGACGATATTTCACAAAATGAGGAACTTTCAGAAAATTATCCATTGAGATCTCGAGTTAGACACACGTTAATGCCTTATATTTCGCGATTTTTTAATGCGAATATGGTTACTTTGCTTTCTCGCGGAGCTGAAATAGCTAGAGATGATCTTGACTATATTAATTCTCAAGTTGACGAAGCTAGTTCACAAGTGATGGAATTTGATAAAAATGCGAAAACTGTTAGGTTAAAAGCTGATAAATTAGCGCAATATCATCCATCAATTCGTAGACGAATTATAGTGCGTGCGTTAAGTGAGCTTGGTCTGCGTTTCTCGTCAAGTCACATATCTGCAGTGGACGAGCTATGTACAAAATGGCATGGTCAGAAGCCTTTTTCGCTGCCAAATTATTACGAAGCGACTCGGCTTTCGCGCAATATCGTCATTCGCTTATGCAAAGATAGTGAACATGCAAATTGCAGATATACGAGATGACATCGACTATGAATTAATTAGCCACGAAGACCTTATGAAGCGTATTCGTGAAGTCGCTAAACAAGTAAGTGAAGATTACAAAAACAGTAATGTTTTGCTTGTTGCAGTTCTAAAAGGTGCTGTAAATACTCTTGCTGTATTTTCGCAAGAATTAAGCATTAACGCATCAATGGACTTTATGAGCTTGTCTAGTTACGGCAGTGGCACTCAAACTAGCGGACAAATTACTGTGCGCGAAGATTTAAGTACTGACGTGCGCGGTCGAGATGTGCTTATTGTAGAGGACATTGTTGATTCCGGTCGCACGCTAGCTTGGCTTGTAGATGAGCTAAAAGGTCGTGGTGCTGCAAGTGTAAAAGTTTTTGCATTGCTCAGTAAGCCTGCACGTCGCGAAGTAGACGTACAAATCGACTACTCGGGCTTTGAAATTCCTGATGCATTTGTCGTTGGTTTCGGAATGGACTACGACGAACGCTACCGCAATCTCAATAGTATTGCGGTATTAAAGCCATCAGTGTATGGTGCTTGATTTTATAGATTCTATTCAGAATTTTTATATAAATTGAGGAGTTTGAAAGGAGCCTTATTACATGGGCGCTTCTCCTATGACACCGCAAGGTCCAATGGGCGGTCCTGGGCGTGGAAATAACGGAAATAATCCGTTTTTAAATCCACGCAACCCTAGGAATCAGCGAAACAACGGTCAGCAGGGCAAGAATAATAAAAATAACGAGAACAACCACAACAATCGTCGTTCCTTCTGGCAGTCGCCATGGACGTGGATTGTGCTTCTTGTGTTGCTTTCAGTTGTCGGATTCCAAATGTTTGTTCATAACGGATCGCAAACTATCGATACTCAAGATGGTATTGAGTTAGTGCGATCTCATAAAGCAAGTTATGTGGAAATCATTGACAACAAACAGTTAGTTAAGCTTACGCTTGATAGACCGTTTAAGAAGTTCGATAAACGAAGTAATCAAAATCGTGACTTTGGCAAGGATGTGCAATTCTACTACGCGTATGCACAAGGTAGGTCAATTGTACAAGAAGTCGAAAAAGCTAAGCCTTCTAACGGTTGGACAGCTAGCTTACAATCATCTAGCATTATTTCGTATTTGATTACTTCGCTTGTTCCAATATTGTTCTTCCTTGGCATGATTTGGTTCATGTTTAGCAGAATAGGCGGTGCCGGCGGAAGTATGCTTGGCATGGGCGGCGGACGTGGCCGCGGCAAGCTACTCGAAGGTCAAACTCCTAAAACTAAGTTTGCTGACGTTGCTGGCGAACAAGCTGCTGTTGAAGAAGTTGAAGAGATTAAAGACTTCTTAAAGGATCCTTCGCGCTACAAGGCTTTGGGCGCTCGTATTCCGCGCGGTGTGCTGCTTTATGGTCCTCCAGGAACTGGTAAGACTTTGTTGGCTCGTGCTATTGCAGGCGAAGCTGGTGTGCCGTTCTATGCAATGGCTGGCTCTGACTTCGTGGAAATGTTCGTAGGCTTGGGCGCGTCTCGTGTTCGTGAACTTTTTGACGAAGCTAAGAAGAATGCTCCTGCAATCATCTTTATCGATGAGATTGATGCTGTTGGTCGTCGCCGCGGAAGTGGCATGACTGGCGGTCATGATGAGCGCGAGCAGACACTTAATCAGTTGCTTGTTGAGATGGATGGTTTCGACAACGACACTAATTTGATTATTATTGCCGCAACAAACCGTCCAGATGTCCTTGATTCCGCGCTTCTTCGTCCTGGTCGTTTTGACCGCCAGGTGGCTGTTGAGGCTCCTGATTTGGAAGGTCGCGAGGCAATTTTGAAGGTTCACGCTAAGGGTAAGCCTTTTGTGCCGGATGTTGATCTTCATATGGTTGCTGTGCGCACTCCTGGTTTTACTGGTGCAGATTTAGCTAACGTGCTTAACGAAGCTGCATTGCTTTGCGCTCGCTCTGGTGCTCAATATATCGATAATCGCGCTATTGATGAGGCAATTGATCGTGTTCAAGCAGGACCTCGACGTAAGTCTAAGGGCATGGCTTTGGATGAATTGCGTAACACTGCTTATCATGAGGGCGGTCATGCGCTTGTTGCTGCTGCGTTGCACCACACGGATCCTGTTACAAAGGTGACTATTTTGCCGCGAGGTCACGCACTTGGCTACACTGCTGTGATGCCAACAAGCGACCGTTACTCGCAGTCTCGCAACGAATTGCTGGATCAAATGGCGTATGCTATGGGCGGACGCACAGCAGAGGAAGTTGTGTTCCACGATCCAACAACTGGTGCTTCTAACGACATTGAGAAAGCTACTGCCATTGCTCGTAAGATGGTTGTTGAATATGGTTTCTCGGCAAAGCTTGGAGCTGTTAAGTGGATGGATACTGACGAAGATTCTTCTGGTTCACTCGATTCTTTGCAACCTCGTAAGTTCTCGAATCGTACTGCTGAAGTAATCGATGAAGAAGTTCATAACCTTATCGAAACTGCTCATACTGAAGCGTGGGAGATTATTAACAATAATCGTGACGTATTGGATGAGCTGGTTCGTCAGTTGCTCGCTAAGGAAACTCTTAACGAGAAGGAACTTAAGGAAATCTTCAGTAAGATTCGTAAGGCTCCTGAGCGTACTCTTTGGCTTTCGGACGATAGAAGACCAGATTCTGATCTTCCTCCTGTTGAAATTCCAGAAAGTTTGAAGCGCAACGTTGAAGGTAAGAATGAGCAGACTGAAGCTTCTGAACTTTCTGAATCTTCCAATAACGCGACTTCACAAAACCAGCAGTCTGATCAGATGCCTGTTGATACGTCTGTTCAGACTCCTGCACCTGCTCCTCGAACTGTTATTGGAACTGTTAAGCCACCTGTTAATCCGTCTACTAATCAAAATGACGGCACTCAATTTGGTGCTTAATAGTGTAAATGCAGTGCTAAAAAAGCAGATAAAATAAAATTATTAATAAACGCTGATAACAATATAATTTATTGCTGTCAGCGTTTATTTTTATTTTTTTAATAATTTAATAATAAAAATTAGTGTTATATGCAAAAAATTAAGCATGTTGATTTATATCGAGTACAATATATCAAAATATTAGTTTTGCGTATTTATAGGCAAGAGTAAAAGATAAATAAACGAATAACTGAAACTTTAATTGTTTTTTATTAGAGAGTAGAAGATGAGATTATGAATACGACCATAAGTTTGAAGGGTATTCGCCCAAGCGGTGACTCAATAGTCATTGGAATATATTCTTCTATTTACATAGATGCTGCTTTAAAAGTTAATTTGAGTAATGCGTTAGACGGAGATGAAACTAACGCAATAGATATTCCTCAAATTGCTGAGCGTCTTGCTTTTATGCTTAAACGTTGCGAAAAGGATAGCGAGATTGAGGAGCATCCTGCTATAGCTTTAGAACTTATTGCTAAATCTGTTTTAAATTCTGCTATGCACACTTGGCAAATTAGTGAGGCTGATATTACTGTTCATGCTGCTTTAAGAAGCGAATATTACGGCATGAAAAGCACTGTTGACGATGTTTGTGTTACTTTGAATAGCGTTTCTAGAGAAGAATTAAATTATTCGGAACGGCGTGTAGTTCCTGAGTCTCTTGCGCATGTTGCTGTTCGCAGCGGAAGAGTATCAGTTGACGAGTTTGAGGAAGGCGAAATAGCAGATTACTATCGTTCTCTTATTGAGGAAGATAGAAAAGAAAAGCAACGCAAAGAAGATGAAGACGCTGCTGCAGCTGCTAAAGCTGCTGTCGATATTGCAAACTCTTTCGCGGATGATTATGAAAATAATGGAGATTCACAGTGCTCTTGTGGAGATGAATCTAAAAACGTCAATTATGGCAGTGAGCTTGTTAAAAGAGAAACTAAGTCTCCTTTGTTCCGCATATGTCCAACTCCGTTACAAACAACTGCAGTGATTTCTATGAAGGGTGTCGCGAAACAAGACACGCGTTCTGCTATGCTGAGAATAGTTGCAATGCTCGAGCAGGATAGAGAATCTCGCGTTGACGGTGTATCGGCATTATATGTTGCCAATATGCTTGATGGTGATTATTACGCGGCTGTATTTATTCTGTCTTCGGGTGGTGACGAGTATGAGCTGCTTCGCTTGCTTCGCGCTGTTGCTACTTTGTATAAAGATAATGTGACTGTGCGAGTGCTGGGTACGCGTTCATATGGTGCTTCTGCTGCTGACACAAGAACTGTTGATGCAGAAAAATTACCACAACAACTAGCGGAAATGGTGACGGTTGACCCTAAGGCGCCTGAACTTATGCCGTGGATGCAGATAGAGCCAGATGCTGCTTTGGACGATAACTCAGTTTCGTACTCATTAGCGTTTGATTTTGATGCTCAAACTGTTGGGGTATACTCAGAGCAATGGCTTATAGGGGATGGTTGTTAATGAAAGCGTATCGCACACCTTGGTGGTATTTGGTACTAGGGTTACTGTTTGGCTTTGTGCTAGGCGCATTTCTAGTGTCGTCAACAGAGTCTAGTGCTATGTCATTAGCAGGAGCTCCGTGGATTGTTGTTGCAATTATGGTGATTGCTGGCTTAATAACTTTTGTTATGGCATTGCAAACTCATCAAAGTGTTGCCAACAATAAAGATAAGAATAAGAAGCATGTAAGTCCTCAATTTGCTGTTGCTGCTCTTATGCTGTCGAAGGCATTGGGAATGGCAGGTGCTATTTTGTCTGGCTGGTACGTTGGGCAATTGTTAATGAGTTTGCCACACAGTGAGATAATTCTGTATAACTCTGTTGTGCGTGAATGCTCTATTGCTGGCTTGGTGTGCTTTATTGACATGGTTGTTGGAATTTTGGGCGAGTGGCTCTGCCAAATTCCGCCTGAAGATGATTCGGAATCTGTCAATAAGTCAAATTGTACGCCAGCAACATGCTAGTATTTGCTAGGCTGGTATTTGCTAGATTAGTTTGTGTAGTTTTATTTAAGTTGCATCTTGTTTGAATTAAATAGGTAAAAGTATTAAACGCTTTTGACGCAAGTTGCAACAAACGCTGGAATTTCAACGTTTGTAAGGATGGTATATTACTTTGGCTGAATTTATCTATCAGATGATTAAGGCGCGTAAATCGTACGGAGATCGTGTAATTCTCGACGATGTTACTTTAAGCTTCCTTCCGGGCGCAAAAATTGGTGTTGTGGGTCCGAACGGCATGGGTAAGTCGACGCTGCTGAAAATTATGGCCGGTTTGGAAAATGTGACCAACGGTGAAGCTTCTTTGACTCCTGGCTATACGGTAGGTATTTTGCAGCAGGAACCACCTCTTGATGACACTAAGACGGTTGGCGAAAACATTAAGATGGCTTTTGGTGAAATTGCGCAAAAAGTGGCGCGTTTTAACCAAATCGGCGAAGAAATGGCTAATCCAGACGCTGATTTTGATGCGTTAATGGAAGAAATGGGTAAGCTTCAGACTGAAATTGACGCTGCAAACGGTTGGGATTTGGATTCGCAGCTTGAGCAGGCAATGGATGCTTTGCAATGCCCAGATCCGGATTCTCCTGTTTCTGTGTGCTCCGGTGGTGAAAGGCGTCGAGTTGCATTGTGTAAGCTTCTTCTTGAAGCGCCAGATTTGCTGCTTTTGGACGAACCTACTAACCACTTGGACGCGGAATCTATTTTGTGGCTTGAACAGTTCTTGCACAAGTACGAGGGTGCTGTTATTGCTGTTACGCACGATCGCTACTTTATGGATAACGTAGCAGAGTGGATTTGCGAAGTTGACCGTGGTCAGCTTTATCCATATAAGGGAAATTACTCAACATATTTGGAAACTAAAGCAAAGCGTATAGAAATCCAGGGTGCCAAGGATGCCAAGCTTGCTAAGCGTTTGAAGAATGAGCTTGATTGGGTGCGTAGCTCGCCGAAGGCTCGACAAGCTAAGAACAAGGCTCGTTTGGAACGCTACGACCAAATGGAGCAAGAGGCACGTAATTCCAAGAAGCTTGACTTCTCTGAAATTCAAATTCCAGCAGGTCCGCGTTTGGGCTCGCAAGTTTTGGAAGCAAAGCATATTCACAAGGCTTTTGGCGACCGTGTACTTATCGACGACTTGTCGTTTACGCTGCCTCGTAACGGTATTGTTGGTGTGATTGGTCCAAACGGTGTTGGTAAGTCTACGCTTTTCAAGACGATTGTTGGCTTGGAACCTCTTTCTGGCGGCGAGCTGATTGTTGGCGATACTGTGAAGATTTCTTACGTGGATCAGAATCGTGCAGGATTGGATCCTAATAAGAATTTGTGGGAAGCTGTTTCTGGCGGACTTGATTTTATTGAGGTTGCAGGTGTTGAGATTCCTACTCGCGCATATGTTGCAAGCTTTGGTTTTAAGGGTTCGGATCAGCAGAAGCTTACGGGAGTGCTTTCCGGCGGTGAGCGTAACCGTTTGAACTTGGCTTTGACTCTTAAGCAGGGTGGAAACTTACTTCTTCTCGATGAGCCTACTAACGATTTGGATGTTGAAACTTTGGAAAGCTTGGAAAACGCTTTACTTGATTTCCCAGGCTGCGCTGTTGTGGTTTCGCACGATCGTTGGTTCCTTGACCGAGTTGCAACGCATATTCTTGCTTGGGAAGGTGACGACGAGAATCCTGCAAAGTGGTACTGGTTCGAAGGTAACTTCCAAGCTTACGAAGAAAATAAGATTGCTCGCTTGGGTGAGGAAGCTGCTCGTCCGCATCGCTTGCATCGTAAGCTCACTCGCTAGATTTTGTGAATATAAGTCGCGCAAATTGTATATAAATTTTACAGTTTGCGCGACTTTTTTCTATTTGTGAGTGTTAAATTAGTTTTCTATTTAAAAGTGATAAGAATCACACATGCTGCGCTTGAGATGTATGAATATGCGAGTATCATACAACTTGTATTAGTGTCAGTTTGCAATTTTATGTGCGCTGAAACGTATTGAGAGAGTATGAAGCGTTCTAGATAGCAACTTGGCGTGAAACAAAGAAGCGAATGCTAATTTATTGGCTGCCGCATGATTGCATATTACAAATTATGCATAATCAGAAACATAAAGAAGACACATTATTGAAGTGAGGAATAATGGCGAAGAAGATCATGAATGCAAAGCATCTTGCTGATTTGCAAAAGTCTATGCAAAAGTCTAGTGACAGCGTTATTTACGCGCCACTTTCTAAGAGTGTGTGCGCTGCGATGCTTGCCGGCGCAATGGTGCTTGGGGGGGGGGGTATTCGTTTCTACTCCTTTGCCTGCGTATGCTGATGGGTATGTAGACGGCACTGGTAACAACATTTATTACGGTTTTAAAACTGATGCACAATATGCCGAGGCTCATTTCAACATTGACGTTGAATATTACGATACTCTAGAGCACGCCAGGGAAGGCGGTACTGAAGGCATAGATCCTTTAGGAAAATTTGTTCGCGTTCATTATCTTTCTAATTGCAACAACAATGCTACAGCAGACGAATGGAAGTTCCGCCCAATGTGGTGGTTTGGCGTTCCTGCTGGTTTGAAGGATCCTCAATATATTCATTTTAAGCGTATTGAAAAGTTAACACAAAACGGCAAGCAGCAGGTTAAACCTACTGGTTCTTCCCAGTATATTACTACAGACGCTAATGGCTATGGCGCTGTTTCTGATCGCCATTACAACAGCACTAAAGAATGGTCTAATCTTTCAAACTTCTACTTTAGCGGCAATAATATTGCTACAAAGGGTTGGAAGCAGCTTGTTGGACTTGGTGATAAAGACAATAGCAAGACTTACGACAATGCTGGTGATACAGAGAAGCAGTGGGATATTTATAAGCAGGACACACAAGGTCTTAAGGGTATTTTCGTAGACTGGGAGTCTGCTGGTCAGCGTTGGTATGACATGACTTACGTTTCCGAAATGGAAGAAACAACATGGAAGAATCGTGATAAGAATCCTTTGCGATTTGCTGCTGGCGTTTACCGTTTTGCCGGTAATTGGCATTATGCGGCTGGTCAAAAGCACAATACTCCAAAGATTGCGGATCATTTTAATCTTACTTATCCAGCTGTGACTAAGGTGAAGGATACCAAAAAGCTCACTAGTGACGAACAGACAGCTGTTAAGAATGCCATTGTAGAAGCTAATAAAAATGCAAAGTATTACTCGGATTTGGTAGAAAAAGTAGAAGTATCCGAAAAGGGTGATGCAACTATCACCTTTAAAGATAATACGACTCGCACTATGCCAGCTAGCTTGCTTGTGACAAAAGACGAGACTGATAAAGATAAGTACAGGCCAACTTTGCCAACTCGTACGCCTGTAGTTAATTTGAAGAAGCTCACGCCTGATGAAAAAACTAACATTCGTCAAGCGATTATTGATGCTAATGGCGGCTCAACTCCAAACGATTTCTTGAAGCATATTAAGAAAGACAGCACTGGTGGCTACGATTTTAAGGTTGCGGATAATGGTGATGTAAGTGTTGAATACCAAGATGGCTCAAAGATTACAATCCCTGCGTCTGAGCTTGTGTTCCAAGGGCCAAAGATCTCCGATTGGGCACCATACGTTGTGCCGGACACGATTGAGGTTGAGAATCTTAAGCAGCTTTCTGATGATGATGTAACTAAGATTAAGAATGCATTCGATACGGCAAATGCTGATTTGGATGTTTACTCGAATGCGAAGAAGAAGGATTCTGCTGGCTACTTAGCAATTGATAAAAAGACCGGAAATGCCACAATCAAGTGGGCAGATGGTTCTACAACAGTTATTGACGCGTGGCAATTCCTACAGCAGAAGCCAAAGACTACGCCATCTCCAAATCCTCAGCCACCAACTCCAACTCCTACTGCCGAAAAAGAGTTCATTGTTGAAGCGCCTCAAAACCAATCAAGTGTTAATTTCGATCCTTTTAATGCTAAGGATACGGACTTAACGGACCCTAATAACACACAGAGTTTGAATTCAATTAAAGGTAAATTGAAAAACTGTGTAGCAAAAGATGCAAAGGACAACAAGACCCCTGTCACAATCAAAGATGTTGAATTTAAGATAGAAGATGGTAAGGGCGTAGTAGTATTCCACGCCGACAACTACAAAGACGCTAAGTATCCAATGAGCGTATTCCTTAAGCAGAAAGCTAATAAGCAAACGCCTCAGCAGCCAGATACCACTTTGCACCATCCAGGTCAGATGACTGCATATAAGTATTATGTAGATCCAGTACAAGTAGATAACGTTAATTCCCCTAAACCCGAAGATCAGATTGCTGCGTTTAAGAAGTTTATGAAGAAGAACTATAATGTGGATATAACCGATCAAGAGGCTATGTCTGCTTATACTCTTAAAGACAATGATAAGCCTGTAGCTGGTGTTGAAAATATGCAACGCTATGTTAAAGGTCAAAATAATGGCGCAGGCGTAGTATCGTTTAGTCTTAATCAGGACGGAACCATAGCTGTTCAAGGTTTTGAAACTGGAGAAAATAATTCAAAGAAATTGTTTGATGTGCCTTTAACAGATTTGTATGTTAAAAAGAACAGCTCTCAGCCGCAAAAAGATACCACGATTGACAATCTAAAGCAGCAAGCTAAGGATCTGTTGCAGAAGCGTACAAAAACTGATGGTCTTACCAATGACGATTTGAAGCGCGCTGGTATTTCCGATCCTGATCAGCTGAATGATGCCAAGATCGATGAAATAGCAAAGGGTCAAACAGCCGAAAAAGACCTGCGCGACCTTATTCGCAAGCTTACTGATGCCAAGAAAGCTGAGCGCAAGTATAACAAACCTGGCGTTGTTGAATTTGATAAGGGTGCTACAGATGATGCAAAGTTCAAGGCAGCTGTGAAGGCATTCCTTAAAGCTAACTATACAAATCCAGAAGTTGTAACTGATGAAAGTATTACGTCTCCGCTAACTTTGCCTAATACGCTGAAGGCTAAAGATGACACTGTTTATATGGGAATAGACGCTGACGGCATTAAGTCTCTCTCTAAGGATGCAAGTAACAATATTGTTATTACTCCATCTAAGGGTGATGCTTTTACAGTTAAGGTAACCTATAAGCAAAAAGAAGATAAGCCAACTCCATCTGCTGAAGACCTCAAGAAGTTTAAAGAGCAGGCGAAGGAGATTATCGACCGTAATCCAAAGCTTACTGATGAGCAGAAGACAAACTACAAGAATCAGATTGATCAGGCTGATACTAAAGAGAAAATCCAGAATATCCTCAAGGAAGCTAACCAGCAGGCTGGTAAGAATAATGTAAATCCTGAAGATATCAAGAATAAAGAGAAAGAAGAAAAGGAGAAGCGCGAAAAAGAGCAAAAAGAAAAGGATGAGAAGGAGCGCAAAGAGAAGCAAAAAGAGCAAACCACTAAGGATAAGCAGACTGCTAACACCACTATTGATGGTCTTAGTGATTTAACTCAAGATGAAAAGGATAAGCTCAAGGAAAAGCTGAATGGAAAGAATGGAGATACTACCAAGCCTGGTGCTAATACTCCTGAAGAAGTTCAGCAGATTGTCAATGAAGCTCAAGCTCGAAACGCTGCTCACAAAGCTATTAAGGATGAGTTACCATTCTTAAGCCACGGCAAGTCTGATAGTAACGACGATAAGGCTCTTAAGGAGTTAATCGGTTCTGATCCAGCTAAGAAGGATGCAGCACTCACTGCTTTGGAAACCGCTCTTGCAAAGCAGAATCCTACTGCAGCTGATATCCGCGCAGCTCTCGATGCTGCTAAGCGTCAGAATAGCATTAACGAGCAGAATGCTAAGAATGCTGGTATTGCGAAGCTTGAAGCTAAGAAGGCAGAGCTTGATGCAGCATATAACGCTTTAGCAGCTGATCAACAGGCGAAAGCCAAGGAGAAGTACGACGCGGCTATTAATGCAATCAATGATGCTAAGACTACTGTGAACAACGCAACAAAGCCTTCTGACATCATGACGGCTGTTAATGGTGTAGATACTTCGCTTAATGCTGCTAAGGAAGACATTAAGAATAATACTCCTCAGCGCGATACCACTCAGAACACATACGATAATCAGTCTGAACTTAATAAAGAAAAGGAAGATCAGAAGAAACGCATTCAAAATAGTGATCTCCCAGCTGCTGACAAGCAGAAGGCCATTGATGACATCAATAATGCAAAGAAGATTGGCGACCCAACTGCTATTGCTAATCGTGCTTTGAAAGCAAAAAAGATTGAGGATGCTAAGAAGCAGATTGCTGCGCTTGATCATTTGAACAATGCTCAGAAGGAAGCTTTCAAGAAGATTATTGAAGATACTGATGCTTCTGATCACAAGAATGCTGACGGAACAACTTCTGACGACATTGACGATGCGCTCGCAAACGCTGCAAACACCGATAATGCTATGGCTCGTCTTGAAGAGTTGAAGAAGAAAGCTGACGATCTTAAGGGAACTGACAAGTACACTGGTACTAATGTTGATTCTAAGAAGAAAGCTGCATTTGACGAAGTTCTTCAGTCTGTTGATGATTTGCTTAACAAGGATAAGGGTGACGCTAAGGGTGCTCCTGAGGTCAACGATCTTTACACTGATCTTCTAAACAAGATGCGTGATTTGGATCCTGATGCTCAAAGTGCTGGTCTTAAGACTGATGCTCTTGCTGCTGAGATTAAGTCCGATAAGACCTACAAGCCAGCTACTCCTGCAGATCCTGCAAAGCCAGGCAACTCTGTTTACAACACTTCGTCTCAGGCTAAGAAGGATGCGTTTGATCAGGCTTTGAAGGATGCTGAAACTGCTTTGAAGACTGCTGAAGATACTAAGAAGCCTGGTGCCAAGAAGATGAGTGCTGAAGAGGAAGCAACTGCTCAACAGGCTGTTGACGAAGCTCTTGACAAGCTTATTAAGGCTCGCCTTGCTTTGGATGGTGTTGACACAACCAAGTTGCAGACTGAGATTGATAAGGATAGCAACGTTAAAGACTTAGATAAGTATAAGTATGCTGATAAGTCTAAGACGGATGCGTTTGATCAGGCTCTTAAAGATGCTAATGATCTTATCGATAAGCTAACTGGTAAGCAGCAGGCCAGCGTAGACGATCATCTTGACACCAAGGAGAATAAGCAGACAGCTTTGGATGCGGCTTTGAAGAAGTTGCAAGACGCGGCTAAGGCTCTTGATGGCAAGAAACCAGTCGAGCCAACTCCAACTCCAACTCCGACCCCAACTCCAACCCCACTTCCAAATCCTGGTGCCGGAACTGGCAATACTGGCTCTGGTTCTGAATCCGGCTATGGTGTGAATGATAACGCGCCTACTACTGTGGATAAGGGCGAGTTGAACATTCAGATTGATAGTGCTGAGTCTGATTTGCAGCCTGGTAATGCTGACAACGGTAACGCTGGTTCTAACAACGCTGGTAATGCTGCAAACTCTGGCGCAAACGCTGGTAATGCAGGTAACAACAATGCTGCCAACGCCAATGCCAACTCTGGTTCCAACGCAAATAATGCTAATGGCGCAAATTCTGCTGCTGTGAATGCTGCGGTTGAAAGTAATCCGGCTGTGAAGCAGGCGGACGCTCAAGTTTCTAAGGCTCAGGCGGCTCTTGATACTGCTTTGGCTGAAGCTAAGAAGGTTGCTGCTGATCCTAACGCAACTCAGGCTCAGGTTGATGCTGCAGTTCAGAAGCTTTCTGCTGCTCGTAAGGCTTTGGCTGCTGCTAAGGCTCATGCGGCTGATGTTCGTGCTTCTGTGCGCGCTCAGGTGTTGAAGAGTGGTAGTGCTGCTCAGCTTAGTAAGACTGGTAGTGACGTGTCTGCATTCGGCTTGTTTGCTGCAACTATTAGTGCTGCTGGTGCTGCGCTTTTTGCTGCTAAGCGTCGCGGTATTTCCCGCCACAGCAATAAGTAAGCGATAGCTGTTGCAAAACCTGTAAAGATTTTGCAAATTATGTAAGTTCACGTGCTTAGCTCTAAGCTTACATAATCTTCTAAGTAAACTGACTAAAGCCTCACTTGTGATTTTTCACGGTGAGGCTTTTCTTTCATTTGTTGTCGCTTTGGCTGCGTTTGACCACATTTGCCGTGATTGTGCCAGGCGTGTGCTAGGCTCGATTAGTTCACGTTTTGAAATTTAAGTTTTGAATACACATATTTTACGAAAGGCTATTGTGCCGCATACTCATAATGCTGCGTCTCATCAAAAGCGAGGCGCGAAGAATACCAAGAACGTCAAAAATACTAGGAAATCAGCTGAAAAACGCAATCCTTTTGAATATCAGGGTAGTCATAAAAATTACGGTTCTAATCACGAGTTCAATTCGCGCAGGGAGCGCAATCGCAAAGCAGAAAAAGCTCGTCAAAAAGCGCGCGAAAAAGCCTTGCGCTATGAAGAAGTAGCTATTGCGGATGCTGAACAAGATTTTGCTAAAAATAATTTTGCTAAAAGTAATTTTGCTAAGCATAATATTGATAAAAATAATGTTGCTAAAAATGATATTGTTAAAAATGATATTGCAAAATCTCATAATCCAAAGCAAAATTCTGCAATATCTTTGCACTCTACTTCAAAAAAGCAAAAGCAAGATTCTCATAACGCAACAATTATTCCAGACTCTGCTATTGAATCTCGTGAAAATTACCGTGACGATGTCACTTTTGCGCAACTTGGCGTTCCAGAGCCTTTAGTAGAAGTGTTGCGTGCGGATGGGAAAACCACTGCATTCCCAATTCAACAAGCAACGCTTCCCGATTCCTTACAAGGTGCGAATATCCTAGGGCGAGGTCGCACAGGAAGCGGTAAAACATTAGCATTTTCTATTCCACTTGTTGCGCGTTTAGCTGAGAATTTTGTTGATTTAATTAATTTTGGTAAAAACCGTAAGTCGCGCGAGTCTAGTGAAATTCCTGCTCCTAGAGCAATAATTCTTGCTCCAACTCGTGAACTTGTGCATCAAATTGATGACGTAATAGCGCCGCTTGCTGCAGCTTATGGCATGCGTACTGTGACAGTGTATGGAGGCGTGAGATACCAGCGCCAGGTATCGCAACTTAAGCAGGGTGCGCAAATTGTGCTTGCTTGCCCTGGTCGTTTGGAAGATTTGCTGCGTCAGGGAGCACTTACGCTTGAAAAAGTGATGGTTAGCGTGCTCGACGAAGCAGACGAAATGGCGGATATGGGATTCCTTCCTGCTGTTACTAGACTTCTTGAACAAGTTGCGCCAGATGGTCAGCGCATGCTGTTTTCTGCAACGCTTGATAAGCAAGTTTCTACATTAGTTGAGCGTTTCCTTCCAAACGCTGTCGTCCATGCTGTGGATGATGCTGATTGCCAAGTTGACACTATGACGCATCATATTTTTGCTGTGTCAGCAGGGGATAAGTACGAAGTTTTGCGAAAGCTTGCTTCTGGAAAGAAACGTTCTATATTCTTTACGCGCACGAAATATCAAGCGAAGAATATGGCGAAAAAATTTGTGCAGCAAGGTATTCCTGCAGTCGATTTGCAAGGTAATTTGTCGCAGAATCAGCGAGATCGTCATTTGGCTGTGTTTGCTGAAGGCTTGGTGCGTGTGCTAGTTGCTACGGACGTTGCTGCGCGAGGTATTGACATTAGTGACGTTGCGTTGGTTGTGCAAACTGAGCCTCCTGAGGATCCTAAGTCTTTCTTGCATCGTTCGGGTCGCACTGCTCGAGCTGGTGAAGAAGGCGACGTTGTAACGCTTGTGCTTCCTAATCAAAAGCGCGCTGCTCATATGATGCTTCGTAAGGCTGGAATTCATGCGAAAGCTGAGGATGTGAATCCTGCTTCGCAAGTTCTAGATGAGATTGTGGGTGAAGCTGCTGAGCTTCAAGAAGGCTGGAGTATGCCGGAGCCGGAGCAGCAGAAGCGTAAAGGTCGCGGGCGCGTACGTGGGCGCGTACGTGGGCGTGGTGAACGTGGTGAACGTGGTGAACGCGGCGAACGCGGCGAACGTAACGGTCAAAGCAGTAGCGGTGAACGCAATGAACGCATCGAACGTGGCGAACGCAGCGAGCGTCGTTGGTACGGTAAACGTGGCGAGCGTGGTAACCGTGTTAATCGCTTCGGTCGTTAGTTTGGCGGCATTGCGTTAACGACAGTTATTTTTGTGGCATTGCGTAGCGGTCGTTAGTTTTGTGCGGCATTGCGAGGCTGGTATATTTCTCTCCTCGCGCTTTTATTTGCGTTATTTTTGTGCGTTTTGTCGATTTCACCAAATGATTATGTGTTTTCGACAGAATTGCCCCGTATTATGTTGATTTCACCAAATGATTATGTGTTTTCGACAGAATTGCTCCGTATTATGTCGATTTCACCAAATGATTATGTGTTTTCGACAGAATTGTCCTGTTTTTTGTCGAAAGTATCGGTTGATTTGGTATTTTCGACAAAAACAGCGCAATACTACAAAAGTAAGTAGCGAGTTAGCAAGCAATAAGCGACTTAGCAATAAGCAAGCAATAAGCGACTTAGCAATAAGCAAGCTAGCAATTAAGCAAGCTAGCAATTAAGCAAACAGGCTGTTAAACAGGCAGCTAAACAGGCAGTTACGCAAGTCAACGGTCGGTTAAGATAGTTACGTCAACTAGCAAATACTGCAACTAGCAAATACTACTTGGATTGACCTTTACCAAATGCGCGCAATTGCACACCATTCCAGTCAGCACTTACTGTTAACGGAGTGGCTGCGTTCATGCCAGCTGTTTTTGCTGCAGATTGAACTGTACTAGAACTTGGGGAACCTTCGCGACCTGGTTTTGGAGTAAGAACCCACATAGGCGCGTCATCGTCAAGCATATTTGTGGCATCCATAATGGTATCTGCGAGCTCATCTTCATCGTCGCCGTCGCGCCACCAAATAATCACACCATCAACAGCAGCGTCGTAATCCTCATCTACCAACTCTTCGCCGGTAAGTTTCTCGATGCTTTCGCAAATTGTTTCGTCAACATCGTCATCCCAGAGCCATTGTTGCACAATGTCTCCTGGTTGGAATCCGAATTCCTGTGCATGCTGAAAAGCTATCTGTTCCACGTGATTCAATATATCAAAGCGTCACGAAGTGCGCGCCCACAACGGCGTGTATTGTACTTACTTAAGTAATCCTGCTCTGTTTACGCTCGTGTAAAGTTTCGGTCGGCTACGCGCCTTAATCCGGCAGAAACTTTACAGTCGCGTAAAGGAACGGTCGTTTGCGCGCGAAAAAACAGCAGAAATTTTACGCGCGTGTAAAGAAAAAGTCGTTTCCGCGCGAAAAGGCGGCAGAAACTTTACGCGCGTGTAAAGGAACGGTCGGCTACGCGTCTTAATCCGGCAGAAACTTTGCGCTCGTGTAAAGAAACGGTCGCCTACGCGCGAAAAAACGGCAGAAACTTTGCGCTTGCGTAAAATAAAGGTCGTATTTTCCCTCAAACCTCCTGTAGCTTTGCATCAGTGCTTTGCAAAAAGTGGTTTTGTAGCTTTGCAGTTGTGCTTCTGCTAACGGTGATTACTTGTTGATTCGTGAACTTTAGCATTATTGCTCTGCAGACGTTGAGTGTTTATTGCCTAGAGAACACTAGCATTCGTGCTGCTGCACACATCACACAATACGCACCTACCACACCAAAAAACAACGGTGGGTGAATTTACGAGTGGGAGATAGGAATTGCTTGTCGAGCAATATAAAAGCGGAACGATAGTAATAATCTTATTGACGAATACTATTTTTGCAGAAAAAGTAAGTAAAAAACTAAACTTAACTACGCAACCTTTAAGTCCAAATAAGGTATAAGAGCGGAGCGCTGCGAGATAAGTAATTCCTATCTCACACAGCCAATTCAGAAACCCGCCAGCCAAACACCAGCCAAAACTCATAGACGATACTCAAGAACGTCTAAAACAAAAAATCAACACTAAAGAAACTTAACACGCCAGCAATCAAGCTTACCTCATCCTCGACACGCCTCAAAAATCGCGATTGTGACAAAAATCACTATATATAGGTGGTTATCTTTGCGTCTTGCCCTAGATATTGTGCATGAGTTGGGTTATAGTAGAGCGAGTTGTTAAAAATAGTTCCCATATTCGCAACGAGAGAATTTGCTAGAAGGAACGGTGTTTGAGAAAGGTCTGTACCGATGCAGGTTTTGGAAGAAACTGCTGTCACAAGCGCAGAAAATTGTACGGATGATGTAGTTGAATCTCCAGTTTCTCGCGTGCAGGTCGAAAAGCGCGATGGTCGCGTAGTTGATTTTGATCCGCTGAATATCATTATGGCAATTAAGGCTGCTTTTAAGGATTTGGGCAAGGAAGTCGGTCCGCAAGAAGAGCAGTTGATTCGTAATATTTCTGATCATATTGAGGCTGAAATTCAAGATCGTTACAATGGTCCAGCAAAGATTGAAGATATTCAGACTCTTGTTGAGCATGGTCTTATTGAAAATCACCTTTATGAGGTTGCTCGCTGCTACACGAGTTACCGCTTGAACCGAGATATCGATCGCGCTAAGGCTACCGATATCAACGAGGCTGTGAACCGCCTTGTGAACCGTGATGAGTCTCTTGTTCGCGAAAACGCAAATAAGGATTCCAACGTTTACGCAACTCAGCGCGATCTTCTTGCAGGCGCTGTTTCTAAGGCTTCTGCGTTCTCTATGCTTCCTCACGCAGTTTCTAATGCTCATATGAAGGGTGATATTCACTTCCACGACGCTGATTATTCGCCATTTACTTGCATGAGCAACTGCTCGCTTCCTGATTTTGGCGACATGCTTGCTAAGGGATTTGCTCTTGGTAACGCAATGATGGATAGCCCAAAGTCTATTGGTACTGCTGCAACTCAGGTTACGCAAATTATTAAGGATATTGCGGGTGCTCAGTATGGCGGTCAAACAGTTAATCGCGCTGACGAGATGCTTGAGCCTTACGCTAAGTGCGATTATGACAAGAATCTTGCTATGGCTCACGCAATGATTCCTGATTCCACGCCAATTCAAGTTGCAAAAGATATGATTGACGGCTTGAAAGCTCAGGAGCCTAAGAATCTGCACTGCTTGGACAGGGATCCACTTCCTGCTGATACTCCTTTTGATGAAAACTTGGGCGAGCTTGATCAGCTTCGTGAAGTTTACGCAAAGATTATGACGCGTAAAGCTATTTACGACGCTATGCAAACTATGGAATATCAAATTAATTCCAACCGCGTTTCTAACGGCCAGACTCCGTTCGTAACTGTTGGTTTTGGCTTGGGTACTTCTTGGTTTGCTCGCGAAATTCAGCGAGCTATTTTGCTTAACCGCATTCGTGGCCTCGGCAAAGATCGCCACACTGCAATCTTCCCTAAGCTTGTATTTACTATTAAGCACGGTGTTAACGCAGACGCTGGCGACCCGAACTACGATTTGAAGCAGCTTGCTCTCGAGTGCTCTACTAAGCGCATGTATCCAGACGTCGTTTTCTACGAGAATATTGTTAAGATTACCGGCTCCTTCAAGGCTCCTATGGGTTGCCGCTCATTCCTCCAGGGTTGGATTGATCCAAAGACCGGTAAGGATGTTGAAGATGGCCGTATGAATCTTGGCGTTGTGACTGTTAACATGCCACGTATTGCTCTTGAATCTCACGGCGATGTGACTCGCTTCTGGAAGCTTTTCGACGAGCGTATGGAAGTAGCTCACCAAGCTTTGCGATTCCGTATTATGCGTTGCAAGCAAGCAACTCCTGTGAATGCTCCAACGCTGTTCCGTTACGGTGCTTTTGGTCGTTTGGAAGCTAACGAGAGCGTTGATCAGCTGTTCCGTAACGAGCGCGCAACCGTTTCTCTTGGTTACATTGGCTTGTACGAAACTACTGCAGTGTTCTTCGGCAAGGATTGGATGCAAGATCACAGCTGGAATGAGGAAGGCAAGGAGTTTGCGCTTTCTTTGGTTCGCCGCATGAATAAGCTTTGCCAGCAGTGGTCAAAGGCTGAAGGCTACCATTATTCTGTTTACTCAACTCCTGCTGAGTCTTTGACTGACCGCTTTAACCGCATGGATCGTCAGAAGTTCGGCCGCATTGAAGGCGTAACCGATCACGACTTCTATACTAATTCCTTCCATTATCCGGTTTGGTTGCAGCCAACTCCTATGGAGAAGCTTCGCTACGAGGTTGACTTCCCGTATCTTGCTTCCGGCGGCTTTATTAACTACTGCGAGTTCCCATGCTTGCAGGCAAATCCTAAGGCTTTGGAAGCCGTGTGGGATTACGCTTACAAGATTGGCATCGGCTACTTGGGTACGAATACGCCAATCGATCATTGCTTCGTTTGTGGATTCCAGGGCGATTTTGAGCCGACTAAAGAAGGCTTCCGCTGCCCTGAGTGCGGAAACAGCGACCCAGATAAGTGCAATGTGACTAAGCGTACTTGCGGCTACTTGGGCAATCCTGTTCAGCGTCCAATGGTTCACGGACGTCACGAGGAAATCGCTCACCGCGTAAAGCACATGTCTGGCGAAACTGGCCATGTGACTCTTAACAACGGTGAGTCTCGTGAATGGTATGAGGAAACAAAATAAACTTAGCTAATTAACTATGTTGAAACTTAGTAAAATAAGTATGACTAGATAATTTAGCTAAATAAATAGCTTTTCTTGTGTTTGTTGTTTGGTGATAATCTGGCCGTTAGAAATGTATTGCGTTTTGTGATTGCACTTTCTAACGGCTGGATTTATTTTATTTTCGCAAATTTGGTCGTTTATTTTTTGGTTGTTTATTTGGTTTGAAAGGGGGTTGGATATGGCTCGCATTAGTTTGCACGATTTTGCGCCTGCAGATGTGAATCGTGGGCCGTGGATTCCTACCTCTCTTTCCAATAATCCTCGCGCAGGGCAGTGGTCTAGTGAGCGCATGAGCCAGGGGATGATCGCCGATTACAAGCGTTTTTTGATGACAGACGGCGAAGGAATTCGTTGCTCGCTTTACGTTTCCGGCTGCCCGTTCCATTGCGTTGAGTGCTATAACGAGTCGATTTGGGATTTTCGCGCAGGCCATCCTTATACTCAAAAGCTTGAAGATCAAATCATGGAAGATTTGTCGCAACCTTATGTGCAAGGTTTAACGCTTCTTGGCGGCGAGCCGTTGCTTAATACGGGCATTTTGCTGCCTCTTTGCAAGCGTATTAGAAAAGAGTTTGGCAATACAAAAGACATTTGGAGTTGGACTGGATACACTTGGGAAGAGCTTATGCGCCCAGGGGAGACGCCTGATAAGCTTGAGCTTTTGCGTTACATTGATATTCTTGTTGACGGCCGTTATATGAAAGATTTGCACGATTCGCTTTTGCAATTCCGCGGCTCTAGTAATCAGCGAATTATTGACGTGCCAAAGTCGTTGGAAAATCCGCAAAATCCTCCTGTAATTTGGGAAAAGCTTCACGATCAGGAGCGTTTTATTCCGTCAATTTACGGCAAAGATCGCGCGCAAGGCGAAGGCGATGCTTCGTAAACCCCTGCCTGCCTTATATTCAAAGGTGATATTATTAAACATAAGTATTTGATTTAGAGTAGGGGAAGAATGGCAGAGAAGTCTGAGAAGCCAAGTGAGTTTGATGAATCGAAAAAAGATTCTCGTAAAAAAGACTATGCCCCTCGAGCACTTCGAACAATACTGAGTTCTTTAAAAAAGTACCGTTTTCTCGGCGTTTTAACAGCTGTTACTATTCTCGTTGAAGCTGCTATGCAAATTGCAATCCCTACAGTAATGTCAAATCTTATTGATTTTGGCATTATGTCACGTTCTCAAGAAGCTGTGCAATATTATGGTTTGCAATTGCTTATTTTTGCTGCAATTGCAATGATTACAGGCATTATTTCTGGTATTTGTTGCGCGCATTCTAGTGCTGGTTTCGGTAAAAATTTACGTCACAACATGTTTTCACGCTTGCAAAGTTTAAGTTTTTCTGATTTAGATAAGTTTTCTAGTGGCACTGTTGTTACGCGTATGACTAGCGATGTGTCAAATGTGCAATTTGCTTATCAAATGATTATTCGCTCTGGTGTTCGCAGCGTTATGATTATCATCACTGCTTGGTGGTTTACTTTTTCAATTAGCCCTGCTATCTCGTGGGTTTTTCTTTCGTTTGTGCCTATTGTTGGTGCAATTGGCGCTTTTGGTGCGAGTATAGTTGCTCCAGCATTTTCTCGAATTTATCGAATGATTGACGAGATGAATAATCGAGTTGGCGAGAATTTGCATAATATTCGCGTAGTAAAGTCTTATGTGCGTTCTGATTATGAAATAAGTCGTTTTACGCGTATTTCGCATAAAATCTATGATTATTTTATTAAAGCTGAGTATGTGTTAAATTGCAGTATTCCTTTGTTTAACTTATGTTTTTATTCTGGAATGCTGCTTATTGCGTGGTTGGCTTCGCACGAAATTGTGGCTTCCGGAAATAATCCTGCTTTTGGTTTAACAACAGGAAATCTTGCTGCATTAGTGGTGTATGCTTTGCAAATTTTGTTTGCTTTAGCGAATTTAGTTGCAGTTTTTGTAATGTCGTTAACAGCTCGAGCTTCGATGCATCGTATTTCAAAGGTTTTGCAATCTCGAAATACTGAAGTTATTTCAAAGCATCCACTTACAAAGCTTTCTGACTCTTCTGTGCGTTTTGAAAATGTTTCGTTACGCTATCCTAAATCGGATAATACAGATGAATCTACTCCAGCAGAACAGGAAATTTTACACGATATAAATATATCTATTCCTTCTGGAGCAACTGTTGGCGTTGTTGGCGCAACGGGATCTGGAAAATCAAGTTTAGTGCAATTAATTGCAAGACTTTATGACGTAACTTCTGGCACTCTTTTTGTAGGCGGAAAAGATATTCGCGATTATGATTCTTCTAGTTTGCGTGAAGAAATTGGTGTTGTTCTACAAAAAAATATTTTGTTTAGTGGCACAATTGCAGAAAATCTTCGCTGGGGCAGAGCGGAAGCAAGCGATGATGATTTGCGTCAAGCTTGCGAAATTGCTTGTGCTGATGAGTTTATTAAAGATTTACCAGACGGCTACAATACGCATATTGACCAGGGTGGTAAGAATGTTTCCGGTGGTCAGCGACAGCGTTTGTGCATTGCGCGCGCACTTTTGAGGAAGCCGAAAATTTTAATCCTCGACGACTCGATGAGTGCAGTTGATATGAAAACTGATAGTAAAATTCGCGATGGCTTGAAAAAGTTTATGCCTGATTCTACGCAAATTATCGTTGCTCAGCGCATATCTTCAATCGAACATGCAGATATTATTGTTGTTCTTAAAGATGGTCGTGTTGTTGCCAAAGGTTCGCATGATGAGTTATTTAAATCTTGTGAAATTTACAGAAATATGGCGATTTCTCAAGAAAAAAGTCGCATAACTAGCGCAACTAAAGAAGAAGGAGCTAAGTGAAAATGTCTAATAATAAAACTGCTCACTCTTCTAAAAAAGATTCAGCTATTAGTTGGAAAACTCTTAGCAGACTTGCCTCTTATGTGCTTGTGTATCGAGTTAAAATTTGCGTAATTATTGCATCAATAATAGTTAGCGCAATTGTGCAAGCTGCAAGCGCAGTGTTTTTGCAATCTCTTGTTGACTCGTATATTCTTCCGCTTGTCGGTAAGCATAATCAGGATTGGATGCCTCTTGTTCGCATGATTATTCTGATGGCAAGTGTTTTCGCTGTTGGCGTGTTTTGTTCTTGGCTTTGGAGCAGGCTTGTTGCGAATATATCTGAAAGTGTTATGCGTGATTTGCGAGACTCGATGTTTAAGCATCAGCAGAAGCTTTCATTGCGTTACTTAGATTCTCAAGGTTACGGCGATATTATGAGCCGTTACACAAACGATACTGAGGTTCTTCGTGAAGCAATTTCGTGGGCTTTTCCGGACTCTTTTTCTGCACTAATGTCAATTTTGGCAGCGTTTATATCTATTATGTGCTTATCGCTTCCGGTTGCAGTTTTTGTAGCTATATTTACTGCAATATTGCTTTATTTAGTGCGTTTTATGCTAAAGAAATCTGGCAGTTTATTTGAGCAATTCCAGCATGCATTAGGCGAGTTAAATGAGTTTGTTGAAGAATCTGCAACTGGCAGCAAAGTAATTAAAATTTTTAATCATGAAGCAGATTCTATTGAAAAATTAGATAATTTCATAGAAAAAGTGCAAAAAATTTCTGCAAGTGCGAATTCTTATGCGAATAATGTAATGCCTGTTATTAGCAATGCAAGCTATTTGCTTTATGTATTAATTGCTTTACTCGGTGCGTGGGCTGCTTCAGCTGGTATGCCAACGCTGGGATTAGCTGGATCTAGTACTCTTACATTGGGTACGCTTATATCTTTACTGGCACTTTCGCGCGCATTTATTAATCCTATTGGCGAAATTACAATGCAAGCTAACGCACTTATGATGGCTCTCGCAGGAGCTTCTCGTATTTTTGAGTTACTTGATGAAAAGCCAGAACTTGATTCTGGCAGTGTGCAATTAGTTAAAGTGAGTGTACTTCAGTCTGCTGAAGATCTTGAAGAAAAATCAGCATTTGATGTGCTTGAAGAAGTAGACGAAAAATCTGAAGGAAGTAATATTTATTGGGCTTGGAAAAGATCAAAGCAAGATAATGGCACTAAAGCTAATAAGCGCGCTCAAAACTTAAGCGAAATGGCTCAAGAGATTGTGTGCCATGCAAAGCGAGATGCTCGCACTTCTAAAGATGGCCGCTATACTTTGCTTCGAGGCGACGTACGTTTTACGGATGTGGTGTTTGGTTACAAAGAGAATCATCCTGTTTTGCACGATATTACGTGGTTTGCAAAGCCTGGTCAGAAAGTTGCTCTTGTTGGAGCTACAGGTGCTGGAAAAACTACTATTGCGAATTTACTTACGCGTTTTTACGACATCGATGATGGACAAATTTTGTATGATGGCATCGATGTGCGCGATATTTGCAAAACGGATTTGCGTCACGCTATTGGCACTGTCTTACAAGATGTGAATTTATTTACTGGCACAATAATGGACAATATTCGTTATGGAAATCTTGATGCTAGCGATGAAGATTGTATTCAAGCTGCAAAATTGGCCCATGCTGACGCGTTTATTTCTCATCTTCCTGACGGATACAATACGCAGCTTAACAATGGCGGTGAAGGGCTTTCTCAAGGTCAGAAGCAGCTTATTTCTATTGCTCGTGCTGCAGTAGAAAATCCGCCTGTGTTAATTCTCGATGAAGCAACTTCATCGATTGACACGCATACTGAAGAATTAGTTCAACATGGAATGGATTCTTTGATGGAAGGGCGTACTGTGTTTGTAATCGCTCACAGGCTGTCTACAGTGCGCAATTCTGATGTGATTATGGTGCTGGATCACGGTCGCATCATTGAGCGCGGTTCGCATGAGGAATTATTGGCAAAACGTGGGGAGTATTATCAGCTTTGCACTGGAGCTGTTGAGCTTGAATAATAGCTTGATTTTGTGCCGCAACACGCCGAACACGCGCGGCACTTGCATTTTGCTAAGGATTCTGTAAGATAGTGACTCGGCTGTTCGAGAGAACAAAGCCACGGCCCCGTAGCTCAGTTGGTTAGAGCGCCGCCCTGTCACGGCGGAGGTCACCGGTTCAAGTCCGGCCGGGGTCGCGATTAATAGAATACCCGGTTCGCCGGGTTTTTTATTCGTCATGGCTCTGTAGCTCAGTTGGTAGAGCGAACGACTGAAAATCGTTAGGTCAGCGGATCGATCCCGCTCGGAGCCACAACAAAAAACGCGCGACACGATTTGTGCCGCGCGTTTTGTTTTATTCGCTAGTCAAGTTGCTTCCACGAATCAACATCAATATGATGTTCAGGATTTGCCTGCCAAGCTGCCCAAGCAGATTCTACGATATCCTTCACGTCGTAGCGAGCATGCCAACCCATTTCTTCGTTAATTCGCTTCGTGCTGCCAATAAGCTGTGGAGGATCTCCAGCTCTGCGATCAAGAACAGTTTCTTTAAATGGCAAACCGGTAACTCTGCGCACTTCGTCAACAATTTCGCGCACAGACGTACCCTTACCAGTTCCTACGTTAAAAGCGTCGTACTTGCGCTCGTCGCGATCCAAATATGTAAGTGCTGCAATATGCGCGTCTGCTAAATCAGAAACGTGAATATAGTCGCGAATGCAAGTGCCATCAGCAGTAGGGTAGTCGTCGCCAAAAATAGCAGGTGCTTTTCCTCGCTGTAGCCTGTCAAGAAGCATAGGAATTAAGTTCAAAATCGCAGGATCTTCCAATTCCACCGGACCGCAGCCCGCAACATTGAAATAACGCAGTGCGCAGAAGCGAATGCCGTAAGTGTGCTCGCAAGCGCGCGCCATCCACTCGCCAAAAAGCTTGGTTTGACCATAAGGGTTAATCGGCAACATTGGCACAACATCTTCTGGTACAACTTCAACGGGAGGCACTCCATAAGTTGCTGCAGAAGAAGAAAATACGAGCTTCTTAACTCCGCTATCTTTCATGCCTTCAAGCACGTTAAGCATGCCGTTAATATTCTGTTGATAATACCAAAGTGGCTTTTCTACGGACTCTCCAACTTGCTTTCTAGCAGCAAAGTGAATTACAGCATCAACATTCTCGTCCTTCATGATTTGCGCAAGTCGCTTTCCTGCATCAGGAGAAGAGATATCCATACCATAAAGACGTGCGCCTTCAATTCTTGTAGGCTTTCCGTAGCTTAAATCGTCAACGACGACGACATTTTGCTTTGTTTCATGTAAGGCGTGAACTACGTGTGCTCCAATGTATCCGCATCCACCTGTAACAAGAACAGTCATTGTCGACCTTCCTTTTGAATAATATCAATACAATCAGTGAGATTATATCTCGTAAAACTGAAGTTTAATGGTATAGCTTATTTACGATTTGATTGGAGTGGAGCGAGTTTTAGGGGATTTCTTTATTTGCGATTTTATTTTCGATATTCTTTAGTATCGTCTATGAGTTTTGTAACTGGTTTAGTTTTTTGGTTTTGACGAGGCTGGAAAATTTGTGTTTGCGTGCGTCCCGTCCTTCGTCGCCTTAACTGTTAAAGCATTCTATTGTGTTCGCCTATCATTTAACAATGTTGCTTCCTCAGTCCTCTTTTAGCACTGAACACAATTTTTCCAGCCTCTCAACACACTAAACGCCAACACAAAACTCATAGACTAGTGCAATTTGTTACGAAAGTGCGTGGTTTACTAAGTGTCACTAAAGTCGCGCAATTAAGCTTCGGTGGGGTGCGTGGTATTTGTGCCCGGTGTGACGTGTGCAGCAGCATGAGTGCTAGCGTTCTCTATGCAATAGAGAATCAGCGTCTGCAGAGCACAACTGCAAAACTTCATAAACGTGCAAGCATCCAATCAGTGCGAAAAATCTCAAATCTCTACCACACAAATATCCACGCGACTGAATGACGGCATAATTAAGATGCAATATAATTTATAACCAAATTTGAAGAACGTATAAAGCAAAATATAAAAGCATATAACTTACGTCAATACTAATATTTCCACAACGAGTTGGAGGAATAAACTTGCGCAATACGCGCAATGGTGGCTCTGTTATGAAATAAATAATCCGTATTAGAAAATTAAAAACACCTCTAGGACGCATACGAGGAATAAGCACAAATAACCAATCTGCAACCATTCGAATAATCATTATTATCAAATAAGCGCGTATTAGCACACGCAATACAGATAACGCAACAAATATCATTCGAACATCACCTTACAAAATAATACAACTGACACATTTAAGTTAAGCATATATGAGTTTATTGTTTTAAGAGCGTAATTTTTATAAAAGCGGCGTTTTGTTACATAAATTTTTGTATTAACCGCACTAATTTTCTGCGGACGTGATAGCATCGAATAGATATATATCAAAGGGCTATGCCCAAAAAGCGAGGTGTAAAGCATATGACTCTGTTGACGCCTAAGGACATTCGAGAGCATACCTTCCAAATTGTACGTTTTAAGGGAGGTTATGACGTTGACGAGGTCGACGAGTTTCTCGATCAGGTTACAGAAACAATAGAAGCACTCGGTCAGCAGGCAGTGCAGGGCCTAGGGGCTTCCACGCAATCTCTTGGCCGTGATGTTGCGGGTTTGAATACGAAGATTGCTGAGTTAACTTCTAAGGTAGAATCCTTAACTAAGGAAAATGAAGCATTGCGTAGTGCTTCTAAGAAGCAGGGCGAATCAAATGAAGCTGCTTCTCAACTTGAAGCTACTGCAACTAAGTTGCGTGAAGCTGAAGAAAGTAATCGTGCTTTGACTGCTCAAAACCAGCAGTTGAAGGAACAGTTAGATGGTTTGGGTGCGCAGGTAGATCAGTTAACTGCTCAAACTGCTCAAGCAGACAATGCTAAGCAGGTTCAAAAAGAGCTTGAAACTGTTACTCGCGAGCGTGACGACTTCCGTGCAAGCAGCGAAAACTTGGGTCGTGAGCTTGAAACTGTTCGCCAGCAGCTTGTTGTCACTCAGCAGGAAAACACTAAGGTTGAGGAACTTTCCAAGCAGTTGGAAGAGTCTCGTCAGCGTGAAGAGCAGCTTCGAAAGCAGGTTGCTAAGATGGAACCAAATACTGAAACTGGTAGCTTGCAAAAGATTGCTGGTGCTGGTGCAGAAGCACAAGGTTCTGAGCCAGAGCGTGCAACTGCAATGTTGACTCTTGCTATGCAATTGCATGATCAATATGTAGATAAGGGCAAGGCTAAGGCTCAACAAATTGTTGAAGAAAGCCAAGCTCGTTATAACGAAACTGTTGCTAAAGCAGATGAATATTCTGCACGCACTCGTTCTGAAGCTGAAGAATACAGCAAGCAGACTCATGCTGATGCTGACGATTACTCTACTCGTACTCGCGGCGATGCTGATTCTTATGCTGCTCGTGCTCACAATGAGGCTGACGCTTACTCTGGTAAGGTTCGTCAAGCTGCTGATGATTACTCTAAGCAGACGCACGATCAAGCTGACCAGTATGAAGCTGAAGTACAGCATCGTGCTGCAGACTATGATTCTACAACTCGTACAGCTGCTGATGCATATGCTCGTCAGGTACGTGAGAATCTTGAGAAGCAAACTCAAGTTATTGAAGGAAATATTCAGAGCCTCAAGCAATTTGAGACTGAATATCGTACTCGCTTGACTGATTTCCTTGGTCAGTTGGTTGCTCAAGTTTCTGATGAAAATACCTATGCTGCATTAGGCAACAAGCAGGGTGAAGAATCTGGTAAGCAAGAGTAGTTTTTAGCAGTGCGTGACTGATATTTTAAAATGTTGCGCACTGCACCGATACTATTTGAATTACTAAAGATCGGATAAATATTGACGCATAGAGATGTGCGTGTGAAACGGCTACGTACTCGCGTAGCCGTTTTTGCACTGATTGTTTTTATTGGTGTTGTGCTGGATCGCATAACAAAACTTTGGGCTTTGGCGACGCTTAGTGACGGGAAAAACATTGAGCTTGTGCCGCACTTGCTTTCTTTAACTCTTGTACGAAATCCTGGAGCATCATTTGGCTTAGGCTCTTCTTTTACGTGGGTTATTAGCGTATTAGCTTGTGCTGCTTGTGGTGCAATGATAGCTGCTGTTAAGCACACAAAATCTTTGTATTGGACTATTGCGTTTGCTCTAGCGTTTGCTGGAGCTTTTGGAAACCTCATTGATAGAGCGCAATATGCTCAAGGTTTTTTGAATGGCAAAGTCGTAGATTTTATAAACTACGGTTGGTCTGTTGGGAACGTTGCAGATATTGAGCTTATGTTTGCAGGAATCGCAGTTGTATGCCTTATTTTGATTGGGATTCCTCTTTTAGAGCATGCCGATGAGTGATATTTGCTTTAAAGTTACAAGCCAATTTTCCGGCTGCAGATTTGACGTTTGTTTATCAAAGCTAATGGGAGTTTCGCGTGCAAATGCGATATCTCTTATTGAGCGTAACCAAGCGAAAATCTTAGGTAAAAAATCGCAAAAATCCTCCATTTTGCAAGATGGAGATACGATTGTTGTAGATCAAAAAGAAAGTGCAGAAGAAAAAGTAACAGCGCAGCAAAAAGAAGAGCAAAATAATAAATCCTCTGTATGTAATATTCCAATTATTTACAACGATGACGATGTTATTGTAATAGATAAGCCTGTTGGAGTGGCGTCTCACGCAGCAAAAGGATGGAGTGGGCCGACAGTTCCAGAATGCTTAGAAGCTGCTGGAATAGATATAAAAACAACGCTGTGCGATGAATCGCGCAAAGGAATCGTAAGCAGATTAGACGTTGGAACAAGCGGATTAATGCTAGTTTGTAAAACAGACTTTGCTTATGAAGCAATGAAAAATCAGTTTGCAAAGCATATCGTTAAAAAAACGTATCATGCGCTTGTCCAAGGAGATTTAGCGCAAGATAAAGCTACTATTGAGGCTCCTATTGGTCGTGCAAAAGTATCTGATTTTCGTTTTACTATTACTTCGGAAGGCAAGCCTGCTGTTACGCACTGGGATGTTCTTGAGCGTTTTGGTCAAGCAACGTTAGTAAGCGTTAATTTGGAAACTGGCCGCACTCATCAAATCCGCGTGCATTTTACTTCTATTGGTCACCCTTTGGTTGGGGATTCAATGTATGGAGCGAACCCAGTTTTAGCTCAAAAACTTGGGTTGCAACGTCAATGGTTGCATTCTATGGAACTTACTTTTACGCATCCGCGCACGGGTAAATCAGTGACGGTTAAGTCGCATTATCCTCTTGATTTGCAACACGCGTTAGAAGCTATGCGAGCATTATTAAAGTAACGTTTTTGCATTTTTTCAGTCAACTTTCGCTTATAGAATATCTTTTATGACTCAGCCGGAAACCAATTTTGTGCATTTACACAATCACACGCATTATTCACTTCTAGATGGTGCGTCAAAAATACCTGATTTAGTAGCGCGCGCTAAAGAATTAGGCATGCCGGCTGTTGCAATTACGGATCATGGTAACATGCATGGCGCGTACGAAATGTGGAGCACGGCTGTAAAAGCTGGGATTAAGCCAATTATTGGCATAGAAGCGTATGTTACTCCGGAAACAGCAAGACAAGACAAAAGTCGCGTGCATTGGGGCACGGAAGATCAGCGTGCAGATGACGTTTCTGGCGGCGGTTTAATTACGCATATGACTTTGTGGGCGCAAAACGATACCGGCTTAACAAATCTTCTTAAAGCTTCGTCTGTGGCGAATCTTGAGGGTAGAGTTATGCGCTACCCGCGTATGGATAAAGACGTGCTGTCAACCTACTCAAAAGGTGTAATTGCGTCTTCAGGATGCCCTTCTGGAATTATCCAGACGCGTCTTCGCTTAGGTCAGTTCAAAGAGGCTTTACGAGCAGCTGGCGAGTTTCAAGATATTTTCGGGCGTGACAATTTCTTTATCGAGCTTATGAATCACGGGCTTTCTATTGAAACGCGCGTAACTAAAGATTTGCTTGAAATTGCAAAAAAACTTAACGCTCCTCTTCTTGCAACGAACGATTTGCATTACGTTCATGAAGAAGATCGCGAAGCGCAAGATGCTATGCTTTGCATTAATTCCGGCTCGCGCTTGGACGATCCTGACCGTTTTAAGTTTGACGGTTCCGGATACTATTTGAAGTCCGCTGAGCAAATGCGTGAGCTTTTTAAAGAGTTTCCAGAAGCTTGTGATAATACGCTTGAGATTGCTCGTCGATGCAATGTTATGTTCGACGACGGCGAAGATGGTGCTTTTATGCCGCAATTTGACTGCCCGGAAGGTTGGGATGAGACTTCGCTATTCCTTAAAAAAGTTGAGGAAGGTTTGGAGCGTCGTTACAATAACAACATTCCAATGGAAGTTTTAAAGCAGGCTGATTACGAGTGCGGCGTGATTTGCCAAATGCAATTCTGCGGATACTTTTTAGTTGTTGCAGATTATATTAATTGGGCTAAAGCGCATGGCGTAATGGTAGGTCCTGGTCGTGGTTCTGCTGCAGGCGCTATGGTTGCGTACGCAATGGGCATCACAGAGCTTGATCCTATGAAACATGGTCTGATTTTCGAACGCTTCTTAAACCCGGAGCGCGTATCCTTGCCTGATATTGATGTTGATTTTGACCCGGATGGTCGAGCTAAAGTTCTTGAATACGTGGGCGAAAAATACGGTAGAGATAAAGTTGCTCAGTGCGTTATTTACGGAACTATTAAAACGAAGCAAGCTCTTAAAGATTCTGCGCGTATTATGGGCTACGAGTTTTCAGTAGGCGAAAAAATTACGAAAGTTCTTCCTCCTGCTAAAAACGGCAAAGATATGAGCTTGCACGACATTTTCGACGAAAAAAACAAGCGTTACGCTGAAGCGCGCGAGTTCCGCGAAATGTACGACACGGATCCAGATACTCATCGCATTACCGAAGAAGCTAAGGGCATTGAAGGTTTGATTCGTCAAACAGGTGTGCACGCTTGTGCAACAATCATGGGTTCGGAGCCAATTACAAACACTTCGCCGCTTTTAGAGCGCACTGATGGAACGATTACAACAACTTTTGAGTATCACACTTGTGAAACGCTCGGTCTTGTAAAAATGGACTTTTTGGGTCTTTCCAACTTGACTGTTATTCGCGATACTTTGCGAAATATCGAAAATAATGGGAAAGATCCGATTGATTATACTAAGATTCCGTTAGACGATAAAGCTACTTATAAACTGCTTTCCAGGGGGGACACTTTAGGCGTTTTCCAGCTTGATTCCGACGGTATGCGTGCGCTTCTACGTACTTTGAAACCGGATAATTTCAACGATATTTCGGCTTTGATTGCACTTTACAGGCCTGGTCCTATGGATATGGATTCGCATACGAATTACGCTAAGCGCAAGAATGGTTTGCAAGATATTATCCCTATTCATCCAGAAGTTGCTGAGCCGTTAAAGGAAGTTTTGGACGAAACTTACGGTTTGATTGTTTACCAGGAGCAGGTGCAGTCTGCAGCGCGTATTTTAGCAGGCTACAGTCTTGGTAAAGCAGATGTTTTGCGTCGAGCAATGGGCAAGAAAAAGCCGGAAGTGCTAGCAAAAGAGCAAGTGCCATTCTTTGAAGGTATGAAAGCTCACGGATATTCTGAAGAAGCTGCACAAGCTGTGTGGGATGTTTTGGTTCCGTTCTCTGGTTACGCGTTTAATAAAGCTCACTCTGCAGCTTATGGTCTGATTTCTTACTGGACGGCATACTTAAAAACGCATTATCCTGTGGAATTTATGGCAGCTTTGCTGCAAAACGAGCGCACGAATAAAGATAAAACTGCACTGTACTTGGGCGAGGCAAGGCGCATGGGTATTCAAGTTTTGCAGCCTGATGTAAACGAGTCTGTTCTTGAGTATTCCGCAGTTGGAGATGTTGTGCGCTTTGGTTTGGGCGCTATTCGTAACGTTGGAGACAAAGCAGTAAACGATATTATTGCTGAGCGCGAAGGCGAGCGCGGACGTTTCGTAAACTTTATGGATTTCGTAAAGCGCGTGCCAATTACCGCACTAAACCGCCGACTAGTAGAATCGCTTATTAAAGCTGGAGCTTTTGATTCTATTGATTCAAATCGTCGTGCGCTGTTTCAAATTTGTGATCCTGCGATTGATTCTGTGATTGCGCTTAAGCGTAAGCAGGCAGAAGGTCAGTTTGATTTATTTGCTGATCTTGATTCGTCTTCTGACTCGGATGAAGACAATGGTATGGGAGATATGCAAATTACTGTACCTGATGTTGAAGAGTGGGATAAAAAGACAAAGCTTAATTTTGAGCGAGAAATGCTTGGATTGTACGTTTCTGACCATCCACTAAGTGGATTGTCTGCAGTTTTGGCAGATTTACGTGAGATGTCAATCGCTCAACTGATCGACAGAGCAAGAACTATGAGCGACGGTCAGCAAGTAACTATTGCAGGCCTAGTTACGAGCGTAGATAGGCGAGTGTCTCGAAAAGGTAACGCTTGGGCGATTGTCACAGTTGAAGACATGGAAAGTTCAATACAATGCATGTTCTTTGGTAAAGTGTACGAAGCTTCAGCGCAAGAACTTGCAATTGACCAAGTTGTGCGTATTCGCGGACAAGTTGAAGTGCGTGATGAAACTGTTTCAATGCGTGCTACAGAGTTTGAAATACCAACTCTCGAATCAGTGGATGAAAGACCTTTAACAGTTGTTATTCCTCGCAAAGTTCTAGATAAAGGTCATGTTGCGCAATTAAGTGATATTTTGAGCCGACATCCAGGATGCTGTGAAGTGCGCTTGGCTCTTGTAGACGATACTGGCAAGGCTCAAGTTCTTACTTTTGGAGATCGTTTCCGTGTAAAGCGAGATACTTCTTTGTTTGCTGAAATGAAAATTGTTTTTGGATCTAGTTGTTTGCCTAGCGCGTAGAAAATATGCACTGCTGATTTGATAAAATATAAAACTAGGTATGCTTTAAGAAGTTACATTGAAAGGGGAGGAAACGACAAATATGTTAAACAACGGTGACGAGCGCAATAATGATGACAAGCGCAATAATGATGACAAGCGCAACAATGACGATTCTGTGCGCACTTCTTTTACTGATGCGGAATTAGATAATGCGCTCGCGGGATTTGAACGTGAATTTAAAGAAGAGTCGCAAGAAAATTTAAATAGCGAAAATTTAGAAAATAACCAAAAAAGCGACGATAATCAAGAAAATGATTTTCTTGATCAAGCTATGCGCAATATTGAAGAAGCTAATTTTGAAGAAGACTTGCAAGGTCTGCTTGGAAATAAAGCAAAAGTTGCGTTAATGGTTACGTATGTGCAGCCTGCGCAGTTGCTGGCTGCTTTTTGCAAAATGGCTAGCGTTTCAGCGCAATGCTTCGATGAAGAACAAGGTGCTGTTGCGGTATTAAAAAATTTGGACGGCAATGAGCCGGAAGAAGCAGTGCAAAAATTTGTTGATTTCTTCCGTGGAATGGATGTTATGCTCATTACAAATAGAGCTGATAAATTAAATGCAAAAGTTTACGAATATAATTGCGAGCCACAAGAAATAGTTGCGCCTATGGCGTTAGCTGTGTGGTCGCGTGCAGTAGAAGATTTAGCTATTGGCATGGAAACAGTTGAAACTATTTCGAAACAAAATATAGAAATTTTTAATAGTGACGATTTAAGCGATGCAAACGCGTACGAGCTATTTCAAAAATATGGCAAAAGAAAGTAAAAATAATTAAGCAATTAATTGGCATATTAAATTGAAGAAGTTGTGACGTAACGTAGAAATTTCATTACAATTACGTAAATTCATTGAATATAAGCTCAACATATGAAGCGTAATGCGAAATAATACACTACAATTGCATGTGAATATGCATATGTGCGTGGCTATGCATACAACCGGATGATACCCAAGGGGCTTATTATGGATCGACAACAAGAGTTTGCTCTGCGTACTGTTGAAGAGCGAGACGTGCGTTTTATTCGACTCTGGTTTACGGATGTCTTAGGCACGCTTAAATCCGTTGCTATTGCCCCTGCTGAATTAGAAGCAGCTTTTGAAGAGGGAATAGGATTCGACGGCTCAGCAATAGAAGGCATGACTCGCGTCCTAGAAGACGATATGATTGTGAAGCCGGATCCCTCGACGTTCCAAATTCTTCCATGGCATGGAGGTCCGGAAGGCACAGCGCGCATGTTCTGCGATGTGCTAACTCCAGACGGAGAGCCTTCGCTGGGAGACCCTCGTCACGTTTTAAAGACTGCGCTCGCAAAAGCGAAAGAAAAAGGATTTACTTTCTACGTGCATCCTGAAATTGAGTTTTATTTGTTTGAAGCTCAAGATGATTGGTCCAAAACTCCTGTGCCGATTGATGAGGGTGGCTATTTTGACCACGTTCCTAGAAGTTCGGCTATGGATTTCCGTCGTAGCGCAGTTAGTATGCTTGAACAAATGGGTATTTCTGTAGAATACTCGCATCACGAGGGCGGTCCTGGTCAAAACGAAATTGACTTGCGTTATGCAGATGCTCTTACTACCGCGGACAATATTATGACTTTCCGCACTGTAGTTAAGGAAATTTCTCTTGAGCGCGGAATGTATGCAAGCTTTATGCCAAAGCCGCTAACTGATCAACCTGGCTCGGGTATGCATACGCATTTGAGTTTGTTCGAAGGCGATACGAACGCTTTCTATGAAGCTGGTCAAGAATTTAATATGTCTCTTATTGCGCGTCAATTCGCTGCTGGTATTTTGCATCATGCTTCAGAAATTTGCGCTGTAACTGATCAATATGTGAACTCTTACAAGCGTTTGTGGGGTGGTGCGGAAGCTCCTAGCTATGTTTGCTGGGGTCATAGCAACCGTTCTGCACTTCTGCGTGTGCCGCAATACAAGCCTGGTAAAGGTAATTCTTGCCGAATGGAATTCCGCGCGCTAGATCCTGTAGCGAATCCGTATCTTGCTTACTCTGTGCTTCTTGCTGCTGGCTTGGATGGTATTGAAAAGCAAATGACTTTGTGCGATCCAACTAGCGACGATGTGTGGGAGCTTACTGATGCTGAGCGTCAAGCAATGGGTATTCAGCCATTGCCGGAATCCTTGGATGAAGCACTAAAGATTATGGAGCGCTCGGACTTCGTTGCAAGCGTATTAGGTGAACACGCTTTTGAGTACTTCTTGCGCAATAAGCATCAAGAGTGGGAAGAGTATCGTCGTCAAGTTACGCCTTTTGAGCTGGAGAAGTATTTGCCGCGTTTGTAGCGCGACGACCTGCTTGAGCGCCGCGATTTAGCGCGCGAAAGCAACTCGGAGCGCCGAGCTTGCTCAGCGTTGAAAGCACGGTGTGCTTTCAACGCAAGCGAGGTCTGCCTTCGTCAATGAAGACGAGGGCAGGGCAGGTTTGTGTGGCTGTGTTTTGGAAACTAGGTTGTGACTGGTGTGCGCTGACGACCTGCTTGAGCGCAGCATTGTGCGCGCGAAAGCAATTCGGAGCGTGAGCTTGCTCAGGCGGAAAGTCCAGTGGACTTTCCGTGCAAGCTCAGCCGAACGGCGATTAGCCGTGAGGACAGCGCTCCGCTCTTACTTGCCGTGGCGCGAGTTTCGGGGGCTGGTTTTTGGCTGGTGGGTTTCTGGAGTGGCTGTGTGAGATAGGAATTACTTATCTCGCAGCGCTCCGCTCTTATACCTTATTTGTACTTAGCGGCTAGATAGTTAAGTTTAGTCTTTTACTTACTTTTTCTGCAGAAATAGTATTCGTCAATAAGATTATTACTATCGTTCCGCTTTTATATTGCTCGACAAGTAATTCCTATCTCCCACTCGTAAATCCACCCACCGTTGTTTTGTGATGTGGTAGGTGCGTATGGTGTGATGTGTGCAGCAGCACGAATGCTAGTGTTCTCTAGGCAATAAATACTTAACGTCTGCAGAGTATTAATGTTAAAGTTCACTAATCAACAAGCAATCACCGTTCGCAGAAGCATTACTGCAAAGCTTCATGAACATTTGCTGGAGTTTTTTCTCCGGCGTTTGTAGCTTGTTTTGGGACTCTGGTGCAGACGTCGCGCTGCGTTCCAAGCGTTTGCCACGATTTTTGCAGCTTACTAAATTGTCGAAAATACCAAATCGTTTGGTGGAATAAACAAAACGCAAGCCCAAACTGTCGAAAATACCAAATCGCAAGATGTTTTCGACATTTTCTATTGACTGCAAAAATATTTAACGCGTGTATCGATTCGCTAGCAGCGCGGTTGTAAAGTTTCTGCCGTTTTTTCGCGCGTAGGCGGCTTTTTCTTTACACGTGCGTAAAGTTTCTGTCGGAATCTGGCTGGGAAGCGGCATAAACTGCGCACAGCTGCACAGTTTTGGTCGCCATTCCGTCATTTCGCGACTTTTTCTTTACACTGCTGTACAGTTTCTGCCGGATTAAGGTGCGCAAACGGCTTTTCCTTTACACCGCTGTACAGTTTCTGCCGCTTCTTCAGGCTCTGCACTTTCTGTCCGTGCTTTCTGTCCGCGCTCGTGTACAGTTTCTGCCGTTTTTTCGCGCGTAGGCGACCGTTTCTTTACATCGCTGTAAAGTTTTGGTCGTTTTTTGTTACTGGTGCAGATGGTCGACTGCGTTCGTAACGACCTGCTTGAGCGCTGTGTGGGGGTCTTTTGTTTTCTATTGGTGATTTGCTTCAAAAAAATCAAAAATTTTGTAAAAAAGTGGGGATTTTTGGGGAGGAATGGGGTAAAATGGTGAGCAACGTGTAAATGGCATAGTACATGTTGAGTTAAGGAGGTGGAGTATGGCACGTCGTGATGCTAATAAGCAACCGCGCAATAGCGCCAATTCTTCCTCTGCGCATTCCATAAATCAGGCTCAACAAGCTGCTGATTCAAATGTTTCTCAGCAATCGCAGATGCCACTGCAAATGCAAGATTCACAAGTGCCTCAGCAACAATACGTTCAGCCTGTTCAACCTGTACAATCTAAGCAGTCGATCCAGGGTTATTATGGTGTGCCTTCAACTGTTATGCCAGCAATGCAGCAATATATGCCAGCACCGGTTTTCACCTCCACTCCGTCCGGCGCTGCTGATTCGTCTGCACAAGCTGCAGCTATGCCAGTTGCACCTTTTTATGCTTCTCAATATCAAGAAGCTGTGTCAACTCATCCAGCAACACCTATTTTGTTAGGCACTTATACTCCAAAAATTGACGATAAAGGTCGTGTTGCCCTTCCTGCAAAATTCCGTTCTCAGCTCGGAACTGGTTTTGTTATGGCTCGCGGTCAGGAGCATTGTGTTTACGTGCTGCCTATGGTTGAGTTCCAGCGTATGACAACGCAAATTCAGCGCACATCTATGAGCAATAAGTCAGCTCGTGATTATCTTCGCGTGTTCCTTTCTGGTGCTGTTGATGAAGAGCCAGATAAGCAAGGACGCATTGTTGTGCCTCCAATGTTAAGAGATTACGCCAATTTGGGCGATCAAATTGTCGTTATTGGTGTTGGTACGCGTGCAGAGATTTGGAATAAGTCTGCTTGGGAAGAATATCTTGCCGATCGCGAGCAAGGTTATGCAGATATTGCTGACGATGTACTTCCGGCGGTGATGTGATGACTGATGCTATGAAAGACATTACAGCTATTCACGCACCGGTATTATTGCAAGATTGTGTTGATTTAGTTACTCCTTCTTTGCAACACAAAGGCGCAATAGTAGTAGATTGCACTTTAGGTCTTGCTGGACATGCAACTGCTTTTCTTAAAGCTGCGCCTTTTGCGACACTTATTGGTATTGATCGTGATGCTGAAGCACTTTCGTTAGCAACGCAAAGAATGCGCAGCGAAGGTCTCGAGAATCGTTTTATTCCTGCGCATGCAGCATTCGATGAGATTGATGAAGTGCTACGAGAAAACAGCATTGACCGTATTGATGCTGCTTTTATGGATTTGGGTCTTTCAAGTTTGCAAATTGACGAAACTGATCGCGGTTTTTCTTATTCTCACGATACAGCACTTGACATGCGTATGGATACAACGCAAGCAACTACTGCCGCAACGATTTTAGCTACGTATGATTCTCGAGAATTAACTAGAATTTTCCGCGAGTATGGTGAAGAACGTTTTGCTTCTCCTATTGCTCGTCGTATTGTTGAAGTTCGCGCTACGGAGCCTATTGCTACTTCGGGTCAGTTGGTTAGCTTAGTTGACTCTGTAATTCCGAAAGCTCATCGCGCTACTGGAAATCCAGCAAAACGAGTGTTCCAAGCTTTGCGTATTGAAGTGAATGGTGAGTTAGATAAATTAAGCCGTACTCTTCCTAAAATTGCTTTGCATCTTCGTGAGCATGGTCGCTTAGTTGTTGAGTCTTATCATTCGTTGGAAGATACAGCTGTAAAACGTTTTATGAATCAAGGATTAACAGTTGATGTTCCTGCAAACATGCCTGTTATTCCTGATGATGCTCAGCCGTTCTTTAAAGCTCTTACTCGCGGAGCTATGAAAGCTTCTAAAGAAGAAATTGCTAATAACACTAGATCTTCTTCAGTTCGTTTGCGCGCTGTCGAATTATGCCGCCCTATCCCGGAGCGTTGGATCCCAAGGCTTGAAGATGAAGCGGCTGGTCGTAAAGCTATAAAAGGAGGTCGCTGACATGGTATTGAACATGCAAAATCGTGTTTTGCGCTCTTCTTCGTCTTCTGCGTCCTCTGCTTCAGCTCCAGCTGGTCGTACTAAAGATAATCCAGCTCGTAAAGAATACGTACATAATCCTGCTCCTTTGGCATTTAGCTCATCTCAGCGTAAATCTTCTGCTGTGCTTGAACGATTCCACAAGGTTATGGCATGGAGCAATACGCGCAAAGTACCTCTTGTGAATTGCATGATTATTGTGATTTTCATGGTTGTTACGTTGTCTAGTTCGCTTTTTTTGCGTACGCAAATGGCAGAAATTTCCTTCGACCAAACTGCAGTGCAGACGCGTATTTCTCGTTTGCACCAGGATGTGGAAGCTAGTCAAGCGAAATTAGATACTTTGGAATCTGAACTTCCTGCAAGAGCGCAAAGAATGGGAATGGTTCCGCAACAAGGTTCTATTTCTATTGACTTAAGTGATTATGTAGAAAAACGAAAACATAGTCATTCTGAGAAAACTGAGCGCGAAAAACAAACTAATAACTCAAAACAAACCGATAATTCAAAACAAACTAATAACTCAAATAAAACTCAAAAACAAGAACAACAAAATCGTCAATATCAACAGAAAGCAAAACAGGAGAAACATTGATGCGCCACTTAATCAAACAACGTTTCGCCCCTCAGCAGATATTTGCGCGTAAGTGCACCGTAATTGCAATTGTTTTTGCGTTAATTGGTGTTAGTGCAATAGTAAAGCTAAGTTTTATACAGATTATTAATGCTCGCTCAACTGCACAAGCAGCTCAGGCTGAGCGTAGTCGTGTGCGACCAATTCTTGCACGTCGCGGTCGCATACTTGATGCTAATGGTGCTGTGCTGGCTCAAAGTGTTGAGCGATTCAATATTATTGGAGATCCGCTTAATGCTCAGGCATTTGTGCCAACTCCTTGCACAAAACAAACTGAGCATAATTGTCATATGCTTAATGGCAAGCCTGTAGAAGGCACGGGCGCTGTGGCGGTCGCTCGTTTGCTTGCTCCGATTTTGCACATGAGTTCTGTAGAACTTGGTGGAAAACTGGCTGGCGTTGGTCGTTACGTTTTATTGAAACGTAACGTGACTCCTGCAATGAAACGCGCTATTGACGATTTGAATCTTTCTGGGTGCATTTATGCAGAGAACAGTAGCGAAAGAGTATATTCAAGCGGACCTATTCTTGGATCTGTGATTGGTGCTGTTGCCAATGCCGATGAAGTTAATCGTAAAGATGTCAAAGATCGTAAAGGCGAGGTTGGTGTTACAGGTCTTGAATTTACTAAAGATGCAACTTTGAATGGCGTAGACGGATATCAGCGTTATCAAGGTAATAATGCAGGAAATGAAAAAATTCCTGGTACTGTAACTGAATCTAAGCCTGCAATAAACGGAAGAGATGTTAAACTCACAATCGATAGCGATGTCGATTGGTATGTTAAAAAAGTTTTGCTTGATGGCAAGAAAAAATATCATGCAACTTGGGGTATTGCAGTAGTGCAAGATGTTCGTACTGGCGAAATACTTGCTTTGGAAGATACTGATGAGATTAAAGCTGGAACAACTCAAGCTAAGGTGAATGTTTCTAGAGCTGTAAGTCAAACATTTGAGCCTGGTTCTATTGGTAAAGCTTTCGCAATGTCTGGCATGTTACAAACTGGTGCGCATAAGCTTACTGATAAATTTGCTGTTCCTAATACTCTTAACAAGAACGGTCAAGCATTCCATGATGCTGTTAGCCACGGTGTTGAGCATTGGACATTAGCTGGTATTCTTTCGGAATCTTCTAACGTCGGCATGGTTATGGCTGGTGAAAAATATCCGATAGATAAACGCTATGAGTATCTTTATAAATTCGGTCTTGGTCAGTACTCAGGATTGAATTTGCAAGGAGAATCTTGTGGCTTGCTTCCTAGCGTTCAAGCTTGGGATGGTCGTAAGAAAGATACCGTCCTGTTTGGTCAGGGCTATGCTGTGAATGCTTTGCAACTTACTAATGCAATTGCAACTATCGCAAATAAAGGCGTTAGGTTGCGTCAGTCAATAGTTAAATCCGTTATAGATCCTAATGGCAGAGTTACAAAGTCTTCTCGCCCTGCAGGAACGCGCGTTTTGGACGAAACTGTTGCTGCACAAATGATGAATGCTTTGGAAAATTCTGGTGAGCATTATCACAGATTTGCTGGCGTCGATGGTTATCGTGTTGCTGCAAAGAGTGGTACAGCAGAAGTTGCTGGCGCTGATGGTAAACTTAGCTCTACAATCAGCGACTGGTCAGGTGCTATACCAGCAGATAACCCTCGCTTCGTCATAACAGTTGTTTTGCGCGATCCGCAAGGTATTTATGGTGGTATGACTGCAGGTCCACTGTTCAAAACTATTGGAGAATTCTTAATGCAAAAGTATGATATTCCAGCTTCTTCTCCACGCGCAAACCCTGTTCCTGTAAATTGGTAATGTACGCATTACAATGTTGTTGTCTATAAAGTAGGGTGTGCAATGAGTGCGGTTGATGAATACTCTAGAATTAGAGTGACGCTAGGTTTTGCTGCAAAAAATTATGGTTTTGAAGTTGTTCCTGCGTTTGCTTCAGAGGTAACTATTACTTCTATTGCTCATGATGTGCGTAATGTACGTCCTGGTGGATTATTTGTGCCAATTGGTCATATCGATCGTCGTCAGCTTGAGGCTGCGCGTGATGCTGGCGCATATGCTGCATTAGTTTCGCCAGAATTTCGTAGTGAGGCTGCAGATTTAGGTCTACCTTTGCTTGTTTCTTCTGCTAATCCAGTTGCTTTGGGCAAGCTTGCTTGCGATATTAATGCAGATCCTTCTTCGTGCGTTGCAACATTTGCGATTGCTGGTGACGATGACGATGAGATTCATGCTAATGTTTTGCGATTAGCTGATTTTTTGCATATGTTAGGCAATCCTGTTGGTGTTATTAGTGATGCTGGATCTACTTCATTGCAGCGCGAATTGTCTTTGCAATATCCTTTAAATATTGCAGATGTACAGCATGTTTTATCTGTGTGTGCAGAAGATGGTGCTGCAGCTGTTGTTATTGCACTTAATTCTGCAACTTTAGCTAAGAACGCGTTGCAATCCGTTAGTATTGATGTTCTTGGCGTTGAGCAAACTCAGAATGAAAGCAATTCTGGCGCAGAATCTGATTCTAAATCTGATATTGAATCTGAAGATGATACTAAATCTGAAGATAATTCTTACACTAATTCTGATTCTAAATCTGAATCTAATTCTGAACCTAAAGATGCAATATCAAATGTGAAAGTTAGCGCAAAAACATCTTCTTCACCGCTTTACCCTGCATATTCAACCGGCATGAGTTTTTATGCGCTGCGTCAACGTTATGGTTTTTCTGGAAGAGAGCACGCTTATTGTGTTACTAGATCTGCTGAGTCTGACGAATTAGCTGAATTAGCGGATCAAATTGGCGGCAATGATGTGCAGCGGCATCTTTCATTATCTATTGCAATGGTGTTAGCTGCCGGTGTTCGTCGTGGGACTATTAAAAGTGCGCTGCGAGTTTCGCATGAATTGCACTGAATTGTGCTGAAGCGCTGATTTCATTCGAGTTTTCAAATAAATTAATTGCGTGAGTTTGTTTAAGAGCTTTTGATTATGTGGCTAATTTGGAGGATGTTATGAGTTGTGTTGAAACTTCGTGTGCTAGCAATGCTAAGAGTTTAGATCATGTCGATATGATGCCTATGAATATAAGCGAAATTGCTAAAGCTGTTCATGGTGAAATACACGAGTTTAATAGTTGTGACACAGATTTAGTTGCAAATTCCGTTTTTAGTGATTCTCGTCAAATTCGTAAAAGTTCTGTGTTCGTAGCTATAGTTGGTGAACATGTTGACGGTCATGATTATGTAAAGAATGCTGAAAAATCTGGAGCTGTTGTAGCTATTGTTGAACATGTTGTCGAAGGCACTAATCTCAATCAAATAGTTGTTAATAATTCTGTAGAAGCACTGGGTTTGCTAGCTAAACATAATTTGGAACTTCGCCGCAAGCTTAACAAACCTTTCACTATTATTGGTATTACTGGTTCCGTTGGCAAAACAACAACGAAAGATATGTTGAAGGCTTTGTTGAGCACGCTAGGCGAAACGGTTGCTCCTGTTGGATCTTTTAATAATAATATTGGTTTGCCTCTTACTGCTTTGCAAGTTGGCAGTAATACTCGATTTTTAATAGCAGAAATGGGTGCTAACCATGTTGGCGAAATTGCCAATTTAACTCATATTGCTCCTCCGGATCTCGCAATAGTGCTTAAAGTTGGTGTGGCTCATTTAGGTGAATTTGGCTCAGTTGAGCGAATTGCGCAAGCAAAAAGTGAGATTGTGCGTGGGCTTTTGCCACATGGCATAGCAGTATTAAATTCTGACGATAAGCGAGTTTCTGCAATGTCTTGTCTTGTAGAAAATAAGCATGTGCGCTGGTTTGGTAGAAATGCTAAAAATGGATTGCTGGAATCAGCTAGTAAAGATGACTACCAACTTTCAGCTAGCAATATAAAGTTAGATTCTTTTGGTAAAGCAGTTTTTACTATCACTGAACGCATTAATTCTTCTGATTTAGTGAATCATGTTGAGGCGCATCTTGATATACAAGGCGAGCATAATGTTATGAATGCGCTTGCAGCAGCAAATGTTGCAAGATATTTGGGAATGACTTTAGATGATATTGCTTCTGTGCTGTCTAAAGTTTCGCATATTAGCCCGCATCGCATGCAATTGAGTACAGTTTCGAAAAATGACGAGAAATTTACACTTATTGATGATTCCTTTAATGCAAATCCTGATTCTATGAAAGCAGGAATCGATGGTTTGTGCGCTTATGAAAATGATTCTTGTAGTGCATCTTCGAAACCCTTCCGTATAGCGGTTCTTGGTTCTATGTTGGAGCTTGGCAGCAACGAAGATGAATTGCACACAAATATTGGAGAATATGTGGCAAATTCGAGTGTCGATGCGGTTGTTGCTGTTGGTTCAAAAACGGACTCCGACTTAGATGAATTAGCTAACTGTATTGCTCAAGGTGCGCGTTCTTCTTGGAATAATAAACTACTTTCTTCTAATGATGCAGTCTACTTTGTGCACAGTGCGGACGAGGCTGATGATATTGTTTGGAAAATTGTGGCCGAGCATCCGAGTAGTGTTGTGTTATTGAAAGGCTCTCATGCTTCAGGCTTGAGTGTGCTTGCTGAACATTGGGCAAATATTTAACTGCTTGATGCTCAATATAAGTGTGAAATTAATAAATTAAGTATTATAGCAAACGGAACAGTAAACGGAGGTTAAGCGGTGATTGCGCTTATTGTAGGAATTGTGGTGTCGCTCGTAGTTACGATTGTTGGCACGCCTTTGCTTATTCGTTTAGTGCATCGTTTGCACTACGGTCAGTACATTCGCCAAGATGGACCACAATCTCATTTAGTAAAACGCGGAACGCCAACTATGGGCGGTGTTGTTATTAATTTTGCTGTAGTAGCAGGTTGGGCTGCTTCTGCTCTTTATAGATATGTTTCTGTTGGCCGCTCGCCTTCATGGTCTGCTGTTTTAGTGCTGTTTGCAATGCTTTCAATGGGTTTGCTTGGCTTTATTGATGATTTTGCTAAGGTTCGTAAAAAGCAGAATCTTGGTCTTTCTGTACATGCGAAGTTTACTGGTCAAATTATTTTTGCAAGTATTTACGCGCTTTTGTCATTGCTATTGCCAACTCAATCTGGTATTGCTAGCGCTCAACCTGGAATGAGTTTTATTGAAAAACCATTTTTTGATTTTTCTATACTCGGTAAAGGTGTAGGAATCGTAGTATTTATTGTTTGGGTTAATTTCCTTATTGCTGCTTGGTCTAATGCTGTAAATTTGACTGACGGACTTGATGGTTTAGCTTCTGGATCTTCTATGATTGCTTTTGCTGGATACGCTTTGATTGCTTTCTGGGAAAGCTACCATGTGCGCGGAGGCGGTCATTTTGGATTCTCTTACGCTGTTTCTGACCCTCTCGATTTAACTATTATTGCTGTTTGCGCTGCTGTTGCTTGCTTTGGATTCTTGTGGTTTAATTCGAATCCTGCTCAAGTATTTATGGGAGATACTGGTTCGTTGGCTTTAGGCGGATTATTTGCAGCTCTTTCTATTGCAACTCACACAGAGTTTTTGGCCGTGATTTTAGGCGGATTATTTGTAATGGAAGCTGCAAGTGACGTTATTCAAGTTGGATTCTTTAAAGCTACGCATAAGCGTGTGTTCAAAATGGCTCCTATTCATCATCATTTTGAATTGCTCGGCTGGACGGAAACCAAGGTTGTTGTGCGATTCTGGATGATTGAGCTTATGTTTGTGCTTTCTGCGCTTATGATGTTCTACGCTGATTGGGCAGGGCGTTCTGGCTTGCTTATTTAATTTCAAAAATTGGAAGGCTTCAATATGAATATTGTCGATGGCAATGACGTATCTGTTTCGTCTGAATCCACTTGTAAGTCGTGCACAAGCGATAAAGCATTTGCTTTTAAGCGTGTATTAGTTGCAGGTCTTGGAGTTTCTGGTCGTGGTGCAGCTGAGGTTTTGCGCTCTGTTGGATCTGAGCCTGTGACTGCAGACGAAAATAAGCCTGATGCTGATATACATGATTTTTCAGCAATAGACTGGTCTAAAATCGATGCTGTTGTTACATCTCCAGTATTTAACCCTCGCACGCCATTTTTGCAAGAAGCTGCATCGCACAATATTCCAGTAATGAGCGAAGTTGAATTAGCTTGGCGCTTGCGTGTACCTTCTAAACGCACGAATAAACCTGCTTATTGGATCGGTATTACTGGCACAAATGGTAAGACTTCTACTACAGAAATGACTTCTGCAATGCTAACCGCTTGCGGATTAGATGCTCCAGCAGTAGGAAATATTGGAAAGTCTGTGTCACATGCTGCTTTGGAATGTGAGCATGATGCTTTATGCGTTGAATTAAGCTCTTTCCAATTGCATTTCACTGATTCTTTAGCTCTTGACTGTGCTGCTATTACTAATATTGCTGCTGATCATTTAGATTGGCATGGTGGCATGGAAGCGTACGCTCGTGACAAGTCAAAAGTATTTAATAATGTGCAAAAAGCTTTGGTTTACAATGCTCAAGATGAGCGTGTAAGCAAATTGGCAGATTGTGCACAAGTTGCTGATGGTTGTAAAAAAATTGGTTTTACGCTAGAAGAGCCTAAAGATGGTGAAATTGGCGTAAAAGATGGTTGGATTGTCGATAACAGCGGTGTTGCTGGAGGAAATAAAGGCACTCTGAAACCTATTGTTGAATTGCGTGAGCTAAAACATCTGTGCGAGCCTGATGGCAGCGTGTATCCGCATTTATTAGCTGATGCTCTTACTGCATTAGCTTTAGCTTTAGGTTTAACTGGTGATGTAGATTCTTCAGTTCGTGCTTTACGCGAGTTTGCTCCTGGAGGTCATCGCATTCAAACAGTTGCGACTTTGATGTCTGAAGATGAAAATCCTTCGCATTGTATTAGATTTGTAGATGATTCTAAAGCAACTAATGCTCATGCTGCTTGTGCATCTTTAGCTAGTTTTGCTAATAATTCGGTTGTTTGGATTGCTGGCGGTTTAGCTAAAGGTGGTCATTTTGAAGATTTGATTGCAAACCAACTTCATGTGATTAAAGCAGTTGTTGTTATTGGAATAGATCAACGTCCAATTGTTGAAGCTCTTCGCAGTTCAGCTCCTCACATTCCAGTAACTATTGTTTCACAGGATGGTTCTTGCGCTAAATCATATGATTGCGTTGATGATTTAGTTTGTGAGAATATTGAGAATACTTCGCTTGTAAATCCTGATTCTTCATTCGGTGAGGCTGTTATGCGTCAAACTGTAGAAGCTGCTGGGCGTTATGCTAAGCCTGGTGATGTTGTTCTGCTCGCTCCTGCTTGTGCTTCTATGGATCAATTTGTTTCATACGCCGATCGCGGCAATCGTTTTGCTAAAGAATCTCAACGATGGGTGCATAATCATGGTGTTCAACAGTAATAAGCCTAAAAAGTTTTTGCGTTCATTAGCGCGCAAAGTCTCAGAAGTTATTATGGAAGATCATATTGAAGCAGATTCAGATTCTTCTAATTCTTCTAAAAAACAAAAATTTGAATCTTTTAAAAAATCTATTAGGACTTCAGCAGGTAAAGTAGGCAAGTCAGTAAGTAAAGTAGGAGCGTACGCAAGCAAAGCTGGTAAGGAATTAGGCAAATCTGTAGGAAAGTCTGTAAGTAATTCTGTAAGTAATTCTGTTACTAAAGTTGGCAAATCTGTAGGCTCTTCTTTAAATAAATCTGTAAAATTTGTAAAAGATGCAAAGAAGTCGAAAGTTGCGAAACCAGCGAAACAGGCAAAACCAGATAATTTTGTAAAATCATCCAAGCTTGTAAAATCAACTAATTTTGTAAAGCCTGCAGTGCAAGCAAATACTGTAAATACTGTAAATCCTGCGAAACCTGAAAAGCTAACAAATCTAGCGAAACCAGTAAAGCCAGTAAAGCCGGCAAAATCAATTAAATACGCAAAATTAGCGCATACTGTATCTGGAATATTTTCCTCGAAAAAAGACTACTCAAAAAACTCGTTAGAGCGCAAAACTCAAGATTCGGAATTAAAGAAATATGTTGGCTTGCGCAGTTTAACTAACCCACTGTGGTGCTTATACGGCATGCGAGTATCAGTGGTTATACTGTCGATTTTCGGCTTATTCATGGTGTTTTCTAGTTCTTCAGTAACTATGATTACCTACGGAATCGCACCGTGGGGTCAAGGCGTAAACCAAACAATGTATTGCGTTTTAGGTTTAATTGGCTATATTTTCGCTTCTCGACTTCCAGTTACAGTTTATAGACGATACGTTGCTGTTATTTACATTATTTCTGTTGTTGCACAGTTCTTAACATTTGTTCCAGGTTTACGACGTGAAGTTAATGGTAATGCTGGTTGGATTGCTTTTGGTCCTATTACTTTGCAGCCTGCAGAAATTACAAAACTTGCATTATGTATTTGGCTTCCAATAGCTTTGATTGCTGCAAAACAAGCGTATGAGCGTGTGCAAATGCGCGCGTATATTCCTGTAGCAGCAGGACTCGGCGTATCGTTGTTGCTTGTTATTGCAGGTAAGGATCTTGGTACTGCTTTAATTATTATTCTTATTGCACTTATAGCTTTTTATCTTGGCGGATTCCCTACGCGCTGGCTAATAGGAAGTATTTTGATTGCTATTGCTATGGTCGCTATGCTTGTTTTGACAAGCCAAAATCGTATGCGACGTATTCTTGCTACTTTGCACGGATGTGACGCAAAAGCAGCTAAAGGCGTTTGCTTCCAAGCAATTCACGCTCAATATGCAATGGCTTCTGGTGGACTATTAGGCGTTGGTATTGGAAACTCTCGCGAAAAATGGAATTATTTGCCTTACGCTCACAATGATTTTATTTTCGCTATTATTGGCGAAGAGATGGGCTTTTTGGTTGCAGCAGCAGTGATTTTGCTATACGTAATTATTGGTTGGTGCATACTATCTTCAGCATTAAAAGCGAAATCGCAATTTATTTCAATCACATTAATGTGTATCGCAACGTGGATTGTAGGCCAAGGATTAGTTAATATTCTTGTTGTTGTGCAAATACTTCCGGTTATGGGAGTGCCTATGCCGTTTGTGTCAGCAGGTGGATCTTCGCTCGTTATGTGTTTGGTTGCAATTGGCGTAGCTGATGGTCTTATGCGTTCCAATCCGCAACTTACTATATCGAAGTAGTAAGTATTTACAACTTTTTTATAATATGAAAGTTATAACAAGGGTAGTGAAATGAAGTTTGATAATGCTATTGAGCATGAAGTGCATATTGTTCTTGCAGGCGGGGGCACTGCAGGTCATGTCAATCCTTTGCTTTCTGTTGCAAACGCTATTAAAAAGCTCAATCCTGAAGCGTTAATTAGTGTAATTGGTACAGAAGTTGGTTTGGAAAAAAGTCTTGTGCCGAATGCAGGGTACGAACTTGACACTATAGAAAAAGTGCCGTTCCCGCGTAAGCCAAATCTAGATGCAATTAAGTTTCCAATTCGATGGATGCGCGAAAAACGCAAAGTGCGAAATATACTAGCCGCTAGAAAAGCAGATATAGTAGTGGGCTTCGGTGGCTATGCTTCTGCTCCAGTATATTCTCAAGCTCATGCGCAGCATATTCCTATTGTGATTCATGAGCAGAATGCTAAATCTGGAATGGCAAATCGCTTGGGCGCAGGTTGGGCTGATGCTGTTGGAACAGTTTATGGGAATACTGATTTGCGCACGCGAAAAGGTGTCAAAGTTGAAAGAGTTGGTTTACCTCTTAGACCTGCTATTTCTCAATTGTGTGAAAGATTAGAAAAAGATTATGATTCCGCTCGCGTTGAAGGTGCGCAAAACCTTGGCGTTGATCCTAAACGTCCGATTATTCTTGTTACAGGCGGATCTTTGGGTGCAAAAAGCATAAATCAAGCTGTTGCTGCAGCAGCAGGAGATATTTTAAAACATGCGCAAGTAATTCACTTAACTGGTCGCGCAAAAGCGGAAGAAGTGCGAAATATAGTTGCAAATCAAGTAGGTGAATCGCAAATAAACGATATTAAACCAGAGCATGCTGGTTGTGGCGATTATCATATTGCAGAATATTTAGAGCGCATTGATTGGGCTTTTGCTTGTGCAGATTTAGTTATATGTCGTGCAGGAGCTGGAACGGTTGCAGAAATTTCGGCACTTGGCTTACCTGCTGTATACGTGCCATTGCCTATTGGCAACGGCGAGCAGCGTTTTAATGCTGAGCCTGTAGTAAATGCAGGGGGAGCAGTAATGGTAAATGATGCTGATTTCAATGCAAAGTGGTTTATAGATGAAGGATTAGCTTTATTGCAAAACAAAAAGCAATTACAAGCTATGCGCACTAAATCTTGGAATTATGGTATTCGCGATGCTGCAGACGTTATGGCGAAGCGTATTCTTGAAATCGCAAAAGAAGGCAGAAAGTAATGACTAATCTTAATAGCAATACAATTTCATCTCATAACAACATTGATTTAAACCCAGTAAAATCAGCGTTTGATGATTCGCAAACTATTTCAAAACTAGGGCGAGTGCATTTTATTGGCATTGGCGGAGCTGGAATGAGTGTTCTGGCAGAAATGTTGCATGAAGAGGGCGTAAGTGTAAGCGGTTGTGATCGCGAAGCAAATGATCACACTCAACGCTTGGAAGAATTAGGTATTGAAGTAGAAATTGGACAAAGTGCTTCACATGTTGAGCATGCAGATGTACTCGTGTATTCAAGTGCTATTAAACCGAGCAATCCGGAAATTATGGCAGCGCATGAGCGCGGCATAAAGCTTGTTCATCGCAGCGATATTCTTGCGTTATTATTATCTGCAAAAACTGGTGTGACTGTTGCTGGAGCGCATGGTAAAACAACTACTAGCTCACTTCTTTCTCATATATTAACTGTGGCTGCAGTAGGCGATTTGGCTGATCCAAGCTACGCAATCGGCGGATCTATTCAAGCTGCAGACGGAACAGTTTTAGACGGCGGTCATGCTGGCAATGGAATTGTTATGGTTGCTGAAGCTGACGAATCTGACGGAAGTTTTGAAAAATACAGCCCAAGTATTGCAATCGTAACAAATGCTGAAGCAGATCACTTGGATCATTACGGCTCTAGTGAACGATACAGAGAAGCATTTGTTGAGCACGTAAGTCATGCTGTCAATAACGTAATAATTTGTGCAGAAGACGAAGGTGCTAGAAAAGTACTTGAAGCTATGCCGGATAATATTTTAAACAAAACAATTGCTTACGGTAATTTGGATACGTGGAGACTAAAAGTCAGCTCGCGCGTACAAAAATTAGCTATGTTCGCAAGTATTGAGCATGAAAATGAGCAAGCTGTAAGTGGTCGAGAAATGTTTACGCTTGTATTGCCGGAAAAAATTTTGGATGAACATGCTAAATGTTCGAACAAGGTGCAAGTTAGCTTGTTAATACCAGGTTTGCATAATGCGCTTAATGCTTCTGCAGCTATTGTTGCTGCAGTATTGCTCGGTATGAATCCAGAAGATGCGGCTCGTGGTGCAGAAAGCTTCCGAGGTGCGTCTCGTCGTTTTGATATTCGTGGATGTGTTGATGGTGTGACAGTTGTGGACGATTATGCTCACCATCCAACTGAAATAGCTGCATTATTGCGCGCTGCGCGAAGAAAGTACACTTCTTCTACTCTTCGCGTGCTGTTCCAGCCTCATTTGTTCTCCAGAACGCAGGCTTTTGCTAGTGAGTTTGCAAAATCTTTGGCTCTTGCAGACGATGTAATTGTTACAGGAATTTTCCCAGCTCGCGAAAAGCAGGAAGATTTTCCAAATATTAATGCTGAAACTATTGTTAAAGCTGCAAAATCGCAGAATCTTGATGTAAAAATTGAAGCGGTTGACGATATGCGCGAAGCTGCGTTGAAACTGGCTTTGCGTGCAAAATCTGGTGATGTGCTGCTTACAGTTGGTGCAGGAAGTATTACTGCTATGACGTCTGTTATGCTAGAAGCATTGTAGTGCTTTGAAATTAAGCGATTAAAGTATAAATAAATTATTACGAGAGGCAATTATGGGTCGCGTGAGGTCAAGCAAATCGTACGATGCTGATGCAAATAATTCGCATCGTCGTACCGTTTCAAGTCTTAATATTGCGCATACTGAAGAGTCTCGTAGTAATAAATCAAGCAGCATTGCGTCTCGTCGTAGTGCTTCGTCGTTGCGCAAAGACCAGCGTTTCCAAAGGCATATAATCAGCCAAAACACATCGCAAATACGAGTAGCTGATGTCAATGAAAAAAATCATCAAGGTAAGTTTGTTGACGCTAGACTTTTGCCGAAGCTTGATTTTGTAAGAAAAACTTTAAGTCAAACTTCTGGTTCTCTTGGAATGATTACTCGTCCTAGAATAATTAATTTTCGAGAGCGTTTGAAAGAACGTAAATCTGCTTATTTGCAATTTACTGTTAAACGAATTCTTGCAATTCTTGCAGTGATTGCTTCTGTTTCAGCGATTGTTTGGTTTTTATTCTTCTCGCCAGTTTTTCTTCTTAAGTCTAGCGATATAAGTATTTCTGGCTCTAACGAGTGGGTGAGTGAGCAAAAAATTGCTTCAATTGCGTCAACTCAGGTTGGTAAATCGCTATTTTTAGTTTCTTCTCAAGAAGTAATTAACCAACTTAACGATATTCCTGGCGTAACTGAAGCAAAAGTTTCTAAGAATTTTCCTAATGGTTTGCATGTTTCTGTACATGCGCAACGTCCTGCAGCAATGCTCAAAACTCGATATAGCAATAAATTAACTGCTGTTGACGCTAAAGGTCGCGTGTTAAATGCTGTAGCTCAAGTTACAACGCAAGGAATACCTGTTATTGAAGTTTCAAATGTGCAAAGAAGTTTGAATAATAGAGCTGTACTTGAAGCTGTAAAAATTGTTAGTTCACTTTCGGAATCTTTGCGAGCTAGAGTTACGAAAGTTAGTGCAAAAACTCAAGATTCTGTCGAAACAGAATTAGGGGATGTTAAAAAAACTATCATATGGGGCAATTCGTCTCAGATTGAGTTAAAGAAGGCTATTGTTGCCAAGATTATTGATGACCCTAGTAAAATTGGCAACAAACGCAGCTTAGATGTGTCTGCTCCTGTGCGTCCAATTCTTAAATAGGGTTTTAAAACTTTATTAATTGCATTGTCAAGATTGGGTGTATAATAGTAATTCGTGTGTGCCAACAGCGTGCCTTATGTTATAGGCGTGTTGGTTGGGATATCCCAAGTGTCAAAGATAGCGCGCAGTAATGTGTGGCTGGAGGCGCGAGGGCCATCGGGCCGGTGGACTGTGGCTTTTACTCTTTAACCGATTCTTTGGTTATGGTGTGCTGCAGTGTGGCGGTTTTCACCAAATAGAAGATAACAATGAATCGGAGAACTTAAGTTGCCTACGATTGAACAACTTGTCCGTAAAGGACGTCAGGCCAAGCCGAAAAAGTCAAAGACTTTGGCCTTGAAGGGTAGCCCGCTGCGTCGTGGCGTGTGCACCCGTGTGTACACCACCACTCCTAAGAAGCCAAATTCCGCGCTTCGTAAGGTTGCTCGTGTGCGCCTCAGCTCTGGTATTGAAGTAACCGCCTATATTCCAGGCGAAGGTCACAACTTGCAGGAGCACTCCATCGTGCTCGTGCGTGGTGGCCGTGTGAAGGATCTCCCAGGTGTGCGTTACCACATCGTGCGTGGCGCATTAGATACCCAGGGTGTCAAGGACCGCAAGCAGGGTCGTTCCCTGTATGGAGCAAAGAAGGCGAAGTAAAACATGTCACGTAAAGGACCTGCAAAAAAGCATCAACTGCTTCCTGATCCAATCTACGGCTCGACCGTCGTGGCTCAGTTGATTAACAAAATCCTTCTCGATGGTAAGAAGTCCATCGCAGAAAACATCGTCTACACCGCTCTTGAGCAGGTGAAGGCAAAGACCGAGCAGGAGCCAGTTTCTGTATTGAAGCGCGCTCTTGATAACATTCGTCCAAATCTTGAGGTTCGTTCTCGCCGCGTTGGTGGTGCAACTTACCAGGTTCCAGTCGAAGTTAAGCCTGCTCGTGCAAACACTCTTTCCCTCCGCTGGCTTACTGACTTCTCACGCGCTCGTCGTGAAAAGACTATGGCTGAGCGTTTGGCCAACGAAATTCTCGATGCCTCCAATGGCTTGGGTGCTTCTGTGAAGCGCCGCGAGGATACCCACAAGATGGCAGAAGCAAACAAGGCTTTTGCTCACTATCGCTGGTAATCCACAAGATAATCGGTATCTTAAAGAGCTAAGGATAAGAATATGGCACAAGATGTGCTTAACGACCTGAATATGGTTCGTAATATCGGCATCATGGCGCACATTGATGCTGGTAAGACTACTACCACCGAACGTATTCTTTACTACACTGGTAAGAACTACAAGATCGGTGAAACTCATGATGGTGCTTCTACCATGGACTTCATGGCTCAGGAGCAGGAGCGCGGTATTACTATTCAGTCTGCTGCAACCACCTGCTTCTGGAAGCGTCAGACTCATGACGTTGATGACCGCTATCAGATCAACATCATCGATACCCCAGGCCACGTGGACTTCACCGCTGAGGTGGAACGTTCCCTTCGCGTGCTCGATGGTGCTGTAGCAGTCTTCGATGGTAAGGAAGGCGTGGAGCCTCAGTCTGAAACCGTGTGGCGTCAGGCTGATAAGTATAGCGTCCCACGTATCTGCTTCATCAATAAGATGGATAAGCTTGGCGCTGATTTCTACTATTCCGTCAAGACCATCAAGGAGAAGCTCGGTGCAACTCCACTCGTTATTCAGCTTCCAATCGGTGCTGAAAACGACTTCATCGGCGTTGTTGACTTGATTCGTATGAAGGCTTACGTCTGGAATGACGTTAAGGACGATATGGGTGCTCACTATGACACCGTTGACATTCCTGAAGATTTGCAGGAACGTGCAGAGCAGTATCGTGCTGAACTTATGGATCAGGTTGCTGAAGCTGACGATGAGCTGGTTGAGAAGTATCTCGAAACTGGCGAACTTACTGAAGAAGAAATGCGCGCTGGTATCCGTAAGCTTACCATTGAGCGTAAGGCCTTCCCAGTAACTTGCGGTTCTGCATTCAAGGATAAGGGTGTTCAGCCAATGCTGGATGCTGTTGTCGACTTCCTCCCAAGCCCAGAAGATGTTCCATCTATTAAGGGCTTCAAGCCAGGCGACGAATCTGTTGAAATTGACCGTAAGCCAGTTAATACAGATCCATTCGCAGCATTGGTATTCAAGATTTCAACCCATCCATTCTATGGCAAGCTCGTGTTCGTGCGCGTTTACTCTGGCGAAGTTAAGCCAGGCGATTCCGTGTACGATTCCACGAAGTCCAAGAAGGAACGCGTTGGTAAGATCTTCCAGATGCATGCTGATAAGGAAAATCCTGTAGATTCAGCTGAAGCTGGTAACATCTACACCTTCGTTGGTTTGAAGAACGTCAGCACTGGTGATACTTTGTGCGACGAAAAGAACCCAATTTCTTTGGAATCCATGACATTCCCAGATCCTGTTATCGAGGTTGCTGTGGAGCCAAAGACGAAGGCTGATCAGGAAAAGATGAGTTTGGCTTTGGCTAAGCTTTCTGACGAGGATCCTACATTCCAGGTTAAGACCGATGAGGAATCTGGTCAGACTTTGATTTCCGGTATGGGCGAGCTTCAGCTTGACATTATCGTTGATCGTATGCGTCGTGAGTTCAAGGTCGAAGCGAACGTTGGTAAGCCACAGGTTGCTTACCGTGAGACGATTCGTAAGGCTGTTATGAACCAGGAATACACTCACAAGAAGCAGACCGGTGGTTCTGGTCAGTTCGCAAAGGTTTTGATGAACTTCGAGCCTCTCGACACAGAATCTGGCGAAACCTACCAGTTTGTCAACGAAGTTACCGGCGGCCACATCACCAAGGAATTCATTCCTTCAATCGATGCAGGCGTGCAGGAAGCTATGGAATCCGGCGTTTTGGCTGGCTTCCCAGTTGTGGGTGTAAAGGCAACCGTCACCGACGGTCAGACTCACGATGTCGATTCTTCGGAAATGGCCTTCAAGATTGCAGGTTCCATGTGCTTCAAGGAAGCTGCTCCTAAGGCTAATCCGGTAATTCTCGAACCAATTATGGCTGTCGAAGTCCGTACTCCAGAAGAGTACATGGGCGACGTCATGGGCGATTTGAACTCTCGTCGCGGTAACATCCAGTCTATGACTGATGCCACTGGCGTGAAAGTTATCGACGCCAAGGTGCCGCTGAGCGAAATGTTCGGCTACATTGGCGATCTTCGTTCCAAGACTCAGGGCCGCGCAATGTTCACCATGCAGATGGACTCTTACGCGGAGGTCCCGAAGGCCGTTTCGGACGAGATTATTAAGGCTCAGCGCGGCGAATAAAGCGCACGCTACTTCGGTGTTTTCTGTCCCCGGTCAACGCTAGAATTTCCTACGTTGACTGGGTTCTGGCACCGAAGTGGCACCTAACCCAGAAACCCAGTAATATGTAGCGAAAGACCTCTCACAAATGTGTGAGGCAAACTACGAGACGTCCAGGAGGACAAACACATGGCAAAGGAAAAGTACGAGCGTACTAAGCCGCATGTTAACATTGGTACCATTGGTCACGTTGATCACGGTAAGACTACCTTGACCGCGGCTATTTCTAAGGTGCTGCATGGCGAGTATCCAGATCTGAACCCTCAGTATGACTTCGATCAGATTGATGCCGCTCCAGAAGAGAAGGAACGCGGCATTACCATTAACATCGCACACATCGAGTATCAGACCGCTGAGCGTCACTACGCTCACGTGGACGCTCCAGGCCACGCTGATTACGTGAAGAACATGATCACCGGTGCTGCTCAGATGGATGGCGCAATCCTCGTGGTTGCTGCTACCGATGGTCCTATGGCTCAGACCCGTGAGCACGTTTTGCTCGCTAAGCAGGTCGGTGTCCCGAAGATCCTCGTTGCTTTGAACAAGTGCGATATGGTTGATGATCCAGAACTTATCGACCTCGTCGAAGAAGAGGTTCGTGACCTCCTCGAAGAAAACGGCTTCGATCGCGACTGCCCAGTCATCCGCACCTCTGCTTACGGTGCTTTGCATGATGACGCTCCAGATCACGAGAAGTGGGTAGAGACCGTCAAGGAGCTCATGAAGGCTGTTGACGAGTACATCCCAACCCCAACTCACGATCTTGACAAGCCATTCTTGATGCCAATCGAAGATGTGTTCACCATCTCCGGTCGTGGTACCGTTGTCACCGGTCGTGTTGAGCGTGGTAAGCTCCCAATCAACACCCCAGTTGAGATCGTTGGTTTGCGTCCAACTCAGACCACCACCGTTACCTCCATCGAGACCTTCCACAAGCAGATGGATGAGGCCGAGGCTGGCGATAACACTGGTCTTCTTCTCCGTGGTATCAACCGTACCGACGTTGAGCGTGGTCAGGTTGTGGCTGCTCCAGGTTCTGTGACCCCACACACCAAGTTCGAAGGCGAAGTTTACGTCTTGACCAAGGACGAAGGTGGCCGTCACTCGCCGTTCTTCTCCAACTACCGTCCACAGTTCTACTTCCGCACCACCGACGTCACCGGCGTTATCACCTTGCCAGACGGCGTTGAGATGGTTCAGCCAGGCGATCACGCAACCTTCACTGTTGAGTTGATCCAGGCAATCGCAATGGAAGAGGGCTTGACCTTCGCAGTTCGTGAAGGTGGTCGTACCGTTGGTTCCGGTCGTGTGACCAAGATTCTTGCCTAGTATTTTCTAACTGAAAATATTAGCTAAGGCTTAATAAAGACCCTGCGAGGAAACTCGTGGGGTCTTTTTGTTGTATTCGCGTACGCGACGACCTGCTTGAGCGCTGCGTTCCGAGCGTTTTCCACGATTTTTGCAGCTTACTAAATTGTCGAAAATACCAAATCGTTTGGTGGAATAAACAAAACGCAAGTCAGAACTGTCGAAAATACATAATCGCAAGATGTTTTCGACATTTTCTATTGACTGCAAAAATATTTAACGCGTGTATCGATTCGCTAGCAGCGCGATTGTAAAGTTTCTGCCGTTTTTTGGCGCGTAGCCGACTTTTTCTTTACGCGGCTGTAAAGTTTTGGTCGGAATTTGACTGGGAAGCGGCATAAACTGCGCGCGGTTGTAAAGTTTCTGCCGGATTGAGGCGCGCAAACGGCTTTTCCTTTACACGGATGTAAAGTTTCTGCCGTTTTAGCGCGAGTAGGCGGCATAAATTTTACACCGCTGTAAAGTTTTGGTCGTTTTTTGTTACTGGTGCAGATGGTTGACTGCGTGCGCTGACGACCTGCTTGAGCGCTGTCATTTAGCGCGAAAGCAATTCGGAGCGCCGAGCTTGCTCAGGGTTGAAAGCACGGTGTGCTTTCAACGCAAGCGATGTCTGCCTGCGTCTTTATTGACGCAGGCGGGGCAGGTTTGCATGACTGTGTTTTAGAAACTAGGTTGTGACTGGTGTGCGCTGACGACCTGCTTGAGCGCCACCGTTTTTGGGACACTGGTGCAGATTACGTACTGCGCCAGTGTCTGAAAACAAGCAAAATGAAGACACTCGCGCAGAACTCCACTGCGCATAATAGAAAAACCCTGCCAAATACTAATCTGGCAGGGTTAAATATCTAAGCAACTAACACACGTATGTTAGTTTTAGTATTATTAATCTCTATTATCTCCAAGCAACTCTAGCAAGTAGATGAACATATTAATGAAGTCCAAGAACAGCTGGAATGCGCAGAAAATAGATACTTTCTTAACCATTTCAGGCTGATTTTCATATTGTGCAAGTAATGCGCGAGTTTGCTGAGCGTCGTAAGCTGTTAAACCTGCAAAAATAACGATGCCAATTCCAGCCATAAGACGCATTGTTCCAGTATCTTGCCCAATAAACGAAATAATAATTTGCGCAACAACGAATACAAGTAATGCAACCATTAAAATTGGACCAGCTTTAAGCAAATCCTTTTTTGTAGTAAGTGCAAGCATTGTCAAGCACAGGAAGAACCCTGCAGTTAAAGCAAATACTAATGCCACAGACCCAAGGCTAAATACTTGAAAAACTGAGCTTAAAGTAAATCCTGTTAAAGCAGCATAAGCATAGAACAAAACTCGTACTGTTGTCTCACTCATCTTCATTAAACGCGTTCCAAGAACAACTGCTATCACAACCTGAGCAATTGCCAACATCATCCAACCCCATCCGCGGGTTGCAAACATAAATCTAAGCCAGAAATTACCGCTTTGAGTGAACAGTGCCACAAGAGTTGTAACAATCAATCCAAGCGTCATTTCGCCATAAGTGCGTCCTACTGAAACTCTTTTTGCTTCTTCAAAAGCATATGTTGCCTGAGTGTCAATAACCTCAGGAGCACCGCTTTTGTAATAATCTTGAGTAAAGTTTGTCATTATTTCTCCTTAACAGCTATGAAATAAAACGCTGTCAAGACAACGTTCTCACATAATTATAATTAAAGCATCTGGGAAAATGCTAAAAAATGTAACGAAATTTAGTACGTTTGCACAATAAGCTGGTTTTAGTATTGCGTAATCTTGCGCTTAATATTGCGTAAAATTGCGCCTAATCTTGCGTAAGCTTGCGCTTCGTATTTGTATTATGCCTTACTATTAGGTGCCTCTTCAACTTGAGGAGCACCATTAATATCGCGATGAATACCTTGCATTTGTGTTTCAATATTTTGCAAGCTATGCGCGCAATCGAGCAAAGTTTGAGAGTGCTCAGCCAACTTTGCATCCGGCAAACCGGCTTTGTACCTTAAAGCATGCTCCAAGCTAGCCCAATAATCCATCGCAATAGTTCGGAATTGCACTTCAACTGGCGTGTAGTGTGCTCCAGAAGACAAGAACACAGGAACTGCATAAATTACGTGCAAACTGCGGTATCCATTAGGTTTTGGATTCTTAATATAATCCTTAACTTGCAATACTTGAATGTCTGTTTGTTTAGAAAGATATTGCGCTACAGAATACACATCGTCGCAGTAGTTGCAAATTACGCGAATTCCAGCTACGTCGAAAAGATTATCGCGTATAGAGCGTGTGGAAATATCTAGATGACGTCTCTGCAGCTTCTCAAAAATTGAGTGCACTGATTTAAGACGACGTTCCATGTGATGAATTGGGTCGTGAGAGAACCGCACCTGAAATTCGCTATCTAGAATCTCGAGCTTTGTACTTATTTCGTACATTGCTCCTTCGTAAATTTGCATCATGTTTACAAATTCGTCGATTTGGTCTTCAGGAAGCATAAGCGAATTAGTTTTGCCGCATTGGGAGCAATTTTGTTGGTTTTTTGTATTGCTTACGTTGCTGCTTACGTTGCTGCTTACGTTGCTGCTTTCATTAGCTGCTTCGTTGCTATGAAGACGCGCATAGAGTTCTGCTGCGTTTACGCAGTTATGACGATCAAGTATCACGTCTTTTAATAATACTATAAAAACTGCTAAACGTCTGGGAGTGCGTATGTAAATGTAATATTCTTTGTAAAGCGTGATATAAATATCTTAGGTAGTTGCGCGCAAGCAGAATCTAGCAAAGTATTTTGACGGGGAGTGTATTTTGTCTGAAAATAAGCAGGATAATATTCCTAAAGTAATTTCAATAGTTGGTCCTACAGCTTCAGGCAAAACTAGTCTTGGTATTGCGCTTGCGAAAAAATTAGCTGAGCGTGGGATTCGCGCGGAAATCATCAACGCAGACGCGTATCAAATGTATCGTTACATGGATATTGGTACGGCGAAGGCGAGTGCGCAGGAGCAAGCGGAAGTACCTCACCATTTGCTTGACATTATTGATCCTGAAGAAACTATGACGGTTGCGCGCTTTCAAACTCTTGCCAGGAAGTGTATTGGTGAGCTGCAATCGCGCGGTGTGAGGCCGATTTTAGTTGGAGGATCGGGATTGTATGCGCGTGCTGCTGTGGATGATATTACATTTCCAGGCACGGATGAGTCTATTCGTGCAGCTTTGGAGGAGCGCGAGCACAAAGAGGGAGCAGGTGCGCTGTTTGATGAGTTGAAGCAGAAGGATCCGGTTGCTGCGGCGAATATGGATGCGCGCAATCCGCGACGTACAATTCGCGCGCTTGAAGTGATTGAGCTTACAGGAAAGCCTTATTCCGCAACGCTTCCGAAGTATAAGTATGTGATTGATTGCGTGCAAATTGGCTTAGATTTGCGTCGTGAAGATTTAGATAAGCGCGTGGATTTACGTACGCAAATTATGCGTGAGCAGGGTTTTGTGGATGAGGTGCGCGCGATTCGAGGGCGATTGGGTGTGACTGCAGTTCGTGCTCTTGGCTACCAGCAGATTATGGATTATTTGGATGGCGTGTGGAGTGAGGATGAGGCTTTTGCGGATATTGCGCAAAAAACTCGACGACTTGCTCGCAAGCAAATGGGTTGGTTTGGTAGGGATGCTCGCATCCACTGGTTGGACGCGTTGCGACCGGATCTTGCGGAAGCTGCGCTCGCAATCGTTGATGCTGCGGACGCGGGGGAGTTTGATTGCGATAATTCTGACGATACTGAGCACGCTACTCAGCATCATCTCGGAGATGCTTTTGACGCTTAATTTAAGCATTGGAAACATTGGGTTTTGCAATGCCTTATTTTTCTAAGAGTTTCATAGAATAACGTTTTAGTACCAATGCGCTCAATATCGCCTTATCTTGCGTTTTTGTGGTAATATTAACAAGATATTCTGTAAAATATATCCTACTCGTATATGCATAATAAGTTTTTTGAAAGGAGATTAAATATGAAAGCTTTAGATATAGCATCAATTTTTATTGATCGATATGGAAAAACGCTAGCATTAACCAATCTCACTTTGAATAAGCTAGTATATTTTGCACAAGTAGAATCGTTGCGTAATAATCCTGAGTGTCCGCTATTTACGGATGAGATTCAAGCTTGGGAATATGGTCCTGTAGAACCTAGTGTTTATAACGAGTTTAAGCAGTTTGGGCGAAATCGTATTTTCAATGCGCCTAATCACGAAACCAGCCAGTATGCTGATTGCATTGTAGATACTGTTGTTGAAAAATATGCTTGGATGAATGCGTTTGATTTAGTAAATTATGCTCATCGTGCTGGCGGTGCGTGGCACAATGTGTATGATGCGTCGCACAATAAGCCGATTCTTGTACAGAATATTTTGCAATCGTCAGATGTTACTTCGTATCCTGCTAAGAAAAATACGTTTATTAGTGCTGTAGATGCTGTAAAAAAACAGTATCCGAATACTTTGCGTATCCTTGGTGACGCATGAGCCAGTATGATGCTCTTGTTTGGAATGAGGAACAGATTATTGCCTTCGCAGGAATAGTTTGTTCTATTCAACGAGAAATTGTTGATACAAGCCAAGGACTTGCTACTGTTAAGCAAGAAGTTCAGGGCAGCGTTGAAAATGTTTTGTATTCTTCATTTGCGATTATTTTTGATAAATCTCCAGCTGATCGAAATAATTATACGGATATTTTTGACCAAATCGCTGACTTTGCTACGCATCTCGCTAAAGACCATATTTTCCCTGATGCCAATAAGCGTACGACAGTATTAACGTGTGTAGCTTTACTTCGCAATAATGGGATTATTCTTGATATCGAAGATAGTGTAAATCCTTTTGACAATGATTTATATAAGTGGATTCAGAATATTGTTGAAGGTAAGATTGCGCGTGCGAGTTTAGCTGAACAGTTACGTTCACACGCACATTTATTATCGAATGAAGTTAATTAATTAAATAGAGTCCCGAACAATCGAGGTGTCCGGGACTCACTGTCCATTATACTGCAGGTTCATTATGAAATTAGATGCAATAGTATCAGCTATGTTCTCACTCGTTATTATCGCTGGAGTATGGTGCCATTTTTCACCTTGGCTCATAACTGGTTGTGCTGTAATCAGTGCCGTATGTGCGTTAGATGCTGGTAGAAAGCACAAATGACTGACGTTTGGACTCTTTCTGAAGCTCTTGGCGTTACTTGTGATGTTATCCAGGACTATCGCTCTTTCCTTTCCACTCCCGTTCTTGTGTGAATCATATAGAGACTAGGCACGCGTCGAATAAGCCGAACTACAAATATTTGCTTTACTAATAGTAGAATATATATCTAATGAAAGGAGTGTGTAATGGATAATAATGTAACGGTTCTTAATCCTGAGAATAGCGCGAATTTTACTGTTAAGTATGATGGCATTGCGTTGCAGTCTCATGAAATGGATGTTAAGCAGCTTGCTCCTGCACTTTTAGCATTATCTCAAGCGTTTGAAAAGATTCAAGCTCATACCGCTCCTAATTGTGTTATATCTTTGAAAGCAAAGGCTACTCGTGAGGGTTCTTTTAATATTGACCTTATTGCGAGTGTTGCTAATAGCATTGTTGATTTGTTTACTAGTAATCCAGTAAATGCCGCAATTAACGCGGCTGCTATTGTGGGTGTATTTTTAGAAACAGTTAAAGGTGTTAAACATTTTTTGCATAAGGGTGCTCCAGTAAAGCAAACTCCTGATAAAACAGATGAGCGTACTGGGTTGGAGTGCGTAAAATTAGAGTTTCCAGATGGCTCTAAACTGACTACTTACAAGGCTTCTGTTGAGCTTTTAACAAATGAAGAATATTTGAAAGCGTTGAAGTCAACTGTTGAACCTGCTACATCTGATGGTGTTGATTCTGTAACGTTTAGCGACGATTATTGTGCAGAAACTGTAGATTCTGAAGAAGCATATGGAATCTCGCAGTATTCTTCTGTAAGTACCAAAACTGAGGAGAGTATCGTTGAAACGGTGGTGCAAGCGTTAGATATTTCGTTCCGTGATGGTGGTAAATGGCGTATTACTGATGGTGTGAAAACTCAGTTTGTTCAGGTTGAAGATAGGGATTTTATTAAGCGTTTAAATGATGGTAAAGAGTCTTTTAGAAAGAACGATATTTATAAAGTTGCTATGCTGATTCGTAAAAGTATTGACAATAATGGCATGTTGACGACTCAATATGTTTCTATTAAGAGAGTTTTAAAACATAGTATTGCATCAAGTCAGCCGCCATTGTTCTAGTGTTTTATTTACACAAAAGGCGTTGAAAATTGCGATTTTTGCATTTTCAGCGCCTTTTTTGCGTTTGTGGAGTCGCGGGGAATTGAACCCCGGTCCGGTGACCGTACCCTCGGTCTTCTACGTGCGTAGTCTGCTGGCCGTGCGGCAGTTTTTCTGCCCCCATGTTATCGCAGACAATTCATGGCGAGCATATCTACAGTAAAAGTCCCTGAATTGCCCTGCAGCCCGGCAATTCAAGCAAGTCTTCTAATGACGTTCAGCACTACTCCGAAGACGTGAGTGGGTGAACGGAGCAGCTGCTCACTGGTTAATCCTGGCGCGAAGCTCAGGCAGCGAGAGCGAACTCAGTGCGATTAGATTTAGCACTTATTCTTTTGCGAAAGGACGTTTACGAGTGGACTTTCGCGTTCTCGGCACGCTTCCCCGCGGCGAACAGATCGCCGTCGAAGCCGATCGACCCCTTTTGAATTTTCAAATATTCACTGCGTTAAAGCACATTTGTTGCGCTAAAACACACGTTTTCACATTATATCATATATTGCGAGCGTTAGTTTCTTTACAACGCTGTAAAGGGAAAATCGTTTTTTGGAACATTTGCCGGAATTTTCTTCAGCTTTTGTAGCTGATTTTCCGGGGTTTGTTGTTGTTTTGGCTGTTTTTTGGAACATTTTCCGGAAATTTATTGACTTTTGCGTATTTTTTAGGATTGCTGTAAAAATGCGTTATTTTTCACAAAATTTTATGGGGGGGGGGTAGGCATTCTGGTGTATTATAAATAAGGTACTTTGAGTATTGCAGTTTCGCATAGTGTGCGTGTGAGCTGTGTGTATTGCGCACATCTCTCGCGCATAGATGTGGTGTTTGTGCATGCTTATGCAATAGGTTGACGGTATTGCGTGAGAGCATGTGACATTTGTTTATTTTACGTATGCATACTGTACTAATGTATGGTACGTATGTGTGGGCTGGTTATAGCATATTGAGGCACAGTATGCGCTGCATTGAGATGGATTGGAATAAGGAGAATTGATGGTAGATCGTAGCGACTTGCATGGTAAATCACCAAAGAGAACACTTCGTAAGGCTCATGCTGTGAAGCGTTCTCGTGCTTTACGTAGGGGAGTTGCTGGAGTTGCTGTTGCTTCAACTTTGGCAATGATGCTGCCGTCTGTTGTGGCTTCTGCGCTTCAGCCTACCCAAAAAGATATTATTGATGCGTCTAATACGACGCAAAAAATGGGCAAAGGTAAGCCTGATCCGGACGAATTGAACATGCAGCGTTGGGGTGCTGGCGTGCTCAATAAGAGTGCACAAACTCAGAAGTTTGTAGAGCTTGCGCGTCATGATGCACAAATACAACAGTTGCGCGAAGCGCAACAGCGCGAGATTGAGCAGCGTGAAATAAATAAGAGTGAAGCAAAACAGCACGAATCGCAACAACAAGAAGCGCAACAGCGCGAAATTGACTCACAGTTAGGCAGTTCTAATGCCGTTGGATCTGCTGGATCTGCTGAAGTAAGTGCGCCTGCGCCAGTGCAGAATACAAATGCACAACCTGCAAGCACTCACGTAGAAAATACGAATACAGTAAGTGCTGCAAATACGCCGAAAGTGCGTAAGCCTAGGTCTGTTGAGAATAACGGTGGTGATAATAGCGGGAGTAGTGTACCTTCTGCGGCAAATGTAACTGCATCTCCTGCTGCATCTTCTGCAAATAATGCGCCTACATCTCCTGCTGCGGCTCCTGCAAATAATGCACCTGTACCTTCTGCAAATAATACAGCTGCAACTCCGACTACTACTCCTGCAAGCAATACAACTGCACCGTCTGCTCCTGTAACTCCTGCAAGTGCAGAAGCTAATGCTGGTGCTGGAACTGCAGCGAGCCCAAGTACAGATACAACTGCACAAGGCAATACACAAGGGCAAGGTTCACAAGGCTCTGCACAAGGCTCTGCTCAAGGTTCGCAAACCAATGCACAAGGTTCGCAAAGCAGTGCAGAAGGTGCAACTACAGACGCCGCAGGCGAAGATAAAAGCGCTACGCCTTCAGCTACTGCACAAAACACTGCTTCAGAGCCTGGGTCTGCTTCTACGCCGAACAATCAGCCAACGTCTTCACCTACTTCTACACCTGCCGCTGGCACACCGACCACTGGCACTCCAAACGCTGGCGCAACAAACACAGCAACTGATCCAAATAGCCAGGTAATTAAGCCGAATACAGATAATCCAGAGGCGAAAACCCCAGATAAAGCCAACGAACAGGTACAAACCGACAAAAAGCCAAAAGCTACTTACAATTTGAAAATTCGCTACACGATTGGTGGCGCTGCGAATAAGCAGCTTGTGCAGCCGTATGAGCTTACGATTGACGTTGAAAAGTTGAATAAGCTTGACGATGTTAATAGTCTCGAATACATTGAGCTTCCAAAGGCTGCTGGATACCGCCCGTCCGTATATCATTCTGGTGATTACCAGTACTACGTTAAAAAAGGTGAGGGAGATAACAGCAAGTTCGTTATTGACGATGGCACGGATGCGGATGCTGTTCGCTACTTGCGTTTGAGCAAGAAGCTGATTACTGATTACGCTGTAAAGGAAAGGCCGGCTGTTGGAGGCAATAACGGCGCTCAAGCTCCGCAAACCTCACAGTCTACAAATCCGCAATCTTCGTCCTCTACGCAGCCAAAAGCAGAAGACGGCATTCAGTACTATGGTGAGTTGAACATCAACTACGCTCCTAAAACAGCTAAGTACTATGTGCGTCACTTGGTGCAGAATCTCAAGGATAAGGATAAGTTTGATGAAGCGCCTAATATTGGCAAACCTATTGTTGTAGAACATAAAATTAAAGGCAAGGATGGCAAAGTTACAACAACTAAAGAACTTATACACGTTACGGAGATTACTGGCACAGTTGGCTCGAATGTAACAGCTGTTTCAACGTATATTCCAGGCTACGAACCGGAGCATAATCTTATTAGCTCGCCGCTTTCGGATTCTGAAGACGAAAAAGACAAGCTAGTTTTGAACCTTCGCTACTACCGTAAAGCGTATGAAGTTACTTACGATTCTGCTGGCGGCACGGATGTTACTGCTCAAAAAGTGTATTATGGCCAGGAAGTGCCTGAGGTTCCAGAACCTACGTATCGTGGTCATACGTTTATGGGGTGGCAGATAGTAGAACCGGGGGAGAGTGCTAATCGCTCGGGAGATAATAATAATCGCTCAAGTGCTTCTAATAGGTCTGTAACTAATGAAGCGCATAACTACATTATGCCAGATCACAATGTGCAATTCCGCGCAGCTTGGTCGGCTAACGAGGCTACCAGCTACCGCGTGAACGTGTGGGTGCAAAAGGCAGATTTGGTTGACAAAGAGCATCCGGATTCGCTTGTAAACTACGACTTTGTTGGCCTTGTTGAGCGCAAGAATGTGCAAACAGACAGTGAAGTTGCGCTTGATAAGATGAATGACGCTGGCGTTGTTGATGATGCTAGTAAGCTTAATGGCGCAAGCGAAACTGAGTATGTAAAGAACCCGGAGCTTGGCTTAACTAAAGAAGAGTTGCAAGGCAAAGATTCTAAACACGAAACTGGCTTAATTGCAAAGTTCAACTGGATGAACGATACGCACGTAACAAACTTGGAAGGGTATGATACCACTAATCCTGGTGCCGAAAGCAATTACCTTAAAGATTCTAGCGGTAATTATGTTACAGGTCCTATTGATGCTAAAACCCCTAATTGGGATAATAGAGTTTACAAGGACATATTCACGCGCTACTTCCACGTGAATAAGGATCTTACTAAAAAGCTTAACAATGAGCAACATGATTTTGTGCCGGGTCGTCCAGATTTAGGCAAACGTAGTAAAGCGAAGCTTTGCGCGAACGACTTAAACAACACTCTTAACTTAGTTTACGATCGCAATACTTATGAGCTTATTTTTGCTAAGCCGGCTGGCGTAGATAATGGTGACAATGCTGCTATAAAAAGAAAAGATGAAAACGGCAAAACAACTATTTATTGCTATGCTGGCGGTGGCGGTTGCTCAGATAAGTATGTTGGTAAAGACAAGGATGAGCATGGCACTGAGATTAACCATAAAGGCTACCGCGTAAATGTTCGTTACGGTCAAAAGCTTACTGATATTTGGCCTGATGTAAATGAATTATATTTTAGTGAAGAGGGAAAAGGCTCTTTAGGGTGGCAGCTTGGATTTGCAGGGGTTGTAAAGTATCGTGACACTCCTCCGTATCGTTTTACTAAAGAAGAATTTGCTGACCCTCGTTGGCGTGCTGCTTTTAAAAAAAATCCAAAAGACAAAGTAATACCTAAAATTAGCGATGACCCTGAGCATAACCCTCAAGTTACACACGAGTTAAAAGATAATCAGCGTCTGCTTACTGCTGATAAAAGTAATCAAAGTCAGCCTATACAGGTGATTATTAGGAAGCAAAGTATTGCCTCTGCTAAAAAACATAAAAAGGGTGATACGATAAGCGAGGACGATTATGAGCTTTCTACCGATTCTTATAGCAAAGATGATACTCCTAGCGGTGACTATGATTATCCAGCTCCATCTATTGCTGGTTTTAATCCTGCTGATGGTTATGATACGGCAAGAGTTGGTGATGCGTTAGATTCAGACGACTTTGAAGGTAAGCTGGAAGAGTGGTATAACGAATCTCATGATCATGGGGAGTGGGATGATTTAAGTGAGGATGAGCAGAAAGCTTTTGCTAAAAAGTATCATTTAGCATTTCGAAAGTATAGGGGCGTTCCAGTAGATGAACAAGAAGGTTATACTGGTGATGCAACTGAATTTGATGATAACAAACCACTTGAGTTTAGGTACGACCGCCAGAAGTACGCTGTGCAGTTTTATAATGCGGACGGCAATGCTATAACAAAAGATAATGTCGCTGCTACAGAAGAACTGCCGTTTGAGTATAGCTTGACTAAGCGCGGCAATGCTAAATTGACGGGCGAAGATGCAGACTTGTACTACGACGGTGGCAACGTTAAGTCTTACGATGCTTCTGTAACTAAAGACGATGCTGACGATACGTCTAAGCAGTTCGACGGCAAGTACACTTTCACGCTTAATGGTACTAAGTACTCCATCGTTCGCCCTGAAAATTTGCCAAAAGACTACGTGTTTAAAGGCTGGGCTGTTGATCAAGCCGGTATTCATCTTATAAATGGCAAGATAAATGACAATAGTGAAGGTACTGAAGGCGAAGGCAAAGCTAAAGGCAAAGCTAAAGATTTTACAATGCCAGTCAACGGCATTAAGCTTTACGCTGCGTGGGGTAAGCCAACTGATATTAAGCACACTGTAACGCTTAACTACCACATGCCTGAAATTGACGAAAACGGCAATGAAATAAAGGACTCTAACGTAGTTACGAAACAGCAGTTCGATCACTACTATGTTATTAAGGAAAATAAAGATATAAAGGTTCCAACACGCAAAGGCTACGACTTCTACGGCTGGGAAATTGACAAGAACGGCACAAAACTTCCGTACGCTTTTGGCAACAAAGTAGTAGAAGATATAACGCTTGATGCAGTGTGGGTTAAGGATACTCGCTACAACGGTACTTTTAAGCATATATTCTTAAAGCCAGGGTACACGTTTACTGACTATAAGCAGCCTGGTCTTTCCGAATCAGCCAAAGCCGCGATGGTGGACCACATTTCTACTCAAACGGTTTCCGGCTTGCGCGAGCATTTGCGCTACAATGCGGAAGCAGTCTACAGTGACGAAACGCACTTCCCAGATAAGCAGTTCACGAGCTTTGAAGCCTCGAAGGACGAGGATCAGAATACTGGCGAGTTTATTTACCAAACGTACAATACGCGCAAGTATAAGGTAAAGTATATTGATCAAGACGGCAAGGATCTTCTTCCAGAAAGCGAAGTCAGCTCTGTAAATCGAAAGTACGACGTAGCGTTCTACAAGCCGATTGAAGGCTTTATGCCGGAAACTACGCAGCAGAATATTGAATACGCTATTGGCAAAGATGGCAAGCAGATTGGCGAAAAAACATACACCTTCAAATATAAAGACGTTCGCGTGCTTAAGCGCCAGGATGATGCTCAATCTCGCCCAACCAACTACACGCGCTACGTGTTTAAAGTGGCTGATGGCCAAGGCTCTATGGGTAGCGTTGTTGACTGGCAAGGAAGTAATGTAGCCGACGGCTCTGCTCTTGTGTACGACGCAATTAAGGGCACGAAGGCATATCAGATGCCGCTTCCAACAGTTAAAGCGAAGCCTGGATATGAGTTTGATGTCTGGACTTCTAAGATTTATATAGATGATGGACATGGTGGGCAAACACATACTGATGGTTTCGACCGTCTGCCAATTCTTTCTGAGTCTCAACCTAATCCGAAGGTTATTTACACTGTTAAATTCAAGCTAAAAGCTCCTGTTGCAATCGATACTAAGGTTTTGAAACCAACAGATGCTTTGAGTCTGGATGATAATTCAGCTAAAGAGCTTATAAAGAATGCTGATAAGTATCCAAGTAACGCTAAGTTCAGCTTTGCGCCTGGCGAAAGGTTTGACAGCACTCCGGGCTTGCACAAGATTAAAGTGCAAGTACATCTTGATGGCAACACTGCTGCAGCTGAAGTGCTGTACCGCGTGCTGCCAGATTTGGTGTACGCAAGCGATTGGGGTAAGTTTAAGGCTACAGAGTACGGCAGCAAGCATGCTGACGACTACGTGCCGATTACCTTTACCGGTAAGAATGATGAAGGCACTATTATTGGTCACGATGGAGGTAATACTGGTTCTTCTACTAGCGGAATAACTACGCTTACTGCTTACGTTTATAAGAATAAGGATGTTAGAATCCGCGTGCCGCAAGCTTTCGGTAAGGATTATAACGGCCAGCATTACCACTACGTATTCAAGGGTTGGGTGACTAAGGTTGTAGAGCCGACTACTAGTACGCCTTCTGCTAGTACGCCTTCTTCTGGCACGATGAAGCCAGATGAGCAGAAGCCAGAGGAGAAGAAGCAAGAGCAGACGTTTGATATAAATTCAAGCGACCGTTACAAGAATGTCAATTTAGACAACGGCGTAACTTACCACGCTATTTACAAGCGAATCGACTACTTCTCCAGTTCGTCTGACAACGGAACAGTTCCTAAGGATTCTGTAATTGCAATATTCAAGCCTGCTCCAAAACGAAAGTGGAAGGACGGCTCAGACGGCCCTAAGGTGTTCTACGTAAAGAAGGGCGCTAATCTTGCTGATATTACAGTAAAAGTTACGGATAGCGATGGTAACACTACAGAAGAAAAGGCGTTAGATTTCCTTCAAAACAATCTCACCAACCCTACTGGTAAGTGGTCTCGAAGCAAAATGATTAATGGCAAAGAGGAAGTAACGCCTATAGACAATGTTTCGGATTGGAAAGTTGATAAGCCATTCCAAGAGTTCGTGGCAGATCAAACTCCTTGGACAAAGCCAAAAGTTCAGACTGATTACTTGGTTGCTGTGCAAGGTAAGAGTGAGCTTCCGGCGTTAGAAAAGTATTTGACAAAGGAAAGTTTTGATGCTTTGAAAGAGGCGAAAAAGAAAGGCGAGATAGAAGACGTAAAATTTGACTACGATTTGCCGAAAGGTAAGACGCCAGAAGAATTTGAGAATGAAATGCTTTCTAAGCCTTCTTTGTACACTGTGCCTCTAAAGGTTACAGTAAATTACAAGGATGGTGCTAAGCCTGAACCGTATAATCTCGTTGCTCGCCTTAAGGTTATTTATCAGTTGATGTACCCAGAAAGTCTGCCGAAGGATGATACTAAGCCTGCTCCTAAGCATGATATTAAGAAGAATTATGATACACCAGTTATTGGCGAATCTGGTGAGATTAATCTTGTTACAAATAATACTGATAAATACGTTAAGGTAGAGTTTGAGAATCCAAATAGTACTGAAGGTACTGTTTCGGGCCGTAAAGAATATTACATCTTGAATGCTAGTAAAGAAACCAATACTACAGGAATAAAAGCTCCTCAAGCTACTGGCAAAAAGTACGATGAAAGAAGCTTCCACTACGAGTTTGTTGGCTGGAAGATGGTTAAGGGCAGTATTGCGTCTACTACACCTACTGTGAAACCTGTTGCATCTACCTCCTCATCTGCAGCTCCTGCTTTGCCAATGGTAGCTTTGTATGCATCTGCACCTAACACAACAGGTGCTGGTGTAATACGTTCTGTTGAAACGGGGAATTCATCAAAGGATAATATTTACACTAAAGAACAAATTGCTAAGATGTCGTTTACTGAAAACACCAAGTTCGAAGCTGTCTTTAGAAAAGTGGATAACGTGTTGAAGCCTGGCACCAATGAGAAGATCCCGGATAATTACGTGCCACATTTGTTCTTACCAGGTTTTGGTAGAAGGTGGACTGACGGCACTTCCAATCCGAAGGTGTTCTACTTTGATCCAGAAAGTAGTAACTATTATAACGATATTAATAATAAAGTTGATAATTTAGGTGTTCAGCTTAAAGGCTTTGGTGGTTGGTCTATTTATGGTGCTGCTGGCAACGAACTCAATGCTTCATCACCTGATTATACTAAAAAAGAAACTCGCGTATATGTTGCAAAACAGGCTCGTATTAACGATGTGAACGCGTCGGATATTGTTCTAAGCGTTGGTGACGGCATACCTGGTCCTGATGAGCTTGTGCACGGGAATGATGCTAAGTCGAATCCTAATATTGTTGGCGTGCAAGGTGCTGGCGTATACGATATTAACAATGCAATTACTAAGCCGGGTATTACCACTGTCGTAGTAAACGTTACTCGCACGAATGATAAGAAGGAACAGGTAATAGTTCCTGTTAAGGTACATATTCGTGTTCTTCCGAAAGTTATTGCGGATAAAGATTTGCCAGAAAAAGGTACGAAGGAATATGGATTTATTGCGCAGAACTACACGAAGGTAATGTATGCAGCTGGCGAGGGTGGAACCATGCAGTCGCCAATGCACACTTACTGGGTGCGTAATGGCAAAGAGTATGCAATAAGGGATTATATTCCTGACGTGCTTGCGGATAAGGGATACGTGTTTAAGGATTGGTCGTCTAAGACGATTGAAAAGCCAGCAGCTCCGGCAGATCAACGTAAAGCTACCAATGAAGAGCGTGAAGTATTGGCTAATATAGCTATTGTTGATGGTGTGTCATATGTGGCAAAGATTATTCGTAATTCGCATAATTCCACTTTGGCTGCATTGCAGAATCTGCTTAGTGAAGCTCAAAAGGAGCATGCAAAGGAAATTTATAAAGCGAAGAAAGAACAATTAGCTAAAATTGCGGAAAGTAATGGTAAGCATTACTTAGCTGAGTTGATTCGCAAATCTAATAACAGTACTTTAGCTGCATTGAGTAACTTACTAGCGCAAAATATTACTAATCCGTTGGAGATTAATAATACTATTGAACGCGATAAGCTTGCTGAGCTTGCTGATGCTGCAGGTAAATCATTTGTTGCAAATATAATTCGCAACTCTAAGAAGTCTAGTTTGGAAGCTTTGAAGCAGCTTTTGCGCAGTGTAGGTGTAAATCCTGAGACTTCTCTGCCAGAGCCACAGCCAACGTACGAAACTACTATTACAGCCAACTTCGAGAAGATGGCTCCTATGAAGTTCAAGTTTAGTGGTTCTGCTCGCGAGGGTATTTTAACGAACTTCAGATTGCAAAACATGACTGAAGGCAATCTTAATGCTGACGGAACGCCGGATATTAATAACACAAAGATTAAGGTAGACGGCAAGGAAGTAACTATTAACGAGTTAGTTTCCCAGGTTAAGAATTCTGTAAACGGCATTAATGCAACTTGCAAGGATACTGCTTGCACGATTTCCGGAACTCCTAAGATTGTGGACGGAAAGCCAAAAGTTGAGCTAACGTTTACTACTACCGATAAGTACGGTCGCCAAGCGGAAATTACTGTGGAAATTGACGTGATTTCTGAGAGCAAACCTGCTCCGGCACCTGTACCAACTCCGCCAACACCAGCGCCTGTGCCAACGCCTGAGATTCCGTTTGTGCCAGATTTTGCGCCTTCTGTGATTCCTGAAGCTCAAGTTATGGAGCCTGAGGTTGAGCAGCCTGAAACAGAAGAGCCACAACCAGAGCCAGAGTCAAAGCCTGTGCTCGCCAAGACTGGTAGTGACACGTCTAGAGTTGCATCCGCTGGTATTTTGTCGGCAGCAATCGCAGCAATTGGTCTTGCGGTTGTAAAGACTGGCAAGCACCATCGCAAGCGTCGCAATAATAAATAATCTATTTTAAATTTGGAGCGTTTGAATTTTTCATGCGCTCCATTTTTATGCGAATTATAAACGCGTTTTATGCGAATTATAAGTGCGTCGAGGGTGGTGACTAAAATAACGAAGGTTCCGGTTCACGCTTAGCTATTGGGGCTTTGCGACCCGGGTCGCCCGAATTCCATAGGAGACATTATGAAGCAGGGTATTCATCCCGACTATCACGCAGTGCAGGTTACCTGCTCTTGCGGAAGCACTTTCGTTACTCGTTCCACCGCTGATGGAGATCACATGACGGTTGACGTGTGCTCAAAGTGCCACCCATTCTATACCGGCAAGCAGAAGATTCTCGACACCGGCGGCCGCGTGGCTCGCTTCGAGAAGCGCTACGGTAAGAAGACTAAGTAGCTTTTATGACGCCAGCCCTGCTTTCGTGTAACTCGCGGAATCGGGGCTGGCGTTTTATGTGCTAAACATGTGTGTTTAATGTTTTACATTTGATATTTAAATTTTTGATTTACAATCCGCGTTAAGCGCGACTACAAAGGAATATGATGGCTGAGTCAGTAGAGGAACAATTCCCGGCAGCAGTTACCGCGTTAGAAGAGTATCGCGATATTGAAAGTCGTATGGGAAGCCCGGAAGTTGCGTCAAACCCGGACGCTATTCGAAAACTCGGCCGTAGGCACGCAGAACTCGGCTCAATCGTAAACGCTTACCTAAATTACAAGCAGATTTGCGACGACTTTGAAGCTGCAAACGAAATGGCAAGCGACGACCCAGATTTTGCTGAGGAAGCTAAGCGCTTAGAAGAGCAGCTTCCAGCAGCAAAAGAAAAGCTTCGCACGGCGCTAATTCCTAGGGATCCAGATGACGCGCGCGATATGATTATGGAAATTAAAGCTGGCACAGGCGGCGAAGAAGCGGCTCTGTTTGCTGGCGATTTATTGCGTATGTACATGCGTTACGCGGAAAAGCGCGGATGGACTACCGTAATCCAAAGCGAAAATTCAACGGAACTTGGCGGCGTAAAAGACGTGCAGCTTGCAATTCGTGCGAAAGGTACGCCTGCTCCAGAAGATGGCGTGTGGGCCAGCATGAAGTATGAGGGCGGCGTGCATCGTGTGCAGCGAATCCCAGTTACGGAATCGCAGGGACGTATACAGACTTCCGCAGCCGGCGTAATCGTGTTCCCAGAAGCAGACGAAGATGACGACGAAATTGAAATCGATCCAAAAGATTTGAAGATCGACATTTTCATGAGCTCCGGCCCTGGTGGACAGTCTGTTAACACTACTTATTCCGCGGTTCGCATGACGCATATTCCAACCGGAATTGTTGTTAGCATGCAGGATGAAAAGTCGCAGATTCAAAACCGTGCGGCAGCACTTCGTGTGTTAAAGTCTCGTTTGCTTGCCATGAAGCACGAGCAGGAGGCGGCGGAGGCGGCGGATATGCGCCACTCGCAGGTGCGTTCGCTCGACCGTTCTGAACGAATCCGCACGTACAATTTCCCGGAAAATCGTATTGTAGATCATCGCACGAATTACAAAGCTTACAATCTTGACCAGGTTCTTGACGGCGACTTGCAGCCTGTTATCGACAGTGATATTCAGGCGGATGAAGCTGACCGCCTAGCGCAAGCCAAGTAAGTAACTTAAGTAAGTTAAGTAAAATTTCTAAGCGGTTCTTAAAATGCAAGAACTTTTGCGAGTTTTGCGCGATGCCGTTAAAAAGCTTGATTCTGCAGGCGTGGAGTCTGCGGAATACGACGCGCGTTTGCTGCTAGCTAAAGCTTGCGGCGTGAGCTTGGCTGAGCTGAACAAGGCGCTAATACTTGGCGATTTAACCGATTTTTCGCCCGATTATGCTGGCAAATATAGCGATTTTGTATCTAGGCGTGCTTCTCGCGAGCCGTTGCAGCATATTGTTGGTCACGCGCCTTTTCGCTACTTGGATTTGCGAGTTGGCAAAGGCGTTTTTGTGCCGCGTCCGGAAACAGAAGTTGTTGTTGAAGCTGGTTTGGATTGGTTGCGAGAATCGCATGTTAGTAAGCCTACGGTAGTTGATTTATGTGCCGGATCGGGCGCAATCGGATTGGCGATTGCAACGGAAGTTGCAGACGCGCAAGTATGGGCTGTAGAAAAATCTACTGAAGCTTTCCAATATTTGCAAAAAAATTTTGAAGAAACTGCAAAAAAGCAGGAAAATCTGCAAGTATCCAGTCGCTATCATGCTGTTCTTGCAGATGCAACCAAAGCGCATATTTCAGATTGCACGCCGGAACTTCACGCAATTTGCGGCAAAGTAGATTTAGTAATAACGAATCCGCCTTATGTGCCGGAAAGTCAAGTGCCGGAACAGATTGAAGTGCGAGAATATGATCCGCCGCTTGCGTTGTACGGCGGTTCTGCGGACGGCTTGCTTATTCCGGAGCAGATTATGCGCGCGGCTTTTGCGCTTCTTAAACCTGGGGGAGCGATGGTTATGGAGCACGATATTTCGCAAGGGGATGTGCTTAAAAAGTATGCAGAAAGCCTAGGTTTTGCGCGTGCGCGCGTTGGAAACGACTTAACTGGCAGACCGCGATACACTTTTGCGGAAAAGTAAAATTTTGCGTAAACAAAAGACTTGAATCAAAAATAAAACTTGAATCAAACAGAATAAAATAAGCAAAATAAGCAAAATAAAAAAAGCAACAAAAGAGGCAAAAATGAGCAAAATTTGCAATATCAACGAAGAATCACTGCAAATGGCAGCGCAAATTATTAACGAAGGCGGCGTAATCGTAGTGCCAACGGACACCGTGTATGGCGTTGCATGCGATCCGTTCAATGAATCCGCGGTTGCCAAAATTTACGAGCTTAAGCGCAGGCCGCGCACGAAGGCGTTACAAATTTTAATGAGCGGAGTGGAAGATTTAGAAAAACTTGGGTTGTATTTGCCGTCTCCGCTGGATATTTTAGGCAAAAAGTTCCTTCCGGGTGGATATTCTCCGATTGCGCTCGCTAAGAAAGACTCGGTTGCTTCAAGGCTTGCTACGCTGTGCAAAACGAATGAGACTGATGCGCAAAACGATGCGAAAACCCAAGCAACTGAAGCAACTCAAGGCGTGCGCGTGCCGGATTGCCCGGAATTAATGCAAATTTTGCGCGTTACAGGTCCTTTGGCTGCTTCTAGCGCGAATCGCAGCGGTAACGAAAGTGCAGACAGCGTCGAGGAGGCATTTGAGGCTTTCGGTAACGAAATTCCGCTGTATTTGAACGCAGGCCCGACTCGCTCGCACGTGGCAAGCACGGTAGTTGGCGCGGATTCAAGCGATAAAGACGGCATTGTGATTTTGCGCGAAGGTGTGATTTCGGAGCGCGAAATTCGCAATGCGTTAAGTGAGTAAGTTTATTAACTTATTTCTGGTACTAAATTTCTGGTACTAAATTTCTGGTACCAACAAATCGCTACAATCAAAATAAGCAAGCGAAAAATTTAGCAAACGCTGCTAAAACCAACGAAGTAATCGCATAGCAAAGGACGCATTCATGAGGGTATACCTGTTTATTGCAGCAATTGCAGGCGGTGCTACGTGGCTTATTATGCCTCTTGTTCGTCACCTTGCGATCCGCATGGGTGCTGTTGGCAAAGTTCGCGCTCGCGACGTGCATACTATTCCAACGCCACGTATGGGTGGTGTGGGTATGCTTTTTGGTTTCGCAGTTGCGATGGCTTTCGCAAGCTCCATGCCCTTTATTTCCGGGCTTTTTGCTGGAACTCATCAGCCGTGGGTGGTGCTAGCAGGAGCAGTCATGATATGCCTGCTTGGGGTATGTGACGACATTTGGGATTTAGATTGGATGCTAAAGCTTGCCGGTCAGCTGCTTATAGCCGTGTTCGTTGCGTGGGGAGGGTTGCAAATTGTAACTTTGCCGCTCGGCTCGCTCGTAACGGCATCTCCAAGCGTGTCAATCGCAATAACTGCAATACTAATCGTTGCTTCAATTAATGCAGTAAATTTTGTAGACGGGCTAGACGGCTTGGCTTCCGGAATTGTTGCAATCGGCGGAATCGCCTTCGCAACCTACTCCTACATGCTCGCGCGCACGTCGCCATCCTACGCATCAATGGCAACTCTTATTGACGTTGCAATGGTGGGAATGTGTGTCGGATTTATTTTGCACAACTGGCATCCTGCGAAACTTTTTATGGGAGACTCCGGCTCCATGCTAATCGGCTACTTAATTACTTGCGCGTCGATTATTATGACCGGACACTTGGATCCGTCAGCTGTGCATACGAGTATTTATTTGCCTGTATTTATGCCGATTTTGCTGCCGATTCTTGTGCTGTTCCTGCCGGTTCTTGACATGTGCTTGGCTATTTTTAGGCGTGTTGCTAAGGGGCAGTCGCCAATGCACCCGGATCGCATGCATTTGCATCACCGCATGCTGCGCATTGGGCATTCTGTGCAGGGTGCTGTGCTGATTTTGTGGGGATGGGCGGCGCTGATTGCGTTTGGCTCTATTATGATTCTGTTCTTTAAAGCTGTGTATGTGCTTGTTGGGATGATTCTTGCTGCTGCGTTGCTTACTGTGCTCACAATGATGCCGTACTTGCGCCGCCGCCTGCCCGAACTTCGCAATTCGTAGCGTTTCGTTCGGAGTTTCGGCAAACGTCATAGCAAAAACGTATAGTAACCCTATGGCTACAACTGATATTAACACGGAATCCGTGTATGCTCCTGTTCCACCAATTTTCGAGAAGCTCGGTCTCGCTTATGACGATGTCCTTTTGCTTCCAAACGAAACTGATGTTATTCCGTCCGAAGTGGATACTTCCACTCGTCTGACTCGCGAAATTACCATGAAAGTGCCGACTATTTCGGCAGCTATGGATACTGTTACCGAATCCGATATGGCTATTGCCATGGCGCGTAACGGTGGTATTGGAGTACTTCACCGCAATCTTTCTATTGATGATCAAGCTGCGCAGGTTGATATTGTTAAGCGCAGTGAATCCGGTATGATTACCGACCCACTTACTGTTCACCCAGATGCTACGCTCGCCGATTTAGATAAATTGTGCGGGCGTTTCCATATTTCTGGTTTGCCGGTAGTAGATAGCGAAAATCGTTTAGTTGGTATTATTACCAACCGCGATATGCGTTTTATTGCTTCCGAAGATTACGATCGCTTGAAAGTTAAGGACGTGATGACGCGCGAAAATCTCGTCACTGGTCCTTCAAATATTTCTAAAGAAGATGCTCACCGCTTGCTTGCGGATAACAAGATTGAAAAGTTGCCGCTTGTTGATGCTGAAGGTAAGCTTACAGGCTTGATTACTGTTAAGGACTTTGTGAAGACTGAGCAGTATCCGGATGCTACTAAGGATGATCAGGGTCGTTTGCGCGTTGCTGCTGGTATTGGTTTCCTTGGTGATGCTTGGCAGCGTGCGTGCGCTCTTATGGAAGCTGGAGTTGACGTGCTTGTGGTTGATACCGCAAACGGCGAGGCTCGCTTGGCTCTCGACATGATTCGTCGCATTAAGGCAGATAAGGCTTTCGACGGCGTGCAAATTATCGGCGGAAATATTGCAACTCGCCAGGGTGCGCAAGCTATGATTGACGCTGGCGTTGATGCTGTAAAGGTTGGCGTTGGTCCAGGCTCTATTTGCACTACGCGCGTTGTTGCAGGTGTTGGCGTGCCTCAGCTTACTGCAGTTTACGATGCTGCTCAGGCTTGCAAGGCTGCTGGTATTCCATGCATTGCTGATGGTGGCATTCACTATTCCGGCGATATTGCTAAGGCTTTGGTTGCTGGTGCTGACACCGTTATGCTCGGCGGCACTTTGGCTGGTTGCGAGGAAGCTCCTGGTGAGAAGGTTTTGCTTCACGGCAAGCAGTACAAGCTTTACCGTGGCATGGGCTCGCTTGGCGCAATGGCTCCTCGCGGTAAGAAGTCTTATTCTAAGGATCGTTACTTCCAGGCAGACGTTACCAGCTCCGATAAGGTGGTTCCAGAAGGCGTTGAAGGCGAAGTTCCATATCGCGGCCCACTTAATGCTGTGCTTTACCAATTGCTTGGCGGCTTGCATCAGTCCATGTTCTACGTTGGTGCTCACAATATTAAGGAAATGCAAGAGCGCGGACGCTTTATTCGCATTACTGATGCAGGTCTTCGCGAATCGCATCCTCACGATATCGTGATGACTGCAGAAGCGCCAAACTACAGCGGTTTCCACAACTAAATCGCGTATAAGTCGCAACTATTTTAAACGGCGAAAAGTTACGCAAGTTCCTCACAACTTGCATGCTTTTCGTCGTTTTTAATACGCGCCTCGTCTCTACGAAGATGTAGGCTGATGGGTTCTAAAAAAATATTAGGAAAGGAACGAAAATGGCTGAAGCTAAGGAAGATCTTACGTTTACGCCGGAAGAATCGCGCTTAATTTGGATTGACTGCGAGATGACGGGACTCGATATTTTCCACGACGAATTATGCGAAGTATCTGTAGTTCCAACCGACTTTAATCTGAAAGTTTTGGACGACGGAATTGATTTAGTGATTAAGCCGAGCGATGCTGCTGTGGCTCATATGAACGATTTTGTGCGCAATATGCACACTTCTTCCGGACTTATTGACGAGTGGAATAAGAACGGTTTGCCTTTACAAGAAGCTCAAAAGCAGGTAGTTGAGTACGTAAAGCGCTTCCTGCCGGCTCGCGGAAAAGCGCATCTTGCTGGAAACTCGGTTGGCTCCGACAAAAAGTTCCTCGACCGCTACATGCCAGATTTAATGGCAAATCTGCACTATCGCGTAATAGACGTAAGCACGTTGAAGGAAATTTCGCGCAGACTTTACCCAGACGTTTACCGCAATAAGCCGGCAAAACATGGCGGTCACCGCGCGCTCGCGGATATTATTGAGTCGATTGATGAGCTTTGTTACTACCGCGATATGATGTTCGTTCCAGCTCCAGGCCCAAGCGAGGCTCAAGCAAAAGCTGGCGCACAACACATTGAGAGCACGAGTTTGCTTCGTGACTACGAGCGTCGCGGAGAAGCGCTAGAAGACGTAAATTCCGCGGAAAAGCGCGATTATTAAATAAATCGCGACTATTAAACTAAACAAAGCGCGACTACTAAACGCAATAAAAGGTACTGCCAATGAAGCAATCCGAAGCTCTAACCATAATCGACGCTGGTGCAAGCGCATTCATTACCGGTGCTCCTGGTGCAGGTAAAACCTACGTATTAAATGAAGCTATTCGCGAAATGCGAAAGAATGGTTTAAGCGTTGCCGTAACTGCTTCTACCGGCATTGCGGCAACTCACTTAAACGGTCAAACCATTCACTCTTGGAGCGGAGTTGGAGTTTCAAACGCGCTTACGGATACGCTTCTTAAAACAATTAGAGCTAGGCGAGGAAAGCGCATAAAAGCCACGGACGTGCTCGTGCTGGACGAAGTTTCAATGATTCACGCGTGGCTTTTTGACATGGTTGACGAAGTATGCAGGAAGGTGCGCAAAAATCCCGCTCCTTTCGGTGGACTTCAAGTAGTTATTTCTGGCGATTTCTTCCAACTGCCGCCTGTTAGCACTTCTATGCGAAATCGTGACGTGTTCGAGCCGAGCCCGGAGTTTATTGCGTCGCGCGAAAAGTACGCTGCAGCTGGAAAAAATCCAGAAGGATATATTACAGAATCTTTCGCATGGGACGCTTTAAAACCTGTTGTGTGCTACTTAACTGAGCAACATCGTCAGGATGACGGCAAGTTGCTTGAAGTTTTAACGGATATTCGTAACGGTCTCGTAAGTGACGACGATAAGCAAGTGTTGGTAAGCCGTATTGGCGAATATCCTCAAGACGATGAAGTTGCAGTGCATCTTTTCCCAACGAACGCGCAAGCTGACGGATTAAATAATATGCAGCTCGCGCAAATTGATGCTGAGCCTCACGAATTCGTTGCAACGGAAGCAGGACCTAAAAATCTAGTCGAGCGCTTAAAGAAGAATATGCTTGCTCCGGAGCGTTTAGTTTTAAAGGCTGGGGCTGCTGTGATGGCGTTGCGAAATGACCAGGAAAAGCAGTACGTAAATGGCTCTGTTGGGCGTGTTTCGAGATTCGCGCCTGAATCTAAAGGCGGATGGCCGATTGTTGAGTTTGAAAACGGCAATATTGTGACTCTTAAGCCAGCTGCTTGGGAAATGACGGATGGCGAAACGGTTCTTGCTAGCGTAAATCAAGTGCCGCTTCGTTGCGCGTGGGGAATTACGATTCATAAATCGCAAGGTATGACGCTTGATTCTGCGGTAATGGATTTGCGTAGAACTTTCGCTCCCGGAATGGGATACGTGGCGCTTTCTCGCGTGGAAAATCTGGGTGGGCTTTATCTGGAAGGTATTAATGATCGCGCGTTTAGCGTTTCAGCGGATGCCGTACTGCTTGACGGATCCTTGCGCGAGGCTTCAAGACGCGCGAGTGAGCTGCTTTCTAGCGACGGTGCTGCTGCGTTTGTTGCTAAAAACGCATATGGCGATTGCGCGGATCAGAAGCAGTTTGATCTTTTTGGTGTTTGCGGCGGAGGTGCTGCTGACGAGTTTTCCTTCGACGATGAGTTTTAGTGCAATACGCGTTTTTTACTGGCGTGCGGCTTTTTCTTTACAACGCTGTAAAGTTTTGGTCGGATTTCGCTTCAGAAGCGGCAGAAACTTTACGCGGATGTAAAGTTTTGGTCGGATTTCGCTCTAAAAGCGGCAGAAATTTTACGCGCGTGTACAGAAAAAGTCGGCTACGCGCGAAATAGCGGCTTTTTCTTTACATAGCTGCGTAGTTTATGTCGCTGTGGCAGATTTGCATTCCCCATGGCCTAATCGACATTACTAATCGAGCATCACTTTTGTTGATGCGCGTAAACAAGTGTTTATGTCCTCATGCGCAAATAGATTGGAACGCATGAATTCCAATGTACTTCGTATGTCTCAGCTGTTCCTTCGTACGCTGCGCGAGGATCCTGCAGACGCGGACGTGACTTCCGCAAAACTTATGCAGCGCGCAGGCTATATTCGTAAATCTGCCCCAGGTGTGTGGACTTGGTTGCCGCTCGGACTTAAGGTTTTAAACAAGGTTCAGGCGATTATTCGCGAAGAAATCAACGGCATCGGTGCGCAGGAAGTCCATTTCCCAGCGCTTCTTCCGCGCGAGCCTTACGAGGCTACAAACCGTTGGGAAGAATACGGCGACAACATTTTCCGTCTTAAAGATCGTCATGAGGCTGATTATCTTCTTGCTCCAACGCACGAAGAAGTTTTCACGCTCCTTGTTAAGGATATGTATTCTTCTTACAAGGATTTGCCTGTTACTTTGTATCAGATTCAAACGAAGTATCGCGATGAATTCCGTCCTCGCGCGGGTCTTATTCGCGGCCGCGAGTTTATTATGCAAGATGGCTACTCGTTCTCGATTGACGAAGATGGTTTGAAGTCTGCTTACGTTGAGGAGCGTGCCGCTTACGCTCGAATTTTCGACCGTTTGGGCATTAAATACGTGATTGTTCACGCTGTTTCCGGTCCAATGGGCGGTTCTGATTCCGAGGAGTTTTTGGCTCCAATGCCAATCGGCGAAGATACTTTTGCTCTTGCACCTTCCGGAAAAGCCTGGAATGTTGAGGCTCTTACCACTCCAGAAGTTGCAGATGTTGATTATTCTGCAACTCCTGCAGCCGAAGCTCTCGAAACTCCAGACGCTAAGACGATTGAGGCTTTGGTTAAGGTTTCTAACGATTTGCATCCGCGTAAAGACGGTCGCGAATGGCAAGCAGACGACACTTTGAAGAACCTTATTATTGCTGTTAAGCACCCGGCTGATGCTGAGGGTGGCGAGCACGATGAGCCATGGCGCGAAATTGTGGCAATTGGTATTCCAGGTGATCGCCAGGTAGATATGAAGCGTCTTGAAGCTCAGTTTGCTCCTGCAGAAATCGAAGAAGCGACTGAGGATGATTTGAAGGCTCATCCTGAGTTTGTTAAGGGATACATTGGCTTTAGCGTATTAGGTCCTCAAGCTCGCAAAGAGAGTAGTGGTATTGCAAATCCTGTTCGCTACTTGATGGATGCTCACGTTGCAAAGGGAAGCGCCTGGATTACAGGAGCTGACGAAGAAGGAAAGCACGTTTACAACGCTGTTTATGGTCGCGATTTTGAAGCGGACGGCGTTGTTGAAGCAGCCCAGGTTCGCGACGGCGATATGAGCCCAGATGGTTCCGGTCCTCTTAGCTTTGAACGCGGTGTGGAAATCGGCCAGGTGTTCCAGCTCGGCTTAAAGTATTCTAAGGCTTTGGGCTTAAGCGTTCTTAACGAAAATGGTAAAGCTGTACCAGTGTGGATGGGTTGCTACGGTATCGGCGTTAGCCGCGTGATCGCATGCTTGGCAGAAACGCATCACGACGACGCTGGTCTCGCATGGCCTATGGCAATTGCTCCAGCTCAGGTTCACGTCGTTGCTACTGGCAAGGATCAAGTTGCTTTCGATGCTGCTGAAAAGGTTGTTGAAGAGCTTAGCAAGCAAGGCATCGAAGTAATCTTCGACGATCGTCCAAAGGTTTCTCCAGGTGTGAAGTTTAAGGATGCTGAGCTTGTTGGCGTGCCGCTGATTGCTGTAGCAGGTCGCGATACCGTGAACAACGGTACGATTGAAATCCGCGATCGCAACGGTTCAAACGTTGAAGCAGTTCCAGTTGACGAAGCTGCAAGCCGCATTGCTGCGCGCGTGACGACCTGCTTGAGCGCATAGAGCGTAGCGCGCGAAAGCAATTCGGAGCGCCGAGCTTGCTTAGAGTTGAAAGCACGGTGTGCTTTCAACGCAAGCGAGGTCTGCCTTCGTCAGTAAAGACGAAGGCAGGGCAGGTTCGCTTGGTAGTTCATTGGGAATTCTGCTGTGATTGGCGTGCGTGACGACCTGCTTGAGCGCATAGAGCGTAGCGCGCGAAAGTAATTCGGAGCGCCGAGCTTGCTCAAGTTGAAAGCACGGTGTGCTTTCAACGCAAGCGAGGTCTGCCTTCGTCAATCGAGACGAAGGCAGGGCAGGTTTGTGTGGTGGCGCATTGGGATTTTGGTTGTGTTTCATATGCGTAACGCTTTGCTTGCGTAGCGCTTTGTTTGCATAAGTGCCTATAAATCAATTTGCCGCCAGGAATGTTGATTCTTGGCGGCTATTTTATTTTATTCATATTAAGTTGCTTACCGTTGCGCGAGTTCGTGGGATTTCTTGAGTTGCGATTTTACCTCCCTAAATATCAGTTTCGCCCCCAAATTCGTCATTTGAAATGCTTGCGTTAGAATTGTTTTCTTGTGCCTTATTGTTATGCTGTACTTGATTACTTTCTTTCGTATGATCATTTTTAGAGGAATCAGCGTTTCGCTTTGTAAATTGAGTAGTTCCACGATTTAAATCGTGACCAATAGTAGCCGCTTCTAAAATTATGCGATTATAATCATTCCCGTCTTTTGTCCAACTTTCAGTACTCAAATTTCCAGAAACAACAATTGCATCACCTTTATGTACGCTTTTAAGAACGTTTGAAGCCAAAGTGCGATACGCCTTCACAGTCATCCATGTAGTTGGGCGCTCATGCCATTGCTGCTCATCATTTCGATAGTAAGATTGTGTGCTTGCAATTCGTAGAGAACAAGCAGGAGAATTTTCGTTACGTCCAAAACTTATTGGTTCTGCGCCTACAAATCCGTTAATAGTCACAGTTGACTGTTGTTGTACCATATTCATCATCCTTTCACGATTTGGACTGCAGTCATTTCAGCCCCGAAATCAGAGCTACCATTGCCCTGAGCTTCGCAGCCACAAGGAAATGCCGCAGTAATAACAACTATGAATGTTTTTAGATAGTTGTTCTAGAAAATTCTTTTATTGTGGTTAAAAGATATGTTTTAACCACAATTTATAAAAAATATTGACAATAAAACCACTTGTTAAAACAGCGAGAGTGCAAGCATTTCTCAATAATTCCTCATTAAGCGATATTATTAGCCTATATTTGTTGCATTGAATGGACAGAAGAAGAGTTTTACTATGAAAAATAATAAGCAGGGATTGGTGTGCAATCTAGCTATGCATATAAATTCAAGCTCATCTAACTTATTTAAATCATTTAGTTTTAAATCGAATAATTTAATAAATTCGAAGAATACAATAATTAAAAATACTGTAGTGAAGCGTATTGTATGTTCGCTAATAAGCCTGTTCGCTGTAGTATCCTTTGTGTGCTTGCCTGCGCAAAGCTACATGAAAATGAATTTGATGGGCGTAAATTCCTTAGAATTAAGCAAAGAAGCATCTAATTCAGCGGCGTCAAGCTTGTCTATTAAAAACCCGATTATTAAACAAAAAAACGTTGCACGTAGTGTTGGTTGGGTTCGATCTGTTGATGTGGTGCGTTATGTGTTGGCTTCAATTCGTAATGCGCGTTCGCGTTTATACGACGATCGTAGTATTTACTTTGAAGGAATTCCTTTGCAAGATTATGTGAGTCGTTGCGGTTTAACTAAACAAGCTTATGTGAATAATATTCAATACGATTCCGCAAATGAAGAGGATGCGTATCGTCGCGCGCAAGAGACTGCTCAACATGGTAAATTTGGTCATTTTGCTCCAGATGGTAAAAGTGCACCTAATTTCGATGGTAGAAAAGCTTGGGGTGAAAACTTAAGCTGGGGTACAGATCTTGCTGGTTCTATGCGCTTATGGATTCAAAATGAAGAGGGACCGTTGCGAGCTGCTCGTGGTGCTTTTACTGAGGAAAATGGTCATTTGTATCAAATTTTGAATCCACGAAATATTTCTTTTGGTTATGGTGAAGCTCAAGGCGGTCCATACGGCATTGTTGGTGATTTAACTTTGTCGGAATATAACGGTGATATTGACTATCCTGATGGCAAGATTGGTTATGGAAGTCCTCAAGTTTATCGTAGTCCTGCTGCCGTAGCGAATAATACTAATACAGCTAAATCCGATAAGGACAAGAAAGACGATAAGGATAAGAAAGACGAGAAAGATAAGAAAAAACTTAAGGATAATAAATCTAGCAAAAAGAAAGTATTTGAAAAAGATAAGCATTTAGCCAATAAGGTTAATTCTCAAGTTGCAAATAGTAAAGATTCCGCTAAAAATACTGAAAAAACTGGTATTTCTGGAATGGTGGTTGCTGTAATTGCAATTGTAATTATTCTTTGTGCTGTAGCTGTGTTCTCTGTTTTGCTTTATAAGTCGCGCAAAAATGCGCGTGCAAAAGCTGCTTCTGTAGATGCTGCTTCTGCTGATGAGGCTGTTGCTGATGCTGATGCTGATACTGTAGCAGAAGTTGCTGATGCTGCTGATGAGGCTGTTGCTGATGCTGCTGTTGATAGTGCTCCTGCTGTAGCAGAAGAAGCTGTTTCTGAAGGTTCTTCCTCTGTAGAAGAATAAAACTTATAAAGCAATATAAATTAAGCCTGCAAACGTTAGTAAAGAACGCTTGCAGGCTTTTGTATTTTCTATTTTCTATTGTCAGTTTTCTACGCTCAATTTGAGGCATTTTACCAAATGTGCACGCGCTCGCTTGGGTCGAGCCACATCTCGTCGCCTTCTTGAACATTGAACGCATCGTAGAACAAGTCAACGTTTCTAGCAATGCCGTTAGTGCGGCATTCGGCTGGGGAGTGTGGGTCGATTTGAAGCAGCTGTTCCGCAATCTCATTACGAGCCTTGGAACGCCATACAAGTGCATAGCTTAAGAAGAATCGTTGCAAAGCAGTGAAACCGTCTACTTCAGGAGCGTTCAGCAAAGTTTCGCGAATAGCATCGTCACTTCCGTCAATTTCACGTCCTTCACTCTTTTGTAAAGCGAAAGCGTATGCTTTAAGCGCAATAGTTACGCCGCTTAAATCGCCAATATTTTCGCCGATTGTTAAAGCGCCGTTTACGTGAGGCATCGCATTGCGCTCAGCTTTGTTCTTTAAGTGAGAGTATTTAACAATCAGCTGCGTTGGTGTAAAAGCGTTGTATTGCTCAATAAGCTTCTTAGTGCGTTCAGCAAAGTTAGCTTTGTCTTCTTCAGTCCACCAATTGTTAAGCACGCCGTCGCCGTCGTATTCGCAACCTTGATCGTCAAAACCGTGACCGATTTCGTGACCAATCACGGCACCAATAGCGCCATAATTTGCTGCATCTGGAGCGCTCGGGTTAAAGAATGGAGGTTGCAAAATTGCAGCTGGGAACACGATTACGTTCAGCAGAGGATCGTAGTAAGCGTTCACAGTTTGCGGAGTCATCTGCCATTCTTCGCGATCCACAGGATTTCCAGCTTTTGCAGTATTCCTACCAAAGCCAAATCGATAAACTTCGCGCATATTCTCAACTAAATCAGCATCTTCCTTAATATTTAGCGCAGAATAGTCAACCCAATGATTCGTGTAACCAATATTTGGCTCAAACTTGCTAAGCTTTTCCAAAGCCTTCGCTTTAGTTTCCTCGCCAAGCCAGCTGCTGTGAGAAATCGACTCTCGGTAAGCGTTAATAAGATTGTCAACTAAGCCTTTCATATACTCTTTAGAAGACTCAGGGAAATGCAATCGCACGTATTCGCGTCCAACTTCCTCGCCGCAAGCATTGTCAACAACTCCAATTGCTCGCTTCCAGCGGTCGCGCTGTTTTGTTGCTCCAGAAAGCACTTTGCCGTAGAAATCGAATCTAGCTTCTGCAAAATCTTCGCTCAATAAGCTTGCCCAAGACAAAATCACGTGCACGCGTGCCCAAAGCTTTAAATCTTCTAAGTCGGCTTCCTGCCAAATCTTATTCAATCCTTCTATAAAGCTTGGCTCGTGAACTACTACTTTGCTAAAAGCTTCACGAAGATTGATTGTCTGATGTGCTTCTTCTTTTGAGTTATCGTACGCTTTTTGAGCAGCGTCTAAGAAAGCGTCGAGATTAAGCACTTCAAGCTTTTTTGACAAATCAGCATAATCGCAAGGATTATAAGTTTTTTGAGAATCGCGAGTTGCAACGTTATCCCAATGCTTGCTTGCAATCTGCGTTTCAATATTCAAAAACGCTCGGCTTGCGTTTGGGTAGTAGTGGTATCTCCGTAACCGGCCAATCTCAACAACGAAGCTACCATTTTTACGTATTCAGTACGAATTGGAGCGTAATTATCTTCGCGATAATATGCTTCATCTGGCAAGCCCAATCCCGACTGCTCAATATGCATAATATTCGTCTTAGGATCTTTAGGGTCTCCGTAAACGCCAAAAGCAAACATTGCATCTGGGCCGCCGTACGGATTAAGCTCGCCAATAGTGCGAACCAAATCTTCCTTAGTTTCTGCAGAATCCACAGCGTCTAAATCGCCCTTAATTGGCGTAATTCCAGCTTTTTCGATAGCTGCAGTGTCTAAATAGTTACGGTATAAAGTTTGCGACTTTTTAGCTGTGCAATCTTCGCTTTCTAAAATATCTCGAATTTGCGTCTCTGCATCTTCTGCAAGCTTGTGGAAAGCACCATACATTGGTTTGTCTTCTGGAAGAGTGTAAGTATCAATCCAAGGACCGTTTACGTAACGGAATAAATCGTCTTGTGGTCGAGTGACCGAAGAGAAGGATGCAGGGTCGAAATCTACAGCAGAAATTTCCTTCTGCAATCCCTTATTTTTACTATTATTTTCATTGTTGTTAGACATGAGATTAGCTTACAAGTATTAAGCGACACTATTAATTAATATTTTCCGCCATATTTTCTCGTTATTTTCGCCATATTTTGCGCTATTTTCGTGCCTGCGCGTTAGTCTTAAAGCATGATTGAACTTAAAACTCCATCTGAAATTGAAGCGATGAAGCCTGCAGGTCGCTTCGTCGGTAGCATTCTTAAAGACTTGAAAGCAATGACCAAAGTTGGCACGAATCTTCTTGAGATTGATGATTTCGTTCGTCAGCGAATTATGAGCCGCAAAGGTGCGTCTTCTTGCTATGTTGATTACGCTCCTGATTTTGGTACAGGACCTTTTGCGCATTATATTTGCACTTCTGTAAACGATGCTGTTCTTCACGGAGTTCCATACGATTACAACCTTAAAGACGGCGATTTGTTGACTCTTGATTTGGCAATTAACGTCGACGGATGGGTTGGTGATTCTGCTATTAGTTTCGTGGTTGGAAATCATGCTGATCCTGAGGATTTGCGCTTAATTAAGTGCACTGAGGAAGCACTTGAGGCTGGTATCAATATGGCTCAGCCTGGCAACCGTCTTGGCGATATTTCTGCTGCTATTGGATGCGTTGCTCACGAGTATGGTTACAGCGTAAACCTTGAGTTTGGTGGCCACGGAGTCGGTCATATTATGCACGGAGATCCGCACGTTCCTAACGATGGCACTGCTCACCACGGATACAAGCTTCGCCCAGGTCTTGTGATTGCAATTGAGCCATGGTTCTTAAAGACTACTGACGAAATTTACCAGGATCCAAAAGACGGTTGGACTCTTCGCTCTGCTGATGGTTCTCGCGGTGCACACACTGAGCATACGATTGCAATTACAGAAAACGGTCCTGAGATTTTGACCGTGCGCTAAACTTATAAATAGTTGATTTTGTAAGTATTTTGCGAGTAGTAATTGCGTAAAACAGGTATGTAAAGAGGTACTTTAAGTAAATGGCGGAATTTGATTTTTCCCAAGCATTAAATGATGTTGAAGCAAAGTATTCTTCGATTTCTAAAGCACTAGATGTCGATTCGTTGAAGGCTACGATTGCTGATTTAGAAAAGCAAGCTGCAGAGCCTGGACTTTGGGATGATTCTGAGCATGCTCAGCAAGTCACTAGTAAGCTTTCTGCAGCTCAGTCTCAATTGAAGCGTTTGCAAGCTGTTGAGCAACGCATTGAAGATACTAAGACTTTAATTGAGCTTGGTGAAGAAGAAGGCGATGCTGATTCAATGAATGAGGCTCAAGAAGAGCTTGGAAATATTGCTCACGAGTTGGACGATATGGAAGTTCAGACTCTTCTTGACGGCGAGTATGACGCTCGTTCTGCAGTTGTTACGATTCGCTCTGGTGCGGGTGGCGTTGATGCTGCTGATTTTGCTCAAATGTTGCTTCGTATGTACTTGCGTTGGGCTGAGCGAAATGGCTATAAAACTAAGATGATGGATACGTCTTATGCAGAAGAAGCTGGTATTAAATCTGCTACTTTCCAAGTTGATGCCCCTTATGCGTATGGTCGTCTTTCTGTAGAAGGCGGCACTCACAGAATGGTTCGTATTTCGCCATTCGACAATCAAGGCCGTCGCCAAACTGGCTTTAGTGCTGTTGAAGTAATTCCTCTTGTTGAAGCTACGGATCACATTGATATTCCAGATTCAGATATTCGCGTGGATACTTTCCAAGCTTCAGGACCTGGAGGTCAGGGCGTAAACACTACGTATTCTGCTGTTCGTATTACGCATTTGCCAACCGGCTTGGTTGTTTCTATGCAAGATGAACGAAGCCAGATTCAGAACCGCGCTGCTGCAATGGCAGTTTTGCAATCGCGTTTGCTTGTTCTTAAGCATGCTGAGGAAGCTGCAAAAAAGAAGGAACTTGCTGGAGATATTAAGGCAAGTTGGGGAGATCAAATGCGCTCTTACGTTCTTCACCCTTATCAGATGGTGAAGGATTTGCGCACTGGTTACGAGACTTCTCAAACTCAAGCTGTTTTTGACGGCGATATTGACGGTTTTATTGAAGCTGGCATTCGTTGGCGTCACGAGCAGCGAGTTGCAGCTCAAAAAGAAGCTGAAGCAGAATCTTAAATAAAACTAAAGATAAAGATAAATCTAAAACTAAAAACCAACAATTACACATAATCTTCGGAAGGAATTGAAACAATGTCGCTGATTTCATTAGATCATGTGTCAAAAATATATCCTCGAGGTACACGTCCTGCATTAGACGATGTGTCTTTGCATGTAGATCGCGGAGATTTTGTGTTTCTTGTTGGCGCTTCCGGCTCTGGCAAAACTACATTGCTTAGTTTGTTGCTTCGCGAAGAAGAAGCAAATGGTGGGGAAATTCACGTAGCTGGTAACGATTTGCGCAGACTTTCTAACCGACAAGTGCCGCAGTATCGTAGATCTCTTGGCTTTATTTTCCAGGATTATAAGCTGCTTAATAATAAAACAGTTTATCAAAATGTTGCTTTTGCTTTGGAAGTGATTGGTACGAGTCGTTCTACGATTCGCTCGCTTGTTCCTCGTGTTCTTGAAACTGTTGGTTTGACTGGTAAAGAAAATAATTACCCACACGAGCTTTCTGGTGGTGAGGCGCAGCGAGTTGCAATTGCTCGCGCATACGTAAATCACCCTCAAATTATTCTTGCAGATGAGCCTACTGGTAATTTGGATCCGACTACTTCTCTTGGAATTATGGAAGTTTTGGATGCTATTAACCGAACTGGCACAACGATTGTTATGGCTACGCATAATGAGGAAATTGTGAACTCAATGCGTAAGCGAGTTGTGGAACTTCATGCTGGAAAAATTGTGCGTGATGAGCGTGAAGGATCGTATGATTCTGCATTGTATTTCCCGGATAGTGAAGTTGAGCATAATTCTAAAGCGCAACAAACTGTTGAAAATTCTCAAGATCAATCAGATCGCGATGCTCAAAAATCAATTGCTCAATCTGAGCATACCGAACGCCATAAGAGGCTTTCTAAAAAAGCTCAACGTGCGGCTCAAGCGCGTGAAGTTGTTGACATGGTAACGCAATCGTTGAAGAGTGATACTTCAGAAAATGAAGGAATTGCGCGCCTTGCTCAGTCTGTTCATTCTGGCAGAACCGGTCGTTACGGCGAAGTGTTCCAGTCTTTGGAAACAACAATGACTTGGGGACGCGGATTGATTTCTTCAAACGATAATGAAGATGTTGAAGAAGATGATTTAGAAGTTGAGATTTCGGAAGATAATAAAGAATCCTCTGAAGCTGCCGGAAATTCTGAAACTGCAGAAACTGCTAATACTACTGAGACTACTGAGACTACTGATAATAATGAAACTGCAGAAACTAATGAATCTCACGAAACTCACGAAACTCACGAATCTCACGAAACTCGCGAAACTGCTGAAGACTCTGAAGTGAGCGAAGAATCACAATCTGAAACCAGTGATGAGTCGCAATCCGAAGCAGAAAGTAAGTCACAATCCGATGCTGAATCTGAGCGATTTGAGCGTAAATCTCAACTTCCTCCTATGCCTCCAGCTCCGCCTAAGCCACCTGTTGCGGCTGCAAATACTAATAATAAGAACATTAGTGTTGACGATAGCAATAATGACACTAATAAAACTGAAGGAGCAGAGTAATGCGTTTAAGATTTATTTTTTCCGAAACATGCATTAGTTTGCGTCGTAATGTTTCGATGATTCTTTCGGTTATGCTTGTAACGTTCATTTCTTTCCTTTTTATTGGTGTTTCAGTGCTTATGCAAGCGCAAATTACCAAGGCAAAAGGTGACTGGTATGACAAAGTAGAGGTGGTTGCTTGGCTGTGCCCGGATGGAACTAGCCAATCTCCTTCTTGTGCTTCTGGAAAAGCTCCTACTAATGCCGAAATTGTAAAATTGGAGCATATTATTCACCAAGAATTAGGTGATGATGTTTCAAATATTACTTATGTTAGCCGCAATGAATTTTATAAGAACACATTCTTAAAGCAATATCCTAACGGAATGTATCAAGGACGTACTTTAACTGCGGCAGATATGCAAGATTCGCTGCGATTGAAGCTTACTAATCCTATGAAATATCAGGTTGTTTCAGAAGTTCTTTCTGGACGAGACGGTGTTGAAGAAGTTGTTGATCAGCGTCAGATTTTTGATCCTGTTTTCAGTGTGCTTAATCGCGCTACTGTTGTGACAATTGTGCTTGCAGCAGTTATGGTTGTTGTAGCTATTATGCTTACTGGCACTACGATTCGAATGTCTGCTGCTAGCCGACGTCAAGAAACTGAAATTATGCGCTTAGTTGGTGCCTCTAACTGGACTATTCGCATGCCGTTTATTCTTGAAGGAGCGTTTGCATCGTTTGTAGGTTCTTTACTTGCTGGTGCTGCGCTAAGTTTAGTAGTTAAAGTTTTTGTAACTGATTGGCTTGCGCAGAATGTGCGTTGGATGCCATTTGTTACTCAAACAACTGTGTGGCTATGCGTTCCAGTACTTGTAGCTGGTGCAGTAGTGCTATCTATAGTTGCTTCTGCTATTGCTTTGAGGAGATACTTAAAAGCTTAAGATGCAAAATAATAGATGCGTAATTATTTGTGTTATTTTCGTATCAGCATTGTGAAAGTAATATTTTAAAAGATTTTAAGTAGAAACTCGCATGATTCCTTGTATTACGGTATAATTCGCAATAGTGATGTTGAAAGGGAAGTGATATGAGCGAAGATCGACATAGCATGTATGTAATTCGACGCACTAATACTGTAGTGAGTTTAATAGTTGCTATTTCAATGATGTTTGCTGGTGTTGCTGGTACATTATTTAATGCGTCTACTGCAAGTGCTGTCAATATGAAGGAATATAGGCGCAAAATACAACGAAACGAGAACCTGAAGCGCCAACTTACTGGTGTAAATAAACAACTTGCAAATAAAATCATTGAATTAAATGATTTAAATGAGCATAAAATTCCAAATCAAATACGAGCTGCTCAACAAGCAGAAGAGCAAGCTTCTCAGGCGCGCAGTCTTGTAGAATCAACGCAGCAGCGTCTAGAATCTGCGCAAAAAGATAAGCGTGATTTGGAAGAGAAAATTAAAAAAACTGGTGAAGATTTTGATGATGCTAAGGCTGCTGTAGCGCAGCTTGCTCGTAAGAGTTTCCATGGTTCTCAAGCATCTAATGTTATGAATATTGTGACTAAATCAACTACTACAGAACAGTTTGTTGGAAAGTTGCAATCCGAAGCTGCTGTTGCTAGAAGTGAAGCAAATGCTGCGAATGATGCTGCTATTAAGTTGAATACTTCTATGAATCGTCGTCAGCGTTTGGCTGCTATTGAAGCAGAAATCGCCAAGTTAAAGCAGCAGGCGGACGCTCAAGCGCAAAGTGCTCAAATTGCTGCGAAAGCTGCCAATGATCGTAAAAAGTCTTTGCAAAGTTTGCGAGATCATGGTGAAGAGATTCGCAAGCAGCTAGAAAGTCAAAAGAGTAGTTTGACTTCTCAGTCTGCTCGTGAAGCTGCAGAAATTATAGCAATGAAATCTGCTATTGATGCTCAAGCGCGTGCTCTTGCTAATAAGTCATTTGCTAAAGCTGATCCGAATGCCGGTAATCGTCAGCAATTAAATGGAAGCTCTGGAAGGAATATTTACCTTCCTCCAATGCAACTTTCTAATGGTGCTGCTAATGGTATGAATTATACTGTTCCTGGAAATTGTGCAGAGGGTTCTAAGTCCTGCTACGGGCATGATACTGGAAACACTGTTGGCGGTTCTGCTTATCCTGCTCGTCAATGCACGTTATGGGCTTATTTGCGTCGTTCGCAACTTGGTCTGCCTGTTGGTTCCTACATGGGTAACGGTGCCGAGTGGGCGAATACTGGCCGTAGGCTTGGATATTTAGTTAATAGAACTCCACATGTTGGTGCTGTTATGGTGTTTGCTCGCGGTCAACGCGTTGGCAACTGGAATGCTGATTGGCAATATGGACATGTTGCGGTTGTGGAACGTGTAAATGCTGACGGATCAGTTCTTATTTCTGAAGGTGGAACTGGTTTTGCAACATTCCCTGCTTATGAAACTATTTATAATCCAGGCGATTACGAGTACGTGCATTATTAAATATAAGCACTTCATAGTTTTCAATTTGTTGAAATTGAATGCGTTGTAAGTTTACGACTTATTGTTCTTGCCATAAGATAGTAGTATCTTATGGCAAGTTTCTTTTGTGCGTGATGTGTACTGGAGGGGAATTATGGCAAATAAGCCTGCGCAAGATGGCACTGTTACTGTGGCACAAAACCGTAAAGCGCATCATGATTATGTGATTGAAGATTGTTATGAAGCAGGTCTTGCTCTTACTGGTACTGAAGTTAAGTCACTTCGCGAAGGGCGTGCTTCTTTAGCTGAATCATTTGTGAATATTGATCGTCGCGGTGAAATGTGGCTTGAGGGAACAAATATTCCTGAATATTTAAACGGTACGTGGAATAATCATGCTCCTAAGCGCAAGCGTAAGCTTCTGCTTCATGCTGCTGAGATTGCTAAGCTTTCTAGGCAAACCGAAGAGAAAGGCTACACTGTTGTGCCTTTGCGTTTGTATTTTAAGGGAAGTTACGTAAAGGTAGAAATTGCTTTAGCACGCGGTAAAAAGGAATTTGATAAGCGTCAGGCTTTGCGTGAGGAGCAAGATAAGCGAGAAGCTTTGCGTGAAATGCGTTACCGTAATTTGCGTTCTCGTGAGTAGTTTATGTCGTTTTCCAGCTAGATTCCGGCCGAAACTGCTCAGCTGTGAGTAGTTTATGTCGTTTTCCAGCTAGATTTCGACTGAAACTGCTCAGCTGTGAGTAGTTTATGTCGTTTTCCAGCTAGATTCCGGCCGAAACTGCTCAGCTGTGAGTAGTTTATGTCGTTTTCCAGCTAGATTCCGGCCGAAACTGCTCAGCTGTGAGTAGTTTTGGTCGCAAGTAAGTTGCGCGTTCAATAATCATCTCAACGCGACACGCACATATTATACATTATTGCGAATAATATACAGTTTTTGTTTATAAAAAGCATAATTATTGCGCAGATGCACTGTATGAGTATCTTCGTATATTCAATAATCGCATAAAAGGCTGTTGAATTTGTAGTGTTATCGTGTATAGTTATACACATCAATGCAAATTATAAATTCTTAGTAAATAAATGAGGAGAAGAACCATGTTTAAATCTATGAAACCTGTTGCTATTGTTGCATCTTTAGTAATGATTGGCAGTATTGCTGCATGTGGACCTGCTGATTCTAAAAAAGCAGACCCTGATGTTGCTCGTAGCTATGATGTAAGTCATGTGCAAAAAGATGATGCTGTTGCAGCATTAGTTCCAGCAGAAGTTGCGAAAACAGGAGAGCTAACTGTTGGTGTAAACGTAAGTTATGCTCCTGCAGAATTCTTTGCTGCAGACGGTAAAACTCCTGTAGGTTACGAAATTGATTTTTCGAAGGCTCTTGCAAAAGTCATGGGCTTAAAAGCAAAAATTATGCATGCTCAGTTCGACTCAATTATTCCAGCAATAGGAAGCAAATATAATGTCGGTATTTCTGGTTTTACAGTAAATGCTGAACGTATGAAGTCTGTAGACTTTATTACTTACGCAAACGCAGGTTTGTCTTTTGAAGTGCGCAAGGGAAATCCTACTAAAGTAGATCCAAAGAACCTTTGCGGAAAGAAAGTAACTTTGGAAACTGGTACTGTTGGCGAACCTATTATGGAAGAAGCAAAGAAAGAGTGCGCAGCTAAAGGAGATAAGCCTCTTGAAATCATGAGCTTCAAGGAGCAAACTGACGCAACTACCGCACTTATTTCCGGTCGCGCTGACGTTATGTATGCAGATACTCCTGTTGCAGGTTACGCTTCAATTAAGAATCCTGGAAAGCTTGAAATTTTGGAAAACAGCAAGGATTCTGAGCCAATGGGAGCGGCTGTTAAAAAGGGTGATACAGCGATGCTGAAGGCTGTAAAAGCTGGCATTGATAAGCTTATGAAGTCCGGCGTCTACAAGGATATCTTGAAGAAGTGGGGCGTTGAAGATGTTGCTATTGAAAAGTCTGTAGTTAATCCAAAACTATAAAACTTTAGCGATAAAACTTTAGCTATCAAATAATCAAATAATTATTTAAAATGATATCGTTAATCTGAGTCGTGATTTAATTCTCGGCTCAGATTGTTTCGTTACTTTGCTGTTTTGTATAAACGACTTATTGGAGCATATTTTGAATTCTTTAATTGGTAACTCTTCTAAGAGCAAGTCCGGAGTAGCTAACTCTGAACGTATTTTGCCAGTAAAAAAGCCGGGACCTATTGTTGCTGGAGTAATTGTAGCTGTAATAGCATGTTCGCTTCTTTACAGTATTATTACCAACCCTCGTTTTGAATGGGAAGTAGTTGGAATATATCTAATAAGCGATAACGTGCTTTCTGGTATTGGCTGGACGTTGCTTCTTACGCTAATTGCTATGGTAATTTCAATCGTACTTGCTGTAGGCTTAGCGATGATGCGTAAGTCAATTAATCCTGTGCTTCGTGGCGTAAGTTGGTTCTTTATTTGGTTTTTCCGTGGTACTCCTGTTTATACTCAGCTTGTATTTTGGGGCATGTTTGCAGTTCTTGTGCCGAAAATTAGTATTGGTATTCCTTTTACTTCTGTAGAATTTTGGTCTATCGATTCTAATGTAATTATGACTTCTCTTACTGCTGCTGTAGTTGGTTTGTCTTTGAATGAATCCGCTTATTTGTCGGAAATTGTTCGCGCAGGATTGGAAGCCGTAGATAGCGGACAAGTTGAAGCTGCTAAGGCTCTTGGAATGGGTAGAGCTTTAACTATGAGGCGTATAATTCTTCCTCAAGCAATGCGTATTATTGTTCCTCCACTTGGTAACGAAACAATTGGTATGCTGAAAACGACTTCGTTAGTTCTTGCAGTTCCGTTTACTCTTGAATTGCAATTTGCTACAAACGCTATTGCTAACCGTATCTATAAACCAATTCCGCTTCTTCTTGTTGCGAGTATTTGGTATTTGATTATCACTTCCATTTTGATGGTTTTGCAATACATGCTCGAGAAGCATTTTGCTAAAGGCTTTGAAGCAAGAGATATTGTAAAACATGCTCGACTTAATACTGATTCTGATCAGCGCGGCGATCAATCATTAGATGCTAAGCGGAAAAATGTTAAAGGACGAAATGATGCTGCTATGCTCGGATTTAATGCTTAAATAAGTGCATAATAGCTTAAATTTTAAATATTTTTCTTTGTAAACTTTAAATTTTGCATGAAACAAACAAATTGGATGTGAATAAATGGTAGAAGCAAAATCTAATCTTCCTGCGGTTGCTATTAACGATGTGCAAAAATCTTTCGGTCAATTGCATGTACTTAACGGTATTAACATGACAGTGAACCCAGGTAGCGTAACAGTTATTTTGGGTCCGTCCGGTTCTGGAAAATCGACGTTATTGCGTTTAATTAATCAACTAGAAACTTTGACTGCAGGAAGTATAAGTATTTATGGCGAGCGCATCGGCGTAAAGCAAGTAACGTATAAAGGTGAGAAGTGCCTGCAGGCTCTTAACGACAAAGAAATTGCTCAACAGCGTGCAAAGCTTGGCATGGTATTCCAGCGTTTTAATTTATTCCCTCATATGACGGCTTTAGAAAACGTTATGGAAGCTCCTGTTCATGTTATGCATATGAAAGCTCAAGAAGCGCGCGATTTAGCTATTGAAGAGCTAAAGCGAGTCGGCATGGATGAGCGTATGAACCATTATCCTGCAGAGCTTTCAGGCGGTCAGCAGCAGCGCGTTGCAATTGCTCGCGCTCTTGCTATGAAACCGGAAATTATGCTATTTGACGAGCCAACATCTGCACTAGATCCAGAGCTTGTAGGTGAAGTGTTAACCGTTATGCGAAATCTTGCTAAAGATGGCATGACTATGATTGTAGTAACTCACGAAATTGGTTTTGCGCGTGAGGTTGCAGATCAGGTTGTGTTTATGGATGGCGGTGTAATAGTTGAGCAGGGTAGTGCAGATATTATTACTAATCCGCAAACTGATCGTTTTAAAGATTTCCTAAATCACGTATTGTAATTTACGTAAGAAACGTATCTTATTTATGTAGTTTTGCGTAGTTTTTGTGTGCTTCTCTGGCGTGCGCTCGCTCGCATAACGTACAATAGAAGATTATGTGTGGCATTGTAGGATACGCAGGTTTTGGAAAAGTTTGTGCAAAACCTTTAGAAGTTTGTTTAGGTGGGTTAGAGCGTCTAGAATATCGCGGATATGACTCTTCGGGTGTAGCTTTAGTTGCTCCTGGGATGAAATGTGCGACTGTGCGAAAGAAAGCTGGTCGTTTATCTGTTCTGCGCAACGATATTGATGCAAATCCTATGCCTGAAGCGAGTGCAGCTATTGGTCATACTCGTTGGGCTACTAATGGTGCTCCTTGTGACACTAATGCGCATCCTCATACTAGTGCAGATGGCAAAATTGCGCTTATTCATAACGGCATTATTGAAAATGCTGTTGTATTAAAAGAGCAGCTCCACGAAGAAGGATACGAATTTTCTTCTCAAACAGATACTGAAGTTGCTGCAAAATTACTTGGCAAAATTGCGAATGATATTGTAGACGAAACTGGTAAGCCGGATTTATTCACAGCTCTTCGTCGTACTGCAAAAATGTTAAAAGGAGCTTTCACATTACTTGCTGTTGACGTTCGTCAGCCAGGTATTGTGGCTGCTGTTCGTCACGATTCGCCTTTGGTTGTAGGTCTTGGAGACGGTGAGTATTTCCTTGGCTCTGACGTTGCAGCTTTTGTTGCTTATACGGATCGAGTCTTGGAAGTTGGTCAAGATCAAGCTGTGTGCATTGGAGATGTAGATGGCAGTGGAAAAGCATCTTTGCTTCTAACTGATTTTGACAATAATATTGTTGAAAATCCTACTTGTTTTACGGTTGATTGGGATGCTTCTGCAGTAGAAAAAGGCGGTTGGGATTCCTTTATGGATAAGGAAATTCATGAGGATCCACATGCTGTTGCTGACACTTTGCGCGGCCGCTTTGACGCGCAAGGAAATATTGTGCTAGATGAAGTGCATATTAGTCAAGATGTTTTGCGTTCAATAGATAAAATTATTGTTGTTGCTTGCGGAACTGCAAGTTATGCCGGATTGGTTGCAAAATATGCTATTGAGCATTGGGTTCGTGTTCCTGTAGAAGTTGAATTAGCTCATGAGTTTAGATATCGCGATCCTATTTTGACTCATCGCACATTAGTTGTTGCTATTTCGCAATCTGGTGAAACAATGGACACGCTTATGGCTTTGCGTCATGCTCGCGAGCAAGGTAGTCGAGTTCTCGCGATTTGCAATACGCAAGGTTCTAGCATTCCGCGCGAATCTGATGCAGTTCTTTACACGCATGCAGGTCCCGAAATAGCAGTTGCGTCTACTAAAGCTTTTGTTGCGCAAATAGTTGCAGCCTATATGCTTGGCCTGTTTTTGGCGCAAGTAAAAGGCACTATGTATCGTGACGAAATTCAGCAAATAGTTGCGCAATTAAAAGAGATGCCGGATAAAATTCAGCACGTACTTGATACGCAATCTGAATCAATTATGAAAGCAGCTGAGCATACTCTAGAAGCTAAATCTTTCCTTTTCTTAGGTCGACATGTTGGCTATCCTGTTGCGCTAGAAGGTGCGTTGAAGCTTAAGGAAATTGCGTATACGTTTACTGAAGGTTTTGCTGCAGGTGAGCTTAAGCATGGTCCTATTGCGCTTGTAGATGAAGGTGAGCCGGTAGTTGTTATTGTGCCATCTTCTCGCGGTCGTGATGTGCTTCATGCGAAAGTTATTTCTGGAATTGAAGAAGTTAAAGCGCGCGGAGCTTTCACTATAGCTGTTGCAGAAGAGGGTGATCCAGATGCTTCTCGCTATGCAGATATTGTGTTCTGGCGTCCTACATGCGCGACTTTGCTAAGTCCTCTTGTAGATGTAGTTGCATTGCAATTATTTGCAATGGATATGGCAAAGTTAAAAGGTTATGATGTTGATAAGCCTCGTAATCTTGCAAAGTCTGTAACTGTTGAGTAAGCGCATAACAACGTTGAGTAACACAAAGTAACGGATGGCAAATCTTATGTCTGCATTTGCAAGAATTTTGCAACAGCGCAATCATTTTTCGCGTTTGCTTCTGTCGCTACTTTGTGTTTTTTCTTTGCTGTTTTCTTGCGGATGCGGAACTAAAGATTCTAGAACTCAAATTAGTGTTTGGTCTTGGGAACCAAGCATGAAGCGACTTGCTGAAGAATTTGAACTACATAATCCGGATGTTCACGTAACTGTAAAAGATACTAGCGGATATAGCAATCTTAATAGCGCTATTCAAGATGGCTACGGTATGCCGGATATTGTTCAATTAGAATATTTTGCTCTTCCGCAATATGCTGTAAGCGGACAGCTTTTAGATATTACTGATCGTGTGAAAAATACTCGCACTTTCTATACTCCTGGAACATGGTCTTCTGTGCAACTTGGTGGACGCATTTACGGTTTGCCAATGGATTCTGGCCCAATGGCTTGGTTTTATAATGATGACGTGTTTAAGCAGGCTGGTGTAGATGCCACAAAAATACATACTTGGGAAGATTACCGTCAGGCTGCTCGTAAGCTTAAAGATATCGGTGTGTATATTGCGTCAGACTCAGGTGACGCGAGTTTTTATAACGCTATGATTTGGCTTGCAGGCGGACACCCGTTTATGACTTCTCATGATGGGAAAACAGTTACTGTTAGATTGAGTAAAGATAAGGGTACTGAAGAGTTTACAAAGTTCTGGCAATCAATGATTGATGAAGGCTTGATTGACATTAGAACTACAACTTGGAGTCAACGCTGGAAGAACGGTGTTGGAGCTGGTAAGATTGCTTCTGTTTTCTCAGGAGCTTGGATGCCGTCTTTGCTTTTGGAAAATGTGCCTGGAACTGCAGGATTGTGGAAAGTTACGAATGTGCCAACTATGCACGGCGAAAAGCGTAATGCAGAAATGGGTGGCTCTTCGTTATCTGTGCTTAAATCGAGCCGTAAGCCTGAAGCAGCAATGCGATTTGTGAATTTTGTATGTCACGATATGCATGGAATTCGTACTCGTGTCAATGGTGGAGCGTTTCCTGCAGATGTTGTTACGCTTAGAGATAAGTCATTTTTAGATAGAACTACTATTCGCGATTCACGAGGCATTGATATACCTTATTTTGGCGGACAGAAGTTTAATCGTGTATTCGCAGATGCCGCTAATCGTGTGGATACGGGATACAGGTATTTGCCTTTTGAAGTTTATTCGCGAAGTGATTTTAGAGCAACTATGGGTCAAGCATATGACTGGAGTATTAAATCTTTAGCTAGATTAAACGTGCAAGCTATGATTGATGCTGGTGTTACTCGAGATGATGGAAGTAAATTGTGGCTTCCAGATGATCCTGGTAAACGCATTGCTTTAAAAGATGGTCTTTTATTGTGGGAAAAAGATCTTCAAGAATATGGTTACAATCAAGGATTTGTAGTTAGATAATTTCGTAACTTATTAAACGTAACTTATTAAAATTAAGTGATTTCGTAAAAGCAGCTTAATTTTGCGTAAAAGTAAGATTATTAGCAAAAGTAGTATAAATACAATAGGATAGTATAAATACACATACAATACGTGCGCACGTGATTGCAGATTAACTTAAATCCGCTAAATGCCAATATAGAAAGTAGGCACACATGTTATTAGCAGTAGACATTGGTAATACGAATATTGTGCTGGGTTTTTTGGAAAATAACCGAATTGTTGGCACTTATCGTATGACAACAAAGTCTAATCATACTTCAGACGAGTATGGCATTATGATTGCGCAATTTTTGCATTTAAGCGGATTTAAAATAAGCGATGTTGAAGATGTTATCGTTGCTTCTGTTGTGCCGAAAGTTATGCATTCATTCCGTGCTGGTATTATCAAATTTCTTCATATCGATCCTATGATTGTAGGTCCTGGTGTTAAAACCGGCATGAATATTCGCATTGATGAACCAAGAACTCTTGGAGCGGATTGTTTAGCTGATTGCGTTGGCGCGTTTAGTGAGTATGGAGGATCCGTATTAGTTATTGATTTTGGTACAGCAACAACTTACAACTATGTAGATAAAAGTGGTGCGATTACTTGCGGACTTATTTGCACAGGAATTCGTACTGCCGCTGCTGCACTTTGGGATAACACGGCTCAGCTTCCGGAAGTGGAAATAGCTAGACCGCAGTCTGTTCTTGCAAAATCTACTAAACTCGCAATGCAAGCTGGATTATATTACAGCTTCTTGGGTGGAATTGAGCGCACAATTGCACAGTTTAAAGCTGAAATAGACGAGCCATTTAAGGTAGTTGCTACTGGTGGCTTGGGTAGGCTTTTTGAAAATGACGTGCAATCGATTGACTATTACGATCCGGATCTTATTTTCAAAGGTATGGCTTCGATTTATCAGCGAAACTTGCACTAATAGTAAATATCGTTTATTTGTTGTTTTGTGCTCCAAACGTGGGTAATTTTGCTCGTGTTTGGAGGGGTTTGGGTTGTGTTGTGCTCCAAATGTGAGGGAGGTCTGTCTTCGTCTCGATTGACGAAGGCAGACCTACCTTGCAAGGCTTTTTGTATTTACGAAAGATTGCAAATTCGATTACAAATCCAGGAAAAGCTGGTGGATTCGCGTATCGTCGTCAAGCTCCGGGTGGAAGGATGTGCCGATTTGGTTTCCTTGGCACGCTGCGACAACATGACCGTCTACAGTTGCAAGAGCTTTGGCATTAGAGCCTACTTCTGCAATGTAAGGAGCGCGAATAAACGTCATCGGCACATTGCCTATCTCGCCAAACTCAGCCTCGCAATGGAAGCTTCCGAGCTGACGTCCGTAAGCATTGCGTTTAACTGTTACGTCTAAAGTGCCAAAACCGTTTACTTCGTCACCTTCCACGTTCTTCGCAAGCAAAATCAAACCTGCGCAAGTGCCAAGAACAGGCATTCCGCCTGCTATCCGCTCGCGCAAAGGCTCGAGCATATTTTGCTCACGAAGAAGCTTAGCTTGCACAGTGCTTTCGCCGCCAGGAAGTACTAAGCGGTCAAAAGACTGCTCCAAGTCGCGCGCTTGACGAAGCTCAATAACGCGCGCGCCTAATTTTTCAAGCATTAAGCGATGTTCAAGAAAAGCACCTTGAACAGCTAAAACTGCTACAGTATGAGCGGAGTTATCAGTATTGGTAGGTGAGTTTGACAAAATTACTCGCCTCGCTCAGCCATCAAAAGCTTGATTTCCTGCTCATTAATACCAACCATGGCTTCGCCCAAGTTTTCGGAAAGCTTAGCAATCATCTTGGCATCCTTGTAATTAGTTACAGCTTTAACGATTGCTGCAGCGCGCTTTGCTGGGTCTCCAGACTTAAAGATGCCGGAGCCAACGAACACGCCTTCAGCGCCAAGCTGCATCATTAGAGCAGCGTCAGCTGGGGTAGCAACACCGCCGGCTGCGAAGTTAACAACAGGAAGCTTGCCGTTTTGTGCAACGTACTTTACGAGTTCGAAAGGCACGCGCAAATTCTTAGCTTCTTCAAAAAGCTCATCCTCGCGCATGCTTGTAAGCTTACGAATTGCGGAATTCATCATGCGCATGTGACGCACAGCCTGAATCACGTCACCAGTTCCTGGCTCGCCCTTAGTGCGAATCATGGAAGCACCTTCGTTGATTCTGCGCAAAGCTTCGCCCAAATCCTTAGCGCCGCAAACAAAAGGCACAGCAAAATCGCGCTTATTGATGTGGTACACGTCGTCGGCTGGGGAGAGCACTTCGCTTTCGTCGATGTAATCGATTTCAATAGCCTCAAGCACTTGCGCTTCAACAAAGTGACCGATACGGCATTTTGCCATAACAGGAATAGACACAGCCTCTTGAATGCCGTGAATCATTGCTGGGTCGCTCATACGAGAAACGCCGCCGGCTGCGCGAATATCAGCAGGAATACGCTCCAAAGCCATAACTGCGCACGCGCCAGAATCCTCAGCAATTCGCGCCTGCTCTGGGGTGGTGACATCCATAATCACGCCGCCTTTAAGCATTTGTGCCAGTTGACGGTTCAATGCTGTACGGTCTTCGCCGCTTTTGTTTTGCGGATCCGAGGATTCGTTCACAGTTACCGTAGTATTCAAGTTCTCAGCCATCATTCCTCGCTTTAGCTTTAACATATGAGCTTTTAACATATTAGATACGTGTATGCATCTTAATATTTCGTGAATTTGCGCGCTTCTACGCTTTAATCTTATGCCGATTATTGCGTACGTTTGCAAGTTTACGTTCTGTTGGAATTTAACCACATTCGTAGGATATATCTCATATGTATTGGTATAAAAATATTACAAAAATATACAAAATATGATTTGATTTTTTGGACGCGCCATAGGTGAGCCTGGCTTGTCAATCGACTACGATTAGTAATGCCGTCGACTTGTATTTGGGTTTATGTGGTATGCAAATAGTTATGTTTGCAAATGTGCATTTCCAATAAAGCGGCGAGCTATAAGACAAAAATAAATAAAGAATAAAAATAAAGAATAAATAAAAAATAAATAATAACAAATAAATAATGTTTATATGCCATTAAGAAAGGTTTATGGTATGGCTAACAGCAAACCTGAGGAAAGCGTGCACGAAGAAAACGGCGCGACTGAAAAATTCTCCGGTAAAACTAACAATGAAGCTAACAAAAGCACTTCTTTCGCTGCGAGCACTGACTCTTCGTTGAATGAAGCTGAAAAATATGCTTCTTCTGGCTCAAAGCACAAAATGGGCAAGATGTGGCTATTTAGCTTAGCTATTGTTTTTATAGTAGTGTTTAGTGCAATTTTTGCAACGCTTACTACATCTAATAAACCAAATAAATCAAATTCAGTGTCGGAAATTTCGAACAAAACTGTATCTATAGGTCTAAAGCTAGCTCCTACGAATCTTGATATCCGTAACCAATCAGGTTCATCGCTTGACCAGTTGCTTATTGGTAATGTGTATGAAGGCTTAGTTGCTCGCAATGCTACTAATCAGGTAGTTCCTTCGTTAGCTCAAAGCTGGGAAATAAGTAAAGATGGTTTGCGTTACACATTCCACATGCGTAAGGGTGCTGTATTTTCTAATGGCAATAAACTTACTGCGCATGATGCGGAATGGTCGTTTAACGAGCTTATTGCTAAAAAATATCGCGGCTCTAACATGGTTGGAAAAGTTGAGTCTGCTAAAGCAAAAGATGATTACACATTTGAGATTACGCTTAAAGAGCCAAATGCTAAGCTTTTGTGGGCACTTTGCAGTCGTTCAGGTTTAGTTTTTGATAAAAACGCAAAGTATGATGCAAAAACTCAAGCAGTCGGTTCTGGACCGTATTTAATTGACAAATTTGTGCCAAATGATCGCGTTGTTTTAAAAGCAAATCCGCGTTATAAAGGCATTCATCGTGCGCAAACTAATAAGATAGTAGTTCGCTACTTTGTTGACGATAACGCAGCAGTTGACGCACTTTCTTCCGGTTCTGTGCAAGCATTAGCTCCTATTTCTGGTCAACTTGCTAAGCCTTTTAAAGATGATTCCAAGCGTTACGATGTCAGTGCAGGTAATGGCACAGATAAATTTGTTTTAGCTATGAATATGAAAGGCGAACGTACTAAAGACAAGCGCGTGCGCAAAGCTATTCGTTACGCGATTGATCACAAGCAAATTATTGCATCTCGTGGCGGTACGGATTTAGCTCTTGGCGGTCCAATTCCTTCTCTTGACCCTGGTTATGAGGATTTAACTAAGCTGTATCCGCATGATTTGAATCGCGCTAAGGCGTTAATGAAGGAAGTTGGATTTGACGAATCACATCCTATGGATTTGACGCTTACTTATCCGAATATTTACGGCACGCAAATTGGAGATCAGCTGCGCTCGCAATTGAAGCCTATTGGAATCAATTTGAAAGTTAATATTGTTGAGTTTACTACTTGGCTTCAGGACGTTTATAAGAATAAGCAGTATGATTTGTCGATGGTTGATCACAATGAGAGTCATGATTTTGGGCAGTGGGCAGATCCTACGTATTACTACGGATACGACAATAAGCAAGTCCAGGATTTGTATGCTAAAGCTATGCTTTGTGCGGATCCTAAAGAGTCAAATAAATTGCTTGCTAAAGCTGCGCGAATTATTAGCGAGGAAGCTCCTGCTGATTGGCTGTTTAACTATCGCGTTGTAACTGCGAAGGTGAAGAATCTTGAAGGAATGCCTTTTGACATGAATCAAGAGATTTTGCCGCTATACAACCTGCGACTCAAATGATTTTTATTTGCTAGTCGCCACCTAGTTTCTAATGCAGAAATGAAACTGCGCGCGTGTCCGAAAACCACCAATCAGAGACATTCGCGCAGCGCGACGACCTGCCTTCGCGCATATTCCTCACGGCATAGCCGTTCGGATGATTTGGCATGTGAAGCACACCGTGCTTCACAATTGAGCCAAATCACGCTTTGAAGGAGCTTGAAATCCTGTTGATTTCAAGCTCGGTCAAAGCGCGCGCAGCTCGCAAACTGCACTAGTGTCCGAATTTGTGTATTTGTGGTGTGTTTCGACTAGAAGTCCATAAGAAAGGAGGCATTTTATGTTTCGTATGATTTGCTACAGAGTATTGCTGTTTATTCTTGCTTTACTTGGCATTTCTGTAGTTATTTTCATATCGTTACGTGTACTTCCGGGCGATGTTGCGCAAGTTATGGCCGGCTTAAACGCTCCTCGCGGAAAAGTAGAGGAGCTTAGAGCAGAACTTGGTATTAATAAACCACTTTTTACGCAGTATGTTGACTGGATTTGTGGTGTTTTCCGCGGTGACTTTGGCGTGTCTATGTTGACTGGTCGTTCTGTAAGTTCAACTATTGCGATGCGTGCTTCTATTACTTTTCCGCTGATTCTTTTGGGTCTGTTTATTGCTTTAGTAATTGGTATTTCACTTGGATGTTTGCAAATTACTCATGAAGGCAAACTTTCACAGGCAATTATGCGCTTTTTGGCTATTACAGCAGGCTCTGTTCCAGCATTATGGGGTTGCATGCTACTTATTTTGCTATTAGGACGCGGTATTGGTGTGTTCAGTTTGTTGCCAACTCAAGGTTTCCCTACAGATGGCTGGAGCGAATTTCCTGAAGCTTTTGCGTCTCTTCTTATTCCGGCTCTTACGGTAGGACTTATTGTTGGCTCTAGTTTTATGCGTTACACTGCTGCAACTGTTGAAAATATTGTTAAAAGTGAAGTAGCTTCTCAAGCTATGGCTTGCGGAATGACTCGCAAACAAGTTGTGTGGCGTGTTGGTTTGCGGCTTGCTCTTCCTCAACTCGTATCTGTTATTGGTTTAACTTTCGCTCATATGGTTATGGGCGTGATGGTTATTGAAAACCTGTTTTCCTTACCGGGTATTGGTACGGGAATGGTTCGAGATGTTGGTTTGCGCGATCTAATTGCAGTGCAAGGTGAGCTTTTTATGCTTGCTGCGCTGTTCTTACTAATCGGCTTTGTAATTGACATTACGCACCGACTACTTGACCCTAGGTTATCTAAAGATAGTTTGAATTAATTTCCTATTGTTGAATCTAACATGCGAATAAGGTGAGTTTTTATGTGCAATATGTCTAAAAAAAGTATCAAAGTAAAATCTACTTTATTTAAGCGCGTATGGAATGCTACTTTCGGTAAATTTGTGTGTTTAACGTTTGCAATATGGTTTTTTGTTGCTTTGCTTTCGCTTTTATGGACTCCGTACTCACTTTTAGAAACTAACGGTTTTAAAGTATGGCAGAAGCCGTCTTTTTCGCATTGGCTTGGTACGGACGGCACTGGTTCGGATATGCTTAGTTGGCTTATGGCAGGTTCAAGAATTGAGCTGATTCTCGTTTTTTCTACTGTTCTAGTTGCTGCTTGTGTTGGGTTTATTGTTTTGAGTTTTATGATTTCTAGTTCACAAATTGTTCGCACAATAAGCATTATGTCTGTTGACGCATTGATTTCTATTCCAACTGTTTTAATTGCGCTTATGCTTGCAGTTCCGTTTGGGGCTAGTGTTGTTGTGATTGTTATTGCTTGTGGAACTGGTTATGGCTTGAATTTAGCACGTATTGTACGACCGAGTGCGCAGCTTGCGTTGCAATCTGATTATGTGACTTCAGCTGTTTTGCAAGGTTCCTCTCGTAAATATGTTCTTATTCATCATGTTTTACCAAATATTATTCCTGTTGCATTTGTTGAGCTTTCTCTTTCTGCAGGAACTGTTATTTTGGCTGAAAGCGGCTTAACATACTTGGGTATTGGAGTTCCTGCTGGAGTTCCTAGCTGGGGGCGTGTATTGGCTACTTCTGTTTCGTTAATTCACGTAAATCCTTTATCGGTTGTCTGGCCAGGTTTGATTGTGACTGTGGTTGTTGTTGCTCTTAATCTTTTTGGTGACGTATTGCGTAAAGTTTTAGATCCTTCATCAAAAAGTGCGAATAAAGTAGGGGAAAAATGAGCTTAAATATTCAAAATCTCACGCTAAAACTTGGCGGAAAACTAATTCTTGACAACGTATCAATTGAGATTTCTGACGGTGAGCGTGTTGGCTTAGTTGGTTCTTCTGGCTCTGGCAAATCTATGTTAATTCGAGCTATAACTGGATTATTGCCGTCAAATGCTGAAATTTCAGGCTCTTGTATTCTTGGCAATCTTCAAACAGTTAAAGCAAAAGATGAAAATTTAGCTTCTATTCGCGGAAAATACGTTGGTGTAGTATTTCAGCAAGCTAATAGAGCACTTAATCCAATGTTAAGCGTTGAAAAACAAATTTCTTTGCCTTTGCGAATACATTACAATCTAGATGACGACGATATTCACAATCGAGTATGCATTATGCTTGAAAAAGTAGGGTTGTCGAAAAATCTCGCATCTAAACGCACATTTGAGCTTTCGGGAGGTCAACAGCAGCGAGTTGGTATTGCTACAGCTTTGATTACTTCTCCGCGTTTAATTTTGGCTGATGAGCCTACTACTGCGCTTGACTCGGTTACGCAAAGTGAAGTTGTGCGAATGCTTGCTTCACTCGTAGATGATATGGGCGCTTCAATGCTTTTTGTAACGCACGATTTTTCTGTGCTTTCGCATGCTGCTAATCGTTGCTATGTGCTCGATTCTGGGCGTGTGGTCGATAGCGAAAATGTTAAGAATTTGCTTGATAATCCGCGTATTTCTTCGACTAAGCAATTAGTGAGCGCTGCTAAAAAGTTGACTTTTAGAGCGCAAAATTTGGGATCTAAAAATTTGGATTCTGCAAATTTGGATTCTGCAAAAGTGGATTCTGCAAATACTGATTTTGCAAATACTGATTTTGTAAATACTGGTTCTGTAAATACTGGTTCTGTAAACGTTGATTCTGAAAACGCTGATTTTAAGGAATTTAATTCCCATATTGGCAACAGTGAAGAAAATTCGCTTATAAATGCAAAAAATATTCACGTTACTTTAGGTCGCGCAAAAACTCGTGCTGAAGTGTTAAGCGGTGTAGATTTAAATCTTAATATCGGCGAATCTTTGGCGATTATTGGCGGATCTGGTTCCGGCAAAACAACTCTTATACGCGCTATGTTGGGGCTTGAAACTCTTTGCGAAGGCAACGTTACTTATTGCGGTGAAATCGTAAATAATGCAAATTTATTAGAAGTAAATAAAAATGCTTGTACTCTTATGAGACGCGAATCGTCGCTTGTATTTCAGCATCCGTTTGCTGCATTAGACCCACGCTGGACAGTTCAAAAAAGCGTTGCTGAGCCTCTTAGAATATGGCGAAAATCGCTTAAATTAGACGATGCAACTATTGAACAGCGTGTTTGCGAAATGCTGAAATTAGTAGGTTTAAAACCTGAAGATTTTTTGGAACGTCACCCTAACGAGCTTTCTGGCGGTCAAGCGCAATGTGTTTGTATTGCTCGCGCATTAATCAATAATCCTCGAGTTTTGCTTGCCGATGAGCCTATGAGTGCAATTGACGTTGCGGAAAGAACTCGCATTTTAGATGCTTTTGCGTCCATTCGCTCTGAGCGTAAAAACATGTCATGCATATTTGTAAGTCATGATTTGGGTATGATTCGGCATTTAGCAACGCGAGTTATTGTTCTTAATGAAGGAAAAGTTGTGGAATGTGGCAGTGTAAATGATGTGCTCAATAATCCACAAAATGACTACACTCGTGCTCTTGTAAACGCAGCAATCATGTAAATAAATCTTTCAACTAATAAATCTTTCAACTAATTAGGCAACTACCGTCTACTATAGAAGTAATCAGTACGTTAAAGAGTACGTTGTTTATTGTGTAGTTAAGTGAAGGGAATACTTATGAATAAACAGGATGCGTCTAGACCTAGACCAGAAAGTTTTGAACTAGATCATACTAAAGTAAAAGCACCTTATGTGCGCTATATCAATACGCAAAAAGGTCCTAATGGGGATGTTATTTCCAACTATGATATTCGTTTAACGCAGCCTAATGAGGAAGCGATTCCTACTGCAGCTTTGCACACAATTGAGCATATGATTGCAGTGTTACTTCGCGAGCGCATTGATGGCTATATTGATTGCTCGCCTTTTGGTTGCAGAACTGGTTTTCATCTGCTAACTTGGGGCGAACACAGCACAGAAGATGTGGCGCGCGCTTTAAAGGAATCTCTTGAGTTTATTGCGTTTAATGCCACCTGGGATGATGTTCCTGCAACAACTATTGAATCTTGCGGCAACTATAGAGACCACAGTTTATTTGGTGCTAGTCAATGGTGTAAAGATATTCTAGCGAAGGGAATTAGCTCGGATCCTTTTGAGCGCAAACTTGTGTAAGTAATAATTAGCTAGTTTTGCGTAATTTTGCGTAGTTTTATTTGGTTTCTTTTAGAGGTTGGCATGGAAGATATAACATTAAGAAAAGCAACTCTTGGTGACTTGCGAAATATTGAGCATATTTATGAAAATGCTCGCAAATTTATGCGTGTTACAGGCAATCCTCATCAGTGGGGGAATAGTTTTCCACTTGTTTCAAGTGTTATTGAGGATATTCGTTTAAAACGTTTCTACTTGATTGTTGACGAGGATCCAGAATCGCATAACGAGCGTATTCTAGCGCAATTTGCATTATGCGAAGGTGTTGATGAAGTGTATGCCAGTATTGACGGTGCGTGGCTTGATGATATTTCTCCTTATGTAACAATTCACCGCTTAGCGTCTTCGGGAATAAAACCAAAAATGGCAACAGCGTGCTTGCATTGGGTGCAAGAAAACTATAATAATGTACGCATTGACACACATCCAGATAACGTGATTATGCAAAAAGTAATTACGCGTGCAGGTTTTAGTCGTTGTGGGTTGGTCGTTATTCCAGATCGCGCACACAGTGCAGTACGTATTGCATACCAATGGTTGCAAACGCTTAATCATGTCATATGAAATGCGTATGTGTTCTTAAAAAGCTTATAGAGAGTATGCAAAAGAGCATGTAGCATTAAAAGCATACTAAATCGGTTAGGTGAGTTATGAGTACAGATTTAAGTAATGCGGCAAGTAATAGTGCAAGTAATGTGGCAATGTTAGAAGCAAACTATGCTCGCGCGTTAAGCGTATACCCTGGGCAGGTAATTGTCGATTTGAAGGCGCTTCGAGACAATATGCGCACTTTGGTTGCGCGAGTTAGTAAAGATTTGCAGCCTGGTCAGAATGCGCCGGAAGTTATGGGAGTCGTAAAAGCAGACGGATATGGTCACGGGCTTATTCCTAGTGCGCTCGCAGCTTTAGCTGGAGGCGCTACTTGGCTTGGAACAGCTCAACCGTACGAAGCGTTACGTTTGCGTGCAGCAGGTATTGATTCCAGCCGTTGTCATATTCTCACTTGGCTTACTAGCGCTCCAACTACGAGATTTGCAGATCTAATTACAGAGAATATCGATATTTCAGTAGGCTCTATTGACTCGCTTAATGCTGTAGCTTTTGCTGCACGAAAGTTAGGTAAACATGCGCGCGTGCACGTAAAAGTCGATACTGGTTTTGGACGAAACGGTTTCACTCCAGAAGGTTTTAGCGCCGCTTTAGAAAAATTGCGACAATACTCTAACGAAGGCGTGATTGAGGTTATTGGTCAATGGAGTCACTTGGCTGTAGCAGATTCTCCTGACGTTCCGGAATTTGTAGATGCAACCGACCGTCAAATCCAACAATTCCACGAGTTTACAAAACGAATGAAAGAAGCATCGGTTGCTCCTAAAATCCGCCATTTAGCGAATACTGCTGCAACGCTTAATCGTCCAGAAATTCGTTTTGAGCTTGTTAGACCAGGAATTGGTTTGTATGGATACGAGCCGGATCCTGCAATGGGGGATTCTCAAACTTATGGATTGCAACCAGCTATGACGCTTCAAGCGCAACTTGGCACTGTAAAAGCTGTAGAAGAAGGGCATGGAATTTCCTACGGGCGCACGTATTTAACTCCAAATAATACGAGTACTGCTATTGTGCCGCTTGGTTACGCTGACGGAATTTTGCGTTCTGCTTCCGGATTTGATATGCAAGGTGCTCGTCATGTTGATAAGCAGGGCGGACCAGTGAGAGTGGAAACCAATAAGGGCGCTCGAATTTTGAACGTTTCAGGGCGAGTTTGCATGGATCAGTTCATAGTTGATTTAAAAGGCGATGCTTCAGAGTTAGGTGTTCGTGAAGGCGATACTGTAACGCTTTTTGGACCTGGAAGAGGCGTAGAATTTGCTGAGCCTACTGCAGACGATTGGGCAGAAGCTGCAGGAACAATCAGCTACGAAATCATGACTGGAATCGGGCCTCGCGTGCCGCGCCTTTACCGCAACGCTTACGAAGTGCTATCTTCTAGCGATATTGCAAAATTGGACGCAAAAAGTCTTATATAGCTTGTTAATGCTTGGTTTTTAGAAGGTTAATAATAGCCTTAATTGCAAATAAAAGAGGTGTTGTATGTGCGACGAAGTAATTGCATCAGATAATGAGGTCGTTGGCGAATACGATTTGCACGACACTGAGCGTTGGGCGAGTGAGCCTCATCACACTCGTGCGAGAACGCCTTTTGAGAGAGATCGCGCGCGAATCATACACTCGTCTGCTCTTCGTCGATTGGGTGCAAAAAGCCAGGTTTTAGTTGCAGGTTCGGATGATTTTGCTCGCACTCGCTTGACACATACTTTGGAAGTTGCGCAAATTGGTAGGCAAATTGCAGCAATGCTTGGATGTGATCCGGATGTTGTTGATTGCGCTTGCTTATCGCACGACTTAGGGCACCCACCATTTGGTCATAACGGAGAACGCGCGCTCGCAGAATTAGCGAAAAATATTGGTGGATTTGAAGGAAACGCACAAACTCTTCGCTTACTTACGCGCTTGGAGCCGAAAGTTTTTCGTGAAAACGGCAGTAGTGCAGGAGTAAATCTTACGCGTGCAGCATTAGATGCTGCAGTGAAGTATCCGTGGGGATTAGAAGAAGCAAAAGCGCACGATAAAGGCGAGCGCGATCTTAAATTCTGCGTGTATCCGGATGATCGAGATGTGTTTGAATGGCTGAAAATTGGTGCTCCACGCGAAGCAAAACCAATGGAATGCCAAATAATGGATCTTTCAGACGACATTGCTTACAGTGTGCACGATATTGAGGATGCGATTGTAACCGGCGCTTTTAATCCGGCTTTAGTTGCAGATTCAAAAGTTGTAGATGAAGTTATTGAAGAAACCCATGCATGGTATGGTGAGCGTTGGGATGTAGATAAACTTTTGGCTGCTTTGCAACGTTTGCGCTCGCTTCACATGTTTCCTAATTCTTTCGACGGTTCTCGTCGAGCACTAGCGCAGTTGAAAAATATTACTAGTGCTCTTATTGGTCGTTTTGCAAGCTCTGTTGAGCACGCTACGCGTGAGCGTTATGGCAAAGGTCCGCTTGTTCGCTACCGCGCAAACCTTGTGATTCCGGAAAATACTTCCTACGAAATTGTGATGCTGAAAAGCTTAGCTGTGCACTTTATAATCGCTCCTCGCGAGCGTGAGGTTTATAAGCGTGAACAGAAGATTTTGACGGATTTAGTAGAAGTATTTATGAGCAAGTCGCCGCGTTCGCACGATGCAATGGAGGAAGTATTCGTGGGAGATTGGAACGAGTGCACTAACGATGATGAGCGTCTTCGCGTTGCAATCGACCAGGTGGCAAGTCTTACAGACGGTTCTGCTACAACTCTTCACGCGGCTTTGTGCTAGTTGCTTTGTGTTAGGTGCTTTTGCTAAGTGCTTTGTTTTGGGTGAGCTGTGAGTGTAGATTTGTTGTAAAGACTAAATTGTGCGAAGAAGGTTGAGAATGTTTTGTGCAAATTGCGGGAATAATATTATTCCTGGAGAAAAATTCTGCGGTAACTGTGGGGCTTCTGTTTCATACAGTAATAATGTTGAACAATCGCAGCCTACGGAAGTGATGCATCCTACTGGAGTAGAGCAGCCTACTGAAGTGATGCAGCCTACTGGAGTAGAGCAGCCTACGGAAGTAATGCAGCCCGGAATTCAAATAGCTCAGCCTGAATATGCAACTCCGCTTATAAAAAATCGCAAACTAATTATTATAAGCGCATGCGTTATAGCAGCGGTTGCAATTATTGCTGCAGCAATCTTCTTCTTTGCTTTTCCGCATTTTCATAAAGCATCGCCAACTGATCGCATAGTCGTACCTAAAGCCAAAACTTCACAATCCGCGCAAGATGTTGTGCGTGAATTGCAAGAAAAAGGTATTGAAACTCACGTAATAAAAGATTTCGGAGGAAGCAAGCCAGGTAATTTTGCACGATATCAAAACGTAAAACCTGGGCAAGTTATTCACGGGGATCGTGTTGTAACGGTCGTTGAATCCAAGGGGCCAGGCGTGCCAGCAAAGGGAGTAATCGGAAAAACTGTTGAAGAAGCGGCGCCACTATTAAAATCAATGGGAGTTCCAGTAAAAGTTTACAAAGTAGCCTCACTTCATCCTGGAAAAATCGCCGCAACTAACCCAATGCCAGGAGAGCCTTTAGATGAAAATAAAGAAATTTTCATAGGTGTTGGTGAAGAAGATAAATACCCTGACAGCGGCAAATCTATTCCTGTTGAATTATTCGACAAAGATAAAGACGAAGCTTACAAAATGATGTCTGATGAAGGATTCAAAGTTAGACTCGTACCAAAGTATTCATCTCGAAAACACTTAGGCAAAATTGTTGGATCTTATCCTGGATTGGGACAAAGTATGGGAGATTCCGACATAACGCTTTATTATGGCGCTGATGCTTCTGAAACGAAAAAAATGTTTACTTCAAAAAAGTACTATAGCGAGAATTTCACTACAGTTGAAGTATCAACACTTACACCGTTTGTTGGAAAATGGTGCACTAAATCGGGAGATTGCTTAGAGTTTGAATCTGGAAGTGCCATGGACCGCGACGATCCAGAAAAAAACAATTCACTACGTCTTCACGGGCCACATGCTATGGATGATTTAGTTAACGACGATAAGACACAGTATTATCACAGTTTTGGAATGTGGCAGTTTACTCAAAACCTCGCAGGAAGCGCAATCAAAGTTTACGACGATGAAAAACATAATTCACTTCCTATGCAAAATACGTTGCTATTTGGCGACACGGGAATGGTTGATATATTCCGCGATGGCGGTGATCCTTATTGCGGCAATACAATATACGATGTGCATTCAGGATTATGTGTAAACGGAAAATTCCAAGATTACCAAGAGTTAGATCGTAATTATCCAGATTATTCTCACAATAATTTTATTGATGTACCGGGAGCAAATAAGGGAATACTGTATAAGATGCGCGCGTATTTTGTACTTGTTCCTGTTAACGCAAAGCTCGACGAACTAGAAGCAAGCGGATTCTTTAAAGGCAAAGGCAAGACTAAACCGGATATGGATCGTCCGTTTATTTTGCGCAGAGATCCTAAATATTACAGTAAATCAGAGCGAGAAGTTGCTTCAAAAGATGGAGATGTGAGGCATAATCCATTTGTCCCGACTGAATTTAATAAGCCTGTACCTTTTGCTCCAGCTCCGGATGATTCAAACGTCTACTACCTAGTTGAGAAGCCGTTTGATTGGTGGTTCCTTAAAGATAGGGAATTGTAAAGTAGCAAAAGATTGCGGAAGATGCGGTTTGCGCAATTATTTGCGATTTGTGCATCTTCCGCTGATTTCGTCTCGTATTTTGTCGATATTATCGGTTGGTTTGGTGTTTTCGACAGTTTCGTCTCGCGTTTCGTTTATTTCACCAAGTGATTTGGTGTTTTCGACACAATCGGCATAAAAGCGTGCTAATACCAAGTAAAGTAGATAAAACAAGCACGTTTTACAACGATTCGCTAGGGGAATCGTCCCAGTCGAAAGGTTCTTCCACAAGATAATACGCGTTCGAATCGTCCGGTGCTGGTGCGAACGGAACTGCGCGACTACTCTCTGTAGGCACAAAAGGATTAACCCAAGCACTTCCCGGTTTCTGGTTCCTGCGCGTTTCTTTGTATAGCTTGGGATCTCTGCGCAAAATAAACGGACGCTTTAAATCCGGCTTGTGTGTAGGCTTTCCAACAAAATATCCACTATTTACAAGCTTGTCGAACTTCGCTCCAACTGGCACGATTACCATAAAATCTCGCATAGTGTAGTAGTAGCCTAGGTCGTAGCCTGGTTCATTATGAATTCTGTCATATTCTTCTGGATTGTTATCTGGAAACTGAACATATTTTCCGTTCACACACGTGAATCCAGCGCCCATAATAAAAGCATCCTCACCGCCGCATTCTATAACTGCTCCACCAGAATACAGTTCAACAGCACCAGTATTGCCAGAAATAAGATGGTTCCTCATAAATTCACTATCTGGAATATTCTTATCAAATATAGCGCGATCAGTTGGATCTTGACCTCCTGAATTTAGTTCAAGAACACCTTTCGTATTTATATAACCTTTGTTGTCTTCATCAGGTATTCTACCGTTTTTATCTGCAATATCTGCAGGTATAAGTTCTGTAATACTTTTTTCGTCGCTTTCCCACTTTTTCTCATTTTTATAAAGACGCGGAATAAGATTTATGCATTTACCGCTCTTCGTGCACCATTTGCCTATAAAAGAGCCAGCTCGAGTTACAAGATAAGCCGTTTTGTCTTCGAGAGGCATTGGCTCAGTTACAACATCCCTAGTCTTGGATGCGTCAACACCATAATAAAGCGTTACGGCTTTAGGCTTGCCTTTAGTGCCCAAAGCAGGGTACGCGCCAACAATTTTGCCGAAATATTTTGGCGACGAGAACTTCGGGCGAAGGTTAACTCCGAAAGGCTTAGAAGATAGCATTTCCTTGGCTTTGTCTTTATCTAATCCAAACAAATCAACTGGCACGCCATCGCGTTTTTCGCCGATAGCAACATGAATCACGCCGTCTTTACCAACAGCGTTTCCAGGCATCGGGTTAGACGCAACGATCTTGCCGGCTGCGGCATCGGTTGAAGGAACGTGATGCAGCCTTACTGGAACACCCATCGACTTCACGATTTTTTTGGCTTCGTCTAAACTTGCGCCAACAACGCCTTTCGCTGGAACGCCAGGACCTTTAGATCTTAAAATCTTCACAACCGTGCTAGTAGACTTGTGCGAACCTGGCTTAATATTCACATATCGAAGGAAACTTCCCTGTTTCTCAGAACTAAACTCGTCTATAACTTTCGTGCGGAAACCGTTATTTTCCAAGGTTTTCGCAATATTATCCGCATTGTCTCCAACTTTTGCTTTGGGAATTACTCCTGGATTTGAATTTAATCCTATAGAAGTTAAAGAAATATTTTTGGCGAAATACCAAACTGTTCCAGCTAACACAAGCACTACTGACAGCACGATGCTAGTGATGATGATTGCAATTTTTTTGCTATGCTTATTTGGTTTATTGCTAGTTTTTTGATCTTCAAAAGTTTTATTTTGTTGGGGTAGAGGTAATTGTGAAGATTGTTGTGATTGCTGTTTAGTTTGGGTTGGCTGGGTTAGTATGGTTTGTTGGGTTGGTTGAGTTGTTTGGGTTGGTTGAGTTGGTTGAGCTGGCTGGGTTGGTTGAGTTGGTTGAGCTGGCTGGGTTGGTTGGGTCGGCTGGGTTGGTTGAGCTGACTGAGTTTGCTGAGTCGACTGCGCTTTTTGAGCTTGTTGAGTATATGTATAACTTTCAACAGGGGTTCCGCACAAATTGCAGAACTTGTCTCCTGCATTAATTTTGCTTCCGCAATTCTCGCAAAACATACTATCCCTCTTACAATCTTTCTAAAATCTCTATTTTTCCGGATAATAAACACCTACTTGTATATTACCTCCGTATTAAATAATTTGTAGTCAATATAGAAGTCGATTTCATCAAATGATTTTGTGTTTTCGACGGTTTTGTTTCGTGTTTTGTTTGTTTTACCAGGTGGTTTGGTGTTTTCGACGGTTTCGTCGCGCGTTTTGTTTATTTCACCAAGTGATTATGTGTTTTCGGCGGTTTCGTTTCGCAGAAAACACTAAAGTTGTGTGTGAAATACCACTCGCCGCAGATTTGCGATAAGCTAGATAGCATGGTTGGAATGATTGTGAAAGAAGACATTGAGCGCGTGCGCGCTGCGGCAGATTTGTATGACATTGTGTCTGCAACAGTGACGCTTAAGCCTTCCGGAACTGGCACTTTTGTAGGTCTTTGCCCATTCCACGATGAAAAAACACCGAGTTTTAGCGTGCGACCAAGCTTGGGAGTGTGGCACTGTTTTGGTTGCGGCGCTGGCGGCGATGTATTTAAGTACGTTGAGCAAAAAGAGAATATTGATTTTCGTGAAGCGGTCGAGTTTTTAGCAGATCGTTACCACATTGAGATGCATTATAAGCAGGAGCAAAATAGTGATTCTCAAGCGCGCGGTTCTAAGCGAGCCAGGCTTTTAGAAGCAAATGAAGAAGCGCAAAAGTTTTTCGTTTCAAATCTCGGCACTCAAGAGGCAGCTCCTGCGCGCGAATTACTTGCAGGGCGAAACTTTACTCCGCAACAAAGTGCGCGTTTTTCTTGCGGTTACGCGCCTAAAGGCTGGGATAATTTAGTCAGATACTTAGCGAATAAAGGTTTTACTCGTCAAGAGCTTCTCGACGCTGGACTTGCCAGACTCGGTCAGCGCGGAATATATGATTATTTCCGCGGTCGCTTAACTTGGCCTATTCGCGACTCGACTGGTCGAACTCTTGGCTTTGGTGCAAGAAAGCTTTACGACGACGACTCTATTAGCGCGAAATATATTAACACTCCTGACACTGCACTGTATCGAAAAACGCAAGTTTTGTACGGAATTGACTTAGCTAAAGCAAATATTGTAAAAAAGCGTCAAGTTGTAATTGTAGAAGGCTACACAGATGTAATGGCATGTCATTTGGCTGGTGTCGATACTGCTGTTGCAACTTGCGGAACTGCGTTTGGTGTTGAGCATGCAAAAATTGTGCGCCGCCTTATTGCAGACGATTCTTTGGGTGCAATTCAGCTTGTTGGCCCACTGAAGGTGGATGGACAGTCTGTAAGTTCGCGCATCGTTTTTACTTTTGATGGTGATGCTGCCGGGCAGAAGGCTGCGCTTCACGCTTTTGGTTTGGATTCTGCCTTTTTGACGCAAACTTTTGTTGCTGTAGCAGACAATAATCTCGATCCTTGCGATTTGCGTATTCAGCGCGGTGACGAGGCTGTGCGTTCGCTTGTTGCGCACGCAAGTCCGCTATATGATTTCGTTATTGACACAGTAATTAATCGTTTTGAAACTTCGTACACTACTGGTCAAATGGGCGCTATAAAGGCTGTCGCTCCTCTTATTGCGCAGATTCGCGACCGTTCTCTTCTTGATTTGTATGCTCGCAAAGCTGTTCGCGCAATTGGCGTTGATTTAGCTGTTATGCGCAATGAAGTTGAGGCTTCTCGCCGCCGTTTGCAAGTTCGCGACGACGACGCTTACGCATCTAGGTATAACGCTGCTCCTGCTGGCTTGCCGCAGGCTGCTGAGCGTGATGCAGATTCTAAAGCCTCTAGAATGGCTATTGTTCGAAGTTCTGCTAAAAATCAGCATTATTATCGTGTGGATGATGCTGTATTTATGTGCGAACAACAATTTATGGCGTTACTTTTGCAAGTTCCACTTGCGTTTAACGAACAGTTATTTGCAAAATTAACGTTAAATAATTTTATTACACCAGTATTTCGTACGCTGTTTCAAGCATTTGTAGCTGCAGGTGGATTGCCGGTTGGCAGTGTTTCGCAAGGATTGTGGCTGCACATGATGACAAAAGCTGCAGGACCTTTGCTTGAGTCCGTTATTACAGAGCTTTCTGTAATGCCGTTGCCGCTTCCTGCAGCTTCAGACTCGTTAGAAGATACCGGCAATCGACAGAATCAGCAAGTTTCAAACGGATCTCCTTCAGATCTTTTGCGGAAAGCTACGAGTGCAGAAAGTAAGTATGCAAACGAGCTGCTTATTCGTCTTCTTGATATCGGCTATATGCGTAGAATCGGTGCTGCTAGAGCGCGTATGGCGAAACTTAAGGATGGTCAGGAAAAGCTTGAGCTTCTGGGGAAAATCACTTCAATGGAAGCGGCTCGCAAAAACTTGCAATCGCAAATCATGTAGTATTTAGTGCAATTTTTTGCAAGTTGTAATTCATTCGTGTGGATACTCGTGTGGTAGAGATTTGAGATTTTCGCACTGATTGGATTCTTGCACGTTTATGAAGTTTTGCAGTTGTGCTCTGCAGACGTTGAGTACTTATTGCATAGAGAACACTAGTGTCCGTGCTGTTGCACACACTACACCAAACGCACCTACCACACCAAAAACACTAGCGGTTTTACTAGTAGTGAGGGGTGGGTGTTGCTTGAGAGGTACGAATGTTAGTGTGGTAGAGATTTGAGATTTTTCGCACTGAGCGAGGCGAACGTCAGAGCCGTAGGCTGCTGATTCGCCGAGTGAAGAAGAAAAATCGAAAAATCTCTGCGATATGCACGGTTATTAACGATTAAGCACGCAGAGTTTGGGGGATTTCTTTACGAGCACTAAAAGAGGACTGAGAAGCTACATTCTTTAAAGAAAAGCGAACACACTAAACGTCTTTAGCAGCCAGAGCGCCCGAAGGACGGGACGTGCGAGGAAAGAAATCCCCCGAAACTCGCGCCACGGCTAAAAGTAATTCCTATCTCACACAGCCACACAAAGAAACCCGCCAGCCAAACACCAGCCAAAACTCGCGCCACTTCAAGCAAATCGTAAAATGAAATATACTAAAAATACAAACAAAAGACCACGTAATCTAGTGTGATTGCGTGGCCTTTTGCTTGCAAAAATTTATTGAAACTCAGTTACTAAAGTCAATATCGCCGAGCTTTTCAATAAGCTTCATATTCTCGCTGTAATCAACTGGGCAAGAAATCACGTCCACTCCGCTTTCCTGCTCCAAAGCCGAGCGAAGCATGTTGTACAAATCTTCTGGCTTTTTAACAGCGTGACCGCGCGCGCCAAAGCTTTCCGCCAGTTTTGGCACGTCCGGATTATGGAAATCAACGTACTCGTGCTCGCCTGCGTGAAGCTCCATCTTCCACTTAATTAAGCCGTACGCGTTATCTTCCCAAACAAGAACAACCATGCGACTTCCAACGCGCACTGCAGTTTCGATTTCCTGCACGTTCATCATAAAGCTTCCGTCGCCCATCACAGCCAAAACCGGTTTCGTGTTAATTTTGCCGGAATTATCGCGAATAAACGAAGCTCCAACAGCGCCCGGAAGCGTCCAAGCCATAGTTGAAAGACTGTTGTCGATTATGCAAGTATTCGGGTGCATAGTTGGGTACAAGCGTGCCATCCACATTTTCAAAGCGCCTGTATCTACAAGTACCTTCGTGCCTTCAGGAACAGCGCGGCGAATATCGTAAACTACGCGCTGTGGTTTCATTGGCATGCTTTCGTCGTTTTCGCAAGAATGTAATTCTTCCGTAAGCAGTTGTCGAATACGTGGGTGGCTTACGTCGAAAGTGATGTTGCTTGTCTTTAATACTTCTGTAAGAGTTTTAAGCGTTTGGCCAATATTCGCCATAATATTCAGCGCAGTAGGGTAGTGTGCATCGGTATCTTCCACAAAAGTATTGATGTGAATAATAGTTTTATCAATATTTGGGTTGATTTTCTTCGGGTCGAACTGCTGAATTGAGAAGCCGACAGCAATAATCAAATCAGCAGTGTCAAACGCGAAGTTCTCGTAATCGCGATGCATGAAGCCGACTACGCCAAGTGCATTAGGATGATTATCTGGGAAAACGCCCTTTCCTTCGAAAGTAGTTGCAACTGGCACATTAAGCTGCTCAGCAAACGCAAGAAGCTGATCCTCAGCGTGAGAGCGCGCAACGCCGTTTCCAGCCAAAATAATAGGTTGCTTTGATTGACTAATAATTTTTGCAGCTTCTTCAATAGTGTCTGGCGCTGGCATAATATGCAAAGGATGCGGCAGTGGAAGAGGCTTTGCGTCGTCAGGTGCCGGCATTTCGCTAATATCTTCGGGAATAACAAGGCACGTGGCTCCCGGACGGTTGCGACCGGCAATAGAGAAAGCTTTTCGAACCATTTCCGGCGCAGATTCTGGAGCAAGCATCATAGAAGACCATTGAGTAATCGGTTGGAAAAGCGCAACCAAATCAATAATTTGGTGAGATTCCTTATAAAGCCTAGAAACGTTACCTTGTGCGCAAATCGCTACAAGCGGTGTAGTGCTTGCGTTTGCTTGAGCTACAGGAAGCGTTAAATTCAATGCGCCAGGACCTAGAGTTGCCAAGCATACGCCCGGTTTTCCAGTAATATGAGCGTATGTTGCTGCCATAAAACCGGCGCCCTGCTCGTGGCGAGTAAGCACAAAACGAATTCGTCCATCGCGCTCAATTGCTTCAAGAAGCGGAATATTTTCCTCACCTGGAATACCGAATACTACTTCAACGCCTTCGTTTACCAAGCATTCAACAACTAAATCTGCAGTATTGCGCTTGTGGTTTTCACGAAGATGCATTTGACGAGCAAGTTTTTGTTCAAGCTTTTGATCTTCTGTTTTATTTATTTCTGCCATAATTCGCTTCTTGTGTAGACAACAAATTCTTTGTTTTAATATGATATACGCAATCTTGTCTTTAAACGCAATTTTTTGCGATGCGCGTGTCATAAAAAAGGGCGGAATTTTGTGTTAGCTACTTTAGGCTAAATCACGCTATTAATACTTGCTAATTTATTGTTATTGCAACGATTTTGTCGGGAATTTAACCCGATTGTGGGACTGGGTTTCTAGTACAATAGAATCATTGTGTCTATTGCGTTACGGAGGAATGATGAAGCGCTGGCTGTTGAATCTGGTCAAGTGTGAAACCATTCTTATTGTTGCCGCAATTTTAGCAATTATTTCTTGTTTTTTTGTACCTCCAGATCCGCAATATTTAAGTTATATTCATGTCAACACTATTTCGCAATTAGTGTGTCTTATGATGGTTGTGTGCGGATTCCAGCGCATTGGTGTGTTTCGATCTATTGGTGCGCGTTTGTTAAGGCATGTGCGCACTGAGCGCGGCTTGGTGCTCGTGCTTATGTCGCTAACATTCTTTTCATCAATGTGGATTACGAACGACGTTGCTTTGGTTACTTTTGTGCCTTTTGCATTATCTGTGCTCGTAATGGCGAATGCTGAAAAGCAGTCAATTCTTGTAATTACGCTTATGACCATTGGTGCCAATGTTGGAAGTATGCTTACTCCTATTGGCAATGCTCACAATCTGTATTTAAAGGCGTTGACTCATATGTCTACGCAAGATTTTTTGAAGATTATGGCTCCTTATACGATTACAGCAGCACTGTTGATGATCGTGTTTGCATTCGTATTCTTTAAGTCGCGCACAGTTGACCAGTTTGCAGGTTTGCATGGTGATGATATTGAGCAAAGTGTGTTGGCTCCTTCGCATGGTCATCCGCAGCCTGATGAAATTCGTGTTATGGGCTATGGCATGAGTTTTACTCGCTGGCGTGTTACTGTTTATAGTTTGCTGTTTGTTGTTTGCTTGTGTGGTGTTAGTGGTTGGATTCCTGACTGGATTATGGTGCTTATTATGGTTGCAGCTTTTCTTGTTTGCGACCGTCACGTATTCCGTGTTTTAGATTGGGCTTTGCCGCTCACGTTTATTATGTTCTTTGTTTTTATTGGCAATATGCGTCGAGTTCCTGGATTTAGTGATCTTGCGCAAATGTGGGTTGGCACGCATCCGATGGAAGTTTCTATTGCTTCAAGCCAATTTATTAGCAACGTGCCGACGACGATTCTGCTTTCTGGATTCTGTGACCAGTGGAAGCTTCTTATCATTGGCACGAATCTTGGTGGAATGGGTACTTTGATTGCTTCTATGGCTTCGCTTATTTCTTATAAGGGAATTACGCACCAGTATTCGCATTACCGTGGGCGTTATTTGCTCACGTATACTATTGTCAATGTGTTCTTCCTTGCAGTGTTGATGTCACTTGCGTGGATTATTGAATAACAATTTTTATGTAAACGTTTGATATTTATAATTTTATGGCGCGTTGATAGTAGTTTTTTGGTATAATAACCATTTGTTTGCCTCTGTAGCTCAAAGGATAGAGCAACGGCCTTCTAATCCGTTGGTTGCGCGTTCGAGTCGCGTCGGGGGCACGATGAAATCTTGAAATAGCATAGTGCATTTCAAGATTTTTCAGAGTGCCGAGCTTGCTCGGGGTGCAAAGCACGGTGTGCTTTGCACGCAAGCGAGGTCTGCGCGCGTCTTAAAGACGCGTGCAGGGTGTTCTTGTTGGTTTGTTTTTGGTTTTTGTTTTGTGTTTTACCAAGCCCGAAATTATAAGAATTTCGGGCTTTTTAAAAGTGCCGAGCTTGCTTATGGTTGAAAGCACGGTGTACTTTCAGCGCAAGCGAGGTCTGCCTTCGTCAGTAGAGACGAAGGCAGGGCAGGTTTGTGTGGTAGTTCATTAGTAATTCTGCTGTGTTTGGTGTGCGCTGACGACCTGCCTGAGCGCTGCGTTCCAAGCGTTTTCTACGATTTTTGCAGCTTACTAAAATGTCGAAAATACCAAATCGTTTGGTGGAATAAACAAAACGCAAGCCAAAACTGTCGAAAATACATAATCGCAAGATGTTTTTGACATTTTCTATTGACTGCAAAAATATTTAACGCGTGTATCGATTCGCTAGCAGCGCGATTGTAAAGTTTCTGCCGTTTTTTGGCGCGTAGCCGACTTTTTCTTTACACTGCTGTACGGTTTCTGCCGGATTAAGGCGTGTAAACGGCTTTTTCTTTACACGTGCGTAAAGTTTCTGCCGTTTTTTCGCGCGTAGGCGACCGTTTCTTTACACCGCTGTAAAGTTTTGGTCGTTTTTTGTTACTGGTGCAGATGGTTGACTGCGTGCGCGACGACCTGCTTGAGCGCAGCGATTTAGCGCGCGAAAGCAACTCGGAGTGCCGAGCTTGCTCAGGGTTGAAAGCACTGTGTGCTTTCAACGCAAGCGAGGTCTGCCTTCGTCTCGATTGACGAAGGCAGGGCAGGTTCGTGTGGTAGTTCATTAGTAATTCTGCTGTGATTGGTGTGCGCTGACGACCTGCTTGAGCGCAGCGATTTAGCGCGCGAAAGCAACTCGGAGTGCCGAGCTTGCTCGGGGTGCAAAGCACGGTGTGCTTTGCACGCAAGCGAGGTCTGCGCGCGTCTTAAAGACGCGTGCAGGTTACTTATCTTTTTCGCGGCAGCTTTCGCATAAGCCGAATACTTCTAGCGTATGATCCACAACAGTGTACCCGTGAGATTCAGCTACTTTATGAATCCATCCCTCATCGTCAGGCGGCTCAATGTCGACTGTTTTCCCGCAACGTTCGCACACTAAATGATGGTGATGAGTATTTTCATCACAAATACGGAATAATTGCTGTCCCTTAAAGCGCACGGTATCTACTTCGCCGTTTTGAGTTAAAGAATTAAGTTGACGATACACTGTTGCTAAGCCAACAATCTCTCCGTTTTTAGCGAGTATTCTGTGCAAATCTTGTGCAGAAACAAAATTACGAGATTCGCGTAAGTAGGAGAGTACTATTTCTTTTTGCTTCGTATGTCTACGCATAGGCTCGCTAGGCATTTCACGTCCTTTCGTTGTTTAGTCTAGTTCGTCATCCCAGCAGCCTGTTGCGTCCAATGCAGCTGCTGCTTCAACAGGATTATCGCATAGCACAGTAATATGACCCATTTTGCGATTCTTACGAACTTCAGCTTTTCCATAATCGTGTATATGCCATTCTGGATGTTCCAAAATCAGCGAACGCGTAGGAGCTACATGTTGTCCAAGAACATTTACCATAACAGCAGGAGAAAGCAACTTAGGCTTCTTTAAAGGCCAGCCAACAATACCGCGAATATGCGCTTCGAATTGATCCATATCGCAAGCTTCAATAGTATAATGCCCAGAATTGTGAGGACGAGGAGCAAGCTCGTTTACTACTACGCGATTATCTTTAGTGATGAAAAGCTCAATTCCTAACGTTCCTGCCAGCTCGAATCCTTTAGCTAAGCGCAAAGCTAATTCGTGAGCTGTTTTTTCAACTTCAGGATCAACTACTGCAGGAGCTAAAGTCATGTGCAAAATACTATTGTGATGCACGTTTTTTACTAGAGGATAAGTTACGAAATCCTTGCCATTTCCGGAAACCAGAATCGACGCTTCGAAAGCAAAATCGACGAAACCTTCGAGAATTGAAGGAGGGAATTTTCCGCCGCGATCCGCACGATGGTGAATATTGGCAACGTCTTCTTCTGTGCGCAAAACATCTTGACCGTGACCGTCGTAGCCGCCGCGACGAGTTTTAAGAATTGCTGGCAAGCCTATTTCGTCAATAGCGTCATCTAAATCGTCTAAATTATTTACTTCACGCCATGGAGCTGTTTCGATTTCATGACTATTGATAAACGTTTTTTCGCTTACGCGATCTTGAGTTACGCGTAACAAGTCAGTTCCTTGAGGAATTGCTGTTAAATGACGAACTTTATCAAGTGCATCTGCGTTAACATTTTCAAATTCGTAAGTTAATACATCGCAACGCTCTGCAAGCTCACGCAAGCCTTCAGGATCGTCATAATTAGCTTCAACTTGTAAATCTGCTACTTGGAATACAGGGCAGTCAAGCGTTGGATCGAGAACACCAATACGAAAACCCATATGGCGAGCTGCAATAGCCATCATGCGCCCCAACTGACCGCCGCCAATAATTCCAATAGTGGCTCCTGGCATTAAACGTTCAACAGCGCCATTAGTGACTTCAGATAAGGTTGGCATTTGATTCCTCGACTTTTTCTTTTAGATCATTGCGATATTCTGCTAGTTCTTCAGCAAGACGATTATCAGTTGTGCTTAGAATGCTTACAGCAAGCAATCCAGCATTTGTTGCTCCAGAGTTTCCGACTGCAGTAGTTGCAACAGGAATACCTCCTGGCATTTGTACTATTGAAAGCAATGAATCCCAGCCCGATAGCGCATGCGAGCGCACTGGCACGCCGATAACAGGAAGCGTGGTTTGTGCTGCAATCATGCCAGGCAAGTGGGCAGCTCCGCCGGCTCCAGCAATAATAATTTTGAAACCGTTTGAGCGAGCATTATGCGCAAAATCTGCCATTAATTCTGGTGTACGATGTGCGGAAATAACTCGTTTTATATACGGAACTTGGAATTTATCTAGAATTTCACAAGCATGACGCATGGTTTCCCAATCACTTGAGGATCCCATTACGACAGCGACGGTTGGCTTTACTTCTGACACGATGAACCTCCCTGACGTGCACTTGTTACTTTACGCAACACTAGGGAGAACTCGCCGAAGTTTATCTAAAACTTAACAAATTATTTGTTCGCTTCGCTACTTTTTGGACGCAACGATTTTACCATTTCTAGTATTTGTTTAGGATTAGCTTCCGGCAAATAAGCGTGAGTTACAGCTAGTGAAATCTGAGCTAGTTTTGCAGAATCCATATAGCAAACATATACGGAACTTGCGGATGGTTGGAATTTTTTCTTGAAGAAATATAGTGATTTGAATCCATAAGCTGGTTCCAAAATGTCAGACATCATTTCTAGTGCATGATTAATAACGTTAGAAGATTTTTGACCATTTTCGTTTAACGTGTCTTCGTTTATGCCAGCTAGAGGTGCAGCAGAAAGGCTCATAAATTCTACAGCGCAATCTGGGTTTTCTAATCCTTCATCTCTTAAACGTTCTGCCATTCTAGCAATTAATAATTCCATAATCCCATTAGGACTATCTGTGCGGTGACGCATAAAATCAAGCGTCCAACCAATAATTCGATTATTCCTATACGTTGGCATCCAGCTAGTTACTCCAAGTACCCTGCCGTCTTCATTAATAGCGTATAAAATTTTGACGCGGCTATCTTGAAGTTCGTCAAGTCCGCCGAGAGTAAATTTCATTTCTGGAAGAGCTTTTAACTCTGCCCATTCTTCTGAAATTTCTACAATTTGTTGCTGTATGTCCCAAGAGGCTTCGTTATATGTTGTAAGTACGTCGGCAATTCCATCTCGTTTTGCTTTGTTTATAGCTGTGCGAATATCTTGCCATTTTTTACCTCGCGTCTGCCAAACATTAGGGTCTACTAGCATGTCTGTTCCGACTTTAATAGAAGTAAATCCAAGTTTTTCTAGTTCTTGACGCGTTTTATCGTGAACAGCATAGAATGCTGGAGACCACGAATTTTGTTCGCATAATTTAATAAATCCTCGAATATCTTGCGAATACTCTTTTTCATCTCCAAAAGGCTCTGTAAGAGTAAGCGCAATGCCGTAACTTAATCTATATGCTATTGCAGATTGTCCGCTTTGAGAGAACCAATAATGGTTATTCGCCCAAGTTGTCATAAAGCTCATTGTGTTTCCGCCAAGTTCTACTAATGAGCTTGCTTTTTTTCTATCGTTTTCGCTTGTAGAGATGCTACTGCGGAACCATGTAAAGCATACAATAAACAATATTGCCCAGAATATCACGCCAACGCTTTGCGCTAGTAAAGAAGATAGAGGCGTTTCAGTGCGAAGCATTGCGTTAGATCTGTTTCCAAATCCCATAGGCATCCAGCGCCCTGGTAAATCTCGCAATAAGTGATAAATATCAGCAGATGGAGTAAAGTCTTCAGGTATCGTAAGACCAAAAATAACATACCCGGCGCCAGTTATGTACAATGCCATAAAAATTGCCATTAGTCCCAAACGCGCTTGTAGTTTGTTTGTATGAACAGAAAAATGCTTTAAATTAATTATCAACAAAATAGTAAGCAATAATGGTGGGAGAGCTGTAAGCATAAAAGCAACAGCGACAGCATTGTGTTGATGTTCCAAAATATTTTGTTTTGTTGCAATTAAAGGCAAAACAGTGAAATACATTCCTGCATACAGTACAGTTAGTGCGTTTATAAATATAGAAGTTAATGCAGCTAGTCTACGTCCGCGTAACATTCCCCACGCAACAATCATCAATGTGATGCTTGGTAATAGAATGCGAATCCACAATCCTCCAATAGCAGCGTGATGTAGACCTGAATGAAGGAAACAATTATTTGTGCTGTAATTTGTCATGCATCGCGTAAGCCATGTTTTAGAGCCTAGTTGCGGTGACATAAACAAGCCAAGATTGGTAAGAATTCCTGCGTGAGAGCGCGAAGATAATGCCAACACTGGACCTAATGCAATAATGCTTTGAGCTACTGCAAAAAGTCTACGAATTTCGTAATCTGTACCTTCCCACCAGTTTACATTTCGTTTGACGCCTTTTGTTTTGCTCATAATATTGCCAATAATGTGCCCTGTAAGGGCTGCAATAATAGCGCAATAATCTCCTGGATTTCCACTATAAAGAAGCATTGCTGAAGTAATAGCATATCCAATTACTAAAGTTCTTCTGCGCCACAAAATAGATTCGTAAGATGCAGAAGCCATAAAAGCGCCAATAAACAGTGTGAATGGAGATAGTCGAATAGGAATTTTGGTAATCCAATGCATGTTTCGAATAATGATTGAAAGATTACCTATGATTGTCAGTCCTACAATCATGCCAACTATTGTGCTAAATATTGAAATATAAATAATATTAAGTTTGCTTATACGAGTTTCTGCAACGCCAATAATTACTGCAACAAGTAAGCAATTAACCATAAGAGATGGCATATTATTTACGAAAATAAGCGAATGGCATATTTTTATCAGCAGCTCTGTGACGTTTCCGTGACCGAAGAATAAGCTTGGACCTTTAGAGCGATGATGCCGCATAAATAATTGTGCAAGAGTAGCGCTTGTGCCATAAGTGTAAAAATGCATAAGCGTTAACACAATCCAATATGTGCAATTTATAATAATAAAAATGCACGTAAGCGTTAATGCGAAAACTTTATGTTGCATCCAGATTATGAAGTCGTGCATCAATATTTTTGCATGACGAATTATTGAATGTTTAGAGTTAGAATCATTTTTCTTACAGCGTTTATGAAAGAAAGACAGCATCATATTAGTCTCGATTCACTTGCTGGTTGACAAGAATTTGTACATTTTGGTAGGTATTAAGTTTTGGTGCAGTGCTTGAAATACCTGTCTTTTTGCAGAATTGATCAATTGTTATTTTTAATCCGGCTTTTACTGTGTGCCAATCATGACCAGTTCCTTGAGAAAGCATGGTTATAACGTTCATTCCAGCGCGATGTGCGCTTAGCGCGATAGTTGCTTGATTTGCTTGAGATTTAGTATCCCATGAGCCTGCAATAGCGTAATAATTTTGTTTCAAAGGAGCATTTTTACGCATTATCGTACTAGGCACGTGTCTATTGTATTCTGATGCGTTTCCATTGAAATAACGATTTATTGTTTCTTGGCGATTATTATATGTTGGCGCTAGTTCGCCTCCGGCGGAAAAAATGCTGCCAAATATATCAGGGTGAGATGGAACTAGTTGCGTTGAGCAAGTTCCTCCTTGTGAGAAGCCTCCCATAAGCCACATTTTAGGATCTTTGCTTACTGGTAAATGTTTGTGTATCCATTTAGGAACATCATCAGTTAAATATGTTTCTGCTTTTCCGAACACATGAGTATCTGCGCACAGAGAATTATGTGAAGAGTCGCCATTTTGGTCAGGAGCTACAACAATAGGTGCAAGACCGTAGTGATCTTTTGCGTAATTGTCTAAAGTGTTTGCAATATCGCTTGCTGCAAAAAAGTGATTAGGGCTACCAGGTTGTCCTGCAAACATGACCATAACTGGTAGTTTTGGCGAATCTTTAACAAGTGCAGCAGGTGGCAGGTATACGTTTGCTATTCTGGCATTGAAATGTGAAGCAGTATTAGGGATATAAACTGAACGGACAATACCTTTTTTAGGAAGTTTTGGCAGTTTGTGTTGTGTTGCTAATTCTCGCCACTGCTTAATAGTAAGGGATGCGGATTTTTGCCTATTAGCTTCTAATTTTGGAAAACCGCCCATTCCAAATATTGAACCTATTGTCGTGTATTCTCCATAAATCATGTCTACTTGAAGAGCTGTGCTTAGTAATGTCAAAATAATAGCTATTACTGCAACTAGTTTCCTCCATTTGTGTAAGAAAACGAGTGCTGTTACTGCAAAACCTATAAGTCCAAAGCCGCATGCAATAGAAAAAATAACGAGCCATCCAAGACTTACTCCGAATACAAGAAACACGTCGGAAATAAGCCAAGCAATTATTCCACCGACAAAAAATGTTATTACACCTATTGCAAGCTGTATTAGTAAGTGGAACATTTTCTTGCCGCGTTTTGTTTTCATAAAAAGCAACAAGACTAAAGAAATACCATTTACACTAAAAAGGCTTATTGGTAGCCATCCTTGCAAAAGACTCACTTTTGCCAGTTGCAGCATGTTTGACTCCTATACTTCCTAGTCTAATTGCGTATCAGTTACTAATCTAAGCGACATATACGCACAGTACTTGCCCAACCTAGTAATGTAATGCTAGTATCTGAAATTTTCCTCAATATTTGTTTTATCTTTTATTATTTATTCTATTTAAATAATAAATATCGGAACATATATTGTAATCAGTCCTAAGTATTAGAATCTCTATTTTTTGTTTAAATGCATTGTTAAAAAGTTATGACGATAGCAATAAGTAAACTTGCACATTATTAGTAACAATTAGTATGCGTGTGATTTATTGAGGATAGTATGAAGTCATTTTTGCGCTTGAAAGTTCCGTATTGGCTGTATGCATTTCTTTTCTTTGTTGTTGATGTCGTGTCTGTAATTATTGTACAAATGGGTGTGCAGCGCTCTGGAAGAGTTGAGATGACTTCCGCAATGTCTGGTGGACGTTGGGGATTAATAACTAAAACTTGGAGAGAACTTAATTTTGTTATTGTTCTTAGCGTGCTAGTTGTTGCGATGATATACGGTTTAATTCTTTTAATTAGTAACCGATTTTGGATATCAAGCGCAATAATTCTAAGTATTTCATTGCTTATTGCTGTTATTGAATATATGAAAGTAAATGTTCGTTATGAAACTATTCTTCCTGCGGACTTAAACTTTTTAAAAAGTAACACTGGCAATATTGCTTCATTTTTGCCAGATAATGCTCCTATGGTAATTGGTGTTGCTTTAGGCGTTTTTATTCTTCTTTTAGTTGCAACTGTTTGCTTGCACATATTTGATACAAATCATGGAAAGATTGTGCGATTTAAAGATTGGCGTTATTCTGCTGGCATTCGTGTTGCGATTGCGTTGATTTTAATAGGGAATTTAAGCTGGTATATTAGCGGCGTTGGCACAGTTGATTCTTCGGCTAATGTTTTTTCTAAAATGCTTGGTGACAATCCTGCTATGTGGGATTCTGTTTATGACGCTCAACGCAACGGTGCTATTGTGGCATTTTTGCGTAATGTGAATCCTAAAATTATGGATAAGCCTGCTGATTACAGTGAAGAAACTATGAAGGCTGTATACAAGCGTTATAACGATGAAGCTAAACGTATAAATCGTTCTCGTACAACAAATATGAACGATAATACTTTTATTCTTATTTTGTCTGAATCCTTCTCTGATCCTACACGTGTTCCTGGTTTGAAGTTGAACAAGAATCCAATGCCATTTATTAGCAATTTGAAGAAGCATACGGATAGTGGTTTGATGCTTTCTTCTGGTTACGGTGGCGGTACTGCAAACCTAGAGTACATGTCCTTAACTGGTTTGAGCATGGCTAATTTTGATCCTTCAATGACTAGCCCGTATCAGCAGTTGGTTCCTAATGCTCAATGGTCTCCAACTATTAATCAATATTGGGATGATTCTAGTAATTCTATTAAGTCTATAGCTTTCCATCCGTATGAGCCGAGCATGTATTTGCGCGCTACTAATTACAAAAAGTTTGGCTTTAGTAAGTTCTACGCATTGCAAGGACCTGATGTTATTGCTCACCGTGATGTGATAGATAAATCACCGTATGTTTCTGACGCATCAGCATATAAGAGTGCGTTAGAAAAGATTAAAGAACATAAGCAACCTAGGTTCGTACAAATTGTTACTATGCAAAACCACATGCCTTATAGGGATTGGTATGCGAATAATGAATTTGAAGCGTCTTCTAAAGATGGTGCTGCTGATCTTGGTGATGATGAAAAAACTTCTATTGAAACGTACGCTAAGGGTGTGCAACACACTGATGAGGCGACACAAGAGTTTTTGAATAGTTTAGATAAGCTAAATAAGCCTATTACTGTTATGTTTTATGGTGACCATTTGCCAGGAATTTACGGCACTGCAAGTTCGGATGAAAAGAATTCATTGTCTTTGCATTTGACTGATTATTTTATTTGGTCAAATAAAGTTGCTTTGGAACGTAAAGAGCGTAGTGAGAAAAAATCTTCAAACAAAAATGTAGAGAATTCTAATACAAATAAAGATGTAGATCGTACTAATAAGTATTCTTCTCCTAACTTCTTTATTTCTCAAGCTGCTCTACATATGAACGCTAAAGTTTCTCCGTATCTTGCTTTCTTAACTCGTTTGCATGAGCATGTGAGTGCCATGGAGCCTCCTGTTGTAAATACTATTCAAGGATGGGATAGAATTCCTGAAGGACAATCAATTTATTTGGATAACGATGGTAATCCTATGATTTTGTCTAAGATGGATAAGAAGTCACGTCAACTTCTTCACGACTATCGCTTAATACAATACGACATTACTGCTGGAAAGCATTATTTGCGTAATACTGATTTTCTGAAATTACCGCGCTAAAAGCTAGTTTGATAATTAAAATGCCCCTCGTTTATATTTGATACATATTATGTTTCAAATAGCGAGGGGCTTATTGATTTGCAATTTGTCAATTAAAACTAATTTTAATTAACAAACTATTTTAAAGCTTTTTCTGCGATATCATGCCTAAAGAACATGTGCGGAAGATTGAGCTTATCTAATATGCTGTAAACGTTGTTTTGAGCGTCTTTTACGTCGTCTCCATGCACTTGCACAAGAGCTACTCTGCCTGAAGAAGTAAGAAGTTTTCCGCTTTCTTCATCGTTTTTTACTCCTGCATAATACACGTGCTGACCTTGATTTTCGTCAACAGGAATTTGAGGAAGTTGAGTTCCAGTAACTAAAGTGCCAGGGTAGCCTTCGCTAGCAATGATTACGCCGAGCGTAACACCGCTATTTTTCCAAGTAAAAGTAGGATTTTTATGCTGCAAAATATTCCATATAGCTGCACCAAAATCTGAAGTAAGGCGAGGAAGTACAACTTCTGTTTCTGGGTCTCCAAAACGAGCATTAAACTCAATAACTTTAGGACCTGTTGCTGTATCAATTAAGCCAGCATAAAGCACACCGGTAAAAGGCGTACCTTCTTTAGCTAGTCCTTCAACAGTCGGTCGCACAATTTCGTCGATAGCGCGCCCAACTGTTTCGTCGCTAATTTGTGGAACAGGGCTATAAGCTCCCATGCCGCCAGTATTTGGCCCTTTATCGCCGTCATAAGCACGCTTGTGATCTTGAGAAATAGGCATAACCCAAAAATCAGTTCCGCTTACGAAACTCATAAGCGAAAACTCTTGACCTTGCAAAAATTCTTCAATAACAACTTTTGCTCCAGCTTGACCAAAACGGTGATCGACAAAAATGTCTTCCAAAGCTTCAACTGCTGTTTGCTCATCCATAGCAACAGTAACGCCTTTTCCAGCAGCCAAACCGTCCGCTTTAATAACAATTGGAGCACCATGCTCAATAACGTATGCGCGTGCCGGTTCCAAAGCGTCAAATGTTTTGTAGGAGGCAGTTGGAACGTTGTGACGAGCCATAAGCTTTTTTGCGAAATCTTTAGAGCCTTCAATTTGAGCTGCGGCTTTGTTTGGACCAAAAGCTGGGATTCCTTGAGATTCAAAATCGTCAACAATGCCATTCATAAGTGGAACTTCAGGACCAATGAACGCAAAATCGTAGTTATTTTCTTTAACGAACTTAATAAGAGCGTCATGATCTGATTGACTTATGTTTACAGTTTGAATTCCATCTGCTGCAATACCAGGATTTCCAGGAGCAACAGTTACTTCTTCAACGCTTTCTCCTTTAAGTAGCGCGTGTGCAATAGCGTGTTCGCGAGCGCCAGAACCAACTACTAAAACTTTCATTTTTAATCCTTTATTGCTTTAAGATTTTGCTATCTACTGTTTTGCAGCTTTATATTTTTCGGTTTTGCGGTTTTGCAGCTTACAACAACTCAACTGCAGCGTTTTCGCGCTTAGCCATTTTGCCAATAATATAAGCTGTTTCGTTATGCTCGTTTAGTATGCGCATTGCCTCGTTTGCTTTGCTTTCATCAACTGCCAAAACCATGCCAATGCCCATATTAAAAACGTTGAACATTTCAGAGTGAGCAACTTTTCCAGCTTTTTCAATAACATCAAAAATAGGTGGAACGCTCCAGCTAGTAGTGTCAATTTTTGCAGCTAAATCGTCTGCGTACATGCGCGGAACATTTTCAATAAATCCGCCGCCTGTAATATGAGCAACTCCCTTAATAAGATGCTCAGCAAAAAGTGGCTTCAAAGCTTTTACGTAGATTCGAGTAGGTTCAAGAAGAACTTCTCCAAGTGTTTTGCCATTAAGCTCATCTAGCTTGGTGTCAACGCTAAAACCTGCTTCTTCAAACAAAGCTTTGCGAACAAGAGAGAATCCGTTTGAATGAACTCCTGAAGAAGGAAGTCCAATAAGCACGTCGCCGGCAGTAATAGTGGATCCGTCAACAATATTCGAACGTTCTGCAACGCCTACTGCAAAACCTGCAAGATCGTACTCGTCTTCGTCGTACATTCCAGGCATTTCAGCAGTTTCTCCGCCAATTAAACCTGCTTCTGATTGCACGCAACCATCTGCAACGCCTGAAACTACTTGCTCAAGTATTTCAGGATTGTTTTTTCCGCACGCAATGTAATCGAGGAAGAAAAGCGGCTCGGCACCTTGAGCTGCAATATCGTTTACGCACATTGCAACGCAATCAATGCCAATAGTGTCATGCTTATTCATCATTTTTGCAATCACAAGCTTGGTTCCAACGCCATCCGTGCCAGAAATCAGCACTGGCTCTTTGTAACCAAGAGATGCTAAATCAAATAAGCCGCCAAATCCGCCAATGCCACCTACAACGCCTGGGCGCTTTGTGCGATTTACATGAGATTTAATACGACGTACTACTTCGTATCCTGCTTCTACGCTTACGCCAGCTTCTTCATATGCGTGTGGCATATTTGTTCCTTTCGTAACAATGTTATAAGTATTTTCTTAAGTTTTATTTATAAATTGCAATGAACAATTAAATTATTAAGTTATATAAGATTTTCGTGCGAATATTTACTGTGCTTCCTTACTTCTTGCAAATGTTCGCGTTCTTCAGGAGTAAGTGAAGCCAAGAATTCTTCGCCGTAATCGTCTAGTGCAGTAGGGTAGTCGCCATTAAAGTAAGCAACGCACAAACCGCCATAAGGCGCAGGCTTTTTTAATCCAATCGACTCGACTAATCCATCTAAAGACAAAAATGCTAAGGAATCTGCATCGATATACTCGCGAATTTCTTCGACTGAATGCTTTGCTGCAATAAGTTCCTTCGTGGTTTGAATATCGATACCGTAGAAGCAAGGATATTTAAGCGGAGGAGAAGAAATACGCATATGTACTTCTTTAGCACCAGCTTCTCGAAGCAATTGCACAATGCGCTTAGAAGTAGTTCCGCGAACAATCGAATCGTCAATAACGATAACTCGCTTTCCTGCAACCACTCCGCGAACAGCAGAAAGTTTCATACGAACGCCTTGCTCGCGTAATTCTTGAGTTGGTTGAATAAAAGTGCGTGCAACATACTGGTTTTTAATCAATCCCATTTCGTTTGGAATTCCGCTTGTTTCAGCGTATCCTGCAGCAGCAGAAAGTGAAGAATTAGGCACTCCAATAACCATATCTGCTTCAACAGGAGATTCTTTAGCTAAACGCGCACCCATGCGCTTTCGCACAGAATGAACATTAATACCGTAAATATTAGAATCTGGGCGAGCGAAATAAATAAATTCCATTGAGCATACTGCATGCTGCACGTGCTTTGTATATTGCTCAATAGTGTAGCCATCGTCATTAATAACAATGATTTCTCCAGGCTCAATATCACGAATGAACTCTGCTCGCACAATATCAAGCGCACAAGTTTCAGAAGCAAGCACGTATGCGCCGTTCTTCATGCGACCAAGCGAAAGAGGGCGGAAACCATTTGGATCAGTTGCTCCAATTAGTGCATCTTGAGTAAGCAATAAGTAAGCAAAACCGCCATGAACAGTTTGTAAAGCTTCTTTTAGGCGATCCATAAAAGAAGCTTTACTGGAGTGGCGAATCAAATGCATCAATATTTCAGTATCAGAATTTGAGTGGAATATTGAGCCTTTATCTTCCAAAGAATTACGTAGGCTAGTGCAATTCGTCAAATTTCCATTATGCGCAAGAGCTACGTCTCCATCGTGGAAACGGAACAGGAAAGGCTGAATGTTATCAACGCTTCCAGAACCTGCAGTAGCATATCGCACATGACCGATAGCTCGGTTTCCAGTAAGACGATCCATAACTTGTTCATTGCTAAATACTTGAGTTAGCAATCCCAATCCGCGATACCCATGCAATTTGCCATTGTCGTTAGATACAATGCCGGCACCTTCTTGTCCTCGATGCTGTAGCGCATGAAGTCCAAAATATGTCAGCCTAGCTGCATCTTGATGACCCCACACACCAAATACGCCGCATTCTTCGTGAATATCTTCAAGTTCTGCAGACATTCATACCCCCTAATAATCGATGATTGTAATCGTCGAATTTGTAGTTATTTTGATACAAGTTTTGCAACTGTAAACTAAAGCTCATGCAGTGAAATATTCAACGCCAGCTTCAAACAATGGTTGCTCATGGAAATCAGGAATATTGACATACAAGTCACGACCTGCGCGCTCGCAATGTCCCATTTTTCCAAAAACTCTACCGTCTGGGCTTGTAATACCTTCTACTGACATCATTGAGCCATTAGGATTTACGTTTAAGCTCATACTTGGTACGCCATTGCTGTCAACATATTGTGTAGCTATTTGACCGTTGTTAATAAGCTTTTCCATAACTTCTGGCGTTGCAATAAAGCGACCTTCTCCATGAGAAATTGCAACAGTATGCATGTCTCCAACTTGCGTATTTGCTAACCATGGTGAAAGATTTGAAGCAACTCTAGTGCGAACAATCCTACTTTGGTGTCTGCCAATAGTGTTGTAGGTAAGAGTTGGGCAGTTAGAATCCATAGGAACAATATCTCCAAAAGGAACCAAGCCCAGCTTAATAAGCGCTTGGAAGCCATTGCAAATTCCAAGCATTAAACCGTCACGATTATTAAGCAAGTCACGAACTGCGTCTGTTACTGCTGGATTCCTAAAGAATGCTGTAATGAATTTCGCAGAACCGTCCGGCTCGTCGCCTCCGGAGAAGCCTCCTGGAATCATTACAATTTGACTCTTTTTAATCTCTTCAACCAATTTCTCAGCTGATTGTGCAATATCTTTTGCACTTAAATTATTAATAATAAGCGTATGAGCGTCTGCTCCAGCTTTTTCAAAAGCAGCTTGAGTATCGTATTCGCAATTATTTCCAGGGAAAACTGGGATAATAACGCGCGGATGCGAAAGCGACTTTAGTTTTCCTGTGTGCATGCGGTCTGTAGTAGGAACATTAGTTTTGTTATTAATAGTTTCTACAATCTCGCCAGGCTTTTTATACGGGAAGATTGAAGAAAGTTCGCTTTCCCAAACCTTTTGCAAATCACTTAAATCAATTTCTTCGCCATTTGATGAAGTAATTGCGTAATTTTCAGTTGTTTCGCCAACAATCTCAACGTCAACCAAGCTTGTATTAGCTAAAGATGGAACTTCAGCGTCTTCCTTGAGTTCAACGTAGAAGCTTCCATATGCTGGCTTAAATAAATCATCGTCGCTTAAATTGTTGAATAATTTAAGACCAATATGATTTCCAAGCGTCATTTTGAATAAGCTTTCTGCGCTAGCACCGTAGCCAGGAGTAGATATAGCAAGAGCTTGCTTGTTTTTCGTAATATTTTCTACAATTTCTAGTGCTTTCAGGAAGCTTTCTTTTTCTGGAGTAATTCCGTCGGATTTATACTTTGGAGCAATACGTATAACTTTATGATTTACACCCTTAAATTCAGGTGAAACAGTTAAACGTGCGTCTCCAGTAGAAACAGCAAACGAAATCAAAGTTGGTGGCACATCCAGATTTTCAAAACTGCCGCTCATAGAATCCTTGCCGCCAATAGCACCAACGCCAAAATCAATCTGCGCACTTAAAGCACCAAGAACTGCTGCAGCTGGCTTTCCCCAACGCTCTGGAATATCGTGAGGCTTGCCAAAATATTCTTGCAAACTCAAGTAAGCACGTTCGCGCGTGAAACCGCTAGCTGCTAGCTTTGCCAATGATTCAACAACAGCAACATAGGCACCAGTGAATTGGTTTTTTTCCATTAAATACGGATTAAAGCCCCAAGCCATTGCGGAAGCTGTGTTTGTTTCGCCAAATACTGGGAATTTAGCAACCATAGCTTGAGCAGGAGTAAGCTGGCGACGACCGCCAAAAGGCATAAGCACAGTAGCAGCGCCAATAGTAGAATCAAATCGTTCAGATAAGCCTTTATTTGAAGCAATATTAATATCCGAAACTAAGTTATGCATGCGCTTTTCTAACGGCAAATCTGACTGATTCTGCCATGGAGTTTCGTAAGATTCTCCACTTTCGATATGCAGTATCTGCTGTTTTGGAGCGCCATTAGAAGCTAAGAATGCGCGGCTTAAGTCAACAATGGTTTTTCCTCGCCAAGTCATTCGCATTCGCGCTTCTTCAGTAACAGTCGCTATTATTTCTGCTTCAAGATTTTCTTCACGAGCATACTTCAAAAATTCTTCAGCATCACTTGACGCAACGTCAACAGCCATGCGCTCTTGAGATTCAGAAATAGCAAGCTCAGTGCCGTCGAGACCTTCGTACTTTTTAGAAACTTTGTCGAGATTAATGGTTAAGCCGTCGGCAATTTCGCCAGTTGCGACAGAAACGCCGCCAGCGCCAAAATCGTTGCAACGCTTAATAAGTTGGCAAGCATCCTTGCGTCGGAAAAGTCGTTGGAGTTTTCGCTCAATAGGAGCATTACCTTTTTGAACTTCAGCTCCGCACTCTTCAATACTTTCAACATCTTGAGCTTTAGAAGCGCCGGTAGCACCGCCAATGCCGTCTCTGCCAGTGCGTCCGCCAAGAAGAATAATCACATCTCCAGGAGCTGGAGTTTCTCTGCGCACATGGTCGGCTGGGGTAGCGGCAACAACCGCACCAACTTCCATACGTTTTGCAACATAGCCCGGGTGGTAAAGTTCGTGCACTTCGCCAGTAGCTAAACCAATTTGATTTCCGTAAGAAGAGTAGCCGGCTGCAGCAGAAGTTACGATTTTTCGCTGTGGCAGCTTACCGTTTAAGGTTTCGCTAATAGGAGTGCGTGGATCTGCAGCACCAGTTACTCGCATTGCTTGATACACGTAAGAGCGTCCAGAAAGAGGATCACGGATGCAGCCACCAATGCAAGTTGCAGCTCCACCGAAAGGCTCAATCTCTGTAGGATGATTATGTGTTTCGTTTTTAAACAGGAACAGCCAATCCTCATCGTGGCCGTTTACATCAACATTAACTTTTACTGTGCAAGCGTTGATTTCTTCTGACTCGTCCAAATTTTTAAGCTCGCCAGTATGCTTTAAGTATTTTGCGCCAATAGTTGCCATATCCATAAGGCAAACAGGCTTATTTTCGCGATTTAGTTCTTTTCGCAAATCAAGATAACGGCTAAATGCTTCTTGAACAGTGTTATCGTCAATAGAAATATCTGTAAGCTCGGTGCCAAAAGTCGTGTGACGGCAGTGGTCGGACCAGTAAGTATCAATAACGCGAATTTCTGTAATAGTAGGATTTCTATGTTCTTCACGGAAATACTTCTGGCAGAACTTTGCGTCAGCCAAATCCATTGCCAAACCGCGAGTATTAATAAAGTCTTGTAATCCAGCTTCGTCTAAATCGTTAAATGAACTAATTACTTCTACATCAGATGGTACAACTGCTTCTCGCTGTAAACTTTTTACCTCATCAAGTGAAGCTTCTCGCGCTTCAACAGGATTAATAACGTAGTGTTTAATATCGTTTAGTGCTTTTTCGTCAAGATCACCTTTTAAAGCGATTACTCTAGCAGTGCGCACCGTTGGGCGTTCGCCTTGACTAATAAGTTGAATGCATTCGCTAGCAGATTGCGCACGCTGATCGAATTGACCAGGCAAAAATTCTACAGCAAATACGTGCTCGTCGGTTTCAATAGGCAAGTAATCGTAAGTATTATCAACTGGAGGTTCGCTCAATACCGTTTGCACAGCATTGTCGAATAAATCTTTGCTTATACCTTCAACGTCATAACGGTTAATAATTCTTGCGGAAGTAATCGCGCTTATGCCAAGAATCTCCCTAAGCTCATGTAAAAGCTGTTGCGCTTGAACGTCAAAACCAGTGCGTTTTTCCACATATACGCGAAATACCACGAGAAACCTACCTTGTTGAATGTGCGGTATGAATGCAGTGTTTATTGTTGTATTGGTTTTAAATTATAAATATTAAATTATTCAAAATCACATTAAGAATGCATGTGGCTCGCACCCTTAAAGGTACGAGCCACAACAATCATTATCGTTCTACGCAATCGTCAGGTTTGCGCACAGAAACATCCAAGCCTTCGCTTTGAGCTAAAGATGCAAGCCTATCGTGAATTTCTTCATAAGCAGGAATGATGTCGCCTAAGTCGCGTCTGAACAAGTCCTTGTCCAAATGACTTACCTCATTCGTACCAGCATTGCGCTTATCCCAAAGTCTGCAAGTATCTGGAGTTATTTCGTCAGCGAGAAGAATATTACCTTGCGCGTCTACGCCCTCTTCAATCTTGAAGTCAACAAGCTGAACATCAATCTTGGAGAAAATATCCAACAGAGCATTGTTAACAGCATGAGCTTGACGAGTTACTTCCGCCATTTCTTCATCTGTTGCTAATCCAAGAGCTACAACGCCTTCTGGATTAATAAATGGATCACCAAGCTCGTCGGACTTTACGCAGAACTCCAACAATGGCTTCTTTAAAGGTGTTCCTTCTTTAACGTTATAACGTTTTGCAAAAGAACCTGCAGCAGTATTTCGCATAATAATTTCCAGTGGGAACATGCGCATACGCTTTACAAGTTGTTCAGTATCGGAAATTCGTCCGAGGAAGTGGCTTTTTACGCCGCGCGCCTCAAGTAAATGGAATAGTAAAGAAGTAATCCGGTTATTTAAACTGCCTTTACCTGCAATCTGAGCTTTCTTCAGACCGTTACCAGCTGTTGCCTGGTTCATGTATTCAACCCATAGCACATTGGTGTCATCGGTAGCATACAGTTTTTTGGCTTTGCCTTCGTACAACTTCTCAAGTTTTTCCATGATATGCCCTCTCTTATGTGCATTCATAGTTGTAGGCGCAAACCAACAATATTTGTAGGTTTACCTGACCTTTGCCAGCACGATTAGCGTAACAATTGTTACCTACAAAATTTCCCTTCGCGCATACTGTAAATTATTATCTTTTTTAACTCTTATGCCTTAATTTTCAATGTATCTAAGCATTTGTTTGTGTAGTTTTTAGCGACATAGCGATGCGTGTCGCATTTTCTCTAGCTTCTTCCTGCGTTAATCCAGTAGCTAAAGAAACTGCCATGCGCCTGTGACCATGTACGGAAGGCTTAGCAAAAATGCGCAAGTTGCATCGATTATTTTCGCCAGATTGCAAAGCTTGAGCAATATTCGTAAAACCAACAGATCCTTCCGCTTTAATAACAATGGCGTGACTTGCTGCAACTTCATTATTTTTCAAAGAAAGCTCAGTATAGTTAGATGTAATTGGGACTCCCAAAATAGCCAATGCGTGTAATGCAAATTCACTGTAATGCTGCGAAATCATAGTTACCATGCCAGTATCGTGTGGGCGAGGTGAAAGCTCATTAAATAACAGTGAGCCATCTTTTAATACAAATAGCTCGACTCCATAAACGCCCCGACCTGTTTCGCCAGCTTCTTGCGCAATATCAGTCAAACCTTCTACAGCACGCTTTGCAATATCTTTCGCATTAGTGCGGATCGATTCAGGAATATTTGCAGGCTGCCAAGATTCTCTATAATCTCCGTCTTGCTGACGTTGAGCGATCGGCTCACAAGTAGTAATTCCTGCGCAAGAGCTTATTGTAAGTACTGTAAGCTCATAATCAAGCGGAGCTAAAGCTTCAACAATAACGCGTGAACACTCGTTTTCATGACCAGCTGCCGCACGCCTGCCATGCTGAGCTTCATTCCAAGCTGCAAGCAAATTTTCAGAACTACGAACTATTGACTGGCCGTGACCAGAAGAACTCATAACAGGCTTAACTACACAAGGATATCCAACTTTTTTAGCTCCATCCTCTAACTCTTCATAAGATGAAGCGAAACAATACGGTGTAGTAGGCAGCCCTAAATCTTCGTGCGCAATCCTACGCAAACGCTCGCGATCCATTGCAATCGCGGCGATATCTGAGCTAGGGACAACCTGGATATTATTATTCGCTGCATCTTTCAAAACTTCAGTAGCAATAGCTTCAACTTCAGGAATGATAATATCAGGATTCACATTTGAAATAAGTTCTTGTAATTCTTGCGGATTCGACATATCTAGCACATGATATTCGTGAGCTATTTGCATTGCAGGAGCGTTTTTGTAGCTATCGGCAGCGCATACTCGCACGCCTAATCGCATAAGCTCAATCGCAATTTCCTTGCCAAGCTCGCCTGAGCCAAGAAGAAGTGCCGTCGTGTTGTTGCTGTTTTCAGTTACGCCAAAAATGCGCTGATTTTGCTCAGAAAAACTCATACACTCATTGTTGCATTTGCCATTGTCGAACTAAGCAATTTTTACTTGGTGTGGTGCGAGTTTTGGCTGGTGTTTGGCTGGTGGGTTTCTATATGTGGCTGTGAGAGGTGGGTGTTACTTGTCTCGCAGCGCTCCGCTCTTATACCTTATTTAGACTTAGCGGTTGCGTAGTTAAGTTTAGTTTTTTACTTACTTTTTCTGCAAAAATAGTATTCGTCAACGAGATTATTACTATCGTTCCGCTTTTATATTGCTCGACCAAGCAACACCCACCCCTCACTACTAGTAAAACCGCTAGTGTTCTGTGGTGTGGTAGGAGTGTCTGGTGTGATATGTGCAGCAGCAATGACGCTAGTGTTCTCTAATCAGCGAATACTCAACGTCTGCAGAGCACAACTGCAAAACTTCATAAGCATACAAACATTCAATAAGTGCGAAAAATCGAAAAATCTCCGCAACACGAATATGAGTATGATGAATAGAAATATATATTACGACGCGCCGAGGTGTGTTGTGCTAGCGTAAATCGAGGAAATCGTGTATAGTATCCCTTTGTTGTGTGATTCGATTCGTTTCGCGCACATGGTGGCTATAGCTCAGTCGGTAGAGCATCTGATTGTGGTTCAGAAGGTCGCGCGTTCAAGCCGCGTTAGCCACCCCACTTAAACGGCTGGTAATTGACCAGCCGTTTTTTGTTAGTTTTGTAACCCTTCAAGCCGAACAGTACATAGGGTAAACTGATATGGTTAGGGTGTTTCCCGACTTAAATTGTGCGTGCGCAATGAAGTAATGCACAGAAGGAGTATTTATGGCTGGTAAGGCTTCACCTAGTGAACCATTGTGGGAGACAATTCTCCTGTTTGTGCCTAGAACTTTAGGAAAGTTAGTGCGCTCGCTTTTGGTGTTGGAGAGTACGATGAGGCATATCGCAGGGACGGTTTGTGCTTCGTTATGCTTGTTCTTGCGATTTTATTCTGCGCATCAGAATGGTTTAGAGTTAGTGGATTTATTGGAGTAGGTCTCCATTTTGTGTCTTCTAGTTTGCTTGGAATTATGAGCGTTGTTCTGCCTGTGTGGTTAAGCGTTGTCGCTTTTAGGTTGATGCGTAACAGTGGAGCTGGCTCTGGTAATCCTCGTGTTATTAGCGGATTTATTATTCTATTGTTGTCTGTTTGCTCAATTCTTGATATTTCTTCTGCACCTCGCGGAAAAGCGTTTAATTTAGACACTGTGCAAAAGTCAGGTGGGTTGTTAGGTTTTGTGCTTGGATCTCCGCTATCGTGGGGTCTTTCTCGTATTTTTGCAATTATTATTTTTGTAGTAGCTGCTATTTTTTCGATATTAATGATTACTCGCCTTCATGTAACTGATATAGCTCAAAGTGTTGCTACTATTTTTGCTAAATATAACAGTAAAAAGTCTTCTGAAGATTTAGGAAACTCTGAAGAAGATAATTCTGAAAGCAAAACCAATTCTTTGGAATTTGCAGATGGCGTGCCAACTCACAATGAAGAATCGTCTAAAAATAATAGCGGATCTTCTCAAATGTCTTCTGTGTTGAAACTGTTTAAATCATTCTTTAAGCGTAAAAACAGTAGTAATAATGGAGAATTGCTTGACGAATACGCCGGAGATGATGCATTTTCACATGCTGCTTCTCACGGTAATAGTGTAGATAATCTTGAACGAGTTGAACCTCGTAAAGCAAGAACTGTGAGCAGCTCTTCAGATAATAATGCTGCAAATAATTCTCAATTTGAAAATGCCGATAATAATTCGAGTCAAGTTACACCTAGAAGTGTTTCATCTTCATCAAAGCTTGTTCCTGAAGAAATATTGCCAAAAGCTCCTATGAGTGATTCCTCTTTACCTGCAAGCGATCCATGGTCAAGTATTCCAGCTGAACGTATGGATCAATATCGCAGAGATCAAGAAGATTCAGATGATGAAAATGATGCCGGCAGCGAAAATGGTGCTAGCAATAATAATGAGCCTTCTTTTGATTCTTCTTCTGAACCTTACAAGCTCCCTGATTTGAATCTTTTAGCTTATGGCAAGCCTCATGCTGCTAGAACTCCAGCAAACGATAACGTTATTCGTGCGCTAACTTCTACTTTTGAGCAATTTGACGTCGACGCTCACGTTATCGGATTCCTTAGAGGTCCATCTGTTACGCAGTACGAGGTTGAGCTTGGTCCTGGTGTAAAAGTTGAAAAAGTTACGAATTTGCAAAAAAATATTGCATATGCTGTAGCTAGTACAGATGTGCGTATTTTGTCGCCAATTCCAGGAAAGTCTGCTATTGGTATTGAAATTCCAAACGTCGACCGCGAAATTGTGCATTTGGGAGATGTTCTGCGCTCGCAAAAAGCTATGAGTGACCCTAATCCTATGCTTACAGGCGTTGGAAAAGATGTTGAAGGTCATTTTGTAACGGCAGCTCTCGATAAAATGCCGCATTTGCTTGTCGCTGGTGCTACTGGTTCTGGTAAGTCGAGTTTCATTAACTCAATGCTTACTTCGATTATTATGAGAGCAACTCCTGAGCAAGTTCGCATGATTATGGTCGATCCTAAGCGTGTGGAGCTTTCTGCGTACGCTGGCATTCCGCATTTGCTTACGCCTATTATTACGGATCCTAAGAAGGCTGCGCAGGCTCTTGAGTGGGTTGTTAAAGAGATGGATGCTCGCTACGACGACTTGCAATTCTTCGGTTTCCGTCATGTTAAAGATTTCAACAAGGCTGTTCGTGAAGGAAAAGTTCACGCACCGGCTGGATCTGAGCGAAAAGTTGCTCCATACCCGTATTTGCTTGTGGTTGTGGACGAGATGGCTGATTTAATGATGGTTGCTAAGAACGATGTTGAAAGTTCTATTCAGCGCATTACTCAGCTTGCTCGAGCTGCAGGAGTGCATTTGGTTCTCGCTACTCAGCGCCCGTCTGTTGACGTTGTAACAGGCTTGATTAAGGCGAATATTCCTTCTCGATTGGCTTTTGCTACTTCGTCTGCTACTGATTCAAGGGTTATTCTCGATACTGTTGGCGCAGAAACTTTGATTGGTCAAGGCGACGCTTTGTTCCTTCCAATGGGTGCTGCAAAACCTCAGCGTGTGCAGGGATCGTGGGTGAGTGAATCTGAAATTCGCAAGGCTGTGGAGTACGTGCGCACTCAGCGCAAGCCAAAGTATCGTGAAGATATTGAGCAAATGGCTCAAAAGGCGGATGCTCAAGCTCAAAGCAAGCTTAAAACTAGCGATATTGGCGACGATATGGACGAGTTGCTGCAGGCTGCTGAGCTTGTTGTCAGCTCGCAATTTGGCTCTACTTCAATGCTTCAGCGTAAGTTGCGCGTTGGCTTTGCAAAGGCAGGTCGATTGATGGATTTGCTTGAATCTCGAGGTGTTGTGGGACCTTCTGAAGGTTCTAAAGCTCGCGAAGTTTTGGTTCAGCCGGAAGATTTGCCAAAAGTTTTGGCTTTTATTCGTGGCGAGTCAGATTCGTTATAAGATATTGTATTGTTATGTGCAACACCAAGTTGTGTGATGTGCTAGAAGTTTTTACTTTGCAGTAGAATGAAGGTTATGCGTATGAAGAAAAAAGCTAAGTCATCATTTTTTGCTGGCTGGAATTATGCTCCAAATATTGTGACTTATATCCGTATTTTGCTTTCTATTGTTTTTATTGTTTTATATTTGAAAGCAGGCACATGGGGTTTTGGTTCAGTTTCGTTGCGTTGGGCTGCGTTTGTGCTGTTTGTTGTAGCTGCTTCTACAGATAAGCTCGACGGGTGGATGGCTCGTAAATATCATAAGGTTACAGAATTAGGTAAGTTGCTTGATCCAATTGCGGATAAAATCCTTATTCTAGCTGCACTTATTATTTCTTCTGTTTTCGGCGAAATTTATTGGTGGATAACAATCTTGTTCATGATTCGCGAAATTGCTATTACTCTTGTGCGAATTTATGTTGTTAATGTTCGTGGAAGAGTGATTGCTGCATCTTCTGCAGGAAAGTATAAGACTCTTACGCAATCGATTGGTATTGCAATGATTATTGCACCTCTTGTTGCAACTATTCATGCTAGTTCATTGCCTTCTTGGATAGTTTCCTACTATGCAGTGGCTTTCGGTTTGCTCGGTATTTCTTTGGGCTTCGCTTTCTACTCTGCAGTTTTGTATGTCTATAGTGCTTTCTTTGAAAGTTCTTCAGATAGCGAATCTCAAGTTGATGATGAAAAAAAATCAGTGCCTTTGCCTCCTGTGAAGTAAATAAAATCAATAAGTAAACTTCTTGTTTGTAGCTTACGGTTTTTCATAGATTATCCCTAAAGGGGTTATGCTGTGGAAAATCGTAAGCTACAATCATATCGAGCGTATTATGAATAATTCTTCAAGTTTTAATACAGTTTCTTTAGCTGCGAATCTATTGAAAAAAAGTTTTATTAAAGGAATGCATATTGCTTCAGCAGAGTCGTTAACTGGCGGGCTTTTGGCTGATGCTTTTGTTTCTGTTCCTGGCGCATCGCGAGTTTTTTGTGGCTCTGCTGTCACTTATGATATTCATGCTAAATCCAAAATTCTTGGCGTAAATTCTAATCTTTTACAATCTGAAGGCGCTGTTTGTCAAGATGTTGCTTTTCAAATGGCGATTGGAGCTGCTCAAATATATCGTGGCAGTGGATGGGCGTATGAGGAAGATTGTGAGTGTTGTGCAAATTTTCCTATTATTGGCTTGTCTACAACTGGTGTTGCAGGTCCTGGTCCTGATGGTAATAAACCAGCAGGTTTAGTTTATGTTGGAATATTTTTGCCTAAAGTTAATGCTGTTATGGATTCTGTTAAAAATGCGGCTCATAAAGAACTTGAAGATGGATGCGTGAGTAACGTCTATGATTATGATTTTGCTCAAATCGAAAGTCAAAGCGTGACTAAAATTGCGCAATCAAGTGCTGCTTTTGTTTTTGAATTGCAATTATCTGGCAGTCGTCAAGAAGTTCGCGAATCTACTGTATTTCAGTTGTTGCGAATTGCTAATGATTTGATTGCTTATGTCGAAGATTGTAAATAGTTGGATTGCAATCAAGACACGCGCTATCGAACAAATGTTCGCATATGTAGTATACTTGTGTTTGTCGAGATGATTTAAGCTGAGTTAAGCGTTTAAGTGCTTGGGTTAAATGTTTTATCCACATTGCATAAAAATGCTTGCACTTGAATCTAGTATGGAACTAAGGTCGTTCGATACATAACGGCATGCGAAAGGAGTAGCATACATGGCGCAAACAAAAAGTAAAGGCAATATTAATCGCCTTATTGATGCGGATAAAACAGATCCGCGTCGCCAAGCAGCGTTGGAAACTGCTTTAGCCAATGTTGAACGACAATATGGAAAAGGTTCTGCAATGCGCTTAGGTGATAGACCTATGCAAGATGTAGAAGTTATTCCTACTGGTTCATTAGCGTTGGACACTGCTTTGGGGATTGGCGGTGTTCCTAGAGGGCGAATAGTTGAAGTCTACGGTCCTGAGTCTTCTGGTAAAACAACTCTTGCTTTGCATATTGTTGCAAACGCTCAAAAAAATGGTGGGGTAGCGGCATTTATTGATGCTGAGCATGCGTTGGATCCTGTCTATGCTAGAAAGCTTGGAGTAGACACGGATGCTCTTATTGTTTCTCAGCCAGATAATGGTGAGCAGGCATTGGAAATTGCTGATATGCTTATTCGTTCTGGTGCGTTAGACGTTATTGTTGTTGATTCTGTAGCGGCATTGGTTCCTAAAGCTGAAATCGATGGAGATATGGGAGATAGCCATGTGGGCTTACAAGCTCGCTTAATGAGTCAGGCGTTGCGTAAGATGACTGGTGCTCTTTCACAAGCTGGCACTACTGCTATTTTTATTAATCAGCTTCGTGAAAAAATTGGCGTATTCTTTGGTAACCCTGAAACTACCACTGGTGGTAAAGCTTTGAAGTTCTATGCGTCTGTGCGCATGGATATTCGCAGAGTTTCTACTATTAAAGAGGGCGAAGAAGCTGTTGGCAACCGAACTAAAGTTAAGATTGTCAAGAATAAAATGGCTCCGCCTTTCAAAACTGCCGAGTTTGATGTTCTTTACGGAGAAGGCATCTCGACTGAAGGTTCTGTTATCGATATGGGACTGCAAGCTGAAGTTATTAAGAAATCTGGTTCTTGGTTTACTTATGACGGTGAGCAGCTTGGACAAGGTCGCGAAAACGTCCGTAAGTTCTTGAAAGATAATCCAGCTATTACTGAAGAAATTAGCGAAAAAGTCAAAGCTTCGTTAGGTTTAATGCATCCTGAAGATCAATTCGCTGAAGATTCTGAACTAGATCAATTAGATGATGATTCTGTAGCTAAAAATTCTGCACAAAAGTCATCCGAATCGAAGTAATAATAAGATTACAGTGTAAAGCGAATGCAATATGCCTATTAGTGTAGAGAGTTTTCTTCGTGATCATCCAGTAGAGCGTGCTGAAGAAGATGTCGAAAGTAATAGCGTAAAGCCGTATACTCGCAAAAAAATATCGCATAAGTCAGTACTTTTAAGCGCAAAAAATAATACAAAAAACATGCCGTATGTAAAAAACGCTAAAGTAAGTGATTTAAGCGACGAACTTTGCAATAGTAGTGAAGATGATTGTAGGGAAGCTGCTTTAAGGCTTTTAGATTATGCTCCTCGCTCTGTGATGGACATGCGCAAAAGGCTTAAAGAAAAAGGCTACACGGAAGTTGCTGTTGACGCGGTTATTCGTCGTTTGCTTGAGTTGCATCTTCTCGATGACAATCAATACGCACAAATGGTGATTCGCTCTTGCGCAGTGAGGCTTCTTGGTGCTAGAGCTACTCGAATGGAATTGCAGCGTAAAAATGTTGATCCTGCTGCTATTTCACAAAACGTAGCTTCTGCTCAAAATTCTGGAGTATTCACTGAAGCAGCTTGGGAACTCGGTCGCAAAACGGCTTCGCGCACAAGAAATCTTGAGCCTTTAGTTCGAAGACGAAGATTTTTTGCAGCAGCTGCAAGAAAAGGTCATGATTTAAACGTTATTAACGAAGTGTATGCAGCTTTATTCGAAAGTAATAACGAATGAATAGTAAAAGAGGCTGGCTTATACAAGTAAACCAGCCTCTTTCGCTTAAAACTTTATGATTATTTTGCGAAATTATGCGCTTGAGCTAAAACATACTCAGGCATATCTTCAACATTAATAACATCATTAAAGCGTGGAGATTTATGCTCAAGATCCCTAAGCATGCTTGGAGCTTTAGTTCCTGTAGCTTCACTAAGCGCATCCATGCATTTGAAATCATCCATATCTTGCACATGCTCAATATTCAAAGATTCAGCAACAACACGAGGGAATTTATACGGGCTTGCAGTGCTTAGCAATACTCTTGGCACGTTTTCGTCGTGTGGAATATGTTGCATAACGAAGAATCCGCAAGCAGTATGTGGATCGATCACATACTTGTACTTGTTCCAGCAGTCATAAATAGCTTCGCGAATTTGATCCTCATTTGCCCAACCGCAACCAAACAGTGAGCGAATCTTTGCAAGCACATTTTCTGGAATCTCAAAAGCACCCCACTGTTGTAAGTCGTTCATAAGCATTTGTATTAAACGCGTGTCTTTATCGCACATGTAATAAAGCATTCGTTCCAAATTAGAAGAAACTAAAATATCCATAGAAGGAGCAACAGTGTGATGGAAAGTGCGCTGACGGTTGTAAGTGCCGCTTACCAAAAAATCAAAAAGCACGTTGTTGCTATTGCTAGCAACAATAAGATGCTTTACTGGAAGACCAAGCATTTTTGCATAATATCCTGCGAGAATATCGCCAAAATTGCCTGTAGGAACGCAAAATTCCACTTCATCGCCAAGTTTTATAACTTCGCGTTCAACAAGCTGCTTGTATGCTGCAAAATAGTAAACAACTTGTGGCACAAGACGACCAACGTTAATTGAGTTAGCTGAAGACAATACTGTATTCGCATCTTCTTCAATATTTTTATTGAGCTCATTATTTGTGAAAATCTGTTTAACGCCTGTTTGAGCATCGTCAAAATTACCGCGAACTGCGCAAACTTTCACATTTTCGCCCACCTGCGTAGTCATTTGCAATTCTTGAACGCAACTAACTTTTCCTTCTGGATAAAAAGTAACCATAGAAGTGCCTGGAACATCAGCAAAACCAGCCAAAGCAGCTTTACCGGTATCTCCAGAAGTTGCAGTTAGAATCATAACGTTTTTTTCAATATCAGATTCGTTCTCGTGTTGAGTTTTAGTGCGAGACATTAATTGTGGCAACATTTGCAAAGCAACGTCTTTAAACGCGCAAGTAGGACCATGGAAAAGTTCCATCACAAAATCGCTAGTGTTTCCAAGCTGCTGGAGTGGAGTAATAGCGTTATTAGACCACTGATCGCCGTATGCCAGTTTAATGCAAGAAGAAAGCTCTTCTGAAGTATAATCTGGCAGTAATAGTTGTAAAATATCTTGCGCAATTTCTTGATACGATTTGCCTTGCAATTTAGAAATATCGTAACGCTCGCTACCAAGGCTATCAGCTACAAATAATCCGCCATCTTCAGCGATTCCCTTACGTATTGCTTCTTTTGATGTGAATGTTGGCTTAAGCGAACGAGTGCTATGGAAAATAGATGCATCTGATGCCATAATGACTCCGTAACCGTCTGTTTATAAAAAATATTTTTTATTTACATAGATTATTTATGTAAATTATTTACACAACTTATATCAAATTATGGTACCTGAAGCGCTGGGCGAATGGGCGTGTGCTAATCTCATATGTATAAATACTTTTGTTTTACTATTAATTAGTTGATGATTAGACAAGTAATCTACAGGGGGGAAACGTTGTCTGTTGATGATTTAGTGAATGCTCGTGCTGATTGTGCACGAAAAGCGTGGCGTAATTTTGCTCATGCAGATACTCGCGCAAAAAATGCGCTTCTTGAAAAAATGGCAGATGCTTTAGAGTTTGCAGCTTCAAATATTGCTGAGGCTAACAAAAAAGATCTTAAAGAAGCTGAAGCTAAGGGAATGGATGCTGGAAAGCTTGATCGACTTAAATTTGATGAAGAGCGAATCCAAGCTTCTGCAAAAAGCGTGCGAAAAATCGCGCAATTGCAAGATCCTGTAGGTCAAGTAGTTCGCGGATACACTCTTCCTAATGGAATTAAACTTTCGCAAATTAGAGTTCCAATGGGTGTTATGGGAATGATTTACGAAGCTCGTCCAAACGTAACTATTGACGTAGCTGCTTTGTGCATTAAATCTGGAAATGCTGCGATTTTGCGTGGTGGAAGCGCGGCTCTTCATACGAATCAGGCGAGTATTGAAGTTATACAATCAGTTCTTAAAAATTCTAACTTTAGTGCTGATTTGATTCAGTCTGTTGATGATTTAGGAAGAGACGGAGCTACGTCAATGATGCATGCTCACGGTCATATTGATGTGCTTGTGCCTAGAGGTAGTGCAAATCTTATTGCAGCAGTTGTTCAAGAATCTACGGTTCCTGTTATTGAAACTGGAGCTGGAAACGTACATATTTATGTAGATAAAAGCGCTGATATTAAAAAAGCTATACCGATTATTATTAATGCAAAAACTCAGCGAGTAGGCGTGTGTAACGCTGCTGAAAAATTATTGGTACATAGCGATGTTGCGCAAGAATTTTTGCCACAAATCGCTGCTGCTTTAGCTGAACATAATGTAATTTTGCATGCAGACGATAAATCTTACGATATTTTGCAATCCGCTAATATTCAAGGATTGCAGCTTGAGCGTGCCACTGAGGAAGATTGGAAGCGAGAATATTTGTCGCTGAATATGGGTGTGAAAGTTGTAGATGATTATACTGATGCAGCTTCTCATATTGCGAAATATTCTACTGGCCATACTGAAACCATTATTGCTGAAGATTACTCAACTATTCAAAGTTTTATTGCAAGTGTTGATTCCGCTGTAGTTATGGTAAATGCTTCAACGCGCTTTACAGATGGCGGCGAATTTGGTTTTGGTGCAGAACTTGGTATTTCTACGCAAAAATTACATGCAAGAGGCCCTATGGGTTTGCTTGAAATGACAACAACCAAATGGATCGGCTACGGAGATGGGCAAATACGTTTATAGTTTATTTTTTACATCTCAATGCGCACACTACTATTCGGTCTCGTGGATGTTTGTGTGGTGAGATTTGAGATTTTTCGCACTGATTGGATGCTTGCACGTTCATGAAGTTTTGCAGTTGTGCTCTGCAGACGTTGAGTATTTATTGCTTAAAGAACACTAGCACTCATGCTGCTGCACGCATCATGCCAGGCACTCTTCCTACCACAGCAAAAACGATTGTGATTGGAATTAACGAGTGAGTGATAGGAATTGCTTGGTCGAGCAATATAAAAGCGGAACGATAGTAATAATCTTGTTGACGAATACTATTTTTGAAAGAAAGTAAGTAAAAAAATTAAACTTAACTACGCAACCGCTAAGTCCAAATAAGGTATAAGAGCGGAGCGCTGCGAGACAAGTAATTCCTATCACTCACTTTTGCGTAAAATAAAATCGCAAATAAAGAAATCCCCTAAAACTCGCGCCACATTAAGCAAATTAAAAAGTAGATTTACTGGTTTTAATAGTTACGTGGCGGTAAGGTAAGAGTATGCCTAATAATGACGTGAATTTGAGTACCGCTGAAGCGCTTGATATTGCTGCTGAACGTTTGTCTATTGTGCGATATGTTTTTTTGGTGCAAATTGAAGATGGTATTGCTTCTGCATCGCAACGTTCATCGCTTGAGTATGCTGACGCAGTGTTAATGGGCTGGCCAGATTCTGATTCGAATGATGTGACTATTCCTGATGAAGCTTCGTTTAATAATGTTCTTGAAAATGTTCGCAATATGGAAAAGAATATTATTAAGTTTAGCGAATTAGAACGTGATCATGATATTGATGGCATGACATCCATGCTTGCTAAAATTTCGGAATCTGTAGCGAAAATTCGTGGTGCGTATCAACCAGATTTCCCTCTTCCAACTTTTGCCGAAATCCAGCGTGTTGTAAAAGATGAGTGGGATGAAGAAATGGGAAATATTAATCCGGATAGCGCAAATGTTGCATCTGGATTAGTGAATGAAACTCAAGTGGAAGACAAGGAATCTGAAGCGAATGAGTCCTGAAATTCACGAAGATGCAGAACGTCGCATGTCTGACCTATTTCATGGCGCGTTTACTGGTAAAGAAGCGGCTCCTCCTGCGGTTGTGAATTCAGTTCATAAACGTACTTCTGCTCGTGGCAATGTGCATGAACGTCAGCGCATTGGAATTATGGGCGGCACATTCGATCCAATACACAATGGCCACTTGGTTGCAGCTTCGGAAGTTGCTTGGGTTTATGATCTTGACGAAGTTATTTTCGTTCCTACTGGTAGGCCTGTTTTTAAGCTTGATAAAAAAGTTACGAATGCAGAAGATCGTTATTTAATGACTGTTATTGCAACAGCTTCAAATCCAAAGTTCACTGTTTCTAGGGTTGATATTGATCGCCCTGGAGTTACTTATACTATCGATACTTTGCGAGATATACGCGCTCAACATCCTGATGCGGAACTTTTCTTTATTACTGGAGCTGACGCTATTGCTGAAATAATGCAATGGAAAAATGCGCGCGAAATGTGGAATTTGGCTCGATTCGTGGCTGTTACTCGTCCTGGGTATTCGAGGCCAGAAAAGTTAGCAGATTCTAATTCTCTGTTAATGCCTCGCCAAATGCATACGAATGATACTGGTCTTGCAGCGAATCGTGACGATATGGTTCATTGTGATTCTACGCATTTGCCGGTTGATATTTTAGAGATTCCAGCGTTGTCTATTTCTTCTACTGATGTTCGTCGTCGAGCTGAGCATGGTGAGCCTGTGTGGTATTTAGTTCCAGATGGAGTAGTTCAATACATAGTTAAGCATGGTTTGTATCGTGCGTAATTATTGATTTTGTAGGCTTGTCGTTTATCGTCTGTGCAAAAAGTTAGTATTGATTATGTTCATTTCGCGAATTAAAGCGAACTAATGTTTGGAGATATGGTGAGCATCGTCCTTGAAGGAAAGCCAGATAAAAACCTTGTTCTCGTTACCGGTCGCACGCATCCGAAGCTTGCTCGTGATGTAGCTGATCAGCTTGGAATTGATGTACTTGAAACTACGGCATACGATTTTGCTAACGGCGAAATGTATGTTCGCTATACGCAATCTGTGCGTGGTACAGATGTATTCGTTATTCAAAGCCACAGTGATCCTGTTAACAAGTCCATTATGGAACAGTTAATTATGATTGACGCTTTGAAGAGGGCTTCTGCTCGTTCAATTACTGCAGTATGCCCGTTGCTTGGTTATTCTCGACAAGATAAAAAGCATCGCGGTCGCGAGCCTATTTCTTGCCGCTTGATGTTTGACTTGCTAAAGACTGCTGGTGCTGATCGCATTATGAGCGTCGATTTGCATGCAGCTCAGTCTCAAGGATTCTTCGACGGTCCTGTTGATCACTTGATTGCTATGCCAGTTTTGGTTGATTACGTACGTGATCGTTTCCGCGATGATCTTGCTAATGTGACTGTTGTGTCTCCTGATGCTGGTCGTATTCGCGTAGCAGAACAGTGGGCTCAACGCTTAGGCGGCGGTCCTTTGGCTTTTGTGCACAAAACTCGCGATATCACTTGCCCTAATAAGACGGTTGCAAATCGCGTTGTTGGTGACGTTGCTGGACGCGATTGCGTTATGGTTGACGACTTGATCGATACTGCAGGAACTATTGCAGGAGCTTGCAAAGTGTTGAAGGAAGCTGGAGCTAAGTCTGTTACAGTTGTTGCAACTCACGGCGTGCTTTCTGGTCCTGCAGTCGAGCGTTTGAAGTCTTGTGGTGCTAGGGAAGTTGTTTTGACTGATACTGTGCCTATTCCAGAAGAGAAGCGTTGGGATGGTTTGACTGTTCTTTCAATTGCTCCGCTTCTTGCAAGCGCTATTAAAGCAGTGTTTGAGGATGGTTCGGTTGCTAAGCTTTTCGACACTTATCCTGAGCATCACGGACAAGGATTCTTATTTGCTTAAGTATTGATTTCGTGCGGTTTGCTTTTCGGCACGCCAATTTGACGTTTTTCGATATTATGGCATAATAGTGACTTGGCGGTTTTTCCGCCGTTCCCTCATGGTGTAATGGCAGCACACGGGTCTTTGGAACCCTTTGTCTTGGTTCGAATCCAGGTGAGGGAGCTTGCTTAAAGCGCTACTCGTTAAATCGGGTGGCGTTTTTTGTTTTGAACGCTGCTAATAAGTAATAGAATTGAATACAGCGGAATTTATTGAAATAGTATAAGGAGCGTATGCGTGGAAAAGCATGATGTAACTGCGGCAATAATTTTGGCAGCAGGCGATGGGACGCGTATGCGTTCAGAAACTCCAAAAGTACTACATCCATTTGCTGGTAAAACATTTCTCAATCGTGTTATGGATGCCATGAATGGCGTAAATCCTAAAAAGCTAGCTGTAGTTGTGCATGCTCAAGCCGAACGCGTAGCTGCTGCTGCTGTTAGCTATAACGAAAATGTGCATATTGTAAACCAGGACGAAACTCCTGGAACCGGCAGAGCAGTGCAATGTGCTATTAAAGATCTTAACGGAATTGCTAAAAACGAAACTGGTGAAGCATTAAAAGGAGCTGTGCTGATTGCAGCAAGCGATATGCCGCTACTTGATACGCAAACTTTGCAATCTTTAGTTGATTTTCACAATAATAACAACAATGTAGCAACAGTTCTTACAGCAGTTTTAAGCGATGCGACTGGCTACGGTCGTATTGTGCGCGAAGCAAACGGTGACGTTTTGCGTATTGTTGAGCATAAGGATGCAAATGCTGGAGAGCTTGCTATTCATGAAGTGAACACTTCTGTATATGTATTCGATGCGACTGTATTATGTGACGCAATTGCAGGTCTTAACTCTCAAAATGCTCAAGGTGAGTTCTATTTGACTGATGCTTTGGAACATGCTCGAAAGTTTGGTCATGTTGGCGCAATGTCTGCTCCAGATCCGCTTACTGTAGAAGGCGTAAATAACCGTGTGCAATTAGCGGCGCTCGCAAAAGCACATAATAAGCGCGTGTGCGAAAAATGGATGCTTGAAGGCGTAACTATTCTCGACCCTGATACTACTTGGATTGAAGATAGTGTTACGCTCGCACAAGATGTTACCGTGCTTCCTGGATGCTTCCTTCAAGGTCGTACTACTGTCGCAAGTGGTGCTGTAGTTGGCCCTTACACGACTCTTATTGATGCGCAAATTGATGAGGATGCGGTGGTTGAGCGTTCGCGCGTACAGGAATCGCATATTTGTAGAGCTGCAAACATTGGTCCTTGGACGTATTTGCGTGCAGGAAACGTACTTGGTGAGGAAAGTAAGGCAGGAGCTTTCGTAGAAATGAAGAAAGCTCATATTGGAAACGGCACTAAAGTACCTCATTTAAGCTATATTGGCGATGCTGATTTGGGTGAGCATACGAATATTGGTGGCGGTACGATTACTGCAAATTATGACGGAGTGCATAAGAATCATACTACGATTGGTTCTGGTGCTCACGTTGGTGCAGGAAACCTGTTTGTAGCACCGGTTACTGTGGGAGATGGTGTTACTACCGGCGCTGGATCGGTGGTACGTCACGATGTTCCGGCTGATTCTATGGTGTATTCGGAAAATACTCAGCATGTAGTCGAAAATTGGAAGCCAGCTTGGGAACGCTAAAAAGCGTTTGTCGGAGAATTAAGGAGTAGTAACGTTATGACAGCTTTAGAAAGCTCAATTAGTGCAATTCGTATTGCTGCCGCTGCTGCAGACCGTTTGAAAGCAACGAACGAGCAGGCTTTTGATGTAAGCGATTTGCTTGGTATTACGGATGCTATGTTAGTTGTTTCTGCTTCAAATGAGCGTCAAGTATTGGCTGTTGCAGAAGAAATCGAAAAAGACTTGTACTTGAAAGACAACAAGCGCAAGGCATTATCTCGTGAAGGCTTGGAATTAGCACAGTGGATTTTGCTTGATTTTGGCGATTTTGTGGTTCATGTAATGCATGAGGAAGCACGAGCATTCTACCGCTTGGAACGCTTGTGGAATGATTGCCCGGCAATCGATTTGCAACTGCCAGAACATGCTAGCGAAACTGAACATGCTAGCGAAACTGAAGATTCTAACGAAACTGAATAATAAGAAAGTACGGTATAAACCATGGTTGATTTCGTAGAAAATGTTGCGAGTAACGTAAATAATTCCATTAATAGTGCGCACGAAGGAATTGCTCGCTCTGTTATGCTTATTCGCCACGGTCAAACTCCGTATAATGCACAGTTCCGTTTGCAAGGCATGATTGATATTGCTTTGGATGAGTCTGGAATGGATCAGGTAACTCGTTCTGGAAAAGCTTTGCGTGTGCTTTTTGGCGCTTCTGACTTAGAAGATCCAAAGGATCCGAACAGCGCTGAGCATGTGCGTATTACACCGGAAGAAGCGGATGCTAGTTTTGTGGCGATTGTTTCTCCGCTTATTCGCGCGCAGCAAACGGCTCACGCTTTTGCAGATAAGCTTGGGCTTCATGTGCATGTTGAAAATGGTGTGCGCGAGCGTTTCTTTGGCGAGTGGGAAGGTTTGAATCGCCAGCAGATTAGCGAACAGTGGCCGGAAGATTTCAAAGCTTGGGTTGAAGGTAAAGGCGGAGAGCTTCGTCATGGTGCTGAAGATAAGCAGGAAGTAGGAGAGCGCGCTGCTGCTGCAGTAGAAGATTGGACTCGCAAAACCGGTTCAGACCGTGATTTGCTAGTATTTTCGCATGGCTCTTGCCTTTCGCAAACTGTTCATAAACTGCTTGGATTAGATAAAGTAGATCCTTCTTACAAGACGATTGGCGGCATGGGAAACGGCCGTTGGGCGCGCTTAATTCCAAGCCTTAACGCGGATGGTTCGATTCATTGGCGTTTGGATGCTTATGATCAAGGTCCTGCAGCTGACCCTACAAGCCAGCGTCTTATTCGCATTTGGGGTGCTGCGTAATCTCTCCTTTACCGCTTAATTATCGAAAGCTACCGTTTAGCGATTTTGTAAAGACAGACTATTTACAGTGCCGTATAGTCAAAATTACAAAACAAAAAGCTAACAAACGCTAACAGTAGCGTACGGAAAGGAGGCTTGATGAAAGTATCTATTGCTATTGTTCCACCTGAGGAAGAGCAGTCAGTTCAGTTGTCAATTCACAATATTGACGATGAGCTTAAGCGCATTATCGCTCAGTTACAAAGCATTGACTCAAATGATGCAAATGTAAGAAGTGCTGAAAATAATACTGAAATTAATACTTCAGATAAGTTGGGCAACAATAATCCATTTATATACGGTTATATTAATGATTCGATTATTGTTATGCACGAGCCAGATGTGATTATGATTTGCGTTGAAAATTCGCGCGTAATTATTCACAGTGATAAAGGCGAGTGCGTTTCTTACAAGCGTCTAATGGATTTTGACAATCCGCAATTCGCGTCGTTTGTGCGCATATCTAAATCCGCAATCGTGAACTTGAATCGCATTGTTCGAGTCGATCCAGGATTCGGCGGAAGTATGAGCGTAAAAATGGACGACGGAAGCGTTGAGTGGATTAGTCGCAGATGCTTAGCAGGGTTCAAAAAGCGCTTAGGAATGTAGTTTTAAGCGTAGTCGAATATAAAACTATCAAAATTTTTAATACTAATTTTTTAATACAAGATTTTAATACTTAAAAAGGAAACGATTATTATGGAAAAGCAAGTTACAACTTTTGGTAAAACAATGGTAAAAAACATTGTTAATGGCATTGGCATAGGGTGCACTATTTTTACTGCAATCAGTTTTGTGTCGTGCTTGTTAGCAAATACTGCGGTTGGAAACAGAATTGCATCTTATGCTGTAGCAACGTTTGTTATAGGCATAAGCTATGGAGTGTTCGCTATTTTTTGGTCGAATGAGCGTATGTCAAATCTTGCAAAGTTCGTTTTTGCACTAGTTCCGCCAATTGCTATTCAATTTATTGTATCTGTGATTGTTGGGTGGATTTCGTTCAAAGATGAGCCAGCTGTGATTTGCGGATGGATTGCGTTCACTGTTATTTTCCCGATTGCGATTGCTGCAGTAATTTATTACTTCGAGAAGAAGAAAGCGGAAGAAATGAACGCTAGACTGCAAGCATTGCGTAAAGAAAGCAAGTAAAATAGTTACAACTAAATAATCAAGTAAAGAATTGAGTGGTGTTCATCTTCGCCGTTGAGGACGAACGCCACTCGATATTGTATGACGCCTACTCTAAACGTACTAATTCGGCGTTTTGCGCAGCTATAAATTAATTAGCTATAGTTTATATTGCAATTCGTTTGGTGTGGCGCGAGTTTTGGGGGATTTCTCTCCTCGCGCGTCCCGTCCTTCGTTGCTCTAGCTGTTAAAGACTTTACTGTCTGCTTTGTTCTTAAAAGAACGTTGCTTCCTCAGTCCTCTTTTAGCGCTCGTAAAGAAATCTCCCAAACTCTGCGTGCTTAATCGTTAATAACCGTGCAAATCGCAGAGATTTTTCGATTTTTCTTCTTCGCTTGGCGAATCAGCAGCCTGCGGCTCTGACGTTCGCCGCGCTCAGTGCGAAAAATCTCAAATCTCTACCACACAAATATACACACGACTGAATGACGACGAATTAATCTTTTGCGATTGTTTTGCCGGCAGTAGCTCCAGAAGTCAAGTCCTGAATCTCCTTGATTTCCATAACTGGAACTGCAGCTGGCTTCTTTGTGCCTTTTTCTTCAGCTACACGCACCTGCTCTTCGTAAATCGCGTCATCAGTGTGAAGGGTAACGGTTCCGCGGAAGCGATAGCCCTTCTTTTCTGCCAAATTAGCAACTGCTACAACCAGCTGGCTGCCATCTTGCAAGTTCTTATAATGCTGACCTGCAGTGCGCTCGTGGTATGCAAGGTGGTTGTCGTCGAGTACGAACATAGACATTTTTGGTCCTAAATCAAGCTCGCCATCTTTGCTCACTGTTGCAATCCAAGCCAAATTATTCGCAATAAATTCTTTCATATCTGCGCTAAGAGTTGCCATAGTATTCCTTTCCTAACAAGATTGCGCACTTTCTTCGTGCGCAATTTATAAGCCTACATTGCTACATTACGCTGATTTAGAAGTGTATACGAGTGTGTAGCATAAAAAAGTTGTAAGTTGTGACATAAATCACCCAATTTTTCAATGGTTGCGTGGGTGAAATTTATACAGCAAAATGCTTGATTGCTACTGTTTTCTGAAGCGTATATCGGAAATTTTACGGAGGAACGCCAGAAAGTTGTACTTTTCACGATTTTATGGCTATTCTGTCTATTTTATAAGCTAAAACGCTTTATAAAAGAAAAATTTTAAAGGACCAACTTTTGTAGTTGAAGGGGAAACATTATGAAGGTGAAATATGGAACAGCTAAATCTATAGCTGAACCGCTTTCGGATAAATCGGGCATGCCTCAAGGCAAAAGTGTTCATATTGCTCAGATTATGCTGTTGATTTGTGCTGCTATTTGGGGTGGCAGCTATGTTTCTTCAAAATATGCTCTTGAAGTGTTTCCTGTGCAATGGCTTATGGGCGTTCGTATGGTTGGTGCTTGCGCAATTATGGCTGTTATTTTTTTCAGTACGCTTCGTAAAACTTTTACAAAAAAGCTTATTGTTCCTTCTTTGCTAACTGGAATTACGTATTATGCTACTTTAGTTTTGCAAACTGAAGGATTACGTTCAATTGATCCAGGTCGTAGCGCGTTTTTGACAGCAGCATATTGCGTAATTACGCCATTTTCTGCTTGGTTAATCGTCAAGAAAAAGCCAACTCTTTTAGGATTAGTAGCTGCAGTTATGTGCGTTGCTGGAGTGGGCTTTGTGGCATTAAAGCCTGGAATGCTTGTTCTCACATTGTCTTATGGAGATTTCCTTACTTTATTATGTGCTGTAGTTTTTGCTTTTAATCTTACGTTCCTTGCGTATTATTCTCGTAAATATAATCCTGTTACGTTAACTTTTGGGCAATTTGTTGTTTCAGGCGTACTTTTTGTAGCTGGCGCGCTTATTTATGAACCTTTGCCAAACTTTAACGCTGCTGATCATTTCTCTATTTTTGCTAATATGTTCTACCTTACAGTGGTAGTAACAGTAGTTGCGCAAATTATGCAAAACTATAGTTTGGTGAATCTTTCTACTGCCAACGCTTCAGTGATTATGTGTACTGAAAGTTTGTTCACACTTTTATTCTCTACTGTTCTTTTTCATGAGCATGTTTCTAGCATGGCTTTTGTGGGATTTGCTTTAATATTTGCTGCAATTATTACTGCAAGCTTAGGCGAGCATTATTGTGATAAAAAAGCCAATTGTGAGCTTTCTTATAAAGATAGAGATTTTGAGGTTGCTAAGTCTTAGGCATTTCAGTTTTGTGTAGCTAAGTTTTATGTATATAAGACTTGTGATTTTGTTGTAAGAATGCTCTGGCAATACTGTGCAATTTTTGCGTAGAGTGATACCATCATTGTTGTAATGATGTTGGTATTTGAGTTTGCATATTTGCCATGCGTTTTGGCATTATATTCGCATAAATAGTTAAGGTGCATAAGTGAAGAATTTCTTCAAAGGCATATCGTTTACGCAAGTATTAGCTGGATCGCTCGCTGCAGTGACTTCGTTTTTACTTGCTTCTAAAATTGGTATTGCTGGTTCAGTTGTTGGCGTAGCTATTGGTTCTATTGTTTCTGCAGTAGCCTCGCAGTTGTATCAAAATGTCATTCACGCTTCATCGCGTAAACTTTCGGAAACGAATCAGAATACTTCTACAGAACAGCCTAATTTTAGTAATGCGTCATATTCTAGCGTGCGTTCAAATGATTTAGAGAATGTTGATTCTAAAAGAATTGGAGATGATATTCATATGCAATATTCATCAAATCCGTTGCAATTTAATACTGATCCTGCAGATGACAGAAATATGACTGTTCAAAACGCAAGATCTGGACGCACTGTTAGCTCGCAAGTTAGTAATCCAGAATTAGAAAATACGCGTATTTTGGAATTGTCGAAATTACGTGAACAGCATGAAGAAGACATGGAGCTGTCGGAAGGCACAATTCCAGAGCCGGTGCCGTTATCTAAGGTTGTTAGTGAAAACTACGGTTACTCTTCTGTACCTTACAAAAACAGAAACGATCATAGTACAACAATTGTTGTTGCTGTTATAAGTGCTCTTATAGCTGTTATCGTTACTGCAGGTGCTGTTCTTTTGTTTACACAAGGAAAAGGCACAGACAATATTAATAAGCCTGAAGAAATTAGCCATGAGCAGCAGCAAAATCAGCCTCAACCTAAGCAACGTCTTAACACGAATACTAATCAAGACCATAAGAAATCTCATGATGATTCTGATAATAAAAATGCTAATGAAGACGAAAATGATGAGCATAGCAATGAAAATGCAGATGGCTCAACAAGTGGTCATTCTGATAATGATTTAGGTAGTGACACTAACAATGATTCAGGAACGAATTCAAGTGATGCTGCTAGTGGGAATAGCGGATCGGGCACTGATAGCTCTGATGCAGGTGCTGGATCTGCCGGTTCTTCGGGTTCTTCGGGATCTGCTGGCTCTTCAAACAATGTAACTTCTCCTGGTAATGGTGATCAATCTGGAAGTGCCAATGCTAATTAGTTTTCGAATTGGTTCTTGAATTGGTTCTTGAATTGGTTTTCAAATTGGCGACTAAATTGTTGGTAGAATTTGCATAATTTTGGAATTTGTAAGTTGAATTCGACACGCCGCATTTGGATAGAGCGGCTATTTGTTGTATTCTATCAAAGGTTCGTTTGAACGGCATAAATAAAAACGGGGCTATGGCGCAGCTGGTAGCGCATCTCCATGGCATGGAGGGGGTCGGGGGTTCGAATCCCCCTAGCTCCACAAATTTTAAACGTCACCTCTTTTGAGGTGGCGTTTTTTGCTATTATTTTTCGTTTTTTATGCGCCACGCCGTATTTTTTACAGTTTGTCTGCAAGTCGTACTAATAATGAACAACATCGACCAGAGGTCGCGCTCGACAAGAGTAGTAAGCATGAGCTAGGGAAAGCGTTGATTGTTTACAAAAGGGGAGAGCGCCGAAGTTTACTGCTTAATCCCAAAAGTAGTGAGCTGGGACTTGGCTTAATATACCAAGGACTGTCGCAGTGATTTGGCATCCGCTGCGGAGAGCTATCGACACGCTTGCTTTTGCTTGCTTGTTTTGCCTCTGATTGTCATGAAAGGAGGAAAAATGAGTAGTTCATTATCATCTACTGCTGCACAGAATACTCAGCAGAATACTCATCAAAATAACGATGTCCATAGAGGATTAAAAACTCGCCATATTTCCATGATTGCTTTAGGTGGCAGCATTGGAACAGGCTTATTCGTTGCTAGTGGTGCAACAATCCATATGGCTGGTCCTGGCGGCGCTTTGCTCGCTTATGGTGCAATTGGCATTATGGTTTACTTCCTTATGACTTCCCTTGGCGAAATGGCAACATTTATGCCTATTAGCGGTTCATTTGCGTCATATTCTGGACGTTTTATTGATCCTGCACTTGGCTTTGCAATGGGCTGGAACTATTGGTTTAACTGGGCTATTACGGTTGCAGTGGACGTTAGTACTGCAGCAATAGTTTTGCAATATTGGTTCCCAACAGTGCCAATATGGATTTTCTCGCTGTCGGTTCTTATGCTTATTTTGCTTATCAATGTGCTTACAGTTAAGTGCTTTGGAGAAACCGAGTACTGGCTTTCGATTATTAAAGTGTTGGCAGTAATCGTATTCCTTGTTATAGGTTCGCTTACGATTGTTGGTGTTGTTGGCGGCAAAGCGCCATTCTTGCAAAACTTCACTCATAAGGACGCTCCATTTGCAGGCGGTGTTCCTGCAGTGTTGTGTGCTTTCGCTATTGCAGGCTTCTCTTTCCAGGGAACTGAGCTTATTGGTATTACTGCAGGCGAGTCTGCAACTCCAGAAAAGAGTATTCCAAAGGCTGTAAAGCAAGTGTTCTGGCGCATTCTTCTCTTCTACATTCTTGCTATTTTCGTTATTGCTTGCATTATTCCTTATACTGACAAGAACTTACTTGGTTCTGACGTAACTGATATTGCTATTAGCCCATTCACTCTTGTGTTCCAGCGTGCAGGTCTTGCTGCTGCAGCAGCAGTTATGAATGCAGTGATTTTGACTTCTGTTATTTCTGCAGCAAATTCCGGCATGTATGCTTCAACGAGAATGCTTTATTCGCTCGCAAAAGAAGATAATGCTCCAAAAGTATTTAGCAAAGTAAGTCTTCGTGGTATTCCTGTTCCTGCGTTGATTGCTACATTTGTAGTCGCGTTATTTACTTTCTTTATGAGTATTTTTGGCGATCAAATATACATGTTCCTGGTTGCTGCAAGTGGTTTGACTGGTTTTATTGCTTGGGCTGGTATTGCTGCAGCTCATTATCGCTTCCGTAAAGCGTACTTGGCTCAAGGTCATTCCTTAGATGAATTAGTCTACAGAGCAAAGTGGTATCCGTTTGGTCCTATTGTTGCGTTCTTCCTATGCGTTCTTGTTATTGTTGGTCAGGATTTGCACTCATTTGCAACTCTTAACTGGCAGGCTATTGGAATCACGTACATGTCTGTGCCGCTATTTATCGTTCTATACATTGGTTACAAGATTAAGAATCATACTCGAGTAATTCCTCTTGAAGAAGTCGATTTAACTCATGTTCGAGTAAACAAAGTGAACGAATAATTTATAAAGTTCAACATCGTTTACGATGTAGATTTAGATAATATAAAAGCTCCCAGCGTATTGCTGGGAGCTTTTATATTGAGTTAGATAACAGAGCAATATGTTTTATGGCTGTGTTGTGCCATGATCTTCGATTTGTACAGGTGGTTCTTCGTTGCTCTTTTTCTTGTTGCTCTTTTCCTCACCACTCTTCTTCGGTTCTGTCTGACCATTATTTACTTTATGGCTTTCGTCACCAGATCCGTCTCCGCTGCCTTTTTTGTCTTTGTCTTTGTCTTTTTCTTGTTCTTTGTTTTTGTCCTTATCTTTGTTTTTGTCCTTATCTTTGTTTTTGTCCTTATCTTTGTCTTTGTCTTTGTCTTTATCCTTATCTTTATCCTTGTTCTTGTCCTTGTCCTTGTCCTTGTCCTTGTCCTTATCCTTCTCAGTATTCTGTTTCTTAGTGTTTTGATTATTCTTCGTCGGCGTTGGCTTTGGCGTTGGCTTTGGTGGGACAATATTTGAACGCTGAATTACAATTCCAGTTGATTCATTTATCTCTTGCTTCTTTGTTTCTTCGTCTTGCTTGTCTTTGTCTTTATCTTTTTTGCTATTTTCGTCTAGTAGCGTAACAGCTAATTCGCGCACTCTTTTTGCTTTAACTGCATACCACTCAGAAGCAGCTAAAGCTTCTGCGCTTTTGGAACCAAGTTCTTCAGGTGAGTCTGCTGTGCAAGATACTTTATCAGGAACTTTTTCGCTCATGATTTTAGCAAGTTCTTTTGCGTTGTCAGAGTCACCTTTTGTGAGATCCGTTATTACTTTGTCATGCATTAAACTTTTCCACACAGTGTTTGCTTTAGAAACTTGTGCAACTTTTATTTCGCACTGTCTGCGAGCTGCTTTAGTGCGTTCAGTTTGTTTCATGTACCAAAGTGTGCCAACTATACCAAGAGCTAAAGCTAGCACAACAATTCCCGCTATGAGAATAATGAGCTTTTTCTTTTGGTTCGTTTCAACATTATCGGAGCTATGTTGATTCATGTTTATCCTCTGTTATCTATTGCTACTCAACATTAGCGCATTTGAATACGCAACTTGTTTATATAATACGCCAAAGTGTTTATGTTAGCCACGCTAATTAGTGCTAAACAATTAAGATTTTTCTTGTGAATGCAAGTCGTGATATTTAACGCAAAAAGCCACTGGATAACCAGTGGCTTTATGGCTCCTGCGGCTGGGCTTGAACCAGCGACCATTCGATTAACAGTCGAACGCTCTGCCAACTGAGCTACGCAGGAATATCTTGTGCTCAACTAAGCGCTGTGCACAAGACATTTATATTACACGTAATTTTCAAAGATGCAAATATGGCGTGTTTTGGCGTGTCGAAATAGTGATTATAAGCGTATGTTTTATCCACAATGCTTAAAAAGCTTATGATTTTCGCAAATTAGCTGCAAAACTTTTATAAAAGTCATTTTATAAAAATATGGATGGGGAATATATGTGTATTCGCAAAAATTATGAATTATATTACAAAATAGCTGCCTGCTTGGGGATTTTTATAATCTCAGTTATTTTATTAGATGCACTGTTTTTACAATCCGAAATTTCGCAAAATAATCATCGTCTTAAATATTATGTTGCAAAATCTGCTGTGTCATGTTGCCACAAGTGTGCTCTTTCTAAAGGTGATTATAGCGAAAAAACATGCAAGTCAGCTATGCAATGGCCTGTAAAACCTGCGAGAATTGTAAAAGCTTTTAATCCTCCGCCTAAACCCTGGATGGCTGGGCATCGCGGCGTAGATTTAGCTGCAAGCACAGGAACTCCTTTATTTGCGCCTGCAGATGGCGTTATTAGTTTTGCTGGTAAGGTCGCTGGTAAATCAGTTGTGACTATTAGGCATGGTGAACTAACTTCTACTTTTGAGCCTGCTGTAACAAAGTTTAGCGTTGGTGTTTTTGTGAAAAGAGGCCAGAATTTTGCACATGTCGAAGGAGGTTCGGACCATTGCGGCACAACTTGTGTGCAGTGGGGTTTAAAGCGCAAAAATCGCACATATGCTAATCCTGAAGGAATGACTGTTAAGCGCCGCATTGTGCTTAAGCCTGTGGAATAAGAAAAATAATATATTTGTATCGTAGATATTTGTAGATAAATGAACAAAATTTATTACAATCTTGTAGATATTCGCATATGCGAAGGCTTGCAAATCGCGTATAGTAAAGATATACGTCAATTCAGCAGATAGAGGAGCTAATATGCAAGAATATTCTCGTCCACTTGATGAGTCTATTGATATAGATGTTAATGTTTTCTCACTGCTAGAAGAGCGAGCAGAGCGCAATCCTAATGGCTCTTTGGTTGAATACGTTGGAGCTGACGGCGTTTGGAAGTCATATACTGCTGAAGAATTTAAAGATAAGGTAATAGCTGTTGCTAAAGGCTTTATTGCTAGAGGAGTAATGCCTGGTGACGCTGTGTCAATTATTGCTCACACTTCATGGCAGTGGACAGTTCTGGATATGGCTATTATGTCTATAGGCGCATTGACAGTGCCGATTTACGAAACAAGCTCTTCGTTGCAAATACAACATATTGTTCAAGATTCTCAAGTATGTTCAATATTTGTGGAGTCTCCTGAAATGTTGCCAAAAGTAGAAGCTGTTCAGGAAGAATGTCCTACTCTTCACGACGTATATGTAATGAATCGTGGTGCTATCGACGCGTGCATTGAATACGGTAAAGCAGTAACTGATGCTGAATTTTATGAACGCGTACATGCTGTTAATGGAAGTGACATAGCAACAATTGTGTACACTTCAGGTTCAACTGGCGAGCCAAAAGGAATTGAGCTGACTCATAGCAATTTTGTTTTTATTGCTAAATCAGGTGTTATTTCTATGCCAGATATTGCTCTAAAAGGCAGCCCTCGTCTTTTGCTGTTCTTGCCTCTTGCGCACGTTTTTGCTAGGTTTATGCAATTGTTCTGCTTCGCTGGAAATATAACTCTTGGTTTGACTAGTAATTTGAAAACTGTATTGTCTGATTTTCAAACTTTTAAACCAACATTTATTCTTGGTGTTCCACGCATTTTTGAGAAGATTTACAATGCTGCTTCTCAAAAAGCAGGCAGGGGAGTAAAAGGTTTTATTTTTGCTTATGCATCTAAGGTTGCTCGCGAATGGTCTCGCGCTCAGCAGTCTAGTTCAATGGTTCCTCCAATGCTTGCTCTTAGCCATTCAATATGTAAAAAATTAGTGTATGCTCCACTGTTGCACGTATTTGGAGGATCTGTTTCATACGCTATTTCGGGTGGTGCTCCTTTAGATTTGTCGATTGCGCATTTCTTCAATGGAATTGGTTTGCCTCTTCTCGAAGGCTATGGAATGACAGAAACTTGTGCTCCTTCTATGGTGAATCCTACAACAGGTTATCGCATTGGCACCGTTGGTTTGCCTGTAAAGGGTGTATCTGTTGCTATTGCTGACGATGGCGAATTGTGTATTAAGAGTCCTGCAGTGTGCAAAGGCTACCATAATAATCCTGAGCTTACCAAACAACAAATTGTAAACGGCTGGTTGCATACGGGTGACTTTGGTTCTTTAGACGATGACGGTTTTGTGCGTATTACAGGCAGAAAGAAAGATCTTATTATTACTGCTGGCGGTAAGAACTTATCTCCAAATGCGTTAGAAGCTTCATTAATGTCTTCGCCTATTATTTCTCAAGCTGTTGTTATTGGAGACAGAAAGCCGTTCGTTTCAGCAATTATTGCGCTCGATTTATCAGAAGTAAATACTTGGCTTTCTTCGCGTGGTGCATGTCCTGTGCGGTCTTTAAAAGAGGCTTCACGTAACGGTATTGTGCGAGCAGAAGTTGAGCGTGCTGTTAGCAAAGCAAATGAGCTAGTTTCTAGAGCTGAATCTATTCGCAAGTTCGAAATAGTTCCAGATGAGTTTACTCAAGCAAACGGTTTGATTACGCCAAGTTTAAAGGCGCGTCGTCAAGTTGTTGTAGAGCGTTATAGCGACCTTATCGAACACGTTATCTACGCTCCGCGCAAACGTTAGCTGCGTGTAAAGTCTTGGAATATAGTTTGCGTTACTACATAACTTGCGTTACATAACTTGTATTACGCAACTTGCGTAACGCAACTCGTATTCAAAAATTGTATTTACAAGCCCGCGTCTGCTAATGATATGTAGCCTGGGTCAATTAAAAGCGACTTTAGATTTGTTGCGCTTACTGCCACTAGTTGCTCATTAACAGTAGGGACAGTTTCCCCATGCTCAATTTTTGTTTGCACTGTAGCAATTTTTTTGTCAAGCTTACCGTTTTTGTTCAAAGAATAACAAGTAGCAGTAAGATCTTGAACAATCTTCTTATGATTTTCTATAGATGTCATCCACTGCTTTCCGTTCACAATGTTTGGCATAATATTTTTGTACGCGCCATAACCAGTTATTACTGGCCATTTCTTTGCTTCTGATTCTTCTTCCTCATCTTTTTTCTGCTTTTGTTTTAATTCTTTTTCGGATTTCTTTGCAGAATCTTTTGGAGCAGGAACTGGTCTTTTATTAAGATCTCGTTTTCCTATAAAGTTTCCGATAACGTCCGGCAAATTGAAAGATGGGTTTATGTCTGCTGCGCTTCCTTCATAACCAAGATCGTTTAGTGCTTGTACAGCTTGTAAAGCAATTTGATCATCGAGTGCAATAATTCCATCAACGCGATGCCTTGAATGCGTAAAAAGACTCGTGCTTCTTGTAATTCGTTTTGTTAACTCATTTTTCACAGAGTCAGCTGCATCTGCGTCGAAAGCAACATTTGTCCAGTCTTTTTCGCTACTATTCACATTCAATCTTCCAGAAGTACTGATTAATGTTCCAGAAGCAAAATATGGTCTCAAAACTTTCCAAATTCCATCGAATGCTTCTTCAGCAAAATCATCATTGAATTCTGTTTCGCTATTTGCATGTGTATTGTTTTTAGGGTCATCATCCTCGCTTGTTTCGTCGATGCCATTTTGTTGGTTGTGATTGTTTGCATTAATATTTTTTTGATTGTGGCATGGCAAAAGAACTTCAATATAGCGTGGATTTTCTTTAGTTGCACGATCTAGAGCTATTTTTTGTACCAGAGTCGTTGCTTGAATTTCGCCAATGGTTCTTGCGTCAGATAAATGGAACATCACATCAGGTTTAAAACCGCTAACACTCCGTGAGAGCATAACAATGTGGATTCCTGCCTTTTTTGCTAGGCTAAGTGATGATGCCAATCGTTTTTCTGCATTAAGCTCATCTTTGGATGATTGAGAAATGTCGTTATTTTGTAAATTTAAGCCTTGAGTATCTGATTTTTGCGTATTTTCAGAATTAGATGCAGGTAATGTTGCATAATCTCCATAGTTATTATTGCCGTTTTTGCTAGTCCATGGAGCTATAACAATTGTCGTTTTGCTTAATTGTTTTTTGATTTTTGAATTTTCAGAAACAGAATTGTGCTTTCCTGAATTATTCTGTTTTGCATTGTTCAATGAGCTTAGCAAATTTACTACATAATCTTGAACATCGCGGCTTTGTTCTGAAAGGCTAGAAGAAGTTTTAGTAGTAATAGAATTATCGTCAAATCCCTTATCTTTTAACGATTTTATTAATTCTGGAACCAATATGTCCCACGTGCTTAAAGGTTTATTGCGTGTTATTGATAATCCATCTGCTGGAGTAAAAACAATAACGTTACCGTGACTCGCTTGTTCTTTATTTTCAGATTTTAAAGAAGTTTTTGTTGAACTTGCGCACGAGCTAACAACAAAAAGCATCGTAACTAATGCTGCCAGCATAACTAAAGAACGATGCATAGTTCTGTTGCACAAACGAATCATAGTAGTGACCTCTCGTTTCGTGGTCTATCTGTTGCTGTCTATATGTGTTCTACTTGTAACTATCTTCTAACATTGTATATAGCTGTGTGCTAAATACTTACGCTGCTATTTTAGGCTATTTTAGTGAGCAAAATTATCTTATAGAACTTTTTATAAGACTTTTGCACATATTACGGTATTCGCTCACGTAACCTCCACCAAAGAACACGCAATGTCCTGCAATAGGGTAGAGCTGCCAAATAATCATGCGCTGCTCAAAACCTGCTTTAAGTGGGTGAACAGACTGATAGCCGTCTAAAATCTGTTTAAAATAGCTGATTCCAAATAGATGAAGCATTGCTAAGTCTTCTTCGCGGTGCCCACCATGTGCTGCAGGGTCGATTAGCACAGCTTCAGTGTGTTCGCCGTCTGAACTTTTAGTCCATAACACGTTTCCACTCCACAAGTCTCCGTGAACTCGAGCAGGCTTATCTTCTGCAGCTTTTCCTAATAAATCAGGCAGCGCATCAATAACTTCGTTTGTAAGATCTAAATCGCTTTTAGTAAGCTCTCCGCGAGCAATACCAAGCTCAACCATAGGACGCAATCGTCCGTCCGCAAGATAGTCAATAACATTACTCCAAGTGCCAGTTGGCATTTCAACTGGATCGCTTAAAGGTCCAAAATAGCATTTGCCATCGTAGTCTGCTGGTGCTTCACCAAAATATTTTGCACCGTAATCGTGCATATGGGCAAGCGCTGCACCAAACTCAAATGCAGCAATTGGTGTTGCTGAGTGAGTGTCAATGCGTTCAATATTAAGGTAACCGTTTCCCCAATCAAATACTTCAGCCACTCTAGGGCCGCCATATTTATGAGCTTCAGAAAGCCATTTTAAGCCCTTACCTTCGCATTCAAAGAAACGCTCAGGAGCGTATAATCTACTTTTCTTATATACAGCGTTGTTCATAGAAGCCTTCTTAACGTAGTAGCGCATACGAAACATGCGCTACATACTTAATAAAATATTTATTAATAAATTAAATTATTCCCAAACTCACTATTTTACTGAAGTATTAGCACAATCAGATGCTTTGTGTTTAAGTGCAGGGCAGAGCGTTTTTGCAAATTGATAACCAAAAAGTAATCCTGCTAAAAAGAGTGCAGTTCCTAAGCCTGTGTAGAACACTGCAATAAACTGTTCTGGAGCTGCGTTAGTTGCGCGCAAAGCAATTCCGCCTGTCATCATAAAAGCCATAATTATGAAGGATTTTACGTCAAAGAATTTTAGGAAAAACTGCTTTTCTTCCGCATAGCCGTTAATTCTTTGAGTATGCTTTTTTACAAGCTTGCCAAAAATTAGGAATTGGAATATGCCAAAAACAAGAATAGACAAAGCATAATTAAGTGGTTGCAAATAATTTTGGTATGCTAACAACCCAATATTTAGAATATTAAAGCCTGCTGCTGCCCAAACTAAACAAGCAATAAGTAGTAGTGTATTCTTCGGTACTTTCAATTCTTAACCTCTTGTATCAAAAAGTTATTTAATAATAATTTGTTTACTATTGTTTTGTTTACTATTGTAATAATTGATTTTATGAAAAAGCTTGTTTGCGTAAATTTATTGCATTAAACAGTAAAACTTTCGTAAAAAGCATATTTTTCTTAACAAAACTTGTAAAAAGTGTTGCGTAATGACGATATTAGACGCTATAGTCCTAGGGTATGAACGACAACGATCAACAGTATGCAACAGCTGACAACAAAGCTACTATTGCTGAGCCAGCTTTTCGTTACAACGCGCAGCTCGCACAAGATATTGAGCAGCGCTGGCAAAAAACCTGGGACGAGCAGGGCACATTCTGGGCTGCTAATGTTAAGGGCAATTTGAAGGATGGCGAAGGCAGGAATGCTGACGGTCGTCCTTCTTTCTTTGCAATGGACATGTTCCCGTATCCTTCTGGCAAGGGCTTGCACGTTGGACATCCTCTTGGATACTTGGCAACGGATGTTGTAAGCCGCTACCATCGCATGAAGGGCGAAAACGTGCTTCACGCAATGGGTTACGACGCTTTTGGTTTGCCAGCAGAACAGTATGCTGTTCAAACTGGTCAGCATCCACGCATCACCACTGAGGCGAATATTGCTAATATGCGCAGGCAGTTGCATCGTATGGGCTTGAGCTTTGACGATCGTAGGTCTTTTGCAACTATTGACACGAATTATGTGCGTTGGACTCAATGGATTTTCTCGAAGCTTTATGACGCTTGGTATGACACTGATTTTGTGCGCAAAGACGGCGGAAAGGGTTCTGCTCGTCCGATTGCTGAACTCGTTGACGAGTTTAAGAGCGGCAAGCGCGAAATTCCTGGTTTTGCAGGCAAAAAGTGGGAAGAACTTAACAAAGTAGAGCAAGCGGACGTTTTGAACGACTTCCGTATTGCTTATATTTCTAAATCTCCTGTGAACTGGTGCCCAGGCTTGGGAACTGTGCTCGCAAACGAAGAAGTTACTGCAGAAGGTAAGTCTGAGCGTGGAAACTTCCCAGTATTCCAGCGCAACCTTCGCCAGTGGTCCATGCGAATTACCGCTTACGGACACCGCTTGGTTGAAGATTTGAACACTATTGATTGGCCAGAAAAAGTTAAGCTTATGCAGCGCAACTGGATCGGCGAATCTCACGGCGCATCCGTGCACTTTGAAGTGCCGTGTGCTGACGGCGAAACGTGCGATTTGGAAGTGTACACTACTCGTCCAGACACGCTTTTTGGTACAACTTTTGCGGTTGTTTCTGTTGATCACCCAATTCTTGAGCATGTTCCAGAAGCTTGGGGTGCAGACGTTCCAGAAAGCTGGAAGGGCGGTTACGCAAGTCTTAAAGAAGGTTTGGCAGAGTATCAAGCTCAAGCTCGCGCAAAAACTGCTAAAGATCGCACGGAAGATGCAGGAGCAAAAACCGGCTTGTTTACTGGTCTTTATGCAATTAATCCTGTAACTGGAGCAAAACTTCCGCTCTTTACTGCAGACTACGTGCTTATGGATTACGGTACAGGCGCAATTATGGCAGTTCCTGGCGGCGACCAGCGCGATTACGATTTCGCAAAAGCATTCGGTTTGCCAGTAATCTACACTGTTGAGCCTTTGCCTGATTCCGAAGAAAAGTTGGCAGATTACGAAGGTAAAGCTCCGTTTGTGTCACACGACGGAATTGTTATTAATTCAGCAGTAGAGCACACTCATAAGCTCGGCGATGCTTTGTCTATTAACGGTTTGCGCGTAGACGAAGCTATTAAAAAGGTGACGACTTGGCTTGAAGCTGCAGGCGTAGGAAAAGGTAGGGTTTCTTACCGACTTCGCGACTGGCTGTTCTCTCGCCAGCGCTACTGGGGTGAACCATTCCCAATCGTTTACGATGAGGACGGTGTTGCTCACTTAGTGCCAGATAGCGAGCTTCCAATTGCTTTGCCGGATGTTCCAGACTATCAGCCAAAAACTTACGCTCCAGACGACGCAAATTCGGAGCCTGAAGCACCTTTGAGTCGAAACGATGATTGGGTAAAAGTTCAGCTCGACCTTGGCGACGGCGTAAAGACCTACTATCGCGACACCAACACTATGCCAAACTGGGCTGGTTCTTGCTGGTATTACATGCGCTACTTGGATCCAAACGACGCTGAGCATATGGTTGACAGCGACGAATATGACTACTGGATGGGCACTAACCGTCCAGGCAAAGAGCATGTTTCTGGCGGCGTTGACCTTTATGTTGGTGGTGTAGAGCACGCAGTTTTGCACTTGCTTTACTCCAGGTTCTGGCATAAGGCGCTTTACGACTTGGGTTACGTGGATTCTGCTGAACCATTCCACCGCCTGTTTAACCAGGGCATGATTCAGGCTTACGCTTATACGGATGAGCGCGGACAGTACGTTCCTGCTGACGAGGTTGAAGAAGGCGCTTCAAACGGCGCTGGTGAGCCAACCTTTACATGGCACGGCGAAACCGTGAACCGCGAGTTCGGCAAAATGGGCAAGAGCTTAAAGAATATTGTGACTCCAGACTACATGTATGAAAACTACGGTGCAGATACGTTCCGCTTGTATGAAATGAGCATGGGTCCGCTTTCTGAGTCTCGTCCGTGGAATACGCGTAACGTTGTTGGTGGAATGCGATTCTTGCAGCGCTTGTGGCGTAACGTTGTGAACGAAGAAACCGGAGCTTGCGTAGTAACCGACGACGCTTTGGACGATAAGACGCTGAAGATTCTTAACAACACAATTGCAGAAGTGACTGTGGAAATGGAAGCAATGCGTCCAAATACTGCAATTGCTAAGCTGATTGTGCTTAACAACCACTTGACTTCGCTTCCTCACGTGCCGCGAGCAGCTGTTGAGCCTCTGATTCTTATGCTGGCTCCAATCGCGCCGCATATTTGCGAAGAAATGTGGAGCAAGCTTGGACACGCAAAGTCGATTGCTCACGCAGATTGGCCTGTTGCGGATTCTCGCTACGTTGGTGAGGATACTGTTACTGCCGTTGTGCAAATCAAGGGCAAGGTTCGAGCAAAGCTTGAAGTCGATCCAAATATTGACGCTTCTGAGCTTGAAAAGCTCGCGCTAGAAGCCGTTGCTGATCGCTTGGGCGGTAAGGCTCCGCGCAAGGTGATTGTGAAGGCTCCGAAGATTGTGTCTATTGTGCCTGACGAAAGCTGAGTCAAGGTTAAAGTCGGCTTAATTAAGCTGCGCATTGACTTGCCGGAGCGCTCAAAGCGTAGCGCGCGTAGGCATTTCAATGCGGAAACTCGCGTTGGAAGTCCAGTGGACTTCCAACGCGAGTTTCGTAGCGAGCGCGTTACCCGCGCGAGCGTTTGATTCTTCGCGCTTAACAGCATTTTTTTTTTCGAGGTTTCTGCGTTAGTAACGAATAATTGCGATTTAGCGTTACTTGTGCAGTGCGTAGACTGCGCCAGTAACGAATAAGTGGAGTTATACGTTACTCGTGCAGTGCGTAGACTGCGCCAGTAACAGCGTTTGACGGTTTATTGCTAAATATTCAGCTAATGCATGCTTCGAACGCCAATGTGTATAAGAAATAAATCACATTCGATATACCACGAGCCCTACTGCAGTAATGGTTATGAGCTTATTTTTACGCACTTTTTGTACGTGTGACGAATGTGCAAAAACAGATTCGATTACCGCAATACGTTTGTATTGCAAGACTCAAGACATGATTTTTACACATTTTCGACCTATAGTCAGAAAAAATTGCTTGCTATGGAAGAGATGGTGCGAAAACAATAAATATGATTTACAATAACAGCGAAAATCAATTAGCAAATTATAAAAGGTAAGTTAAAGTAAATACAAATATAGTATATGTAATCTTTTTAATTTTAAGATGTAAATATTAATAATATTTTATGAAGTTGTAAAATGAGATAGGAAATTTAGCTATGTCAAAAACGTTCGGATTTGAAGAGCACAAAGTGTTATCTTTATTTAGTATAGATAATACTTTCTCGTATAAAGATAAACAATTTAAAATAATTAATTCTGGAAAACCAACTTGTAAAAAAGGTGAACCAAAAACTGATATATACGTACGGGCTATTGACGCTAACAGTAATATTAAAGAATTTAAAATATCTTTTAAGAAAGAAAATGCTGAATTTCTTGAAAATAAAACTAATGCTATTAGAGCAGAACAGCTATTTGGCTATAAATGGAAAGAAATTATAAGTGCATCTACAGCTAAGCTGAAGAGTAGTTTTGAATCAAAACCATTGATATATAAAAGTAAATTAGGTCGTATTGAAGATGGTGCAATTACTCTTGGCTGGAAATTTGAATTATTAAATGTTAAAAGCGGGAAATTAAGTGAAAAAATAGATCTTACTAGGCAGCAAGTCATTGATGTTTATGCAGGTACAAACCTATCTGAAGATAAAAGAAATGCGTACGTTAATAATACGATTGTAAAAGATAGCGGTGTCGCTAATTTTTTGCTATTTGAAAAAGATAATGTAGATACTGTTCAAGATGCAGTTAATTCTCTAGTTACTATTGAAGAATATGTTAATAATCACCCAGAAGTATATTTTGCTTGCAAAGCCCTAAATTATCGATCGATTAAAGACGAATATGATGGTAACAGACCTTTGGCTGTTTATGTAAATTGGTTCGTGAATAACGGAAAATTGGATTATAAATTAGTATTTGATAGACCTCTTTTGGAAAAGGGAGATGCTGTATATGAACGATTAAAATCAGCTTTAGATTTATTAGGCATTTCCAATACTAATGATTTAAGTCTTGAATTAATAATGCATACTGAATCTGTGAACATATAGGCATAAATAAGTGGTGGGAACTTTAAACTCAGATCCCACCACTTATCTGAATTATGATAGAACTTTTTTAATTGCAGTAGCTATTTCAAATGCCAAATTTACTGGTACTGCGTTTCCAATCATTTTATAGCCTATATCTAAGCTATCGTATATGAACTTAAAATTATCTGGAAATCCTTGTACTCTGGCTACTTCTCTTATTGTCATTCGACGGTATAGAGATTCTTTTCCTTTTACAAACCTGCAATCATTAATACCTAATTTAACCATCTTAGGAGCTTGAGGATGGAGCTGACATTGTCTTCCAGAAGCTTGCACAGTGAAACCTTGTTCATTCCAAGAACGGACTCTGTTTCTACTCATAAAAATAGATGAGAATGCGCCAATAAAATATTCATTATTGTTGATAGAGTCTGGGTTGTGGTGATTTTTTGTTATTGCAGGAACTGCAGTATTCTGCAAATCCCAAATGACATCTTTTAAGGTAAGTTTTTTGTCATCATCCTCTGTAGATCCTTTTGGAAAAGAAAATTTTATATTTAAATCTTTTCTAAATCCTATATAGAATACGCGTTTTCTATCCTGAGCAACACCATAGTCTTTAGCATTAACGAGTGTAAGATTTACATCATAACCAGCCTCATTAAAAAGTTTCAGAATACTTTGAACCGCGCTGGAATGCCTATTGGCTAACATGCCGCTCACGTTTTCTGCTAAAAAGAATTTAGGTTTAAAATCCTTCAGTATACGAATATAGTCGAAGAAAAGTTTCCCTCTGTCGTCATTTATGCCTCTCAAAGAACCGGCTTCTGACCAAGATTGGCATGGCGGTCCACCGATAATTCCATCCAAGTCGTCAGACAGATATTTAGAGATATCATTTTTTGATACTTTTCTAACATCACCTTCGATTAAATGTGTTTTCGGATGATTAATCTTGAAAGTATCCCATATAGTCTTGTCGAACTCATTAGCTACCGGTATTTCAAAACCAGCTTTCTCGAATCCTAAATCCAATCCGCCGCATCCGCTAAATAAACTAAGTACTTTCATTATTTTCCCCCCAAGTTGCTGATATCAATATTGAAATCAATTCCGCGGTCCTCGCAAAACTTCTTTATTTTTGTTAAGGCCTTGTAGTTAGGAACCGCTCTATCATTTTCCCATCTATTAACAGAGCAAAAGGAAATGTTTATGCTGTTTGCAAAATCTTCCTGACTTAGAAGACTTTGCATTCTTATACGTTTTATTTCCTCATTAATACGCACTACAACTCCTTTTACTATATATTTAATATAGCGTTTATATAAAGTTTAATCAAGTAAATTTTAAAAGCATAGGTAGTTGGAAGAGGAATTATATTCAGCAATATATGTGTTGCGCGATTTTTTGTGCTTTACAGCATTTTTTTTCGAGGTTTCTGCGTTAGTAACGAATAATTGCGATTTAGCGTTACTCGTGCAGTGCGTAGACTGCGTTAGTAACGAATAAGTGGAGTTATACGTTACTCGCGCAGTACGGTTTCTGCGTTAGTAATACGATTGTAAAAGATAGCGGTGTTGCTAATTTTTTGCTTTTAACCACAGGCGCGGATTTTTGTTGCGAAGTGCTATAAGTTGCCCAATAGTTAAGTTAAGAACTTTAAGAGTTGGGGGATTTATGGAAGACTTTGAGCAGAATTTTGGGCAGAATTATGCGCATAATTTTAGGTTTAATAAGCCTGCGTCTGATTTGCCTCGGAGACGAATTGCAACGTCTTTAGAAGAATTTTCTAACAGTAATTTTGGTAAAAATTTTAGTGACGACTATTGCGAAAAAGCTTGTAATTCTTTTGATGAAGAAATTATAAGTAGCAAAACTTCTCCTAGATTTCACATGAAGCCTGTGCATACGCTTGCTTTAATGCTGATACTAGTTGCAGCTCTTTGTGCAAGCTTGACAATGCTTATTTCTCAATCCTTAACATATCAACGAGTTCAGAACGAAAAAGCAGGCGCGTTTGCAATAGAAAACGACGATACTAGTCGCGAAAAGTCTTCTTTTAATAATGTAAAAGATAAGAATAAAAATGATGATGAAGAAAAAAGCGTAAGTGATGAAAGCGTCGAAAACAGCGTAAGCGACGAAAACAGCGGAAGTGACGGAGGTGATGTAAGTAAAGGCAATAACGGCAGTAAAGGCGACAGCGGAAGCAACAAAAGCGACAGTAGCAACAAAAGCGACAGAAGCAACAAAAATACTGCTTCTAATCAAAGTAACACTGGCAGAATCAATATAAACACTGCAACGCTTGATCAACTACAAACCTTAAAAGGAATCGGTCCCAAAACTGCTGCGCGCATTATTGCTCAGCGTAAAAGAGTTGGTTATTTTCGCAGTTTAGAAGATTTGATGCAAATTAAAGGAATCGGGCCTAAAACCTTGAATAAATTCCGTGGGAATGTTGACGTCAAATAGGTGAATTATGCGAGAAAACGTAGAGATAGTAGAAAACGTAGAAAAAGTAGAAAACGTTTCTGGAAGTCGTGACTTTCGTATGATTCCTGTCGCTGCAGCGTGCTGGGCTGGGTGCTTAATTGGAAAATTCTTATACGATTTTACTATAATTTATTGCATTTCAATAGTTTTATTCAATGCAACTATAGTTTCGATTTTTATATTTTGCAAAAAATTAAGTTTTTTATATGGCGCAGAACAGTTTTAGTAATAATAAACGTTTTTGTAGCTGCGTGCATGCTTTCGTACATAACTCAATATGTGATATCTGGTGACGTTATTATGCGAGAAATACGCGGCAATAATCCTACTAAAGCACTGTATTCTCAAGGAAATAATGCCGAACGCGCGCATTTTGCAGAATTTACAGTAGTTACTCCTGTGCGCTCGTCTAGAAGTTTTAAAGGAGATTGCCAAGCAAATGTTCAAGTGCATAAGTTTGATGCGCAAAAAAGTTACGTTCAAGCGCGACTGTATGCGTATTTGCCAATATGCAAGCAACTTAGTTATGGTTCGAGCCTAAGCGTTCCGGTTAGCGTAAAAGCTTCGAGATTTGATAGTAGTAAGCCTGAATTGCATGTAGAAAAAACTCAACGAAACTTGCATGTTGTACAAGACTCAGACTTTTGGCACAAAGTCGTTAGTAATTTGTGGAAATCGTTTTATGACGTAACAAATAAGCTCGATATGCAAGGCAGAATGTTGGTTCCTGGAGTAACTGTTGGCATGCTTGGGCAAGAATATGTGCCAGTAGAGGATGCAAGTTCACTTGAGCCTGTCGACGAAACTTATGCGAATATGACACGTCAACATTTTCAACATGCTGGAATCATGCACGTTATGGCAGTTTCAGGCGGACACTTTTTGCTACTTAGTATGATTATTCGCAAGTTTTGCGCACGATTACTGTTAGCTCGTTGGGCTACATCTTTAATACAAATTACGTTGCAAATTGCTTTGGCTGCGATAGTTTACCCTTCTGCGTCTGTGCTTCGAGCGTTAATTATGGGAGTAATATCCGCTGTTGCGTGGTGTTGCAAACGCCCATACCAGTCAGCTAGTGCTTTAAGTTGGACTGTTATAAGCGTGTTACTAGTAAACCCTTCGTACGCTTGGGATTATGCTTTTGCTCTTTCTTCTGCAGCAACTTTGGGAATTGTTGTTATGGGAGTGCCGATTTCTAAAACGTTTGCAAAATATATGCCATCTTGTGTTGCTTCTGCGCTAGCTATAACGCTTTCTGCACAATTTTGGACTATGCCAGTGCAAATTCTTATGCAACCGGAAGTGTCTTTTATGTCTGTGCCAGCTAATCTAATAGTTGCGCCTCTTATGGATTGGGCAACAGTGTGCGGATTAATTTCACTAGTTTGTGCGAGCTTTAACGATGGATTATCGCTTATTTTTGCGAGAGCTTCATCAATTGGAACAAGCTTTATGCAAAAGTGCGCGTGTTGGTGCGATGAAGTATCTTTTGGCGTGTTTCCATGGATAAAAGGTGCTGCAGGAGCGTGGGCAATGTTGTGTGCAGAATTTGTGATATTGGCTTTGTTTATGCTAGCTTTGCGCGCTTTTCGCAATAAGTATTATGTTCAAAGAGCTAGCATAATTGGTCAACTGTGGTCTGCTTCGGCAAAGCGAACGTTACGAGAAGCAGAGAAAATTTTCGAAGAGTAGCAAACACGCACGCATATTCGAATGCAATATTATGATGGTTAAGAGTTGGTTGGTTTAAGGAGCATTATGGCAGCAAATAATAAGCGCGCGCAACGCGTTATGCCAGTTACGCTGGTAGTTGGAGGTGACGCTTACTTAAACGAGCTAAATGCTCGAAATGTGCGTGAAAAAGTTCAAAAAAGTGCTCCGGATGCTGAAATTATTGAACTCGATGCGTCAACTGCGGATCAGTACGCATTTGATGAAGCTGTAGGCCCTTCGCTTTTTGGCGACGGAACGATTGTAATAATAAATAATTTGCAACAAGCAGACGAGTCTTTGGTAGACGCAATCGAAAATTTCTGCAAACAAGCGCAAAATAGCGAAAATAATGCGCAAAATAGTGAAAATAACGAAAATAATTTTGTAGACTCTTCTGCAACTTGGGTTATTGCACGTCACGAAGGTGGGCTTAAAGGAAAGTCTATTATTACGCGCCTTACGAAAGCTGGCGCAAACACAATTACAGTGCCGGATCTTAAAAAAGACGATGCAAAACTCAACTTTGTTATGAGCATATTTGAGCGTCACAATCGAAGCGTTGAGCCTCAAGCAGCACAACGTCTTGTGGCGGTTTTGGGTGGCAAAACAGGCGAGCTTGCATCATTATGCTCGCAATTATGCTTCGACTATGACGATAATCCAATAACGCTTGATATTGTCGACCGATACTTGATTGCAGATCCGCAAGTTACCGGCTTTTTTGTTGCAGATAAAGCTGTTGCAGGTCATGCAGGTTCTGCAGTGCTTGCAGCAAGAACTGCAATTGCTCAAGGAGTTGACGCCATAGCCTTAATAGGTGCTTTGGCTGCAAAAGTACGCGTAATTGCGCTCGCAATGGCAGTTCGTAACGGTACGATTTCTAGTGCTGAAGCGAAAGTAAACCCGTGGGCTCTTAAAATGGCAATGCGTCAGCTTGCTGGATGGAATAGTGCAGGTGTTTCTCAATGTTTGCAATCTTTAGCTTGGGCGGATGAGCAATGCAAAGGCGGATCTAGTGATGCGAATTATGCGCTTGAAAAATGTATTATGCTCATTGCGTCTCGAGGAAATTAGAAAGCGTAAATTAAGAATCGTAAATAAGAATCGTAAATAAGAAACATAAATTAAGAACTGCAAATTAGAAAGATTGTGTTAAGTATGAAAGAAGAAACGGTGTCAGAACAGCAAAAAGTTTGTACTGTGCCTACGGATACTGATATGCGCGAGCTTGGCAAAGCTGTGGCAAAACTAGTTAAAGAAGGCGATGTTTTGCTGCTTTCTGGTCCTCTTGGAGCTGGTAAAACAACGTTTGCTCAAGGTTTTGGCGCAGGGCTTTCAATTAGTGAGCCGATTGTGTCTCCAACTTTTACGATTGCGCGCGAATTGCATGGCACTTTTGCGGATGGCAAGCCTGCGACTTTAATTCACGTTGACGCTTACCGTTTGGGTGGCGAAGATTTTGCTCCGGGTCAAGATACTGTTTCGCGTTTGCTTGACGAGCTTGAATCTTTGGGGCTTGATGAAGCTTTGGAAGAGCCGGGAGATGGCACTGTTGTGCTTATGGAGTGGGGTGAGCAAATGGCTGGAGTGCTTGCTGCTGAGCGTTTAGAAGTTCATATTGCAAGACCTATTAACTCTTCGCAAGCAGACGATTTTACTAGCGATGGTGAGCGAATTGTAACTTTGAAAGCTGTTGGCGAGGATTGGCTTAATCGACTTGCAAAATTGTAACTAGAAATACGCGAGTAAATATTGCGAGTAATACGCAAGTAAATATCGCAACAAATAACGCAACAAATAACGCAAGTTGTGCTAAGCGAGTAAGCTAGTCTGGTACGTGATTTCGAGGAATAAACATGAGTAATACGCTGATTATTGACACATCATTTGGCTCTACTGTTGGAATTGTGGACCATGAGCCGATTGTTGAAACCGACTCTCGCACTCACGTGGAGCGTTTGCAAGTAAATATTGCAAAAGTCGTGGAAAATGCGGGGCTTAAGCCTTCCGATATTAAACGCGTGGTTGTGGGAGTAGGTCCTGCTCCTTTTACTGGTCTTCGCGCAGGATTAGTTGCAGCAAAAGCGATTGCGTTTGCAAATAATGCTGAAATTTTGGGGTGCGATAGTCTTCTTCCTCAAAGCCTTATGATGCGTTCCGGTGCGTTTGAAGAAGCGCGCAAAAATGGCGCTATTTGCAAGGATTTGCTACTAAATATTCCAGATTCTGAGGATTCTTGCGACTCTACTATTCGCCACTACGTGCTTTCGCTAAACGATGCGCGCCGTCGCCAAGTGTACATGTCCTTGTATGACGGTGAAGGAAATGCGCTAATAGATATGGATATTGACTATCCGCAAAATGCTGTAGCTCGTGTAAACGAGTATTTAGCTAGCGAAAATGGCGAAAATGGCGAAAATTGTTGCGTGGATGTGCTCGGTCACGGTGCTAAAAAGTACGTTGAGGATTGGCGAAATATCGCGCATGTTGGCATTATTGCAGAAGTTTCTGCGCTTGACTTGGGCTCAAGTGGTTTGAAAATTTTCGAGCAGTGCTCTTTGGAATGCGCAAATAAAGATGAGCGCGTAAAAGCTGTTGAACCGCTGTATTTGCGCCGTCCGGACGTGTCTGTGCCAAATCCGCTTAAGCATGTGCTTGGCTCTGGCGAAGCGAATAAAGCAAAAGAAAAATAGAAGCGTTTAACGATTTGAGTAATTATGATTGTTGATATAACGCGTTCTAAATTTCCAGCAGTAGCCGAGAATTGCAATATAGTGCCGAAATGCGATTTTACTTGCGATGAGTTAGCGCAAAAAATAGCTCCTATTGAAGCCGACTTATTTGGCAAAGGCTCATGGAATGAGAGCATGATTTCGCAAGAATTGCAAGCTCCTATGCGCGCGTATTACGCTCAAATCGACGAAAATACGCATACGTTATGCGGGTATGCAGGCTACTGGTTTGATGGCGATGACGCGCAAATAATGACAATTGGCGTTGCGAAAAAATATCAAAGAAAAGGCTTAGCGTCGGAACTTTTATCAACTATGATCAAAACCGCAGAAAAAATTGGTGCTAAACGCATGTTGTTAGAAGTTCGAGTTGACAATGTTCCTGCGCTCGCGTTGTATGAACGTTTTGGTTTTAAGAAAATGGGTTTGCGAAAACGTTACTATCAGCCAGAAGGCGTGGACGCGTACACGATGTGCGCTAATCTAACCGCAAAAAATAACGGAACTGAGGAATAACGAGGAATAACGAGGAATAAAATGAGCGAAGCAATCGTATTGGGAATTGAATCAACTTGTGACGAAACAGCCGCAGCTATTGTGCGCGGACGCACGCTGGTGTCAAATGTGGTGGCATCTTCAATGCAAGAGCATGCGCGCTACGGCGGTGTGATTCCAGAAATTGCTTCTCGCGCTCACGCCGAAGCTTTCGTGCCGGTTGTTTCTAAAGCTTTAGCAGACGCAAACATGGATTTAAGCGATGTTGACGCGATTGCAGTAAGCGCAGGTCCTGGTTTAGCTGGTTGCTTAGCTGTGGGTGTTTCGGGAGCTAAAGCGCTAGCTTGGGCTGCAAATAAGCCGATTTATGGCATTAATCACGTAATCGGGCATATTGCAGTAACGCAATTGCAATTCGGTGACGTGCCGGAAGATGTGCTTGCTTTAATTGTTTCCGGCGGCCACACTTCGCTTCTTCACGTGAACGATATTGCTAGAAGTATTGACGTTGTTGGCACAACTTTGGACGATGCTGCCGGCGAGTGCTTCGATAAAGTTGCGCGCTTGCTTGGATTCCCATACCCGGGTGGCCCTCATATTGATAGGCATGGCAGGCTTGGCAACCCGGATACTTTGAAAGTTCCGCAAGGCTTGACGCAGGGGCGTTCTGGCAAAGAGCATCCTTACGATTTCAGCTTCTCGGGCGTAAAAACTGCTGTTGCTCGCTGGGTTGAAGCGCGTGAGGCTCAAGGTCTTGAAATTCCAGTTGACGACGTGTGCGCTTCTTTGGCTAATTCTGTGGCGGAAGTGCTTTCCAGAAAAGCTATGATGGGCTGCGAGCAGTACGGCTCTAAAACGTTGATGATTGGCGGCGGCTTCTCCGCTAATTCGCAGCTTCGTGAGCATTTGTTGGCTTGTGGCAAAGAGCATGGAATTGAAGTGCGTTTGCCGGAGCTTAAGCTTTGCACGGATAACGGTGCGATGGTTGCAATGCTCGGCGTGAATTTGGTGGAAGCAGGTGTTCGTCCTTCTGCTCCTGATTTTGCAATCGATTCTGCTATGCCGCTTACAACGGTGAGCTTATAATAGTAGAAATAATAAAAATCGCGCTAAAAAGTCGCTAAAAATTAGTAATAAAAGTCGTACTAAAAAGTCGCTCTAAAATAAGTGAGGTGTTTTGTGCAGTCAGTTAATTCGCGTAGTGGAGTGTTGCGAGTAGGTGAGAAGATTCAATTCACCGATCGTAAAGGTAAGCGAATTACTGCACAACTTGTTGCAGGCGGTGTTACGCAAACTGAGCACGGTCTTATTTGTCACGACGACGTGATTGGTCAAAGCGAAGGCGTTGTAATTACTACTGTGAGCGCAAAGCGCGAAGCTCAGCAAACTATTGTTGATCCTTCTAAATCGTCCAACAAGCCTTGGAAAGCAGCACGCGCTATTGGTGGCTGGGATTACGTAGTTATGCGACCGCGCATGGTTGACTACGTGCTTTCTATGCCTAGAGGCGCGCAAATTATGTATCCGAAAGATATTGCTCAAGTAATCGCTTTAGGAGATATTCGCTCCGGCATGCGCGTTTTGGAGTCGGGTGCAGGCTCTGGAGCTATGAGCTTAAGTCTTTTGGACGCAGTTGGGGAGTGCGGAAAGCTTACGACGATTGAGCTTCGCCCGGATTTTGCGCGAATTGCTGAATCTAACGCAACTTTGTACTACGGAAAGCGTCCAGAATGGTGGAATTTGCTTACTGGCGATTTTGATTCTGTTGCAAAAACTTTAGACGCGCACAGCGTGGATCGCATTATGCTCGACATGCTTGATCCTTGGAATCGCCTCGAACAAGCGCATCGCGTTATTGTGCCGGGAGGCGTGCTTATTGCGTACGTGACGACTACTACGCAAATGTCTCGAATGGCTGAAGCTTTGCGAGAAAGCGGCGTGTGGACCGAGCCGGAAATTCAGGAAACATTGGAGCGCACGTGGAAAGCGCAAGGTTTGGCTGTGCGCCCGGATCACGCGATGATTGGTCACACTGGATTTTTGATTGTTTCTCGCGCAATGGCAGAAGGTTTTAGTGCTTTGAAGAAGCGTGAGCACGGTACTAAAGATACTGTGAGCGATATTGACGATATGACAGCAGAAGAGCGCGCTGAACAGTTGGAAGACTTGTCTTTGCGCGATATTTCGGATCGTAAATTGCGTAAAGTTTTGCGCGATTTAGACGTGCAGCTTGCGCAATTGCCGGAAGATTTGCAGTTGCAAGATTCGCAAGATTTGCAAGATTCGCAGTCTGCACAACAATCAGCGCATAATCAAGCTAAGTAGGAGAGCATTATGGCATCACCAATGAAAAAGCTTATGAAAAAAGCACATCATAGTAAGTACGTTTTGTTGCTGATGCGTCATGCTAAAGCTGAGGCTCCTCAAATGGGTGACGATTGGGGTCGTGGCCTTACAGATAAGGGCTTGAAGCAGGCGAAAATTATGGCAAAGGGCTTGGAGTCTTTGAAGCTTGTGCCGGATTATATTGTGTGTTCTAGCGCGAACCGCACTGAGCAAACTTTGAAGCGAATGTTGAAGCGTTTTGGCGATGCGCCTGTGGTTGAGTCGCGCAAGAGTCTTTACGATGGTGGTATGCAATCGGTTATGACCGAGTTGCAAGCTATTCGAGGCGATGTTCATACGACGATGATTGTGGGTCATGAGCCAACGATGTCGATGGCTGCGCAGTGGCTTTCTTCGCCGGATTCGGATCCGGATGTGCTTGGGGCGATGCGTTTGGGGCTTGCTAATGCGTCGGTTGTGGTGCTTGTGTCTGATCGTCCATTCGCGACTTGCGGCTTGCGCGGCGCCACAGCACTCGCAATCCTCACCCCCAAATCCTTCGCCTAACCATACGAAATTAAGCATATAAATTAAGCTTATAACGACACCCCAAGTTCTTGAATGACCGCATTCAAGCATTTCTTTGCTAGGCTAAAGCGAGTCAAAGAAATTTTTTGGAGGATGTATGTCTGCGGTTTTTACTTCTGTTTCCGGTTTCCCACGTATTGGCGCTAATCGTGAGTTGAAGAAGATTATTGAACGTTACTGGAAGCAGGATGCTTCTTTGGATGAAGTGCGTGAAGTTGCTCAGTCTTTGCGAGCTAAGCATTGGCGTTTGCAAGCTGAAGCTGGGATTGATTTAATTCCAAGTAACGATTTTAGCTACTATGATCAAATGCTCGATACTGCTATTTTGCTTGGTGCTGTGCCTGAGCGTTATCGTAAATTGAATTTTGAGCATGCTGAGGATACGCTTTTTGCTATTGCGCGCGGCTACCAGGGCGAGCGCGGAGATGTGACGGCTTTGCCGATGAAGAAGTGGTTTACTACGAACTACCACTATATTGTTCCGGAAGTTGAGAATCCGGAAGGCTTGCATTTGGCTGGAACTAAGCCTTTTGATGAGTTTTTGGAGGCTCGCGCGCAGGGTTTGGAAACGAAGCCTGTGCTGATTGGCCCGTACACTTTTTTGAAGTTGGCTCGTACTCCTGAAGCTCAGGAGTTGGAAGTAACTGAGTCTGTGATTTCGGCTCTGGCTTTTGCTTATGCGAGTATTGTTAAGCGTTTTGGCGAGCTTCACGCAACTTGGCTGCAGTTTGATGAGCCTTATTTGGCTTTGGATAAAGAGGAAGGCGATTTGGAGCTTTTTGAAGCTTTGTATAATCCTTTGCTTGAGGCTAGGGGCGCGGAAGTTAAGCTTCTTCTTAACACTTATTTTGGAAATATTGCTGACGCTTACGAGACTGTGAATAATCTTGGTTTTGATGGCGTTGGTGTTGATTTGGTGGAAGGCAAGGACGAAAATCTTGCAGCCATCGAGCGTTACGGCGTGAACGAAAAAACTACGCTTTTTGCTGGCGTTGTGAACGGCCGTAATATTTGGCGCAACGATTATGCTGTGAGCCTTGGGCTTATTGACGCTTTGCGCGAGAATGTTACGGATCGCGTGGCTGTTTCTACTGCTTGCTCGCTTCTTCACGTGCCTTTTAGCACTGTTGGTGAGGATGCTTTGGGTGCGGATGTTTTGCAACATTTTGCTTTTGCTGTTGAAAAGTTGCAAGAGATCCGCGATATTGCCAATCTTGCTGTAGAAAGTGACGAAAGCCGCAAATCGAGTAACGTTTTGGCTAAAAATCAGGCTTTATTTGACGGTTCGCGAGTGAAAGCGGATGCCTCTGTTGCCAATCGTCTTGCGAATCTTAAGGATTCTGATTTTGTGAGACTGCCGGAGAGGGCGGAACGTCAGCGTTTGCAAAAAGAAGCTCTTGGCTTGCCGGATTTGCCAACGACAACTATTGGATCCTTCCCACAAACGAAGGATATTCGTAACGCTCGTGCTGATCTTCGCAAGGGCGAAATTACTCGCGAAGCTTACGACGAGTTTATGCGCGATCGCATTGCTAAGTGCATTGAGCATCAGGAGCAAATTGGCTTGGATGTGCTTGTTCACGGCGAGTTTGAGCGCAACGACATGGTTGAATATTTCGGCCAGCATTTGCGCGGCTTTAAGTTTACGAAGAACGCTTGGGTGCAGTCTTATGGCACGCGCTGCGTGAAGCCTCCAATCGTGTGGTCGGATGTTTCTCGCGAGTCTGCAATTACTGTGGAGTGGAGCGCTTACGCTCAAAGCTGCACGAAGCATATTGTTAAGGGCATGCTTACTGGTCCTGTGACGATTCTTAACTGGTCTTGGCCTCGCGAAGATATTACGCACGAAGAGCAGACTCAGCAGTTGGCTCTTGCTATTCGCGATGAAGTGTTGGATTTGGAGTGCGCTGGTATTCGCGTGATTCAGATTGATGAGGCTGCTTTGCGCGAAAAGTTGCCGCTTCGCCGCTCTGATTGGCATAAGAAGTATTTGGATTGGGCGATTTCTGCTTTCCGCCTGGTTCATTCTGCTGTTGCTGCGACTACGCAAATTCACACGCATATGTGCTATTCGGAGTTTAATGACATTATTCGCGATATTGACGCTATGGATGCGGATGTGATTTCTTTTGAGGCTTCTCGCGGCGACTTGGTTGTTCTTGATGCTATTCACGACGCGCATTTTGAGACTGAGGCTGGCCCTGGAGTTTATGACATTCATTCTCCGCGCGTACCTGGTAAGGCGGAGCTTGTGGAGCGTATTCACGAGATTTTGCGCAAGATGCCTGCTCAGAAGCTTTGGATTAACCCGGATTGCGGTCTTAAAACTCGCGGAGACGCTGAAACTTGGCCAAGCTTGGAGAATCTTGTTGCTGCAGCTAAAGAGGTTCGTGCGGAGCTTTCTAATGCTCAGCAGTGCAATTCGCAGTGCAATTCGCAGTGCAAGGGGTGAGTTATGCCGTATAAACCAAAGTTTTCGCTGGAAGTTTTCCCACCTAAGCGCACATCTCCTATTGGTACGATTTACGATACTTTAGATGGCTTGAAGGGTCTTGACCCGGATTTTATTTCGGTTACTTACGGCACTGGAAAGCTGCAGGATCGTACTGCTACTGCGCGTATTGCTCATACGATTCGCTCCGAATATGGCATTGACGCGGTTGCTCATTTGACTGCTCGCTACCTTGATTACGATGCTGTTGATGAAGCTTTGGAAATGTTTGATAATGCTGGCGTTTCTGGCGTTTTGGCTTTGCGAGGAGACGTGATTGCGGGCCAGGAAGCGGCAGGCGTTTTTGAGCACGCTAGTGACTTGGTTTCATACATTCGTTCCAAGCGCCCGGATTTGCCGATTTTGGGCGCTTGCTACCCGGAGAAGCATCCGGAAGCTGAAAGTTTGCAAGCGGATATTGAGAATCTTAAGCGCAAAGTTGATGCTGGCGTTACGCATTTAATTTCGCAACTTTTTTACGATAACGAGGATTTTTTGCGCTTTCGTGATTTAGCTCGTGCGGCCGGCATTAACGTGCCGATTGAAGCTGGCGTTATGCCTGTGGCGAACGCTTCGCAAGTTAAGCGCATGACTAGCCTGTGTGCGTCTCGCATTACTTCGCAAGTTTCCGCAATGATGGATCGCTGGGGGAGTAACGCTGATTGCTTGCGCGATGCTGGCAGTATTTTTGCTTCCCAGCAGATTAACGATTTAATTGCCGAAGGTGTGGATGGTATTCACTTGTATACCATGAATCACCCGGGCATTGCGCGCAGGATTTGGGCGAATGTGAAGCCGCTGTTTACGAAGATTGGGTAGTGTGCGCGACTTTTGAGCATTATCTCGTGAGCGTGCATGTTTAAGCGCGCTTACGAGATATGTTTTATTTGTGCGACTGTATATAAATGCGCAAAAATGTATATATGCATAAAATAGTTGCGTTTTATTCTAAACATGTGTTTGGAATCGCCATTAAAACTGTAATCTAGCTTACATTTGTTATGAGAGTTTCCGCCCCAAAAATATGCCAAAAACGTTGAAATAAAGTCTCGCGGGGGGGGGTTAGTAGGCTATACATCATAACAAATACGTTGCAAAATATTCGTATATTCGGTATTATTGAGTACAAATCTCAACAAAAGAGATTGCGCTTTTGAGAGCTGAGCAGAAATCTCATATGTATTTGACCGTAGTTCAATCAGCGTTTGATTACTGCATTAAGCTTTTCGCTAATAAATTCATAAAGACTTATTCAGAGAGAATCGATATTAAGGAGATAAACAATGGCTAATTCAAATTCCGGAAAGCACGCACGTAAGGTAACCCTTGATGCTGCAGTAAGCAACGCGATTGCAAAGGCTGTGGATGCTCGCAAGGTGGCGGCGTTTACGGTTGGTGCAGCAGGCGTGCTGGCTGGTGCTGCGTTCGCTTTTGGAGCAACTCCTGCAATGGCGGCGGAGACTGGTGCGGCTCCTGATACTAAGCCGACTGCTGTGACTGCTGATGAGAATGCTGGTGCTGATAAGAAGGCTGAAGCTGGTAACTCTGATGATAAAGCTGATGCCAAGCCTGAAGATAAGAAGCCTGAAGCTAAGGAAGCTGATAATAAGGGTCAGACTGAAGATAATGCTCAGACTGATCAGAAGGATGAACATAAGAATCAGGTTAAAGATAATACTGTAGAGAATAAGAATCCTGAGCAGTCTGTAGCAAAGGCTGAAGATAATAAGTCTGATAAAGAAAATCAGAAGCAGGAAAATACTACTGCTGGTCAAGATCGCGATTCTGATGGTGCAGAAAGTCAAGATCCTAATAGAATTAAGCCAGATACAACGGATAAAGCTAATACCAAGATTGAAATTAACGAGAATAACGCTGACACTGTGCCGAACGTGTATGGCTGGGGAAGCTCAGACAATACATACAGCGTAGATGGTGAAAATCATACTGTTACCTTCCATTTTGCAGTGCCAAAAGATGGCAAGATTACCAGTATCGCTATTTTCCCTGCTAAGACGAATGGTTTCAATAATGCGAAAAGTGAGAAAGGTATTGATTTTTACTCGAAAGATTCAGGCAAACACCAAGATTATTCTGGCGAATATAAGTTTACTGCGAATGATGATGGTTCTGCTGACCTTAAGATGACAACTCTTTTTAGGGATGGTAACCTTAATGGAGGCGCTGAGAAGTATACAGCCAGTCGATCTATTTTTGTGTATGTAACTAATAAAGATAATAAAGAAACTATTGCTTATAAAACAAATGTATTCCGCGCTGTAACGCTTGTTCCGCCAAAGACTTCCGGCTCTGTGGTTCTTAAGTATAACCAAGAGCTTACTCCTGAAAAGGTTCAAGCAGCAATTACTGAAGCTGGCAATGTTGAAACCGCGCGTAGTGATAAAAAGTCGGTAAATGATCAGCTTTCTGGTAAATTTACAGAAAATATTAAGGTAAGTTCTGCGGATGCTTACGACAAGACTACGTTTGATGCTATTAATGCTAAAAAAGCTGGCGATACAAACTCTTATGTAGCTGGTGCGAAGACTCTTAACACCTATATGGTTACGGATTTGGGCTTTAAGTCCGGGGCTATTCCGCTTACAGTTGCGCGCTACGATACGCGTATCGATAAGCCGATTGTTGAGGACCCGACTAAGGTTTCGGCTGAAGTTAAGGAAGATATTAAGAAGAAGCTTGCACGCCTTAATAACGTAAGCCTAGATCAGGTGACCATTAACGACCAGGGTGAATTCACTATCAACTTTGCTGGCGTGGATCCAAAGGACGCTCCTAAGATTCCTTTGCGCGACCTCGTGTTGAAGAAGATTGAAGAAAAGGATATTTCTGTTCCTGCAGCCGATAAAGCAACCATTGTTTACAATCCACTCGCTTACAACGATGCCGAGATTGCGCGCATTAAGAAGGCTATTTACGAAGCTAATAAAGAAAATAAAGATCTTGGATTAAGCGCTACTGACTACGAGAACCAGATTTCGCTTGAATATCTTAAGGGCAATCTTACTGCAACTGGTGACTCTAATAAGGGCATCTCGAATGGTCAAGCAGAAAATATAATTACCGTTAAGATTAAGACCGATAAGGCAGTTGCCGAGTTTAAGTCTGATGTAAAGGCGCACAAGCTCACGCGTTTGGCAGATATTCGCAAGGATTACAACGTTTCGTGGAAGCAAAATAAGATTGACGGTCGTGACAGTGATGAAGGTCTCTCATGGAGCGAAGATCGGAAGACAATCATTTACCGTTACGATCCAACGGCCGCAAAAGAGTTTGATACAAATAAGATTCTTAATTTGCTGAAAGCTACACCAAAGGATCCAAACTCTGGTTTGCGTGACCTCACGGGCAACGAGAAGCTTGATCACGAGGGCGTGGATGGAAAAGGCAAGAAGTCGCATGTAGGCTACGTGATCAAAGATGATCAACCTACCACTGAGTTGTCGCTTGGCAACATGAGCGGTGCTTATTGGCAATATAGTCAGAAGGTTGATAATTCTGGTGTGGACCTCGGCGATAATTTATCGGAAGCTGGTTCGTATTCCTGGGATAATGAAGCTAAACCGGTATTTGTTGCTGCTAAAAAAGACAAGGTATATAAGGCGCGCCTGTTTGTTTTGCCGTATGGATTGACGATGTATAGAAATGTTTACATGGAAAACGGCAATCAACCTTGGAATACGCCTAAGGCAATTAACGTTATCTTTGTGCCGCAGACAAATCATAAAACAAGTGATTTGAAGACATCTGTTGAGGAGCACAAGACTGTTGCTGTTGATGGCAATGAAGTTCCAACGCAGTCAGCCTATTACAACGCGTCTGATAAGAAGAAAGAGGCGTATGACAAGGCATTAAAGACTGCAAAAGACTTGCTTGACACGGTAAAAGACAAGCAAGAAAAAGACCTTACCGAAGAGCAGAAGGCGCAAATCGATAACGCGACGATTAACCTTAATAAGGCACGCGCCGAGCTTGATGGTGCTGACACCAACAAGGATAAGCTGAACGCCTCGATTGAAGCCAATGGTAAGGCTGCAGAAGGCGCTAACCCTGCGTCTGGTACGGTATCAACGAACCAGTTCAAGAACGTAAGCGATCCTGACTTCAAGACACCTGATGGCAAGCCTGATACCACTAAGAACGAGAAAGCTAAGGCTGCTAAAAAAGCTTACGATGAAGCGCTCGAGAAAGCCAAGACTGTAACAGCTGATGATAACGCCACGCAAAAGGCTGTTGACGAAGCCAAGGCCAAGCTTGATGCTGCGCGCGAAAAGCTTAACGAATTTACCACCAACAAGGATGAGTTGAATAATGCTATCGCTCAGCACGGCAAGGTGTACACGGGCGATGCTGATAAGCAAGATGAAGCGAAGCTTAAGACTGCCGACCCAACCTACCAAAACTCTACTCCTGAACAGCGCAAGGCTTACGACGACGCTGTTAAGAAGGCTGGTGAGGTAGTCGCCGATCCAAACGCTTCTCAGAAGGAAGTGAACGAGGCTATCAAGAAGCTTAAGGAAGCTAAGGATGCGCTCGACAAGAACGCAACCAACAAGGCTCCTCTTGACGCTGCCGTTCAAAAGACTTTAGATAACCCTGATCCAAAAGATCCTAACAAGCATAGCGTGTTCTACACGAACGCCGCCGCGAAGAAAGACACTGACGCGGCTGCTAAAAAGGCTGTTGAGGATTACGATAAGGCGCTTGCAGAAGCTAAGAGAGTGCTTGGTGACAAGAACGCTACAAAGGCCGATGTAGATAAGGCTAAGAAAGATCTTGAAGATGCTGAAAAGGTACTTTATGCTGAAACTTATCAAACAAAAGCAACTGATCTTGCGCAGGCACTTGTGGACAACTTCAGCGGTTATTTGATGCCAGCGTACTTCAATGCCTTTGATGAAGCGCAAGCTAAGGGCAAAGATTCTCAAGCCGCAAAAGACTTCAAAGACTATAACGACGCTTATCATGCTGCAAAAGACTTGATGGATGAATTAAAGAAGCCAGGGAGCACCGTAGATCAGAAAAAGGTTGACGCGGCTAAGGATAAGCTTGTTGAAGCCCGTAAGGCAATCGATAAGTACGCCACCGACACCAGCAAGATTTCTGCGGCGCTGCTTCACAGCTTGGCTATAACTAAAAGCCCAGCGTATCTAAACGCGTCCGCTGGTGCTGCAGGTTCTGAGGAAGCTAAGGCAAAGCAAGCCTACGATGATGCTCTTAAGGCTTTGCAAGATGCATTTAATGATAAGATGCCTCAAGATACGGTAGATGGCAAGCCTGGTAGTGCTGCAATCTCAACAAATAATATTCCTGCAAAGGATGGAGACACTAGTAGCCCTGACTATCTTAAGAACATCCAGTCCCACGCTAAGGGTCAGCCTTTGAATAGGGATGTGACAAAGCTCCTTGCAAAGCTTAAAGAGGCTGTTGCAGGCTTGGATAAGTTTGCGACTAAGACCGATGATTTGCTTAAGTCTGTTAACGAGGACGCGGCCACGCATCAAAACCCTGCGTTTAAGAATGCTTCGCAGCCTGATTTCAAGCAAGCTGACGGTACGACTGCTGATGATACTAAGAATAATGCTGCTAAGGCTGCTGTAGATGCTTATGGTGACGCTCTTAACGCAGCTAAAGACTTGCTCAAGAATCCTGACGCAACGCAGAAGCAAGTCAATGATGCACTTAATACCTTGAACGAGAAGCGTAAAGCTCTTGATGCCTACAAGACTGACGTTAAAGCGCTCAAGGATAGTGTTGGCAAGCACGGTAACACGCAAGATCCAGAGTCTACAGCTGCAAAGGAAGGCACTGTTACTTCTGATGCGTATCGCAATGCGTCTGACCCTCACTTCATGAAGGAAGAGGGTGGCAAGCTTGTTCCTGATACGAATAAGAATGATCAGGCAGCCGCAGCCAAGAAGGCGTATGATGAAGCTTTGACAAAAGCTCAGGAGCTTTTGAAGAAGCATGCTGATGAAGCTACGCCGCAAGACGCAAAGCCAACTCAAAAAGACATCAACAAGGCGCTTAAGGATCTTGATGAAGCACGTACCAAGCTTGACGCGTACAAGACTGACACAACAGCCTTGAACGGTGAAGCTGAGAAGTCTCAGTCTGATGCTGAAGGCTCAGTTGCAACTGGCAAGTTCGAGGACACTCCAGAGTTCAAAAATGCTAAAGCTAAGACAAGCGATGGTAATGAAAATGCAGACATTACTGCTTACAAGACAGCCCTTGCAAATGCTCGCAAGTTAGTAAGTGATGCAAAGGATACAAGCAAGAAGAACAGCGAACGTCCAACGCAAAAGCAGATTAACGATGCGCTCGATGCTCTTAAAGCAGCTAAGAAGCAGATTACTGATAACTACAAGACGAATCTTGAGCCGTTGACTTCTGCTAAAGACTTTGCAGGTGGCGACTTTAAGAAGACTCCTGAGTATCTAAATGCTGTTGCTAAGAAGACTGCTGGTGATCAAGGTGCTACAGCTGCCTTGGGTACAGATGGTGGCGACACGGGCTTCGATAATGTTTTGAAGAAAGTTACCGACAAGCTTAATGACAAAGCTTGGAAGCAAAAGGCAACGCAAAAAGATGTAAACGCTCTGCTTAAACAGCTGAAAGACGCTCAAGATAAGATTGCAAAGGAATATAAGACTGATGCAATTAAGCTTGAACGCGAAGTTGGCGATAAGGATCAAGACGGCAAGCCAGTTGTTCCTCCGTTTGAGGCGTCGGTGACATACAAGAATGCACTCGAAAAGGCGAAGACAGAAGAAAATACAACGGACCCTAACTCCGCAACTGCAAAGCTCAAGACCTATGCTGACAAGCTCAAGACTGCACAGGAACTCGTCAACAAGGTCAAGAATCCTGATCCAAACGCGAAGCCAGAAGATCGTCCAACCCAAGCTCAGATAGACAAGGCTTTGTATGAACTTAAGGCTGCGAAGGCTGCAATCACCAATGGTTTCAAGACCGACGTCACTGACTTGCAAAAGGAAGTTGACGATAAGGATAATACTGGCACAACTAAGGTTCCTGACATTGAGAACACAACAGAGTTCAAGAACCTCAAAGCAAAGGTTGATGGAGATAAGAAGCCTGATGACCTTGTAGCGTATGAGCAAGCTTTGGCTAAGGCTAAGGAACTCATCGATAAGAACGATGGTAAGGTCACGAAGGATGGTCAAGAAGTTGACGTTCCAAAGGATCAGCTCCCAACTCAGCAAGAAGTTGACGAGGCTAAGAAGGCTCTTAAGAAAATCAAGGACAAGATTATTGCCAACTACAAGACCAATTCGACCGTGTTGCAAATGGAAGTCGACAAGTCTAAGGACGGCGACGACGACCCGCGTGATGACGTGTTCGAGAACACTCCTGCGTTCAAGAACGCTGATGCTGTGAAGGGCGAAGACGGCAAGGATAACACCGACATGGCAGCCTACAAGGCAGCTCTTGACGCTGCTAAGAAGCTCCTTGCCAAGTTTGACCCTGCTACAGGTTTACCAAAGACTGATCTTCCAGCAGGTGAAAAGGCTCCAACCCAAAAAGACCTTGACGATGCTCTGGATGCCTTGCAAAAAGCTAAGTCGAAGATAGAAAAAGACTATGTAACTAAGAAAGACAATCTGAAGTCCGAAGCGGATGCTAATGGCGACTTCACCAAGACTCCTGAGTATCAGAATGCTCAAGCTAATGGTGATGACGAGTCTAAGAAGGCTCTTGAGGATTACAAGAAGGCTCTCGAAGACGCTAACAAGGTTCTTGGCGACAAGGATGCAACCCAGGCTCAGGTTGATGAGGCTTTGAAGAAGCTTCAGGCTGCTAAGAAGAAGCTTACTGATTCTAATAAGACGGATAAGTCTAAGCTTCAGGATGAGGCTGATGGTGATGCTAAGTTCCGTAAGTCTTTGTACTTCATTATTGGCAAACGCGACGATATTGAGGCTTATAAGAAGGCTTTGGCTGAGGCTGACAGCGTGCTTAACGATCCTAATGCTACTCAGGCTCAGGTTGATGAGGCTTTGAGGAAGCTTCAGGCTGCTAAGTATAAGCTTAATCACCCGTTTGGCGCTGGCAGTGGTGTTGGTAGCGGTAGCGGCTATGATACCGATGCTGATGCTGGGGATGGTTTTGATACTAGTGATTCTCAGAGTGCTTTGGTTGATAAGTCTGCTTTGCAAGTCGAAGTTAATAATTCTGAAGCGGATTCTTCTGCTGCGTCTAAGTCGAACACTGCTGCTGCTAAAGCTTACGTGAGTGCTTTGGCTGAAGCTAAGCGTGTGCTTGCTGATAAGAATGCTACTCAGGCTCAGGTTGATGAGGCTTTGAGGAAGCTTCAGGCTGCTAAGGCTGCATGGCGTAATGCTTCTGGCGCTTCCGGTAATGCTAGCGCTCTTGCTAAGACGGGTGCTGCAACTGGCTTGTTTGCAAGTCTTGCCGCAGTATTCTCTGGTCTTGGTGCTGCAGGCGTAGCTTCTCGCCGCCGCAAGCACTCCAACGAGTAGTCTCGTGCGCGCTTTGACTGAGTCTGAAATTATTGGAATTTCAGGCTCCTTCAAAGCGGAAACTCGCTTGGATTGGAAGTCCAGTGGACTTCCAACGCGAGTTTCGTAAACAAAATCCCTCGCAGGTTATCTTCCGATAATCCGCGAGGGATTTTTGTACACCACCACAATGTAAAGTTGCGGTATGGAAAGTGCGAACATAACAGATAGTGCAACTACTGAAACCAACTGCAACGAAAGCAGCACAAACTCTTCCGCACTCACCTCAAGAAGCCTTATTAAAGCCGGCTTTTCTCGCCCGGATGCCGCACGTTGCGCAATGATGGCAATACGCAAAAACTGCAATAAAATATCGTTTGAAACATTATTAAGAAGCGCGCTTACAGTTGAAGATCCAGATTCCGCATTGCTTTCATTGCAAGATTTAAGTGAAGCATACCCCGAAATAATAAATAATATTTCAACTTCAAATTCGCAAATATCTGACTCATTAACAAGCCTGATGCAAGTATTAGGTGCGTCTAACGCGTTGGCAATGCTTATGCGCACAAGACCTAATCTTATAAAAGCCGCGGCAAACGACCCGAATCATCTTTTTGCAATGACTAGGGAAGAGCGCGTAAAAGACCTACTCGAAGCAATACAAGCGTATACTGCAACAGTTGTTGCTTCTGAAAGCAGCGATTCCAACACAATTTACTTAACATCCCTCGGCTTTGCGCAAGCGGTTTCTGCGCTTCGTGCGCGCTACCGTGAGCATGTTGCTGCAATTATGGCGGCTGATTTAGCTAGCGCTGACCCTGTTGAAGTGCAGCCAGATATTAGTCGCAAACTTTCCGACGCGGCGGATGCTGTTCTAGAGGCAGCGTTGTCTATTTCGCGCGGTCAGGTTACTGGTTCTTCCGCATGCAGATTTGCGATTATTGCTATGGGTAAGCTTGGCGCACAAGAAATTAACTATGTTTCCGACATCGATTTGATTTACGTTGTGGAGCCTGCGGACTCCGGCAACAAGCAGAATCAGGACGCTGCCTTGCGTGTTGGTGCTTCTATGGCGATGGTTTTGCAAAAAGTATGCCAGTCAGTGGTTATGGGCTCTGTGGAGCCTCCGCTTTGGCAGATTGATACTGCGCTTCGCCCGGAAGGTAAGGATGGTCCTCTTGTTCGTAGGCTTGATTCTCATAGGGAATATTACGAAAAGTGGGCTAGTAGCTGGGAGTTTCAGGCGCTTTTGAAGTCGCGCCCTGCAGCAGGGGATGCGGATCTTGGAAAAGCTTATCGCGATATGGTCGAGCCGTTTATTTGGAAGGCTTCTGGTCGTGAGCATTTTGTAGCTGACTGCCAGCATATGCGTCAGCGTGTGGAGTCGCTTATTCCGGCTTCTCAACGCGATTTAGACATGAAGCTTGGCCGCGGCGGCTTGCGTGATGTTGAGTTTACTGTGCAAATGCTGCAGCTTGTGCACGGAAGTGAGGATGAGTCGCTTCGAGTAAGGGATACTATTTCTGCTTTGCAAGCGTTGGCTCAAGGTGGCTACGTCTCTAGGTCTCAGGCTGCGCTTTTGGCAGAACACTACCGTTTTGAGCGTGTTCTTGAGCATCGTCAGCAAATGTGGAGTATGCATCGCACGCATTTGTTCCCAGATTTGGGTGCGCAAGGAAACGGCGGTTTGGATCGTGCGCGCACAATTTCTACAGAGCAGCTTAATAATAATGAGCAGATTTGTCGTCTTGCTCGTGCTGTGCGGCTTCGTCCGGAAGAGTTGGTTGCGCGTTTTGATAAAGCTCGTCGTGAAATTCGGCACTTGCATAAGGATATTTACTACCGTCCGATGCTTCCTATTAACGCTCAAACGGATGCGGATCCTATTGTGCTTTCGCCGGAGGCTGCTCGCGCTCGCTTTGCTTCTATTGGTTTTGCGGATGCTCGTGCAGCACAGTTGCATGTTGAAGCGCTTACGGAGGGGCTTTCTAGGGCTGCTAAAATTCATAGAATTTTGCTTCCGGCAGTGTTGAAGTGGCTTGGCGACGGGCAGAATCCAGATATGGGTTTGCTTGCGTGGAGGCGTCTTGCGGAGCGTTTTGGCGGAAAGAACACGTATCTTGGTTTTTTGCGTGATTCTCCTTCCGCAGCTCAGCGTCTTTGCCACGTTTTGGCGGATTCTCGATATCTTGGCGACGCTATGATGCAGTCGATGCAGTCTATTACTTGGCTTGGTGACGACGAAGCGTTATCTGCGCGCGATAGGGCAAGTCTCGACATGCAAACTAGTGCAATGGTTGCGCGTTATGCAAGTAATATTGCGGATTTTGCGCAGTCTTTGCGTGCTCTTCGCCGGCAGGAAATTGAGCGAGTTGCTTTAGCTTGGATGTGTGGTCTTATTGACGACGATACTTCTATGCTTGCAATGAGTGACGTGTTTGATGCTATTTTAGATGCGACTTTGCAATGGTCTATGCGTGAAGCTGTGTCAGCAATGAATTTGAATGCTCCTCAAGCTGAAATTGCTATTATTGCTTTAGGTCGTTACGGTGGTAGAGAAGTAAACTTCTGTTCTGACGCAGATATTATGGTAATTTACAAGCCGGTTGGTGAAGATTGCGATTTAAACGCAGCTCACCGCTTTGCGCAAAAAACTGTAGATATTTTGCGCAATATTTTGCAAGGTCCTCTTACGCTTGAACCAAAAATCATGGTCGATTTGGATTTGCGTCCGGAAGGAAAAGACGGTCCGCTCGTTCGTTCGCTAGAATCTTGCGAAAATTATTATCGTCAGTGGGCTAGCACTTGGGAGCATCAAGCGTTGTTGCGAGCGCGTTTTGCTGCAGGTTCTAAAAAGTTGGCGGATGCTTTGCTTGATGGCGTTGTGAACGAATTGCGTTACGCTGCAAATCCTCTTAGTGAATCTCAGCTTGCTGAAATTCGTAAGCTTAAAGCGCGCATGGAAGCGGAGCGTTTGCCTCGAGGTGTGAGTAGGGATAGGCATTTGAAGCTTGGTCGTGGCGGTTTAAGCGATGTTGAGTGGACCGTGCAATTGATGCAATTGCAATATGCTTCAAAGCATAAGTCTTTACGAGTAGTTGGAACTATGCAAGCGTTGAAAGCATTGCAATCTGAGCATTTTATAAGCGACGAGGATGCTGAAGTTTTAAGCCGCTGCTGGCATATGTGTTCTGCAGTGCGCAACGCAAACTTCTTGTGGTCTGGCTCAATGGCTCGCGCAGATATTATTCCAACTGACTCGTATTCTTTGGGCGGAATCGCAACTTACCTTGGTTACGAGCCTAACCAGGGCCGCGTTTTTGAAAACGATCTTCTAGCAACCATGCGTCAGTGCCGCGAAATCATGTCTCGTCTTTTCTACGCTCGCTAATTTTGCTGTAGTTAATGCTAGTATGTCGCCACTCCGGGGGTTGGGGATTCGTCAACGCTAATCAGTAAAATTGCGTAGGTCGCGTGTGGTTGCGACCGTCTTGCCAATTGACGGAAGGTGAGCGGTACTTATTATGACGAACGCAATTTCTAGTTCTTTGCATCAAACTTTTTCTCTAAGCACAATTGCAAATTCTCTAGCGGGCAAAAGTGTTGTTACATTAGACGATATTTCAACTGCGCAAATACGAATGCTTTTAGACAAAGCGCGATACATTGATTCGCACCGTAAAGAAGTGGCTCACACTTGCGATGGCAGAGTGTTGGCCACTCTTTTTTATGAGCCGAGCACGCGCACTCGCTTAAGCTTCGAAACAGCAATGCTGCGTTTAGGCGGAAAAGTAATCGGTTTTGCAGGTGCGCAACTTTCTAGCGCAAGCAAAGGTGAGACTGTAAACGATACTTTGAAAGTCGTGTCTAATTATGTTGATGTTGTTGCAATGCGTCACCCAAAGGAGGGTGCTGCTTTTGTTGCAACGCAAGCTGTGAGCACGCCTATTATTAACGCGGGCGACGGCGGTCACATGCATCCAACTCAAACTCTTGCAGACTTGGCAACTATTCTTGCGCGTTTCGGTCGCCTTAATAATCTCACTGTCGGCTTGTGCGGCGACTTAACTTACGGACGTACAGTTCACTCGCTTATTGAAACTTTGTGCCGCTTTGGAAACGTTCATTTTGTGCTGATTAGCCCAGATGAGCTTAAAACTCCTCAGTACGTAATCGACCGCATTGATGATACGCCTTCGTGTACTTACGAGGAAACTCGCGACTTGATGGAAGTTATTGGCAAGCTTGACGTGCTTTACATGACTCGCGTGCAAGAAGAGCGTTTTACGGATCGCGAGCAGTACTTGCGACTTCGTGACACGTATATTTTGACTGAAGAAAAATTGCAAAAAGCAAAGTCGCATATGCCTGTGCTGCATCCGCTTCCGCGAATTAATGAGATTTCTGTTGACGTTGATGACGATCCTCGCGCAGCATACTTTGAGCAGGTTAAAAACGGTATGCTTATGCGCATGGCTTTGGAAAGTTCCGTTCTTGGCGACGAGCTTTGCGGCTACGAGCCAACTGATTTTGTGAACGTTCCAGAAGACGAATTGCAATCGGTTGACGCGCACGGAATTTCATTAGCGGATCCTCGCGTGCATGTAACGGATGTGAATGCGCCTGAAAATCTTACTTGCCCGAATCCTCGCTGCATAACAAACAGTGAGCTAACTCTTAAACGCAAGTTCTACAAAGCTGATTCCGTAAGGCACGAGTATCGTTGCATGTATTGCGACGAAGAAGCAGAAACCAAGTAAAATTTGCTGTATGTTATTTACATATTGATTGCTTCGTTATTTATTCGTGTGGATATTAGTGTGGTAGAGATTTGAGATTTTTCGCACTGAGCGCGGCGAACGTCAGAGCCGCAGGCTGCTGATTCGCCAAGCGAAGAAGAAAAATCGAAAAATCTCTGCGATTAACACGGTTATTAACGATTAAACACGCAGAGTTTGGGGGATTTCTTTACGAGCACTAAAAGAGGACTGATGGAGCAACGTTCTTTAAAGAACAAAGCAGACAGTAAAACCTTTAACAGCCAAAGCGACTGAAGGACGGGACGTGCGAGGAGAGAAATCCCCCAAAACTCGCGCCACAGTAAACAAAATGTAATATTATTGTATAACTGTAAAAATTACGCAAAACCAGGAGTGAAATGAACGAATCAGGCACCTTAACTTTGCGCAATATCTCTGTGTGGGATACTGGCGAACGTATTGATCTTATTGTTGATGGCGTTCGTCAGGATGCCCTTATAGAGCAGAATGCGCGCGTTACTGGCGACATTGACGCAAGCGATTGGGTTGTTGCTCCTGGTTTTGCAGATCCGCATGTGCATTTTAGAGATCCAGGGCAAACAGCAAAAGAAACAATGATGACCGGCAGTGAGGCTGCGGCGGCTGGCGGTTATACGCAAGTTTTGATTATGCCAAATACTGTTCCAGCTCTTGACGGCGAGCCTTGGGAAGATGCTCCATTTGATGTAGAAAATGTAGTTGACTATTTGCAGCGTTATGGTTGCATTTACGGCGTAAAATTGCCAGTTCGCTACGATTTGAGCGTGTGTGCATCATTGGGACGTAAAGGTTTAAAGCCAAGCAATATTGAGCTTTGGAAAAAGTATGTTGCTGGAATCGACGACGACGAAAAAACTTCTCCTATGAAAAAGCACCCGATTACTGCTATAAGCGACGACGGTGCTGCAGTGCCCGAACCGATTTTGCGAGATGTATTAGCGATGGCAAAACAAACTGGTTTGCCTTTCGTTGAGCATTGTGAGCATCATGATACGGGAGCTGTAAACGAGGGCCCGATTGCAAAAATGCTTGGTGTTGGTGGAATTCCAGCTTCTACTGAGCTTGCAATTGTGCAAAGAGATATTGATGCAGCCAAAGAAACTGGCGTACACGTGCATTTCCAGCATGTGAGCACTGCTGCTGCTTTTGAGGAGATTCGTAAAGCAAAAAAAGAGGGATTGCCAATTACGTGCGAAACTGCGCCTCACTATTTAGCTTTATGTGATGAGGATGTTTTGCGATATGGCGCGATGGCTAAAATGAATCCTCCTCTTCGTTCAAAAGCGGATCGTCAAGCAACGCTCGCTGCTATTGCGGATGGCACAATTGACATGATTGCAACAGATCACGCGCCTCACACTGCGGAAGAAAAGTCGGGAGATTTTGCAAGCACTCCTAACGGAATTATTGGGCTTGAGTGCGCGTATGGCGTTTGCAGAAAAGTGCTTGTAGAAGCCGGGTATACGGATGACAAGCATTTAATCGAATTGATGGCAGTAAATCCAATGCAATTGATGAGCAGAAGACCTACTGATATTGCGGCTTTGCTTAATGTTTCTTCGCGATGCGCAAACAAGCGAACGCTGCGTTTAAATATTACTGAGCACCCTGAAAACGTTGATTTAGTGCTGATTAATATGCGCGAAAATTGGGCGGTTGACGCAAATTTGTTCCACTCAAAAGCTCGAAATACTCCTTTTGATGGATGGCAACTTACAGGAAGGCCGGTTGCGACGATTATTGGTTCAGAAATTGCTTTCTCGAGAATGTGATTGATTAAATATAAATTTGGAATGGTAGTAAATTATGGACGAACTTATTGAAGCGATTGCAGTCAAGCAAAATCCTAGTGTTGTGGGCTTGGACCCTAAGCCTGGAATTGTGCCTGTGGAAATTATTAGCTCTCTTGCGGACGAAGTTTTGCAAGAAGTAGAAGGCGAGGATGCGCTGCCAACGCTTTTAGCTACAGCTTATTTTGAGTTTAATCGCGCTATTATCGACGCGGTTGCAGATTTTGTGCCTGCAGTAAAGCCGCAAATTGCAATGTACGAAGCTCTCGGTTCCGCTGGAATGGACACGTACGCAATGACTTGCGAGTACGCAAAATCGCAAGGATTAGTTGTAATAGGTGACGCAAAGCGCGGAGATATTGGCTCTACAGCTGGTCAGTATGCTGCTCATTTAAGCGGTTTCGCTAATCTTTCTTCATATTTTGAAGACGACGCCACTAATAGCAACGCGGTGCCGCAATCTCTTAAAAATCTTCTAAAAAGTTCTAAAAATCTTGACGTTTGGCATGAAGATTCGCTTACAGTAAACCCTTATATGGGTTCGGATGGTGTGAAGCCTTTTATCGATGAAGCATTAGCGCATGATAAAAGCATTTTCGTGCTGCTTCGCACTTCGAATCCTTCTAGCAAGGAGCTTCAAGAGCTTATTTTGCAAGATGGCAAGCCAGTGTATGAGCATATGGCTGATTTGATTGAGAACTGGGGTGCTTCAAGCATTGGCAAGCACGGTTATTCAAGAGTTGGTGCAGTTGTAGGTGCCACGCATCCGCAGGAGGGTAAGCGTTTGCGCGAGATTATGCCGCATACTTTCTTCTTGGTTCCAGGCTATGGCGCTCAAGGCGGTACTGCTCAAGATGTTGCTGGAATGTTTGATGCAAATTCTGAAGGTGCTATTGTAAATTCTTCGCGCGGTATTATTGGTGCTTGGAAAAAGTCTGAAGATTACGCTAAAAATCAAGGGCATATGTCTCTTGATGACGTTCTTGATATTGTGCGTGATTCTGCAGCTGTTGCCGCGAGAAACATGCGAGATGACTTGCGTAATGCAGTGTATCGCTAGAATGTATAACAAAATGTATAACAAAAAATAAAACTTAAAAATAAAATTAAAAAATAAATTAAAATCAAAACTAAAAAAGTAACCAAAACGCAACGGTACAAAACACATACAAGGGTAGGGGAAACCACATGAGTGATGGCATGTTTATTCCAACGCGAAAAGCCTCTGGAAACGCCATAATTACGTTACGTGAAGACGCTTTTGATTCTTCCGGCTCAAGTTCTGCAGACGAAAGCAATAATGCAAAATATTCGCGCCTTTGGGGGCGCAGAGCTGTAGAAGTGCTCAATAATGAGAAGCTAGACGAAGGCGTGTACCGTTTGACTTTGCGAGATTTAGAGATTGCTAAAAAAGCTGCTCCTGCGCAATTTGTGAACTTGTATTCCCCTGATCCAACTGCTATGCTTCCGCGTCCTTTTGGAGTTGCAAGCGTAGAAGGTGATTCTTTTACTTTGATTTTTGCTGTGATTGGCAAAGGTACTGCTAAGTTTGCTGAGCTTAAACCAGGAGATAGCGTTGACGCTCTTGGACCTTTGGGACTTGGCTTTAATATTTCCAAACCTGCACATTATGTGTTGGTTAGTGGCGGCTTGGGTGTGCCACCTATTTTGTGTGCTGCTCAAGCGCTTTCAAAGCGTGAAGATTCTAACGTAACTGCAGTGCTTGGCTACCGTAACAAGCGTTTTGCAGATGATTTAACGAAAGAATATATTTCAGACGTACACAGTATTACAAATGCTGAAGGAACTGTTATTACACTTCTTGACGAACTTGAAAAAGTTAAGCATTTTAATTTCGAAGACGATTTGCCAACGGTTATTTTGTCTTGCGGACCTTTGCCTATGATGAAAGCTGTAGCTCACTGGGCGCATGAAAGAAATATTGAGTGCCAGCTCAGTTTAGAAGCGCGTATGGGCTGTGGATACGGAACTTGCGTTGCTTGCGTTGTTGACACTTTGGAAGGCAGGCTGAAAGTTTGCAACGACGGTCCTGTTTTTGATGCGAATCGTTTGGGTTGGGAGTAAAAAATATGAGTGCTGTAAATAATGCCGAAAATAATTCTGTAAATAACGCAAATTCCGCAACAAATTCCGCTGAAACTTTTGGCTTTGACACTAGCCACGTTTGGAAGCATCCAACTCAAGTCGCAGGCGTTAAGTGGAAAAACATGGTTGGAACTGCTTCTGGAACTTTCCAGCTTGCAGCTTGCCGACGCTTTTACGACGTAAGCCAACTCGGCGCAATTTGTACAAAAGGTGTTTCCCCTGTTCCTTGGGAAGGAAATCCTTCTCCACGCACTGCAGAATCTCCTTCTGGAATGGTAAACGCAGTCGGATTGCAAAATCCTGGTGTCGACCATTATTTAGTAGACGAGTTGCCAAAACTAAAATCCATGGGAGCGCTTGTTATTACTAATGTTGCAGGGCACAGTGACGACGATTATGCGCAAGTTGTTGAAAAGCTTGCAGATTCTGCTGCAGACATGCTCGAAATTAACGTAAGCTGCCCAAACGTGACTCATGGTGGAATGAGCGTTGGCACTGATCCGGTGGCACTTCACCGATTAATTAAGCGTCTTCGCGCAATGACTGCTAAGCCAATGATTGTAAAAATGACGCCAAACGTGACGGATATCGTTTCGATTTGCAAAGCTGCAGTTGATGCTGGAGCGGATGCTTTAAGCATGATTAACACGCTTGTTGGTTTGCGAATTGATATTCGAACAGGCGAGCCTATTATTGCAAACCGCACGGGCGGTGTTTCTGGTCCTGCTATTTTCCCGATTGGACTTGGGTTTGTGTGGAGAGTGCGTCAAGCTATGCCAGATATTCCAATTATTGGCATTGGTGGCATTGATTCTGGCGAAAAAGCTTTGGAATACTTGTATGCTGGCGCGAATGCTGTAGAAGTTGGTGCTGCTGCTTTGGTGGATCCTACTGCTCCTATTCGCATTGCTCGCGAGCTTGACGATTTGCTTGATTCTCGTCCAAAGCTTGCGTCTTTGCTTGCGGAAGGAAAGACTTGGCGCTGAAATTAAGAAAGTAAGCGTATTTAGAAAGTATTTAAAATTATTTTAAGAAAGAGAGTTAATTATGGCAGAATTAGACGAACGTTTTACAAAGTTTTTGCTTGATTCAGGCGCGCTTAAATTTGGTGACTTTACGCTGAAATCTGGTCGTCAATCACCTTATTTTATTAACGCTGGCGCTTTTGACGACGGCATGAAAATCGCAAATCTAGGCGCATACTACGCTGAGCGCGTTGTTGCAGCAATCGAAGATGGCAAACTTCCGCAAGATATCGACACTGTTTTCGGTCCTGCTTATAAGGGCATTCCGCTGGCAGTTTCTACGGCAATGGCTTTGACGAATAATCACAATATGCCTGTTGGTTTTACTTTCGATCGCAAAGAGCGAAAGGATCATGGCGACGGCGGAATTATGGTTGGAAAGCCGTTAAAAGACTGCATGAAAGTTCTGTTAGTTGACGACGTGATGACAGCTGGAACTGCAGTTCGTGAAACTTTGCCAAAGCTTAAAGCGGAAGCAAATGTTGAAGTTGTTGGCTTGATTTTGGCAGTAGACAGAATGGAACGCACGAAAGACAGTGAGCTTTCTGCAGTAAAAGCAGTAGAGCAGGAGTTTGGATTCCCAGTTTTGCCAATTGCAAACGTGCGCGAAATTTTTGCTGCAGCAAAGCGCTTAGTTAATGCTGATGGCAAGCCAGTTATGGATGAGGAATTAGCTTCGCGCGCTGCAGATTACTTGCGTACGTATGGTGCGTAATTATCCTCTACAATTTCGGAACCAAACGGCCACAACGCAAGTTTTGCCATTTTGAAAGATTGTATGCCAAATGGAATGCCAACAATTGTGCAGCAGCAAATGAATCCTGAAACGATATAGCCTAACGCAAGCATTGGCCCAATGAAAAATACAATCCATAGTATGTTCCAAATTGTGCTAGTGCCGCCTTGGTAAATAACGTGTTTTCCAAATGGTGTGAGCGTGAGCTTTGCCATTTTGAATGCTTGAATGCCGAATGGTATGCCAATAATGGTTATGCAAAGAAGGAAACTTATAATTAACCAGCTTGCAGCAATGAAAAGACCGCCGAATATCAGCCACACAATATTGCCAAGAAGTTTCATAAAAGTAGTATATAAGTTTTTTAAGTTTTAATGAAGTATGATTTTTGATAAGTAATTTATTGTAAGCGGGTGTAAAATAATGCGTTGCAATAGATGTATTTGTTTAAAGGAAGAATATGTTCTGCACGCAATGTGGTAATAAAAATGCTGATAATAGCAAGTTTTGCAATACTTGCGGAGCGCTTTTAGAAGTTACGCCAGCAGCCGAGTCGGCAATCCAAAATCAACAATACGAATTGCCTACTAATGAAGCTCCTACTACTGTATTTCATGCGCAGGAAGCTTTACCGGATAATCTAAGCGTTTCAGGTTCTCCTATTATGGGTTCTTCGAGCGAACAGTCTTCTATGAATAATTCATTTTACGCACAAGGTGAAGCTCCGGCTAATTATTCTCATTCAGATGAGGATAAGCATAAGAAGAAAGTAATTATTACTTTAATAGCCGCTATTATTGCCTGTGTTTTGGTTATAGGCGCTGGTGCATGGTGGTATGTAAATAATGCGCGAACAGCTCAATCAAATAATAAAACTGAATTAAAATCATCAAAATCAAAGAATAATAAATCTAAGCAGCATATTCTAACCAATGATGATTTAGATTCAGACGATGAAGATAGCGATGCTAGTAGCGATAAGGATAACGCTGTTGGCGCGAGTGAAAAGCTTAATACCAAAAAAATCAATAAATTAGTAAACAATTTTTCTTCAAATAATAGCGTGTCTGTAGCAATTTCTGGCAAGAAGGGCATATTGTATGAGTCTTCTAATTCTCGTAAAACATTCCCTGCTGTAGGTTTTTATTTCCCTGTTGTTCTTTATACTAAGGACAATCAACAGCATGATTATGAAGATAAGTGTGAAGATGTTATTAAGACAATGAGTAATGACTCCGCTAATGAGCTTTTAGATGATCAAGGTGGCATAGACGGATTAGATCAATGGCTGTCAGATAATGGCTATTCAAATACATCTTTTACTCGCAAATATGGTGATGTTGATGCATCGAACGATGGTTACGAAAATCTTACTTCTTCTCATGATGCTGCGATGATGCTTTCAAAAGCTATGCAAAATTCGACTATTGCTAATGCGACGGGTTACGATATTTCTGCTGATGGCGTGAATGTTCCAGACGGCATAGAGGTTATGGCTCATCGTGGTCAAGGAATTAAGAATGTTTATAACTATTTCTTGATTCTTAAGAAGGGCAAGAATAGGATCGGAGTGTCTGTTCTAACAAAAGGTGCAGATAAAGATGACGTTGCTGAATTTGTTTCAAAACTGTTGAATTTGTTGAAAAATAATCTATAAATCCATAATCTAAGTAGTAGGGCTGAAAATTATTTGCGAGAATATGGTGCGTAAATAGTTTAAATGATAGAATTTATAAGATTCGTATTTTATAAGTAGATTTTAAACTAGCGTCTAATTCTGTCTGCTAATTAAAGTCTATTTTAGTTACTTTTTAGATGGTGGAATGACTGATTATGAGAGAGCAAAATAGTTCTGTTTCTAAAAATAGTAAAGTCGTTATTGCTGTAGTTGCTGTTTCGATTATAGTAGTTGCAATCGTAGTCGCAGCAGTATTCTTCTTAACTACCAATAAAAACAAGCCGAAAAATAGTGTTTCTGCTCCTTCTAAAACTTGTATTCAAATGCGAGAAAAAGCAGTTAATGCTCAAAAAAATCTTATAAAATCTCTTTCAGATGATGACGTTATTCGCGCTATTAATATTAAAAAAGTTGAATTCAATTCGTATTCAGATGAAGCTAAAAGTGCGTTTGAAGATTTTGAATCATCATTAAATTACGCGAAATCTGATTCTAAAGAGAAAATACCTAACTGTCCTGCTGGAACTGATTCTGATAATTCTTCATCTGTTGAAAATAAGCTTTCAGATAAAGTCGACTCTTTTAATAAAGACGGAGACGCTCTTGTAAAATCTGCTAAAACAGCTTTGGAAACAGGTAGAAAAGAAATTTCTAATAAGCTATTAGAATTAGTTAAGCAAGGTCAAGAGCTTATAGATAAAACTAAGAATGTTCCTATTTTTGGTGCAGCTAAAGCCGATTTAGAAAAAGTTGTTGATACTGCAGGAAAAGCTCTTGCTAAAAGCAGTAACAACAGCGATGAATTAAACCAGTGTATTACAGATTTGCAAAATGCTATTAAAGATTATTTGGCGAAAATTAAGAAGATAAGCGCAGATTTTACAAATCTTGATGGCAATGGGTATCCGTTAAATGCTCCACATCCTAAGGATGATCAAGGCGGTTATATTCCAATGGGTCGCAGCAATAATCCGGAATCTTCAAATCAAAATGATAAACAATAATCAACTAATTGCGCTAGGAAAGTGTTGTTATTTTAATTAGTTGAGGCATTGTGGCATAATTAGCAAGGTTTATTACATGGCCGCGTTAAACGGCCTACGTCGAAAGAAACGGGTAACTCGTGGCACAGACTACCAATGATATTAAGAATGGATCGGTTTTGAACCTTGACGGTCAGCTTTGGACCGTCGTTAAGTTCCAGCACGTGAAGCCGGGCAAGGGCCCTGCTTTTGTGCGTACCACCATTAAGAACGTGCTCTCGGGCAAGATTGTCGACAAGACTTTTAATGCCGGCATGAAGATGGAGTTCGAGACCGTTGATAACCGCACGTTGCAATATTCATACGAAGATGGCGACAACTTCGTCTTTATGGATATGACCACTTACGACCAGGTTTATATTCCTAAGGTTTTGGTTGGCGAGCAGAGCAAGTATTTGCTTGAAGGCACCGACTGCATTGTAAGCTTCCATGACGGCACTCCTTTGAGCGTTGAGCTTCCAGCTTCCGTTATTTTGACTATTACTCACACTGAGCCAGGCTTGCAAGGCAATCGTTCTAACGCTGGTACTAAGCCTGCAACCGTGGAAACCGGTGCTGAAATCCAGGTTCCACTCTTCGTGGGTGAAGGCGAAAAGGTGAAGGTCGACACTCGTGACGGCTCTTACCTTGGTCGTGAAAACTAAAGAATTAATTATCTAATTAAAATAATTAGTTATCTAATTAAATTAGCTATTTATTTCTCAATAATTTTTATAGAGTGACCCGGTGGCGATTATTCGTTGCTGGGTCGCGTAATTTTTGATACAACTTTATTAAGTAATTTTTATACGTTACACAGAAGGGCGTTACGATGGCACGTTCTACCGCTCGTAAAAGGGCTTTGAATACGCTGTATGAGGCGGATGAGAAGAATCAGCATATTCTTTCTTTGCTTGAGGAGCGAGTTAAGGAGCCTGGCGCTCAAACTCCGCTCCCAGAGTACGCGATTGAGATTGTTCGAGGCGTAGGAGAGCGACGTAACAGAATTGACAAGACGCTAAACCGCTATTCGACTGGCTGGAAAGTTGGCAGAATGGCTGTTATCGATCGCAATATTTTGCGCATTGCGGTGTGGGAAATGCTTCTTAATGATGAGATTCCAGATAAAGTTGCTATTGACGAGGCTATTGCGCTCGCAAAAATGTATAGCGACGACGAAGCTATTGCGTTTATTCACGGCTTACTAAGCGCGATTATGGCAGATAAAGACGCTTGCTTGGCAAAGTTTAATGGCGAATCTTCTCCTGAAGACGCTGCTGCAGAACCTATTACTGAACCTACTGATGACACTCAGGAGTAGTTGAGTTACTATTTTAGCAGTTCTGCTCTGCTGCCATCACGCCAAAACAATTCACCATTAAAACACAAAACCCGGCGTGGTTATAATACTTCAAATTAGGAGTATTCGTGTGGTGGAGATTTGAGATTTTTCGCACTGAGCGCGGCGAACGTCAGAGCCGCAGGCTGCTGATTCGCCAAGCGAAGAAGAAAAATCGAAAAATCTCTGCGATAGACACGGTTATTAACGATTAAACACGCAGAGTTTGGGGGATTTCTCTACGAGCACTAAAAGAGGACTGAGGAAGCAACATTCTTTTGAGAACAAAGCAGACAGTAAAGTCTTTAACAGCTAAAGCGACGAAGGACGGGACGTGCGAGGAGAGAAATCCCCCAAAACTCGCGGCACGTTAATCAAGAGACAAATTGTGTAGAATTACGAGACTAAAACTCGTGCCACACCAAACAAAATACTAAGCAAAGATGCTATAACCACCGCCGGCGCGTCGCCCGTCCGCCAACCTGAGTAAACTTACCACGAATATCCTAAAGCCATAAGGGGGTTAAGGTGGATTACAACGACACCTTTGCCGGATTCGGCAGTGATGATGCAGTATTGGTGTTGGAGGATGGTCAGGTTTACGTTGGTAAGCCTTTTGGTGCGCAAGGTTCTACGCGCGCTGAGATTGTGTTCTCCACGGGCATGACTGGTTATCAAGAAACATTAACTGATCCAAGTTATGATCAACAAATCGTAGTTCAAACATTCCCACATATAGGTAATACGGGAATGAATCACGAAGATCCAGAATCTTCCCACATTTGGGTTGCGGGTTACGTGGTTAAGGAGCCAAGCCCAGTAGTTAGCAATTGGCGAGCTGAAGGTTCCTTGGAAGACGATTTACAAAAGCAAGGTATCGTTGGCATTAGTGGTATTGATACTCGAAAGCTGGTACGTCATTTACGCTCGGTAGGCGTTATGCGTGCCGGCATTTTTTCTAATAAGGCCCTGGTTGATCCGTCAACCGGGGCTTTTCGTACCGTCGCTTCTTTCGTTGACGAAATTAAGCAGACTCCTCAAATGCAAGGCTTGCGCTTAACAGATGAAGTCAGCACTAAAGAAACGTATACGATTGAGCCTTGCGGTGATTTTGAAGGAAAAGATCCGCTTTACGCGGTTGTAGCAGTCGACTTTGGTATTAAATCCATGACTCCTCACCGTTTGGCTGAACGCGGCTGCCGCGTACACGTTGTAAGCTCCTCAATAAGCTTCGAATCGCTGCAAGCTCTTAACGCAGACGGCGTATTCTTCTCGAATGGTCCTGGAGACCCTGGCCAAGCAAATCGCGAAGTTGAGCTTTTGCGTAAAGTTTTGGATGCAGGCTACCCGTTCTTTGGTATCTGCTTTGGAAACCAGTTGCTTGGTCGCGCGCTCGGCTTTGGCACGTACAAGCTGAAGTTTGGTCATCGCGGTATTAATCAGCCTGTAAAAGACGTTACAACCGGAAAAGTGGAAGTTACAGCTCATAATCACGGATTTGCTGTGGACGCACCTCTTGACGGTCCTGTTCAATCTCCTTACGAAAACGGCCACTTTGGTCGCGTGCTAGTTTCGCATATTGACTTGAACGACAACGTTGTAGAAGGCTTGCAATGCCTTGATATTCCAGCGTTCTCAGTGCAATATCATCCGGAAGCTGCAGCAGGTCCGCACGACGCTTCCTATCTATTTGACCGCTTTGTGCAATTGATGCGCGAAAACGCTCGAAAAAGCAAGTGATACTCGAAAAAGCAAGTAAGATTTTAAGATTTACGGAAAGAGAAGTTTACTATGCCAAAACGTACTGATATTAAGTCGGTTATGGTAATTGGTTCCGGCCCGATTGTTATTGGTCAGGCTGCAGAATTTGATTATTCCGGAACGCAGGCTTGCCGAGTTCTTCGCGAAGAAGGCATTCGCGTAATTTTGGTCAACTCTAACCCGGCTACGATTATGACCGATCCGGAACTTGCGGACGCAACATATATTGAGCCAATTGACACTTCGATTTTGGAGCGAATTATTGCAAAGGAGCGTCCTGATGCGCTTCTTCCAACGCTCGGTGGTCAAACTGCGCTTAATGCTGCAATGGATTTGGGCCGTGCAGGAATCCTAGAAAAATATAACGTTGAGCTTATTGGCGCTTCTTTGGAAGCAATCGACCGCGGCGAAGACCGCGAGCTTTTCAAAAAAGTCGTTGAAAAAGCCGGAGCTGAGTCAGCAAAATCCTTTATTGCTCACTCAATCGAAGAAGTAGACAAAATTGTTGAAACTTTAGGATACCCGGTAGTAGTACGTCCAAGCTTCACAATGGGCGGCTTGGGCTCTGGTATTGCTCATAACGAAGAAGAGCTTCACCGCATTGCAGGAGCCGGCATTCACTATTCTCCAACCAACGAAGTGCTTATTGAAGAAGGTATTGAAGGTTGGAAAGAGTTTGAGCTTGAGCTTATGCGCGACGCAAAAGATAACGTCGTAGTTGTTTGCCCAATCGAAAACGTCGATCCTGTAGGCGTGCACACTGGCGACTCGATTACAGTTGCTCCTTGCTTTACGCTTACAGACCGCGAGTATCAAAAGATGCGCGATATTGGTATCGCTATTATTCGAGGCGTTGGCGTCGATACCGGCGGCTGCAATATTCAGTTCGCGATCAACCCTCAAACTGGTCGCATTATCGTAATCGAAATGAACCCGCGCGTGTCTCGCTCTTCCGCGCTCGCATCTAAAGCAACCGGCTTCCCAATCGCAAAAATCGCAACGAAACTTGCTCTCGGCTACACTTTGGACGAAATTCAAAACGATATTACGCGTTCAACTCCTGCAAGCTTCGAGCCAACAATCGACTACGTTGTAACGAAGATTCCACGCTTTGCTTTCGAAAAGTTCCCAGGAGCAGACACCACGCTTACAACTTCTATGAAGTCTGTTGGCGAAGCAATGGCTTTGGCTGGAAACTTCCAGGAATCCCTTGGAAAAGCAATGCGCTCAATCGACAAGCGTCACGCGTGCTTTAGCTGGGACGGAGAGCGTCCAAGCAAGGAAGAAGTTAATAAGCTTCTCGAAGAAATGCACACTCCAACAGAGCATCGCTACTTGCAAATTCAGCGCGCACTATGGGGTGGAGCAACGCCAGAACAGATTTTTGCAGCAACAAAAATTGACCCTTGGTTTGTAGAGCAGCTGGCTCAAATTAACGAAACTGCGCTCGCAGTTCGTGAAGCTGAAACCTTAACTCCTAAAGTTTTGAAGCGCGCTAAGCTTGCCGGCCTTTCGGACGTTCAAATTGCGCATTTGCGTAATCTTGGCGACGAAGGCGAAAATATGGTTCGTGAGCTTCGTTGGGCTTACGGCTTGCGCCCTGTTTACAAGACTGTTGATACTTGCGCAGCTGAGTTCGACGCAGCAACTCCGTACTACTATTCTTGCTACGCTGACGAAAGCGAGCTGAAGAAGCGCGATCGCGAAGCTGTGATTATCCTTGGCTCTGGTCCAAACAGAATCGGCCAGGGTATTGAGTTTGATTACACTTGCGTTCACGCTGTTCAGGAATTGGGCAAGGATTACGACACCATTATGGTCAATTGCAATCCTGAAACAGTTTCTACAGATTACGACATGTCTGATCGCCTTTACTTTGAGCCGCTTACTTTCGAAGATGTGCTTGAAATTTACGAAGCAGAAAAGAAGCTTGGTCCTGTTAAGGGTGTGATTGTGCAGCTTGGTGGTCAAACTCCACTTTCGCTTGCTGCTCGTCTTAAAGCTGCAGGAGTTCCAATTTTGGGAACGACTCCTGAGGCTATTGATTTGGCTGAAAACCGTGAGCTTTTCGGCGAGGTTCTTCGTCAAGAAGGCATGAATGCTCCTCGATATGGCACAGCTTTGAGCCTTGAGGAAGCAAAAGATGCAGCTCATGCAATCGGCTACCCGGTTCTTGTGCGCCCAAGCTACGTGCTCGGCGGTCGTGGCATGGAAATTGTATACGACGACGCTCAGCTTGCAAAGTATGTTGATCGCGCATTGGATGAAGCTCGAGCAGACACTGTTGTTTCTGGCCGCTTGCCTTCGCCGCTTTTGATCGATAAGTTCCTTCAGGACGCTATTGAAATCGACGTTGACGCGCTTTACGACGGCAACGAGCTTTATATTGGCGGCATTATGGAGCATGTTGAGGAAGCTGGCGTGCACTCTGGTGACGCTGCTTGTACTCTTCCTCCAAGCACGCTTTCGGACGATCAAATTCGCCGCCTTCGCGAAGGCACGCTTTCGATTGCGCGCGGCTGCTCAGTTCGCGGTCTGATTAACGTGCAGTACGCTTTTATGGCAAACACTTTGTATGTAATCGAAGCAAATCCTCGAGCGTCTCGTACTGTTCCGTTTGCTTCTAAAGCTACTGGTGTTGCTCTTGCCAAAGCTGCTGCAAGAATTATGGCTGGTGAAACAATTGCACAGCAGCGCAAGCGTGGACTTCTTCTTCCGCAAGGCGATGGCGGAGATATCCATCCAGGTCAGCAGGTTGCTATTAAAGCTTCTGTGCTGCCGTTCAAGCGTTTCCGCACTCCTGTTGGACGCACGGTTGATATTTTGCTCGGCCCTGAAATGCGTTCTACTGGCGAGGTTATGGGCTTCGACCGTGACTTCCCACATGCTTTTGCTAAGAGCCAGCTTGCAGCATACAAGGGTGGTTTGCCTACCAGCGGCAACGTGTTTGTGTCTGTAAGTGATGCAGATAAGCGTCAACTTCCGCTTCTTGCAGTGCGATTAGTGGAGCTTGGTTTTACTATTTGGGCTACTGAAGGTACAGCTTCTGTGCTTCGTCGTTACGGCATTGATTCCGTGATTGTCGATAAGCTTTCTAGTCAAGGCGACACGGCGAAAGATATGACAAATAGTGAGAAAGCGCACGAAAGAATCGGTAAGAATGTTGTAGAGCTTATCGAAAATGGTAAGATTGATATGGTATTGAATACGCCGAATTCAAGGGGATCGCGCACTGATGGTTATGCCATTCGTGCGGCAGCTGTAGCAGCTGATCTTCCGCAATTCACTACTATTACCGAATTCGCACCAGTATTAATGGCTATTGAAGCTGTTAAGAACAACGATTATCAGGTGATGAGCATACAAGAACATGCTCAGCAGCTGTTTGCAATTGAACAGGCAGAAAGTCAAGAAAGTCGGGCTTAATACATGACCGAGAGCATTCGTGATCAAGAAGTGCAGGCGCAACGATCCGATTTTGGTTTGCGTTTGAAGAACGCTATGGCAAAATATGGACCATTGTGTGTTGGAATCGATCCTCATCGCAAAATGCTGCTTAATTGGGGATACAACATGGATGCTCTTGGAGCTGAGCTTTTCTCTATGCGAATGCTGCAAGCTATGAATGGTAGGGCAGCAGCAGTTAAATTCCAATCCAGCATGTTTGAGCGCTACGGTTCTAAGGGTTTCGCAGCGCTTGAGCGTGTGCTGTATGCTGCACGTCAAATGGATATTATTACTATCGTTGACTGTGGCCATGGTGGATTGTCTACTACTATTTCTGCGCTTGCAGACGCATATTTTAAGCCTGGAGCTCCGCTTCTTGCTGATGCTATTACTTTGCTTCCTTATTATGGCGCACGTTCTATGGGCGGCTTAATTAACGAAGCTCTTAATAACGGTCGCGGTGTTTTTATTGCGTCTCTAACTTCTAATCGCGAAGGCGCAAGTTTGCAAACTGCTATTAGGCAAAGCGGAACTTACCGCGGAACTACTGTAGCTCACGGAATTGCTCAAACAGCTCAAAGTTTTAACAATAAAACTAAAGGAATGGGTTCTGTTGGTTTAATTGTTGGAGCTACTATTGGCGACTGGATGAACGGTGGTGGAATTGACGTAACCAGTTTTACTGGTCCAATTCTTTCTCCTGGTTATGGGTGGCAAGGTGCAGAAGCTGACGATTTAAAGCGTGTTTTTGCTGGTACACATGGTAATGTATTGGTAACTGTTTCGCGTTCGATTGCGTCGCATGGTCCAAATATTGGTGAACTTTCGGCTGCAACTGAACGCATAGCATTGGATATTCGTCAGGCTCTTGTTGATTCAGGCGAATGTGCGTAAACGAGAGGTAAGCAAATGGGTGCCACAGATGAGGCTGCAGTTTCGCAGTCTAGACGTCGATTAATCGTATTAACGGGTCCTACTGCGGCTGGTAAAGGCACAGTAGAAGGCATACTTCGCGAGAAACATCCTCATATTTGGCTATCTGTTTCTGCTACCACTCGTGCGCCTAGACCTGGTGAATTTAATGGTATTCACTATTGGTTCTTAGATGAAGAGGAATTTGAGCGTCGTAGGCGTAATGGCGAATTCTTGGAAACTGCTCTGGTTCATGGCATGGCTCATTATGGCACTCTTCTTCAGCCTGTTTTGGATCATCTTACGCAAGATATTCCTACTTTGCTGGAAATAGATTTGCAAGGAGCTAGGCGCGTAAAACAAGAGGCTGCTCGTCTTGGATTAGAAGTCGTGTACGTGTTCATTGCGCCTCCGAGCTTTGAAGAGCTTAAGCGTCGTCTTATTGGTCGTGGTACTGAAACTCCTGAGCAGCAAGCAAAACGTTTGGAAACCGCTAAAGTTGAGATTGCTGCAGCTAAAGAGTTCGATGTTGTTATTGTGAACGATAATGCTGAGCGTGCCGCAGATGAACTGTGGAATGTTATTGCAAGCGAATACGACTTATAGTTAAAACTTACGCAATATCCAATCGATAGCATATAATAAGCCTTTTGGAACTATTGTGGCACCATAGAATTTGGAGAATATTATGGCATTAGGCACTCAGCCAACACCTACTGGTCTTGCGAATCCACCGATTGATGATTTAATGCAACATGCGGATTCCAAGTATGCGCTTGCCTTATTTGCTGCAAAACGAGCACGTCAAATTAATGCTTATTTTACTCAGCTTAATGAAGGTTTGCTTCAAAATGTTGGCCCACTAGTTGAGTATCAAAATCAAGAAAAGCCTTTAGCTATTGCTTTCCGCGAAATTAATGCTGGATTGCTTGAAGAGACTCTTGGTGAGGACGATTTAAGCGAAGGTAATTAATAAGCCTTGCTAATAAACGTCTTTATGGGTATTCGCAGTCGCGTATCATCCGTGCTCAATAAAGCGGATGCACGGCTGCGTTTTCGCTTTATTTGGCCTGTATTTAGCCTTTATCGACTATAAACTTAAGGGGGAAATGTGGAAGAACGTAAATTAATTTCTGCAGAATCTGTAACTGAAGGTCATCCTGACAAGTTATGCGATCAAATTGCTGACGCTATATTGGACGATATGCTTCGTCAGGATCCTCATGCGCATGTTGCTGTAGAGGTTTGTGCTTCCGTCGGTCAGTTCGTTGTTTTTGGCGAAGTGCGTGGTGAAGTTTATAGCGATATTCCGGGAATTGTGCGTCAAGTTGTTCGTAATGTTGGCTACACGAGCTCCACAATTGGTCTTGATGCTGATTCTTGTGGTGTTATGGTTTCTTTAACTGAGCAAAGTGCGGAAATCAATCAAGGTGTTGCTAGGTTGGATGCTTCTTGCGAGAGTGCATCTTCTCGTGAGGAGCGCTACGCTGCTCAAGGTGCAGGCGATCAAGGTGTTATGTTTGGTTACGCTAGCGACGAAACAGATACTTTGATGCCTTTGCCGATTTATCTTGCTCATCGTTTAGCTCAAAAGCTTGCTAAAGTTCGTAAAGATGGCACTGTTGCGCATTTGCGTCCGGATGGGAAAACTCAGGTTACTATTGAGTACGATTCCAAAGGCATGCCTAAGCGTTTGGATACTGTGCTTATTTCTACTCAGCATGATCCAGAAGTTTCTAGAGACTGGTTACAAAATCAGCTTGTTGAGCATGTTGTTAATCCTGTGTTGGACGAAGTTCTTGCTCAAAAAGTTGCGCACGATTCGTACCGTATGCTTGTAAACCCTACTGGCTCCTTCGTTTTGGGAGGTCCTGCAGCTGATTCGGGCTTAACTGGTCGAAAAATTATTGTTGACACTTATGGTGGTGCTGCTCATCATGGTGGTGGAGCTTTTTCCGGTAAGGATCCTAGCAAAGTTGACCGTTCTGCAGCTTATGCAGCTCGCTGGGTTGCAAAAAATATTGTGGCAGCTGGTTTAGCTCATAAGGCAGAAGTTCAGGTTGCTTATGCTATTGGTATTGCTGATCCTGTAAGCGTAAACGTAGAAACTTTCGGAACTGAAGCTGATGGTATTACGCGCGCAGATATTGCGCGTGCTGTGCGTGAAGTATTTGATTTGCGTCCAGCTGCGATTATTGACGAGCTTAACTTGCTTAAGCCAATTTATGCTCCAACTGCAGCTTATGGTCATTTTGGTCGTACGGATGTCAAATTCCCTTGGGAAGAAACGAATCGTATTGAGCAATTGAAAGATGCGCTAAAAAAGTAGTTTTATTGATAAATTTTGCTGTAAAATAACAGTAATTATGTGATGTAATTCAAGTAAAACTAAGGGTTATTTATGGCAGAGCAACCTTCGCTAGACGGCTTAGCGCGTAAAACAAGACGTAAGCGCAATGCTGTTTCTCTAGTGCCTGCTAATGAATGCCCTATTGCGCATGTGATGCTTGATGTTCAAGCTTCACATTTAGGTCGTACTTTTGATTACTTGATATCGCAAGATCAAGATGAATCTGCTCAGCCTGGGGCGTTTGTACGCGTTCGTTTTGGAGCACAAAAGCTCACTGGAGTTATTTGGTCTCGTTCTTCGCATACTGACACCCCTCATGCTGCTTTAAGATTTTTAGAGCGCGTGTTTCCTTCAGATGTTTTGCTTTCTAAATCTTTGCGAGACGATATTGACGCCATAGCTAAAGCTTATGGTGGAACTAGCTCAAATATTTTGCGTCTTGCTGTGCCTCAACGTGTGGCTCGTGTTGAGCATGAGGAAGTTTTTGACAACATACGCTTGCAACGCAGAAAACAGTGGCGTGAAAATCTTAAGAAGCGTTTGCAAAACGATAACAATACAAACACAGGATACGATACAAACCTAGGTTACGCTACAACTTCTCGCATGATTTATGATTACGAAAATGCAAATATTTTATACAATGCATTAATCAAAAAATCTATTGACGCAAGTTTTAGTGAAAATAAAGCAGAAAATCAATTAGTCAAGCAAGCAGAAAATAATTCTTCTCAATCTTTTATTGTAGACGCTTTACCAGGTTCTTGCCGACTTGCACAAGATTTAGCATGGATGATTGTCACTGCTTTAAGTGCGTGTAAGCAAGCTGTTGTAGTTTTGCCGACGTTAAGAGAAGTAAATGATGTAATGCGCGCGCTAATGGTTTACGGATTAAAGCCATATAAGCGCGTCAGTGAGAATCATCGTGGTTTTTCTGCTGGAAGTTTTGATGGAGATGTCGCTCGACTTTGTGCGGCTGATCCTCCAGCTGATAGGTATAGAGCTTGGCGCGCAATCGCGTCCGGAATAGTTCCTTGCGTTCTTGGCACTAGAGCTGCAATGTATGCTCCAGTTGAGGGAGATGCTTTATTTGCGATTGTTGAAGATTGTGCGTACCAATATGCTGACGGAATGATGCCGTATGCTCAAGCGCGTGGCGTTATGCGGCTTCGTGCGGAAAGGCATGGCGGCGTATTTGTGTCAATGTCGTATTCCAGAAGCGCGCTTAGTCAAAGTGAAGTAGACTGCTATATGTCGAATGCGCAAGATGCGCAAACTACTCAAACTACTCAATCTGCTCAGTCTGCGCAAAGTGTGCAAGGTGAGCAATCTGTTCAAACTGCTGAAGCTGTTCAAACTACTCAATCTGCTAAAACTGCTGAAACAATAAGCGGATCTAGTATACCTGTAAGCGCGAGTAAACTTGCTCGCGAAAGGTTAGTTCCGTGGGTTCGTTGGCTTAATCGTGAAGCTTTATTGAAATTAGCTGACCCAAGCATTGGCGCTCGCATACCGCATAGCGCGGTAAGAGCTATTAACGATACTCTTTCGGATGGTAAGCCTGTGCTGCTTTCTATTGCGCAAGATGGCGTGACGCAATCGGCTATATGCTCTTCTTGCAAACGTCAAGCGCGCTGTAGACGATGCACCGGGCCTCTCGATGTTGCAAATAGTCAGCAAACAGCACGTTGCTCGTGGTGTGGTGCTAGTGCAATAAATTGGTCTTGTTCTAATTGTGGCAGTAGCAATATGCGAGTTATACGAGTTGGTGCTGCTGGCGTTGCAGAAGAATTATCTAAACTATTTCGCAATGTGCCTATTATTATTTCGTCACAACACCAACCGAACGGAATTATCCAGTGTATTAATGAAAAACCTGTAATTGTTGTTGCAACTCCTGGATGTGAGCCTCGCATACAAACGCAAGACGCAAATTGTAACGGAGAATATGGTGTTGTAGCAATACTCGATACGTGGGTAAGTTTGTACGCTTCGGGGCTTGACGCGCGAATAGATACGCTTAATTCGTGGATGAAAGCTTCTGCTTTATGTGCTCCTAGAGCGCGCGGAGGAAGTGTGCTTTTGATTGGTGAAACGTATCCTGTTCTTGCGCGTGCGCTTACATTGTGGGATACGACTCAACTTTCTTGCAATGAGCTTTCAGAAAGAGCTCAAGCAATATTGCCGCCTTGCGTAACTGCAGCATGCGTATGGGGTGCTCGTGATGCGGTTATGCGTGCGCTTGAAAATATTGGTGCAATGCAAGAAAATCTTGGGTGCGAAAGTAGTCAAGATGCTGATTTTCCAGAAATTTCTCCATTATTAGGAATTGTTCCAATGCATCCGCCTGTTACAGACAGATACCAGCATTTTGACGATATTTACGACCGTGTAAAAGCAGTAGTAAGAGTTCCGCTTTATTTAAGACAAGAATTAGTGAACCGATTGCACAAGGAAGTAGCTCGTCACGTAGCAACACGTGCTGCAGGAGAGTTGCGTTTTTGTGTTGATCCAAAAGATTTATTAGCGTACTAACTTACTAAGGGGGAGAGAAAAATGTTAAAAACATATCATTGTGCAGTTTTGGGAGATCCTATTTCGCATTCGCTGTCGCCTGTGCTTCACAACACGGCTTATAAGGCTTTAGGTCTTACAAATTGGCAATATAGTAAGGAAAAAGTAAGCGAAACAGAGCTTCGCGATTTTATTGCGCATCTTGACGATTCTTGGAAAGGCTTAAGCCTTACTATGCCACTTAAAAAAACTGTAATGAAACTCGGCACACCTTGCGACTACTGGTCGCGCGCGCTTAACGTGGCAAATACTGCAGTTTTTACTAGCAATCCGGCAACCGCTTCGCAATCGCAAATAAAGCTATACAACACTGACGTAAGTGGCATATTAATAACATTTATGCAAGCATTACATGAGCGCATATGCGAAGTAAAAAAGGCTGTTATTATTGGCAGCGGCAACACTGCGTCCTCTGCACTGGCAGCTTTAATTGAGATTGCGCAAGTAGCAAAGCTTGAGCAGGTGCAAGTTGTTGCTAGAACTGAAGATGACGGTAGTGTAAAAGGCGTTGAACGTTTTAATAATCTTATACAAAAGTATTGCGCTGATTTTCCAAATAAAATAAGCATAGGTCAAAATAATAAAAGCGAAGAAAATGACGCTATGTATGAGCCTGTGCAAGGTATTGAGTTCCCAACAATAAGCGAAGAAGTATTTTCAAAATTTGCAGACTATAGCGCAGAAAAATTGAGCGCAGAAGAATTGTCAGAATGTGATAAATCTCTCATTTTGAAATCTTTAAATTCACTAGAAGCTGTTCGTGCAATCGCAGAAGCAGACATAGTCATAAGCACAGTTCCAGCGCACGTAGCAGATCCAATTGCGCTTGCGTTGAAAGCGTACTGTCAAGATAGTGCGAATAATCAAACGAAATTAGGAACATTGCTTGACGTAGTTTACGATCCTCGCCCAAGCATGCTACTTAACGTATGGCAACAATACGGTTGCGCTATTGGCGGAGAAGAAATGCTTTTGCAACAAGCTTTAGCGCAAGTAAGTCTTATGACGATTGACTACAGGAAATCTAAAGAAAATTTTGGGAATTGTGCTGAGAATTGTGCTGAGGCTGGCGCTGAGAATTGTGCTGAAACTGCTTCTGGGCTTGGTTATAAACCTAGTGCTGACAAGGCTAGATATTACGATGACTTAAGTAGTCTCATGCGAAAAGCCTTACAGGAGGCATTATGAGCGATAATACGCAACATACTACGCAACCTACGCAAAGTGATGTGCAACGTGATGCGCAACATACTACGCAACGTTCCGCGTCGACTAGTGTGCAACTAGCTGACGGATTTGAAGTTATGCTAATTACTGGCATGAGCGGAGCTGGGCGCTCGCACGCTGCTAACGCGTTGGAAGATATGGGATGGTATGTTATCGATAATCTTCCGCCAAAACTGCTCATACCGCTAGTAGATATGATGACTTCATCCGGTTCTAAAGTGCATAAGCTTGCTGCTGTTATTGACGTGCGTTCTAGAGGATATTTCGACGACCTGTTTGCAGTTCTTGCGCATATTGACGAACTTGGCGTAAAAACGCGAATTCTGTTTTTAGATGCTTCGGATGCTGTGCTTATTAAGCGTTACGAGTCTGTGCGTAGACCTCATCCTTTGCAGCGCGGCGGCAGACTTATTGACGGTATTTTAGAAGAGCGAGAGTTGCTCAGTCATTTGAAAGATTGCGCGGATATTATTATCGATACTTCTGCACTTAGTATTCACCAACTTTCTACAAAGCTTTACGAGGGATTGCTTGGAAAAGGCTCTTCTACGGTTTCTGTGCATATTTTCAGTTTTGGATTTAAATATGGCATGCCAATGGATGCTGATTTTGTTGCCGATATGCGATTTTTGCCGAATCCTTTCTGGGTCCCTGAATTAAGGGAGCTTACAGGTAAGGATCAAGCTGTGCAAGATTATGTTTTATCTAATCCTGCGGCAATTGCATTCTTAGATTCTTACGAAAATGCGCTTCTTACAGCTATCGACGGATTTGCTAAAGAAGACAAGCATTACGTGACTATTGCTGTAGGATGTACTGGCGGTCAGCATCGTTCTGTTGCAGTAAGTATTGAGCTTGCTAGACGTTTGAGATTGCACGGTTTGCAAGTTACGGTATCTGCAAGAGAGCTGCAGAGAAGATCGTAGTAAGTGAAAAAGTAAAGTAGCGAAAAGTAAAGTAGCGAAAAGTAAAGTAGTGAAATGCGATTATGAAACTAATCAATTAAAATTAATTAAAAAATTAAATAAAATTGTGTAAATTATATAAAATATAAAAATCTTGTACTAAAAGCATGTAAAGCATGTGCAAAAACCGGTAAAATGTCCAACGTATTCTGTATCACAGAAAGCCGGGCATGTCGTGTGCCACAGCATCATGCAAGTACCCAACAGCACTCATATTTTAAGAAGAACAAAAGTAGGAGGTTGTCCCTTGGCTCTTCTTGACGACGTCAAAAATGAACTCGTTTCAAACAACAATGAGCTCCCGACTGTCATTATGGCTCAAGCTGCAGCAATGATGCGCTTTGCTGGCGGCTTAAGGCCAGTAAATAATCAGGCTGTTATTCGCGCTCAGTTGGATTCTCAGCGCGCAGCTCAGTGGCTTGTTGAGGTATTGAAAACTCATTTCCAGAGGGAAGCAACAATTGCTCAAGTTTCTCGTCAAACTCCTACGGGCACTGTAGTTCGCTATGACGTGGTAGTTGAGCGTGGTGCTGCAGCATTGGCTTTGCAATCTGGTCTTCTTGATCGACGTATGAGAATTGTTGCTGGTCTTGCGCCTGAGATTGTTGGTGGAAGTATCGCCCAAATCAAAGCAGCTTGGCGTGGTGCTTTCTTGGCTCACGGTGCTATTTCAGATCCTGGCAAAGCTAGCTATTTGGAAGTTGTTTGCCCAACTCATGAGGCTGCGAATGCTTTGCAAACTATGGCAGCGCGACTTGGCATTAGCGCCAAGGCTCGTCAGGTTCGTAGCTCTGAGCGAGTGACGTTGCGCGATTCTGACGCAATTGAGCGAATGTTGATTTTGATTGGCGCTCCTCGTTCTGCTCGCGAATGGACCGGTAAGCGTTCGGATGGTGAAGCTCGCGGAAAAGCAAACCGTTTGGCTAATTTCGACGATGCGAATATGCGTCGTAGCGCTAAGGCTGCTGCTGAGGCATGCGAAAAGGTTCGTCACGCATTCGATATTTTGGGCGACGATATTCCAGATAATTTGTTGATGGCTGGAAAGCTTCGTCTTGAGCATAGCGACGCAAGTTTGGAAGAGCTTGGTCACTTGGCTGATCCTCCTATTACAAAGGATGCGATTGCAGGACGAATTCGTAGGCTTTTGCAGCTTTCGGCGAAGGTTGAGAAGTCGCGTATGCAGCAGCTTTAATGCTGATTTTGCGTGATTTGTGTGCGTAACTGTAAAGTTTATGCCGTTTTTTCGCGCGCAACCGACCTTTTCTTTACGCGCCTGTAAAGTTTCTGCCGTTTTATCGTCTTAATCCGACTTTTTCTTTACAGCGTTGTAAAGTTTATGCCGTTTTTTCGCGCGCAACCGACCTTTATTTTACACGCCTGTAAAGTTTATGCCGTTTTTTGGTTTTGGGTGGCGTTTGGCTGATGTTTGGCTGGCGGGTTTCTGGAGTGGCTGTGATGGGTGGGGTTGCTTGTCTCGCAGCGCTACGCTCGTGTTTACTGTTGCGCGAGTTTTGGGGGATTTCTTTCCTCGCAAGTCCCGTCCTTCGTCGCTTTGGCTGTTAAAGACTTTACTGTCTGCTTTGTTCTTAAAAGAATGTTGCTTCCTCAGTCCTCTTTTATTGCTCGTAAAGAAATCCCCCAAACTCTGCGTGTTTAATCGTTAATAACCGTGTCTATCGCAGAGATTTTTCGATTTTTCTTCTTCGCTTGGCGAATCAGCAGCCTGCGGCTCTGCGCGACGACCTGCCGGAGCGCTTAAAGCGTAGTGAGCGAAGGCAACTCGGAGCGGAAACTCGCTCAGGTTGGAAGTCCAGTGGACTTCCAACGCGAGTTTCGTAGCAAGCGCGTTACCCGCGCGAGCGTCCGCGCTCAGTGCGAAAAATCTCAAATCTCACCTCTCTAATATTCTTGCAACTAAAGTCGCGCAATTAAGCTGCGGGTGGTTTGGTGGTTAGGATGGATTGTTGAAGATGTGCGGTATAATTGCACCCGGCAATGTGTCGATGTTTGAGGCTGATTTTGCGTTTTGTTGAACGAAGTAAGCCGGCACGGTAAGCCAGTATGTAAGTCAAATATGGTAAGCCAATATGGTTTGGAAAGGATACCAATGAAGACACTGAAAGATTTGGGAGATTTGAGTGGTAAGCGCGTATTGGTTCGCGCTGATTTTAACGTTCCTCTCAAGGGTACGACGATTACTGATGATGGTCGTATTCGTGCTGCTTTACCAACCATTAAGGCTTTGCGTGAGCAGGGTGCTAAGGTGATTTTGATGGCTCACCTTGGTCGTCCAAAGGGTCAGGTTGTTCCAGAACTTTCCTTGGCTCCAGTTGCGCAGCGTTTAGGTGAATTGCTCGGCACAAATGTTGTTTTGGCTGCAGATACTTACGGCGAAGATGCTCAAGCTAAGGTAGCTGCCATGAATAATGGCGACGTTGTTTTGCTTGAAAACGTGCGTTTCAACGCCGAAGAAACCAGCAAGGATGCTTCCGAGCGTGCAGCTTACGCTAAGAAGATTGCTTCTCTTGGCGAAGTATTTGTTTCCGATGGCTTCGGTGTTGTGCACCGCGCTCAGGGTTCAAATTACGATGTTGCTGCCGATCTTCCAGCAGCTGCAGGCTTGCTTGTTGAGAAGGAAGTTAAGGCACTTTCTCGCGCAACTGAAAACCCAGAGCGTCCTTTGACTGTTGTTCTCGGTGGCTCCAAGGTTTCCGACAAGCTCGGCGTTATTGAGAACTTGCTTTCCAAGGCTGATCGTCTTGTTATTGGCGGCGGTATGGTGTTCACATTCCTCAAGGCTTTGGGTCACGAAGTTGGTACTTCTTTGCTTGAAGAGGATCAGCTCGAAAAGGTTAAGGGCTACATTGAAACCGCTAAGAAGAATGGCGTTGAGCTTGTGCTTCCAACTGATATTGTTGTGAATGCTGGCTTCCCAGCAGGGGATACTCCAGTTGCTCCAGAAGTAGTTCCAGCAGACGCTATTCCTGCAGACAAGATGGGCTTGGATATTGGTCCTGACTCTCAGAAGCTTTTCCACGACAAGATTGTTGACTCCAAGACTGTTGTTTGGAACGGTCCTATGGGCGTGTTCGAGGTTCCAGAGTTTGCAGCCGGTACTCGCGCTGTAGCTCAGGGCTTGGTTGACGCAACTAAGAACGGCACTTTCACTATCGTCGGCGGTGGCGATTCTGCTTCTGCAGTGCGCAACCTTGGATTTGCGGAAGATGGCTTCTCGCACATCTCTACTGGCGGCGGCGCTTCCCTCGAGTTCTTGGAAGGCAAGACTCTTCCAGGTTTGAGCGTGCTTGAGTAAGTAATATTGCTTGAGTAAGTAATATTGCTTGAGCATGTAATGTTGCTTGAGCATGTAGTATTGCTTGAGTAAGTAATATTTACGCGAGCAAGTATAAACTAAATATTTCCGCTTATGCCGACTTTCGATTTTATGAATCCGCTTTGTAAATCGAGGTCGGCATAACACTAATTTGCGCAATATTATTAATCTCAATCGTAAACTTTTAAGGGTGATTATGGTTTCCAAAAGAAAGCCGTTAGTCGCTGGTAATTGGAAAATGAATTTCAATCACCGCGAAGCTACGCATTTTATACAAAAATTTGCGTGGCTACTGCGTGACGCGCATTACGACTATCACGATTGTGAAATTGCACTTATGCCTTCTTTTACTTCAATAAGAAGCGTGCAAGTTCTTGTTGAGTCTGACCATTTGCCAATATTGTACGGAGCTCAAGCTGTTTCTGTTACTGCTCAAGGTGCTTTTACTGGTGATGTTTCTGCAGATATGCTTGCAAGTCTTGGATGCTCAATGGTTATTGTTGGTCATTCTGAGCGACGCAAGTATCATCCTGAAGATGATGCAAATATAGTTGATCAAGTTCGAGCTGTGCTTGCCGCAGGAATGCAGCCAATTCTTTGCGTTGGTGAAAGTCTTAAAGAACGTCAACAGGGTGTTGCGCTCGATTTTGCTGTGGGGCAAGTGCATGATGTAACGCGCGATTTGGATGCGAAGCAAGCTAAGCGTTTAATTATTGCGTACGAGCCAGTTTGGGCAATTGGTACTGGTATGGTTGCCACTGCTAAATCCGCTCAGGAAGCTGCATTGGCTATTCGTGAAGACTTGCGCGTTACGTTTGGTGACGATGTTGCAGATACTGTCCGCATTCTTTACGGCGGATCCGTAACGTCTTCTAATGCTTCAAGTCTTATTGCAGAGCCAGATGTCGATGGATTCTTGATTGGTGGCGCTTCTCTTGATGCGCAAGAACTTGCTAATATTGTGCGACTAACGTCTGCGCAAACGCGTTTAGAAACTAAATAAGCTTAAGCGGTCAAAGGTTATTATTAAACTTAACCGAGTACTGTAAAACAGGAGGTTGGTTGTGTCCACTGTGAAGATTATTTTGCAGGTGTTGCTTGTGCTCACTAGCATTTTGCTCACATTGTTAATTTTGATGCACAAGGGCAAGGGCGGCGGCCTTTCCGACATGTTCGGCGGCGGTTTAACGAAGAACGCTGGTAGCTCTGGTGTTGCAGAAAAGAACTTAAATCGTTGGACGGTTATTATTGCATTAATTTGGGTTGCTGTGATTGTGGCTTTAAACTTAATGACTAAGTTCTCGCTCATCTGAGTATTTTTTTGAAAAGCGCATGGTCTTCAGATTGTGCGCTTTTTATTTATATAAGTGTTTAATATTATGCGTTTTTCTCCTTCTTTACTAATTGCGGATCTTGATGGCACCATGCTTCACGATGCCGATACTTTTGAAGGTCGCTTTTTAAGCAACGAAACTGTGAAAGCAGCTAAGCGTTTGCGCGAAAACGGAATTCCTCTTGCAATTATTACGGCTCGTCCTGTCGGAAGTGCTTTTGATTTTATTCACGATTTAAATGCTCAAGTTTGTGCGTATCTCAATGGTGCGCTAATCGATTTTGATTGCGTTAATAGCACGATTTCGGAGCTTACTTCTCAGCGTGAAATAAGCACGTTATTACGTTTTGGTTTTGATTCTAAGCATGCTTGCGATGTGTGTTTGCGTTTGCTGAGTGAGATTCCTACGCTTCGTCTTGGTATTGTTATGAACGACGTTCGTTACACGAATTTTGACGTTCGTATGCTTTGGAGTAAGCAGGATTTTGTTATTACCGACTTTTCGAATGTGCCGCGCGGCACGGCAGACAAAATTATTATTGTGCCGCGAGATAGCGAGAAGGAGCAGCTTCAGCGCATTCTTCCGGACGATTTTTCGTTGCATATTAGCGAAGACGTTTTATGGATGCTCACGAATCCTCTTGCAAACAAAGGGCACGCGCTGAACGTTATTTGCGATCGTTTGGGCGTGAAGCCTAGCCGTACTGTTGTTTTTGGTGACGATGTTATTGACATCGACATGTTCCGTGCCGGCGGTTACGGGGTAGCGGTGGCGAATAGCAACTCGCGTTTGCTTGCGATTGCGGACGAAGTTTGCGCTTCCAACAATGACGACGGCGTTGCCAGCTGGCTTAATTCGAACCTTTTTACAAGATTGTGAGTAAAAATGAGTAAGCAGATAATCGAAACGGAAAGATTAATTTTGCGCTCTTGGACTCAAGATGACGCTGAAGATTTGTTTAAGTATGCCACGGATCCAGATGTGGGTCCTATTGCAGGATGGCCTGTTCACAAAAGTATTGAGGATAGCAAATCTATTATTAAGAATGTTTTTCTTAATGCAAAAGAATGTTATGCTGTGTGCTTAAAGTCGAGTAACAAGGCGATTGGATGTATTGAGCTAAAGCTTAACGGTCATACGGATATGACTACTAGAGATGATGAGTGTGAGCTTGGATATTGGGTTGGTAAGCCTTTTTGGGGTAACGGTTATATTCCGGAGGCGGCGAAAGCTTTGATTCAGTACGGTTTTGACGGGCTTAACATGACGACTATTTGGTGCGGATATTACGATGGCAACAATAAGTCGAAACGAGTTCAGGAAAAGTGTGGTTTTGAAGCATATTGCGTGGATTCTTCCGTTGACGTGCCTCTTATGCACGAAACTCGCGTGCGCCATCGTAACGTTTTAACCAAATCTCGCTGGCGAACTCTTTCTGGCAAGTAATCACCGTTACTTTCTCAGTTTGTTGACTGAGTTTTTAACGGTGTTGTGCCTATTACTGTTATTTTCTCAGTTGGTTGACTGAGTTAGTAACGGTGTTTTGCTTATTACCGTTATTTTCTCAGATACTTGACTGAGTTTTTAACGGTGTTGTGCTTATTACTGTTATTTTCTCAGTTGGTTGACTGAGTTTTTAACAGTGTTGTGCCTATTACTGTTATTTTCTCAGTTCGTTGACTGAGTTAGTAACGCTCACTATCTTCCTGTAATACCTTTTATCCACAATGCTCAAAATTTATTGCGCAAATATTGTATCTTTGAATAATAAATTGTATGAGCAATACCAGTAACGAAATAATACGCATGATTGAAAATGCAGAAAGTAATCATCACTGCATACGACCAATTACTAGTGCGCAAAAGCAGTATGCGTATAGGTGCGTGAAAAAAGGCACTTTTGTGCGCACTTTTCGCAATCTTTACGCGCGAACTGAGTACTGGAAGAAGCTATATCCGTATGAAAAAATGCGTCACATAGCTATTTCTTTAATGGAGATTTATCCAGAATGGAAGTTCACTGGTACTACTGCTGCTGCGCTACTTGGCTATGATATTGTGGAAAATTATGATTATGTAGAAGATGGCAGTGATAATATTCAGCGCAACTTCAGTTCTTCTGTAAGTTCAACGAAGATTTATATTCGTAGTTCTGTGCACAAGTCTGCTAACGATAATCCGTATTTGCATAGGATTATGCGAACATGCAAAGAGCAGGATGGTACAAGTGATGACGTGCGCATTGTGCAGCCGAGTCGAAATCATGGTAGACGTCTCGTTACGCTTCCGCATTCAAGTGACAGGGTAAGTTATGAGATTAGAAGTCATATTGTTGACAAGAGCACGATGCTTTTTGATGTTGCGAATACCGTGAATTTTAGGACAGCGCTGCCGATTTTTGATTCTGCTGCGCGTGATAACGTGAACTTTAACAAGGTTCTTGAGATTTGCGGTAGAAGATACGGGACTTTTGATGGTGGACGTAGAAATGGTTGTGCTAATGAGTTGCAATACGTGGACGACGTTTATGATGAGTACGATTCATTCAATGAAGAGTATGAAGATTTGCGTACTCGTGAGAAGAGTGTAGTTACTGCTAATTCTGCGGAGTCGTTTGCGAATGCATTCGTGGGCGGCGGGTTCGGAAAATCTGGGAGTGAGGAATATTCGCTTCTTAGGCTGCGTCGCCTTTGCTTTTTTAAGAATGGTTTAAGCGAGAATGGCGGCGAGTCTTTTGCGCGCGGCACGATGATTGATCTTGGGTTTATGGTGCCTGAGTTGCAGCATGAGTTTGTTGCGCCAAATTCTAGGGTTAAGTATAGGTGTGATTTTTTGTGGCGGGTTTCGGGCGGTGGCCTGATTGTTGGTGAGCTTGATGGGTATGACAAGTATTTTGTTGATTCGACTAATTCTACGCATGCGAATATCAACTTTAATTCTTCGTCTGATACTCAAATGTTGCGTAATTCCTACAATCAGGCCGCTATTAATCGCAATATTGATAGGCAGGCGGAGCGTGAGTCTGTGCTTTTTAGGGAGTGCGGCGTGAGTAAGATTGTGCGCTTTAATTTTGCGGATGTTGTTGGCGTTAAGAATCTTGAGCGGAAGCTTGTTGAGGCTGGTGTGCCGCGGATTATGCGCGTTGGATAATATCGAGCGCTTTTAGAACGCGCACGCTTTACCGTTTTTTCGTTACTGGCGCAGTTTGTTTTCTGCGTGCGTGTCTCATTTTGCCTACTTTCGGACACTGGCGCAGTACTGTTTCTGCGTTAGTGTCTCATTTTGCTTGTTTTGGGACACTGGCGCAGATAGCGTTCTGCGTGCGTAACGGTGTTGCGTGGCTAGCAGCGTTTTTTGGTGGTTGGAGTATATTTGTAAGTGTTGAGAGAAAATTTTGCTTTTGCTATGTTTTTAAATATTGCGAAATGCTGAGAAATGCTGAGAAATATCGCGAAATATAGCTAATGCTGCAAGGTAGCGTCAAGTAGCGCGAAGTTGCGCAAACTAACGCGAAGTGGTGATAAGGAGTGTGAAGGTGAAACGTAAATATAGGCTTGTTTCGGGTTGTTTGGTTGTGGCTCTTGGTTGCATGTGTGGTTTGAGTGCGTGCGGTGAGCCTTCTGCTAGCTATATGCCTTCTAATGGTGGTTTTGAATCTACTAATGCTTTGGATTCTACGAGCAGTTCTTCCGTTTCTAATGACTCCAGTAGTAAGAATTCGTCAAAAAATGTATCTCTTAAAGATATAGCTAAAAAATGCAATTTCAAGTTTTGGCGTCTCGAGTCTTTGGGCTCTCATAGTTCAAATTCTGCACCTGACTCACTTACTATAGGTGAAGATCAGGATAGTTCTAGCGAAAGAGAAACCTTTAAGAGAGATTATGCTTGTGCTATAAAAAATGCCAATCCTGGAGATCCGATTGCAGAGAAATTCAGTGATAAGATAGCATTTTCAGATATCAGTTCTTTTTTCTCTGCTGATACTGATGGCTATACCAAGTATATGCCACCATATCTTAGTAGCGCATATTATATATATTCTACATACAGTGAAATAGACATAGATAAAGTTAAATAAGTATTTTATTGGCTAATTATCTGTTTAATGTCAAAAGAATATTATTGAGTTAGTTCGTATTTCATAATATCGGCATCAGACATTGATTATTAGATTTTTATATGTATAAATAATGGAGTTATTAGTAGTTATGAGTAGAGCAAAAAAATTTATATATTTTGTAGCATCTTTATCAATAGCCTTAACAGGTTTATCTGGTTGCGGTGAGAATAATTATAAAATAAATTCTTCGAGTCCGTCGGGAGATCCTATTAAGTCGTTAGCTGCAGAGTGTGGATTAAAAGTCATGAAGGATCCTGTATATTCTAAATACAATATGGCTATTATTAAGGGTTTTAAAACGTTTAAGGATTTTAATAAAACTAAATTGTGCTTGCTAAAATCTAATATTTCTACCTCAAATCAAGATAATATCAGTTTTCTTGGTTCATATGATACTGAAAATTCTTTTAGATATTTAAACTCGGATGTTGTTGCAATTGCACAATACAATGATGATTTTAAAGATTCTAGGTTATACAACTGGTCATTGCCTTTATTAAATTGTGGTAAAAATCCATATAAGGAAAGTTGTTCTAATTCTATTTTCATTATGACGAAAGAAGATTTAAACAAGTTCAATCTTGATCAGTTGGATCAAAAGAAATGAATATTGCGGAATTTTTTAAATATTGCAAGGTAGCGTTAAGTAGCGCGAAGTTGTGCAAACTAGCGCGAAGTAGTGATAAGGAGTGTGAAGGTGAAGCGTAAGTATAGGCTTGTTTCGGGTTGTTTGGTTGTGGCTCTTGGTTGTATGTGTGGTTTGAGCGCATGTGGTGAGTCTGTTCAAAATAGTGGTACTGTTGCGGGTTCTGTTAGCAATGTAACTAACCATTCTAAAAATGTAACTCTTAGAGAGACAGTTATTGCATGCAATATCCCCGAAAGTAATGTCATTGACAATGGAGCTTTCTCTGATGGCTACGCGTTAGATATGGAATATATTGACCCTGATGACGGTGATACACATGATTATTCTAAAGAAATGAGTAGTAAGGCTTTTCATTTATTGACTAAAGATATTCCATGTATTCTTCGAGGATTAAATCATGATGATCCTAAGGCTTTAGAATTAGCTTCTAAAATTGAGAGAAAACTTAGCAAGTGTAATCCTGATAATCTTAAGGACTATCTTAAAGAAAATAACCTCTCGTTTATTAATTATGTTGGACGTTCGTATGTAATGATGTTACGCGTTGAGGAAGACGCAGTTGAATTTCGTGTTTTAAGTTTTGATAATTTTAACAAGTATTTTTTGAAGTGATCATTAAACGTAATGGTAGTAAGTAGTTGGTTTTATTTATGCGAAGGAGTTTTTGAGTATGTTTAAGAAAGTGTTTGCATCTGTTGCAATGGCTGCTGCTGTAATGTGTTTGTGCAGTTGTGGCTCAGACGGTAATAGTGTTAAAAACAATGTAGTTAATAATATTAGTTTAGTTGCTAATAATTGTGGTATAACCGAGCTTTCTAAGGAACCGTTATATAATAAGGAAGATATTTATATAAAGAATAATTTCTCGTCTTTTGATGATTTTTATAATAAAGCAAACTGTTTAGCTGATTCTATTGCTCCGAATGATTCTGCTTTAAAAGATGAATTAAAAGTATTTAAAACTTATTATGATAAGAAGAAACCACACGTAGGTTATTATTTTCATGGAGACTACGGAGTATTCATGAGATATAACTCTTCCGATAAGTGCGGTGGAATATATAATCCAGGTATGTTTGCAAACATTAATTCCAACATCGACTCATCTAAATATTGTCGCGTTATACTCTTGATTAGTAGAGATAGTGTTAACGATATGATTCAATATGGTAACTCTCGAAAGAATTAATTAAGCATTGCTAAGTTGTAGTGCGTTTTAATTTTGCGTATGTTGTTGGCGTTAAGAATCTTGAGCGGAAGCTTGTTGAGGCTGGTGTGCCGAGGATTATGCGCGTTGGTTGATATCGAGTGCTTTTAGAACGCGCGGTGTTGTCGTTTTTCGACATTGGCGCAGATGGCGTTCTGCGTTAGGGTCTCTGGTTGCTTGTTTTGGGACATTGGTGCAGTACTGTTTCTGCGTTAGCGCGACGACCTGCTTGAGCGCAGCATAGCGCGCGAAAACAATTCGGATCGCTGAGCTTGCTTAGGGTTGAAAGCACGGTGTGCTTTCAACGCAATAGATGTTCATATTCGCTTATTGCTGTTATTTTCTCAGTTGATTGACTGAGTTAGTAACGGTGTTGTGCTTATTATCGTTATTAGTGCAGCATGTTTTCTGCGTTAGTAACTTTTGAAGGTACAGCGTATATGTACCTGCGCTTATTGAATATTAGAGTAGTAAAATGCTGATTTTGGGGTAAATTTGCGAAATAAAATTGTCGATTTTGGGGTAATCTGCTAAAATAAAATTGTCGATTTTGGGAAGAAAGGCGGAATTACAATGGTTTACGAAGGTGATAAATCAACCCTAAAATTCCCACGCAAAATCTACTCCGAAATGCTCGCCTGGAAGCGCGAGTCCAACGGTAAAACAGCTCTGCTTATCGAAGGTCCGCGTCGCGTGGGCAAATCGACAATCGTAAAAAAATTCGTCCAAAATGAATACGAAAGCTACATTATTGTTGACTTTTACACCGCATCGAAAGAAGTAAAGGAACTCTTCGACGATCTTTCGGACGTAAACTATATTTTCTTGCAGCTGCAACTAGCGTACAAAACAAGCTTAAAAGAGCGCAAATCTTGCATTGTCTTTGACGAAGTACAGCTTTGCCCTAAAGCACGTCAAGCCATAAAAGCTTTAGTAAGCGACGGAAGATATGACTATATAGAAACCGGTTCGCTAATTTCGATTCACAAAAATGTTAAGGATATTCTTATTCCGAGCGAAGAACACAAGCTGAAAATGTATCCGATGGATTATGAGGAGTTCACTCGAGCGCTTGGTGATGAAGTTACGATTCCGCTTCTGCGTAAACTATATGATTCTAAAAAGCCAATCGGTCAGGCTGCATACAGGAAGATTCTGAGAGATTTTCGTCTTTATATGCTGGTTGGTGGGATGCCGCAAGCTGTAGAAAGTTATATTGAGACTAACGATTTTAGTGCTGTGGATCAAGTGAAACGCAACATTCTTTCACTGTATGAGGATGATTTTAGGAAGATTGACGCAACTGGTAAAATTTCCGCGATTTTCGACGCTATTCCGGCACAGCTCATGTCTAATACGTCGCGATACCATGTTTCTAGTGTTCTTGCTGGGAAAGGTGCGGATGATATTCTTGAGCAACTCGCACAGTTAAAGGATTCCGGAACCGTTCTCATTGCGAATCATACTTCTGACCCTTCTGCAGGAATGGCTCAATATAAGGATTTGACTAAATTTAAGCTTTTTCTTGCGGATACTGGATTGTTTGTTACGCTGTCTTTTAAGGATAAGTCGTTTACGAGCAATGATATTTACATGCGATTGCTGAGCGGTAAGTTGCAAGCGAATCTTGGGTACGTTTATGAGAATATGGTTGCACAAATCTTGAGTGCGCATGGGCACGAGTTGTATTATCACACTTTTGCGGAGGATCTGATTGACGAAGGCGATTGCGCAAGTGGTGATGGCACAAGTGTTGGTGCTGCGATTAGTACGGAAAAGCGTGGCAGGAGCAATTACGAAATTGATTTTTTGATTGCGGAAAATAATAAAATTGTGCCGATTGAAGTGAAAAGTTCTGGCTATAAAACTCATGCTTCGCTTGATGTTTTCTCGCGCAAGTTTTCTTCGCGTATTGCGCGCGAGCTGCTGATTTACACTAAAGACTATCAGCGCGTTGGTGCGATTGAATGTTTGCCGATTGTTATGGCTGAGTTTCTGTGAGCGCGACGACCTGCTTGAGCGCAGCACAGCGCGCGCGAAAGCAATTCGGAGCGCCGAGCTTGCTTAGGGTTGAAAGCGCGGTGTGCTTTCAACGCAAGCGAGGTCTGCCTTCGTCGGTAAAGACGAAGGCAGGGCAGGTTAGTGTGGTAATTTATTGGGAATTTAGTTGTGTTTTGTGTGCGCTGACGACCTGACTGAGAGCTGCTGTTGAACATTTGCAGTAAGTTTCCTTGGCATTTGTTTTCTAGCGTTACTGTTAGTTTTTATTAATAATTTATTATGTTTTTGCTAATTTATTGGTTTAAAATAATAAGTATAAGTGCATATATATAACTTAATCATATTGCAAATTTTTAATTGCAAATGGGTAAGAGAGTAGAGGAATAGCTTATGAAATATTGCAACCTATGTGGAGCAGGTAACAAAGATGATTCTATCTTTTGTGACTCTTGCGGTGGTTTAATTGATGGCAATAATCGACAATATGACAACACGCAAACGCAATATACGCAAGCTGTTCCAACGCAGGCTGTTCCAACGCAAGCTGTTCCAACGCAGACTATTACTACACAGTATTCTCCAACTCAGGTGTATCAAAATACTCCGCAATATGAATATGGTTATGAAAATCAGCAATATGGTTCTGATTATGCGTATCAAGCAGGCGCTGTGCCTCAGCAGGATTATTCTCAAGCTTTTGAAGTTCAAGACTATGATGCGATGCTTAAAAAGTCGAGAATAAAAAAAATAAAAATAGCATCTTGCATATTTGCTGCTCTTGTTGTTTTGCTTGGCGGTGCGTATATCCTTATTGATAATTTAGTTTATTCTCCTACAGCTGTTGCTAAAAAGTATATGGACATGCTCTCTGCGGGTCGCTATACTAATGCCACTTCTGAATATGAGAAATCTCTGGGATTAAGTGGCTTCCAAACTAACGGTAGTTATGGTTTATTGTATGATAATTACGCTAATGAATCTAAGCCTTCAGGATTTGTAATTAACTATACGTCCCAATATAAATGTATTGCAGGATTGTCCAAAAGTGTTGATGAAACCCGAAATTTTGCGTCAAGAGGATTAAATGTAAATACGGATACTTGTTACAAAGTTAACGTAACGTATGAAGTTAATGGCAAAAAAGTAAATAAGAATTTATTGCTTAGACCTAGTGGAACGGACTTTTTAGTTTTTAAAAAGTATGTTATTGATATTGGATCTTTAGCAGATGAGATTAAGGTTGACAATGTTTCTAGTATTGGAAATATAAAAGTTAACGGTGAAAACTTTGCTATTACAAATTGTTCATTATATGATGATTCGTGCACTTTGCTTGTTTATCCTGGCGTTTATCATTTCACGATATCCGATAAAGATGGAAATGATCATACTTATAATGTTGATACTTCTGAGCAAAGTCAAAGTGAAATAGGTTCAGATTTGCCGAATCCTTATGATGATTATTCGTCTGACGACGATTCCTCTTCTGACGATTATGACTCTTCATCGGACGATGATTCTTCGTCAGACGACGATTCCTCGTCAGACGATAGTTCTTCATCGGACGATAGTGGCACCAATAGCAGCGATTCGTCGTATGGCGATGACGACAATGATTAAGCTGTATTAAGCTGTATTAAGTTGTAATCTATTAAGTGATTAAGCTGTATTAATTAAGTGAGTATTAATTAATTGATTAGCTGCTTGAACACTTTGTAAGTTAAACAAAACCGCATCCTACTTAGGAATTCTCCAAAAGTGGGATGCGGTTTTATTTATGTTTTAAGCGAAAAGTAAGACGCTATATAAGCATCAGGCGTTTACGCGATCGATGCCGGACTGCACGTCAGCAATCACGGAATCCCAAGACTTGATGAAGGCGGCAACACCGTCGGCCTCAAGCTTGTCGGTAACGTCCTTGATGTTGATGCCAAGCTCAGCGAGCTTGTTCATAACAGCGTGGCTCTCTTCGTAAGTACCCTTGACGGAAGGAGCGCCGTTGCCGTGATCAGCAAGAGCGTTCAAAGTCTTTTCTGGCATGGTGTTAACAACATGCTCAGCAACCAACTCGTCAACATACTTGCAATCGGAGTAAGCTGCGTTCTTGGTACCGGTAGAAGCCCAAAGTGGACGCTGCTTCTTAGCGCCCTTGGCCTCAAGCTCAGCCCAACGTGGGTCAGCTGCGAACTTCTTCTCGAAGAGTTCGTAAGCCAAGCGAGCGTTAGCAACAGCAGCCTTGCCTTCAAGAGCCTTAGCTTCAGCAGAACCGTTAGCTTCGAGGAGCTTGTCAACAGCGGTATCAACGCGGGAGACGAAGAAGGAAGCTACGGAACCAATGTGCTTCAAGTCGTGGCCGTTAGCGGCAGCCTGAGCGATACCTTCGATGAAGGCGTCGATAACCTGCTCGTAGCGCTCGAGGGAGAAGATCAAGGTTACGTTCACAGAAATACCCTTAGCAAGGGTAGCGGTGATAGCTGGAAGACCTTCCAAAGTTGCAGGAATCTTGATCATAACGTTTGGACGATCAACCTTTGCCCAAAGCTCTTCAGCCTGCTTCTCAGTGTTAGCAGTATCGTGAGCCAAGCGTGGGTCAACTTCGATGGAAACGCGGCCGTCAACGAAGTCGGTCTTTTCAGCGATCTCGCGGAAGATATCGGTTGCGTTACGAACATCGGTGGTGGTCAACTCGCGAATAGCGGTTTCAACGTCGACCTTGCCGAGTTCCTTAAGCTGTGCGTCGTATGGGCCAACCTGGCTCAAAGCCTTCTGGAAGATGGATGGGTTGGTGGTAACGCCAACAACATTCTTATTAGCAATCAAATCCTGCAAAGAGCCGGACTCAATGCGGGTACGGGACAAATCGTCCAACCAAATAGAAACGCCGGAATCGCTGGTGCGCTGCGTTGCTTCAGTCATGTTATCTCCTTAACACTGTGCTCCACCAATTGGGGCACGTCGGTAGTTTGGCGTTTTTACAAGAAACAGCGGTTGATGTCGAACCAACGGTAGCTCGGCATCAACACGCCGTCGCTGTTTCTTGCGAAGTGTTTCGTTAGCACTTCTAGTTTTGTGACATATCAATTTTATTTTGATACATCAAGCTTTATTTCGCTTATTTACTTAAGCGCGAGCTTCTTCGATAGAAGCCTTAGCAGCTTCTACTACGTGCTCAGCAGTAATACCCAAGTCGATCATGTTCTGACCGCCGTCACCCTGCAAGCCGTACTGTTCGATAGAAACAGCCTTGCCGCAATCGCCAAGATACTTGTACCAAGGCAATGCCAAGCCAGCTTCGATGGAAACGCGAGCCTTGACGGACTTTGGCAAGATTTCTTCCTTGTACTCTTCGTCCTGCTCTTCGAACCATTCGAGAGATGGCATGGAAAGAACGCGAGCCTTAATGCCTTCAGCTGCCAAAGTCTTGGCACCAGCAACAGCCCACTGAACTTCGGAACCAGTTGCCATGATGATTACGTCTGGAGTGCCTTCGCAATCAACCAAAACGTAAGCGCCGTGCTTTACGCCTTCGCGAGCCTTTTCAGCGGTCTCAGCGAGGGTTGGAACGCCCTGGCGGGTCAAAATCATAGCGGTTGGGTAGCTGTTCTTCTTCTCGAAGAAGTAACGGTAAGCTTCAGCAGTTTCGTACTCATCTGCAGGGCGTACAACCTCAAGCTGAGGAATAGCGCGGAAAGCAGCCAAGTGTTCGATTGGCTGGTGAGTTGGACCATCTTCGCCCAAAGCTACGGAATCGTGGGTCCAAACGTAGAGGTTTGGAATCTCCATCAAAGCAGCCAAGCGAACTGCTGGGCGCTCGTAGTCAGAGAACTGGAAGAAGGTGCCGTTGAATGGGCGAGTGTCAGAACCAAGCAAAATACCGTTGGTAATAGCACCCATTGCGAACTCACGCACGCCGAAGTGGAGCTGACGACCGTACTCGGAAACGTTTGGCCAAGTGCGAGTTGCATCCTCGGATGGACCGAAGGAGTCAGCACCCTTAATGTTGGTGTTGTTGGAGCCGCCCAAATCAGCGGAACCGCCCCAAAGTTCTGGCATAATGGCAGCAATTGCGTTAAGAACTGCGCCGGAAGCCTTACGGGTAGCAACCTTAGAGCCAACTTCGAAGCCAGCAACCAAGTCGTCAATAGCCTTGTCGAAACCTTCAGGAAGCTTGCCAGCCTTAAGACGCTCGTAAAGAGCAGCCTTGTCTGGATTGGCAGCAGCCCACTTTGCAAGAGCTTCATCCCAAGCCTTGTGCGCAGCCAAACCGCGCTCAGCAACCTTACGAGCATGAGCCAAAGCTTCTTCGTCGATTGGGAATGCAACTTCTGGGTCGAAACCGCAAAGTTCCTTCAAGCCCTTAACAGCTTCTTCGCCAAGCTTAGAGCCGTGGGAAGCTTCGTTGTTGGTCTTGCCTGGGGTTGGCCAAGCAATCAAAGTATTAACCTTAATGAAGTGAGGCTTATCGGTAACTTCCTGAGCCTTTTCAATAGCTGCAGCCAAAGCCTGAACGTCTTCCTTGTAGGAGCCGTCTGGCTGGATGAAGCTAACTTCATCGGTGTACCAACCGTATGCACGGTAACGAGCAAGAATATCCTCAGAGAAGGTGAGCTTAGTGTCGCCTTCAATCTGAATGTGGTTTGCATCGAAGATTACAGTCAAATTGCCAAGCTTCTGGTTTCCAGCCAAGGAAGCAGCTTCAGAAGAAACGCCTTCCTCAACGTCGCCTTCGCCGCAGATAACCCAAACCTTGTGATCGAATGGGGAAGTGCCAGCTGGAGCTTCTGGATCAAGAAGACCGCGCTCAAAGCGCTGGCCGTAAGCGAAACCAACAGCAGAAGCAAGACCCTGACCGAGTGGGCCAGTAGTAATTTCGATGCCTGGAGTCAAGCCATATTCTGGGTGACCTGGAGTACGCGTGTCTGCACCGCCACGGAAATACTTGAGATCGTCAAGAGTCAAGCCGTATCCAGAGAAGAACAACTGCACGTATTGCGTAAGCGAAGCGTGACCGCCAGAAAGAATAAAACGATCGCGGCCAGCCCACTTTGGGTCAGCTGGATCGTGCTTAATGAAATGCTGGTACAATGTGTACGCAATCGGTGCTAATGAAACAGGGGAGCCAGGATGTCCGTGTCCTGCTCGCTCAACAGCATCAGCCGAGAGAACCTTCGCCATCTTTACGGCGCGCTCGTCTAATGCAGACCAGTTGAAATCGGTCATGTGATCTACTTTCCTTCCAATAATCCGGGTTTTTAAGCACAGCTTACGCTGGCTTTTTACCCTCTCATTGCCCTTCAATCCTATCTTTCGCGCGCGACGAATATGTTACAAAGTGTGTCAAAAGTTTGCTTTTATGTTCTGTTGCGTGCTAAGAAATAGACTACTATAGGAATATAGTATTTAGAGTGTTTGTAAGGAGTGGTAATGCAGTCACGACGCATGATGATTTTGCGCGCAGTTGTTGAGGATTATATTCGTTCTCAAGAGCCTGTTGGTTCTGCGGCTCTTGCAAAGCATCATCAGCTTGGTGTGAGTTCAGCTACTATTCGTAACGATATGTCGGCTTTGGAAGAAGAGGGATACCTTGTTCAACCGCACACTTCTGCAGGTCGTATTCCTACTGAAAAAGGCTATCGCTACTTTGTTGACGGTTTGGCTTCTGTTATTCCGCTTTCTGAACCGCAGCGTCGCGCTATACGTAACTTTTTAAGCGGATCTGTCAGTTTGCAAGATACTTTGCAACGTTCCGCACGTCTTCTCGCAAGTATTACAGGTCAAGTCGCGCTCGTAGCATCTCCAGCATTGTCTAAATCAAAAGTAAAAAGAATTGAGATTGTTCAAGTATCGTCTTCTACGCTTTTGGTTGTTGTGATTACAGATGCTGGAGGCGTAGCTCAGCACATGATTCAAGCAACTAATATAAATTCAGATGACTTATTGCATCTAACTAATATGGTTAATGAGTGCTGCATTGGCCTATCCCTTTCATCTGCTTCACAACGCGTTTATGCGCTCGCAAATCGCAAGGAATTAGCGTCAGCTTTGCAAATTATTAGTCAACTTGCTAACGCTTTAGAAGATATGCATGACGGTGAGCATACTCACGACTTATATATGGCTGGAGCTTCTCAACTTGCGCATAGACAAAGTATTGTTGATTTTGCTTCACTTTTTGACGCACTCGAAGAGCAGGCTGTTATTATGCGACTGATGACTTCTTTAAGTGAGGAAGCAAGCGATTGTGCAAGCGGTGTTAGTGTTGCAATCGGATCGGAAACGCATACTCCTGGTTTGCTTAACGCTTCTGTTGTAACAAGCGCTTACGGCTACAATGCTGATTCTGACTCTGCGTTTATTGGATCAATTGGTCCTACGCATATGGATTATGCTGCAACTATGACTGCTGTTAAGGCTGTTGCGCGCTACCTTAATTCGTTTATATCCGAAAATTCATAAAAACGTGGCTGGTTTATAGCTGGTTATTCGGCTTATGTCTGGCTGTGCCTTATGCAAAAATAATTTTAGAAAAAGGTAAAAGGGGAATTAATTGACTGATTACTACAAAGTTCTAGGCGTTGATCACAATGCTAGCGACGACGAAATTCGCAAAGCCTATCGCAAGATGAGCCGCAAATATCATCCTGATATTGCAGGCGCTGAGTTTGAGGAAAAGTTTAAGGAAGTGAATGCTGCCTACGACGTGCTTTCTAATCCTGAAAAGCGTCGAATGGTAGACATGGGTGTTGATCCTAACGATCCTTCTGCAGGAAGTGCCGGAGCTTCAGGCGCTGGTTTTGCAGACATGGGCATGGGCGACATTTTCAGCCAATTCTTTGGTGGTTCTTTCGGCAATTCGCAAGGACCAATTTCGCGCGTGCAGCCTGGTGACGATGCATTAGCTGAGGCTCGTATTGATTTGAAAACCGCTATTTTTGGCGGAAATGTTAGTGTACGTTTAACTACTTTTGGCGTTTGCAAGGATTGCTCTGGTTCCGGTTCTGCCGACAATTCCGCTCCAGAACAGTGCTCTGTGTGTCACGGCTCTGGCTTCTGCCAAAAAGTTGTGCGCACTATGCTCGGTCAAATGATGTCTTCGATGCCTTGTGAACATTGCGAAGGTCATGGCACGATTATTAAGAATATTTGCCAAAATTGCCACGGTCATGGTCGCGTGCGTTCAATTCGTGAAGTTGGTGTGAACGTGCCGGCTGGAATTCGTGACGGTAGTCGTTTGCGCTTAGCTTCTCAAGGAAGCGTTGGTGAGTGCGGCGGTCCTGCAGGCGATTTGTACGTTGATATTCATATTCGTGCAGATAAGCAATTTACTCGTAACGAGGATGATTTGCATTGCTGGATTACAGTTCCTATGAGCTGGGCTGTTCTTGGTCGCAGTCTTGAAATCGACACTTTTGATGGTGCTCAGAAAATAACGGTTCCTGCAGGATGCCAAAATGAAGACACTATTACTTTGCCAAATCTTGGTGTAACGAAGCTTCGTTCTAAAGATCGCGGAAATATCGTGGTTCATGTGTTAGTGCAAACGCCTTCTAAGTTGAATGATGAAGAGCGTGCTTTGATTGAAAAATTTGCTAAGTTGCATGATAGTTCTGTGAAGCAAGTTCAGCAGCATTCATTAAGTGATCAGTCGAGTGAGCGTAAAGGTTTCTTTAGTAAATTAAAGGAAGCTTTTGCCGGCTGATTTTACGGATTTAATTTACTGCTTTAAATTACGGCTTTAATTTAAAATAGTGGGGAAATATGGCATTACCAATATTGTTTGCTGGAACTCCGGAAGTTGCGGTTCCATCTCTTCGCGAGTTAGCTAAAGATAGTGAGCATTTTGATGTTCGCGCTGTTCTTACGCGGCCGGACGCTCCGACTGGTCGCGGTAGAAAGCTTGTGCCAAGCCCTGTGAAACAAGCTGCGCTTGAGCTCGGTTTGCCAGTGCTTGAGTCGGATCCTAAAGATGAAGATGTGTTTCTTGGACAGCTTGCGGCAACCGGTGCAAAAGCTGCAGCAGTTGTGGCATACGGAAAGATTTTGCGCCAGAATGTTTTAGACGCGTTGCCGCTCGGCTGGTATAATCTTCATTTTTCGCTTCTTCCGCAATGGCGAGGTGCAGCTCCTGTGCAGCGCGCCATTTGGGCTGGGGATGATATTACAGGTGCTACTGTTTTTCGCATTACACGCGGCATGGATTGCGGGCCTATTTTGGCGCAGTTTACTACAAAAATTGAGCCTCATGAAAATTCTGGCGATCTTCTTGCTAGGCTTGCAAACGACGGCGCTCCGCTTCTTGCAGCATCTCTTCGTGGCATGGAAACTGGTGAAATTGTGCCGGTTGAGCAAGATCAAACTCCTCAAGAAGTTGCGCAAAAAATCACTGTTGAAGATGCTCACATTGATTTTCATGCGCCAGATTTTGCGGTTGATCGTCAAATTCGCGCTTGTACGCCAAATCCAGGTGCGTGGTGCGAACTTCACGCGGACGATGAGAATAACGCAGAGCCGATTACTTTGCATGTTTTACGCGCAGTTCCGGCAGATACTAACGATCCGCATGGTGAGGAATTGATGAAGCTTGATCCTGGAAAATTGCTCGCCGGCAAAAAGCAAGTTTGGGTCGGTACTTTAAGCGGTGCACTTGAGCTTTTGGAAGTAAAAGCGCAAGGTAAGAAAGCTATGAAGGCGGCAGACTGGGCGCGCGGAGCCAGGCTTTCGGCAGCAGCTTACTGCGCATAAAATTATGAGTATGAACTTTTCTTCGATGTTGCCAACTTTGTCTAAACCAGGGCTTTTGGTTATGGATGTTGATGCAACGCTTATTGAGGAAGAAGTTATCGATTTGCTCGGTGCAGAAGCTGGATGTGGCGATGAGCTTTCTAAGATTACAGCGCGAGCAATGCGTGGCGAAATTACTTTCGATACTTCCTTGCGTTCGCGCGTGAGTATGCTTCGCGATTTGAATATTGACGAGTGCAAAAAGCGTATTATTTCCAAAATTCACGTAACTAAAGGCGCGAATGTTTTAATTGACGCGCTTCACGCGCACGGATGGAAAGTTGGAGCAGTTTCTGGCGGTTTTCACGAGATTTTGGACGAATTTTTGCCGAGTTTGAATATTGATTTTTGTGTGGCTCACCATTTAGAGTCTATTGACGGCAAGCTTACTGGCAACGTGCTTGGAAATATTGTTAACGCTAATGCAAAAGTTGAAGCGCTTAGGATTTGGGCAACTAATCTTGGAATTGATCGCGAACAAACTGTTGCAGTGGGGGATGGAGCGAACGATATTTCAATGATTAAATTCGCTGGATTAGGCGTAGCTTTTTGCGCAAAACCAGCAGTTCAAGCGGCTACTCCTTACAGCATTCTTACTCGCGATTTAAGCGCTGTCTTGCGGTTTTTGAATGCGAATTAATACGTTGCTTGCTGTGGCGCGAGTTTTGGGGGATTTATCTCCTCGCAATTTTATTTTCGATATTCTTTAGTATCGTCTATGAGTTTTGTAACTGATTTAGTTTTTCGGTTTTGACGAGGCTGGAAAATTTGTGTTTGCGTGCGTCCCGTCCTTCGTGCGCTCTGGCTGCTAAAAGAGTTTAGTGTGTTCGCCTATCTTTAAAGAATGTAGCTTCTCAGTCCTCTTTTAGCACTGAACACAATTTTTCCAGCCTCTCAACACACTAAACTTCAACACAAAACTCATAGACTCGTGCAGAAAGTTACGTAAAGTGCGTGGTTTACAAGTGCCACTAAAGTCGCGCAATTAAGCTGCGGGCAGGTGCGTAGGTTGTGTGCCTGGAGCGGTGCGTGCAGTAGCACGGATGCTAGTGTTCACTAATCAATAAGTAATCATTGTTAGCAGAAGCACAACTGCAAAGCTTCATGAACGTGCAAGCATCAAATCAGTGCGAAAAATCTCAAATCTCTACCACACTAATATTCCTATGAATGAATTACGAAACATATTGAGATGTAAAATAAATTTTGCATTTATAGAACGAAAAGTTGAGTAATGTACGTAGACAATGTAAAATTGCGAATGATGATTAAAGATTAATGATTAAATTTTTTTTTGTGAAAGTTCTGTATCTTTTAACCACAGAGCTTAAATGTGTTGGTGAATCTTTCTATTGTTGAGTAAAATAAAGTTAATTTATAGGAGAGAAAGTGTGCATAAATACGGGAATTTATGCATTTAGGGTAGGGAGTGTAAGTTGAATTTACGAGAAGTTGCGCTTGAAGTTGCGCGTATTTTGGAAGATGTCGGTAAACATGCGTATCAGGATCAATTAAGCCCGCAAGATATGACGTCGATTGCGTTGGGCGATCCTAATAAATCTGAATCTGGTTTTGGCGATAAGCTCGTGCGTTTTATTCAAAATCGTTTGACTTATGTGAATCCTTTCCAAGGTTTTTGGCAAACTAGGCCGGAGCAGTGCAATCCGGGAGACCGTTTTTGGTGCGTTGGAAACGTTGACGGTGCGATTAATTTTAATCGCGATATGGCTGAGTGGACTCTTACGGTTTCGCTTTTTGAGTTTAACGATGAAGGCTCCGCTCGTCCGGTTCTTGGCGTTGTGCACGCTCCTGCGTTGGGATTGACTTATTTGGCTGCAAAGGGTCAGGGTGCTATTCGCATTCGTAGGACTCCGCAAGGAGAGAAGCGCGAGAAGATTACGCCTTCCACAACTTCTACTTTGCAAGGATCTGTGGTTTGCTATGGAATGTCTTATATACCTGGTGAATCTAAGCGTGCGCTTGACGTAGTTGCTTCTGTTGAAGAGTGTTGCCCTGCGGATATTAAGCGTATTGGGCCTGTGTCGCTCGACTTGTGCAAGGTGGCAGATGGCACTTATGACGCTTATTTCGAGCCTCACTTGCATCATTGGGATATTCCAGCTGTTTCTGCTGGTGCCGCGGTTGTGGAAGAGGCACAGTGCCAGGTGTGCCAGTGGGATGGAAGTCCTATTCATTGGCGCAAGGAAAATGATGTGGTTGCCTCTAATGGCTTGCTTATTAAAGAGTTAAAGCCGTATCTTAAGTAACTAAATCTTAAGTAACTAAATCTTTAATCCATCCCCTCGTCTTCTAATTCACTACAGTAGGCGAGGGAATTTTATATCTAAAACCAATCAAGTGTTTCGACTCAAGCGTTTAAAGTAGTCGCGAATATATGGAAAGATTACAAATATGACTACAGTTATTATGCATACTTCTGAAGGCGATATAAAAATCAATTTGTTTGATAGCAAAGCGCCTGAAACCGTCAAAAATTTCGTTGGCTTAGCTACCGGTGAGCGCGAGTGGCTTGACCCATTCAGTGGAAAACCTTCGCATGAGCCATTCTACGATGGTTTAACTTTCCACCGCATTATTAAGGACTTCATGATTCAGGGTGGCTGCCCACTCGGCAATGGAACTGGCGGTCCTGGATACGAGTTTGACGATGAAATTGACGCATCCTTGAAGTTCGATAAGCCTTATTTGCTCGCTATGGCAAATGCTGGAAAGCGTCGCGGTCGTGACGGTCGTTTGCATGGCACTAACGGTTCGCAGTTCTTCATTACAACTGTGCCAACTCCATGGCTTGACGGTCACCATACAATTTTCGGCGAAGTTGCTGACGGTGAATCGAAGGCTGTTGTCGATAAGCTCGAGGCTGTCGCAACGGATCGATCTGATGCTCCTCTTGAGCCTGTAGGTATTATTTCTATTGAAGTTTTGTGATTAAACGTTATTTGATTTAATACTCTTTAATATTCTTTAATACTACAGTTCTTAATTACTAATCCGACATTTTCTATACGCTTATGTACAGAAAAGGTCGGATTTTTGCTGTAAAGCGGCAGAAACTTTACAGGCGTGCGCAGTTTATGCCGCCTACGTACCAAAAAGAGGCAGAAACTTTACAACGCTGTAAAGAAAAAGTCGGTTACGTGCGAAAATGCGGCAGAAACTTTACAAGCACGCAACGAAAAGGTCGGATTAATAGAGAATTTAAATTCGAATATAAAGAAAGCGAGTCTTATAGCAAGCGCAATTGCTCACTATAAAACTCGCTTTGGTTTATATCAACCTTCTTCTATTATTATCCGTTGTAAGTATTGCTATTGAAGCACTTGCAATTCAGTTTTTGCTTCCGCACTTCGTACTTCAGTACCTTCGTACCTCAGTACTTCCGCACCTCCGTACCTCAGTACTTCCGCACTTTATGCTTTCACGCTTTGATACAGCGATGAGCCGGATTCTTGGAACTTTTTGCTCATCTCTTTCATACCGTCGGCAATTGCCTGACTGCGTGCTTCTTCAACGAGCTGCTCCTGCTGAGCTGCTCCGCCAAAACGCTTACGAATATTTTGCGAAATAGCCATCGAGCAGAACTTTGGTCCGCACATCGAGCAGAAGTGCGCCATTTTTGCCGGTTCTGCAGGAAGCGTTTCGTCGTGGAAGGCGATTGCGGTATCCGGATCGTAGCTTAAGTTGAACTGATCCAACCAGCGGAACTCAAAGCGAGCCTTACTGATTGCGTTGTCGCGATCCATAGCATGTGGATGGTGCTTAGCAAGATCAGCTGCGTGGCAAGCGATCTTATACGCAATCACGCCTTGCTTAACGTCGTCCTTGTTAGGCAATCCCAAATGTTCCTTAGGAGTCACATAGCAAAGCATTGCAGTGCCGTATCGCGCAATCTCTACGCCACCAATTGCGGAAGTAATGTGGTCGTAGCCAGGTGCGGTATCCGTAGTCAAAGGACCAAGCGTATAGAATGGAGCATTCTGGCAAATTGCCTTCTCCATCTCAATATTCATACGCACAGTGTCGAATGGCACGTGACCAGGACCTTCAATCATCACTTGCACGTCATGCTTCCAAGCGATCTTCGTAAGCTCGCCAAGCGTCATAAGCTCGGAAAGCTGAGCCGCATCGTTAGCATCAGCCAAGCTACCTGGACGCAAACCATCGCCCAAAGAGAATGCAACATCGTACTTTGCGAAAATCTCGCACAATTCTTCAAAGTGCGTGTACAAGAAGCTCTCTTGATGATGCTGCAAGCACCATTCAGCCATAATTGAGCCACCACGAGAAACAATACCGGTTACGCGGTTTGCAGTAAGCGGCACGTAGCGAAGAAGCACGCCAGCGTGAATAGTCATGTAGTCAACGCCCTGCTCGCACTGCTCAATAACAGTGTCGCGGAAAAGCTCCCAGCTGAGCTTAGAAGCATCATCCTCAACTTTTTCCAAAGCCTGATACATTGGCACTGTTCCAATTGGCACAGGGGAGTTGCGCAAAATCCATTCGCGCGTCGTGTGAATATCGTTACCGGTGGAAAGATCCATAACGGTATCCGCACCCCACTTCGTGGCCCACGTAAGTTTTTCTACTTCTTCGTCGATAGACGACGTAACAGCAGAATTACCCATGTTTGCGTTGAGCTTAGTCAAGAAGCGCGAACCAATAATCATAGGTTCAGCTTCAGGATGGTTAATATTGCAAGGAATTACAGCACGTCCGGCTGCAACTTCTTCGCGAACCAGCTCCACATCGCAATTTTCGCGCGTTGCAACATATTGCATTTCCGGAGTAGTGATTCCGTGGCGAGCGTACCACATTTGCGTAATCGGATGGTCCGCGCCCTTCATTGGCTTATGCGTGCGACCACGCCATTCTTTAGAAGCTTTGCCTCGCTTAATTGCGCGCTTGCCGTCATCTTGAAGATTGCGCCTGCGACCCTCATATTCCACAACGTCACCGCGGTCACGAATCCAGTCAAGGCGAAGCGGAGCCAAGCCTTCCTTCGGGTCGCACTTTGGGCCTTCCGTATTGTAATCCTTAAAAGGCGGGTTAGGGCCTACGCCAGGAGTATCCGAAAGCTTAATTTCCGTATAAGGAACTTCCAAATCGTAAGAACCATATTCATACTCAAAATGAACTGGAGTTGTTTTGCGAATATGAGCTTTATCGCGCTGAGTGCAACCGCGAGCTGCAATGTCAACGCGCTGTTGCTTAGCTAATTTTGCAGCATCCTTTGCTTCTTTAGCGTTAATAAAAGTTGGTTTCTTTTCTTGAGTTTCTGAAGATTTTGATTCAGAATTTTCTGCAACTATTACTCGCTTAGCGTAGCCGTGCTTTTCTTCGCCTCGCACAGCTTTCCAATGTTCAACAAACTCATGCATAGTTGATTCTGGTGTTTCTGAAGAATACAGTGCTTCAGAAACGAACCATCCTGCAGCCTTAGTGTGAGCGATTGTATCGATATCGTCGAGAGCAGTTCTTCCGCCAACTAGAACTGGGAAATCACTTGCGGAACAAATCGTATTAATTTTCGCTTCGTCCAGCGTTGTGTGGTTTGCTTCCAATTCGTAAGCGGCAGTAGTGCTTTCGCATCCTTCTTCAGGATTGTGCATTGCTGTTACGCAAATGTAATCGATGCATCCATCTGGAAGTTCGTTTATTACTTTAACTAAGCTCTCGGTTTCAACAGATAAGCCGATTACAGCATCTTCGCCAAGAAGTGCGCGAGCCTCTCTAGGCTCCATGTCACTTTGTGCTAAGTGCACTCCGTCAACTTTGATGCTTTGATTGCGAGCTTGCCAAACGACATCAACGCGCTCGTCGATAACAAAAGTTACAGAATCGCATTTGTTATTGTCTTCGATGATTTGTGCAATATCGCGTGCAATAGTGGTGATTTCTTTAGCGTTTTCATTGTTGCAATGAAGACGAATAAAAGTCGCTCCAGCGCGCAAAGCATCATCGACAATATCTGTAAGTGGACGATTATTACAAGCTTGTGGGTCTGCAATAAAGCAGGCGCTTAGATTAAATTGATTACGCATTGATGCGTACGGATAATTCGATGTCATACTAAAATCGTTGCTCCCTACGTTGTATTAACTAACAGGTTCGAAGGGTTAGATAAATTAATACCATCTCAGCCTTCTTTCGAAAGCACCCCTGCAAAATGTCGAATTACCAGCAAGTTTACACGATTATGTGCATTTAATTGGTGGTGGGTATGTTGCGAATTTCTTTAGCGTTCGTGATGATTGATTGCGCGTGAAATAAAATCTCCCAAGCTTTGCACAATCTGTACGAGGATAATGCAAAGAATAACAGCCACTGTCATCACATCGTATTGATAACGCTGGTATCCGTATCGTATTGCAATATCTCCGAGTCCGCCTGCGCCAACTGTTCCAGCCATTGCTGAGAATCCAAAAAGCGTAATAAACGTAAGTGCAGCTCCGCGAATTAGTGAAGGTAAAGCTTCCCACAGCAATACTTTGCAAACAATTTGCAATTTGCTTGCTCCAAAGCTTTGTGCTGCTTCGATTAAGCTTCCGTCAACTTCGGCTAAAGATTGTTCAACTACTCTAGCAACGAATGGTGCAGCCGTAATTACTAGAGGCACAATAGCTCCAGGAACTCCCAAAGAAGTGCCAACTATGAGACGAGTAAAAGGAATTATTGCAACTAATAAAATAATAAACGGCACAGAACGCACGATGTTAACAATCCATCCTAGAACTGCGTTAATTGGCGCGTTAGGGCAAATGCCTTTTTTGTTTGATGTAATGAGAAGTACGCCAACTGGAAGTCCAATAAGGTATGCAAAAAGTGTTGCAACTGACGTCATAACGAGTGTGTCTTGCACGCCTTCAATAAGTAAGTCGCCGTAGTCGTTAAAAAATTGTGTAGCAGCTTCTAACATTGTTATTTCACCTCATTGGTAAGCGCGTTTGTTGCTTCGTTTGCAATCGTGCTTGTAATTTTAGCGCGATGATTTTCTTGTTTTTCATCTGCAATAAGTGTTCGCAAAATATCGCTTTGTGGATTTGCAAAAAGCGTATCCGTGTCACCTAATTCCACAATGCGTCCGCTATCGATCATTGCAACTCGGTCGCAAATATTTCGTGCTACAGCCAGCGAATGCGTAATAATAACAAGCGTTACGTTGAGTTCGCGGTTAATTCGGCTCAATAAATCAAGGATTTGCGCAGTAGTTGTGGAGTCAAGTGCGCTTGTTGCTTCGTCGCAAAGCATAATCGACGGATTATTCGCCAATGCGCGCGCAATTGCTACGCGCTGCTGTTGTCCGCCTGAAAGCTGGCTAGGGTAGCGGTTTGCAAAATCTTTTAAACCAACTAAGTCAAGCAAGTAGTTTGCGCGTTCTTCTCGTTCCTTTTTTGCAGTGTGATTTAACTCTAATGGGAAAGTGACGTTTCGCAATACTGTACGCTGCTGGAAAAGGCTAAAATTCTGGAAAATCATGCCAATATTAGTGCGTACTTTTGCAAGTTCTTTATCTTTTACTTCGCTAATATCATTTCCGTCAATAATAATTTTGCCAGAAGTTGGTCGCTCAAGCAGATTCATGCAACGAACTAGCGAAGACTTTCCTGCACCAGAAGAACCAAGGATTCCGAATACTTCTCCCGATTCAATAGTCAGATTAATGTCGTGTAATGCTTCATTCGCTTTGCTACCTTTGCCGTAGCTTTTGTGAAGATGTTCGATCTGAATCATGCTTTTCCTTAACAGATTATTGCTTTCTGTGTGAAATATACTTCGTTACTAACTAGAGTTACTAACTAGAGTTACTAACTAGCGTCATTAACTAGATTATTAACTAGCACGCACATTACGTATATTACACGCTTATAAAATAATGCCGCAAAGCATACACGAAGCATACACATGCGGCATTAGGTGGCTACATTGTGAGTATTATTTAGAAAACAGGAAGCACAGCGCCTTTGTAAGTTTTGGTAATATAGTCGCGCACTTCGCTTGTTTTCAAAGCTTTGAGTAAGGCTTTGATTTTTGCAAACTTTTCAGAGCCTTTCTTTACTACAATAATATTTTCATAAGTTTTAGCCGCAATTCCTCCAACTTTTTCTGAAGTAAGTGGGTCTTTAGTTGGGTTAAAACCAGCTTGAATAGCGTAATTGCCGTTCATGGCAGCAAGATCCACATCCTTAATAGCAGTAGGAACTGTTGCTGCTTCAAGCTCTTTAAACTTCAAATTCTTAGGATTCTCAGTAATATCTTTTATGGTAGCGTTAATATCTTTTGGATTCTTCAACTTAATCAATCCGGCATCTTGCAAAAGAAGCAATGCGCGAGCTTCATTAGTAGGATCATTTGGAACTGCAACAGTTGCTCCATCTGCTAATGCTTTAATCGTCTTGGTTTTTCCTGGATACAATCCAAATGGTTCAAAATGAATTCCACCTACTGAAACAAGGTGAGTTCCCTTTTCCTTATTAAAGTTGTCAAGATAAGGCAAATGCTGATAGTAGTTTGCGTCAACTTCGCCTTCTTCAGTAGCTGTATTTGGCTGCACGTAGTCAGTAAATTCCTTTACTACTAGCTTGTAGCCTTCTTTTTGCAAGATTGGCTTTACAACTTTATTTAAGATTTCAGAATGCGGAGTAGGCGAAGCAGCAACAGTAATGGTCTTGTCATCCTTTGCGCCTGCTTTTGAGCTACCGCAGCCACTTAAAGTGAAAGTCGCTAATGCTGCCAGTGCTGTAATTGATGCAATAACTTTAATTTTTCGCATATTTCCTGCTCCTTGTTCGGTGAAATTCGTTTAAAGTTAAATCCCCTTCGCGAGTAACGAATTATCAATATAGGCGAGAAAAATCAATAATTCTACACTTTGCTTATTAGTATTATTTATGACGTGTTAATAATTCGCATACTTGCAGTGTGAGAAGAGAAAAAATAAGTTTTTCAACACGTCGCTTACTTGCAATGAAGCTATCTACTAGACTGTAATGTATGAGTTTTTTGCGATTGGCGTTAGCGCAGATAGATACCTGCGTTGGAAATATTGATAGCAACGTTGAAAAAGTTTTGAAGTATGCTGCGCGCGCAAAGCAGTCGGGTGCTCGCATGGTTGTATTTCCTGAGATGACTTTGACTGGGTATCCTATTGAAGACCTCGCCTTGCGTGCAACTTTCCGCACAGCTGCACAAAAAGCTGCAGACTTGCTTGCATCAAAACTTGCGGAAGAAGGCTTAGGGGAGCTTTACGTAGTAGTTGGAACTGTTGGCTTTGATGAATCTGCTGGAAAGCCTCGAAACAGACTTCTCGTTTTGCATGAAGGTAAATCTGTGTTGCAATACGACAAGCATTTCTTGCCAAACTATGGTGTTTTTGACGAGTTTCGTATTTTCTCTTCTGGCAATAAGTGTGAGCTGCTGGAAGTAGATGGGATGCGTCTAGGTTTTGCTATTTGCGAAGATATTTGGCAAGACGGCGGTCCTGTTGCGCGTTTGGCAAAACTTGGTATCGATGCGCTAATAACTATGAATGGTTCTCCATATGAGGAAGGTAAAACTCATGTGCGCTTGAGTTTGGCTCAAAAGCGCGCTGTTGAAGTAAATGCGCCAGTCGTATATGTGAACCAGGTTGGCGGTCAAGATGATTTGGTTTTTGACGGTGGAAGTTTTGTTGTTGATTCTGACGGAACTTTGCTTGAACGCTCGGCAATGTTTGACGAAGATTTGTCGTTTGTTGATTTTGATAACTCGCTTAAAAAACAGAAAGTTTCAAGCATTGCTCCAAAACTTGACGCAGACGAAGAAGTGTATTGTGCGTGTGTTGTAGGTCTTAGAGATTACATGCGTAAGAATGGTTTTAAGGGTGTGTGCTTAGGACTTTCGGGAGGAATTGATTCTGCTTTAGTAGCTACTATGGCTGCCGATGCTTGCGGTGGAGAAAATGTGTATGGCATTTCTATGCCAAGCATGTACTCTTCGGACGGTTCTAAAGACGATGCGCGCGATTTAGCAGAGCGAATTGGTGCTCATTATGATGTGCAACCAATTGAACCGCTTTTTAAAGCTTTCCAATCGCAACTTTCATTAGAAGGTGTTGCTGCAGAAAACTTGCAAGCTCGCGTTCGTGGCGTAATCGTAATGGCTTACTCGAATTCGCGCGGTGTTTTGGCGCTCGCAACTGGTAATAAATCGGAGCTTGCTTGCGGATATTCTACTATCTATGGCGATGCGGTAGGAGGGTATGCTCCTATTAAGGATTTGTTTAAGACGCGCGTTTGGGCACTTTCTCGTTGGAGGAATCGCGCTGCAAATGCTGGAGTAGGCATTGGTATGCTGTCAATTGTTGGATATGAAGATTCTGAGCAAACAGAAGCTACGAAAGCTAAAGCTCCGCAAGATGGTGTGCTTATTCCTGTTAATTCTATTATTAAGCCTCCGAGTGCAGAGTTGCGTCCAGGGCAAAAGGATTCTGATTCTTTGCCTGAGTACGATTTGCTTGATCGCGTTTTAGAGGCTCATATTGAGCTTGCTCATGGTAGAGCGGATTTGCTTAAAGATGGTTTTGACGAGCATACTGTTGACACGGTTATGCGTTTAGTTGATCGCGCAGAATGGAAGCGCAGGCAGTATCCGCTTGGTCCAAAAGTAAGCGCTATTGCTTTTGGCAGGGATCGCAGAATGCCTGTTACCACAGCTTTTCGTGAATAAATGTGATATATTTCACTAGATTTTTTGCAAAACTGCTCGTGTATGCGTTTACCTATGCTTTAACATTGATATTAAGGCAGCGTGAAGATGCGTTGCGGGTACAAAAGGAGTCTAAACATGACATCAGTTGATGCGCCAGTTCTCAGTGAAGAGGATCTTCGTACCGAAGCGTGGAATGGTTTTACTGACGGCAATTGGAAGAAAGACATTGACGTACGCGACTTTATAATAAAGAACTATACGCCATATGAAGGTGACGAAAGCTTCTTGGCAAATGCCACTGAAAAAACGAAGCACATGTGGAAGTATCTCGACGACAACTACTTGGCTGTTGAACGTGAACGTCGTGTTTATGATGTTGAAACTCATATCCCAGCAGGCATCGACGCAATGCCAGCAGGCTACATTGAAAGCCCAGAAGTAGATAACGTAATCGTCGGTTTGCAAACTGATGAGCCTTGCAAGCGCGCTATGATGCCAAATGGCGGTTGGCGCATGGTTGAGCAAGCTATTAAAGAAGCTGGCAAGGAAGTAGATCCTCAAATCAAGAAGATCTTCACCGTTTACCGCAAGACTCATAACGATGGCGTGTTTGGCGTTTACACCAAGAATATTAAGATTGCTCGCCACAACAAGATTTTGACCGGTTTGCCAGATGCTTACGGTCGCGGTCGTATTATTGGCGATTATCGTCGTGTGGCTCTTTACGGCGTGAACATGCTTATTGAGTTCAAGAAGCGCGATAAGGATTCGATTCCATACCGTAACGATTTTACCGAGACCGAAATTGAGCATTGGATTCGCTTCCGCGAAGAGCATGACGAGCAGATTAAGGCTTTGAAGCAGCTTATTAACTTGGGTAACGAGTACGGTTTGGATTTGACTCGTCCAGCTAAGACCGCTAAGGAAGCTGTTCAGTGGACTTACATGGGCTATCTTGCTTCTGTTAAGAGCCAGGATGGCGCTGCAATGAGCTTCGGTCGCGTTTCCGCATTCTTCGATTGCTACTTTGAGCGCGATTTGAAGGCCGGTTTAATTAACGAAACCGACGCTCAGGAAATTATTGACGCTCTTGTTATGAAGCTTCGTATTGTGCGCTTCTTGCGTACTAAGGATTACGACGCAATCTTCTCTGGTGATCCTTACTGGGCAACTTGGTCCGATGCAGGCTTCAGCGAGGATGGCCGCACTTTCGTAACCAAGACTTCGTTCCGTTTGCTCAACACTTTAACTCTTGAGCATTTGGGACCTGGTCCTGAGCCAAACATCACTATTTTCTGGGATCCAAAGCTTCCAGAAGCTTATAAGCGTTTCTGCGCACGAATTTCTATCGACACTTCTGCAATCCAGTACGAGTCCGATAAAGACATTCGTGAGCACTGGGGTGACGATGCTGCCATTGCTTGCTGCGTTTCTCCAATGCGCGTCGGTAAGCAAATGCAGTTCTTTGCTGCTCGCGTGAACTCTGCAAAGGCTTTGCTTTACGCTATTAACGGCGGTCGCGACGAGATGACCGGCATGCAGGTTATCGATAAGGGTGTTATTGACCCAATCAAGCCAGAAGCTGACGGCACTCTCGACTACGAGAAGGTTAAGGCTAACTACGAGAAGGCTTTGGAATGGCTTTCCGAGACTTATATTGAGGCTTTGAATATCATCCACTACATGCACGATAAGTACGCTTACGAGTCCATTGAAATGGCTTTGCATGATAGGGAAGTCTACCGTACGCTTGGTTGCGGCATGTCCGGCTTGTCTATTGCTGCAGATTCCTTGGCTGCTTTGAAGTATGCAAAGGTTTACCCAATCTACAACAAGGATGCTAAGACCACTGAAGGTCACGAGTACGAGTACATCGAGGGCGGCGACGACGACTTAATCGTTGGCTACAAGACTGTTGGCGAATTCCCAGTTTACGGTAACGACGACGATCGTGCAGACGATTTAGCTAAGTGGGTTGTAAGCACTGTTATGGGTCAGGTAAAGCGTTTGCCTGTGTACCGTAACGCTGTTCCAACTCAGTCCATCTTGACTATTACTTCTAACGTTGAGTATGGCAAGAACACTGGTTCCTTCCCATCCGGTCACAAGAAGGGTACTCCGTACGCTCCAGGCGCAAACCCAGAAAACGGCATGGATTCGCACGGCATGCTTCCTTCGATGTTCTCCGTTGGAAAGATTGATTACGACGATGCTCTCGACGGCATTTCGCTTACGAACACTATTACTCCTGACGGTTTGGGTCGTGACGAAGACGAGCGCATCAGCAACTTGGTTGGCATTTTGGACGCTGGCAACGGTCACGGCTTGTACCACGCAAACATCAACGTGTTGCGTAAGGAACAGCTTGAGGACGCTGTTGAGCACCCAGAAAAGTATCCGCATTTGACGGTTCGAGTTTCCGGCTACGCAGTGAACTTTGTAAAGCTCACTAAGGAGCAGCAGCTCGACGTTATTTCTCGTACATTCCACCAGGGTTCAGTTACTGACTGATTTGGTAGATTGCTAAACACCGCCGGGAGCGAGGCTAGTTTCGCTCCCGGCTTTTGTTAATTGCGTATATTATTTATTATTTATTTATAAATAGTTTGGAGGGCAGTTAGATGGCTGAAAACACAGCGTTTCGTACCACAACTCAGCATATGTTGAAGGAGTCAAAAGAGTATGCTCGCCAAACTTTAATGGGTGGTCTTTCTGGATTTGAGTCGCCAATTGGGCTGGACAGAAAAGATCGCTTGGTAGCTCTTAAAACTGGCGATATTGGGTTTGTGCATTCGTGGGATATTAACACTTCTGTTGACGGTCCTGGAACTCGTATGACTGTATTTATGAGTGGCTGCCCACTTCGTTGTCAGTATTGCCAAAATCCTGATACTTGGAAAATGCGCGATGGCAAGCCAGTCTACTTAGATGCGATGATTAAAAAAGTTGACCGCTATCAGAGTCTTTTTAAAGCAACAGGCGGTGGGATTACTTTTTCTGGCGGCGAATCCATGATGCAACCAGCTTTTGTATCTAGAGTCTTTCGTGCTGCAAAAGAGATGGGCGTGCATACTTGCTTGGATACTTCCGGCTTTTTGAATCGCAATTACACGGACGAAATGATTGACGACATTGATCTTTGCTTGCTAGACGTTAAATCCGGCACTGAAGAAACGTATAAAAAAGTAACTGGCGGCTTGCTCCAGCCAACTATTGACTTTGGTCAGCGCTTGGCGAAGGCTGGTAAGAAGATTTGGGTGCGTTTTGTGCTTGTTCCAGATTTGACTTCCAGCGAAGAAAATGTTGAAAAAGTTGCTGAGATTTGCGATTCGTTTGGCGACGCTGTTGAGCATATTGACGTGCTTGGATTCCATCAACTAGGCCGCCCAAAGTGGCATGAGCTTAGGATTCCGTACCCTCTTGAGAATCAAAAAGGGCCTTCTAGAGCACTAAAAGAGCGAGTTGTAAACCAGTTTAAAGACCACGGTTTTGTTGTGTACTAGATTGCGTTTAGATTGCGTTTAGACTGCGTCAAAAATGTAACTGTAATTTAGGTAATCTTTGCGTATCGTATTGTTTTTTTTTGAAGGATTTTGTATAATTATGCAAATACTCTTTTTTAGAGAAAGGATACGCAATGAAGCGCAGAATAGGTTGTTGGATTGCATTAGCTTTTGCATTAGCGTTAGCTATTTTTGCAAGGTGTAACGATCAGTTTGGCTTTGGTACAGCGATTATTATTTTAATTGTTTTGCCGATAATTTTGTTGCCGATAAATATCATTGCAGCTTTCGATGAAAAACCTCTTATTGAAATGCCGATAATATCTATTGCTATAACTATTGCTACAGAACTTGCCACTTTCCCAATAAGAGATTTAGGTTTACATGCTCTCTACGTTATTCCAACAGTTTTAGTTTCGGCAGTCGCATTTACTCTTACAAGATTCCTTAAAACTAAACTTGTTAATCACATAAATGGCGAAATAGCAAACAATAAAACAGATTGATTATTTAATTGATTATTTAATTGATTACTTATTTTTGAATAGTCGTAGTTGTGTGCGAAAGTTGAAGCCGTGTTAAAGATGCATAATCTATAACACGGCTTAAATATTTTTTTACGGATATTTTGCAAAAAGTACAGAATATTTTGCAAAAAGCGTAAGAATTTGGCTAAAGCGTGCAGTTGGGAGGCGTACTTGAACGAGGAACCAAAGCTTTTAAAAGAGCCTAGAGAAGGAGTTCCAGAAGTCATTGATGCGCTTGAAGCATATAAAGATTATTGCAGCTTGTTGGCAGCAGGTTCCGGTCCTTTGGCTGCAGATGCCGAGCGAGCTTCCGGTTTTCGTTACAGTCATGAAGATTGGTTGATTCAGTTTAAACGAAAAGGTGCAGGAATTGGATTATTAGATCCAATAGAACTTACAAAGCTTGGAGCTGATTGGAACGAATTTAACAAGGCAGTAGGGGATGCGCCTTGGATTATTCACGATTCGATGCAAGATTTGCCAGGATTTTTCGATATTGGTTTGCGCCCGCGTGCTTTATTTGATACCGAGATAGCTGCTAAATTACTTGGTAGAAAGCGCTTCGGTTTAAGCTCTGTAACTGAATATTATTTGGGTTTGACGCTCGCAAAAGAACATTCTGCAGCGGACTGGTCTTACCGCCCACTTCCTAGGGATTGGCGAAATTACGCGGCTTTAGACGTTGAATTACTAATTGAGCTAGAAGAAGTAATGCGCAGCGAGCTAAAAAAGCAAGGTAAGCTTTCCTGGGCGGAAGAAGAATTTAAACACTTACTTAATAAGGGTGCACAAAAGAAAGCTCCGCATCCACGTCCATGGCTTAAAATATCGCATATAAGTGTGCTTATGCACGATCGTGTTGGTCTAGTTATTGCTAAAGCATTGTGGCAAAAGCGAGATGCTTTAGCGCGTGAATACGATATTGCGCCAACTCTGCTACTTTCTGACGCTGCAATTATTGAAGCTGGTAAGCGTAAACCTAGTAATGCGCGTGCGTTTCGTGCTATTCGTTCTTTGAATGAACGAGTGCGAATTCACACTGGCAGTGAGCAAGACAAAATGTTCGAGCGTTACGCTCCAATTCAGCGCAAAATTAGACCATCTATTTGGAAAAACGTTATAGAGAATGCTATTTTGCGCGCTAAATCTGGTGAAACAGCTATGGATGATGTGCACCCAGTACTGCCGAATGGAGCTATTCAACTTAATTCGCGCGAATCTCGTAAAACTAGCGTACTTAAGTCAACAGATACTGACGAGTCGCAAGGTTCTAACGATTGTCAAGATTGCCATGATTCATCAGATTCGCAGTATTTACAGGATATGCAAGATTCCCAAAGCGCTCCTAGATCTATGAAATATTGGCGAGAACATCATCCTAAGCGTTACGAGCGTTTACAAAGAGTAAAAGCTGAGTTAAATCAAATTTCTGAATACACTCATACTCCTGCAGAAATTATTATCAAACCACAGATTATTCGTAATCTTTGCTGGCATGATGATGCGCAAGATATTGATGTTAAAACATTCCTAAGTGAGCATGGTGCTCGCGAATGGCAAACCCGATTGGTAGCTGAGTCCGTAACTCGCGCTATCATGTAACGGTTGTGCCATACGGCAGAAGCTAGAAAAAACGTAATTTCAGGAGCGCAAGCGTGAAAATCAGCGTCAGGAATCTTGAGCCAACTAAAGTTAAGCTCACCATTACCGCAGATCTCGAAGACTTCAAACCATTCTTGGAAGAAGCTCGTAAGGAGATTGCTAAGCAAATTAACGTGCCAGGTTTCCGTAAGGGACATGTGCCAGGCAAGATTGTAGATCAGCGCGTCGGTTTCGCAGCTGTTGCCGGCGAAGCCGTAAATTCCGCTGTACCAGAGCTTTATTCCAAGGCTTTGGAAGAAAAGAAGATTCGCCCAATGGATCAGCCAGAATTTGACGTTCAGGAAGTTCCAACGTCGACTGATGCAGATGCAAGTCTTAAGTTTGTAGCAACAGTTGAGCGTCGTCCAGATTTCAAGTTGAACAAGTTCAAGGGCGTTGAGATTGAAGTTGAGAAGCCAAAGGTTTCCGACAAGGATGTTAAGGAGCGCTTGGAAAGCCTCCGTCAGCGTTTTGCTACTTTGGTTGGTGTTGACCGTCCTGCAGCTAAGGGTGATTACACTAACATTGATTTGGAAGCTCGTATCGATGACGAAGTAGTTGATGCACAAGAGGGCGTAAGCTACGAAATCGGTTCCGGTGTGTTGCTTGACGGTTTGGATGAGGCTTTGGATAGCCTTTCTGCCGGTGAAGAAACCACCTTTGAAGGTACTCTCGAGTCCGGCAAGCACAAGGGCGAGAAGGCTCAGATCAAGGTTAAGGTTAATTCCGTAAAGACTCAGGAATTGCCAGAGCTTGATGATGATTTTGCTCAGGAAGCTTCCGAGTTTGATACTTTGAAGGATTTGAAGGCAGATATTCGCAAGGCTTGCGAGCAGGCTGCTGAAGGTCGTCAGGCAACTAATGCTCGTGACGCATTCCTTGTTAAGCTTCAAGAAGAAGTTGAAATTCCTGTACCAAAGGGCGTTTTGGATAAGGCTGTTTCAGAGCATTTGAAGGGCATGACCCCTGATCCTGAAAAAGCTACCAAGAAGCAGAAGGACGAAGCTCAGCAGGCTGCTGAGAAGGAACTTCGCGACCAGATGGTTCTTGATGCTTTGGCTGAACAGATGGACGTGACTGTTTCCCAGGCTGACGTCACCAACTTCTTGGTTTCTGTTGCTCAGCAGTACGGCATGGATCCAAACCAGTTCATTAACGCAATCGTTAACAACGGTCAGCTTGGTTCTGCTGTACAGGAAGTTGCTCGCTCTAAGGGCTTGCTTGCTGGTATGCGTGCTGTAAAGTTCGTTTCCGGTGGAGAAGCTCTTGACTTGAGTGCATTCTTGTCTGAGGATGATGACGAAGACGAAAGCGTGAAGGCTGCTTCTGCTGCTGCAGAAGTTGCTGACGAACTTTCTAAGTAGTATTTTTCAAACAAGAAAAAGTTTATACTTTCTCATGTTTGCTAAAAACCCAGGGCTTTTGCTCTGGGTTTTTGTGTTGTTGTTATACTTTAAAGAAAGTGAAAAACAAATAAAATTAAAAACAAATAACATAAGGAAGGCTGCTGCTAATGGAAAAACGCAATTTGCAAATAGTAGGCAGTAAAAAACCTAGTAAGTGTTTGAGCTACGTTTTTACATGTTTACGATTAAGCCTTATTGCTTTTTTTGTTGCAGTTATGGCTGGGTTTGGTGCAATATTATTAACTCTGTTACTACATGCTGTGCAAAACGTAATGTTCGGATTTTCAGAATCTGCTCTTAAACCTTCGCCAGTTGGATTGCCAATATTGCACTACGTTGCTGTTGTATTAATTGTGATGTCTGTTGCTGCAATTATTTGGATGTGGTTATGGACAAAATCTTCTAATCGTATTGTCGATATAGCTCATGCTGTTCGTGGTCAATCGATGCCATGGCATACGACGATTATCCATGTATGTTTACAAATTTTTATAGTTGCTTCTGGCGCAAGTTTAGGTAGGGAAGTTGCGCCTCGAGAATTGGCTGCAATGCTTACTCAGAAGTTACTTCGCTTTATTCGAGTTAGTGAATTTCAAGCTCGCGTTTTGGTTGCAAGTGCTGCTGGTGCTGGTTTAGCTGGAGTTTATCGCACTCCAATAGCAGGTGCGATTATGACATTAGGTTTGGTTGCAATTCCACATTTTGCACACGAATCGAAATCTTCTTTAAAGCGTTTGAAATGGTATTGGCTTATACAAAAATTTGGTATTTTTGCTATTGCGTTATTTATAAGTGAAATTGCATCATTAACTACTATTTTTGTGCTTGGTGATGAACCTTACTATTGTTTGCCACGTCTTGATGACATCCATATTGTCAACACGAGTGTGTTGATGCTTGCAATTATAGTTGGCATTGCTTGCGGTATTGTTGGCACTCTTTTCCATAAGATGATTCATTGGGCTCGCTCTAAGTGTGCTCACAATTATCAAATCTTATATTTTTTGCCGCTAATGGGCTTAGTAACAGGATTAGTTGCATCGTGGAATCCAGCAATTATGGGAAATGGCAGAGCTTTAGCACAATACGCATATAATATTGCAAAAACAAGTATTGCAATTGACAAAAACTCTTTGATAACTTTGCTTCTACTATTTGTTGCAAAAATAATTTTAACAAGTTGTACTCTTCGAGCTGGCGCAAGTGGCGGTGTGCTTCAGCCGAGTATGTCGTCTGGAGCTTGCGTAGGACTGATTATAGGTTTTATAAGTATGAACATTCCGTTTGTTGGTAGCATGTTATCAAGTCAGCCAAAATTATTGATAATAGCTGCTATTTTTGGCGCTGCAAGTCTATTAACTGCAAGCCGAAAGTCATTGTGGTTTGCGCTTTTTTTGGTAGCGCAATTAGTGAATGTGCCTATGATTATGATTATTCCAATGGCTGTTTCTTGTGCTGTATCTAGAAGCATAGCGATAATACCAAAAATTTTTATGCGCAAATAATGTTTGAATTTTTAGTATGGAAAATACAATATGTGCAAAATAAATGCGCCTATGCTAGTTCAGTATTAGCAAAGACGCATTTATTATCAGTAAATATTTTTTAGTTATGTTGGTTATTTTAGTTACTTTTTAATTAATTATTATAACTAAATTCTTTATCTGTTATAAAAGTTCCATCATCGTTTGAGAAGATTAAATGCACTCGTACTGGTGCAATAACTTTTTCTTTCACATCATCCTTTGCTGATTGTGACATCATGCTCGATAAGCTATCGCCGTACGATTGTATTCCATTCCTTAATGTTGAAATTTCCCAATCAGATAGGTGTCTTTTTGACTTTGCGTTTATATTGAGCTGATCGCCCTTAGCGTCAAACGTTACGTTGAATGGTGAGCCGTTATTGGCTAATGCACTAGTTACTTTTTCAATTTCCGCTGGATGGCAGTGTACGTATTCTTCAATATTTGCGCTTCTTGGTGCAGAGCAATTGTAATTCGGTTTAAGATTAGTCAAAATTACGTATCCGCCTACTGCAACTACTGCTACAACTATGACAGAAATAAGCCAAATGAATTTTGACTTATGAGCGATTTTGTTTGTTGGATTTGGATAAGCGTTTGCTGGGTAGTTGTTTACTGGTTGTTGATTATTTTGATATACGTTTGGTTGATAACCATTGTTTGGATTTACATTATTAGGGTAATTATTGTTTTGGTACCCGTTGTTTTGGTATCCATTGTTTTCATAACCATTGTTTTGGTACCCGTTGTTTTGATATCCATTGTTTTGATATCCATTATTTTGGTATCCGTTGTTTTCATAGCCATTGTTTTGGTACCCATTGTTTGGATTTACATTATTTGGGTATGTATTATTTTGGTAACCATTATTTGGATACTCGTTATTTGGCATCGGAGCAGGAGGGTAGTTGTTGTCTGACAATTGGTTAGGATCCATAATTACTCCTTATAATGAATTGATGATCCAATAAAAATATACTAAATAATGCATACTAACATGAGATAATAAGTAAAAATTACATGTGTCGATGTGGATGAAATTTTAGAAATTTGGTGAAAATATTCAATTCAAATAATATTCGCAATATTTTCTATGCGGTCATGCGCACAATGTAGTGTAGAAATAATTACGTGATAACAAGGAGATATAGTGACTGAACTTTTTACAGCTTCTCCTGTGATGGAACAGGCTGAAGCGCCTACATTAACCGATCCTATTTTTAATCGGTTGCTAAAAGATCGCATTATTTGGTTGGGATCTGAAGTAAAAGACGAGAATGCTAATGTTATTTGCGCACAAATGTTAATGCTTGCTGCTGAAGATCCTAAGAAGGATATTTGGCTGTATATTAATTCGCCTGGAGGTTCAATTACTGCTGGTATGGCAATTTACGATACTATGCAATTAATTGAGCCGGATGTTGCGACTATTGCTGTCGGCATGGCTGCATCTATGGGTCAGTTCTTGCTTAGTTCTGGCACTCCTGGTAAGCGTTATATTACCTCGCATGCTCGTGTGCTTATGCATCAACCTTCTGGCGGTGTCGGTGGCACTGCTACGGATGTGCGAATTAACGCAGAGCTTATTATGGATATGAAAAAAACGCTTTCTGAATTGACTGCAAAGCAGACTGGTCATACGGTAGAGGAAATTTACCGAGATAACGAATATGATCACTGGTTTACAGCTCAGCAAGCTTTGGAGTATGGTTTCGTAGATAAAATTGTGACCACTCCTGCTTCTATGCGCGGTGAGGAGTAATTATGGCAAGTGAAGAAGCAAAGTTTGTTGCGCGTGCCGAGCGTTTAGCTGGTTTTGGCGGTGTTACTTCTGCTCAGCGCATTGCTAATCGTTACGTGTTGCCTCAATTTGGCGAGCAAACTCCATACGGCATGAAAACGCAAGATCCTTACACTAAGCTGTTTGAAGATCGCATTATTTTCATGGGTGTGCAAGTAGATGACACTTCTGCTGACGACATTATGGCTCAGTTGCTTGTTTTAGAAAGCATGGATTCTGATCGCGATGTGATGATGTACATTAATTCACCTGGTGGTTCGATGACTGCTATGACTGCGATTTATGACACAATGCAATACATTAATCCAGATGTTCAAACTGTTTGCTTAGGTCAAGCTGCTTCTGCTGCTGCTATTATTCTTGCTGCTGGAGCTGCTGGTAAGCGCATGATTTTGCCAAATGCGCGTGTGCTTATTCATCAGCCTGCAATGGGTCAAGATTTTGGTAAAGCTACTGAAATTGAGCTTCAAGCTAAGGAAATGTTGCGTTTGCGTTCTTGGTTAGAATCAACTCTTGCAAAGCATACTGGTCAAGATATTGAGCGCATCCGTAAAGATATTGAAGTGGATACTATTTTGACTGCTCCAGAAGCTAAAGCTTATGGAATGGTTGACGAAGTGCTTGAGCGCAGATCATAATTCAATCTTTACAAAGTAGTGAGAATTTATCGATTCTTGCATTTCTTAACAACAAACCCCGGTCGACACGCCGGGGTTTGTGTTTTAGTGCAGATGGTTGTATATTAGTCAAGTTGCCGGAAACAAGGACATGGTTCTTGAGGCTGGAAACATGCGCCAGTAGCCCAACGGATTAGAGCATCTGACTACGGATCAGAAGGTTGCAGGTTCGAATCCTGTCTGGCGCACAAACAAAACGCGAAGCTTTTGCTCCGCGTTTTTTTTTTATTCGTATGCAACTCGCTCGGTTTATGCCTCTCAGTTATACTTGAAAGTGCGAATCACATATTTTGCACTATAAAACGTTATAAACGTTATATAAACGTATAAACGCTATAAATGCATTTAGTGGAGGAAATATTTACAATATGATACGACGCAGTTGGAGAATAGCTTGCAATATTGCAAATAATGAGAGAATTTCTGGTTTAATTATGCTTGGTTTCGCTCTTAGCGGCTTATTGCTTGCAAACATTCCTTTAACAGCGCCAATATTTGAAGCTGTCTCGCATACTCATGTAGGAATTCCGTGGACGAATATACATATGTCAATTGGTCACTGGGTGCAAGACGGCGTGCTAACTATTTTCTTCCTGTCAGTTGGCTTAGATTTAAAACACGAACTTATTGCTGGCTCGCTTTCTGACCCTCGAGCAGCTGCAATGCCAATGATTTGCGCTGTTGGTGGAATGGTTGTGCCTCCTTTGCTGTTTGTTGCTACAGTAACTGTATTTTCTGAATTGCATGCTGGACAGGAGATTATGCGTCTTACTTCTGGCGCTTTACCTTCACTCGATATGGTTCGTGACGGGTGGGCAATACCTACGGCAACAGATATAGCTTTCTCTCTTGCTGTTCTTGCTTTATTTGCAAAAACTTTGCCACACGCTTTGCGCGCATTTCTTATGACTCTTGCTACAGTAGACGATTTGCTTGGAATAGCACTTATTGCTGTGTTCTTCTCTTCTCTTAACGCATGGTATTGGTTTGCTGGAGTAATTGCTTGCGGTTTAGTTTGGACTACTTTAGTGCGTTTGAAGCGCGTTCCATGGCCGTTGGTTGCAATAGTAGGAATTATGGCTTGGGTTATGATGTATGAAGCTGGCGTGCATCCAACTTTAGCTGGAGTAATGGTTGGTTTGCTAACTCCAGCGCATTTAGTTCATGGCGAAAAAACGCTTCGTGCTGAACGCTATCGCGAAAAAATTCAGCCTGTTTCTGCACTATTGGCTCTTCCAATTTTCGCTCTTTTCGCTACAGGAGTGCATTTTGAAACATTGACTTGGGAGCTGTTCTTCTCGCCAATTTTGATCGCTATCACTATTGCTCTTGTTATTGGTAAACCTGTTGGAATTATGGTAACTGCTTGGATATCAAAGCGTGTTCTAGGTTTGAAAGTTCCTGATGGTCTTCGCGTAGCAGATTTAATACCAACAGCATGTGCGTGTGGAATTGGTTTCACTGTTTCCCTTCTTATTGCTTCGCTTGCGTATTCTGATGCAGATTTGTCTGCTGAAGCACGTTTTGGTGTTCTTGTTGCTTCTATTGTTGCTGCAGGAGTTTCTGGCTTCTTACTTTCTATGCAAGCAAAGCATATGGAAGAAGAATTAGATGAAGTTGAAGACTAGTTTTTAATTATTATTTTCAAAATATTTGAAAGTAAATTTCTAGGAGAAGTCATGTCTGATAGTAAAGAAGATTTTTCAGTAGATGTTCCACCTTGGAATAACACGTATCATCGTGGTTCTGTTGTAATGCGCGGTTCTATGATTCCTAAGGAGAGCACTACAGAAACGCTTCTTCGTAACGATAACAATCAGCAGCTTGTTTCTGGAGTTGGTGTAGAAGTAGATAAGAGATGGGATTGGCGTAGCGCGGATCCGTGGCGTGCGCTACGTATTCAAGCTGAGTTTGTTGATGGTTTTGACGCGCTCGCATCGTTAGGTAAAGCTGTTAGTATTTTTGGCTCTGCTCGAATAAAAGAAAACGATCCCGAGTATTCTTTAGCTCGCACTATGGGTTCAGAGCTCGCAAAACGCGGTTTTGCTGTTATTACAGGTGGCGGTCCTGGAATTATGGAAGCTGCAAACCGTGGAGCTACAGAAGCTGGTGGTACGTCTGTAGGATTGGGGATTGAGCTTCCTCATGAGCAGGGTTTGAATAAGTGGATTAATCTTGGCATGCAATTTAGGTATTTTTTTGTGCGTAAAACAATGTTTATGAAGTATTCTTCTGGAATTATTGTGTGCCCTGGCGGTTTTGGCACGATGGATGAAATGTTTGAAGCTTTGACTTTAGTGCAAACTCATAAGGTTGCGCGCGTGCCTGTTGTTCTTTTCGGTACTTCGTATTGGAATGGTTTGATTGACTGGCTGAAGTCTACAGTAACTCAACGAGGTTTTATTTCTTCATTAGATCCGCACTTGTTTGCTGTCACAGACGACCCAATAGAGGCAGTGCGCATAGCATCTGGAATTGAATAATCTAAGAGTTTTTGCGCTCGTTTACAAGCGTTGTAAGCTGCCAAATTTCTTCGCCAATATCAATTCCGCGAGGGCATTGTCTTGAACATGCTCTAACTGACTGGCATGCGCTAATACCGTCACTGCTGTCTATTAGATCAAGACGATGCTCTGTTGCGTTGTCTCTGGAATCGTAAATAAAACGAGCCGCATTAACCAATGCTGCAGGCCCAATAAAGGCTTCTCCGCCTGCATAAATTGGGCAAATTCCTTCGCAAGCACCGCACATAATGCAATTGCTCAAAAGCTCAAATTTTTTAAGTTCCTCAGGATGTTGCAAAAACTCAATAAGCTGGAGTTTCCCTTCAGTGTTTCTCGTAGAAACGTTAGATGCTTGCAAATAAGGTTCTAAGCGTTTTATTTGCGAAATCATAGGCGAAATATCGCAAATAAGATCTCGCTGAACTGCAAATCCTGAAAGTGGAGCAAGCTCAATAACACCAAAAGTGCCATTTTGCAAAGTGGTAGTCTCTTTAGATTTTTGTTGTAAAGTTTGCGATTTTTCCGATTGCGAGGAGCTGCTAGCAGTGCCAGTTTTTCTAAAGCCTCGAGATTGCACGCTATCTGTGCTTTCAGGACGTGCGTTTGCGCCAATAGTTGCACTGCATAGTAAGGTTGGCATGCCATTTACGTTTGCAGCGTCAGAACCGCAAACGCCGTGACCGCATGAGTATCGGAAAGCTAAAGTTGGGTCGATTGTGCGTTTAATAGCTAGTAAACAGTCAAGAATAGTGTCAGTAGAATGAACGCGTAAACTGTAATCTTGAACCCAATGCTTACCTTGAATTCGTTTTGGAGAAGATTCGTAAGATTCGGAAGATTCACTGGATTCACTAGATATTCTGGATTCACTAGATTTTGAAGAATTATTTATGTTATTTTCTGAAGAATCTAGTTTTGCGAAAGGATTACTGCGCTTTCTGCGCGCAAAAGGACTTTCTCTGCGCTTGTGCTCTGTCTGTTTACTGTTTGAATCATCTTCAGATTTATTAAATGGAGTAAAGCGTGAAATACGCAAAGTAACAAGCGCAGTGTTATCACCAAGCTCATTACTCATTGCAAACCTCCAATACGTACTGTTCTAGTTTGCCACAATACTTGCACAGAACTAGAACTGATTGCGTCGTTATTTAGTCGCGTGGATATTCGTGTGGTAGAGATTTGAGATTTTTCGCACTGAGCGCGGCGAACGTCAGAGCCGCAGGCTGCTGATTCGCCAAGCGAAGAAGAAAAATCGAAAAATCTCTGCGATTGAATGAGGTTATTAACGATTAAACACGCAGAGTTTGGGGGATTTCTCTACGAGCACTAAAAGAGGACTGAGGAAGCAACATTCCTTAAAGAACAAAGCAGACAGTAAAACCTTTAACAGCCAAAGCGACTGAAGGACGGGACGTGCGAGGAGAGAAATCCCACGAAACTCGCGCCACATTAAACGAATTGTAATATAAACTTGTAGCTTGATTACTGTTTTTGAAGTTTGTCTTGCTCCTCACGTTAGGCTTGAACTATGACTGACGCTTTATTTTTGCTTGATACTGATCACGATAATGCTCCTGTGCTTGCAGAAGGAATCGAAGAAGGGTGGACGATTGCGCTTCCATCTCAAGTAAAACGTCACGCTATATCCGCAATGCGGTTATCAGAAGGCGATGCTTTGCAACTTTCTGACGGCAAAGGCTTGCGCATTCACGCAAAAGTTACGGATGTCGAAAACGGCTTGGTTCGTGTAGAAGCATTTACTAGGGAAGCTCCTCGCATGACTAGACTTGCGCTTGTTCAAGCTTTGGCAAAAACAGGTCACGATGAGCAAGCAATTGATATGGCTACGCAAATTGGCGTGGATGAAGTAATCCCTTGGTGTGCGGATCGTTCAATTGCAAAGTGGAAACCTGGTCGCACAGATAAGCGTTGGAGTCAGGTTTTACAGTCTGCTACAGAGCAATCTCGCCGAGCATGGATGCCTGAACTTCAAGAATGTGTTTCAAGCAAGCAAATAGTGGCAATATGTAGACGTGCGTGCGTTTACGGAAATCTCGTAGTTGTATTGCATCAAGACGCAACTGATTGCTGGAATCAAATAGAACAAGCAGTAAATACTCTTAGCGAGCGCTGTTTGGAGGATGGTAAAGAGCGTACTGTTTACGTTTTGGTTGGGCCAGAAGGCGGTATTAGTGACGATGAAGTGTCAATGTTTATTGATGCTGGTGCTAAAAGCTGCGTTTTAGGCAGTAATATTCTTCGCGCATCTACTGCAGGTCCTGTAGCTCTTTCTCTTCTTTCGCGCGCTTTAGGACGTTACGAATAATCGCATAAATCGTATCTAAAAGTGCTCATAATTGTGTAAAATAATAAGAAGAGCGTCGATTGCTTTTTGGCTTTTGGCGTTGATTTCATTTAGTAACAAATAGGGGAGAAACAATGAGTGATATCACTTACAATACTGATGCTGATTGCATTTTTTGTAAAATTGTTGCTGGGGAAATACCGAGCAGCAGAGTTTATGAAGACGATTCGGTAGTTGCTTTTAAAGATATTAATCCGCAAGCAAAAGTGCATGTGCTGATTGTGCCACGCAATCACTATAAGAATGTTGCTGAGCTTGCTAGTAAAGCTCCTGAAACTTTGGCTCATATTGCTGGTGTCGCACAAAAAATTGCTGATGATGAATTCAACGGTGATTATCGACTCGTATTTAATACTGGTATTGATGCTGGTCAAACAGTGTTTCATGTTCATGCTCATGTATTGACTGGCGAAAAACTTGTAGAAGGTAGCTTGTAAACCGTGACGAAAAGTACTACGCGTTTTGTGCAAATTCCTAGCGAATTAAGCTCGGTTGCAGTTTTAGGTGCTGCAGATGCTGGTTTGCGTGAAGTAGAACATGCTTTTCCAGAAGCAGATATTACTGTGCGAGGCAAAGATGTTCAAATTGTTGCTCGTTCAGCTAGAGCAGATGAAGATGCAGCTAAAGCTGAGTATGCGTTTAGGCGCATGATTGATGCAGCTTACGAACAACCTATGGATGCGTACGAAGTAAGACGCATGCTTGAGCGTGATATTTTGCATAACGATGAACACAATGTGCGTATAAACCGTATCGGTCATGATGGTGGAGTGCTTGGAAATAGTATTATTTCTTCGTCGTATGCAATTAATAATTCTGTTTCGCGTGCTGAAAATGAGTTTTCAAGAGATTCAAGTGAGCTGTTGCCTTCTAACGAAGAAGCGCATCGCCGTGCTATGAGCAGAAGAGCTCGAATGAGTAAAGGCGTGATTACGTTTGCTGGAGGAAATCCTGTTCGCGCAAAAACTGCTGGTCAAACAGCGTACGTGCAAGCAATGGATTGCAATATTGTAACGTTTGGAATTGGTCCTGCAGGTACCGGAAAAACGTATTTAGCAGTTGCTAAAGCTGTTCGTGCATTGGAAGATGGAAGAGTTCGCAGAATTGTTCTTACTCGTCCTGCTGTTGAAGCTGGCGAAAACTTAGGATTCTTGCCTGGTACTTTAAACGATAAAGTTGATCCATATTTGCGCCCACTCTATGATGCACTTTCTGACATGCTTGGATCTGCACAATTAAAACGCTATCTTGACGAGAATGTTGTTGAAGTTGCTCCTCTTGCTTATATGCGAGGTCGCACATTAAACGATGCTTTTGTTATCCTTGATGAAGCACAAAATGCGACTGTTCAGCAATTAAAAATGTTCCTAACTCGACTCGGTTTTAATACAACCATGGTGATTACAGGAGATAGTACGCAAGTTGATTTAGCAGTTGTGCGTTCTGGTCTTGTTTCTATTGAGAAGATTTTGGGCGAAGTTAAAGATATTGCTTTTGTGCATTTGCAAGCAGAAGACGTTGTGCGTCATGCTTTGGTTGGTCGTATTGTGGAAGCGTACGAAAATTACGATGCAATGCTTGAGCGTAAAAAACGTGAACGTACTAAAGAATCTACTGAGAGGAATAACGGATAAATCATGAGCATTGAAGTCATGAATGAAACAGTGTGGAATATTGACGCTAAAATCTTCTCGGATCTTGGAATATGGGTTCTTCAACAAATGAAAGTAAGTACGCATTCGGATTTATCGATTACTTTTGTTGATCCAGAGCCAATTGCTTGTTTGCATGAACGTTGGATGAACCTAGAAGGCCCAACGGATGTTATGAGTTTCCCAATGGATGAGCTTACTCCTGGAAGCGATGAAAAAGTTTCTGAAGGAATGCTTGGAGACTTGGTGATTTGCCCTTGGGTTGCTCAACAGCAGGCGCTCGCAGCTGGGCACAGTACTATGGAAGAAATGTTGTTGCTAACTATTCATGGTATTTTGCATTTGCTTGGCTACGATCACACTACTCCGGAAGAAGAAAAGCAAATGTTTGGTTTGCAACGTCAACTAATGCTTACTTTTTTCGCTGCTCGATCTGGAGAATTGTATGATGCAACTTTGCCAGAAGGTGCAGTAAACGAGCTTGAGCGTTACGATGCTGAGCATGAAGCGAGTAGCGTCAAAAATAAAAATAAAAAACAGCATTAAAGCGCATTAAGAGCATAATTATGGAATATATTAAGCAAATATTTTCTAGCATATCAGTTCCGCAATTGCCGTTGCATATCTGGATTGGTTTAGCTGCATTGCTTATGCTGGCAATGCTGCTTGTATGGCTTTCGCTTGCAATGGCTGCTGCAGAAGGTGCAGTGCCTAGAGTTACTCGTGCAAGCTTAAATAATCTTATGATTGAAGCGCAAACGCATGATGATGAAACTAGTGCCATAGTGCGTATGCGCCGAATTGCTAGAATCCACCGCGTAAAAAAGCTGATTGCTGACCGTTATATAACTTCTGGAGCATGTGCTTTTGTGCGTGTTCTATGCAACGTTTTAGATGGAGTTTTGTTTGCTTCTTTAGCTGCATTTTTCGGCTCGCCTTTATGGGTAACTCTTATTATTGGTGTTGTTGTTTCAGTAGTTGTAGCTGTGATTTCTATTCTTGTTCGTCCACGTTCAGTTGGTGCGGCTCAACCTGTAGCAAAGTTGATGCGACTTTCTCGCATTGTGTCTATTGCTATTGCGATTAATCCTTTAGTGCATATTGCTAGCGATGTTGACGTCACTTCTAGGAAAAAGCATGTTGATCTTTCAGATGATGAAGCTTTGGAAGATATTCAGCTGGATCAAGCAAAGGCTAGTATTGACCGACTTGTTGAAGCGAATGATTTCGATCCGGAAGTTTCGGAAATGATGCGCAATGTGCTCACGCTTTCAGATACTTTGACTCGCGAAATAATGGTGCCTAGAACCGATATGATTTGCGTAAAAAGTGACGAAACGCTGGAAAATTTCCTTAAATTATGCTCTCGCTCAGGATTTTCTCGAGTTCCCGTTATTGGAGATTCTGTAGATGATTTAGTAGGCGTTGCTTATTTAAAGGATGCTGTACGCGCTACTGTGTTTAATCCTGCAGCATCTTCTAGGGCAGTTGAAACAATTAGCCGAGACCCTATGCTGGTGCCGGAGTCGAAGCCGGTTGACGATTTATTCCATGAAATGCAACGAATTCGCCAGCATGTGGCAGTTGTGGTTGACGAATACGGCGGTATTGCTGGCTTGGTTACTATTGAAGATGCTATTGAGCAAATTGTTGGCGAGTTGGAAGATGAGCACGATCGCACTCAGCATGCAGATCCAGAAGAAATACGTGACGGTGTGTGGAAAATGCCTGCTCGAACGTCAATCGCAGATTTGGAAGATATTTTTGAAGTTCATATTGACGAAGACGATGTGGATACTGTGTTTGGTTTGCTTACGAAGTTGATTGGTAATGTGCCGATTGTTGGCTCTAGCGCTGTTACGAGAGGACTAAAATTAACTGCTGTAGATTCAGCTGGTAGGCGAAAGAAAGTATCTACTATTTTAGTAGAGCGAGATGCGCAAGTTTTGGAAGAGTCTAAGGATAATCAAAACGATATTAGCTCTTCCGAAAAATCTGCTGAAAGCAAACAAACTAACGCTTTGAAGCAAGCTAGTACTATGAAACAAACGAATATGATGAAATAAAGAACTGGACGGTAAGAATAACGTGAATAATATTAACAACTTTGACGACGCTGATGACTTCGATGGCACTGATGATTTCGACGACGAGATGTTTGCAAATCTAGACGCTTCAACTCACGCAACGATTTCTACTCCTGATTTTCACGGTTATCGTTCCGGTTTCGTAGCTGTAGTTGGTAGACCAAATGTTGGTAAATCAACGCTTATGAATGCTCTTATTGGCACGCAGATTGCTATCGCTTCGTCTCGCCCGGAAACTACGCGTAAGGCTATTCGCGGAATTGTTACAACTGATAATGCGCAAATGGTGTTGGTTGATACTCCTGGTATTCACCGTCCGCGTACGCTTCTTGGTCAGCGTTTGAACGATATTGTTGACGAGTCGCTTGCAGATGTTGATGCGATTGCATTCTTGCTTCCAGCAGACCAGGAGATAGGACCTGGAGATAGGCGAATTCTGAGCCGTCTTCGCTCCGATTTTGCTAAAAAAGATGAGAATGGCAACTGGACTTGGAAAGTTCCGCTTATCGGTATTGTTACGAAAATCGATACGCTTAGCCGCAGCGAGTTAGTTGCGCATTTGCTTCAAATTCAGCAGTTTGACGATTTTACGGATATTGTGCCTGTGAGTGCGTTGGAACGCGACAATGTTGACGAAGTTAAGAATGTTTTGATTCAAAACTTGCCGGAAGGTCCGCAAATGTATCCTGCGGATCAGCTTAGCGAGGAAAGCCCAGAAAGTATGATTTCGGAGCTTATTCGTGGCGCATTTTTGGAAGAATTGGACGACGAGTTGCCTCACTCTTTAGCTGTTGTAGTTGACGATATTGTGTATCCGGGTGGTGGTGATGATACTCAATACGACGACAATAAAGCGCATGTGCTTGTGTCTGTTTATGTTGAGCGCGATTCGCAAAAGCCAATTATTATTGGCCATCGTGCGGAGCATTTAGTGCGCGTAAAGAAGCGTTTGCGCACGGCAGTAAATCGCATTACTGGCACAAAAGCTGTGCTTGAATTGCATGTGAAGGTTGCAAAAGGATGGCAGAGCGACCCTAAGAAGCTTGAGCGTTTGGGATTCTAGGCTATTTTTGGGTTAATTTCGTTATATATGTCTCACTCATGATACATTTGTAACGCTTTTTGACCTAATTTCGTTAGATTTGCATCGTTGGTGAGACATTTGTAACGTTTTTTGGCTGATTTTCGTTAGATTTGTCTCGGAGGTGAGACAAACATAACGCTCGTCGTAAGTCAGCTCAGTCTAGTCTCATTCTGTCTCAAATAGCCTTTATCCACATTGATCGAAATCTATTGTGCATTCATTGCTTATCTCATAATCTCAGGCTTATGAAAAAGTCTAATGTTAAAAGCATGCTCAAAAAAGCTGAGTTTGAGCGTCGTTGTTTTCATCCAATCAGCAATTCGCAAAGGCAGTGTGCTTATAGGTACACTAGGTCAGGATTGCTTGTGAGAGTATTTTCAGGTCTTTATGCAAGAACAGAGTATTGGCAAAATTTGTATACAGCTGAGCAAATTCGCCATATAGCGTTTTCTTTGATGGATATTCATCCAGACTGGAAATTTACAGGTGTTACTGCTGCTGCGCTAATCGGCTACGATGTTGTGAATGATTATGATCACATAGCATATGATTATAAAACTGATTATAAAACTGGTAAAAATCGTGATTGCTCCAAAATGTTGCAGTCTCAATCAACTCCAATTTACGTTCGCACTATGACCAGAAAGTCTGTAAATGATAATCCGTTGCTACGTAGAATTAATGCAACAGGCAGAGAGATGGATGGCACTAGTGATGATGTTCGAATTGTGCGGGGAAGAGAGGGAAGTGGCGGTCGCTTAGTTGCCCTTCCGCATTTAAGCGACAATATAAATTACGAAGTTCGAAGTCATATTGTAGATAAGAGCACAATGCTTTTCGATGTTGCAAATAGCGTTAATTTTAGATTAGCATTGTCGATTTTTGATTCTGCGGCTCGCGATAATGTTGATTTTGCTAAAGTCATTTCTATTTGTGAAAGTCGATATTCGACTTTGGATGTTAATAATTATAAAAGTGTTGCTGCAACAACAACCTCTGATTTATTTGAAAGCACATTTTTTGGAAGGTGCTGTGAAACTAGAGTAGATAAGTTTCTTTCACTTAGACGTCTCTGCTATTTTGCAAGTGGATTAAGCGAAAATGGCGGGGAATCGTTCGCGCGAGGAACGATGATTTCGCTCGGATTTATGGTGCCAGAATTGCAACGCGAGTTTATATTACCACACTCAGGTGGCAAGTATAGGTGTGATTTTTTGTGGCGGCTTCCCAATTCTGAGTTGATTGTTGGCGAGCTTGATGGGCATTCAAAGTATTACGTTGATTCGGATAATTTTATGCATACTAACGTCGATTTTAATTCGTCTTTCGATAATCGAATGTTGCGTAAATCGTACAATCCTAGTGTTATTAATCGCAATATTGACAGGCAGGCTGAGCGTGAAGCGTTGCTTATGAAGGAGTGTGGAGTAAGCAGGATTGTGCGTTTTACCATCCCGGATATTGTTAATCCTAAAAGAATTGAGAGTAAGTTGATTGATGCAGGAATTCCTAGGATTATTAAGATGCTGTGATTTATGCGAGTGATAGTGGCTGTGCGCTGACTTTGTGTCGTTGGATTTGTATCGCGCGTTGTAACGTGTTAACTACATTTTCTGTTTTGCATCAGATTTGTTATATATGTCTCGGAGGTGAGGCATTTGTAACGCTTTTTGACCTAATTTCGTTAGATTTGCATCATTGATGAGGCATTTGTAACGTTTTTTGGCTGATTTTCGTTAGATTTGTCTCGGAGGTGAGACAAACATAACGCATAAGCATGTGGTCGAGGCAAAACGCGGGAGTGTGGGAGGATAGATATGAAACGCGGGAGTATGGGGTAGATACGAAAAACCGCGGTAGACTAGTTAATTACAAGTCAAGCCGCGGCTTTGCGATATGCACTTAGTTAAGTTAAGTTCAGCTAACTTAACTTAAACAAACTACTTTTTGCGCGTCGTATACATTTGCGTATTAAGTAAAGTAGTGTAACGCTTAATAACTCGTGGACGAATAATCTTCATAGACGCAGTCATTAAGCCGTTTTCTTGCGTAAACTCTTCTGGCAAAATAATGAACTTTCGCACAGATTCTGCGCGTGACACGCCTTCGTTGGCAAGATCTATAAACTTTTGCACTTCAGCACGAACAACAGCATTATTAGCAGCCTCTTCCATGCTCATAGTGGCGTCAAGACCTTTGAGTTTAAGCCAATTTCGCAAAGTTTCTTCGTCTAAAGTAACAAGTGCAGAAATAAATGGACGCTTATCTCCAAGAACGAGAGCTTGAGACACAAGTTCGCATCTCTTAATCATCTCTTCAATAGGTCCAGGAGCAACGTTCTTACCGCCAGCAGTAATAATCAAATCCTTCTTACGGCCGGTAATATAAAGCATGCCATCGTCGTCAATTCGTCCCAAATCGCCTGTTGCATACCATCCGTCTTTAGTAAATGAAGTTTCTGTTGCTTCATCGTTTTTGTGATACTTATGGAATACGCAAGTGCCTTTAATTTGCACTTCGCCGTCGGATGCGATTCGCAAAGTAAAAGCTGGGAATGCAATGCCAACAGAACCTTCTCGGAATGGAACTCCAATAGGAGTAAACGCGCATGGTGCGGTAGTTTCTGTAAGACCATAACCTTCGTACACAGGAACTCCTGCTCCGCGGAAGAATGAAAGCAATTCAGGATCTAGAGGAGCTCCACCTGCAACAATCCAGCGTGCGCGACCGCCAAGAGCTTGGCGAAGTGGACGATAAACAAGTGGATCGTAAGCAGTGCGGCGAGCTTTAGTAAGAGCCTTAGCGTCACCAAATTCCTGAACTTCCTTCATATACTGCTGAGCCGTCACAACAGCACCCTGGAAAGCCAAGCCTTTAGCGCCGTGGCCAGCCTTCTGCGAAGCTGCGTTATAAACCTTCTCAAGAACTCGAGGGACAACAATCATAACTGTAGGTTTTGCAACTTGCAAATCGGAAATCAAAGTAGGAATACCTTGAGCAATATAAATGCGTAACGTACTTGCAACGACAATATAGTTAATTGCTCTTGCAAAAGAGTGCGCTTGAGGAAGGAACAGAAGCACAGATCCGTCTTTTTCGCTAAGCAAATTTGGCAAGTAAACAGGCAAATTCAACGCTGTAGTGCAATAGTGTTCGTGAGTCATTTCCACACCTTTAGGTGCAGCTGTGGAACCAGAAGTATAAACAATAGAGCACAAGTCTGTTTTCTTTACAGAATCAATGCGAGCGTCTAGTTCCTCATCGCTAACAGCGTATCCGAAAGCTTGAAGTTCTGCCAAGCCGCCTGTTTCAATGCAAATAATGCGTTCCAAGCTTGGGCATTCTTCAATAGCTCCGTCAGCTTTATCTCGCATGTCAGTTGTTTCAACAATAAGGAAACGCGAGTCGGAATTATTCACAATATTGCGAATTTGCTCAGCTGAATCCGTGTCATAAATAGTTGCAAGAACACCGCCGCAAGCCATAACTGCTGCGTCTGTTACATCCCACTCGTATGATGTTTTGCACATAAGAGCAACGGCGTCGCCTTTGCGCAATCCGTAGTGCATCAAACCTTTTGCAGCATCGCGTACTTCTTGAAGGAACTGATTAGCTGTTTTTGTGACCCACTTATCGTTTTCTTTATAAGTGTAAAGAGGATCGTCGCCCATACGTGCTGCGCGATCTGCGTATAAGTCATAAATGCTTGTGCCTTCGTCAAGAGGTGCTGCGCTTTCGGTTTTTGTGGTCAGCAAGCCTGTTTCCGGATCGATAAACGTCGTTGTTGGCATTTGCGCGCCCCACTCTTCTACGTGTGGAAGGCGTTGCTTTTGTGAAAGTAAAGTATTTGTGTTTTCTTGATCCGTATTAAGGTAGTCTGGTTCGCCTGCACGGTCATCGCTGACTGGGTGCGCGAAGTTACTGCCAATACGCAATGCTTTACGGGCAAGATTAAACGCTTGCTGTTGGAGTGCATTAAAAACGGACACATTTGCTCCTTCATTATGCCAAACGGCTTGCGGATTAAGCGCACATCATAGTATCATGCTATGCGCTTGCATACTATTAACTATAATAATCGCTTGTATGCTCAAGTAGCAGTTATATTCGATTTGATTAGTAATAATTTTGTATTTGCCATAAGTCGTAGCCTGTCGTTAGAATAGCAAAGTTGCTTTGGCGAGGGAATATGCCACTAGCTTGCGATTAGCTTGTTGGCAGAGTTCCGTTATCGACTGGGCTGATAGCCTCTTATGGTTTTCGGCGCGTCGGTGCGCCTGAAGCTGGATTAACAAACTAAACTATCCAGACCATAAGGAGACCGATATGGCTACAAAAATTGCTCTTGAAGGTGAATTGCGCACTGAGTTTGGTAAGGGTGTTGCTCGTCGTTTGCGCGTAGCTAAGCTGATTCCAGCAAGCCTTTATGCTGGCGGTGCTGAACCAGTGCATGTTACTCTTCCAATGCGCGAAACCACTTTGGCTTTGCGTCACGCTAATGCTTTGTTCACTATTAAGTTTGGCGATGAATCTCGCATTGCAGTTGTTAAGGATGTTCAGCGTAACCCTGTTAAGCGCATTGTAGAACACATTGACTTCTACGAAGTTAAGGCTGGCGAAAAGATTGACGTTGAAGTTCCAGTCTTCGTTGAAGGTACTCCAAAGGGTGCTGCTGTTGCATTCGTTGACGTTCAGGAGCTCAAGGTTCGTGCAGACGTTGCTAACTTGCCAGAGCGTTTGGTTGTTAACGTTGATGGTTTGACCGACGGCACCAAGGTGTTTGCTAAGGATGTCAAGCTTCCTGAGGGTGTTGAGCTCGATATGGATGGCGAAGAATCCGTTGTGAGCGTCACTGTTCCTGAAGATGCTGCTACAGCCGAAGCTGCTGCTCCTGCTGCAGATGCCGCCGCTCCAGCTGCTGCTCCTGCTGCAGAAGAAAAGTAAGTTTAAAATAAGTTAACGTATTTAATTACTAATTAACTTATAATTTATAACTTATAAAATAGTTTAAAATTTTAAGCCGCATAAGTCAGTTCTTATGCGGCTTTTTCGTATAAAATCATTGAATTTTCTAAATAAATTTTAGTTTAAAGCGTATTTTTTGAAATATTTTTTGAAAAATTTTGGCGTGTAAGTTTTGCGAAAAACAAGAATCGTATTATTCTATACGTTAATTGCGGTAAAAGGCAAGTAGAAATAATCCACATAGAAAAGAGACATAATGGCTGATTTAGAAGTAGCTCCAGAGTTTTCTGACGCTTATGAGTCTTATGATCATAGCGATACAGCTCTGTTGAACAAATTGGCTGGCAACTTTGAAGTTCTGCCGAATGATAATCCAGTTTCGGACGCAAAGCGCAACGAACTTATTGATAAGCCTGCTTTCGGTCAGATTTTCTCCGACAATATGGTTCATATGTCTTGGACTAAAGGCGAAGGATGGTCTGATCGTCGTGTAGAGCCTTACGGTCCATTGAAAATGGATCCAGGTGCATCTGTGTTGCACTATGCTCAGGAATGCTTTGAAGGTTTGAAGGCTTACAAGCGCGCTGATGGCTCTATTTGGCTTTTCCGCCCAGATATTAATGCTGCTCGTTTCCAAAATTCTGCTAAGCGTTTGTATTTGCCAGAACTTTCTATTGACGACTTTATTGGATCGGTTGCAGCTTTGGTAAAGCGAGATAAGCAATGGGTTCCAAGCCGTCGAGAGTATACGCTTTACATGCGTCCATTCATGTTTGCTTCTGAGCCATTCCTTGGTGTGCGTGAAGCTCATGAAGTTGAATACTGTGTTATTGCTTCTCCATCTGGTCCATACTTCAAGGGTGGTTTGAAGCCTGTTAGCATTTGGGTTGAAGATCAGTGGTTCCGCACTGGTCCTGGCGGTACTGGTTTTGCTAAGTGCGGCGGAAATTATGCTGCTTCCTTGCTTGGTGAATACAAGGGCATTGAGCACGGTTGTGAGCAGGTGTGCTTCGTTGATGCTGCAACCAAGACATATTTGGAAGAGCTTGGCGGCATGAACATGTTCGCACTCCACAAGGATGGTCATTTGGAAACTCCATCTCTCACCGGCAGCATTCTTCCTGGCGTTACACGTCGTTCTTTGATTCAGCTTGCTGAGGAAGCAGGTCATAAGGTTGTTGAAACCATGATTCCTCTTCAAGGATTGCTTGACGACATTCGTTCTGGCGAGGTTACTGAAGTCTTTGCTTGCGGTACTGCTGCAATCATTACACCAATTGGTCGCTTTAAGTCCGATGAATTCGACCTTAAAGTTGCCGATGGTGGCGTCGGTGAGTTGACTCAAGCTTTGCGCGACGAGTTACTCGGCATTCAGCTCGGTGATGTCGAAGACAAGCATAACTGGATGTGGAAAGTTTGCGACTAATTTATATAAGTTAGTTAATATTATCTAATCTAATATTGCTTATGGCGCGTCGTACTCTATATTTAGATATCGTATAGAGTGCGGCGCGTCTGCTTGTTGCGCGCAATGTTTCGGTGAATTTGTTTGAAGGGAAATGCTTTGGAAGGCGCGTTAGGGGACAACATCTTCTTTCTTATAGTTGAGTATGTTGCTATGGGATGTTGTGGAATGGTTGGTGGCATGTGGGCTATTCGTAAAAAGTACGATGTTTTTGCCATTATTGCCACTTCTTGGATCACTGCGTTGGGCGGCGGAATTGTGCGCGATGTTTTACTTGGAGCGTTACCGCCTGTTGGTATTGCTGATCATGGTTTTGTGATTACTGGATTGCTTTCCGGTGTAATTGTTGCAGTTGCGCACCCGGAGATTGATAAGTGGCGTTGGTTTATGCTTACGATTGATGCGCTAGCTTTGGGATTGTTCGCTGTGAACGGCACAGCAAAAGGCTTAGATTTTCATATGTCGGGCACGACTTCAGTATTTTTAGGAATGGCAACTGCTTTGGGAGGCGGTTTGATTCGCGACATGATTTTGAACCAAGTTCCTGTTATTGTGCGAGATAAGCATTGGTATGCTTTACCTGCTGCTTTTGGATGCGTATTAACTGTTTTTGTTGTAAAAGCAAAGCATGCAGGTTACTTTGGTTTAACTGTTGAAATATTGCTTGATATTCTTATTGTTGCTCTTGTTGTTGCAATGCGCTTGTTGTCTGTGAAACTAGATTTAACTTTATTTGGAGCAATGAATCGCACAGAACCTATTAAGGTTAGACGTCCTCGTATTCGTCGTATTAATAATCGTCGTCGTTAATATTGCATGCGATGATAAAAATAATCCCCAGCACCGATTGGCGCTGGGGATTTTTCCTTACATGCTGTGTTATGCAGTTACCTGCACAAACTTCACAGAGCGTTAATCGCTACAGCAAGACCAGACTTGCGGTTTGCAGCCTGATTCTTATGAATCACGCCACGACCTGCAGCCTTGTCAAGCTTCTTAGCGGCTACTGCGAAAGCGGCCTGCGCTGCAGCCTTATCACCAGCGGTGATGGCTTCACGAGTAGCACGAATAGCGGTCTTCAAAGCAGACTTTACTGCTACATTACGCTTGTGTGCTTTCTCGTTGGTGAGAACACGCTTTTTCTGCGACTTAATGTTTGCCACTGTTACTCCAAACGACGTTTGCTATATAAGGACATACAAAGAGTAAGCATAGCATGCTTCTTGGATAACGTTATTACTTACTGTGGCGCGAGTTTTGGGGACTGGTTTTTGGCTGGCGGGTTTCTTTGTGTGGCTGTGATGTGTGGTGTTGCTAGCGCGACGACATGCTTGAGCGCAGCATTGTGCGCGCGAAAGCAACTCGGAGCGTGAGCTTGCTCAGGCGGAAAGTCCAGTGGACTTTCCGTGCAAGCTCAGCCGAACGGCGATTAGCCGTGAGGACAGCGCTCCGCTCTTATACCTTATTTGGACTTAGCGGTTGCGTAGTTAAGTTTAGTTTTTTACTTACTTTTTCTGCAAAAATAGTATTCGTCAATAATATTATTACTATCGTTCCGCTTTTATATTGCTCGACCAAGCAACACCCACCCCTCACTCGTTAATTCCAATCACAGTCGTTTTTGGTGTGGTAGGAAGAGTGTCTGGTGTGACGCATGCAGTGGCACGGATGTTAGTGTTCGCTAATCAACAGGAATCAGCGTCTGCAGAGCACAACTGCAAAGCTTCATAAGCATGCAAATATTCAATAAGTGCTAAAAATATTGATTTATATTATAAACTAGGGTAGTAGAGTTGGTAAGATTAATTACTTGCGTAGCTTACGCAATTTAATATTATCCGCGTATTTAATAAGGAGATGCTTGCTTTGATTACACCGCATAACCAGCCAGGATTTACGGATCAATCGTTGATACGCAATTTCTGCATTATTGCGCATATAGATCATGGCAAGTCCACTGTAGCAGATCGTATTTTGCAACTTTCAGGAATTGTGCCAGAGCGTGAAATGCGAGACCGTTTCTTGGATCGCATGGATATTGAGCAAGAGCGCGGTATTACTATTAAATCGCAGGCTGTTCGCGTTCCTTGGACTTTTGAAGGCAAAGAGTATTCGCTTGGAATGATCGATACTCCTGGTCACGTCGATTTTACTTACGAAGTTTCGCGCGCGCTGGCAGCATGCGAAGGTGCAGTGTTGCTTGTTGACGCAACTCAAGGCATTGAAGCGCAAACGCTTTCTAATCTTTATATGGCAATCGACCACAATTTGACGATTATTCCTGTGCTTAACAAAATCGATTTGCCTAGCGCTGAACCAGATAAGCATGCTGAAGAAATAGCTGGATTAATTGGTTGCAAGCCGGAGGACGTGTTGCGCGTTTCTGGTAAAACCGGCGAAGGTGTTAAAGACTTACTTGATCAAATTGTGCTGGAAGTTCCAGCCCCAAGCGGCAATCCTGATTCTCCTGCTCGCGCTCTTATTTTTGATTCAGTATACGATTCGTATCGCGGAATCGTCACATATATTCGTATGGTTGATGGCGAGCTTAAGTCGCGCGAAAAATTGCATATGATGGGAATCGGCATGACGCACGATCCTATTGAAATCGGCGTTATTAGCCCAGATATGACTCCAACTAAGGCGCTTGGAGCAGGCGAAGTAGGCTACGTAATTACAGGCGCAAAAGACGTGAGTCAATCTAAAGTTGGCGACACTATTACTAGCGCCGTAAATCCCGCATCCGAGCCTTTGGATGGCTACCGCGATCCTAAACCTATGGTTTACGCAGGTCTTTTCCCAATTGATAACGCGCAATTCCCAGATCTTCGAGATGCTCTCGACAAGCTAAAACTTAACGACGCGGCTCTTATTTACGAGCCAGAAACGTCTGTTGCGTTGGGCTTTGGTTTCCGTTGCGGATTCTTAGGTCTTTTGCACATGGAGATTGTTTCCGAGCGTTTAAGCCGCGAGTTTGGCTTGGATCTTATTTCCACTGCTCCTAACGTAACTTACGATGTAACTAGTGAAGACGGCAGTGAGCATCATGTAACGAATCCTAGCGAGTTTCCAGAAGGCAAGATTAAGCGCATTATTGAGCCAATGGTTGCTGCAGATATTATTACGCCGAAAGAATTTATTGGTGCTGTAATGGATTTGTGCCAGGAACATCGCGGAGAAATGGGCACAATGGAATACATTAGTGCAGACCGCGTGGAAATGCATTACAGGATTCCTCTTGCAGAAATCGTTTTTGACTTCTTTGATCAGCTTAAAAGTCGCACAAAAGGCTATGCTTCTCTTGACTACCACGAAGATGGCGAGCAGTCTGCGGATCTTGTGAAAGTTGATATTCTTATTCAGGGAGATAAGGTTGACGCTTTTAGCGCAATCGTGCACCGAGATAAGGCTTATTCTTACGGCGTTATGATGACTAAGAAGCTTCGTGGACTTATTCCTCGTCAGCAGTTTGAGATTCCAATTCAGGCGGCAATCGGCTCTAGAATTATTGCTCGCGAAACTATTAGTGCTCTTCGAAAAGACGTGCTCGCTAAATGCTACGGCGGCGATATTACGCGTAAACGCAAGCTTCTCGAAAAGCAGAAGGCTGGTAAGAAGCGCATGAAGATGCTCGGACACGTTGAAGTTCCGCAGGAAGCATTCGTTGCGGCTTTGGCTACAGACGAGAGCGCAAACGACAGAGACACTAAAGATAAGATTCGCGCAGCGCAAAAGTCTGAAGGATGAGTTTAGAGTTGGATGCTGAATTAAATAAATCAGCTATGCAAACTAAAAGTATGCCTTTTGAAGTGTACGTGCACGTGCCGTTTTGTTTGCGTCGCTGCGGTTATTGCGATTTTAACACGTATACAGCTCGCGATTTGGGTGAAGGTGCTAGCCGCGAAGGTTATGCGGATGTTGCGATTCAAGAGATGCGTCTTGTAAAAAAATGGCAGGAATATCACGGAATTTTCGAGCCTAAAGCGCAATCTGTTTTCTTCGGTGGAGGCACTCCAACAGTTCTTAAAGCGCAAGATTTAGTGCGAATTTTGCAAGAAATACGTAACTTGTGGGGGTTTAATAAAGACGCGGAAATAACTACTGAAGCAAATCCGGATACTGCAGACGAAAAGTATATTGAAACGCTCGCAGAAGGCGGATTTACGAGAATATCTTTCGGAATGCAATCAGCAGTGCCGCATGTTCTTAAAACTCTTGACCGTACGCATACTCCAGAAAACGTAACTCGCGGTGTAAAAGCAGCAAACGCATGTGGTTTGCGTTCAAGTGTTGACTTGATTTATGGCGCTCCGGGAGAGAGTCTAGACGATTGGCGAAAGTCAGTAGAAATGGCTTTAAGCCTAGGTGTTAACCATATTTCTGCATATGCGCTAACGGTAGAGCCGCGCACAAAAATGGGCCGTCAAATCGCTGCTGGCACTATTCAAGCGCCAAACGACGATGATGAAGCTGCAAAATACGAGTTGGCAGACGAGCTTTTTAGTTCTGCTGGATTAGAGTGGTATGAGATTTCTAATTGGGCGCGTCCGGGTTTTGAGTCTCGTCATAATCTTGGATACTGGCGAAACATTGATTGGGCTGGAATCGGTCCTGGAGCGCACTCGCACTACAATGCTGCAAATCACATTAGTAAACAAAGCATGGATGATAACGCTTCTTTAGCTAATTCAAACGAGTTTTACAATCTTCGATCATGGGATATTTTGCATCCAAAACATTGGGCTCATGCTATCAACGCAGGAAACGTGCCGTGGCAAAACTACGAATGTATCAATGCAGAAGATGCGCTTATTGAAGAAGTAATGCTTGGGCTTCGCATTAAAGAAGGGCTTGATATTTCGCAATTGTGCGAAAAAATGCGCGAAACTAATAAGGTGTTCGATGATTCGCATTTGCAAAAAGTGTTACGCGAAGTGTGTAAGGAAGATTTGGCAGTGTTGCACGAAAATCGCATTATCGCAACGCGCAAGGGTAGGCTGCTCAACGATTTATTAATAGAAAGAATTGTTGACGCGTGTGAAGAAGGTCTTACCGTGCTAAAATAGTGCGTATTGCGTCATAAATGCTTGATATACGAAAATTCAATGTAGAAAGGAACAATCATGGCAAACCGCAAAGAGCGTCGTGCGAAGGAAAGGCAGAGTCGCAAGGGGATTCCTTCTCAATATGACGAAACAAAAGGTCGCGCTCGCGGAGGCATGATTGACGAATACAATTTACAAGAACGTTCTAGAAGACTTCAAGAGAGGGGAACTGGTCCTTGGAAGCCAACTTCTAATGTTACAGCTGAAGAAGAAAGAATTGCTCGAAATATTCGTCGAACTGAATCAGTAGACGACACTTGGAACGCAGTTCGTAAGGTTATTGGCGTTTGCTCGTGGGCTGTGATTTTGGTTTCCGCACTTGCTTTCTTGGTAATAATGTGGCTTCCTAATCAGCCTATTGTGCTTGTTGTAACTGTTGCAGTTCTGTTTGAGCTGGGCGTATTTGGCTTGTTCTTTAGCTTTAGTAATTCTAAACAGAATCCGCGCCTTGACGAGCACGGCACCGCGATTTAGGTTGATTTAGGTAGATTTAGTTCGATTTAGGTTGATTTAGGTGTGTTTATAAATAAATAAATAAAACTGTTTTTAATGAATTAAGGTGGGCACTTGTAACACAATGTGCTCGCCTTTATTTCTTAGAATCTACTCGTTGAATACGTCGGAGTGTGTTCCTGTGCGAGAAGCAGTTAAAACAAGCTCGTTTTCCTTAATTATGTAAATAAGCAGCCAGTCTGGTCTTACATGGCATTCGCGGAATCCTCTGTATTTGCCTTTAAGTGGATGATCTTGGTACGATTCGTCAAGAATCTCTTCGTTGCGTAACTTTTCAAGTAATATATCAACAAGATGTGTATCGTATCCGCGCTTTCTGATTCGCTTCATGTCTCTTTTAAACTGTGAAGTGTACGTTAAAGTAAGCATAATTAATCTTCCTTAAAAACGTCGTCCATCATCTCGGATACTGAGTTATAGCGTTTTGCTGGAATTTTTCCAGATAGAATATCTTCGGCTTCCTTAAACGCGGCGATTGTTTCTTTATTGTATTTTGGCTGCTTTAAGTCGAATGGGAGTCCTTCTACCATAAGCGACTTGTGCAAGAACATGTTGATTGCATCGCTAAGAGTTATGCCGAAGCTGGCGAATAATTCCTCTGCTTGTGCTTTAACATCCTTTGTGACGCGCACGTTGATGCTTGCGGTTTTTGCCTGTGTCTTTGCTGGTGTTGCTGTTTTTGCTGCGGTTGCCGTTGCAGTTGCGCTGATTGTCATAATATGCTCCTTGATTTTATGTTTATAGTGCTTTACTTCTATAAGTGCGTTAATTTTGTCTGTTTTTCTAGTTTTTGATATTCATCTATCAACTTTTATTACATTCTACAATGTATTATTTTGTTTTACAATGCACTATAAACGTTTTACAAAGTATCACGATTGTATTACGTTTGCTGCCTGCTGTTTTTGCTACAAGCTACGCTTCCCGCCTATGTGCGCGCTTACACAATAGGATGATTTACATAGTAGTCGTGAATTGACTGCTTCGAAATAATCTCTTCGCTGCCCTTATCTTCTGGCACACCTATTCTCGCGCGAATCCACGGATCTTCTTTATGCGTTCTTTCGCTGAGCTGATTTCCTGTAAGATTTCCCAGTTTCGCGCACACTTCCTCTATGATTTTCACCTGCTTATAGTCTAAAGTTGCGCATCTTTCTGGAAGAGAAATCAGTAGTTCTTCTTTGCGAATTGTGAATCTTCCTCGATGTCTGTTAAATAATTCCAATGAAACTGGACCGTTCGTCCAAGCTTCAAAATCTTCCGGGAATAGCGACAATCCAGTTGTAGCTAAGCTGTGCGCTTGAGAATAATACACAAGCTTTTGCAGCTTCATAGTTGTCATTGGCCCCATAATTTCCAATATTTTTGCCGCTACGTTAATAATGCCCATCGCGCACCTCCTTTTTCTTCGCAACAAATTAATAGCGATTTTATGAATGGAAAAAGTGAGCGTCAATTCGATTAAAGAAATGTGGACAACTTTTATTATGCGTCGTTTTTTAGCTTGTGTTATTTTAGCTTGTGTTATTTTGGCTTGCGTTAATTTTGTGAATCTATAAGCGTGTAGCCATGTCTTACAAGCACAGATTTAAGTTGTGTAAGATAAGCGAGTGAAGCTTTTGAAAGCTTCGTGCGTTCGTTTGTAATCCAGCCAACAAGCATAGTGTCATCGCACTCAAGCGGAATAGTGACGATTTTTTCATTGTTTAAATCGCCGTTATCTATTCCAGTGCAAACAGTGTAACCATTCAATCCAATAATAAAGTTTAAAATGGTAGCGCGGTCAGAAACGTTGATTTTTTTCGGTGGGCGAGTAGGCCAAACAGCCTCTTCTGCGAAGAAGAAACTTCCTTCTTCTCCCTGTTCGTATTGAATAAACGGATACGGTTTCAAATCTTCCAAGCTCAAGCTTTTTCGCGCTGCAAGCGGATTATTTCTAGAAAGAAAAACATGCAATTTTGCACGGAAAAGCGGGTGGAACTCCAAATGTTTTTCACGAAGCAGCTTGCCGATTACATCCTTGTTGTAGTCAGAAAGATAAAGAATTCCAAGGTCTGCGCGCATATCGCTTACTTGCTTAATAATATTTTTTGTGCGCGTCTCGCGAATTGAAAACTCGTATTCGTCAGAATGAATACTGCGAATCATGTCGACGAATGCTTCAACAGCAAACATATAGTGTTGTGTTGCAACGCTGCATAATTGTGGGCGAGGCTTAGTACTTTTGTAGCGTTCTTCAAGAAGATCTGCTTGCTCAATTACTTGTCGAGCGTACGTCAAAAACTCAGCTCCATCAGCTGTTAATGCAATTCCTTGAGTGGATCTAGTGAAAATCTCAATATTAAGTTCTCTTTCAAGCTCTTTTACAGAAGAGCTCAATGCTGGTTGTGAAATATATAATGCTCGTGCTGCTTCGTTCATTGAACCGCAGTCAACGATTTTTACAATATATTTCAGTTGTAGCAAAGTCATATGAGCTTCTTTCGTGAGCTAAAAGTTAAAATAATTATCAAAAATCACATAAATGAGCCGCTAACGAATCTAGCAAAAGGTATAGGCATAACCTAATTATTAGTTGCTATAACTATAGTTGCTATAACCTTAGTTTCGCATGACCTTAGTAATATAACCTAAATATTTAAGCAATTATTAAAGATTTACTCCTACTGAAGCTAAATCCTTACGCGCTTGCTCTGCGGTTGTAAAAACAAATCCATGCATGCCAACTCTATGAGCTCCATCAATATTTGCTGGCTTATCGTCGAAGAAAACAGTTGTTTGCGGATTCAATCCAAATCTACTTATAGCAAGTTCAAAAATTTCCGGTTCTGGCTTATGCAAATGCTCAACACCGGAAATAATAGTTCCTTGCAAAAGAGTAGAAAGTTCTGGGAATTTTTTAAGCGCCAACGGGAAAGTTTCTTTAGACCAATTCGTTAAGCCCCACACGCCGTATCCAGCTTTACGTAAATCATGCAATAAATCAACCATTCCAGGCATCATGCGCGTCAAAACTTGGTCATAATGAGCGCAATACCAGCGGAAAGCGCAGGCAAGCTCGCTTCCAAAGCGACGCTCGTATTCAGGCATAAGATCTTTCAAAAGCTCGCCGCCATCCATGCGGTCCTCAAATTCATAGAAGCCGGCTAAATCGTTCTTTCCAAAGCTTCCATTAGGGCAAATAGTATCAACTAAATTCGGGAATTGCTTTTGCAAACAGTTTCGGCAATTCCATTCGAGTAGAACTTTGCAATAGTCAAACATGACGTCATGAATCTCAATATTTTGTGCGTTAGTCATTTGTTTCTACGGCTCCTATTTGTTTCATACGTTATTTTATATTCGCGTATTTTGTTTTGTGCGTTAATCTTGCTTGTTAATTTTGCTTGTTAATCTTGCCCGTTAATTTCGTGCGTTTAATTTTGCGCATTGCTGATATTATTTTGCGCGCTACTTTATATTAATAAGAATCCCAAGAACATGCGGTAATGCATTTATAATGTCGCTTGCAACAATTGGGTGTTCCAAAGTTAAAGCACGCTTTGATTTCACTATGTCTTGCACTAGTTGAGTGTAATTGTTTCCACCGCTACTGCGTGATGCAAACACTGCGCAAACTCCGTGAATCACAGCTGCGCTCGCTGCAATAAGTGCGTAATTTTTGTTATTCGCGTTGTCGTTATTATTGTCGTTTTCGTTATCTTTTTCGTGCTGAGCCAGCAATGCTCCTAAAATTCCTGCTAGCACATCTCCTGATCCTGCAGTTGCTAGCCAAGATGGAGCGTATTGTGCAATATAAATAGGAGAGTGCATCGATGATGGTGATGCAACTGCTGTTGTTGCGCCTTTAACTAACACAGTTGCTCCAGTAAGATTTGCTGCTTTTTGAGCGTAGTGAGTTGGGTTAGCGGATATTTGTTGTGCGCTTACTTCTAAATCGTATCTAGTAAAAAGCGAGCTTAATTCTCCTGCATGAGGTGTGAGAACTACTTTTTCGCAAACTTGTTTTGGTAGTAAGTCTAATGCTCCAGCATCTACGCATATTGGCGGAAGATTGTTATTTAATTGCGTTTCAGCGTTGTCGTTTTCGTTTTTGTTTTTGTTGTCGTTTTCGTTGGAGTATTTTGCAAGTATGCTAGCAATGTATTTTCTTTGAGATAAAGCCGTTTCGTCGTTACAATGACTTTCGTCTGGTATGCCGCATCCAACTGTTATTGCGTCGATTTTTCCGTTTAATTGTTCGTATGCTACTACCTCAGGTGATGCTTGCAATACTAAGTTTTGTGCGCGAAGAGGACCGGCATAACGAACCATTCCAATATTTGCATGTATTGCAGCACTTGTGCTTAATACTGCTGCTCCTGGATAGTCGTTTGATCCGGTAATTATGCCTAGAACGCCTCTTGAATATTTATTATCGCTTGCATGAGGCGTGCGCAATGCTATGGAAGCAAGATGAATATCTACTGATATTTCATTATTTGCAGAGTTTTTATCGTCAGTGTGCGAACTGTCGGGTTTTGCAACGTAATTCATGCCATCTGTATTGCCAAACATATTATTAAGTGTAATTGCTGTTAAGCACATGCAGAGTTAGCTAAACAAGTGTATTGCTGCCTAAACTTATGTATTGTTTCAATTTGTAAACGTTTTGAAAATATTTGTAATTTTTTTGTTATTCTGCGTGTCGCAAGTGCTATGGCGTGTCGCTGCCAGTTTTGCGTAAAAAATAAACAAAAATGCCTGCTAGATAAATTTGTTCAAACGTTATAATCACATTTATTTTTTCGTTGGCATATTAACGTTTTTTATTGCAAGATAAAGCAGAAAGTAGCACTGTCTTTTTTGAAATTTTGCATTATAACAGATGGAAAATTCGCGAAACGCATTTTTGCAAAAATAATTATATTTTTTCACATTTTTTATTGACCGGCATACATATTTTTCTTATGCTATAAGCGTTATTGCGAATGATTATTTTTTTCATGAATAGCTTTCATGAGTACCTCTCACAATCAACCCATGCAATAACAGTTAAAGATTCCCGAAAGGAACGAGTGTGAAAACTTCACGAATTTTCGCAACTGCAGCTGCGGTTGCATTATTAGCAACTTCTATGGGTGCTTGCGGCTCTGCAAAAAATGCCGAAAATAAAGCGAATGGCAATCAAGTAAATGTAGTGGCAACTACAACTCAAATTTGCGATTACGTAACTCAAATCGCTTCAACTGCTGACGCAAAATCTGGATTGAGCCTCAATAAGACGGATTCTCAGGGCAAGAAGTCTGTAATCGGAGCTCCTCAAGACAAAGCAAAGTCAACAATTAATTTGACCTGCTTGCTTGCGCCAAACGCTTCTGCTCATGAGCATGAAATGACTCCAGCTCAATCTAAAGCTCTTTCTAAGGCTGATTTGATGCTCGTTTCTGGTGTAGATCTCGAGCACTTCTTGGATCAAGCTGTGAAAGCTACCGGTTTTAAGGGCACTATGGGTGTAACTTCCGGTATTCTCACTGCTGACGAAATCAAGGATCCAAAGGCTGAGACTTCTAAGGAAAAGGATCTTCCATACAAGGTTGATCGCGGTATCGCTAAGGTGCATGCTGAAAAGTGGCCATTCCCTCCAGAGGAAGGCGAGAAGGAGCCTGAATTCCAGTACGATCCACATATTTGGACCAGCACGAAGAACACTATGATTCAGGTTAAGAATATCGGTTATTTCCTCGGAAAAGCTCTTCCTAAGAGCAAGTCTATTTTCGATGAGCATGTTGAGAAGTTTGTTAAGTCTTTGACTGATTTGGATGCTTGGGCAACTAAAGCTTTGAATAGTGTGCCACAAAAGCATCGTGTTCTCTTCACTTCTCACGATGCATTCGGTTACTTCTCCCGTGACTACAATGTGAAGTTCATTGGTGCAGCACTTTCTGATTTCAACAGCCAGCAGGATGCTACTGCAGATCATATTCAGAAAGCTGCAGAAGATGTCAAGAAGTCCGGAGCTGTTGCGATTTTCGCTGAGAATTCTAACAATTCCAAGTCGATTAAGGCTGTTGCCTCTGCAGCAGGAGTGAAGGCTGTTATTGGCGACGATGCGCTTTATGGAGATTCGCTTGGACCAGTCGGATCTGCCGGCGAAACTTACATCGGTTCCATCGTTCACAATGTTGAAACATTGGTGAAAGCTTGGAATGGTAATGTTCCTGAACTTCCAGATTCAGTTAAGACTGCATTGAAGAAGTAACTTATAAATAACAGTAAAAAATAACAGTATCGTAACAGTAACTTTAATAGCGAAACTTTAATAGCGAAGTAACGAAGTTACTGTTACGAATACTTATTAATAAACTGAAAAGACTGGAAATATAGTGAATAAGAGCGTCCTTGCAATGAAAAATTGCGACCTGGCATACGGTTATAAAACTGTAGTGACCGGTATTAATGGCAGTGTGCAAGCCGGGGAAGCTTTGGCTTTAATAGGTCCAAATGGTTCTGGAAAAACAACGTTTTTGCAGGCTATTATTGGTATCGTGCGCGTAAGTCGCGGTGAACTGAAAATGCCTAAGGCTTTGTCTATTGGATATGTGCCACAGCAGGTTGATTTGGATTTAACGTTCCCGATTACTGCACGTCAAGTTGTTGCAATGGGCTTAAGTAGGCAGACAGGTTTTCTTGGATTGCTTAAAAAAGATCAGAAAAAAGCTGTTGAGGATGCTCTTAATCATGTTGGTTTATTAAATCGCGCAGATGTGCGATTTGGTGACCTTTCTGGCGGTCAGCGACAGCGCATTCTTCTTGCGCGCGCTATTGTTGCAAAACCAACGCTTATTTTGCTCGACGAACCTTTTAATGGTCTTGATGAACCGAATCGCCGAGAACTTCTTAATATTATGAAATCAGCAAAGCAAGAAGGTATTGCTTTTGTTGTATCTACGCACGATTTAGTTATTGCAGATGCTATTTGTGAAAAAGCACTACTTTTAGCTGGCAAGCAGATTGCTTTTGGTGCGCTTAAAGAAGTAATGACTAAAGAAAATATTACTCGCGCATATGGTGGAAGCATGCCAACAGATTCTGTAGGTCTTACGCTTTCGCAAATGTCTGAAGAGGATTCTAAAGGAAGCTCTTCAGAAGGCTCGAAAGAAGTTTTCAGCGATGGCTTAAAAATCAGTGAAAGGCAAGATTAATGCTTGCCCAATTAGTTGAATCATTAAGAGAAGTTCTGGAACCAATTCCTGGTTTTGATTTTATTGCTTCTGCTCCTTATATTTTTCGCCCGTTCTGCTTACTTATAGTTCTATCTATAGCTAGCGGAATCGTTGGCGTATTTGTGAACTTGAGATGTGCTGAATTTAATGCGGAAGCTATTGTGCATGGCATATTTCCTGGAATTGTTGTAGGTGCTTTATACGGTGGCATAGATCAAATTATTCCTGGTGCTGCAATTTGTTCAGTATTTTTAGTTGCTGCATTAGTGTGGGCTTCTCGTTCAGCTCGCATAAATGAATCGATTATCGCAACTGTTTTAACTACTTTCTTTGCTCTTGGTGTAGTAATTTCACTAAAAAAAGGTGATATGTCAGGTCAGCTTGAGGCGTTGATGTTTGGTAGGCTGCTTGATGTCACTGATGAGCGAATGACTCAAGCAATGTGGATTTGTTTGTTTGCAATTATTGTGCTTTTGGCAACTTGGAAACAGCAGATTATTGTTGCTTTCGATCGAGCAAGTGCTCCATTAATGGGAGTTCATACTCTTTTTGTAGATATTGTTCTTAACGTTGGTATCGCTGCGGTTGTTGTTTCTGCATCTTCAGCTGTTGGTGTTCTTCTTGTGATTGGATACCTTATTATTCCAGGAGCTAGTGCTCGCTTGGTGTCTAGAACAGTTGGACGCATGGTTGCAGTTGGTATTTTTGTTGGTATTGCTGGAGTTGTTCTTGGTATGTACGTTATGAATTTGGAGCTTGATCATCCTATTTCTCCTCAAGCTGCAATTGCATTAAGCATGTGTGCAATGTTCGTAGTTGTGCTTATTGTGCGCTGGCTGTTCCAAGTTATTTCATCTATAGTTTTTGCGCATAAAACTCATACAAGCGGTAGCGATATGAAAGTTTTAGCAAAATCTTATAAAGGTAGGGAATAGATGGTAAGTATTTGGCAAATTATCGCTCTACCTATAGTTGAAGCAATTGTTGTAGGTGCTCTATGCGGTTTTGTTGGCTCTCTTGCGCTTCTTAACCAGCGAATATTCTTTACTGAATCTATTACTCATGCTGCTTTTCCTGGAGCAGTATTAGGTGTAGTTTTAACTTCTGCTTATACAATAGATCAAAATATTTTGTCTCTTGGGCTTTTTGTCGGTGCTGCTGTTGCGTGCGTTGTACTTTCCTTAGTAATGTATGCACTTTCGCATCTTAAGGGCATTTCTTCGCAAGCTGCAGCTGGCATTACTTTAACTGTCGGCTTTGCTAGTGGATACTTTTTAAATAAGTGGTTTGCGCCATTGCCATTGCGTATTGAGGGATTTTTAACTGGATCATTGCTTAATTGCACTCCTGCAGACGTGATTTCAGCCTCTGTTGCTTTCTTGCTTGTTTTGGGATTATGGATTTTTAATTCTGCTAATCTTGTGCATTGCTCGTTTGATCCGATTAATTACCGTGCTGCAGGTGGAAGATCAGGTTTTATACAAGGCATGGTTCTTGCTTTGATTATTATTACTGTTTCCGTCATTATTCCAGCAGTTGGTACAGTTGTTTCAGTATCTCTTATTGCTGCTCCTGCTGCAGCATTAAAGGGAAGAATTGCTTCTATAAATAAATTTGTGCTTGCATGTGTAATTACTGCTGTTTCGATTGCTTTAATTGGACTAGCTTTAGCTGTAATACTGAAGCTTTCTGCAGGCGGTACTATTGCTATTTGCGCTGGAGCTTTCTTCTTAATAGTCAAGATTGGTGAAAGTATTTTTATAAAAATTAATGATTTTTCATCGAGATTGCATGCAAGGCGAGAAAAAGTAGCCGAAAACGCTATCTAGCAAAAGAGTTTTAAAAGTCGCTCTGTTGTCCTAAAATGTCAACGAATTGCGCGTGAAAAATGCGCGCGATTGACGTCGTTTTTGCGCGTTTTGTTGATTGTTTAATCGCGTAAGTTTATCGACGCCACACAAGTCCAGGTCTGCACATTAGTAACGCAAGACCCCGATAGAAAAGGACAATTATGGCTGAAAATACCATCTCCATCACCGTAAACGAGGAACGCAAGGAGGTGGATGCAAGCTTCACTGGCGTTGAACTTTTCGCGGAAGATAAAAATATTATTGCCGTGCGTTTAAATGGCGAGTTGCGTGATTTGTACACGCCTCTTCATGACGGCGATACCGTGGAATCAGTAGCACTTGATAGTGAAGATGGCATCGCAATCATGCGTCATTCCGCTACTCACGTGATGGCTCAAGCTGTTCAAGAGATTCGACCAGACGCAAAGTTGGGCGTAGGTCCTGTAATTAAAGACGGCTTCTACTACGATTTCGATGTTGATACTCCATTTACGCCAGACGATTTGAAGCAAATCGAAAAGCATATGCAGCGCATTATTAAAGAGTCTCAAAGCTTCCGTCGTCGCGTTGTAACTGAAGATGAAGCGCGCGCTGAAGAAGCAAATCAACCTTATAAGTTGGAGTTGATTGGGGATAAGGAAGCTGCTCTTGATCCGGCTGCTGCTGGCGAAATTAGCAAGCATGAGCTTAGCATGTACGACAATTTGGATCGCGAAGGCAATAAAGTTTGGAGCGATTTGTGCCGTGGACCTCATTTGCCAAACACTCGCTATATTAAGGCTTTTAAGCTTGAGCGTGTAGCTGCAGCTTACTGGCGTGGTTCGGAGCATAATCCTATGCTTCAGCGCATTTACGGCACTGCTTGGCCTAGCAAGGAAGAGCTTAAAGCTTACACAACTCGCATGGAAGAGGCCGCTAAGCGCGATCACCGCAAGCTCGGTCAAGAGATGGATTTGTTCTCATTCCCAGATGAGATTGGTCCAGGCTTAGCAGTGTTCCATCCAAAGGGTGCTGCGATTATTAACGCGATGGAAGATTATTCCCGCGAACAGCATCGCAAGCATCACTACAGCTTCGTACAAACTCCGCACATTACTAAGGGCGGCTTGTATGAAACTTCCGGCCACTTGCAGTGGTACAAGGATGGCATGTATCCTCCAATGAAGCTTGACGAAGAGCGCGACGAAAACGGTAACGTAACTCGCCAAGGCGCTGACTACTACTTGAAGCCAATGAATTGCCCAATGCATAACTTGATTTTCAAGTCTCGCCAGCGTTCTTATCGCGAACTTCCTTTGCGCTTGTTTGAGTTTGGTACTGTGTATCGCTACGAAAAGTCTGGCGTTGTTCATGGCTTAACTCGTGTGCGCGGCTTGACTCAGGATGATTCGCACATTTATTGCACTCGCGAGCAAATGCGCGATGAGTTGAAGAGCTTGCTTAACTTTGTGCTTGGTCTTCTTAAAGACTTCGGTTTGAACGACTTCTACTTGGAGCTTTCCACTAAGGATGAGCATAAGTTCGTCGGTTCTGACGAGATTTGGGAAGAAGCAACTAATACTTTGGCAGAGGTTGCTAAAGATTCTGGTTTGGAACTCGTGGACGATCCAGGTGGAGCTGCATTCTACGGCCCGAAGATTTCCGTGCAAGCTCGCGATGCAATCGGCCGCACTTGGCAGGTTTCTACTATTCAGCTCGACTTCAACTTGCCTGAGCGTTTTAAGCTGGAGTATATTGCGGCTGACGGTAGCCACCAGCGTCCTGTGATGATTCACCGTGCACTCTTCGGCTCTATTGAGCGTTTCTTCGCTATTTTGCTTGAGCATTATGCAGGCGCATTCCCAGCATGGTTGGCTCCAGTTCAAGTAACTGGCGTTCCTGTTGCAGACGAGTTCGCTCCACACTTGCAAAAGTTCATTAGCGATTTGGAAGAGAACATGGTTCGTTGCGAAATGGACAGCTCTGACGATCGCTTCGGCAAGAAGATTCGTAACGCTTCTAAGTCTAAGGTGCCTTTCACTTTGATTGCCGGCGAAGAGGATGTGAACAACAATGCTGTGAGCTTCCGCTTCCGCGATGGTAGCCAATTGAATGGTGTTCCAGTTGAGCAAGCTAAAGAGTGGATTTTGTCCATTATTAAGCAGCGCGTTCAGGTGAATACTGCAGAAGATTTCGAGCGCTACACTAAGTAGCTTAAGTTAGGTAACTTAAACGCTAACGTAAGTTTCTGTGTAATGAATCTTAACTATAAAAGCCCGCACTTCTTAATGTTGTGCGGGCTTTTTTATATCTAAATCGCTACACCGTTATTTTTTCAGTTTTCCAGCTGAGTTAGTAACGGTGTTTGTATCTTCTTACAGTCGCGCGGTTACTATAAGAATGTTGATTGAGCACAAGTTTTACTTGCGATTACGCTAGGAAGGTTGCATTCAATGTTGGAATCATTACGCAGTGGGTTTAAGCGCATTATTTCTCCAATTGCAAAATTGCTAGTCAGATTAGGCGTAAGTGCTAATTGTGTAACAATTGTTGGCACAATAGCTGTAGTTATTATTGCTTTTGTTACTGCTTTTACTAAACAGTTTGTTGTTGGCACTATATTTTTAACTATTTTTGTGCTTGCAGACAGTTTAGATGGTTCTGTTGCTGCTTTGACAACAGGTGGTACTAAATTTGGTGCATTTCTTGACTCAACTCTCGATCGCATTGCAGACTGGTCATTGTTTTCCTCGGTATGCATTTGTTTGTATAACTCTCACGAAAAAGATATGTGCACTTGGATTTCAACTTTGAATGGCAATGCAATAAAGTATGTAGGATTATTAAGCTGTTTAGTTGCTCTTATGGCAGCTTTCGTAACTTCATACACTCGCGCTCGCGGTCAGTCAATAAATGTAGATCCTAAAAAAGGTTTAATAACTCGTGCAGATAGAGTTGCTGTGATTCTTGTTGCTATGGGGCTTGTTGGTCTTACAAATCAACTTTTTTGGTTGAGTTTTGCTATGATTTTGCTTGCTATTGGCGGTATTATTACAGTTTTCCAGCGTATTTTTGAAGTAAAGCATGGGCTTGATATAAAAGATAAATAAAATTTGTCGCGAAAGCGCAATAAAATCGTTTCGTTTGATTAACTGTACGTTTTAGGAGTATCATGTCAGGTCATTCCAAGTGGGCGACTACAAAGCACAAGAAGGCCGCTATCGACGCAAAGCGTGGCAAGCTTTTTGCCAAGCTTATTAAGAACATTGAAATTGCTGCACGTTTGGGTGGTGGCGATCCTGATGGTAACCCTACGCTGTACGATGCCATCGTTAAAGCTAAGAAGGCTTCCATGCCTGCTGACAACATCAAGCGCGCTGTAAAGCGTGGTTCTGGTGAAGAAGCTGGCGGCGCAAACTATGAAGAGATTGTTTACGAAGGTTACGCTCCTGCAGGTGTTGGATTGATTATTGAATGCCTTACTGATAACCGCAATCGTGCTGCTGCTGATGTGCGTTCAACTCTTACTAAGGGCAACGGTTCTTTGGCAACAAGCGGTTCTGTGAGCTTCAACTTCGAACGTAAAGGTTTGATTGAAGTTCCATCCGAAGGTGTTGACTACGATAAGCTTTTCGAAGTTGCAGCTGAAGCTGGAGCTGAAGATGTTGCTGATGACGGCGATGTTTATTCTGTTTACACCAATTCCAGTGATTTGGTAACTGTGCGTAAGGCTTTGCAGGAAGCTGGTTTCGACTATGATTCTGCAGATATCATTATGCATCCAAATAATGAGGTTGAATTAAGCTTCGAAGATGCTCAAAAGGTTTCTCGCTTAATTGATAATCTCGATGACTTGGACGATGTTCAGAATATCTACAGCAACTGGACCGCTTCAGATGAAGTTATGGCTCAGCTTGAGGAAGATGAATAATCTCCTATGATGATTTTGGGCGTTGACCCCGGGCTTACTCGCTGCGGGGTCGGCGTGATTGAAGCCGGCGTATCTCGTCGGCTTTCTTTTATTCACGTCGATGTGTTGAGGTCTGAGCCTGATCTTTCGCAAGATTTGCGACTTTTAAAGATTTATAACGGATTAGTTGAAAAAATTGAGCGTTTTTCGCCTGATACTGTGTCTATTGAACGTGTTTTTGCGCAAGAAAATCGAAATACTGTTCTTGGCACTGCACAGGTTGCTGGTATTGCAATGCTTGCTGCAGCTCAGCGCAATATTCCTGTTGCTTTACACACTCCTACTGAAGTTAAACTTGCTGTAGCTGGAAACGGAAAAGCTCAAAAACCTCAAGTAGAGCGCATGGTAGCGCGACTACTTGGTCTTAATGTTTTGCCTACTCCTGCTGATGCTGCCGACGCTTTAGCTCAAGCTATTTGTCATGCTCTTCGTCCTTCTGGTGCTTTACAAGGTGGCGAGCGCGAGCAGCATCTAACTGCTGCGCAGAAACAGTGGGCTTTAGCTCAAGCTCAGGCGCGTAAATCTTCTTCTGTCGTTCGAGACATGTAGGATATCAATAGAACAGATGTTCTATTATAATTGTATTTGACTTTATGTGCTTTAAGCTATGAGTTTTTGTTAGGTGGGAGTGAGCTTATGATTGGAATGCTTGTTGGGCAAGTTGCGTCAATTGATGCTCGTTCTGCTCTTATTGTTGTTTCTGGAGTTGGCTACGAAACTTATATGCCTTCTCAAGATTTGTCTTCTTTGCATGAAGGGCAGGAAGTTCGCGTTTATACGTCGCTTCAAGTTTCGCAAGATGCTTTAACTCTTTATGGTTTTACAATTCAAGCTGCTAAACGAATGTTTTTGCAAGTGCAAAAAGTTAGTGGAATTGGTCCTAAAGTTGCTCTTTCTATGCTTTCAACTTTGAATGTTGATCGTCTTTTACAAGCTATTTCTGAGGGAGATGTAACTTCTCTTTCTTCTGCGCCTGGTTTAGGGAAAAAGGGTGCGCAGAAGATTATTTTGGAATTGAAGGGTTCTCTTGATCCTTCAATACTGGCAGATAGTTCTAATGATTCGGCTCAATCTAATAAGCAGATTGTTGATTCTAGCGTGCAATGCGTAATAGAGGGTCTTGTTTCATTGGGTTGGAGACAAGTTGATGCTCAAAGAGCAGTTGAGCAAGTTTGTGCAGATAATAATATTTCTACTCCTATATCTGATGCAGATTTGCCCAATGTTTTACGAATGGCATTAGCTTCACTTGATAGGGGTAGGTAATCATGTTTGTAAAGAATCTAGTATTGGGGGAGTTGAAGTGAGTGAAGAGTATACTTCTGCGCTAAATACTGGTGTTGCTGAAGAATCCTTGCGCATGGTTTCTTCAACGCCTTTAGGAAATGAGCAACTCAGTGATGAGGAGCTTCGTCCTCACGCATTAGAAGGTTTTATCGGTCAACCAGTTTTAAAAGCGCAATTGCAACTGTTTTTAGATGCTGCTAAAAAGCGTGATGTTGCGCCTGACCATATGTTATTGGCTGGCCCTCCTGGATTAGGAAAAACTACATTAGCAATGATTGTTGCTAATGAATTGCAAGTTCCTATTCGAATTACTTCAGGTCCTGCTATCCAGCATGCTGGAGATTTAGCTTCTATACTAAGCGCACTTGACGCAGGTGAAGTGTTGTTTATTGACGAAATTCATCGTTTGCCTCGTGCTGCAGAAGAGTTGCTTTATATTGCTATGGAAGATTTTCGCGTTGACGTCATGGTTGGTAAAGGTCCTGGTGCCTCATCAATACCGCTAACTCTTCCTCGTTTTACTGTAGTTGGAGCTACCACTAGGGAAGGAATGTTGCCTTCTCCATTGCGCGCTCGTTTTGGTTTTACTGCTCATCTTGATTTTTATCCTCACGAAGAGCTTGAAAAACTTATTGAGCGATCTGCTAAAGTCTTAGGGATTTGTCTTGTCGATCAAGCTGCTAAAGAACTATCATTGCGCTCTCGTGGCACTCCTCGTATAGCGAATCGTTTGTTAAGACGTGTCAGAGATTGGGCTATTGTGCATGATTTGTCAGAAGTAAATCAAGATGCTGTTGTTGAAGCTTTAGCATTGTATCAAATTGATACGCAAGGTCTTGATCGACTTGATATTGCAGTTTTGAAGGCTATGGTTTGTCAGTTTAACGGTGGACCGGTTGGTCTTAATAATCTAGCTGCAATGGTTGGTGAAGAATCTGAAACTGTTGAAACAGTGTGTGAACCATATTTAGTGCGTGAAGGATTCTTAATTCGCACTCCTAAAGGTCGTGTTGCAACTAGTAAAGCTTGGAAACATTTGGGCTTTAAAGAGCCTAGTAATGTCAGTGAGCTAGCTTAAAATAATTAACTTGGGCGGCATTTCGACCGTCTTAGGGTTGGATACTTAAGGAGTTTACTTTGCCTCAATTTTTCCAGCAGTATGGCATGCTTATTATTCTCGTTGTAGCAATGGTTTGCATGATGATGTTCCAAACTCGCAATGCTAAGAAGCGTCAAGCTGAAATGCGTTCATTCCATGAATCTTTGGAACCAGGCACTGAAATTATTACAATCGGCGGTATTATCGGAAAGATTGTAAGCGTAGATACTCAATATGAAGAGATTGTTATCGATTCAGAAGGTAGCTTGATGCGAGTATCTTTCCGCGCTGTAAACAGATTGTATGTGCGTCCAGCATTTATTAGCGATGAAGAAGCAGAAGCTGCACAAGCTGAAGAAGCTAAGCAAGATGATGCAAATAAATCTGTAAACGAAAATAACGAGCCAGTATCAGAATCTGCAGAATCTGAAAAGTAATAACTTTTATCTCATAAATTTATAATTTAATACTTAAGTCGTGATGTGTGAGTCAGCACATGTCTCACGCATCACGCGAATATGTGACATTCTTTCCATATTCCAATAACAAGTCTTGTGAAGAAAAGAACGTTAGGATTATGACAGCAACGGATATTACAGTGAAAACGTTGAAAACAGTAAGCAACGATGATGCCGCTTATCTTGCTTCTTTGATTCGTACCGTTCCAGGATTCCCAAATCCTAGTATTATATTCCGTGATTTTCTTCCTATATTTTCAAATGAGCGCTCTTCGCGAATTCTTATTGATTCTTTGATTGAGGCATTGCCTGTGCCGGCTGATTCAATTGATTTGATTGCTGGGCTTGAAGCTCGAGGTTTTCTTTTTGGACCATTATTGGCATCTAGGTTAGGCAAAGGTTTTCTTGCTATTCGTAAAGCTGGTAAGCTACCTCCTCCAGTTATTACTGAGTCATACATGCTTGAGTATGGTCAGGCAAGTATTGAAATTGAAAGCGATGCTATTAAGCCAGGTCAACGTGTGCTTATTGTTGACGATCTTATTGCAACTGGAGGCACTGCAAAAGCTGCCGCAAATATTGTCAAGCGCGCTCAGGGAATAGTTGCAGGTTTTAGTTTTGTTATTGAACTTACTGGTATTAGTGGAATGAGTGAATTATGCGATTATCCTTGCAGCAGTTTAATTACTATGCCAGCTTAAAAGTTTATTATTATCGCTTATTATTAAAGTAATATCCTATTTAAAGCAATATATTGGTTTTGCACCTAAAAGATTGAAAGGAAAAGGCATGGTTGAAAAGCTTAAGTCATCCTTAATAAACATGTCTAAAGGTGTAATAACTCCTGTTATTGTTATTTTTATTTTTTCTCTTACAATAGGTCTTTTCTTATCTCTCACACTTCTTGTGGTTTCTATCGAAGAAGGAACAGGTAATCTTTCTGAATCTGCAATGTCTATGACTTGGGCTGTGTTTATGTTTGCTCAAGGTGTGGGTCTTACTTTTGGAAATTGCATTCTTACGATTATTCCTTTAGGTCTTACTTTTCTGCTTATTTCAACGCTTGTATGCTTAATTCGTCGTATTAAAGGTGGGAATATAGCGTATTTTACTGGGCTTGTAGTCTGGGCTGCTATTAATGCTATACTTTCTCAAAATACGCATGTTACTTTACTTGATTCTACTTTTATTGTTGCTTGTAAATCTTCTTGTGTTTATTTAATTTCTCTACTTATAGCGGTTTTCCCAAGCAGCTCACTGTTTGTATCTGCTAAGCAGCGTTATAAGCAAATCTGTCCTGAGTATATTCAAAAAAATATTCGTATTACTAAGCGAACTGCGGTAATTTTATTCGGTTTATATGCTTTTGTTGCGTTAATAACTGTTGTGGTTTGGGCTTGCACAAATTTTGGTTATGTTAATTCATATTTCAATAAGCTAGGCATGCAAAATGGTTCGCGTATTCTTACAACTATTGCTTGCTTAGTTTGGCTGCCGAATGTTGCTATTTGGGCATTATCTTGGATTTGTGGATCTGGATTTAATATTGGATCTGTTGCACAATTTACTTTAACAGTTTCTCAGCGTAAATCTTTGCCGCCTATTCCGGTTTTTGGAATATTTCCTGATGCTGTTATTGACGTTGTGCATCGCACTGTTTTTTACTATATAGTTCCAACTTTATGCTTTATTGTAATGCTTGTAACTTTATTGCATAAAAGCGGCTGTGGCTTGCGTTTAAAAAATATTATTGACAAAACCGAGCGTGAGTCTTTTATGTTGAACGTTATAGAAGCTGCAACTGATAGTGTTGGCGTATCCGCTTTAATTACAATTATGTGGACTGTTGTTTTCTCAATAGCAAATGGTTCATTAGGTGAATGTCGACTTTCTTATATTGGAGTTGACATTATTGAAAGTACTAGAGCTGTTGGCCATCTTACACTATATGCTTCTGCTGTAGCATTAGTTATTTCAATTTTTAGTATTCTACTTATTTGTGGTGCGAGATATTGCTTAAATCTTATTGCTGCTAATAAGTCGAATAAGCCTGTAAAATCTGCAAAATTAATCGAAAATAAGACTAGTAATAAAAATAATCAACCTTTGCCTTTGAAAAAAGCCGCTCCTAGGACGGTTTCATCGAAGGCTAAAAGAAAATAATTCCTCACTACTATTTTGGGAAGGAAGGCCGCCGTGCAACAGACACAGAGCAAAGAATCAAACGCAAATGTGCTGATAACCACAGGTGAAAAGCAAATTCGTAGAGTTCTTGTTTCAGTTTTTCATAAAGAAGGACTTGAAATATTAGCTGAAGCTTTTAGAAAGGCTGATACTGAAGTAGTTTCAACCGGCTCTACTGCTGCTAAATTGGCGGAACTTGGCGTTCATGTTACTGAAGTTTCTGACGTTACTGGCTTCCCAGAAAGTCTTGATGGAAGGGTGAAGACTTTAGATCCGCATATTCACGCTGGAATTCTTGCAGATATGAGTAATGCTGATCATGTAAAGCAACTTGAAAAGCTAAACATAAAGCCGTTTGATGCTGTAGTAGTTAATTTGTATCCGTTCGTAGACACTGTAATGAGCGGTGCTGATAGTGACGCAATTATTGAAAAAATTGATATTGGTGGACCTTCTATGATTCGTGCTGCAGCAAAGAATCATAAGTCTGTTGCCGTTATTACAGATCCTGCAGATTACCAGCTTTTAGCTAATAGAATCGTTTCAGGTGAAGGCTTTAATTTGCAAGAGCGCGAATATTTGGCTGGTAAAGCATTTGCTCATACTGCAGCTTACGATGCTTCTATATCTGAGTGGACAAGTAAAGCATGGCAGAAGCCTGAAAGTTTGAACACAAATGATGAAGAAGATAGTCAAAATGCTGTAGCTGTGGAGCTTCCTGCAAACTACACGCGCACTTGGAGTTTAGAGCATACGCTTCGATATGGTGAGAATCCTCATCAGCAAGCAGGATTGTATTTAGATCCTTTGCATAAGGGTGGTTTGGCTCAGGCTGAGCTTCTTGGCGGAAAACCTATGAGCTACAACAATTACGTAGATGCGGATGCTGCTTGGCGTGCGGTTTGGGATTTTGCTCCACAAATTGCGGTTGCTGTTTGCAAGCATAATAATCCTTGCGGCTTGGCAATAGGCGCAACTGCAGCAGAAGCGCACAAAAAAGCTCACGCTTGCGATCCTGTGAGTGCTTACGGCGGTGTGATTGCTGCAAACACTACAGTCACTTTGGAAATGGCAGAAAGCGTGCGCCCAATTTTCACGGAAGTTATTGTGGCTCCAGACTATGAGCCTGAAGCTTTGGAATTGCTTCGCACTAAGAAAAAGAATCTTCGTATTTTAAAGGTTGCAACTCCGCCAGTTTTGGATTTGCAAGTTCATCCTATTGACGGTGGTGCTTTAGTTCAATCTGCAGATAAGATTGATGCTTTTGGCGATAATCCTGAAAACTGGACGCTTGTTTCTGGAGAAGCTGCTGATGCTGACACTTTGCGCGACTTGCAATTCGCGTGGCGTTCGCTTCGTTGCGTAAAGTCTAACGCAATTCTACTTGCGCACGACAATGCTACTGTTGGCATTGGAATGGGGCAGGTTAATCGCGTGGATTCATGCCATTTAGCTGTTGAACGTGCGAATACTTTGGCTGATGGCGTTGAGCGTGCTCGCGGATCTGTTGCAGCTTCGGATGCTTTCTTCCCATTTGCTGACGGTCCGCAGATTCTTATTGAAGCTGGCGTTCGTGCAATCGTGCAACCTGGTGGCTCTATTCGCGATGAGGAAGTGTTCGAAGCTGCTCGTAAAGCTGGCGTAACTATGTACAGTACCGGAACTCGTCACTTCTTCCACTAAAATCGCTTTATCTAAAATTCATAAATTCATAAATAAATCAATAAATACTATGAATGCAGCGTTTGAGTATTTCAAGCGCTGCATTTTTGCTTTAATAAATAAATCAGCTTATGTTTTCTTATCGCTAAGCAGGTATGATACAAGTATGACAGATAATGAGCATCAGACTAAAAGTGCTAAATCGGAACATCCGTATGTGTCGGAAAAGCGTGAGGGTAAGCCTTATGCTGAGTGGATTGTAGCAGTTATTGTTGCATTTTGCGCATTATTGGCATTCGTAGGATATGTAAAAGCCGCCACAATTATTATTTCTGTGGCGGCTGTACTTCTAGGCGTTATGCGCTTAATTATGCGTCAGCGTAGTCCTTGGAAAGTTCGCTCTGTTTGCTTTGATTCTTTCATAAGTATTACGCTTGGCATAGGTTTGCTCATAACATATGCTTCAATTATATTTTTGCTATAACTTTATTTTTGAAGATTGTTTGCAACATTATCGTCAGATGCGTCTTGAACATACTCATAGCTCATATCTGACACTGCAGGAGTGTCTGTTTTTGCATCTGTTTTTGTCTCTGCTTTTGTGTCTGCAGATTTTTGTGCTGGTTCGGAATTTGTTTCATTCGATACAGCAAGTTTTTGTGCAGAGTTTGAAAGGAATTTTGTCAATAGCGAAACTAAGCTAACAATCGCTGCAGCAAAAATTGGAGCAACCCAGAATACCCACAATTGACTTAATGGCTTAACATCCAAATCATAAGAGTTTGCGAATATTGCAATACCTGTAGAACGAGCAGGATTCAAGCCAGCTCCTGTAATCATGTATGTAATTAAAGTGCCAACTGCGTATGCAATACCGATGTGTGTTGCATAACCGCATTTAGTATTACCTTTATTGTCTGTGCTACGCAATGCAGCGGCAACAATCAAAATAACAGCAATAACTTCAACTAATAATGCAGATACTATTCCGAAAGATAAATTCATTCCTTTTAATTTAGATGCGGAAATAGATCCTTTTCCAAACCCGTTTACTAATGGCATAAACCAATATTTTTTGTCAAAACCTGACATTTGATCAAATTGCGACGGATCGACGCCTGAATCCTGCTGAGGAATAGTAAGAAGAAATAGTTTTGCAGCTGCAATAGCACCAAAAACTTGTGCAACAATGTAGCATAATCCTGAAACATATGAAGTGCGTCCAGTAAGCATTGAAGCAATTGTTATAGCAGGATTAAGATGACCTCCAGAAACTTTAGACGCAATATGTGTTGCTGCAGCATAAGCGAGACCAGTGCCGACAGCAATCATGAAAACGTTGATTCCGGACATAAAAATATTTAGAGGATAAAAAGTGTAAATAACGAACATTACTAAAGCTGTAGCAATAAATTCGGTACCAATACGAACAATAAGTGGTGCAGCAGTTTTAGTTGTGTCGCACGTTGTATCTGTTGTTTTAATCATAATTTTCCTTAATTTTAGTTGTGCTGCTTCGTTAATGATTGCAACACAATGAAACCTAGGCTATACTATCACGGCTATGCCATACGGTAACATAGAAAAACGTGGTGTTTTTTGATTTATTACAAATTTAATAAATTGCCACATAAATTAGTAAGTTAATTAGTAATGAATTGCTTATATTGCGCATTCTTAAGTAAATTTTGGCGCAAGTATGTATGTAATTCTTTAGGTCACGTTGGGAGAACGATGCCAAACGCATATTCCCGCGCCAATCAGGCGCATTCAGATGACAACAACGCCATTCGACTGCAGAAGCTGCTTGCTGAAGCGGGATTTGGTTCAAGACGCAAGTGTGAAGAGATTATTCTTGACGGGCGTGTTGAAGTAGACGACGAATTGGTTACAACACTTGGTACTCGAGTAGATCCAAAACGTCAAAAAGTGCGCGTTGATGGATCTCGCGTAAAGTTCAATACAAAGCTCGTAACGCTCGCATTGCATAAGCCTAAGCGAGTTCTTAGCGCAATGGACGATCCAAAAGGTCGTTTTACTTTAAGAGATATTGTTGGAGACAAGTACGAGCGAATTTTCCACATGGGACGCTTGGATTACGATTCTGAAGGTCTTATTTTAATGACCAACGATGGCGAGCTAAGCCAGCACGTAATGCACCCAAAGTATGAGGTTGAAAAAACTTATATTGCAACTGTTGAAGGCAAAATCAACGGTATGGTTTGCCGTCGCTTGGTTTCGCAAGGCGTAAATCTTGAAGATGGTTGGATTAAGCTCGACCGTTGCGCAATAATCGACCAGAATCACGACACGACTATGGTAAAAGTTGTGTTGCATTCTGGAAAAAATCGTATTGTGCGCAGGATTTTTGGAGCCGTAGGATACCCTGTAAAGCGCCTTGTTCGTACGCAAATTGGTCCTATTAAATTGGGGGACTTAAAAGCTGGATCGTATCGCGTGCTTTCTCAAACAGAAGTGCGCTCGCTTTCTAAGGAGGTTGGCCTGTGATTTGTGTAGCAATTGATGGACCAGCAGGAGTAGGTAAATCTTCCACTTCTCGTGCTTTAGCGCAATACTATGGTTTTGCGTATTTGGATACGGGTGCAATGTATCGAGCTGCTGCTTGGTGGTGCTTGAAAAAAGGTATTGATTTAAGCACGCAGCTTGAATTGGATGAAGAAGGAAATCCTGTAAATCCAGCAGATATTGAACGCTTTAATCAAATTGTTGAAGCTGTTGGAGCCTTATTTACTGAAAGTGACGCTGACTTTAGCGTTGATCCTAAGAATCCTATAGTGACTGTCGAAGGTGAGGATATTAGCGAAGAATTGCGTTCCAGTGAAGTTTCTTCGCATGTGTCTACTGTTTCTTCAATTCCTGCAGTTCGCCGTATGCTTATTGCTGCTCAGCGCGCGTATATTGCTTCAGAGTCAGCTGAAGATTCTTTCTCTAAAGGTGAGGGCATAGTTGCAGAAGGCCGCGATATTACTACTGTTGTAGCTCCTAACGCGCAAGTTCGAGTGCTTCTTACTGCACGCGAAGAAGTGCGTCAAGCTCGCAGAAACAATCAGAATATTGCGCAAGAAAATTTGCAAAATAATGAATCTAAAAATAATGAATCTAAGAATAATGAATCTGAAGAAGACGATATTCGCGCTCGTGACGCTAAAGATTCTAAAGTTACGCATTTTCTTCAAGCAGCAGACGGAGTTACAACTCTCGATAATTCTGATTTAACTTTTGAGCAGACTCTCGACGCTCTTGTTGAAATGGTTGATGCTGCTATCGAGCAGGACGAGTACGACCGCTATGCAGCTAATCTTGAAGGCTACGATCTTGACGATGAAGACCGTGCGCTTCTTCGAGGTGACGAAGTAAATCAAGACGATGCGAAAGATTCTAAAGCTGTTGGAGTGATCGCCGTTATAGGCCGACCAAACGTTGGAAAATCAACGCTTGTAAATCGTATTTTGGGTCATCGTGTAGCTGTTGTAGAAGATACTCCAGGCGTTACGAGAGATCGCGTAAGCTACGACGCTGAGTGGGCTGGAACCAATTTTAAGCTTGTTGACACTGGTGGATGGGAAGCAGATGTTGAAGGCATTGATTCTTCTATTGCTCAGCAAGCGCAAGTAGCAGTGCGTTTAAGCGATGCTGTGATTTTCCTAGTAGACGGTCAAGTTGGTTTAACAGCTACAGACGAGCGTATTGTTTCAATGCTTCGCGCTGCAGGTAAGCCTATTACTTTAGCAGTTAACAAGGTTGACGACGCTAGAAGCGAGTATTTGACTGCAGAGTTTTGGAAGCTCGGAATGGGTGAGCCTTACGGAATTTCTGCAATGCACGGCAGAGGCGTTGGAGATTTGCTTGACGCAGCTCTTAACTCTTTAAAGAAAGCGAATAAAACTTCAGGATTCTTAACTCCGCAAGGACTTCGCAGAATTGCTTTAGTAGGTCGTCCAAACGTTGGTAAGTCTTCGCTTTTGAATCATTTAGCTCACGAAGAACGTTCTGTTGTAAACGATTTGGCTGGAACTACTCGCGATCCTGTTGATGAGGTTGTGCGAGTTGACGGAGAAGACTGGCTGTTTATTGACACTGCTGGTATTAAGCGCAGACAGCATAAGCTTACGGGCGCTGAATACTATTCTTCACTTCGTACGCAAGCTGCGATTGAGTGTTCTGAACTTGCTTTGATTCTTTTCGATTCTTCCGAACCGATTGCAGAGCAGGATTTGAAAGTTATGAGCCAGGCTGTGGATGCAGGTCGCGCAATCGTACTTGTGTTTAACAAGTGGGATTTGATGGACGAATTTTCCAGGCAGCGCATGGAACGCTTGTGGAAAACTGAGTTTGAGCGCGTAACTTGGGCTGAGCGCGTAAATCTTTCCGCAAAAACAGGATGGCATACGAATCGTCTTGCGCGTGCTATGCGAACAGCTTTAGACAGCTGGGATAAGCGTATTCCTACAGGCAAGCTCAATGCTTTCTTAGGTCGTATTCAGTCTGCTCATCCGCATCCTTTGCGAGGCGGAAAGCAAGCGCGAATCTTATTTGCCACGCAAGCTTCTACGCGTCCTCCGCGTTTCGTAATATTCACAACCGGCTTCTTAGAGCACGGATACCGTCGCTTTATTGAGCGATCGCTTCGAGAAGAATTTGGATTCGAGGGAACTCCTATTCAAATCTCCGTAAAAGTACGAGATAAGAAGAAGCGCAAGTAAAACGCGAGTAAATAAATTTGCGATTAAAATCACGAGTAAAGCTTAAGTAAAGTAGGAGCGTATATGGCTGGTTTGGGCGAGTTAGCTTTTGATTTGCATCATGCTAGCGAAGATGAGATTTTTCAAGCATTTGTTGATTGGGTTAAAGATAACAAGCATGTAGATTTGTGGCCGCATCAAGAAGAATCCATTATGGATTTGCTTGCAGGAGACCACGTTATTTTAAACACTCCAACAGGTTCTGGAAAATCTCTAGTAGCGCTCGGCATGCATTTTGCAGCGCTCGCTACCGGCAGACGCTCCTACTACACTGCTCCAATTAAAGCTCTTGTATCCGAAAAATTCTTCGATTTAGTAGCTATTTTTGGGCGTGACAACGTTGGTATGATTACTGGCGACTCGCATATTAATGCTGATGCTCCAATAATCTGCTGTACTGCGGAAATCTTAGCAAATCAAGCTCTGCGTGAAGGTGCAAACGCTGAAGTTGATTGCGTTGCAATGGACGAATTCCACTACTATGGTGACCCAGAGCGCGGATGGGCTTGGCAGGTTCCGTTACTTACACTTCCAAATACGCAATTCTTACTTATGAGCGCAACTCTTGGAGATGTAACGGATATTGCGGAACGCTTAGAAAAATCAACAAAAAGAACTGTTGATATTATTGCAGACGCTCCAAGACCAATCCCACTCGAATACGAGTACACAGATAAGCCGCTTGCAACAACTGTAGAACTCTTATTTAACAAGGGTTTAACGCCAATCTACGTAGTTCATTTTTCGCAAGACGCAGCTCTCGAAACAGCGCAAGCGCTCGCAAGCACTGGAGTTTCAAGCAAAGAGCAGCGAGACAAAATAGCTCAAGCGATTAAAGGCACTAAATTTACTACAGGCTTCGGCAAAATTTTGCAAAGGCTACTGCGCACTGGTGTCGGCGTACATCATGCTGGCATGCTTCCGCGCTACCGTAGGCTCGTCGAACAGCTCGCACAGCAAGGACTGCTACCAGTTATTTGTGGCACAGACACTCTTGGTGTTGGTATTAATGTGCCAATTCATTCTGTTGTGCTTACAGCTCTTACAAAATTTGATGGGAATCGTAGCCGCAAGCTTCGCGCTCGTGAGTTTCATCAAATTGCAGGGCGTGCAGGCAGAATGGGATTTGATACTGAAGGCTTAGTAGTTGCAGAGGCTCCAGAGTTCGAGATTGAGAATGCGCGCGCTGTTGCAAAAGCCGGAAACGATCCTAAGAAGCTTAAAAAAGTTAAGCGTAAGAAGGCTCCAGAAGGCTTTGTAGTTTGGGGTGAGCCAACGTTTACTAAGCTTATTGAAAGCGCTCCAGAAACTTTGAATCCTCACATGGTTGTAACTCACTCAATGATTTTGAACGAAGTTACGCAAGGTGGAGATGCTAGAGCGCGCGTTGAAAAACTTATTGAAGATAGCGCACAAAAGCCGCAAGATAAAGAAAAATTACTTGAGCGTTGCGACGATATTTTCCAAACTTTGCTCGATACTCAAGTTATTGAATGCAGAGAGCGCGCTGACGGTTCTTGTGACTATGATCTTGATGTTGCTATGCCAGAGGGTTTTGCTCTAGATCAGCCGCTTTCTCCGTTCTTGCTTGCAGCTTTGGAACTTCTAGACCCAGAATCTCCAAGCTATGCACTTGACGTAATTTCTATGGTTGAAGCAACTTTAGATGACCCTAAGCCTGTTCTTCGCGCGCAAGAACGTAAGGCTCGCGATGCTGCGATGGCTGGTATGAAAGACGATGGCATTGACTACGAGGAGCGCATGGAACGCTTAGCTGAAGTTAGTTATCCTAAGCCTCTTGAAGATTTGCTAGCTCCTGCTTTTGCGCAATATCGCAAGGACGTTCCGTGGGCAAACGACTACTGTATTAAGCCAAAATCTGTGCTTCGAGACATGGTTGAAACTGCTTCCGATTTTACTGGATACATTTCTCGTTATGGCATTGCTAGAAGTGAGGGAACGCTTCTTCGCTACCTTTCGGACGCTTACCGTTCGCTTGCTCGCACTGTGCCGGAAGATATGCTTAACGAAGAATTGCGTGATATTATTTCGTGGCTTCGTCTTGTTGTGCGCTCGATTGATTCAAGTCTTGTTGACGAGTGGGAGAGTGCAGGCGGCTCGGATGCTGAAGCTAGCGCTGTAACTACGGCTGCGCCTTCAACTTCTGAGTCTGTAGTTGAGGATCGTCGTGGACTTATTGTGCTTATTCGAAATGCAATGTTCCGTCGCGTGCAGCTTATGGATTTGGAAGATGCGGATACTTTAGGAGAGCTTGACAAGGCTTGGGGCTATGGCGTTCACGAGTGGAATGATGTGCTTGACGATTACTACGACGAGCACGAATATGTTGGAATAGATGCCAAGGCTCGAAGCGGCGACTTGTTTATTTTGGATGATTCTCTTGAGAAGAGTGAACATTCGTGGAAAGTTCGGCAGATTATTGACGATTCAGACGGAGATCATAATTGGGCTATTACTGGCGTTGTTGATTTAGATACAACTCAAGACGAAGGCGAAGTTGTGTTCTTCGATTACCAAGTTTCGCATGTGTGATTTTTAAAAATGTGATAACAGAATGCGAAATGCAAAGTGCAAAATGCAATCGAACGTTTGTTCTATATGTAGTGTAAGCTGGTATTTATGGAGCAGGATTTATTTGCAGCAAGTAGCGCGCCGAGTGATGTGACTCGTCCGTTGGCAGTGCGTATGCGCCCGAGCAGTATTGAAGACGTGCTAGGGCAGTCGCATGCTCTAAAAGAAGGTTCGCCTTTGCGTAGGCTTGCAAATCCGCAATCTAAAGGTTCTCTTACTGCTCCAAGTTCTGTTGTGTTATTTGGTCCTCCGGGAGTTGGCAAAACAACGCTCGCTTATATTGTTGCTCGTCAGTCTGGTCGAGTGTTTGAAGAGCTTTCTGCTGTAACTTCTGGAGTTAAAGACGTTCGTGCGGTACTTGATCGCGCGCATGAGCGTTTAGTTAGCAATGGTCAAGAAACAGTTTTGTTTATTGACGAAGTTCACCGTTTTTCTAAATCTCAACAAGATGCTTTGCTTCCAAGCGTTGAAAATCGCGACGTAACTTTTATTGGAGCTACTACCGAAAACCCAAGCTTTTCAATCATTAAACCGCTACTTAGCAGATCAGTAGTTGTTAAACTTGAGTCGCTTAGCGTTGAAGATTTGCATACGCTTATAGAACGTGCGTTAACTAGCGAAAACGGTCTTAATAATCAGCTTAAAATCGACGATGATGCTATTGATTCTATTATTCGCTTAAGTGGGGGAGATGCTCGTAAAACTCTCACCATTTTAGAGGCTGCTGCAGGAGCAGTAACAGGAGATGTTGCGTTACAGCATGGCAAAAAGAAGCCTGTAATTACTGCTGATATTGTTTCTAACGTAATGGATACTACTACAGTTCGTTACGACAAAGACGGCGACGATCATTACGATGTGATTTCTGCTTTTATTAAGTCGATGCGCGGAAGTGATGTTGACGCTTCTTTGCATTATTTAGCGCGAATGCTTAGAGCTGGGGAAGACCCGCGTTTTATTGCAAGGCGAATTATGATTGCTGCTGCAGAAGAAGTTGGTATGGCAGCTCCGCAAATTTTGCAAGTAACTGTTGCTGCGGCTCAAGCAGTTGCTCTAATTGGCATGCCGGAAGCGCGCATTATTCTTTCTGAAGCTGTGATTGCTGTAGCAACTGCTCCTAAATCAAACGCAAGCTATAACGCTATTAATAAGGCTTTGCAAGACGTTGATGCTGGAAATATTGGTCAAGTGCCTCTTCATTTGCGCAACGCTCCGACTGCTTTGATGAAAAGTTGGGGAAACCATGACGGGTACAAGTATGCTCACGATTATCCGGGTGCTGTTGCATCGCAACAGTATATGCCAGATGAACTAGTTGGTCGCGAATACTATCAGCCGTCGAATCGCGGCTACGAGCATGAGATTTCGCAACGTTTAACTCAAATTCGTGCCATTCTTCACGAATCTAATGAAAGTAGAGATGCTGGGTATGAAAAAGAATAGCGATTTTCTGTATTATTTCGTATCAACCGTTGTGCTTATATGCTGGCTTACTGCTTGCGTTGTGTATACTCTTTTTGCTGCAGATACCTTACAAAGCAACGGATTTTCGTTGAAAAGTATTACCAGCAATAGCATAATAAGCACAATCGCAAAACCAGATACTCGTAATGCAGATGACATTCTTTCTCAAGCTGGCAAAGAGTACAAGAATGTGCTTAAAACTTCTTCGTATGTTTCAAATAAATTCCCACAGGATTTCGAATATTATTATGATCTGTGGGATATTGACAACGATAATATTCCAGAAATGATTGTTATTGCGACAAATGAATATAATACTAACTCTAACAAGTATATTCATGTATTCTCATTTAAGAATGGCAAGTTGGTTAAATATCCAGAAATTATAGATAAGAATCTTGATAAAAATGAGTATACAGGGACAATATATTTTGATCCTCATCATAAAGGAATTGTAATTTTGCGTGCTATTGAAAAAAAATGCGCCTGATGTTTTCCCGTGGAGTAAAACAATTTATAAGCTGAATGAAGGCAACTTTACTCATACTCGGTCAATTGTTCAACATCCATTAGATAAAACTGATACATACGATTCAGTTCCTGGTACTGGTGAGATAAGTAAATTATTACATCCAACTTTTGTGCCGGTTGATGATTTTACTGATATTAATATGATGATTAATGCCAAAAACTTGACTCAAGCTCAGCATAAGCATAATGAGCTTGTTCAACTTTGGCGTGAAAAAGGTTATCAAGTATTTACTGGAACTGTAAAAATATTAAATGCTGATGAAGCATATGAGTTTCCTGGAACTACACCAAGTGATACTGGCAGTAAATATAGTGTTCGAGAGGAAAACAAAGATAATATTTATACAGTATTAGCATTCGATAGAAAGATGTCTGTTGGAGGATACTGTAATGGTATGGATTGTGGAGTAAGACAAACGCGCAACTCCATTAATAATATTTTAGTTACTATGAAGGTTTCTAAATCAAACGAAAGCAATATGTTTGAAAAATATAATAACAAAAAAATTACTATTGCTGCTAAAGCTGGAGATGATGGAACAAATTGGCTGGAACTGCCGGCAGGACAATCTACTGTTGATAGTGTGCATGTGATTGATGAGTAGAATATCACAATAAATATGCTCCACGATTCGCTTGGCTATCAGATTGATTATGAATAAGCTTACGATCATGGAGCATTTTATTTGCGCGAATAAATTTCATTTTTAAATGAATATCATCTTCGCTTGATGCATGTAATGCAGTTTAGTCACGTTCAGGAAGCTTACTCCAGTCGAAAGGCTTTTCAACCAAGTAGTATGCAACACTATCGTCTGGAGCAGGCTTAAACGGAACAGCCTTATGCTTGATTGTTGGTACGAACGGATTGTCTCCTATGTCGCCTTTGTAAGGTTCAGCATCAACAGTCGTTTTAGAATACAGTTTCGGATTTCTGCGTAAAATAAACGGTCTTGTAGTATCCGGCTTCTTATTACCTTTTCCATCAAAATAGCCAGAAGATTCGATCTTATTAAGATTTGCATGAACTGGAACTACAAGGAAGAAGTCGCGCATCCTAAACGAAGAGCCTTTCCAATAGCCAGGAATCTTATCATGATCCCCATATTGTTTGATGTCTTCAGGAGGTTCAAACGCGTCAACCCATTTACCATTAACACACATATTGCCAATATTGTCATTAGCTGTTTCACCACAATATGGCAATCCCATTCCACGATAAAGTTCAAAAGCGCCAGTGTCTCCAACAATCAAATGATTCTTCATCCAACTGTCTTTGTTTTTATTATTATCCTTATAAAATACCAATCCGCCAATCTCATGAGCACCATTACCCAAAGTTAGATACTCATAAAAATTAGAATCATTAGGATACTTAGGATCGGTAGGAAGCTGCAAAAACATATCACTTGGATCAGCTTTAGGATAATCATGTTTCTGAAGCTCAATGCAGTCGCCATCATTAGTACACCAAGTGCCAATAACAGGAGACGTCTTAGACGCATACATCATATCCTTGTCATCAGGATCATTTTCTGTCATTACATTTTTTGTTTCAGAAGCGTCAACACCGTAGTACAAGTCAACATGCCCACCTGAAAACTTTGTACCTAAAGCAGGTTTAGAAGAAATGATCTTACCAAGATTCTTTTCTGACGAGAAATGCGGGTGCAATGAAACATCTTTCAATCCTAAATCTCGCAACTTATTTACTGCTTCGTCTTTATCCATGCCGAACAAGTCAGCAGGAATACCTTTGTCTTTAACTCCAACAGCAATACGAATCACACCATCATCACTACTTCCGCTCGAAACTGGGAAGCCTGGCATAGGGTCAGTTGCAATAACTTTTCCAGTATTAGTAGAAATAATATTGTATGTTTCAACAGGAACGCCCATAGATTCAGCTATTTTCTTAGCTTTTTCGAGAGGCTGACCTACTACACCCTTTTTAGGAATTCCAGGACCTTCAGATTCTATAACAGTAACATGCGATGAACTTTTCACACGTTGACCAGGACGAACATTAGTAAAACGAACAAAACCACCACGTTTAACAGAAGAAAACTCTTTAACAATAATAACCTTTACACCCTGCTTACGCAGATCGTCTACAGTTTTTTGCAATGGCGCACTTTTTAATGCACTAGCTTTAGGAATAAGAACAGTATGACTACTTTGTGAAGATAAATGAAATACTATAAACGCAACCGCAGCAGCAATAACAAGTACTACAGCAATAATTGAAGCAATCAGTAGTGTAAATCGCTTTGATTTAGTAGAAGATTTTTCGCTATTACTTTCTGCAGTATACCCAGGCTGAATATAAGCTTCTTTTTCAGGTGGCATATTATAATTTTCATTCGCAACATCCGAATAATTTGCAACAACATTTCCACATGAATCACAAAACTTACTATTCTGCTCTAGCTTACTTCCACAATTTTCACAAAATGCCATAATTCCCTCTCTTAACTATGCTCACACTTACCGAGTTTTTAACACAATAAATCTCTCTTAAGCGAAATTCTTACACTCGATTCTAGTTGAATAATGCGATAACGAGTAAAACTCCAATTTGCATTTATTCTGTAATGATTTTTAACTCGTTGTAATTATAGTCATTGTAACTTGGTTCTTGCACAGGACATATTGTCACAGAGTGTTTAACAGCTATGGTTATTTTCTTGCCGACATAATCTTTGACTTCCTTAATCTTATTGCTAATAAAGAAGCGATTATAAACAAATGTGTCAGGAACTTTTGATCCATTACCATCGGCTACAACGGTTATTATTGTTTTGTAAGGCATATTTATTGTATAAATCAAATGTGCCATATCAAAATAGTAAGTATAATCATCTAAAATCGCGTTAGGCTGTGCAGTCCGTTTTACTTCGTCAATATTCATTTCTTGAACATTGCCGGTAAGAATGGTGTATCCATCATTGCGTAAATCTTGAATATACTGATTGTGCTTCTTCTCTTTTTCAGTAAGAGTCATATTATGAATGAGATCATCTACAGGCTTAAGATTTTTAACGTCAACAAACGTTGCATCAATGTCGCCAAACTTACTGTAATCTTCCTCATTGTCATTGGCGCTTTTTACTAATTTGAATTTATGATCTTTTGCAAGTTTGTAAGTATTCCTATGAGCTTCAGTTCCTTCCATTGAGTGATATACAATTATGCCGTTGTGATTATGGTCGTATGTTAATGTTTGTCCAAATTCATTAGCGGTAGGCGGTTCTAAATCTTCTATTAACTGCGACTCAACAATTTTCTTACCATCAAAAGAAAATACTTTTGTAAAGCGCGGTTTACGCATATCGAAACCCACTTTTTTTCTTGCAGTCACAATAAGTTCTGGAATCTTATCATTATCAAAATCCCATAAATCGTAGTAATACCCGAAAGAATCTGGAACATTTTTGAACTTGTATTTTCCGTGAAGATTTTCAAGCACGTCTTTATAGGCACGACCTACCATACCAAGAGCATTATCTGGCTTATTTGGTTTTGTCTCAACTAGAGTGGTTGCAACATTGTTGTTCGCAAAATTTTTTAGCGAAAAGCCGTTGTTTTGTAAGGTATCTGCAGCAAAAAGAGTATACACAACGCAAGCAGTAAGCCAGCATATAAGCACAACGGTTGATACGCAATAATACAGAAAATCGCTATTCTTTTTCATACCCAGCATCTCTACTTTCGCAAAGTCGCAACTGTTTAATCATATTTTGGCAAAACCTACGTTTTATGAGTAAATCATTCACCGTAATTGGAAGAAACGTCTTTCATTAAGCCTGCCATGAGTGAGCCGTTGTCTATCTTGGAAAGATTATTAGCATTTCCAACAATCATAACGTCACCAGCAGTAGTTGGGAAAATCATTACAGAACATGGGTCACTAACGATAAAAGTATGATTGTCGTCATTCATGTCGAATGGGTTGCCGTTTTTGTAAAGAATATTTTCTAATTTTTTATGATTTGCGTCAGCAGAAGGAAACTCATCAAGTACGCATGATGCGGCTTGTTGAAAATTGTCACCAGTTCCAACTTTTATAATCGCATTATCTCCTCCGAGAGCGTAGCTGCGTTTTATTGGTAAATGGCACTTTTCACTAATAGCGTTAAGATCTGGTTTTATATTAAGTAAGTGACGCACGCCACTAAAAGAAGGATTGTGCTGAACGCAATAGAACAAACCAGCTAATATGGCGACAACAACGAATCCCCAAAAATAGCTTTTCGCCTTACTCATAATAAACCTCCATCTCAAGCATGATACAAACCAAGCATCGCTGACTCAGTTTTCGAATCAATCAATCTCTCTTAAGCGAAATTCTTACACTCGATTCTAATTGCATGTAGTGATAAACATGCATACGAAAATTATGCTGCATATTTGGCTTGATTGCGTAATTTATATAGCTTCTCATAAGCAAAATGGACCTCTCAAATTAGAGAAGCCCATTTGTGTACAGTTTTAACGGCGTGTGAATATAAATCGCTATTCGCGCACAAGCATAATGTGTTCAACGCTGTCTAATGGGGATACGCGGAACAAAACAAAACGATTGCCGATTACTTGCACGACTTCGGCGCCGAGCTTTTGAGCAAGTGCATCAGCAGCTTCTTTAGCACTTAATCCGGAACCATCTTGCACAGCACACTTCATTAGCTCGTGGTACTGCATGGTTTCGTCTGCTTGCTTCACAGCTGCATCAGTAATATCGTTCTTGCCAACGTATAAAAGTGGGCTAAGCGTATTAGCGAGCGCGCGAAGCTGCTTAATCTGCTTTTTTGTCAATGCCATAAGGCGTCCTTTCAAATGCAAGTTTTATAACGCAAATATTACTTAAATTACATAGTGCTTAACGGATTATACAGTATATTGCGAATTGTTGCATGTGATAATACAAATTTATTTATTGTGTATTTATTCCGTATTTATTCCGTATTTATTGTGTATTTATTGCTCATCTATCCCGTATTTATTGCGCTTGCTGAAAAGCGTGAAATATTCAAAATTTTTATTACAAAGGTAGCATTTTGCACACAATAATCGCGCTTACAACGCAAAGAGTAACTAGTAATAGCAGCACATCTTTTATACTCATTTTCCATGAGTGCAAGTGAGTTCTTTCAGCTCCAGGTGTGTAGCAGCGTGCATCTAATGCGAGCGCAAGAGTGTCAGCATGGCGAATTACTCCTGCAAAACCTGGCACTATTAAAGCTGTTATAGCGTGTACTCGTTGTTTAAAAGAACCATCTCGAATGCTACTTCCTCGAGCGATTTGCGCTAGTGCCACAGAGTGCGCTTCTGCGCTAAGTGTTGGTAAGAACCGTAGCGCTAGGCTCATAATAAGTGCTATTTCTTGCGTTGGTATTCCAATATGCCTAAGTGGTGATAGTAATCGTGTGCAAGATTCGCTAAGCGTTGTTTGACTCATTGTTAGTACTAGAACTGCTCCAATGATAATAACAAGCGAGAATCGCGTTGCAAAAAGTATTGCGTAATTAATTCCGTCAGTTGTAATAGGAATAGTTGCAATATTTGCTAGCACTGTGCCGGTTCGCACTGCCAGAATGTTAAGTAATCCTGAGAAAACAAATACTGCAATAATCATGTGCAGTGAAGAAATAAGCTTAACGAATGGTATTTTTGCAGCAACAGTTAGAGTAAATGTTACAAAAGCAAGAATAGCTAACTGTATGTAGTTAGTAATACTAAAAGCACTTAGCATAAGAATAAAGCATGATAGAAGCGTTGCGCGTGGGTCAAAAGATTTAAGTAGTGAAGTTGGTTTTGCTTTTGCGGAACTTTCTTTGTTTTTGTTGTTTTCAGTATTTTTTGCTGTGTTGCATTCTTTATTATTTGCTTTATTGCTTGCTTTTAATGTTACTAATCTTGCGCCTAAATCTTCTGCTTCTTGAAGATTATGCGTAATAAGTATTATGGTTACGCCTTGATTGTGTAGCATTCCAAGAATTTCTCGAATACGCAACGCAGCTTCAAAATCTAATCCTGCTGTTGGCTCATCCAGTACTAGCACGCGTGGCTTGCAAGCTAAAACGCCAGCTATTGCAACAAGACGCTGCTGACCTCCAGAAAGTGCAAAAGGTGATTTTTCAGCCAAATTCTCAAGGTTCAATAAGCGTAGGGTTTCATCCACACGTTCTTTAAGAGCACTGCCTTTCAGCCCAAAATTTTTTGGCCCATAAGCAACATCATTTCGTACTGTATCAGCAAAAAGCTGTTGTTCTGGCAGTTGCATAACGTAGCCAATTGTTTGATGTAGTTTTTGTCGTATTATTTTAGATGTTTTACCTCTAACAGATATGCCATGCACTGTTATGTTTCCTGAATTGGCTTTTAACAATCCACACATTGTTTTAGCAAGAGTTGATTTACCGCAGCCGTTTTCGCCCATTATTGCAACTGTTTCGCCGCTTTTAACAGTTAGTGAATAATCGTCAATAACAGCTGGCGAAGTTTTATCATATTTAACAGTTAGTCCGGAAATTTCTACAGCGATATCTGACTCATTTTCTTTGCATCTACTATCTGTTAAGTTTTTGCTTTCGCTAATTTTAGTTAAATGATTATTCGCCAACTCAATATTAGAAAAATAAGTTTTTAAACCATTAAAGCTTACTTCTTTCAGAATGCCATTTTTTAGTAGAAGTATGCGATTTGCTCGTTTGCATTCCTCAAAATTGTGTGTAATTTGAACAATAGTAGTGCCATTTTTGTGCAAATTATCAAATAAAGCATCAACGTCTTTGCGTGCGAACGAGTCGAGCATAGAAGTAGGTTCGTCAAGAACAAGCAGTTTAGAATTCATAGCAATAGCACTTGCTAAAGCTACTCGTTGCTGCTGTCCGCCGCTCATAGTACTAGGGTCAGCGTAACGCTTATCTTCCATATGAACAGTTTTTAAAGCTTCACTGATACGCTTATACATTGCTTTTTGAGGGAATTGCAAATTTTCTAGTCCAAAAGCAACATCTTCTTCAGTAATTGTTGTAATAATCTGATCTTCAGGACTTTGGAAAAGTGCGCCAATATATTTTCGTGCATTTTTATATGATTCAGCACAAGCAGTAGTATTTTCAAAAACTTTTTCACCGCACAATGTAACGTAACCGCTATCTGGTGCCGTTAAACCTGCAATAATTTTTGCCAAGGTTGACTTACCAGAACCGTTTAATCCTACAATTGCCACGCGCTCGCCGGAGCGAATTGTAAGACTTAGATTATTAAGTGTCCAAGTTTTTCCATCATCGTAGCTAAAGCAAATATTTCGCAACACTACTTGCGCATTGTTTTCAATCATGTGCTTTTTAGCTTCGTTCATGCTACTACTTGTGCTGATATTATGCATAACTATGCCGCTTAGAATTATTATTTATTTTCGTGTAGCAGATTGGAAATTGGTTTGTAAATAAGCATAGTTACTACAACGTGAAGCGCAAGTTTAATAATATTAAACGGCAGTAATGCTGGAAGAATAAGCGATGCGACTTGTGCAATAGATATGTGCGCATAAAGTGGCGTAATAACAAGATTTCCAACTATTGCAAGAGCAATAGCAATAATTGATCCTGTCAAAAGTCCGATTATTGCGCCTTTTCTGGTATGCATTTTTTTGTAAATTAATGCCGCTGTGACGCTAGCTCCTAAAGATACTAGCACTGCCATAACTGTGCCTAGTGGATTGGTAAATAAGTGCGGCGCGAAACCTAGTATGCTTACTATTGCTGCAGCTGCAGGACCATATGCGAATCCTGCAACTAGGCATATTATTCCTGAAGGATCATATTTTAAATACGACAAGTCTGGAATAAGTGGAAATTCTATGAAACTTACAGCCATTGAAAGTGCCACGAATAGAGCGTATTTTGCGATTTTTTCACTAGACCAGTTAGAGTTCTTTGCATAAGTTTGGTGATTATTTGTATTAGAAATGCCCATGATGGGTCTCCGTTTCTTTCATCCGGACTGTAACCGTTGGCTTCGGAATTTAACCGAATCAGCAGCTTGTAGGCCGCTCGCGGGCTTCAAAAACGCATGAAACACGTATTTTGTTACCGCCAGTAAGGATTTTCACCTTCCCTGAAACTAACTATTCTTTTGTATCTCATGCTAAGAACATTGTTGTAATAATTGTGTGGCGAGGGTAGGTGCGAGAATACAAGTATGAGCAATACGAGTGCATCAAAAAAAATTAGTACTAATAACGCAACTAGCATTGATAAATTAGCTATTGTTGTTGTCACTTATAAGCGTCAAGAGCTTTTGGAGAATTTATTCCATTCGTTTGAATGTTTAAAAGAATGCCCTTGGCGTATTGTCGTTGTTGACAATGAGTGCAGTGACAAAACTGGCGAAATGGTTGCTCGTCTTGAAGCTTCTTTAACTAATCGTTGGGGTAAAGCTCAAAAAGATTGTGAAGGCAATGAACTTCATGTTGTGTATGCTCCGCAGGATGAAAATCTTGGTGGCGCTGGTGGCTTTAGTGCTGGTGTTAAAAAAGCTTATGAACTTGGAGCTAAGTGGTTCTGGGTTATGGATGACGATGTTGAAACAGTGCCTGAATCTATTGAGCGTCTTGCTCCTTGGACTAAGCGTCACGCTGTTGTTCAAGGAAGTCGTCTAGATTATGACGGTGGTAAATTCTACTGGCAGTACGATTTTTTGGTTCCTCTTGGTATTCCAAATCCTATTGCTCCTGCTGCTTTTGGCGCAGCTGGATACAAAGTTATGAATACGATGTGTTTTGAGGGCGGTTTGATTCGTCGAGATATAGTTGAAAAAATCGGCTTCCCGGATTCGCGCTACTTTATTTACTGGGATGATACTACTTACGGGTATCTTGCGAGTAAAGTTACGAACCCTATTGTTGTTCCGGATATTATTCTTCGTCGCACTCGTGATATTCCTAATTGGGATATTGCAGGAGTACGTCAGCTAAATTCAACATCGGACATGAATCGTTATCATATTATGCGAAATAGAGGCTTTATGGCTCGCTACTTTATGGTTCATGGTGATTTTCGTCCGTTTATGTTTGCGCTTGGAACTGCTTTAACAGCTGCTAAAGAGATTATTCGCTTGATTGCTGTCGATCGTGAGCATATTATTTCGGGCATTGGTAAATTGTTTACCGGCTGGATTGATTCTCGAAAAATTTTGCACGATCAAGACTGGAAACCTATGCCTTCGTTGAAGTAGAAGTTAGTAAACAGTAAGCGTGTCGTATCAGATATACGATAGAATACTGGTAATTGTCCATACAGCACACATTCAGAGGGGAGTGTTAGTGAAATGATTGACACTGCACAAGCATTTGGCGTCGATATTGGTGGCTCCGGTATTAAGGCTGCTCCAGTAAATTTGGAAAAGGGAGAGTTCGCAGAACCTCGATACAAAATTCTCACTCCTGCGGTTTCTACGCCTCAAGCAGTTGCAGATATTGTTCGTCAGCAGCTTGAACATTTTGAAGTGCCTGCAGATGTTCCTGTTGGAATTGCGTTCCCTGCTCCAATTAAGCCTGGTAAGAAGCTCGATTTTATGGCAAATCTTGATCAGTCTTGGATTGGTGTTGATGTTACTGAAGTCTTTAGCGAGGCTTGTGGTCGTCCTGTAACAGTAGTTAACGATGCCGATGCTGCTGGTTTAGCTGAGCAGCGTTTTGGTGCAGCAAAAGACAAGGATGGCTTGGTTATTGCTACTACTCTTGGCACTGGTATTGGCACTGCTTTGATTTACAACGGTGTACTTATTCCAAACACTGAGCTTGGTCATATTCAGCTTGAAAAAGGTAAGGGCGATGCTGAGAAGTACGCTGCTTCTTCTGTTCGTGAAAAGTTGGATATGGGCTATAAGAAGTGGGCGAAGCGTTTGACTAAGTACTACGGCTTGATGGAAAAGTATTTCAACCCAGATTTGTTTGTTGTCGGTGGTGGCGTTAGCCGCGTAAGCGAAAAGTTCTTGCCGCATATCGATATTAAAACTCCTATTGTTGTTGCAACATTGCATAATGAGGCTGGAATTATTGGTGCAGCTTACTATGCAATGCAAAAAATTCAGCAAAACTAAAAAATAACTAAATATTATTTGTTTCTATTGAGCTGGGTGAGCAGTTTATGCTGCAGCCCAGCTTTTGTTATGCCAAGTGTTAGGGTAGTTTCGTGCGATTTTCTTCTAGAGTAGATGTGAGTGAGCCAAATCCTATTATTTTAGCTCAGCGAAAAGCTATTTTTAATGGCGTAAAGCTTACTAAATTAAACGATTCCAATCCAACGTCTCACGGCTTAGCTCCTAAATGTTTAAGCGGACGTTACACAGCAGACCCTAGAGGTCCTAAGGAAATTCGCGATATTCTTTCAAACTTCATCAATAAGCGAGATAACCGCACAGAAAAGTCTGTTCCATCAAAGCTTAATCCAGATCAGCTTTATGTGCTTTCTTCAACTTCTCAAGCTTACGCATGGCTTATGATGCTTTTATGCGATGCAGGGGATGCCGTTATGGGACCAACTCCTGGATATCCTCTTATAGAGTCTATTGCGCGCTTGCAATGCGTGAATGCAATACCGTATCCTTTGCACTATGATGGTTCTTGGACTATTGATATTGCGCGTGTTAGAGAACTTTTAGAAGATGCGTCTTTGCGTATTAAAGCTCTTGTGCTTATTAATCCAAATAATCCTACAGGCTCATATGTTAAGCCTGAAGAACGTGAAATACTATTGCAATTATGCCGTGATAATGGTGTTGCGATTATTGCAGACGAAGTATTTTATGAATATTCACTTGAACCTTTTGCTGGCAATGCTCGTCTTGCTGGAGAATCTTCTACTTTAGTTTTTGCGCTTGATGGATTCTCCAAAATGCTTGCTGCTCCTCACGCAAAAGTTGGTTGGATTGAAGTTTCAGGTCCTAAAGATGATGTTTATGAAGCACAAAAAAGGCTTGATGTTATAGCGGATGATTTTTTGCCTATTGGTAATACTGTTTCTGAGCGAATACCAGAATTATTGCAATATACATCTTCTCAAAGCGCTATTGTGCGAAATCGTGTTATTAATAATCTGCATACGCTTCGAGAAATGTTGGCATCCACACCTAAATGCTGTGTTAGCGCTTTGCGTGCAGAAGGCGGATGGAATATTTTATTGCGTGTACCATCTTGCATTGACGATGATGTATTAGCTTTGAGATTGATGAAAGATTATAATCTAGTTTCTCAACCTGGATATTATTTCGATATGCCAGTTAATGGGTATTTAGCATTGTCATTATTGCCAGAGCCGCAGCAGTTTATTAGCGGATTACATGCGCTTCTTCGAACTGTAGATGCATTGTTAGAAGAATAGTAATTATATAAATAATTATTTAAAACAGTGTCATCCAACTTCTAAACGCAAACCATAAGTTTGGATTAAAACGAAGCGTGCTGTCTTCGCGTCCTGTAACAAACCAACTGAGTACAGCAATAGCAATAGAAGCAAATAGCAATATTGCTACAAGTAATCGTATTGTATAAGCAATAGTTTTTTTATGTAAAGAATTTTCTGATTGCAAAGTGGATGCATATTCTAAAAGCAAGCTAATGCCAATTGCGGCAGCTATAGCAAAAGACCACGCAAAATCAGCAATATATCTCCATCCGATACCAGCTTTTAAGCTGTCAAAAACAATAAGAACAAGCCCAACTATTATAGCTGTTACGCTTGTGCGCCAAGCAATATGCGTGCGGTAGCGTTTTTTCATAATAAATACGCATATTATGCCAACTAATGCCAATGGTGAAAGTGTAAACATTCCGCCAATCATAGGCTCTGCATATTGCCAACGGTCAAATGCAATAGGTTGAATACCAATCCAAGGAAAAGTTGGAATAAAACGCAAAGGTAGCGCAATATAGCTAAAAATAGACGGCAAAATATTTTGTGCTGGCAAGCGCATAGTCGTCATGTCAGTAATAGTTATTTGATACTCATTGCCAAAATTTAACGGTGAGCCAAAGCGCAAAAGATTATAAATGCCAAATGGAACTGCAGTAATTACGCATGGCAGTATCCAAGCTGCAAAATATTTAAAAGGCTTAAGCCATGAAGAAACTTGTTTCCAGTTGCGCAAAATATTTGGTAAATCTTTTTCTATATGCGAATAAATTGCAGGAAGTGCAAAAAGAACAGCTATAGAAAAAGTAGGTCTACATCCTAAATTTAATGCAATAAAGAAAGAACCTAAAACAATATTTAGCAAAGAGTGTGTTTTATTAAAACCTAGGTAGCACCACAATCCAAGAGATGTGAAGAAAAGTGAGGCTGCCATAGGTACGGAATAAAATGACGTTCTAAACCACAAATACACTGTATTTGAAGTAATGAAGAATAGAGCAAGAACAATAGATGTAGTCCCTAAAGATACTTTTTTTGAAGTCTGCTCAATAATTCGAATAACCAATAGGGAGCCTGCGATAAGAAAACCAATTAAGAATATTATCGTAGCTACTGTTGTTGGAAGCATAGAGCCTTCAGGAGTCCATAGTCTTGAAATAATGCGATAAGGCAAAAATAGCAATACTGCAGGAAGCACTCCAAAGTAGGAATACCAGTGACCTTTGTAGTATGCGTAATCCCAATACATATGCTGTACTGAGTGGTTTAACAAATTATTTCTAGCCGTAGGATCGTAAGGATTTTGCAAGTGTTCTAATTCATTAGGAACAGGAAGATTTAAATGCACTTGACCTTTTAACAATGCGTCTGCAGTGTGAGCGTATTGATCAAAATCGTATGCATAGTTACCGTTTGTGTAAAAATGCATAGGAGTTGCGTTTCGTAAATTCCAAAAAATAGTTATTAAACCAACAGCAATAAATGGAAGAAGAGAAGCAGCAAAGCAGCAACGTTGAATAAGACTATGAGTGTTGAGTTTAATTTTCCAAAGCTTGGACCAAGGATTCCAAAGCGTAACAAGAAATGCAAAAATAGCAAGTATTAATACGCGACCCCATGACCATCTAAAAGGCACTCGAACGTTTGCTCTTGAGTCTTCAATATTCAATATTGATCCTATTGGATGTTGCAGCCACACTCTAACAATGCAAGATTTTCCTACTGCTTGTTTTGGAAGTTTAAGCAAAGATGGGTTTAGAGAAGCAGTGTTTGTGCTTTGAGGTTTGCTTAAGTATTTGTTTGCTTCAACTAAAACATTGATGTTTGAAATAAGATTATTATTTTTGCTTTTCTTTTTAATAATCGCAGGCTCTAAGCGAATATAAGGCGAACTTCCGTCGGATGTTACTTCTAAATATGCTTCTGAAGGATCCGTTATAAGAATGCCGCCGGAATCTAAGCGTCTAATTCCAGAACCTATATCGTTGTGCGCAGAAATACTATCTGTGCTTCCTGTAACACTGCTCCAAAATGGCAGATTTCCAACAGAACATTCAAATAAGGTTATAAGAATTATTACGATGAATGGTATTCGCAAAAAATGTAGCGCACGTTTTATGCAATGATTGTCAATTTGATTGCTTATACGGCTGCTGCTACTATTCGCCGTATTTGGCAAAGTCTTAGACGTGTACGTTGAAATCACTGCTTAACCATTCTATTGCACAATTCAAGTAATTCAGTTCAATATTTTACTCTTCGGCAACTAAATCGAGATATTCATCATTCCACAAATCTTCGTCGCCATCAGGCATGAGTAGCACTCGCTCAGGTTGTAATGCTTGAACTGCACCCTCATCGTGTGTAACAAGAACAATTGCTCCCTCATACTTTGCAATAGCTTTAAGTATTTCATCTCTAGATGCTGGATCCAAGTTGTTAGTAGGTTCGTCCAGCAGTAGCACATTTGCTTTGGAAGTTACTAGTGTTGCAAGTGCTAGACGCGTTTTTTCGCCACCTGAAAGCACTCTGGCAGGCTTCATTGCGTCGTCGCCGGAAAATAGGAAGCTGCCAAGCATAGAACGTGCTTGCGTGTCATCCAGGTTTGGTGCAACGTGCTGAAGGTTTTCCAAAACTGTAGAATCCAAGTCCAAAGTGTCGTGTTCCTGTGCAAAATAACCGATTTTGCATCCGTGTCCGTATTGAACTTCACCAGTATCTGCTGTTTCTTCTCCTGCCAAAATTCGTAATGTTGTTGTTTTTCCAGCACCGTTATAGCCTAGAATGACAACGCGTGAACCTTTGTCTATAGCAAGATTAATTCCAGCGAAAACAATATTAGAACCATACGCTTTGGAAATATCTTTTGCCATAATAGGAGTTTTTCCGCATGCAGCTGGTTCTGGAAAACGAATATCTGCAACTTTTTCTTGTTTTTGAGCTTCACTTGTTTCGCTTAATAAGCGTTCAGCTCTTCGCATCATGTTTTGAGCAGCAACTGCTTTTGTAGCTTTTGCGTGCAAGCGAATGCCTTGTTTCATAAGGCGTTCAGCTTTCTTTTCTGCAACTTCTCGTTCGCGACGACGTCTTTCTTCGTCTACTACTCGCTGATGCAAGTATGCTTTCCAGCTCATTGAGTACATGTCTATTTTTGCAAGTTGAGCATCTAAATGCCATACTTTGTTTACTACTTCGTCTAGTAATTCTGTGGAGTGAGAAATTACTAGGAATCCGCCTTCAAATCGTTTAAGATAATTGCGAAGCCATATTATTGAGTCTGCGTCTAAGTGGTTTGTAGGCTCATCGAGAATTAATGTGTCTGCGTCAGAAAACAGAATTCTAGCAAGTTCTATGCGACGACGTTGACCACCTGAAAGTGTGCCTAAAGCTTGTTGTATAACTTCTTGTGGAAGTCCCAAGCTTGTTGCCATCGATATTGCTTCAGATTGCACTGAATAACCGCCTGCTTTTTCAAAATCTTGCATTGCTTTGTCGTAGCGGTTCATAGCTTTAGTCATTATGTCTGGATCTGGATCTGTCATTTCTTTTTCCGCTTTGCGAATACGTGAAACGATAGAAGCAATATCTCGAGCGCTCATAATGCGATCTATAACGCTTTGTTCTGGGTCTGCTGCGTGTGTGTCTTGAGGTAAGTAGCCTAAACCTCCACTAACTCTAACCGAGCCTCCTGCTGGCAGCATGTCTCCTGTAATAACGCGAGTAAGCGTAGTTTTGCCTGCGCCGTTTCTGCCGACTAAACCGATCTTATCTCCCTTTGTGACGTGAAAATCGGTAGGATTTAACAGCGTTCGCGCACCAATCTGAATGGTTAAAGCTTGTGCGTCAATAGGCATAATGTCTGTTCCGTTCCCCAAAATTTAGGCTGCTATTATTTATTACTTATAAAAGTCATAACCAAACTCACTATTATACTGCTTACTGGTAACGAATACAGCATGTGGTTGATAGTCAAATACTTTACTTTTTCGAACACTTGTTCTATAATTTTCTTGTTAGTAATAAAATTGGGTATTGGTTGGGAATATTCAAGTGATTATGGGGAAGTGTGGAGGTAATTGTGTCAGAACGTGCGAATGAACAAAACGACTCGTTGCAAGAATTGCTTGATAATGCTCCTATGTGCGCTAACAACGGTACTTTTATAGCTGATTTATCTAGTATTCCTTCTGAATGGAAAATAACTATCCAGGGTGCTAGAGAGCACAATCTAAAAAATGTAAGTTTGTCGATTCCTAGGAATCGTATGGTTGTTTTTACTGGTCTTTCTGGATCTGGCAAGTCCTCGCTTGCGTTTGATACGCTTTTTGCAGAAGGTCAGCGACGCTATGTTGAGTCGCTTAGTGCTTATGCTCGCCAATTTTTAGGACGTATGGATAAGCCTGATGTTGATTTTATTGAGGGCTTAAGTCCTGCTGTTTCTATTGATCAAAAAACTACGAATCGCAATCCTCGTTCTACTGTTGGAACTATTACAGAAATATATGATTATTTGCGATTATTGTTTGCTAGGATTGGTGTTCCTCATTGTCCTGAATGCGGTCAAATAGTAAGTTCTCAAACTCCTCAGCAAATGACAGATTCATTGCTTGCTATGCCAGAACGTACAAGATTGCAAATTCTTGCTCCAGTAGTTCGTGGGCGTAAAGGAGAATTTAAAGATACGCTTGAGCTTTTACGCTCAGATGGCTATGCTCGTGCGATTATTGACGGACAAATGCATGAGCTTTCTGAAGATATTACTCTTACTAAACAGAAGAAACATACAATTGAAGTAGTAGTAGACCGTTTAGTTATTAAAGATGGAATTCGTGTTCGATTAACTGATTCGATTGAAACAGCATTAAAACTATCTAAAGGAGTAGTAATTGCTGATTTTGTTGACGAACCAGAAGACTCGCAAACGCGCCGTAAATCATTTTCGGAACATCGTGCATGTCCAAACAATCATCAATTAGAGCTTGATGAGATCGAGCCTAGAACATTTTCATTCAATGCTCCTTATGGTGCTTGCTCGGAATGTTCTGGCATTGGATACAATCTCGAAATTGATCCTGAACTTGTTATCCCGGATCCAGACAAATCTCTTGCGCAGGGAGCGATTGAGCCGTGGGCAATGAATAAGTCAGCTGGAATGTATTATCAGCACATACTTTCAGGACTTGCTAAAGATTTGCATTTTGATATGAATACTCCGTGGAAGGATCTAGCGGAAGACGTTAAACATGACATCATGTATGGTCATGATTTCACGGTTCAAGTTTCCTACACAAATAGGTGGGGGCGTCAACGTGAATATTCTACTGGATTTGAAGGTGTAGTTCGTACGCTTATGCGCAAACATGACGAAACTGATTCTGATCAAATGCGTCAATATTATGAGTCGTATATGCGTGAAGTTCCATGCCAAAAATGCAATGGAAAGCGTTTACGTCCAGAAGTTCTTGCAGTTACAGTATCTAATACTTCTATAGCTGAAGTTTGCGATATGCCAGTAGAACGAAGTCTAGCATGGGTAAATGCTTTGCATTTGGATGGTTCTCAAGCATTAATTGCAACAGAAATATTAAAAGAGATCCGTGCTCGACTTGGTTTTTTGAACGATGTAGGTTTAAGCTATCTTACTCTTTCAAGAGCTGCAAAAACTTTGTCTGGTGGAGAGGCTCAACGTATTCGTTTAGCTACTCAAATTGGATCAGGTTTAGTTGGTGTTATGTACGTGCTTGATGAGCCGTCTATTGGATTGCATCAAAGAGATAATGAGCGTTTGATTGCAACATTGCATCATCTGCGAAATCTTGGTAATACGCTTATTGTTGTCGAGCATGATGAAGATACTATTCGTCAGTCCGATTGGCTTGTTGATATTGGTCCAGAAGCTGGAGAGCATGGAGGAGAAGTAGTATATTCAGGTCCGTCTGATGGAATTATTAAAGCTCAGCGTTCAATTACTGGAGATTATATTGCTCACAGACGCTCAATAGATGTGCCAAAACAACGTCGTAGCGTAGACGAAAATCGTATGCTTCATATAATTAATGCCCATGAGCATAATTTAAAAAATATTGATGTAAGCATACCTTTGGGAGTATTTACATGCATAACGGGTGTATCTGGATCTGGTAAATCAACACTTATAAACTCAATTTTGTATCCAGTTCTTGCAGACAAACTAAATGGTGCTCGAATTGTGCCAGGAAAACACAAACGTATTGATGGTATTGAGCTTTGTGACAAAGTAGTGCATGTCGACCAAAATCCTATAGGAAGAACTCCTCGTTCTAATCCAGCAACTTACACTGGTGTTTGGGATAAAATACGTTCATTGTTTGCTCAGACTCCAGAAGCAAAAGTTCGTGGCTATGGTCCTGGTCGCTTCTCGTTTAATGTTAAAGGAGGCAGATGCGAAGCATGCCATGGTGACGGTACTTTAAAAATAGAAATGAACTTTTTGCCTGACGTATACGTAGAATGTGAAGTTTGTCATGGTAAACGTTATAACCGTGAAACTTTGGAAGTTACATATAACGGAAAGTCTGTTGCAGATGTTCTTAATATGCCTATTTGTGAAGCTGCAATATTTTTCAAAGCATATCCTTCTATTTCTCGATATTTAGATACTTTAGTAAAAGTTGGCTTGGGATATATTCGTCTTGGTCAAAGCGCAACAACACTTTCTGGCGGTGAGTCTCAACGAGTAAAGCTGGCTACAGAGCTACAGAGAAGATCTACTGGTAAAACAGTTTATATTCTCGATGAACCTACTACTGGACTACATTTTGAAGATGTTAGGAAACTTCTAGCAGTTTTGCAATCTCTTGTAGATAAAGGCAACAGTGTTATTGTAATTGAACATAATCTTGATGTTGTCAAATCTGCAGATTGGATTATTGATTTAGGTCCAGAAGGAGGAGATAAAGGCGGAACATTAGTTGCGGAAGGTAGTCCTGAAAGCGTAGCGCGTAATGACGAGAGTTGGACAGGTAAGTTCCTTAAGCAAATGTTACATTGAGCGTTCAAAAAGTTACCGATTTGTAATTTGCGAACTTAGAAATTTACTCGACAAATCTTATGAATAGTTGCATAAATTTTGTTTAGGAAAGGAGGTGAAAATGAAAGATAATGATCTTAATAAAAATTCTTATAAAGCATATGATTTGCAAGAAGAAAATAAGATGAGAGATAGTGAAAAATGGCGTAAAACGCAAGAAATGATAGATGAACAGTTTTCGAAAGATTCATCATTTGACAATGAAAAAGTAAATGCATTAGGAGCGCCATTGCTTGGTGATACCCGTGATTTATTCCGTCCAGCTTCTCGTGATATTCCAGCGCAACCTGGAGTATACAAGTGGCGTGATGGCGAGGGGCGAGTTATTTACGTTGGAAAAGCAAAAAATTTACGCAATCGTTTAGCGAATTATTTTCAACCTCTTTACCAACTTCATCCTAGAACTCAATCTATGGTTCTTACAGCTCGCAGTTTGGAATGGACTGTTGTAAGCACTGAATTTGAGGCTCTTACACTTGAATATACTTGGATTAAAGCTTTTAATCCAAGGTTTAATGTAGTTTTTCGTGATGATAAAACATATCCTTATGTTGCAGTTTCGCTAGAAGAAACTTTTCCAAGAGTATGGATTACTAGAAATCGTAGTGCACGTCATGCTAGATATTTTGGTCCGTATGCAAAAGTGTGGCCTCTTCGTCATAGTTTAGATTCTTTACTTAAAACTTTTCCTATTCGCACATGCTCATCCTCTGTTTTTAACAAAGCTCATAGGACTGGTAGGCCTTGCCTATTTGCTTCTATTGGTAAATGTTCAGCTCCTTGTATAGGAAACATAGATCCTATCGAACATCGCAAGATGGTAGAGCATGTAGTTGGCATACTTACAGGCAGTATTGGAGAGTCTTATATTTCACAAATTAAGAACGAGATGAAAGAAGCAAGTGAAGAGCTAGAATTTGAGCGTGCAGCTAAATTGCGTGACGAAATTGCTGTTTTGAACACTATTTTGCAACAAAATGCAGTTGTGTTTGACAATGATGTAGAAGCAGATGTTTTTGGATTCTGCGGAGATGAGCTTGAAGCGTCAATTCATGTATTTTTTGTCAGAGCTGGAATGATTCGTGGAGAGAAAAATTGGTCAGTAGAACGAAATGAGCATATTAGTGACAGTGATCTTATAGCTGATTTATTAACTCGCGTATACGCAGAATATGAGCAAAATTACACACAAAACCATGAAGATACTATTAGCATTAAGAAAGTTCGCGACGCTGTTAGCTCTACGCAACAAGCTACTGCAACTGATGTAATATTGCGAGCGCAAGCTACTAAAACTCGTCGTGAACGTCAAGAGAGAACAGGTCGTGAAGATTTACTTGCTCCTATTTCGCCTGTTCCTCGTGAGATTATAGTTCCAATTAAAATTTCTGAAGAACGTAAGCAAGAGCTTGAATTGTGGCTTAGCAATATTCGTGGTTCTCAAGTAAGTATTAGAGTTGCAGAGCGCGGAGAAAAACGTGCTCTTATGGATCGTGCAAACGATAATGCTAGTCAGGAATTGAAACGCATAAAATCTAGCCGTATTAACAGTATAGATATGAGAACAGAAGCTATGAATGAAATAGCAAAAGCGCTTGGAATGAGTAAATCTCCTTTGCGAATTGAATGTTATGATATCTCAAATACAGTTGATGGCAGTTATCAAGTTGCTTCTATGGTTGTTTTTGAAGATGGTGTTGCTCGTCCTAGTGAGTACCGTCATTTTGCGGTTCGAGGTGAACACGGTGATGGTAAAACAGATGATTTAAGTGCTGTTTATGAAACATTATTGCGAAGGTTTAAGCATAAAGATGTTTATGAAGAAGATAAGCTTGATACATCGGATTCATCAGATACATCTGGCTCATCTGACTTATCTGACATTAATATTTGTGATTCCAACAGTGTTTCTAATAAGCATTTTTCAGGTAATTCGTTGACTAATGCGCGGCATTTTGCTTATAAGCCTCAATTAATTATTGTCGATGGAGGAAAAGAACAAGCAAAAGCTGCTAAAAGAGCTATGAAAGATGCTGGCGTAAGTGATATTACTGTTTGTGGTTTAGCTAAGAAACTTGAAGAAGTGTGGCTTCCTGACGAAGATTATCCAATCATTTTTAAGAGAAGCTCAGAAGGATTGTATTTATTGCAGCGCGCTAGAGATGAGTCTCATCGTTTTGCTATTTCGTATCATCGTAAATTGCGAAGAAAAGGTTCATTGCATTCTACTTTTGATGCTATTCCTGGAATTGGAGCAGTGTATCGCAAGCGTTTGCTTACATCTTTTGGTTCAATAAAATCTTTGAAAAATGCTTCATTAGAAGATTTGCAAAGAGTATCTGGAATTGGCGAGAATAAAGCAAAAGCTATATACAATGCTTTGCGTAAAAATAATGATAAGTAGCTTTTGAATTACTATGAGTCTTACTATGAGTCGCAACTCGTCAGCATAAGGCACTAGCCTAAGAAGTATGTCTCAGGAAATTGAAATTGGTTTGGGCAAAAAAGCCCGAGTTGCATATTCGCTTGACGATATTGCTATTGTTCCTTCGCGCCGTTCGCGTGATCCTCAAGCTGTATCTACTTCATGGCAAGTAGATGCTTACACGTTTGATATCCCAATTATTGCTGCTCCAATGGATTCGGTTACTAGCCCGGATACTGCGATTGCAATTGGTCAAATGGGCGGTCTTGGAGTTCTTGATCTAGAAGGTTTATGGACTCGATATGAGAATCCAGAACCTTTGTTAAAAGAAATAGCTGAGTTGCCGTCAAATATTGCAACCCGCCGCATTCAGGAGATTTATACTGAGCCAATCAAACCAGAATTGATTGCAAAACGTTTGCATACAATCAGAGATGCTGGAGTGACAGTAGCAGGAGCTCTTTCTCCACAACGCACGCAAGAATTGTATAACACTGTGCTAGAAGCTGGTGTTGATTTATTTGTGATTCGCGGAACAGCAGTATCTGCTGAACATGTTTCTAAGGATCATGAGCCTCTTGATTTAAAGAAGTTTATTTACGATCTCGATGTTCCTGTTATTGTTGGAGGCTGCGCGGATTATACTTCTGCTCTTCATTTGATGAGAACTGGAGCTGCAGGTATTTTAGTCGGATTTGGAGGCGGAGCAGTATCTGCAACCATGAATACTTTAGGTGTGCAAGCACCTATGGCTACTGCGATTGCGGATGTTGCTGAAGCTCGTAGGGATTATATGGATGAATCTGGCGGTCGTTACGTGCAAATTATTGCTGATGGCGGAATGGGTAATTCCGGCAGCTTTATTAAGGCTCTTGCAGTTGGAGCTGACGCAGTTATGCTTGGTACTCCATTAGCTCGCGCAACTGAGGCTCCTGGTCATGGCACTCATTGGGGTGCTGAGGCTCGTCATTCGTCACTTCCTCGTGGCATGCGCTCAAATGTTGGCACTGTGGCTCCGCTAGAGAATATTCTTTTCGGCCCAAGTCATGAAGCAGATGGTACTACAAACTTTGTTGGTGCATTGCGCAGAACAATGGCTTCTACAGGTTATGTTGATGTTAAGAGCTTCCAGCGTTGCAGCGTAGTATTTAATCCATTCCATCAGGATATTCGTTAGTGTTATAAGTATGATGCTTATTGCATAAAATATGGCGGTTCAGTAATTTGCTCTGAACCGCCATTTTTGTTTTCAAAATTGTTATATCTATATGAATATTCTATTGATTTATGCATAAATATGATTTTTAGCTATATTTGTTATTCTTTTAAACCGTAATGTGTATAATTCAACACGCATAAAATCGTTTATTTTCAATAAAAACGACGAATATTTTGTAATTTATCCACATTTTTATTAATTACGCAGTTAGAGAAGAATTACGTTGTAAGCTTTTATCTAAACTCGTTTAGTTTGTAGGAATATAAGCTTAACAAGTTTTAAATAACAACAGTTTTAAATAATTGTTAAAGCGGGAGAGAAATATGAAGATAGATTTTGCTGATGCCTATGGCATGGATGATAACGACTACAGTGATGATGAGCTGAAAGATAAGTCATCAAAGGCAAAGAAAAACAATGACGAGGATCCTCCAAATGTTTTCTGTAGATCTCGTATTGGATTGCCTGTATATGAGGGTGAAGTTAGTGTTGGCTTTTCTCGTGAATGCTTGAAATACCATGTTGGAATGTGCTATTTCGACAGTAGAGATGAGCAGGCTTTTGTTAATTTAGCTTTAAAAACTTGTCAAATTGCTTGCATAGCTGCAGATATTTCTAGAGGTAGGCCTATTTCCCCAGCAATGTCGCAGCTTTTAACAAAAAGTTGTATTACTAAATTAACTAACATGTGGAAACTGATGGATGAGTATTTCACTGATAATAACGATTCGGAAACTCGCTCTGCTGTGCGTAGTTTTCCTGCAGTTCCTAGTTTGTTTAATGGAATGTTAGTCAGCCCGAATCATTTTGAAGGTGTTGTGCGCATTTGTGCAGGACCTGTGAAATACTGGGCGTCGCTATCTTTGCAATTGAAAAATAATCGTTGGATTTGCACATATGCGGATCTAGGATAAAATCGTCGCTTATAATAGGTAGCTGAAATAAGACATCTATGATAATGCGTTTGAAGACTTATATATATATATTCAAAAAATATGAACCCCTTATTGCTTGATTTGTTGATTTTCTAACAATTTCAGCAATAAGGGGATTTGTTTTTAAAGATTAAATATTCTAACTTGTACGACTTGTAGAATCTAAGTTTTATCAGTGTTTGTTTATAAATGACAATATTAAGTATTATTTTTTGTACTTCGTGCAGTCGTGTCGATTCTGTTATCAAGTACAATAAATAATATGCTCCGAGAATTTGCTGTAGAAGCCATTCACCCAACTCAAGACGGTGATACCATTTATTCCTTACTCGCCAATCGTGCTATGCGTAACCCACAAGACGTGGTTGCTCAATGGCAAGACGATGAAACTCGTCGTTGGCATGATGTTACTTCATCTGAAATGCTCGCGAAAGTTCGTGCAGTAGCTCGAGGCTTAATAGCACTCGGAGTTCAGCATGGCTCCAAAGTTGTTATTTACTCTGCTACATGCTATGAGTGGGGTATTACCGATTTTGCTTGTGCATGCATTGGTGCTGTAAGCGTTCCTATTTATGAAACAGATTCAGCATTACAGGCAGCTGACATTATCGATGAAGTTAAGCCAGTTATTGCTTTTGCTGGAGACGATGCGCACGCTCAATGCTTAGAGCGTGTTCGCCAGGATCATAAACGCATAACTTTGAAAACTGTATTTAATTTCAAAGCTGGCGGCTTGGAAGCAGTTGTTGATTTTGGTAAATCTATTACTGATGATGAGCTTAATAAAGCTGTTGATGCTGTTAAGGCAGATGATTTAGCTACTATTGTTTACACTTCTGGTTCGACTGGTAGACCTAAAGGCGCAATGCTTTCAAATCGTAATTTTACGCATATTGTTTTTGCTGGTTATGATGTTCTTAGCGATATGCTATGCAAGCCAAATCGTTTGCTTTTATTCCTTCCATTAGCGCATTGTTTTGCTCGCTACATTCAATATGTTGCAATCGGTGCTCATGGCGTTATTGGATATGTGCCTAATGCTAAGCATCTTTTGGCTGATTTGCGTAGTTTTAAGCCTACGTATTTACTTGGCGTTCCTAGGGTTTTTGAAAAAGTTTATAACGCTGCGTCACAAAAAGCTGGTGCTGGCATAAAGGGTCGTATCTTTGCTAAAGCTGTAAAGCATTTCATTCAATGGTCTCGCGACAATGTTGAAGGTAAAACCCATTCTCTTGCTGCGCGCATGAATCATGCAATGTACATGAAAACAGTTGGTTCTTCTATTCGTTCAGCTTTAGGCCCTAATCTTTCATGGTTAGCTTGCGGTGGAGCTCCAATGGATGCTGATTTGGCTCATTTCTTTAATGGTCTTGACGGTATTACTTTTATTCAAGGCTATGGAATGACTGAAACTGCTGCTCCTTGCGTAGTTAATTTTGAGCATGCAAATCAAGTTGGATCTGTAGGTCGACCTGGTCCTGGTATAACTATTCGTCTTGCTGACGATGATGAAGTGCTTATTAAAGGTCCTAACGTATTTATGGGATATTTCAATAAGCCCGAGCTTACTGCAGAAGTTATTGACGAAGATGGATGGTTACATTCAGGCGATCTTGGTTCAATAGATGATGAAGGATTCTTGTCTATTACTGGTCGCAAAAAAGATATTATTATTACTGCTGGTGGCAAGAATATAAGTCCTGCTCCTATGGAGGGTATTATTGCTCAATGCCCATTAGTTTCTCATGCTGTAGTAGTGGGCGATGGTAAGCCATTTGTGTCTGCTTTAATTGAGCTTGATCCAGATATGGTTCGTTCTTGGCTAAAGAATAAGGGAATGGATGTCAACCTTACTATGAGTGAGATTGCTGCTAACGATGCTGTGCGTTCAGTAGTTCAGCAATTTATTGACCAAGCTAATAGTACTGTTTCTCGCGCTGAGTCTGTTCGTAAGTTTGTTATTTTGCAAGATGAATTTACTCAAGATGCTGGAACCTTGACTCCAAGTATGAAGATTGTTCGTCCGAAGATTCTTGCTCGCTATGCTGATATTATCGAAACGCAATTGTATGCTCCAAAGCCTAATACTCGTCCTTTGCCAGCAACTGTAAAGATTCTCGATAAAACTACTGAGACTGTTAAGCAAGCACAAGAGACTGTTAAGCAAGCTCAGGAAGCTGTAACTCCTCGAGTTCGTCAAGCTATCGATCAAGCTGCGAATCATTTGAAGCATTTTGGTGAAGAATCTTCATCAGATTCCTCTTCGACATCGCATAGTGATAATAATGAACATGTCGAGTAAAGAGCTTGCATATTTGTAGTTGTTTTTCATTATTCCTACTTAAAGAAAAGAAAGAGTAATCGAGTGTCTATTAGAAAAATTCGTATTGTTCCGGATCCTGTATTGCGAACTCCTTGTGATGAGATTCGTGAAATTACGCCAGCTGTGAAACATTTAGTTGATGATTTATTGGAAACGGTAAATGACCCAGGTAGAGCTGGATTGTCTGCTAATCAGATTGGTGTAAGTTTTAGAGCTTTTTCTTACAACATAAATGGTCGAATCGGCTATATTCTAAATCCAGTAATTGAAGAGCTAAAAGGTGAACAGTACGACGACGAGGGTTGCCTTTCTGTTCCGGGATTATGGTACAAAACTAGGCGCGCAAATTATGCTAGAGCTCGTGGAATTGATTTAGATGGTAAGACTGTAGTGCTTGAAGGTGAAGGTCTTATGGCTAGAATGATTCAGCATGAGTGTGATCATTTAGATGGTCATATTTATTTAGATAGGCTTGAAAAGGACGTGCGCCGTCAAGCGTTGCGTGAGTTGCGCAATAATATGCGTAACTAAGTTTTAGTTTTTATGCTTTATGCGTAAATAATTTTTTAAAAATTATCGGCGTTTTTGTTGCTTTTATTGCTACAAGAATGCCGATTTTTAGTATTGAGTATCTGATATAATCGCTCTTTGCGTGTCCATTTTGAGCATGAGTATTGCCGCGTTGTATGATTGCTCGCTTTTTATTGTCTACACGGATTCGCAAATACGCGCCATGTACGCGTCCGTTCGTGTCGGTCGGCTTGGATTTAGACATGTGTTAACCAAGTTGCATGCGAACAGACATGGCCAGGAAATAACCGACAAGAAAGGTATATAGATATGGCACAGATTACCATGAGCGAAATGCTGAAGGCTGGTTTGCACTTCGGTCATCAGACTCGTCGCTGGAACCCAAAGATGAAGCAGTTCATTCTTACCCAGCGCAATGGTATTCATATCATCAATTTGTTCAAGTCTCTCGACATGATCGACAAGGCTTATGACTTCATCAAGCAGACTGTTGCTCACAACGGCACTGTTCTCTTCGTGGGCACTAAGAAGCAGGCTCAAGAAGCTGTACAGAATCAGGCAACTCGCGTAAACATGCCTTATGTTTGCGAGCGTTGGCTTGGCGGTATGTTGACCAATTTCCAGACTGTTTCTACTCGCGTAAAGCGCTTGAAGGAACTTGAGGAAATGGACTTCAGCGATGTTCGTGGATCCGGCTTGACTAAGAAGGAACTTTTGCTTCTCGAGCGCGAGAAGGACAAGCTTTCCAAGCAGCTCGGTGGTATTCGCAACATGAACCGCACTCCATCCGCCATGTTCGTTGTTGATATTAACAAGGAAGCTTTGGCTGTTGAAGAAGCTCACAAGCTTGGTATCCCAGTTGTAGCAATTGTTGATACCAACACTGATCCTGAGGCTGTTGAGTATCCAATTCCTGCAAACGACGATGCTATTCGTGGCATTGAGTTATTGACTAGCTTGATGGCTGATGCTGTAGCTGAAGGTTTGCTTGAGCATGCCGGTAAGGGCGCTAAGTCTGAAGGTAATGATGCTCAGCCAATGGCAGCTTGGGAGAAGGAATTGCTCACCAAGGAAGGCGAAGCTGAAGCTGAGCCTGCCAAGGAAGAAAATACTGAGGCAAACGCCTGATAAGCTAATTTGCAACCAGATTCTTATTTAGAAGCTGCAAAATCCAATTGATTTTGCTTTTTGCAGCTTTTAAGAATCATATTGATACGAGGAGAACAAAATGGCAGCAATTACTGCAGCGTTGATTAAGCAGGTGCGCGAAGAAACTGGCGCCGGCATGATGGACGTTAAAAAGGCTCTTACTGAAGCTGAAGGCGACGTTGCCCGCGCTAAGGAAATCATCCGCGCTAAGGGTATTCAAGCAGCTGGTAAGCGTGAAGGTCGCAAGGCTCAGGAAGGTACCATCGCTTCTAAGGTTGTTAAGTCTGCTGAAGGCGAAACTGGTTACGCAGTTGAGTTGAATTCTGAAACCGACTTTGTTGCAAAGACACCAAAGTTTGTGGAATTCTCAAATACTGTTCTTGACCATGCTGTTGAAGCTGATGCTTCTACTGCTGAAGAAGTACTTGCAGCTCCAGCTGATGGTGCAACTGTTAAGGAATCTGTTGAAGAAGCAGCAGCTTTGTTCGGCGAGCACGTCAAGGTTGGTCAGGTTGCTAAGGTAAGCGGTCCACACGTTGAGATTTATGCTCACAAGAAGTCTGTGGAATTGCCTCCAAGCATCGTTTCCATGATTGCTACTGACGAAGCTGGCGCAAAGGTTGCTCACGAAGCTGCTTTGCAGATTTCCGCTATGGGTGCACAGTGGCTTCGCCGCGAAGATGTTCCAGAAGAAGTTTTGGAATCTGAGCGTCGCGTTGCAACCGAGAAGTCCTTGGCTGAAGGCAAGCCAGAGAAGATTGTTCCAAAGATTGTTGAAGGACGTATGAACGCCTTCTTCAAGGAAACTGTACTTCTCGAGCAGGCATACGTTAAGGATCCATCCAAGAGCGTTGGTGACTTGTTCAAGGAAGTTGGCGGCACCGCTTTTGCCTTTGCTCGCGTTGAGGTTGGCAAGGGTGCTGCTGAATAAGCACTAATTATATAAGAATTTATTTTTGTTCTTGTATATAGGGTTGCGTGCACAAGTTGTGCGCAACCCATTTTTTATATTCATTTTCCAGCTTAACGTGCGTTTTGAGTGTCGTTATTGATAGATAAACTGACAAAGATATACCTCATTCGCCGTTATGACTGGAGGAATCTGTATGGCTATTGCACAAACGGATGAAAGAAAGTCCCGTAGGGTTTTATTAAAGCTTTCTGGAGAAGCATTCGGTGGTGGCGCTGTTGGTATTGATACTAATGTTATTCGTAGGATTGCCGGCGAAATAGTAGCTGCAGTCAATCAAGGCGTTCAGGTTGCTATTGTTGTCGGCGGCGGTAACTTCTTTAGGGGAGCAGAACTGCAGCAAGCAGGTATTGATCGTAGCCGTGGCGATTACATGGGTATGTTGGGCACTGTAATGAACTGCTTGGCTCTTCAGGATTTTCTTGAGCAAGCAGGGCAAGCAACTCGCGTACAAACTGCTATTACAATGGGTCAGGTTGCAGAACCTTATATTCCGTTGAAAGCAATTCGTCACCTTGAAAAGGGTCGTGTGGTTATTTTTGGTGCTGGTGCCGGAATGCCATACTTCTCAACAGATACTGTTTCTATTCAACGTTCATTGGAAATTCATTGCGATGAAGTTCTTATGGGCAAGAATGGTGTGGATGGCGTATATAGTGCTGATCCTCGTAAAGATTCTACTGCTCGTAAGTTCCTAACATTAAACTATAAGCGTGCTATCGTCGATGGTTTAGCTGTTATGGATGCGTCTGCGCTTTCTATGGCTCGCGATAATAATCAAAAAATTCGTGTTTTTGGTCTCGAAGGCGAAGGTAACGTAACTAGTGCTCTTGTTGGAGAATCTATTGGCACTTTAGTGTCTAATGCAGAGCCAACATTTGCTTAAATATTATAAAGGAGAACACATGTCAGCAATAATTGATCAAGCCCGTGAACAGATGAATAAGTCTGTTGAAGCTACTAAAGAGAATTTTATGGGTATTCGTACCGGTCGTGCTAATCCTGCTTTGCTAAACGGAATTATGGTTGATTATTATGGTGCTCCAACTCCAATTAAAGCTGTTGCATCTATTGGTGTTCCAGAGCCTAGAACCCTTTCAGTTACGCCTTTTGATGCTTCTCAAGCGAATGCTGTTGAAAAAGCCATTCGCGATTCTGATTTAGGCGTAAGCCCTAATCGTGATGGCAATGTTATTCGTGTTACTATGCCAGAGCTTACGGAAGAGCGTCGCAAGGAATACGTCAAGCTTGCTAAGAATAAAGCAGAAGAAGGCAAAGTCGCAGTTCGCAATATTCGTCGCAAAGCTAAAGAATCTATTGACAAGTCTGTTAAAGACGGTGAACTTGGCGAAGATGAAGGCGATCGTTTACAAAAAGAGCTTGATAAAGTAACTAAGCAAGTTACTGATTCTTTAGACGTTTTGCTTGAAGGTAAGCAAAAAGAAATTATGGAAGTCTGAGATTTTTGTAGTTTCAAACTGAATGGGTGCCGTATGAGTCAACTAAAACAGCATAATTTTGCCAATGGAGTCAATAAAGCAGACGCTGAAAAAACTGCATCAGAAGTAAGATTATCTTCTGACAAAGCAGCTACTGCTACACATGGCACCCATGAAACTTTAAGTGATATTAATCGTCGCACAGGCAGGAATATGCCTCAAGCAATTGCTACTGCCGCAATACTAGTTGTAGCAATTGTTTCTTGCTTAATTATTAGCATTGATGTCTTTATAGTGCTTATGGCCATTTTTATGGTTCTGGCATTGTGGGAATTACATGTTGATTTTGCAACTCTCGGTTTGCGTATTCCTTTCGTGACGTTATCAATATGTTCGCTTGTAACTATTTTTGCAACCTACTATGCAAAATGGCATGCTGTTGCTATGGCTAGTGGAATTACTGCATCTTTGCTTCTTACAGTAATTTGTGCGACTCTTAGCAGTACTATTTCAAATAGAACAATGCAAGCTGTAGAAAAAAAGCTCGATGGTTCTAACCGCTCATCATACGAGCATACTTTATTTACGAATATGTCTGTTTCGCTATTCGTAGTGTTGTACATTCCACTTTTAGCTTCTTGCATTGTGTTAGCTCTTACAAATACAAAATACGCAGTTGCTCACGCTATGCTTTTGGTATTTTTACCTGCATTAAGTGACACTGGCGGATTATTTGCTGGTGCGTGGTTGGGTAAACATAAGCTTTCTCCGCGAATCTCTCCTAAGAAGTCTGTAGAGGGCTTAATAGGCTCAATGCTTTTTGCGATTATAGGAGCATACGCAATTATTGCAGGTTTTTATGGTTCCTCTTGGTTCAATTTCTGGTGGATGCCATTAGTTATGGGTATTTCTTCTGGAATTGTTGGCACATTTGGTGACTTGTGTGCTTCTATGCTTAAAAGAGATATTGGTATTAAAGACATGGGACATTTGCTAAAAGGTCATGGTGGTGTTCTTGACCGAGTAGATTCTATTTTGCTGTGCGGTCCTGTGCTGCTTGTGCTTTTGCAACTTGCTCATTTCTAAATTTATCTGTCACAATCGTGGGCTTAGGCTAATATCGACGCCATGACAGTCAGTTTTATTCCGTCGCCAAGTATTTCGCAATTTTCTCTTGGCTTTGTAAACATAAAGTTTTACGCTCTTAGTATTCTTGCTGGTATTTTGATTGCAATGTGGATTACTACGCGTCGATGGAAACGTCTTGGAGGAGATTTTAACCAGATACTTGATCTTGTTTTAGTCAGTCTTCCTGCTGGAATAATTGGTGCGCGTTTGTACCACGTAATTACAACTCCAGAAAGATTCTTTGGATCTCATGGTGATTTCTTAGAAATTTTTAGAATTTGGAACGGTGGTCTAGGAATTTGGGGTGGCATATTCTTAGGCGCATTAGCTGCTTGCGCTTTATGCAAGTATCGTAAATATCCTATTGGATTACTAGCTGATTGTGCCGCTCCTGCAATACTTATTGCACAAGGCATAGGTAGACTTGGAAATTGGTTTAATCAGGAACTTTATGGAGCTCCAACAACATTGCCTTGGGGTTTGAAATTAAACTATAATGCCACTCAAGCTATTGGTCATGCTGAGCGCTGCTACGATGGTTTAACCTGCCCGGCTGGAACATTATTCCATCCAACATTTTTGTACGAGATGATTTGGAATTTCATCGGTGCTGCATTGCTTATTTATTTTGGCAAAGTTATAGCTAAGAAGTTAAAAGCCGGTTCTGTATTCGCACTTTATGTTATGTGGTACACAATTGGACGCGTGTGGATTGAGGCATTGCGAATTGATTTTTCACATGTTTTCTTAGGTGTGCGCATTAATGTTTGGGTTTCTATTATCGTATTCATTTGTGCAACTGTTGCTTTTGCTTTGCTGCAAAATAGTACTAGTACTCGTGAGTCTCTTGTTGAACGACTTATAGATATAACTTCAGACGAAAGAGAACGTGAGTCTCAGAACACTTCTAGTAAGTAAGATTCAAGTATTTGAAAAAGCAATTTTAAAAATCTTGTTTTTATAAAACTAGTCGCTTGCATTTTCTAGAATAGTACACATGAATATACAAATAGCACCTAGCATTCTTTCCGCAGATTTTTGCAATCTTGAGCGTGACCTCGATGCAATATCTAATGCGGATCTTGTTCATGTCGATGTAATGGATCATCACTTTGTACCTAACTTGACTTTGGGTGAGCCAATTGTTAAGCGAATTTGTGAGGTTACTAAACTTCCAGTTGACGTACATTTGATGATTGAGGATCCAGATCGTTGGGCTCCAGAATACGCTAAGCTTGGAGCTGCTTCTGTGAGTTTCCATATGGGTGCTACTCATGCTCCAGTGAGATTAGCTCGTCAGCTTCGCGATATGGGCTGTAAAGCTTGCTTTGCTGTGCGCCCTGCGGAACCAGTTGAACCTATTTTCGATATTCTTGATGAATTCGATATGGTTCTTATTATGACTGTTGAGCCTGGTTTCGGTGGACAGAAGTTCTTAGCTAATCAAATGAATAAGGTTCGCCGTTTACGTGACGAAATTACTCGTCGCGGATTGCAGACTCATATTCAGGTTGATGGAGGAGTTAGCCCTTCGACTGCAGCAATAGTTGCTGAAGCTGGTGCTGATGTGCTTGTTGCAGGTTCTGCAGTTTATGGAGCAGAAAGTCCTAAAGAAGCGATTGAAGCTATTCGTAATACTGCTAAAGCTGCTTGGCGTGAATAAATATTAGATGTGTGTTGGGGACATGAAATATGTCCCCAACATGTTAAGTATTGCACAACAAGCGAGTTTTTGATGCGAATATATGCTGATTAGTTGAGTGATTTCGATGAGGAAGATATTATGACTAAGTTCGTTATTAATCAGGAATATAGTCCTGAAGCAATGAATCGAGTTTTGACAATACCTAATCTAATCAGTTTTTTGCGCATATGTTCAATTCCGTATATTGCTTGGCTTATTACACAACATCAAATGACTTTTGCTCTTATTGTTTTAGCAATATCTGCGTTTTCTGATTGTCTTGATGGCTATCTTGCTCGTACTTTGAATCAAGTTAGCAAGTTGGGTCAAATTCTTGATCCTATAGCTGATCGTCTATTGATTTTTTGCAGTACTCTAGCTTTAGCTATTGCAATGATTATCCCTTGGTGGGCACTTTTATTAGTAGTATTGCGTGATGCTATTATGGCTGTACTTGTAATAGTACTTGCGCAAAGAGATTATGGTCCTTTGCCTGTTAACTTCGTAGGTAAAGCTGGCACAGCGCTTCTTATGCTTTCAATCGTTTCTTTAATGATTGTTTATGCTGTATCTACTGAGTCTATGTTCGTGCTTTATGCTGCTGCACTTGCATGTGGAGTGTGGGGTATTGCTCTATATTGGTATGCTGGCTTGCTTTACTATATGCAAGCTTATTTACTACTTGCTAAGTCAAGAAAAAACTAAATAAGGCGTGTACGCACATATGACTAAGCAAGATGAATTTGTTAGTTTAAAAGATAGTATTAAAGATTTAGATGTAAAGCATACGTCTCACAAAAGCACTATGCCAATATCTTTTGATGCTCCTGATGGAATGTCGTTAACTAGGCGTAGGGCATTATTCTCGCACTCATTTACTGGTATTTCAACGCATCACGTTGTAATGGCTCCCAGTGGTTTTGCTCACAATCATGATCGTAGCCGTTATATTGATGACTATGCTTTGCGTCTTATTGATGATTTAACTAATCGTCCAGTTGATCCAATGTTTATGGATGCAAGGTTAAGTAAACAGCCTGTTAAACTATTTAATCTGTGGTTCACTAGAGCTATAGTATTTTTATTGTGTGTTTCTATTGGTACTGTTGGTAGCCAGTTTGTTCGCAAATTGCACACTGATCCTAGAAAAGCAATACGTTCTTCATTAGCTAATGAGTTGTCTGGTTATACGTCTCGTTTCGATAAGCTTGTAGAAGAAGTAACGTCATTGAGAAATAACGTAGATCATGAGTCGCAAAAAATTACTACGCCTGAAGAGGATGAAGTTAGTAAATCAGATGATATGGTTAATGGCACTCATGCTGTAGAAGGTTCTGGGATTACTTTAACTATTGCTAATCCTATTTCTGCTTCGAGCGATGTGAATAGTGGTTCTTTACCTCGCGAAAGTAACGGCGCAAGAATGCGATTAGTTACAGATCGTGATATTCAACAATTTGTGTCATTATTGTGGAAAGCAGGCGCTGAAGCTATTTCCGTTAACGGGCATAGACTCGGAGCACAAACTTCTATTCGTGTTGCTGGTCAAACTATTCTTATTGGAGTTAATCAAACTCAAAGCCCATATGTTATTGAAGTTATTGGCGATTCTGATGATTTGATTAAACAATGCAATGATATGAAGCGCATGAAATGGTACGCATCTTTAGTTAATGCAGGCATTAATCCACAGGTTTCACCTTCGAGAGTTATACGACTAAGTGCAGCAAGCACAGGCGATATTAGTTTTGCCAACGAGAGAATTAGGAGATAAGCATGGCAGCGATTTTTGGATTAATTTTGGGAGTATTAATTGGAGTTGTTGTTCATCCAGATATTCCTATTGTCATTCAGCCTTACTTACCTATTATGGTCGTTGCAGCACTAGATGCGTTGCTTGGTGCTGCACGTGCATATTTTGAAAGAAACTTTTCGGATAAAGTTTTTGTTATCTCATTCTTCTCAAACGTTATAGCAGCTACGTTGCTTGTTTTGCTTGGAAATCAGCTTGGCGTAGGTGCACAATTGCAAACTGCAGTTATCGTTGTTTTAGGAATTCGTATTTTCTCTAACGTTTCTGCAATTCGTCGTTTCATCTTCAGGAGTTAGCATATGGTTTCAATGTTTTCTCATTCTCCACAAGATGATGATATTCTTCATAAAATGCGTCGTCAAAAAGCGCATGATCGTGAAAGTGATGAAACTCAAACTGGATCTTTCCCAGCAGTTCATCGTAAAGTAAAATCTTCGCTGAGTGGTCACGTGACTCGAGCGCGTATATTTACGGGCTTTTTAATGATGTTGCTCTGCGCTTTATTAGGTTTTGCGTACATGATTCAAGTTAATCGTAGTAACTCACTTTTGTATGAAACAATGAGCGAAGAGGAGTTGACGCGTCTTATTACAGAAACTCATTCTCAAATTCAAAGTTTGGAAAGCCGAAAAAGTGAATTAACAGGTCAGCTCAATTCGTTGCGTGAAGCAGTAGATAAACAAGATGAAGCTCGTCGTATTGCTCAGCAGAATGCTCAAGCAAATGGTCTTATTTCTGGACGTCTGCCGGCAGTAGGTAAAGGTATTGTAGTTCACATTACTGCAGGCGAAAAAGAGAATATTGATGCCGCTACGATGTTTCAGCTAATAGAGGAATTGCGAAATGCTGGCGTAGAAGTTATGTCTATTAACGGTGTGAGAATAGTTACTTCAAGCTATATTTCGCAAACTAAGCATGGTCTTATATGCGACAATATTATGATTGATCCTCCTTATATTGTGAAAGCAATTGGTGACCCTCAGAATTTGCAAAATGCTGTTAATATTGCAGGCGGTGTTGGGTCGCGTTTAAAAATTAAATTTGGTTCTTCTGTAATGGTTTCAGTGCCTGATGAAGTAGAAATTACTTCGACACGCGAACCAAAACAGTACGAATATGCAAAACCAGTCGAGTAACAAGGTAGAATAGCAAGTATGACTGAACCGATTCCTACAGCTGGCGAAACCACTATTATTGGTATGCCAGCTATTCATATTCCAATGAATACAACTTCAGATCGTCCTATGCAACAGGATGATTTTGATACTATAGCGAAATTACTTCCTGGTACTGCGTTGTTGATTTCAACTAGGGGAGCAGTGTCTGGTTCTCGCTATCTTCTCGATGAAGATTTAGTAACAGTTGGACGCGATTCGCATGCTGATATTTTGTTAGACGATTCTACTGTTTCGCGTGCGCATGCAGTGTTTAAGCGCCATAATGGCGTGTTTAGCATTTCAGATTCTGGAAGTCTAAACGGTACGTATGTAAATCGTGAACGTGTTGATGAATCAGTGCTGCATAATGGCGATGAAATTATGATTGGCAAATTCAGACTGGTATTTTTCGCACATGACGCAGTCACAGTCCGATAATGTGATTAATGCAGTACAGGGGGAGCTTTTTAACTTTTCCTTGTCTGCTGATCACGCTTCAGGATACCGTGGTAGTGTCGCTATGAAGGTTGCCGGTATTACTTACCGGCAACTCGATTATTGGGCTCGTAAAAGCATTATAGAGCCTTCAATTCATGCATCTAGCGGTTCTGGTTCTCGTCGTTTGTATTCTTTTAAGGATATTGCGATTATGGCTGTAGCTAAAAGGTTGCTCGATGCTGGCGTTAATTTAGTTAATGTTACTACGGCTATTATTTTTCTTAATCGATACTCAGAAGAGCGTTTGAGAAATATGACTATTATTTGTGATGGTCAGTCTGTTCAAGAGTGCGATGAGAATCAAGATAATATGCGTCGTATGCTTGCTTCTGGTTTAGCAGTATTTGCTATTGCTGTTGGTCGCATTGTTTCTAGAGTTGAAGAGGACTTATCTTCTGAAAATTCTGTTGACGCTACGCAAGTTGAAGAAAAAAGTAGTAAGTCTACTCGCAAATCTTATTCAAAACCTACTTCTCATACATCTTCAAACTCATGGAGTCTTGTTCAGGAAACGTGGGGATAATGGCATGTTTGTAGTTGTTATTATCGCTGTTATTTGCTGGTTTGCTTCAGTAGCATTGTTTTTATATAGTTTATTTGCTTGCGTGCGTTTTTTAGTAAAATTTCGAAAAAATGCTTATTTGAAATCAAATAGTATTAGCAATAGTAATAAGAAGCGAAATTCTATTGGTTTAATGCCTTGGAGTATTGTTATTACACATTGTTGTGGGCTTCCTTGCGCAATGCTTGCGTACATGCTTTTGCATATTGTTCGCGATTTTGGATTTGTTTGTGACGATTATTGGTTATTAATGAGATCGACGTTAATTGCGTCATATGTGATTATTATCGCGCTTATTTTTGTCAATATTTTTGTAATGCTATTTTGTGCGTACAGAAGCTGCAAGTCTTAGATTATTTAGCAAGAAGTATCGTAGGGATATTATTTGATAGTAGTGTGAGATTTTGTTGGTTGTGTTTGATTATTATCGCTAATTTGACATAACGTACATTATCGGATAAATATCAAGCAAATTTAGTTAAATAATAAGCTCAACCGGCAGAAACTGTGCAGCGTTGTAAAGTAAATGTCGGAATACAGCCAAAAAACGACAGAAACTGTGCACGCATGTAAAGAAACTGTCGTTTTCTCACTAAAATCCGACCGAAACTTTACGCACGTGTAAAGAAAAAGCCGTTACGACAAAATTCTGATTAGATTAAGCGAAATATTCGCAAATTGCAGTGCTTAATTCGCTTACGCTATCAATTATTCTGTAAGATCCGTGTGCTTCAAGCTCTCCAGGCTCAGCGTAACCCCATGCGCATCCCAAGCAATCCAAGCCGCAATCTTTTGCTCCGTCAGCATCAGTCCAGCGGTCTCCAACCATCAAAGCTCTGTCGCCTTTTTCTGGATTGTAATCAATCTCATCAAAAACATAACGAATAACTTGAGTTTTGCTAATACGCGACATATCTTTGCTGGCGCCATAAATTCCGTCAAGATACTTCGTCAAACCAAAATAATCGCAAATAGGCTTTACTTGATATTCTGGCTTGCAAGATGCGGTTGCTAAATAATATCCAGCTTCACGAAGTTTTGTGAGTTGCTCAAGTATTCCATCGTATACTTTGTTAAGTAGGCATCCTGGAATTTTTTTACCAGGATTATTAGGATCGTCAAAAGTTGCTACTTCAGAATAATACTTGCGATACGTAGCAAGTCCCTTTGCTAGCAGCGATTCAGGAACATTATTGCGTTGAAGAGATTCTAAAATTGAAGGACCTATAAAACGGTGCATTTCAGCATCGTCCGGTATAGGCTGTTTCAATTCTTTTAATGCAAGCTTTGCGCAAGTAATAATACCAGCATCTGACTTTGTTAATGTGCCATCAAGATCAAGCAGAATAATGCGACGACTAGTGCATCCTGAAGGCACTGAGAATTCACTCATAGTCAGGAATCCAGCCCTCATGATGCATTTTTAGACGCTTGTCTAGCAAAGTTTTTAATTCTTCTTCACTACGACGTTCAAGCAGCATATCCCAATGCGTCCTAGACGGCTTGTTGAAATCATCATCTGGGCGATCATCTTCGCCTTCGCGATGTGCAATCGTGCCGCAGCGGCATTCCCACTCTTCAGGAATTTCTGCGCCTTGAGCAAAAGGAAGAATCGTGCGATGTCCCTTTGGGCACACATACACAACATCATTTCGTGCAGCGAAATCTACATTATCGTCAGATTCTAATGATTTCGCACCAATGCTCATACCGCGTAAACTGCGTTCTGCCATAGTATCTCCTTGTGTAGTACTTTATAAAATTACCGAATTGCACGGACTATATATATAAAAACGATTTATATATACAAAATACATGCGTTTTATTTGTATATGCTCATACTTATACATCTGAGTATGCTACAACTCCACGGTTTAATAGTTTTGCAGCTTCATAAGCGCACGAAGCAAGATTTTTATCTACGCCATCTATAGATTGTAAATATTCTCCTGCTGCGAAAAGTTGAGTAAGTAAATCAATAAGACGTTTAGCTTGACGCACGAAATCTCCTCCAGTGCTGTCAGTATTGCGCAAAATTTCGGCTAGATCAGCACCATTAGCCCAATCGTACATAATATCTACAGCACCAAATTCAAGCGGTCTTAACGCTGGCAAATGAGCGTCTGCGCATAATGCGCTAGTACGCATAAACAATTCTTTCATTCGCAATACTGTATTAAATATCGCGCCATCCTTGCCGCCTGGATATCGTCTAGGTTCTCCCCCTGCAGGTCCTCTAGATTCATAAACTAATGCAGACAAGCACGATAATAATTCAAGCGGCGAAAGATCATTAAAAATTCCTTCGCAAATAGCTTCAGCAAATACAATGTCTAGTTCGTTATACAACCTTCTTAACAATTGACCGCGCTCAGTAAGGTGCAAAATTTGGTTTTGTGAAGAATCTTCAGATTGTAAATAATCCAAACTGTACAATACGTCACAAATATGGTCAAAAGTTCTAGCAACAGAACCGGTACGAGATTCGTAGCGTTCACGTACTTGATCAAGTTCCTTATGTTCTCTAATCCAATGGTAGCCCCAACGCAAATGTTGCTGAATATCTGCACAACCTGCACACGGATGCGTTCTCTCAGCTTCTCTAAGATTTGCAATAACAACATCCAGCGTTTTAAACGCTGCTGTGCGTTCTGCATCTGTGCGGAATAAAGTATGTTTAAGTTTACGGCGTTGATCGTGTTGAGCTTCTTTAAGCTTCATGCGTAATTGTAAAAACTCAGCAAAATTCCCATGCTCGCAGTGAAATGCTTCTTCATAGCCTTTAAGAGCTGTTTCAAGTTCGTTCATGCGATTATGTAAACGTTCAGCAGAAGCATTAGCTTCCCATTGAGCAAAAGAACGATCTAGTGTTGTTCTAGCAGTATCTGCATCGCTTGAGTTCAGCAAATTAACTGCCATATTAAACGTAGGAATGAAGCTGGAATGTAGTGGGTATACGCGTTTACTAGAAAGTGCTGCAGCTTGTTGAGGGACGAAATCAGCATGATCTACAAGAATTGCGTAACCAATATCATCAATTCCACGTCTTCCAGCACGACCTGTAAGTTGCGTAAATTCTCCAGGCGTAAGAGGTACATGCCCAGTGCCGTCAAATTTTACTAGCTTTTCTACAACAACGCTTCGAGCTGGCATATTTAAGCCTAAAGCAAGTGTTTCTGTTGCAAAAACAACTTTAATAAGCCCGCGTTCAAATAGCGTTTCAACAATGTGACGGAATAACGCAATCATACCTGCATGATGTGCTGCAAATCCTTGTTCGAGAGCAAAACGAAAACGTTCAAAACTTAGAGCATGTAAATCTTCTTTAGAAAGTTGATTTGCAACCATGCTGTCGACAATTTTACGGATTTCGTACATTTCTTCATCAGATGTAAGTATTAATCCTGCGTTTAAACATTGTTGAACAGCTTGATCGCATCCGGAACGAGAGAATATGAAATAAATTCCTGGCAGCATTCCCAAGTAATCTAATTCGTCAATAACAGCCCATCGACGAGGAGTATGTCGTTTTGCACATTTATCTAATTGCGCAACTCCCCCGTTAGCACTGTGCTTCTTACCTTTTCTGTAACGGTATTTGCTATCGCTGTAAGATTCTTTACGGCGACGAGCACGGTACTCAAATTCATTAAGTTTCCTAGTCAATGCAGGGTTAACGCGCTTAGTTACGTTTCCATTATTGTCATGGTCGTATAAATCGAGTAGCTCAGGCTCAGTTGCAGAATCCTCTTGAATAACAACATGTCTTTCTAAAGGCACAGGTCTGTGTTCGTCAACAACCAAATGAGTTTCTCCACGCACTGATTCTAGCCATGCAGAAAAATCTTCAACATTTGAAACAGTTGCAGACAACCCAATAATTTTCACCGATTTTGGAAGGTGAATAATAACTTCTTCCCACACGGCTCCGCGGAATTTATCTGCAAGATAATGAATTTCGTCAAGAATGACAAAACCTAAAGATTGTAACGTAATCGAATGCTCGTAAAGCATATTTCTTAAAACTTCAGTAGTCATTACAACAATGTCTGCTTCAGGATTTACAGAAGTATCGCCAGTTAATAACCCTACTCTGTCTGAGCCGTACAGTTCGCAGAAATCGTGATATTTTTGATTGCTTAAAGCTTTAATAGGTGTTGTGTAAAAAGCTTTTACATTACGATTTTGCGCAAGAAATACAGCAAAATCCGCAACAACAGTTTTACCAGCTCCAGTAGGAGCAGCAACTAAAACATTATTGCCATTTTCTAGTGCATCAATAGCTTCAAGTTGAAAATCATCAAGTTCAAAAGACAAAGAACGCTCAAATTTAGATGCCATCGAGCGCTCGTGCTTCATTGTATTTTTAAAAGCTGCGAAACGTTGTGAAGGAGATAATACTACATCATTCTCATTGCAGTCAGTTGGATTGCTTGTTTTATTTTTGCAGTCTTTTTTATGTGATAAATGAGACATAAAAAGTATTAGTCGCTTTCTTATATGTTATAGCTGAATGTCTTCTTCGCGAAGAGATTTTTTATCCCAATGCTGCCATATGCTACGGTGATTCTCGCGAATTTTTTGATGACGCTCAATAACTTTTGTGTGCGTTCGCTCATATCGATTCGTTGCATCTTTAATAGGAAGTGTAAATAATGGATCTCGAGGATTCTCATTATCTTCTTTATTTGGTTCATGCAAACGTTCGAATCTAGAAGAAACATCTTCGGAAATGCCAAAGCAGACTCTAGCTATTTTTATTGCGCTTAAAACGACAATAACAACTCCGAGCGCTACCATGATCAGCATAAAAACCGTTATGAGTAGCCAAATCCACCAAGGCATTGTTATTCCTCTGTATTCGCATTATCAGCGTGATTAACGCTTAATTCACGTTGAGCGCGAGCAATAATCATACTACGCAATGTTTCAGGAGCAACAGCTGTAATATGACGTGCGTGAGCAATGCAAAATGCAACGAACCATGAATCAGAAGAAACAGTAAGATGGACTTTTACTCCGCTGCCACAAGTTTCCATAGTGGCTCCAGAAAGATTCTTCAAAAAGTTCAATTCTGTTTCATCGGTAATAAAGCAAGTTTCAGTGCCGTTATCAAAGCTCCACTTGCGAAGTTCACTAACTGGAACATCTGGAATTTCAACTTGAGATACAGGTTCTACAACTTCTGCACGTTCAATACGTGCTACGCGAAGAACTTGCCAAATGCGAGGCAAGCCATTTGCTTTATTAATTGTTGTATCTTTAGCAACAAATTCACGTTTATCTTCTGGTGTTTGCTGCTCTACATCAGTCCATACTGCAACATAGTAAACGCCTTCATCAACGTAAATCTTCGACGGCGCAACAATCTTGCGACGAATACGCCCTGCCCCGTCAGTGTATTCCATATCTAGCAAAGATCCAGAGTTAATAGCACTGCGAACAATAGAGCAATTTCGAGGCTCAATTTCGTAACCTGTTAAACTCAGCCATGGAGTTTGACCAGGAAGAACATGACGGCGAAGACGCTTATACAAGGATTCAGCTTGAGTGCGCTGCTCAATAGGCAAAAGCAAAGAATGTGCCAAATAATTAGCAGACGCAGTAAGCATGCTCAAATATTGCTGTGAAATTCCAGCAAGTCTTTCCAAGCCTAAAGAGTTAGTAGCAGAAACAATTCCCTCGTTCTCAAGAAGAGTCCAATCTATATCAAAGAATTGGCTTCCTGCCATTTCCCCATCGTCAGAAACAGTAGTAAGAGTATTTATATCTTTGTGAAGAATTGTAACAAATCGACGAAGTTCATCATCGCTTTTTGGTCTACCAATAAAACGCTCAGCAAGCTCGTCTAATGGGAATTCCTCTCCAAGATGAGCAGACAAGAAAAGCATTAATCGAAGCCTACGATCTACTTCACTTCCAGTTTGGAATGAGGAACCTTTTTTTGTATGCGATTTATCAGTGTCGCTATTTTGTTCTTCAATATTTTGCGCTTCTTGTACAGCATCTTCTTCATCTTTTTGCTCATTTTCGTCACATTGAGCAAAATTAACTGCTGCGTGCAAACGGCGATGGAAAGCATCAACTGCTTCTTGAGGACTTACTACGCTAGAGCCAGGATGTTCTAGCACAAACATCGCTAAGTCGTCAGCATCAGTATAAGCAACGTTTAAATGTTCGCCATCGACATCCACAGTTGCGGCAAACCTTCGAGAATCAATAACTTTTACCAAAGAATCAGGTAGCATTTGCGTTCCAAGACCAGGTGCGATTGAATCTAAGCCTAAGCCAGGAATAGGAGTTTGTGGAACTCTAGGAGCAGTGCGAGAAGTACGCTGTTGCTCGTGTTGACCTGAATCAAGAGAAGAAATAGACATTGAACGAGCAAGATAATTTGCTGCAGCTAAAACTGGTAATTCAGATTGGTCGAAACGTAAACGTACGCGAGGTTCATCGCCTAATTGCAAACGATAAGACGCAAAATCTTGACCTTCGGACTTTGAAGAATATTCTGGCTGCCTAGATTCGATTGCAATACCCATAGCAGCAAGCTTTGCACGATCTCGCTGGAATTGTTTTGCGAATGCTGCTTTAGCTGCTTGATCTGCAAGCTCACCGTATGAATCTGCATATGCCTTTACGCGCTGTGCAATTTGACGCGAAGTCAGCCATTGCGGGAATGCGGAAGACAATACAGCGAGTACATCTAACTCGTGTTTGCCCCATTTGTCGGAAAAACGTCGCCTTCCGTTGCTTCCTTCTACCATTAGTCCTCACGTATCATGTTTGTATTAATTTACTTATGCGCTTTGCGAACAAGCGACTACGAAATGCAGCAGAACTTGTGTTGCAATATTGCGCACACCTTTTCTATTTTAATGGTGTTTTGCGGTACGTGTGGACATTTTTTAAAAAACTTCTAATAATTATATATTTTTTATTCACACGAACATCAACAACGTTGAAAATACGCCATTTTTTCGCGACACGCCATATAACTTTTTTATAGATAATTTTATTTACTATCAATAAAAATCGCATATTTGCAAGAAATTTGCTTTAAACCCAAGAGTCTGGTTCAATTCCTTGCGGTCCAACGAATTCTCCGTTTGGCACATAACTCGGTTCTCCTGTATCTTCTAAAACAGCGTCAGCAAACATTGAAACTTGATTTCCAAATGTCCAATCTCCCCTAATAGTTACTGATTTTGCAGCAGCTAAAGCTGGAACAGAATATGGGAATCTTTCGTTGAAATCATTGATGTTTTTGTAATAACGTGGATCCAAATCAATATCAGGAAATATATAGTTACCATCTTCCATTTCATATGAATCAGTAAGATGGAATCTATCTGATCGCATAATAAATAAGTCGTTGGTTGTTTTAACAGGCAAGAAACGCATGCGATCAACTTCTACGCAAATTGCGTCATCGAAAAGTGAAGCTATTGCGCCCATTGCTGTTTCTAATTGCACTACTGGTGTGCTGCTTTCATCAGTTGGGTCAACAGTTTTGTGATTAAAAATAACAGGCAAAGGCAAAATTCCTTTGTGCTCTTTTAGTTTTTCTTCTAGAGCATCTACACGAACCCAAATATTATTTGTGTTGAAGTATGGATGTTTTTTAATGCTTTGTGCGCTTCTACGATCCTCAGGATGAACCTGTGTCATTTCTCGTAGCATTAGTCTTCCTGTTTGCGCGTCCCTAACAATGTGACCGCCCTTACGATCTGCTTGCGTTCGCTTTGCAACCTCAATCATGATAGGTGCGCCAGTATTTTCAAAATGCTGAGCAAGAGTGCGCGACGGTCTAGCACCTAAATTGTCAGAATTTGAAATAAACAAATACTCAATTCCATTTTCTTTAAGAGTATGCAATAAATCAGATTCCCACAGAGTTGAAAAAATATCGCCGTGACCTGGAGGGCACCATTCAAGAGATCGATCTTCTTCGTGAGAAACAGGTTCTCCAGTTTCTTCTACTAATTTTGGTTCTTGATGTTGAATAATTTCTACAGGAATATTGTCTTGAGCAAACTTGCGATTGCGCTTTAGTACTTGCAAAGTATCGTGAGATGTGCGGAAAGAGTTCATGAAAATAAGCGGAAGATTAACTCCTAATCGCTGACGAGCTGTAAGAACTTGTCCAATAATAATATCAATAAAGCGCATTTGGCGAGCTTTATGCCTACGAACTGGTAATAAAGATTTTGCGCAAGACAAGCCCATAGACGTTCCCAAACCGCCATTTAATTTGATAAAAGCAGTTTTCGCGAATGCGTTAACAGCTTTGTCGTGATCAATAGTTTCGTAAATTTCGTGGAAAGTTGGAACGCTTTTAATAGGCTCAACTGTGCTCTCGCGAATAAACTCAGCAGGCTTATCCCCTGATTTATCTAAATTCCAAGCATTATATAAGTGTTTAAATTGTTCAATAGCAATTTCGCTCATGCCTTGTTCGCGCATCTTTGCAGCGGACAACTCAAACGCGTCATCCATGTAAAAGCCTCCTCGTATGCATGTGACCTTAATAGTTTAGCGATTTGTGCGTCGCTGCGCAAATATTGCTTTTAACGGTTATTTTTAAATACTATTATGATTCTACCAAAGTTAGAAAGTGCAAGTTAGAAAGTGCAAGTTAGAAAGTAATAAGCGCAGCCAATAATAAATACTGACTGCGCTTATGAGAAATTTGCTACTAAATACTACTAAATATGAAATTTAGTTATTTTCTGCATTGTTGTCATCATTTTCTTCCGGTTCATCGCCAGTTTTTAGATGATGCTCGTCATAGCCTTGCAAGTAACGAGTGTGACGCCAATGGTGAATAGAAGCGTTCGTACCGCGATGATGTACGTGATACTTACGTGGAGTACCGCCATAAGGAAGCTCTTTAACTTCGCTAGCAACTGCCATTTGGTTCACATTAGAAGGATCCATAATAGCAATTGGAGCAACAGGCTCTGGCTCTGTTGGAGCGGCAGTTCGATTCTTCAAGTGCGATGGCAACCATTGTGCAAACCAAGACAATGCCAAGCAAATAAGGAAATATATTACTCCTGCAACGCTTAATGTTTGCAAAATATTAAAGTACATTGATCCGAGTCGGCGCGATTCCTGAAGCAAATCAGTGTACATAATAATTGAACCAAGTGCAGTATCCTTCAAAACAACTACAAGCTGAGTTACTGCTGCAGGCATCATAGCAATAATTGCTTGAGGCATTTCAATTTGTGTCAATGATTGGTATTCGCTCAATCCTAATGCAAGTGAAGCTTCTCTTTGACCGTTTGGCAAGTTGCCAACACCTGATCTAACAAGTTCTGCAACAACAGAACCGTTATACATAATCAGTGCCAAAACAACAGCCCAGTAAGATGATTCTTTCATACCAGAAAGTGCGAATGCTCTCCACAAGAAAATCATAAGCATCAATACTGGTACTGCGCGGCAAAACTCTACTACTATTGCGGAAATACTACGAATAATAAAATTAGGTAGTAAACGGCAAAGTCCGAAGAATAAGCCAAATACAATAGAACCAACTACTGCAAGTAACGATGCCTTTAGTGTCATCCATAATCCAGGAAGATAAAAATCAATCCAGGCTTCAGATTCGAGAGCAGGATTCCAAAGTATCCAAGAAAGTTGGTTTTCTCCCTCTGGAGGATTGCTCAAACGAGCGAGAATAGCAATAATGCAAATAACAAAAATGCAACCGGCAATAATATTAGCTATGCGAATTTTCTTAAGAGCTTTTGGACCTGGAGCATCGAATAATAATGATTGTTCACGTTGTTTAGCCATTGTTATCACCTTCTCACAGCAAGCTTATTTGACAAATAAGTAGTCAAAATGCCGATAGGAATGATGAGCATAATGTATCCGCAAGCGAAAATTAAGAAGATTGGCACAATCAAATCTGCATGTTTCTCAATCATTTCGCTCATCATTGTTGAAGTCTCTGTGGCAACTGATGCTGCAGCAGCAACTGTAGAATTCTTAAGCAAAGCAATAAATGTATTACCTAATGGTGCTACTGAACCGCAGAAAGTTTGTGGAAGAATTACTTGTGTTGCAGATTGGAAGAAATTTAATCCAAGAGCGCGGCAAGCTTCTGCTTGACCAACAGGCACTGTATTAAGACCAGATCTCAAAGATTCGCAAACAAATGCTGCAGTATAAAGCGACAATCCAGCAATTGCCAGCCAGAAGAAATTCACTTCAAAAATTGAGGAGAATCCTATCTTAAGCTGAGCGTAAACGCCTAAAACCATGAAAACCATAATGATGGTAAGTGGCATGTTTTTAAACAATTCAACATAAACTGTAGCAATCATGCGTAATGATGAAACAGGGCAAATGCGCATAGTAACAAGAATTACGCCAATAATTGATGAAAAAAGTACACTCCATAAAGTTATTTCAATATTAACCAAGAATGCTCCTGGAATATTGTAGGAGGTAAATAGCTGCACAAAATCTTGCATATTACTTCTCTCCTTCTTGAGGAATTGGCGGATTATACTTTGCGTTCGGCTTAAAGCCAGTGCCTCGCAAATTGTCGTCTAGAGCTCGTTTCCATGAGCCGTTTTTAATCATTTCTTTTAAGGCTGCATTAATTTTCTTAGCTAAGGCTGTATTTCCTTTTTTAATGCCAATTCCGTAATATTCTTCGGTAAATGGCTTGCCTACAAGCTTTAAACGACCTCGAGAAGCGGTTGCTAAACCAGCAAGAATAATATCGTCGGTAGTTACAGCATCCACAATTCCTGAGAATAGTGCAGTTGCACATTCTGCATAACCAGGCTGTTGCATAAGCTGTACTTTTGAAGAGTAACGCTCTTTAATAGAAATTGCAGATGTTGAGCCTGAAACTGAGCATAAACGCTTTCCATCCAAATCATTTGGACCGCTTACTTTATGCTCATCTTTTCGAACTAGCAAATCTTGGCCGGCAATAAAGTAAGGTCCTGCGAACGAAACCATTTTCTTGCGAGCGTCAGTAATGGAATATGTTGCAACAATAATATCGACATCACCGTTTTGAAGCATTGTTTCACGCTGTTTAGACGGTGATTCTTTCCATACGATTTGATCTTCTGAATAGCCGAGCTTTTTAGCAACATATTTTGCAACATCAACGTCGAAGCCAACGTAAGTTCCTGCTTTTTTGAAACCCATACCAGGCTGATCGAATTTAATACCAATGCGTATTACTTTTTTACCATCGCTACGATCGCAAGCTGTAAGCGGCATAACGCAGCATACGGTACAAAGCATCGCTAGTATCGCACGAAAAATGCGATTATGTAATATTTTCATATCTTTTCCCTTCATAAGAAATGTTTTAAAGTTTCAGGATTTTTACTGAAAGATAAAACAAAAAGCAGATTAATGCGTAAGAATCTTGGAAAGGAAATCTTTTGCTCGATCAGTTTTTGGATGCTCGAAGAATTCTTCTGGAGTACCCTGTTCGAGGATTTGACCATCGGCCATAAACACAATTCTGTCAGCAGCTTTACGAGCAAAGCCCATTTCGTGCGTAACACAAATCATTGTCATGCCTTCTTTTGCAAGCTCAACCATAACATCCAGTACTTCGTTAACCATTTCTGGATCGAGTGCGGAAGTTGGTTCGTCAAAAAGCATAACTTTTGGCTGCATAGCAAGAGCTCGAGCGATTGCTACGCGCTGCTGCTGGCCGCCGGAAAGTTGTGAAGGCATTTTGTTAGCCTGATTATCTACGCCTACTCTAGTAAGTAATTCCATGGCAAGAGTTTCAGCGCTTTGCTGATCCATGTGACGAACTTTCATTGGTGCAAGAGTGACGTTTTCAAGAATCGTTTTGTTTGCAAAAAGATTAAAGGACTGGAATACCATTCCAACTTCTGCTCGCAAAGCTGCAAGTTCTTTTCCTTCTTGAGGAAGTGGCTCACCATCAATACGTATGTCACCTGAATCGATAGTTTCGAGACGATTAATTGTGCGACACATTGTTGATTTACCAGAACCAGATGGACCGATAATAACTAGTACTTCGCCTTTGTTAACAGTAAGATTGATATCTTTAAGCACATGAAGTTTTCCATAATGCTTTTCGACATGGCTTAGTTCTACGAGGGGATTTGCCGCTTTTCGCACTGAAATAGTGCTATTAGTCATATCCTCGGCGTTTGGATTTGACTTTGATATTTGCTTATCCATAACAAGAAGTTTAGCCAATCTGTGTTACGGTTATTTATCACTATCGTTACGTTTTGTAACTCTTACGTTACAAAAAGCCGTTGATTGTAATCATAAAATAACAATCAACGGCTTATAAATAATATTTTTTACAAGTATTTTTATTTACTCGTCTTCTTCTGGATCGTAATCGACGCCAGTTTCAGCACGCTGCTCGTCAGAAATTGGAGCAGGAGCGCCGGTTAGAGGATCCCTACCGCCGCCAGCCTTAGGGAATGCGATTACGTCGCGGATTGAGCTTGCGCCTGCCAAAATTGCAGCAGTACGATCCCAACCCAAAGCAATACCAGCGTGAGGTGGAGCACCATACTTGAAAGCTTCAAGCAAGAAGCCGAACTTTTCGTCAGCTTCAGCTTTATCGATTCCAAGAACGTTAAGCACACGATCTTGAATATCGTCGCGGTGAATACGAACGGATCCGCCGCCCATTTCGTTACCGTTGCACACGATATCGTAAGAATCGCTCATAGCGTGCTCTGGATCTTTATCAAACTTATCGATCCAATCAGCGGATGGCATTGTGAATGGATGGTGCATAGAAGTCCACTTTGAGTGGCCAACAGCAACGTCGTCATCATCTGGATCATCAGTGCGCTTGAACAGTGGGAAGTCAACAACCCAAGTGAAAGCAAACTCATCTGGGTGAAGCAATCCTGCGCGGCTAGCAAGCTCTACACGAACAGCGCCGAGCAAAAGCTGCGAAGACTCGCGGGAACCTGCTGCGAAGAATACTGCATCTCCATCTTCTGCTCCAACGGCTTCCTTAAGACCTGCGCGCTCTTCTTCGCTAAGATTCTTAGCAACAGGACCCTTTAACTCGCCATCTTCACCAAATACAACGTAAGCCAATCCCTTAGCTCCACGCTGCTTAGCCCAATCCTGCCAAGCGTCAAATTGACGACGAGGAGTTTGCGCGCCACCCTTAAATAGCACAGCGCCAACGTATGAAGCCTGGAACACGCGGAATGGAGTGTTCTTAAAGAAGTCAGTTAATTCAACAAGTGGGTTTCCAAAACGCAAATCTGGCTTATCGGAACCATACTTATCCATTGCTTCCTGCCAAGTAATACGAGGCAAAGGAAGAGTAATTTCGTGACCGGCTTCCTTCCAAATAGCAGCAATAACGCGCTCTGCCATAGCCATAACATCTTCCTGGCTTGCAAAGCTCATTTCCATATCAAGCTGAGTGAACTCAGGCTGACGATCTGCACGGAAGTCTTCGTCGCGATAGCAGCGAGCAAGCTGATAGTAACGCTCGACGCCAGAAACCATGAGCAACTGCTTTAGAAGCTGAGGAGACTGTGGAAGTGCGTACCAAGAGCCTGGAACCAAGCGTGCTGGAACAACGAAGTCGCGAGCGCCTTCAGGAGTTGACTTAATGAAAGTTGGTGTTTCAACTTCAGTAAAGTTCATATCTTCCAAAGCGTGACGAGCAGCCTTAGCCATATCAGAGCGAAGCTTCAAATTGCGTTGCATAGATGGGCGACGCAAATCAAGATAGCGATACTTCAAACGAACATCTTCGCTTGGGAGCTTGTTTTCGGATTCGTTTTCCAAAGCTGTTGAAACCTGGAATGGCAAAGCATCTGACTTTGCGAGAATAGTAACAGTTTGAGCAACAATCTCAATTTTACCGGTTGCTAAATGGTCGTTTTCGTTGCCATCTGGACGCAAGCGAACTTCGCCGGTAACTTGTACAACGAATTCACTACGCAATGGTCGTGCAGTTTCTTCATCGTAAATAACAACTTGCACTAAGCCTGTGTTATCACGGACATCGACAAAGGCAACTCCACCATGATCACGGCGACGATCAACCCAACCAGCGATGGTTACTTTTTGCCCGACTAATTCTTCAGTCACTTCAACGGCATGATGTGTGCGATACGCCGTCTGGCTCATAAGTCCACTTCCTCTACAATCTAATTGATATATTCATTTGTTTCTATTGACATGATTTTGCGCACAATATTCAAGCAAATTTGCAAGAACATTATTTAGCGCAAGAAACTGTCTGCCGGGCATAAACAGTATCCGGTTGCCAAGACGTGGCATCCGCGGTTTCCTGTTCGCCAGTAATAATATTTTTTACTTCATCGTGAGATGACTCTGATTCAGTGCTATCAGCAGGGAACCACACATAAGGAATGCCGAGCTTGTCAGCATATTTTATCTGCTTACCAAGCTTTGCTGCGCTAGGAGAAACATCTGCTGCAATGCCTCGATCTCGTAAAGTTTTAGCAATAGCATTGCATGCAGGACGATCCTCCTCATTCCAAACTGCAACAAGTACTGCAGCAGGAGAAACTCGAGAAACAGTAGCACCTGCAGTGTGAAGCATATAAGAAAGCAGTCGAGACATGCCGATTGAAAGTCCTACGCCTGGATACTTCTTCTTGCCTTGTGAAACTAAATTATCGTAACGACCGCCAGAGCAAATTGAACCAAGAGATTCTGCGTTGTCAAGGAAAGTTTCGTAAACAGAACCAGTATAGTAGTCAAGTCCACGAGCAATCTTCAAATCAGCAACAACAGCGCCTGGGCGGATACGTGCTGCTTCGTCTACAATCATCGCAAGAGTTTCAACACCTTGAGAAGCTAAAACGTAAGATTCGTTATCATCGCTTCGAGAAATATTATGCTTATCGCATAATTCGTTGAAACGAGACTTCAACTCATCTCCTGTTTCGGCAGTAAGTTCAGCTAATTCTAAGCATGCATCAGCCTGAGAAGCCGTAGCGCCGCACTCTTTTACCAAAAGCTTAGCAACTTCTTCAGCGCCAATTTTGTCTAGCTTATCGATTTCTCGAAGAACTCCCTCGATATCGCTTAATCCAATACCGCGATAAAAACCTTCCGAAAGCTTTCGATTGTTAGCATGAACAGTTGCCTTAGGAAGACCGAACTTACGTAAACGCTCAAGAGCTTCAACCATAACAAGTGGAAGTTCAACTTCGTAGTGTGAAGGCAATTCGCCATTTCCTACGACATCGATATCAGCTTGTACAAACTCACGGAAACGACCTTCTTGTGGACGCTCCCCTCGCCAAACTTTTTGCATTTGCCAGCGTTTAAATGGGAACGTCAAATCACCAGTATGCTCAACTACGTAACGGCTGAGTGGAACTGTTAAATCGAAATGTAAACCAATGCGTTCTTCTACAGGAGTGTCGGATTCGTGACCAACTTCTTGTAAACGCGATAATAAATAAATTTCTTTACTGGTTTCGCCTTTTTTTAATAAGCTTGAACCCTGTTCTACTGCACGCGTTTCAATTCCAATAAAACCGTTGAGTTCAAACACTTCTCTTAGTGTATCAATTACTTGCTGTTCAACAGCGCGTTCACTAGGAAGCCATTCAGGGAAACCCGATATTGATGAGCCTTGTACCATGTCCACTATAATAGGTGGTGTTGCGGAAAAATCATGGCTTACCGTCATACTTATTCGTAACAATGTTACCGTGCATCTGCTGTAAGGAGTCGTCCCGTGACCGAACAGACTAAACCTGAAGAAACTACTAAAACTACTACCGCGCCAAAGCCAGTTGCTCCATCTCCAGCAAGCTTCGCGCATAAGACTCGTGTTGTTGCTCAAGCACCAACCATTTCTTATAGTGAAGAGGATATTAAAGCCGCAAAAACCTTTGGCCGAGTTGATGAAAATGGCACTGTTTACGTTACTGAAAACGGTGCTGAGCGTGAGGTTGGTCAATACTCCACTGGTACTCCTGAAGAAGCGTTGACTTTCTATATTCATCGTTATCTTGATTTGAAGATTAAGCTTGATCTTTTTGCTAAGCGCTTAGAAGCTTCCAATGTAAAAGCAAAAGAAATTGACGAAACGCTTAATACTTTGAAAGCTGAATTGGAAAATCCTGCTGCCGTAGGCGATATTGCTGCTTTACGTGCGCGACACGCCGAATTAGCTGCAAAAGGTAATGAAAAGAAGGAAGCAATCTCTAAAGCTCGAAAAGAAGCTCTAGAAAAAGCTTTGAAAGAACGTACAAATATTGTAGAACGTGCAGAATCGTTAGTAGCGCAAATGAATGAATCTACTAACTGGCGTGAATTAAACGATAAGCTACGTGCTTTATTTGACGAATGGCAGGAGCACCAGCGTACTACTATTCACTTGAATAAGTCTGATGCCGATGCTTTGTGGCAGCGTTTTTCAAAGGCTCGTTCTGCGTTCTCTCAGGCTCGCAATTCTTGGGTTAAAGAACGTGAGCATGTGCGTAATACTGCTAAGCAGCTTAAGGAAGCTATTATTGCAGAAGCTGAAAGCTTAAAAGATTCAAAAGATTGGCGTGAAACTTCTATGAAGTTCAATGCTTTAATGGATCGTTGGAAGAAAGCTGGCAATGCTGGTCGCCAGCACGATGATGCTTTGTGGGCTAAGTTCCGCGAAGCTGCTGATGCTTTCTATCATGCTCGTCAAAATGACCGTGAAAAGGTTAATGCTGGAGAACACGAAAATCTTGCTAAGAAGGAAGCTTTGCTTGTAAAAGCAGAGGCTTTGTTGCCAGTAGAAAATGAAGAGGCTGCTAAGAAGGCTCGTAAGGCTTTGTCTCAGATTCAGGAAGAATGGGATGCTATTGGTTTCGTTCCTCGTGAAGATATGCGTCGTATTGAGTCTCGCTTAAACGACGTTGATAAAAAGATTAAGGCTGTTGAAGACGCTGCTTGGCGTGAGGCTGATCCTGAAGCTAACGCTCGTAAGTCCAGTTTTGCTTTACAGTTGGAAGCACAACTAGAAGAGCTTAACGCTGCTATTGCTAAGGAAACCGATAATAAGCGTAAAGCTAAGTTGGAAGCTGAAAAGGCTACTAAAGAGCAGTGGTTGAACGCTGTTAAATAATTAGTTTTATAACTAACTAAAAGTATGGGGTCGCTTGATTTTAAGCAACCCCATACTTATTTTTTCGGTTGTATTTTTAAGCTTTATTTGCTTTAAGAGTTTTTTATTAAAGATTTAGCTAAATGAATAAAAGTATTAGCTAAATTAGAATCTGCCAATTTTCCATCTTCGGTTAAAACAGCAGGTCGCCCTGCTTCACCAGTTTCTCTAAGCGCAGGATCTAAAGGAAGTTGAGCTAAAAGAGGCACATTAGTGTCAAGAGCGTTACAAAGCTGTTCGCTTACTCTCTTTCCTCCTCCTGAACCAAATAATTCTAAGCGCTCGCCGTTATTTTCAAACCAGCTCATGTTCTCAACAACTCCGCGAACTTTTACAGGAATTTGCAAAGCCATAAGACCTGACCTAACTGCTACATCTGATGCACTAGGTTGTGGAGTTGTTACTACAACAAGCTCTACGTTTGGTAAGGATTGCGCTACAGCTAATGCCATATCTCCTGTGCCTGGAGCTAAATCAAGAAGTAAAACATCAGGGTTGCCCCACCAAACATCTGAAAGAAACTGTTCTAAAGAACGTTGTAATCGTGGTCCTCTCCACAAAATAGCACGATCAGTTCCAGCAAACATTCCAATAGAAATAAGCTTTACTCCCCAAGCAACTACAGGCATAAGCATTCCGTTTAAATTTGTTGGTTGAGAATTAACTCCAAACATTCGCGGTAAAGAAAAGCCGTAAATATCGGCATCAATAGCTGCAGTATCGTAACCTAATGCTGCAAAAGTTGCAGCTAAATTAGCAGTTATAGAGGATTTTCCAACTCCGCCTTTCCCAGAAGCTATAGCAAAAATTCTCGTGCGAGTGCCAGCTTTATTAAATGGATTTTCTTTGCGTTCAGCTTTTAAATCTGCAACCAACTTTTCTAATTTAGTTTTACTCATTGCAGTAGCGTTGACGTGCGGTATGAGTATTGCTTGAGGATATTTAGATATAGCTTCTTGAACTCGTCCTGTAATTACTTCTGCAAGAGGGCAATTTGGCACAGTAAGTTCAAGATTTATCTCTACATCATAAGCAAACTTTGTTGCATCAATGGTTTCAGCTTTTTTTATCACATGCACTCCGGTTACCATATTTAATTCGGTAACAGAGCGACCTAATTCTGGATCAATAACGCTACCCAGCAAATCGTAAACTTGTTTTTCGAGTTCACTTGTATTCATGCGTTATGATTCCTCAGCAATGAGATTTGGAACAGTATTATTTGCAATTTGTAGTATTTCTTCTAAGTTCCCAGTTTTTAAAAGAGTATTAAACTGTTGTTCGTTAAGCATAGGAATGCCAAGTTCCTGCGCTTTAGTTGCCTTGGATCCTGCATTTTCGCCTAGAATAACGCAATATGTGTTCTTGCTTACTGATCCTGATGCTTTGCCTCCTCTTGAGACTATAGCTTCTTTTGCGCTGTCTCTTGTAAATCCTTGCAAAGATCCTGTAACAACTATTGTTTTACCTACTAATGTTTGAGCGAAAGACGATGCTTCAACTTTCCCTACTACACCTGCTTCTTGCCACGATTTTAATACTTCAAATTGCCAATTAGCAGGGTCATTAGCTTGTTGGAACCAGTTGTATACTGCTTGCGCAATTTCAGGACCAACTCCATCAATTTGTGTAAGTTCTTCAATAGATGCTTTGGAAATATTATCTAAAGATCCAAAATTTGCCGCTATAAGACGTGCAGTTGGTGGACCTAGTCTACGAATAGATAAAGCAACCAAAACTCGCCACAGTGCTGCATTCTTGCCTTTTTGAGCTATTTCTTCAAGCATACTACGAGTAGTTTCAGAAGGTCTTGTATACCATGGCACATTTATTGTTTCTTTATCGTTTCCGCTAGTTTTAGCATTTCTAGTAATGCGCTTATTTTTCCAAAGTACTACTTTAGCGTCAATTGGAACTTGGAATTTAGGATATTGAGGATCCCATTGTTCGTTTGGTGAAGTAGTTTTTTCGGAAGTTTCTGCTGCTTCGTAATTTGTAGATAACTTTGCTTCGATTGTGCGAGTCCAAAATGCTCTAACTTGATGCCAAAGACCAGATCCGCCTATTTTGCGTGTATGCTTTTTAAAGCTACCGTCTTTACTAACTTCTTTCCACTCTTCAACAAGAGGAATTTCTTTCCAAACCATTACATTTTGCAAATCGTCGGCAGTAATACTAAATAATCCAGCTTCATTTCTAAGTACTGGAGTTTGTGGTTCAGGTAGCGTTAAATCTGGTGACGGTATATATGGTTGTTGAGTTGTGCCTCGCTGAATTATAATTTTATCCATATCTGGGCAGTAAACTTCTGCAGTTGTAGGTCTGCAATCCTCAGGATTTGTAAGAGCTAGCGCAGCGTTATCGCCCAAATTTTCAATATCAAAAGCTTGTCTGGAAGCCAAGTGAATTATTCGTTCTGTAAGTTGAGCTGGGCAGTTTTCTACATTTGGGCAACGAATGTCTTTATCTCCCTCTTTTGCAGGAGCTAGCTTAGTTCCACAAGATGGGCAGTATTCTGGCATAACAAACTTTCTAAGTTCATTTTCTCGCCCTTCCCTAGCTTTAAGTACCGGTCCGACTAATTCCGGAATAACATCCCCAGCTTTACGTACTACTACAGTATCGCCAATTAGCACACCTTTATGTTCAACTTCGTAAGCATTATGAAGAGTTGTGCGAGAAATTGTCGATCCTGCTACAGTAACAGGTTCAAGAACAGCTACAGGAGTTACTCTTCCAGTTCTTCCAACCTGGACAATAATATCCTTCAAATAAGTATTAACTTCTTCAGGAGGATACTTGTACGCAATAGCCCATCGTGGAGCTCTAGAAGTAGCTCCTAGTTGATGCTGTAATGCTCTGTCATCAACTTTTACAACTATGCCGTCTAAAGCGTGCAAAATATTTGCTCTATGCTCTCCGTAATAGTCAATCATTTCTTCTATTTCAGAAAAATTTGTGACTTTTCTTGTGTACGGAGAAACAGGTATTCCCCACTGTTGATAGAACTTATATGCGTCAGACTGATTAAATTTTGTTTCACTATTGTTATGGCTTGTATTTTCTTTCCAACGAAGCTCACCTAGTCCGTGTGCAAAAAAGCTTAATCGACGCGTGGCTGTAATTCGTGGATCTTTTTGGCGCAAAGAGCCGGCTGCAGCGTTACGAGGGTTTGCAAAAGCAACTCGTCCAGCATTTTCTTGTTCATCATTTAATTTTCTGAAGTCTTCCCATTTCATAAAAACTTCGCCACGAATTTCCACGAACTCAGGAATATCGTCAGGATTGTCAGAATGAAGCTGTGTTGGTATTGCTTCAATCGTTCTTACGTTTAATGTAATATCTTCGCCAGTTACGCCATCGCCTCTAGTAAGACCTTGTTCAAGAGTACCGTTGCGATAAATAAGATTTAAAGCAAGACCATCAATTTTTACTTCGCAAGTCATAGGAAGAGGTTTAGACTCATCCCATTGTAAATCGCGAATTACGCTGTTATACCAATCGTGTAATTCTTCAATTGAAAATACATCATCCAAACTCATCATTCGAGACGGATGCTTTACAGAAGTAAAATCGTTAGAAAAAGTTCCACCTACGCGATGTGTTGGGGATTGAGGAGTATCTAAAGTTGGGAAGGCAGCTTCTAAAGCACTTAGCGCTCGCATTCTTGCATCATATGCTGCGTCTGAACTAGTCGGAGAATCTTCTACGTAATAAGCAATTTGATCAGATTGTGCCCAAGCTGCCAATTTTGCCCAAAGTTTCGCAGCTTGCTCTATAGTAAGCGTCGCTGGCTGCAAGTTTCCAAGAGCCAACGCATCAGTGTCTGTTGGTTGAAGTTGAGCAATCCATGTATCTGTTTTTTGCGTATTTTCATGAGTCTCATTTTGCTCGTCAAAATCGTCAAAAAGAGTCCATTGTACGTTTTTTGACTCGATATCATCGTGAGCCATACTCATGAAACCCCCTTCAAATCAGCTGTTGCTTTATATAGATTATGTCACTTACCAGTTACGCATTTAATGAACGTAAGAACTGTGATTGTACTGCACCTTCACAATCGTCATTCAGTGACATTCGAATATGCGCTACACACAAAGTTCTTGCAATTACAAACATTCCATCGTCAACAGTTAGCTTTGCAGCTTTTCCAATAATATGATTCGCTTCAATATTAGGCCAGACAGGAATATCGTCACTCATAAAGCAATGTCTAACATCATCCATACTAGTAGGAGCTTTATAACACTGCGAGCGCATTCGTGATAATAACTCTTCTAGTTCCATTTGTAGCGGTTCTATTCTTCCTGGAGCTAAATAGTCTGCCATTCGGTAAGCGCTTGCTGCCAGAGTGAACTTGTCTTGCATCCAAGCTGCATAAGCTAATCTATAGTATGCGAATGCTGCGTCGTCTTTGTCTAATGCTACTCGAAGTGCGTTTAGACATGCTGCTACTGTTGACGTCCAATCTTCTTGTTGCGATAACGCTGCTGCAAGTCGCAAATGCGATAATGCGTATGTTGGAGCGTATGAAACCATTGTGTTTAAATGTTTTAACGCCGCATCATATTGATGTAGTTGTGAGAGCAAATCTGCTAATTCCATGTGGGCGTAGAATAATCCGTCTGGAATAAGTAGTGTTTGCTCGTCTGGTGTTGCGAATAAGCGGTTGTACACTACTCGTTCTGCATATGAATTAAAGTAACGTGGCACAGCATTATCTATTGCGAACATGGTGTCAAATTTTGCAATATTGTTCTCATAAGATTCTAATGCTTGTTTAATGTCGCCCTCTATGAGTTGTTCTTGGGCGTGTATGCGCATATCTCTTATATTTTGAGATGCTTTGAAATGAAGTTCCGGTATTGTAGTTTCGTCAATAAGTGAACGAGTTACTATATCTGCTTGGTTGTTAAGCTCGGGGTCGCCAATTTGTTCGATGATATTCATTGCTTCACGAGCTTTTTCAGCTGTTGTTAGCAATGGTTGTGAAGCAATATGATGAAAATCGGCGACTGCTTGCTGTAGCAAGTCTTCTCGTTGTATAGAAAGACCTTTAGCATGTGCTGTTCCGAGTATTTCTTCTTGTTCTTCGTTAAATAGTGTGTCTGAAAATTCTGGCTCTTCCTGTGCACCGTTAGGCGAGAAGCAAGTGTCATGCAAATCGAATGATGGTTCTACAGTGTTAAGCTTGCAATTTTCGTTTAAGCTTATACGCGCGTTAGATTTTTTGTAGAATTCTATAGGATTTTGTAATCCGTGCGAGCGAATATGTTTTACGAAATTGTCACGTTCGAAAGTAACGGTTATTAAAGTTCGCACTTCTGGCGGTTCGCTAAATGCTGCTAAAGGATTTGTGTTATTTGTGCTATTTGCGTTGTTTTCATTGTTTCCGACTTCCATCGCGCTTGTTAAATCATCACTATGCTCATCTACTAATGATTGCGCAGCTTCTACAACATCAGCAAACGGTAGGTGTTGCAAATCTTGCAACTTAGAAGGGTCGCCATGAATGTCTCCATCTTTTGGCTCACCTTTTTCGTGCGTACTATTGTTATCAATTCTATTTAGTGCTCTTAGCGTACGATTTAGTAGATTGCTAATAGCGCTATCTTGTGCAGCAACCATTTCTTCTAAACCTATAGAGTCAAGTCTAATAGAAACTTGCTGTATTTTATCGCTAATACCAAAAGCGAGAGTTGCAAGCATAATTCCAATTCTCAAATTGTAATTTACTGAAATATTGGACTTTTCGCTATCGCTATACTCATGCCACTTATTTTTATTAGTATCGTAGATACTTCTTGGCATTAGTGATGATCCTGTTGCTGTAAAAGCTAATGCAACTTTCCCATCTCCTAAATTAGAGCGAAAATCTGCATCAAAACGGAACGGTAAATACAAGCTACGAATAAGTTCAGCTAAAGATTGGCGATACAACCACTCTCCTGCTTCAGTCTGTTTTAAATACGATGCAGACTGTTGGCACTTGCGAGCTTTGCGCCATAAATGCATTAATGGGCGAATGCAGTCATCTTGCGTAGGATCTCCGAAACTTTGCATTCCTAGATCTTCGCTAGCAATAAAAGCTGGATCTTCAATAAATGAGTTATCGATAGCACAAATGCGCTCGCAAGTAATATTATCTTCTAAACTTTTACCACCTTGCGATGCGTTTGCTTGAATGCATTGATAAATTGCTTGTAGTCTGTTTAATGCACCTTCAATGCGCAACACTTTCAAAGCTGCAGAAGGCTCTAATGAATCATCCCAAATCAAGTAATGTGCTGAAGTTTTCTGTGCAGGTTGTAAGTGTAATCTTTCCGCTGCATGAACTGCTTCTAGACTGTGAGTTTGCTCTAATGCTCCAACGTCGCGCATGACGCGTTCGTAGTATTCTTCCAAACCGGAAACTCTAAAACCTTCTTTGCGCGCAGTTTTAATATCGGAAACGCTTCTTCTTATTGCGCCAAGAGGAGCTTCTGTATGCAAGCGGTGTAATACGTGAAAATATCCAAAACCAACTAATGATTGGTGTAAATCTGGCACAAAAAAAGTCGCAAAAAATACTGTAGCAATAGCGTCTTCATATGAAAGATTGCATCTAAAATCGTCACTCAACGATACGCGTGTGCCTTCGATAGTATATTTTTTATGCTTTCCATTGTTTAAGCAAATCCATGAAGCAACTTGATGCAAGCCATCATCTAAAGAAACTTGCATAACAACATCGCCATAGACAAAAGGCTTATTGTTAATGTTTTGTTTTGCGTATGAGCTTGAAGTATTCTTATTTACTTTCTTTTTTCGTAAATTTTTAAATACGCTTTGTAGTTGTTTTGTAAAGTTATGTGATGCTTGTATTTGCTTAGATCCATAGAATCTAGTTTTGTTATATAGATTAAAAGACCCTTGCTCAATAAATGACAACTGTGGTATGCGCTCAATTGCTTCTACAGGAGTTACTTTATCCCCTGTGTAAACTCTCCCATCTTTGTCTGCGATTGCAAGTTGACGAAAATGCTTTCCATCATCTTTGCATAAACCTAGCGCAATTCCAAATAGTTTCCCAGGGATTTTAAACCAAGCTAGTTGGGTATTTGCTGGAAGTCCTGGAAAATCACGAAAAATACGGTGCTTAGAAAAAGTAGGAATGGAAGTAATTTCGCCTTGTTGCCATAAGGAATCAATAGCGTCTGACATGATTGACATACGATCTTCTTTAGAGTGTGTCTGCTCGGTAGATTGCACGTCTTCAGCCATAATCCCCATTCTTTCAAGTCGTTGACATAATGCAAGTTGCGTTCGTAAGCATTCAGCATTTAATCTTATGCGCTGACTGCACTCGTCACATCATAGTTCAGTATATAAGTAGTATATAGGAAACGCATGTTCGATGTGTGAATGTTGCAGAATTGTGGATATTTTATTTTCAAATGGAGCGGACAACGGGACTCGAACCCGCGGTCTCAACCTTGGCAAGGTTGCGCTTTACCAACTAAGCTATGTCCGCAAACAAGTGAATACCTTATATCATTTTCATAAAAAGTGCAAATTAGGTATGTCGCAAGCCTTACAAGTACTGGATGCACTTGTAAGGCTTACTTGTTTCAGATTTTTAGTGTTTTAAGTTGAAAACTTATTTTATTTGTTTGCTTACTTGTTTTCGTCATCGCGCTTTGGAGAAGATGGTGTTGCACCCTTTTCAAGCACTCGACCAGGGCCAGCAAGATAAGCTGCGCGGCCTGCCTCAATACCAAGCTTGAAAGCTTTAGCCATAAGTACGATATCGTTTGCAGTAGCAACGCCAGTATTTGCCATTACAGCTGCAGCACCCATTTCCATTGCTTCAGCAGCCTGGCTTGGAACGCCAATGCCGGCATCGACAATAACAGGAAGATCGATTTCGTCGATAATAAGTTGAATGAACTTCTTAGTTTCAAGACCCTTGTTAGAGCCAATCAAAGAGCCGAGAGGCATAATTGCTGCAGCACCAGCGTCGCGCATTGCCTTAGCAAAATAAAGGTCAGGATACATGTAAGGAAGAACAGTAAAACCTTCGTCAGCCAAAATCTTTGTTGCTTGCAAAGTAGCTTCATTGTTTGGCAACAAATACTTGCGATCAGGAATAATCTCAAGCTTGATGAAGTTTCCGCAACCCATTTCGCGAGCAATATGAGCAGTGTTAACTGCTTCCTCTACAGTTACGCATCCGCTAGTATTAGGCAAAATGGTAACGCCTTCTGGAATATGCTTTAAAATTCCTGCAGCTTTCTCGCTATAGCGAATTGCTACAGTAATCATTTCAGCTTTAGCACTGTTTACTGCGGCATCAATAAGTTCCTCAGAATACTTTCCAGAACCCAAAATGTATCGAGAAGTAAACTTCTTACCGCCCAATTCTAAATAATCTTCATTCTCCATAATTTCCTCCATTTTTTATCCATTTCAACGCTTCTAACGCTTCTAAACTCGCGATAATCGAAACATAAGGCAAATACAAGCCTTCTTCAGGAGAAGACTTAAAATCACCTACTAAGCACACGTTTGAAAGATGCTTAATTTTTACGTTCCTAATATCTCCTAGTCCAGATAAGCCAGAAGCAGTAATAACATATTTGTTAGGATGATTCATGAAATAGTCAAGAACCATTGCTTTCGATTCGCGATTGTCGAATGCTTCAATAAATAAGTCGGAGCGATCAGCAATCTCATCTAACGATTCCGGCGTAACTTTTTGCACAAAAGCTTCTACTTCAACGTACGGCAAAGTTTCATTAAGTCGCGCTTTAGTAGCATGTACTTTGTGTTGTCCAATTTCGTTAATCGTATAATTTTGACGGTTTAAATTCGAATACTCGATACTGTCAAAATCGTAAATGTACAACTTTTTTACGCCGGCTCGCGCAAGCATCAACGCAATATTTGATCCTAAACCGCCGCAGCCAAGTATTGAAACTGATTGTTGAGCAAACAAATCATTATCTTCCTTTAGCTGACGCTTAAGAACTTTTGCGCGAATATCTTCACTTTCCATTCATCCTCCTCCCATAATGCTAAATACTTCAATTTTTGCGTTATCTTTAACTATGAAAGTTTCAAAATCTTTGCGTTTTACTAATTCACCATCAACTTCTATTGCAACAAAAGTACTGTCGTAGCCTTCGCGCTTAAGTAGTTCAAGTAAATTCTCGTTCTCAACATAATCCACAGTATCGTGATTAAGTTTCAGCACACTTACCTCCTTTCTGTAGAATATGCTTTAAGTTTTTGAATATTACGTTTAATATTCTACCTAAGCCTTAGCTGGATGAAGAATAAACTTGCCCTTAAAGTCTTCGCAAACGCCGTTTTCTTTGCTGTAAATTTCTTCGCCGCGAAGCAAAGTTCTTACCACCTGGCAGCCAATAGTGCGACCAACGTACGGGCTGAACTTGTTGCGATACTCAAGATCCTCAGCTTTAAGAACATAAGGAGCATTTGGTTTAATGAATGCAAGATCTGCGTCATAACCCAAACGTATGCTGCCTTTTCCTTTCAAATCGAAGCGTTTTGCAGAATTGCTAGAATTCAATGCCACAAATTGAGTTAATGACATTCCGCGCTTTTGCACAGCTTCATCAAAGAACACGTCAACATCGTTTTGAACGCTACCAATACCACCCCAAGCCGTGAAAGCATCATCAGTTTGCTTCAAACTCAAAGGAGCTGGCGAATGGTCGGAAACAATGAAGTTAATAGAACCATCAAAAACCTTTTCCCACAAGCCATTCTGGTTTTCCTTGTCACGAATTGGCGGAGTGCACTTAGCGATATTTCCAATCTCGTCAAGCTCAGAAGTATCGAAATACAGGTAATGGTTGCAAGTTTCGCAGCTTACGTCAACGCCATTCTTACGAGCGTCAGCAACAGCTTGAGCACCTTCTGGTGAAGAAACATGAACAATATGAATTCTGCATCCAGTTTCTTTAGCAAAAAGACAAGCGCGTTCAATCGCTTCAACTTCAGTGAAAACAGGTCTGGTTGCTACGAACTCAGAAAGTTTTCTAGCTCCCATTTGATGAGCTTTCTTTCCAAGCTGATCTGTGATAGGAGCGTTTTCGCAATGCATAATCAAAATTTTGCCGGTTTTTGCAATCTGCTGCATACCGGTGTAGAGGGAATAATCGTCGCAATTATACAAATCAACTTGCAAGTCCTTGTCGCCAGTAGTGCCGAGGAATGCTTTGTAATTAACGACACCCTGCTTATCTTGCTCGCATATTCCGCCATTGAGGTTTTGTGGTTCCAAGCCACCAGTTTGACCAACATCAACCTTGAGCTTTCCATCGGCTTCTTTAAGCACTGCTTCAAATGACTTTCCATCAGTAGTTGCAGGAATTTGATTGCAAGGCATTTGCAGCATTGTAGTAATACCGCCTTTTGCGCCGGCAGAAGTTGCTGTTACAAAACCTTCCCAATCGTCGCGAACGCCGCCGCCTGGAGCGTTAATATGAACGTGAGAATCAACTTTTCCAGGAACAACTATTAAATCAGTTGCGTCAATAGTTTTATCGGCTGTAAAGTTGCTTCCAAAAGCAGCAAACTTGCCGTCTTTAATTGCTATATCGGCTTTAGTTGCTTCATTATCGAATACAACCAAACCGTTTGTGATTACTACATCGTAGTTCATATTATTTCCTTTCTTTAGCCATTGTTGGCTGAAAAACTTTTGATAGTAATATTTGACACACGAATCCTACAGCGCATCCCACAATCCATGAGATTTGAGTAAGTGGTGAAAGTAGAGGAATTATCTGCCCGGAAAGAGCAAATAAAAGCCCAAGTATCGTAGAAGTATAAGATATCCAGTTAGTTCCAGAATAAGCAGATTTTGACGAGCTATTTGTATCGTAATAAATTTGATCAAGATCAATATGCGTGTGCTTTACTACGTAATAGTCGGCAAGTAGAACACCTGCAATAGGGCCTAAAAGCATACCAATAAGATTCAAGAAGCCTGTAATATTAGCCATAAACTTCCACGGCATTAACACAGTGCTTACAAGAGCTGCAATAACTACGCCACGCTTATAATTTACAAATCGCGGAGCTAAAGCAGTTAGCTGGTATGCTGCAGGAACAATATTGCCAGTAGCATTTGTGCAAACTGTAGTAAGTAGAAGCAACCCAGTAGCTATTGCAATTGCAGGAAGATTATCCCACTTGTTTATGATAACAAGAACATCTGTAATAGTTTCATGGTAAAAAAGCGATCCGCCCACTAAAATAACTACGCTTGTAAAAGCAAAAAGCGCGTAACTTAGCAAGAAGCTAGCAATTTGACCTTTTAGTTGAGCCATAGTTGACTTTGCGTTTTGCGTAAAATCAGCAATAGAAACGGCAGGAGCAGCCCATACGCCTAGTACAGAATTTACAACCATCATCATGAAAAGCCCAAGACAGTAATTAGTTGGTGCTTGAACAGTAGCATGATATTGCATGATTGCAGATAAACCACCAGCACAGCTAATAGCCCATACGCTCATGCAACCAAAAACAACGTAAATAAGTGGGCTTAATACTACAGTTAGCTTATTAAGAGTCTTTCCTCCGCCTAAACCAATCGCCAAATTAAGCAACCAAAATATTGCGAAGGAAATAATAATAGGTATGTGCGAACCAACAAATGGTATTTTGTTTCCAAAAGTAAGAAACTCAGGGCAAATTTTGCCAACTAGAATCTCTAAAGCTTTCGCACCTATATATGTTTGAATTCCATACCAGCATATTGCAGCAACTACTCCCCTGAGGAATCCTGGTAGTTGAGCGCCTGCTTTTCCGTACGTTGCGCGCAAATGCATAGAAAACGGTATGCCGTATTTGGAACCTACAACACCGTTAGCAACCATGACAATTGCTGTAAGAATTGCGCCAAGCATGATACCAATCATTACGTAAATTGGAGAGTATCCCATTAAAAGGAACGCGCCAACTGCAGCATAATTAGGAATATTGTGTACAGACTGCATCCACAAAGTGCAAAAATTAAGAGCGCTCATTGTGCGTTTTTCTTGCGGCTTTGGCAGTAAATCTTCGTTAGTGTAGCCGCGCTCGCGGTAACATTCCAAGTTTTTACTATCTACTGGCTCATCTTTTAGCAGTTTACTAATTTGCATGCGCACCTCCTTACTTTTCTTGTTTGTAAATTTGATTCTTTTTTGTGTTTTGAGTTTTGAGTTTTGTATTTTGAGTTTTTTGAAAGTAATAATCGCAACTTTGCTCAAAAATAAAAAAGATACGAAAGGATATCGTACCCGTGGTGGTGCGCCCCTTCGTATCAGCCTCTTATTCGTGAATAAGCGTTGTACTCTCATTCGATATTCACTTTTCTTCGCTGCGATTAATTAAGCAGTGAAGTTGGCATCGTATATGCCTTTTGTGTCCTTCCTAAATTTCTATTTCTTTTTGGTTTTCGTTTGGTTTTAGTTAGTCCTCATAAGCCAAACTATGCAGAGCATCTCGTAAAAGCTTGACTCCGTGAACAGCGTCTTGTGGATCTGTGTACTCTTCTGGAGCGTGACTAATACCATCTTTTGAAGGAACAAAAATCATTCCGGATTTTACAAACGGAGCAAAAATTTGCGTATCTTGACCAGCGCCTGAATGCATGACTCTGTACGCATAACCTTGCTTATTAGCTTGATCTTTCAAAAGATTAATAATATCGTCGCTAAGTGGTGTAGGATCATCAGACATCCACTTATCAATCTGCGCTGTAATGCCATAAGACTTGGCAGTTTCGTGAATATCTTCGTCGAGTTCCTGCAAGAATTTATCAAGAAAAGCTTTATCTGTATGACGGCAGTTCATTGAAAAAGTAACTTCTCCAGGAACAATATTTACTTGATTTGGAACTACGCTGATTCTACCGAAAGTAAGTACCAGTGGGTCGCCTGCTTGCTTAGCTTTGTCAAGATTCTTGGCGATTATATGAGACATGCAATCTACTGCATCGTGCCTGTAGGACATCATTGTTGTGCCAGCGTGATTTTGTACGCCTTTAAGATGAATATCCCAACGGTGCTGACCGGCAATGCTAGTGATAATACCTAAATCTTCGTGATTGCTGTAAAGCGTTGGTCCCTGCTCAATGTGTAGCTCAATCCAGGCTTCAAGATTTGCGAACTTAGGTTGAGTTGTTTGATAATTGAACCCAGCTTCACGCATTGCTGTTTCGAAGGGAACACCTTCACTGTCGCAAATATTTTCTACGTCCTCTTTTTTGGCTAGTCCGAAGAAATTCTTTGAACCCCAGAATACGTATGGGAAACGTGAGCCTTCCTCTTCTGCCAAGCAGATAATGCGAAGACTTTTCTTTGGCTTTCCATATCTAGTAAGTAAATTCTTAATTGCTAAATAGGCTGCAACTATTCCAAGTTGACCGTCGAAACGACCCCCTCTTGAAACTGTGTCAATATGCGATCCACAAGCTATTATGCTTTCTGGCTTTTCGCATCCTTCAACAGTTGCAATTAGGTTTCCAACTTGGTCGAATTCTACAGTCATACCGAGTTTTTCAAATCGTTGACGAAGAGCAAAAAGAGCCTGTTTCCAAGATTTTGTGTAAAGAGGTCGAGTAACTCCTTGTTCTCCTGGTTTTTCTGTGAATCCTGCAAGCCAGCTTATGGCTGATTCTATAGTTTCAGCACTTATGCTGCTATTAATCATGTGCAGTATTCCTCCTCACTTGTGCAAGTTTTCCCAAAAGTGACATTCAGGCGGATATTTTTTTGGTTTTTGTTTTTGTTTTGGTTTTTGTTGTTTAGTTTTTTTTTTTAATTGTTTAGTTGATACTCGTGTAATTGCTACTACTTTGTGGCAACGCAAGATATCACGAAAATCGTGATAGAAAGAAATCACTTACTGTAATTGCTCCCTACGCATGTCTTAACAAAACAGGTTCAAAGGGTGTTTCTCAACTGTTTCCAGTACCCCTGCAATTTTCACTTGTACTCGAATGAGTATAGCACGATATTAAATGAACTCAAAATGAACATTCGCATGTGTGTTTCTGTGAAGAAATGATTGTTTGGTTGACTGATTGGTTGACTGCTACGAGATATTGCTTCTATTTGTGGTTGCATGCGTGTTCGGCTGCGAAAAATTTTCATATGAAGGTTAGCAAATAAAAAATAGCCAAATAACAAAAAACGCAGTGCTTCTACACTGCGAACATATTGTGGGTGATATAGGAATCGAACCTATGACCCCTTCCGTGTGAAGGAAGTGCGCTAGCCGCTGCGCCAATCACCCAAAATTTTTTAATTATGCGTGAAAGGCAATCCTTTCGAGTGGGCGATACAAGGTTCGAACTTGTGACCCCTTCCGTGTCAGGGAAGTGCGCTACCACTGCGCCAACCGCCCAGGTTGTTAATTAAGCTTGAAGCTTAATCGAGGTGGGTACGAGAGTCGAACTCATCTATACGGCTTTGCAGGCCGCTGCCTAACCGCTTGGCTAACCCACCGTAAGGTCGAATAACTCATCGGACCTAGAGCGGACAACGGGACTCGAACCCGCGGTCTCAACCTTGGCAAGGTTGCGCTTTACCAACTAAGCTATGTCCGCAATGCAACTTTACTGAACAACGTCAGCGCCGAAGCACGAGTAACTACTATACCCGAAATATTTACAAATGCAAGCTTTGTGTTTTTTGGCGTGTCGTTTTGTGTTTCTGTTGGTGTGTTTTTTGGCGTGTCGTTTTGTGTTTCTGTTGGTGTGTTTTTTGGCGTGTTCGTTTGTGTGTCTTTCGGTGTGTTCGTTTGCTCGTGTTGGTTGGAGGTTTGTTATGCGTATGGTATTGGAGCATTTGCGAGCGCAAGTGTTACTTTCTCAGTTGGCTAGCTGAGTTTTTAACGATGTTTGGGCTGTGAGTGTTATTTTCTCAGTTCGTTGACTGAATTTTTAACAGTGTTTTGCTGATTACCGTTACTTTTTCAGTTCGTTGACTGAATTTTTAACAGTGTTTTGCTGATTACCGTTACTTTTTCAGTTCGTTGACTGAGTTTTTAACAGTTTTTGCTGATTACCGTTACTTTTTCAGTTTGTTGACTGAATTAGTAACGGTGTTTAGAACTTGGCTTAATATTCCCAGCTTCGCAATCTTCATTTTAAGTATATTTTCTAGGGTTATAGGTTCTAGGGTTATAGACCAAAATTTATTTATTCATCTGGGGAATGGACTTTACGTGGGACTCCTAAATCGTCTGCTATATCGTCATAATCATCGCCACATTCATAAGGATCTAGCAGGTTATAAGCTTCGATTAGCAACTCTTTAGGTGCGCTCTTGTGCATCCATGCTTCTACTAAATAATAATCAATTGCAATAGACGGTTCGCCTGCTCGAATAGCACTATTGGCTGCTTCTTTAAAACGTTCGTCCATAGTAGGTTCTGCATAGGGACGGAGCTTCTCAGCCATATCATAACAAAGTTTCATCATGTCCATTAGCTTTTCACACCTCTCTTATCTTCCACATCATTATATGCAGTAACAACACGCTAAGATTTTTTCTTTTTGATAAACGCACTTCCAGGATAGCATCAGCTTATGCGGTAAAGACCGTGAGCCAAGGCGAAAAATGACACACACTCCAGCGATAATAACGAGTGAGAACATAGCAGATACTATTGCATCTAATTTCATAATGAGCCTGCAGTATAGTGGATAGTGAGTCCCGGACACTTGGTCTGTTCGTGACTCTTTATTTACTTATTGCGCTTCAAGGATTACCACTGCGTAGTATCACCCCCGCGTATGCGGGAAAGACTACATAAAACGAAAGAGCTCGCAGACCGTAGCGGGATCACCCCGCGTATGCGGGAAAGACTGGATACGGTCGATAAGATTCAACGCGCGCGTGGGATCACCCCCGCGTATGCGGGAACGACTGCATAAAACGAAAGAGCTCGCAGACCGTAGCGGGATCACCCCCGCGTATGCGGGAAAGACTCATATGATAGAATCGAAATGAATGCTAGGGCTCCTCTTTCCCTTTAATCTCGTAATGAGTTGGTTTGAGGGTATGACTAGCTTTCGTATATTCCAACTGTTTTATAATCTTTAATGATTCATACGTTATAAGCCAAAAGTAAAGGAGCTCACACAACGCCTAAAGTGTTAAAGCAGTCAACGGCGTGAAGCCGACTTTCAACGCAGGAAGACTCCTATAACTCATGCTACCAAATATTGCTTTATTTACAACTTTGTCTTTGTCCGTATGCTCTGCATGTTAAATCTAATTTATATAGATAGTGCGCAAGTGTATCAAAATTGTTGCGTTAATGAAACAGTTTTGATACATGGGTGCGGGGTTGGTTTTTAAATACTTTGCGGTTAGCTGATAGCGACAAAAATATCGGGCACTAACTGCAGTGTGCTAGTGCCCAATATGATTTATTGCTTTGCTAAACTGCTTTCAGATTTCCATTTTTCTATGAGTTGCAATGCTTCTTGCTCAGACGCATGGTTAAAGTCATCACTATTATTTTCATAATTCAATGCAAACGACGCTAATTTTATTTGTTCTTCTTTAGTAAATTCATCTAAATGATTTTTAGCGAAATCTTTAATTCCATTGTAAAAATCTTTTCTAGAAATGTAATTTGAGTAACTTTCTAAATCAATATTCCAACTATAGCCATTCAAACCTTTGGCTCGATATGAATGAATGAATATAAATTTAATTTTATTAAGATTATCGTTAAATAGTGTTTTAATGTAGTTTTCAGCTCCTTCTTTATCAAGATATTCCCATAAATAAAATGCTCTACTAAATCTTCCTATATTTAGCATATTTTCAGATTTTGAAATGAGTTCAATTTTGTCTATATAAATTTTTTCAAGAGATTCCAAATGCTTTAAGTTAACTAATTGCAAATCCTTACGTTCGGGTTTATTATTAAATCTCCCAAATGCCATTTCTTCTTGATTAAGAATATCTGCAATAAGTACAATATTAGATTTATTAGAATTCTTAAGAATAGAATAAATTATTTCATAACGCTTATATTCAGAGTCTAATGTTTGAATAAAATAGAGTACAAATTCAGCTACTGAATCAGAAATATTATCTATCATATTTCTTTCTGTTACTTTATTTACAAATTCTCCATACAAATTTATAAGCGTAAATACAACGAATTTAAAACGCTCATAATGTTCTTCATCAAACAATGACTCCATGCTTCTTAACAAGTAGTCAAGGTTGCCTTGTGAATTAATATTTTTAACAGTACTAATTAAAAGATTTTTATCATATTTGTACAAGCAATCATAAATTTTCTCTCTTGAAACCTTAATTCTATCTATATCGAACATAAAATATAAACTAAATTTTTCAACAGATGCGATGCGATTATCTCTTAAAAGTTGCAAATCATCTGAATGAGAATATTCGCCAATGTAATTAATAGACCTAGCAAATTGGGGGAACATCGATATGAGCATTCGTATAGATGACTCTGAATTTAGTCCTAACTGTTTGAATTCATTTTTATAGTATTCATAAGTTCTTTTTTCATATTTATTTAAATCGTTATATGATTGTGGTCCACATACATAGATTGAATTATCAATAATCCATTCATATAGCTTAGGTTCGAAAATTTCTATTGCAGTAATAGCTAATAAATCAACAAATGATGTTTCTTTCCATAAAGCGCCATATTTGAATCGGAAAGCATTAAGTAATCTATTTACATCCCTTATATTATTTACATATGGATTTACACAGTTTTCAAGTACTGTTTCAAAATATTCGTTATTTTCAAATTCTTCTTCATCTTTGTTTTTATGAACAATATCATTAAGGCGATCTCTTAATATTTCATGCACGGTTGTTTTATCAATTTCAGGAACTTCAAAAGAAACTTGAACAATTTTCTTTAAATATTCATCTCCGTCAATATTGTGATATTCAGACAAAGCATTGCAAACAATTTCCCTATCCATTGTAAGAACATAAATTATGTTTGGAAAATCGCCTACTTGTTTAACCAATTGGAAAATATCTTTAATTTGAGGAGTAGTCAATCTATCTATATCATCAATAAAAACAATTATTTTGTGGTTAAAATCTTCTAGCGCTTTACACAGTTTTTCTTTAGCTTCATCCAAACTAGGCGTTTTCATTAATTTAGATCCTGCTGCTTTGAATATAGTTTTCAGTATATGAGCGATTGCAGGCCCAGCTACTGGAATAGATGACAAAGCGTCAATAATATCGGAATATTGACTTATAGCCTTTCCGATTTTTCCTTTATTCTCTTCTCCTTTAGCTACGCCTAGTTTATTCTTCAATTCATGAAAAAATAAACTAATCAAATTGTTTTTGTCTGAATAATTCCATGGCGAAAATCTTATAATTATTGGATAATGACATTGATCTTCTTCTTCAGTTTTTTGTGAATTAAAAATTTCTTTGATTCTTTTATATACTTTTGAATACCATTTTTTCTTCTCTGATTTATCTACTGGAATCTCAGATATTGCCATATTTATAATAGATGTCTTGCCGCTTCCCCACTTTCCATACAAGCCGATTACAAGACCATCTTCGCTATCATATTCGCAAATCGATTTTCCAAATTGTTTCGCAAAATCAGATCTTCCCAACAAATCTTCATCAGCTTTTTCAATAGGCTTATCTGCAACGTAGCTCATATACTTTCTCCCACTTTTGCAATTGCAGTATTTCGTATAATAATCTATATTCTAATCATTTATGCAAATTATTCTTTATCTAATCATTACATATTACGTATTTCAAAAATTGAGCTACAAACCAAAGATTTTGAAAATGCTACCATATAAAACGCAAACTTTAAGATAGAGTATTACTGGTTGAAATACCGAAATAAAAGGGGTTATAAGTCTTACACTAATAACCCAGTAAAAGAAAAAAGAAGAACCCGACGCATCAGATTCTTCCAGGTTTAGTCCGAAGACGTCCACCGCAATTCAACTAGAATGCTATCATACTTTTATTTTTCATATAAATTTCCGCCAATATTTTCAATAGGTTTATAGTTTAAGTAACTTAATCAAGTACTTTTTACAGTCTTCATTGCAATATAAATATTTTAGATTGTAATATAAATAAAATGAGACTTTAAAGAATTGAGAGAATATTTTGAATAGCATTCAGTCATTATGCATTAACATTAACTTAAATAATTTGGTAAATAGCATAATTATTTCAGTTGCATCTTCTCTTTTAATTACAGGCTTATATTTTATTTTCCGCGCTTTTAGATTAGATAAAATTGGTCAATATATATTGCCTGAGAATAATAAAATTCCATATGTTGAACTTGACTTAAATAAACAGATTGTGCGTAACATAGGAATGGAAGCTGCAACTGATATTGAATTATTCAAAATTAATTTTCCTTTAGATAATAGTTTTAATTACATGAATGTAGCGCATATATGTACTTTGCCAAATTTAATTCAAAATCAAAAAGAAAATATTCAATATATCACAGATGATTGTTTAACTGTTCATGAATATTGTTTTCTTCTTCAATACTCAAATATTTCAGGAATATATTTTTGGACTTTAATAATTCCAATTAGTCCAAGAGGTGACAACTTTATTCAAATCAATCCTCATTTTATAAAAGATAAACATAAACTCAATATTGCTAGTAATAAATGCAAATGTCCAAGATGGGTAAAGAGTGCAGTGTTAAAAGACAAGAAAAAATACTATTGTTAAAATTGTTGCATTAATGAAACAATTTTGATACATGCAGCCGCGATGCTTTCAAAATAAATTATTTATTGTTGCATTGGTATTTACTAAAGCACAAACAATAAATTGCGGTCATTTACATTTGTATACTAAAATATTCTCATTAAAAGCAACAAGTTAGTTGGAGATTAAGAGATTATGGAAGATAAAAGCCTTGATTTAACTACACCAGTTCTTGGTTTTTTAAAAACAGAGAATAATGATTCTTCTGAAACTGTAGTTATGTTATATGATAACGGACTGAAATTTGAACTGTCTGTATTATTTAAAGAACTTAGTGGTCAAATTTTTAGGTGGTTTTTAGGAAATAGCGTTATATATGTAAACTCTGATACAAAATATAAAACAATAAACAGATTGCCTGTACCTAATATTCTGCAAGTTTTATCACCAAGTAAAACATATACGTTAGTTGGATGTAGATATGTAAAATCATCTACGAATGTAATGCGTCAAATTGGAATTGGAACAATTACATGCGATTATATAATCGTTGGTTCTAATGAAAAACAATTCGAAAAAATAACTAATTTGAGAACGAGTTGTTCAAACCTATATGATTGGTTCACATCGGGAGGAATTAACGTTAATAAGCTTTCTGATGATGGTGAAAGTATAAAAATTGATATTAAAAAATCTAGTAGCAAAGAGCTATGCAAAATAAATTCAACGCCAAATGAAATAGATGAATCACCTATCAGCCTGTCGCTTGCTATCAATCAGCAGTTAAGAAAAATATCAAAAAATGGCAATATTGTAAGTTTCACAGAAGAAGCATTTATTGAGACTCATAGTGAAGATGAATTGAATTGGGAAAAGCATATTTCAATTCATAATTGGATTTTAAATCTTATCTCTATATCTAAATTAGAGCGATGCGAATTTTCAAAAATGGAAGTAGGCGTGGAAAACAATAATACTTGCAATGGTACAACAGTAAGATGGTTCCCTGTTCTTCATCATTTAAATGCTTGCGCACAAAACATTTATAAAAAGCACAATAAACAATTCTTGTTTGATTTTGACGATATTAATATTTGTGGAATAGAAAAATGGTTTGAATTATTGCAAAGATATGGAAGAGCGATGGGAATAATATCGCGCATAACAAAAGAGCAAGATAATCTTCCAGTCGAATCTGTGAATATAAGCTTAGGTGTTGCGCTAGAAGATATTGGATGGGAAATAATAAAAAGTACAGGCCAGAAAAATAGAATGAACAAAAAGGGTGGATTGGCATGTTTTATGTGCGCGTTATGCGCGATAAAAGACGAATTTGACGAATATTTTCCAGTAGATATCAAGGATTTTGATTGGGCAAAAGAAACGAATGATATTTATAAGAAAAATAAACATGCTGACGCTAACAAAAATATAGAAAAAACTCCGAAAGACTATGAAAAAATGTACAGAATTAATGTTTGCTCTATGAATATTATTAGATTATGGATTGGAAAGCAGCTTGGAGTTGAGTTACCAACAATGATTAAAAGGCTTAATTCGAACATATTTAAATACAGTGAAACGTCTATATAAAACAACTTTAAACGTTATACAGCCTGTTCTGCGAGAGTTTCAAGTGCATCTAAGCCATTTAGCTTATGCTTGGCATCTAATGCGTCCCAGTATATTGAATCTTTAGTAAGTTTTGATTTTAAAAATCTTAATCTTTTATAATCATTCTTACTGTGCAATCGTTTAGCTTCAGAATCTGGATCGTCTATTAAAGATGCTATTAGCGCTGCATCATACAAATGCTTTTCTCTGTCCCCCACATTATCTGCCTTATATGCTGCACTTTTCAATATGAGCGCTCCAAGTAAATCTGGGATTCTTAGCGTTGCTTCATTATTTTCATTTCTATCAATAAGTGTTACTAGCATGCTCCGGTCTATTGCTTGAGCTCCGCCTGGCATGGATAAAAGTGGAGTATTAAAGATATTCAAAAAGCCTAATAGATTTTTGGGAGTATGATCAGCTATTAGCACATCAACAACATAATTTTTGTTATTCCGTAATCTGGTTGCGTATCCAGTTAGGCCAGTTTGTAGTGCAAATCCTAGATTTTTTAGAGCGTTATAAACTTTACGAACACTATCCTTATTAGAAATTACATCAATCAATAAATCAGCATCAGAAGTAGGACGTGCTGTAATTTCATTCATTATTGCGTGTAACTGAACCATAAGTCCGCCAGTTAAAAGCCATAGTGAACTATCGCACGATTTAGATAGTGCATATATCGTGCTCCACGGATGTGTGCTACTAGAAATTTCAACTGTATGTGTAGATACACTCATGCCAATCATTAAATTCCCCCAAAAACTCCCCAATATTGTTTTTAAATTTTAGCAAAAGGTATGATTCTTTTTATTCATTTATCGCGTGATTAAACTTTATTTTGCATTATTGTATTCAGTAAGCAGTTCTGAGAGCTTAGTTAATCCTGCTTGGCGCTCGCGAACGTCAAGAGATTCTGCCAAATCTGCAGCGCACACTGCGATCGGCATAAGGGATTTTGTCGATGATTCTTGTGTGCCTTCAGTAATGTGTGAAGACACATTTTGGCAAATAAAATCGAAAACATTAGAATCTTCGATAGCGCGGAATCTAACATTAATTATTGAACTATCCGCGCCGTCTTCTTTATTTTTAAGATGAAATTTATTTACCAAATCTTCTAAATTATTACTGCTTATATATCCTTCTATTTTGTCACTTTGCGTAAGTTGGAATTGTGAGCGCATATTTCCGGTTGCTGCAGAAAGTATTAAGTGCTTTGAAAGTTCTACCAAACGCGATTTTCTGCACCAATATTCCATTGTTTTCGCGCGATTTTTAGATCGATTAACTAGCTCTTGTGGGGTAATCGATTGCAAATATTCTTCTATGCGATATTTCTGTTGCCTATTAATCCATGAAACTTCACAACCGCTAAGCATAAACAATGTTGCAAAAGCTAATGATGGAGCATATGCCCTACCGCTTTTAGAGTTTTGTTGTTTGTAACGATTTACGGAATCAAGTGAAATTAAGATCTTCCTACTTCCAAGTGTGTACGTTGTTAGTAAATGATTCGAGCATAATGCGCTAACTCTTTGAGTGCTAACTGCTAGCTTTGCTGCAGCTTCCTCACGTGTAAGAAGAGTATCATTCACAAAAATAGACATAATGCAAGTGTATCAAAATTGTTGCGTTAAGGAAACAGTTTTGATACGTGGGTGCGAGTGGTTATTAAAGGCTAGTCTGTCTAGTTCTATTTCAAAAAAATATCTATCATATTTGCTTACACACTTTTGGCTTATAATCCTATGATTCTGGTTTTAAGAAAAAGTTTATCATTTTATGCTTCATAATTTTATCTATAAATCTTTTCTTGTTCTTTCGTTTATCACATTATTTAATGATTCATTATCAAAATGGATTATACGATTTAGAGTCAGCATAATATTTTCCAATGGTTTAATTGATTCTGGAAAATTTTTTACAATTGTTTCACGCAATGATTTTGAAATTTCACTCAAAGCGGGCGAAACAGCTTTGATAAAATGCTCATTGATTCTATTCGTTTGAATGATTCTAGTAAACGAAGATAAAACATTTTCTAAATCTGTAACGCTCAAATGCTTTCTGTTCTCAAAATCAGCAACGGCAATATCTAACTTCTTTATATATTGCTTAAGTATATTTCTATATTTGCAAAATTCAGTATCAGAAATTTCTTTGTTGTGCACTACTTTGTTTCTTATTTTTCTAATTTCATCAAGACTATTTCTAGTTAAATCTATATTTCTTTTACTAAAAAGTCTTTCCCATAATGATATCTTTTCACCCTTATTTAATATATTAATAATATTATTTGAAGATTCCCGTTTTTTCAAAGCTAATTTTGCATCTTCAATTACCTCATTTGCATCTTCAATAGATTGTTCCTTAAATAAATAATCAATATAATTTTGAAAAGTAAAACAATCTAAAGCAATCTCAATATAACGATTTTTATTCCTTATATTCTCTGCAACATCATTCTTAATTTCTTCGTCGACTAAAGTTTTTTTAGTCCATTCTGTACCATATGCGCTTAACACAGTAAGGTATACAAATTGTCTTAATTTCCTTTCAAATGTGAATATATACTTAGACAGGTTATTGCAGTAATAATCTGAAGCTCCATCAAAAATGACAACAACGTTATATTTGCATCTTAGATTATTTTTTATAAAAGCGAACTTCAAAGACTCGATTGAAATTGCTTCTTTTCTTGTAGTTTTCTTATTAATAGTTAAAATTTTTAGCCTAATTTCTTCGCCTATTTTCTGAATATTATAATTAAATTCTTGATCATCGTTGTGTAAGCATAATGTTTTTTCTTTAAAAGAAATCAGGTCTGCGAAATTTTCCTTAAATGAATCAATATCATTTTCGCTATCCTTATTTTTTAGCATAAATACAAGGTCAATAAACATAAGTCACTTCGATTCAGATTTTACTTTTCCATTTGTTATACAATCTACTTCTAACAACACGTATATTGGGATTAATGCCTTTTGCAAAATACACTAATTCTTGATAATCAAATTCTTCCATCATTGGGCCGCATATCAATTCCATGTCGTCAAAATATTTACCATCAATGTTAAAGTCTACATAATGAACGATGGGTTGATTATTTGATAATAAATCATTAACAATTTCTTGACCAACATTAGCACTATATTTCTTATCCCTAAGAAATTTTATTTGATCAAATGGAATATACATTACTGAATATCTCCATTCTTTTTGGAACTCCCACTCAGTACTTTTATATTTCCCTAACACATTCGCGTCAAAACAAAAAAATTCACCATCCTGTCTCAAACATCTAGGATAGATAAGTGATTCATCGTCTGTATATGTTACTTTTGCATTTAAGCGCTGGGTAAGAATATCTCTATCTTTGTCACTTATAATAAATTGCGGCATTAGCTTAAATCTACATCCAAAACAATATTGCGCAGGTACTATAAAAGTTTCATCCGTTGACTTTTCCGATGGTTGATCTTCTTTATTAATGCAATGCTCAACGTAATCATCATAATTATTTTTAAAAGGAAAACTTCTTAATTTTATGCAAACGCCTCTGCTAGAATCTCCATACATAGACCATTGTGGTATGCTGTCTCTATTCTCACTCCAGCAGCTTGAAAAAATAAATTTCCCCAAATTGCGACCTTCACCGGTAATTGCTTCAGTTTTATCATCCATACATTCAAGTGAAGTTAGTCTCAAAGTTTTATTCATTAAAATTAGCTTTGCCGATTTCAAACTAGTGTAATGATATAAATATTCTGGTATTCCTTCAACTATTTGCATAATAAACTTCCTTATCCTCCCCTATATTTCTTTTAGCACAGCAAAATCTCTTTTTTATCATTTAATTTATTATCAAGTAGAGCCCATTTTAGATATATTTCACCATTTTCAATCACTTCAATTCTAGCAGGACATGCAGTATTTGACTGTCAAGTTAAACAATAAGCACATAATCCCTAGCAGGTTGGATAATAGACGCATGAATATTGCGGATCAACACAAGAAGGCAGCCGAGTTTATTGAGCGCTGGCAAGGTCGCGGCGACGAAAAGCAGGAAACACAGAAGTTTTGGCTTGACCTTATGCAAAATGTTTTAGATGTTCCAGATGCAATAAACAACACTGAGTTTGAGTATCGTACTGCTAATCGCGGGTACATTGATATGTTGTGCCCTGATTCTAGTTTTCTAGTTGAGCAAAAAAGTAAGAACGTTGATCTTGATAAGCCTGAAGAACGTCAAGGTGATTCTGTTACTCCAGCTGAGCAAGCTGTGAGATATTCCGACAATCTTCCGCCTAGTAAAAAACCTACTTTTATTTGTACCTGTAATTTCAACACTTTTCGTTTCTATGATCTTGAGAAAGATCCTAGAGCACAAAAGTCACCAGTTGAAGAGTTTACGTTAGATAAGCTTGCTGAACATTTAACAGTATTTCGTAATATTTTTAGCGAGAATCGTTCGCGCAATTATATTGAAAAACAGCTTTCTGAAAAAGCCGGATTGTTAGTAGCTAATTTGCACAATGAGCTAGCGAAACAGTATGAAGATCCGGATAGCGAAGAAGAACATCATTCTTTAGCTTTACTAACTGTTCGCATAGTGTTTTGCTTATATGCTGAAGATGCAAACTTGTTCACGAATCATATTTTCAGTAATTATATTCATAATGCTCAAGCTAGTGACCTACGTAGAAAACTTATTGACTTATTTGATACTCTTGATACTAAAGAAAAAGATCGAGATAAGTATCTTGAAGATGAGTTACAACAGTTCCCATACGTAAATGGTGGATTGTTCCGTGAAAATATTGAAATTCCGCAACTTACTGAGCCAATTAAAGACGCTATTCTTCATGCAGGAGATGATTTTGATTGGCATACAATTAGCCCTGTTATTTTTGGTTCTTTGATGGAAGAAACGCTAAGTCACGATCAGCGTAGAAAAGGCGGAATGCATTACACTACTGTGAAGAATATTCACAGACTTATTGATCCACTATTTTTAGACGACTTAACAAATGAGCTTACAAAAATTGAAAATGATCATGCAATTTCTGAAAAAATTTGTAAAAATAAACTTGAGAAGTATCAAGATAAGCTTGCAAGCCTTCAATTTTTAGACCCCGCATGCGGTTCAGGTAATTTTTTGACTGAGACATTTCTTTGCTTAAGGAAGCTTGAAAATAGAGCTATTGAGCTTATGCTTGGTGGTCAAGGCTACGTTGATTTAGGAGATAAAAATAGCCTTATAAAAGTAAGTATTGATCAGTTCCATGGCATTGAGATTAACGATTTTGCTGTGTGTGTTGCTAAAACAGCATTGTGGATTGCTGAGCAGCAAGCTTTAGATGATACTGAAAGTATTGCAGGATGCGCTTTACCTCATCTTCCTTTGCGTGATTCAGGAAATATTGTGAGAGCAAATGCTTTGCAATATGACTGGAATGATTTGCTTTCTGCAGATAAGTGTTCGTATGTTATTGGAAATCCGCCGTTTGTTGGGCAATATTTGAAATCTGTGAATCAGACTGAAGATATGAAATCAGTGTGGGGTAAAAACTACAACGGTTATCTTGATTACGCTACTGGTTGGTATAGGAAAGCAAGCCTATATCTTGCTCATAATCGTTATGCTGCTTTTGCTTTTGTGTCGACTAATAGTATCACTCAAGGTCAGCCTGTGCCAGCATTATTCAAACCGCTGTTTTCTGAAGGTTGGCGCATTCGTTTTGCGCATAAGACGTTTGCTTGGAATGCTCAATCTACTGATAATGCGAATGTGCATGTTGTAATTGTTGGCATGGATAAGAAAAGCGATAAAATTTTGCAACCAGTTTTGTACAGTTACGAAAAAATTAATGGTGAACCTACCAAAACTATAGTTTCTCACATTAATCCATATCTCGTGGGGGGGGGTATGACATTTTCGTTGAAAAACGCAGTAAGAATGCAGGCCCTATTTCCTCTATGCTTAAAAAAGTAGATAGAGGCTCTGAGCCAACAGATGGCGGTAATCTTATTCTTAATACTCGTGAAGAATATGATGAAGCAATGAAAGATCCTATTGCTGCTAAATATGTGCGACCTTTCCGTATGGGTAAAGAACTTATTAATAATATTGAACGTTGGTGTTTATGGCTAGTGGATGCTGAGCCTTCTGAAATGCGTGAATCAAAATTTATTTCTCAACGCGTTGAGAAAGTTCGTAGAATGCGAGAAAAAAGCACTGCTGAAGGAACGCGAGATAAAGCTGAAACTGCGTGGATATTTGGAAAAAATAATCAACCAGATAAAATTTATTTAGCTATTCCACGTGTATGTACTAATCGTCGTGAATACACTACTTGTGATATATATGAACCAAATATTATTGCAGGGGACAAAGTTTATACATGCATAGACCCAGATGGATTTAATTTTGCAATTATAGAATCTTCTATGTTTATGGCTTGGCAAAAGGCTGTTGGTGGAAGATTAAAAAGTGACCCTAGCTTCTCCAACACAGTCGTTTGGAATAATCTTCCACTTCCAAAACTTACAAGTGATATGCGAGCAAAAGTTATTGAAGCAGGTAAAGCCGTACTTCAAGTGCGCGCAAATCACCCAGGCCAATCCCTAGCAGACTTGTATGACCCAACATACATGCCTCAAGATTTGCGTAAAGCTCACGATGAGCTAGATAAAATAGTAGATGTTGCTTTTGGTTCTACAAAGCCTTGCTCTAATAACGACGAGCGCCTAGAAATTCTCTTCAAATCTTATATTCGCATGACTAAGGAATGAATTTAATATAAACAAACCCATAAAACGAAAAACCAATCTGGTGAATATTATTGGGGGCATAATCCAAGATCTAAACACCGTTACTAACTCAGTCAACGGACTGAGAAAGTAACGCTAATAAGCAGAACACTGTTAAAAACTCAGTCAACGAACTGAGAAAGTAACGGTAAAACGCAAACCGCCTAATCCTAATATCCAATCACATCTTTCTCAACTTCGCGTATAACATCCTCGGATATGTTTTCAACAGCAATACGATAGACCTTATTCATGCGAGGATTATAAATACCCATGTACTGAATATTCTGAAACTCTGGATGAATAGAATGCAAACCCATACGACAATACATAAGCAGTTGAAGAGTCTGATCCTTATCCAACTTTTCTTTAGAAACTTTGAAATCCCACAAAGTATCAGCTGTTATAAAATCACCATCGCCAGCACTTACCGTATCAGTGTAACCACCCTCTAGCGTAAAACCGTCAAGAACCTTCGGACCGTAGCGCTCAAGAAAATGAAGCGAGCTCTGAACCATAACTCTTATGTTCTGTATTGTGTGCTCATCTGGATTGATTTCGTCAAAAGGCCTGTAGGCAATAGGACTGTATCTATAGCATACGTCGAATCCAACAAGTTTGACGGCATTAACTATATCTTCATCTCCGAGTCCTTTAATTCCGGACATAAGTTTCGATGCATTATCGCGTTCGTTTATAATCATTGAGCCCAGTAAGGAAATTTTAAACGCGTCTATTACACTCGATCCAGACATTAAACGAGTCATGTAGTCAACTACTGTACCAACTCGACTTGGCTCGACTGCTTCATCTCCAAATTCACGTTCGTTCGCGGGAATTGGACAAAGCGCATTTTTTGAGGAAAACACACCGATTTTACCCTTGTTCGTTCTCGGAAAAGTTCAAAGGACATGTTCCTGCCTAATAATATGCAAACGCACAGATTTACCAATCGCCTCAAGACTCGCTCTGAGGAAATAAGTTCGAAATCCCATCGTCTCGACATACCTATTTGTGAAACCAAAACTATACATTGAATGTCCGTTTTCCTCTATTCGATATATGGTTTCTGTCTCCAATGGTCGCTTTTTAATCTTCAATGTTCACTTTTTTATATTTCTGGTTCCTGCTGTTTGGCTTATCTGGTATCGTCATTTCTATTTTTCCTGCACTAAGCAAAGGCTTGATATATTTTTCAGAAAAGTTTCCTCTACCGGTCAGCCCCATAAATTCTTGCATTTCTTTCCGACTACGAGGAACGATACAAAATTGAAGGAGAGCTTGTATTGTAACTTGCTCCCTAACTTGTTCCCTAACTTGTTCCCTTGGATCAAGTTCTTCGGTCGGTCCGACTGTAGCCGTCGCCGCCTCAGAAAGATGAATCACTGTCGTAAAAACATCTGCCTCTGTAAAGACAGGCTCTCCACCAGAATACATCTTCGTGTATTTATAGCTGTTGCGCATACCGCTTCCAAGCTCATCAGCAAGTCCGATTTCTCGGAACACTTTTGCTATCGGCGGATTCTTTGCAAATGGCTTGAATGTTTTCAGATTCAGGTTGCCGTGTCCATGCGCAAGGTTCGCATTCTCTGTTGTAATCTTATCCCGTTCAATGACAAGCTTCGGTACATATCCACTGGAAAAATCACTGTGCATGAGCAGGTTGGAGATAATCTCACGCAGGATTTTATCTCTGGCGCTTATCCGCTGGACGCCATCCAATGTAAAAACATCATTCAGATGCTTCTTTCCAAATTCCATCAGACGATCATAACTTTCAATCAGGTTTGTGATTACCACGTCCCTGTCATCATAACGATCAACATTGAACACTCTGAAAATAATGAGTGTTAAAGAGTTTTATACATATGATGTTAACGATGGAAATACAGTACGTCTAAAACGGTTGTATACGCCTGAATACGCGAGTACATGTTTATAAAAATGTCAAGTAATACTAAATGTTAAGCTTTTTCAGCATAACAACAGAGAGTTTTCATTGATATTTCAACGAAAACTCGGGTTTTTAGACACACTTTTTTGCCGCTTACCCTCAAAAATAGTTCCTTCATTAGGCAACGACATCGTTGTCATCAAAGCAAGCATGAACGTAAACGGACCGAGCGCATTCCCATACGTTTTGAACATCACACCAAAATCATGGCCATATACCACCATCGACAAGTAAAGGAACATAAAATTCACAGCTGTAAACATAACCAACTTCAGCACGAACATAAGAACCTTGTACATAAGAATATCCTCCTCACTTACTCCACGGAGTCGCACACCAAATAGTTTTAATACTCATTCTATCCAATAATTTTTTGCCATACAATTGTTGTTGTTATTTTTGATAACATATAAAATGTATAAGGTGTTCTAAGTTTTACTTGTAACAAATAGAAATAGGGTTATTCCCCCAAATACTAAATTATGCAAATAGACTACAATTAGAATACTCTAATGAAACTAACCTAATCTACTGTTGTAATTAAATGATGAACTCTTGCAATAATCCCATTGGTAGTGTATGTAGCAACAAGATGGTTAAGAATGGTAAAACCGGTGCAAAGAAAACACGATGGAGATGCAAAACATGTGGCGCTTATTCAAAGCAACATCGCCAATATATAACACGTCAAAAACCGTTACAATTGGTCATGAAACGACTGTTAAGTTTTTTTAAACAAGAAACTATAAATACTAATAGCAAGGAAAAAGGAAAGATATAACGGGTTACGTAGAACCCTTTGCTCAAAAGAGAAGAAAACAGTCTTACAAAATCTTATGCGGCTACTGCGGTTCTTCTCCATGGGTGCTACTTGATAACGAGAACAATATCTGTAAGAACAATGCCAACGACTACGCTTACCCATACCAAGCTCGGTGTAAGCAGCCAAGCGAGAACACCAAAGATCAGTAGTCTAAGCAGTACAACAATAACCAAGAAAGGCAAACTTTTTGTTAGGCATTTCTGTTGATCAGCTTTCAATGCTCCCATCAGAACCATAACCGCAGCCGCCACGCAAGAAAATAGCATATTGCCCAAGAATATGACAAGCAGCGTTCGCCAGCCGAAGATAGTACCAAGCATCCACCATTGCAGCATCAATGCAAACAAAAATGTGACAACATCGCATACTGCTTCCATCAGCATATTCGCAACAATTAACGAGGAAAATGTTAAAGATACACCTCTAGAAGTGTCTGTTTTACCTGCGCTAGCATGCTGTAATGCAATCGTGTTTCTCACCTCGGCGCGCTTTACGCGTTCTTCTTCAAGCATTTGAACGCCAAGCTCAACCGATTTCTTTGAAGCTTCCTGTAATTGCGCATCCGTCATACCTGGCTGCCAAGGCTTTTCAAAAACAAACATCAACACACTAGTAACCGCTGCGCCAATAATAATGCTTAGCAGTGTAGTATTTGAAACAAGCAATAAAGCAATACCAGAAGTCACCAGCAGTCTGAGCACAAAATCGATGATTCCAATAAGCAAATACCCGTCATCCGGCCTACGATGCCTATACCACTGCAGATACGCTGCACTTAGCAGCGAAAACACCACAACACTCAACGCGAGTATGACCACCGTTTCCCAACCTAGTACGCGGTGCCCTACTAACTGCTGTACAAGAAGCGAAATAATAAGAGTGCAAATGCCAGCAACAGTTTCTATAATCACATTATCCCAAAAAGCATGCTTGAAAAGCACAGGTCTTACATTCGTCTCACTCATCATCTCTCCACGGAAAATGCAATTACAGAATATCGTGCTTTGATTGCGTAGAATTTCTAAAAAATTGCCCTAAGCCCCTTTTGACCTATAACCCTTAGTCTGCGAGTTTATTTCGCAAGTTACAGATTGTCAAAATACACTACAAATGTAACTTGTTGTTACCGTTTCAATGTTTTCAAATACTCTTTTTGATCTTTTGTAACACGATTACTTTCGCGTGCTTTTTGTATCGCCTTATTATGAGTTTGTGCATCTAATCGATGATTTTCAATGTATTTTATAGTCACATCCCATTGCTTTGTCAAAGCAGTTGCAAAAAACCATGCAATCATCATCTGAACGTAATACTCGTCACTATTAACAGAAACGGGTATTTCCAAATACTCAGGCTTAAAATCATCATCAAGAAAGTAAGACATTAACAACTCAATTCCAAAGCGACAAGTATATGCCTTTCCAGATGCTGACCATTCTTTTATTTTTTCCAAAAGCGCTGTTTTATTCTTTTTGAAAATCTTTGGAGACATGATATCGCAAACAGCCCAATTATCTACATAAGGCAGAAATTCATCGACTGCCACGATACAATCATTATAGTCTTTCATTTCAGACACAATAAGTCCGTGAAGTATATTTTCATCATAATATTTATGCGGTAAATCTTTCAGAAAGTTAGATACTTCTGGCTCCTTTGCAATTCTTTTGGCAAGATTTCTAGCCTCCGGAACTCGGACACCTATAAACAGATCCCTCGCAATATTTGGTGTCAATTTCGCTTGAAAATCAGCATATGAAATATCCTGCAATGCAAATAGTTCTTCTTTGATATTCACTTCTCGCATTCTCCAAACTATTCTAATTAACCACCCAGCCCTCGTATTTTATAAATTCTACAATCTCTATACACATAAGGCAAAGTTTTAAAATACAAAAAGGGAAAGTTTCATTGCAAAAGACATAACATTCTATGCTACTTATAATGAGTGTTCTAGTGATCTACACTCTTTTAACATTCGCGCTAATCTCGTATTTAAAAAAATGGTGATGCTCTCAATTCTGTTTGCAATGACTTCACTTCATTCATCCTAATTTAAATAGTAGTTAAACTTTTGCTTTCATATGCTTGCGTATGCTTGCAACTATTTTGTAAAATAAGCACAGAAAGGACGCGAACGCAATGACAAACACGAACGCTGTATATGCAAGAATCGATACAAATCTTAAAGAAAACGCTGAAAGCATATTAAACCAGCTTGGAATAACACCATCTTCAGCAATCCAAATGCTTTACAGCCAGATTGTTTTACAAAAAGGCATGCCATTTGAACTCCGCTTGCCAACTAATAAGCAAGAAAAGCCTACTGCTTTAGGCAGCTTAACAAGAGATGAGTTGGATAAAGAATTACAAAAAGGCATCGACTCTATTCCGACTGGCAAACAATACAGTGCAGACGAAGTAGACAAATTCTTCGCTAAGGAATACGGCGTATGAGCACAACCTATAGCGTCATTTATTCTCCGCAAGCGTTCCTTGATCTCACTGAGCTATACGGAATATATTCGCTTTACATTACAAGTTCCTAAAACGGCAGAAAACCACATTCTTCTGACCAATTCCCAACCAACTACCAGTTCTTACTTATCACGCAACTTACCAACTTGCGTAAATTCCTTATCCCCAACACACATCTTCTTATCAGTGAACTTTACTCGCATCATTCTGCTAATAATATACTCATCCGTTATCAGCACAAAAAATTGCTTTTCTTTTTTATTCACCAAGTAATACTGTTCACTGCCAATACTCTCTACCGCTTTACCGAATGCAAACGTATCAAACAAAGGAATACCACCGAACAAAGTAGTAATACACCCGATAAAATTATCCATAAACTTTTCAGACGAATTTGGAATAAACTTCGTCACCGTGAGCATAATAATTTCAGCGTCTGCATATTCATCGCGAATAATTTGTTCCTTCATCTTGATTTTCTTACGAACACCCAATTTTTCATTAAGACCATACTTCGCTAAATCAATAGGCTTCTTAATGATTGACAAATCAATAGCATTGTTTTTATCCAACAAATAGTCGATAGTAACACCCAGCGCATCCGCAATCACCTTCAAATTTGCAACATCCGGCAGACCGCGACCACCTTCCCACTTCGCTACCGCAGCACGCGAAACCATAATCATTTCAGCAAGTTCTTCCTGAGTTAAACCCGCTTCCACGCGCGCATTTCTGATTTTTTCTCCCAACAACATCGTATAACTCCTTTAATTGGCTATGAGTTTTCGTTCTTAACGATTATTTGTTTTGCTCGTAATGCAATTAATAATCGCACTGCGTAATTACATGCTAACGAGCAACATATGAATAGAAAAGGAACGAACGAGAACACAAGCGTTACGAATCGTAACATGGCATTTTCTTGGCAAGCGCGCACATAATTATGTGAAAATACCTGTTTCAAAAGAAATTTATACAAAACTAACATAGAACGTACAAAATCCAAGGTGCACGAGCCATACAACACAACGCGCCGAAGACCGATATCCGCCTCATTGCTCTGATCTCATTCATGCCAATCCCCAACAACGAACGTACGGAATAAGGCAACGGAAACATATGTTTGTTGTCAGGTATATTTTGCGTTATCTTTTATCATATATCACATTATTATATATGTTTTGGTGCATTTAATCACATTATTATACTTATTTTAGTGTTTTTTATCACATTATTATGCATTGCGTAACTATCAGCATAAAAACAACACTCTCGACGCGCGCAGAGCCTTTTGCTCAAAGAAGAAAAACAGTCTCACAAAATCTTATGCAGCTACTGCGGTTCTTTTCCGTGGGTGCTACTTGATAACGAGAACAATATCTGTAAGAACAATACCAACGACTACGCTTACCCATGCCAAACTCGGTGTAAGCGGCCAAAGTGCGTAAAGCTAAGCTGGTGAACATAGCGTACTAACGTAGTGCACTACTTCTGAGCAGACATATAGTCGCACCCACCATGGAAACAGTCTTATAAAATCTGCAAATTGCTCAATATTTGTAAGAATTATATATTCTATAGGAGAATAAAAATACGAATGATAAAATCATTGTCGTTCAAAAACGTATTCGCCGACAGTATCCCCTTTACCTGGAATTATGCATACTGTTATGAAGTTCCCTCTTTTGTTTTCGTGTGTATTTGAGAAAACACCAGAAGAAGTAAATTTAGAAGAATCCTCAGTAAATGTAATTACAGAATCATTGAGCTTCCAAGTTCCAGAAAATGTGCCATCATTGTTCGTATATATGTATGTACCGTCATCTTTTATTTTTAAAATACGCTCAGGATGTGCATAGTCGTGATCTGGATTATATTCATACCAAGTTCCTGCAACTTTAGATGAACTACCACAACCTGCTAATGAAACGCAAAAACTCAGCAATAGCATCATAATTAAAGCAGAGGATGAGAATTTACAAATTACTTTTTTCATATTCATGCCCTCCTAAGTGTTATTTATATAATATGTATTTTACTAGTCGTCAATAATTACACTCAAGTACTATAGGAACCCAGCTTAAAGTCGCAGCGCGCTAAAACTTTTAACGATAACCTTCGTTGAACAACGCTAAATTAAGGGCAAAAGCGAGAATCACCTAGGACAATCCTTAGCAGACTTGTATGATCCAACATACATGCCTCAAGATTTGCGCAAAGCTCACGACGAGCTCGCGACGAGTTAGATATGACTAAAATTGAGATATAAAAACACAGTAGAAAAACACAGTAGAAAAGCCCGACGAGATTTACTCGCCGGGCTTTTAATGTATTCAGTTAGTTATTGCGTAGCTTTACTTACTTTTTGTTGCTATCTTCTTTAGCTGCGCTACTTTCTTTTTCGCTATCTTCAGACTTGTTATCTTCAGACTTGTTATCTTCAGTAGCAACAACAGCAGTTGTGTCTATTGTCTCAAACTTTTCGCCTTTAATTGTGAACTCACCAAGCAATCCTTCGCCTTCAGCATCCACCTTAATGTGTTCGCCGTCAGAAAGTTCACCAAGCAAAATCTTTTCAGAAATAGTATCCTCAATATCTCGCTGGATTACGCGACGCAACGGGCGCGCACCAAGCAAAGGATCGAAGCCTTTCTGTGCAAGCAAATTCTTAGCGGCATCCGTAATTTCTAGAGACATGTGACGGTCAAACAGCCTGTCGTTCAGCAACTTCACGTCCATATCAACAATTTGACGAACTTCTGGCTCCGTAAGCTGACGGAACACAATAGTGTCGTCCAAACGGTTTAAGAACTCTGGACGGAAATGACGCTTAAGCTCAGAATTAACCTGATCTTTCATGCGCTGATACGTGGAATCAGCGTTATTTCCAAGTGTAAAGCCAGTGTTTGCAGCCTTCGCAATATCGCGAGTACCAAGATTGGTGGTAAGAATAATAATCGTATTCTTAAAGTCCACTTTTCTACCCTGGCCGTCTGTTAAGTGACCGTCATCAAGCACTTGCAAAAGCGTGTTGAAAATATCTGGGTGAGCTTTTTCAATCTCGTCGAAAAGCACAACGGAGAATGGCTTTCTGCGAACTTTTTCAGTAAGCTCGCCACCTTCTTCATATCCAACATATCCAGGAGGAGCACCGAAAAGCCTAGATGCAGCATACTTTTCTGCAAACTCTGACATGTCAACTCTAATTAAGGCATTATCATCATCAAACAAGAAGTTTGCGAGTGCCTTGGCAAGCTCAGTTTTACCAACTCCAGTAGGACCAGCAAAAATAAACGAGCCAGAAGGACGTTTAGGATCCTTCAAACCAACTCGAGCACGACGAATCGAGCGAGCTAAAGCAGACACAGCTTCATCTTGACCAACAATACGCTTGTGAAGTTCAGATTCCATTTGAAGAAGCTTCTGCGATTCCGCTTGAGTAAGCTTTACTACAGGAATGCCTGTAGTGCTTGAAACAACGGAAGCGATCATGTCTTCGTCAACAACCATCTTGACGTTGGACTCGCCTTCACGCCAAGCCTTTTCCTTCTCTGCAGCTTCATTCTCAAGCTTTTCTTGATCGTCGCGAAGATTGGCAGCTTCTTCAAAATCTTGCTGCTTGATTGCTTCATCTTTCTTTTCGGAAATCTTAGCAATCTTATGGTTTAATTCTTTGAGCTCAGGTGGCTGAGTCAAGCGTTTAATACGCAAGCGCGCACCAGCTTCATCAATAAGATCAATAGCCTTATCTGGAAGGTGACGATCTTGAATGTAACGATCAGAAAGCTCAGCAGAAGACTGTAAAGCCCCATCGGTAATAGTTACATGATGGTGATTTTCGTAGCGAGAACGCAATCCTTTAAGAATCTCGATAGTTTCAGCAATTGTAGGTTCTGGAACCTGAATCGGCTGGAAACGACGCTCCAAAGCAGCATCTTTTTCAATATACTTGCGATACTCGTCAGTAGTAGTAGCACCAATTGTTTGTAGCTCTCCACGCGCAAGCATTGGCTTAAGCATATCGGATGCGCCAAGAGCTCCATCAGCAGAACCTGCTCCAACAATAGTGTGAATTTCATCAATAAAAAGCACAATATCGCCGCGTGTTTTAATTTCTTTAAGCACTTTCTTCAAGCGCTCTTCGAAATCGCCACGATAGCGAGATCCTGCAATCATTGAACCTAAGTCTAGAGAATAAACTTGCTTATTTTTCAACGTTTCAGGCACATCGCCTTCAACGATTTTCTGTGCGAGACCTTCTACAACTGCAGTCTTACCAACTCCAGGCTCTCCAATAAGCACAGGATTATTCTTCGTGCGTCGGCTAAGGACAACCATAACGCGTTCAATTTCTTCAGAACGACCTATAACAGGATCGAGCTTTCCTTCTTGAGCTTCAAATGTTAAATTGCGTCCAAATTGATCAAGAAGAGCAGAGCCGGATTGATTTCGCTTATCTTGCACACTTCCAGCATTAGCTAACTCGCCCTTCTCGCTACCATTAGGAGCATTATCTCCACGAATTAAATCAACAGTAGTGCTTCGCAAGTCTCCAAGATCAACTTCCATCTTTATAAGTACTTGCGTGCCCACTCCTTCGCCTTCGCGTATAAGCCCGAGCAAAATATGCTCAGTACCAATATAACTGTGACCAAGCTGAAGAGCTTCGCGCAAACTCAGTTCGAGCACTTGCTTAGCATGAGGTGTAAAAGGAATATGACCAGCAGGCGAAACAGTGCCTTTACCGATCATTTCTTCAACCTGCTTGCGAGTGCCTTCTAGGTCTACGCCTTTTGAGCTTAACGCTTTCGCGGCAATGCCCTCACCTTCGCGAATAAGCCCGAGCAAAATATGCTCAGTACCAATATAATTGTGCTGAAGTGAGCGAGCCTCTTCCTGAGCTAGCACAATCACGCGTCGTGCGCGATCAGTGAACCGTTCAAACATAACTGCCTTCCGTTCTTTTCTTTCATTCCATGGTAACGAGTCGCCATGACGCGAAGCGTCGTATATATTTACTCATTCGTACAGCATTCCATAGCATCACAATAGTCATGCATGATGAACCTAAATATTCATGTTTTCGTTTCTGCATAATTACTTATGCTGTCTGCGAGATTTTCTTTTATATAATCGCATTGATGCGGATGCTGTAGTTTTTGAAGTGTCTTCAGATTCTTGTGGCTCTTCAACTTTTTCTGTTAACGGTATTTCTTCTGTAACAGAATTTTCGTTTAGTAAGTTTACTTCTGAAGAATCAGGATAATCTGTATCTTTTTGTGATTTTTCAGATTTTTCAGATTCATTAGCTACAGTCTCTTCAATTTTTTCAGTTTGATTTTCAACTTCAACTTCACGATTTTTGTCATCATTATTTTCATATGATTTTTCGTCAATAGTTGAATTGTCAATTAAATCAGGTTCAGATAAATTATTTTGTTCATCTTTATCTGTTGAGGCTTCTTTTTTGTTGCGCAATTTTGAATCTAGTTTTCTGCGCTTACGACGATGCATCTTACTGTCTTCAATTGCTTCCTCAATAAGCTCAACGTCTGCTCGCTCATCTCGTGGAGCTTGTTGCAAAATGTCAATATGATAATCGTCGTATGCAGGCTCAGATTGAATCCAAAGCTGCGATGGCTCAGGCGGTTCAATGTCAGAATGCTCACCACAAGCATGATCAAGCGAGACAACTCGCCCATCGTCTGGGCTCCACATGTTTGCGCATACGCCAAACATAGAGCCTAAACTTCCAGCTAGAGGAATGAGGAATCCGCATGATGAACATGCTTTGCCATCAGCAATTTTTGTAGACAACGACTTTGGACCATGTTGACCTGCGTACCAGCGTTTAGCTGTTTGCGAAATTGCTTCCGCAGTCATTACTCGTCTGCGAGACAGTCTTAGCGTTGAAACAGCTTCTTCAAGATCTTCGTCAAAATCATTATTTGCATCGCAAGATTCTTGATTTTGATTAATATCTTTTTCTGCGTTTGGGTCTGCATCTTCTTCGCTAGTATTAGCTTCAGTATTATCTTCAGCCTCACTATTAGCTTTAGCGTCATCTTCAGTTTTAGACTCAGAATTATCATCTGAATTTGCTGATTCTATATTCTTTTCAGAATTATTATCATCAATATTATTTACCTGACGGAAGCCATCTTCTAGTCGAGAATCGTCTTCAGATGTGCCAATAGAATCCATTACAGAAAGATCACTTGGTTTCAAGCGGTCTTTCCATGGAATCCATGGTGGTGGAAGCAAAGAATCTTCAGTAGGAACAAGCGTTGATTCATTCACAGTCCAACGTTGCGTTTCCTCATCATGATACAACGTAACTGACCACTGCCAGCCTTCATACCCAACTAAATTGCTTACGAAACGAAAGTCTGTAACTCCGTCACCAAGCTCTGTAGAAGATACAAAATCACCTACTGCATCAGTACGTTCTGAAGTTTCCACAGCTATACTTCTAGCTAGTTCTTGTGGATCCATCACTTCATCAGTCATAAATAATATTCCAGACACTATTCCTGAACGTCAAAATTATCTGCCACTGCACGCAACAATGTAGCAAGTTTTTTGCTTTCGGCAGTTGATGGATAATGACGTCGACGCAAACCATTACCAGCAGAATCAAGAAGTTTAATAAGATCTTCTACAATAGCTGCCATATCTTCGGCTTTAGGACGAGTAGCCTTGACAAGCGAAGGCGCTGTTGCAATAACATTCAAACCCATCGCCTGTGGTCCTTTGCGACCTTCAATTACAGAAAACTCAACTCTCGTACCCTTATGCAAAGTCTTTACAGTAACTGGCAATGCTGCTGCTGGCAAGAAAACATCCTTACCATCGTCTCCAACAATAAAGCCGTACCCCTTCTGCGTATCGTACCAACGCACGCGCCCATTGGGCATAACACACCTCACTCCAAATAATTCTCATTTCGCATGCTGAAGTGCACAAGGCATAAAGCATCAGCATATGCGATAGGTCTATAGATAGTGTACCAAATATTATTATTACTTGTTTCCTTATTACATTGTAGCGCATACACGCGGGCAATAAAATTTTTTTAACCTACGCAAGTGTTACTAATGCCAATATTTTAATCGCTAACAAGTTTAGAAGGATCTTCAATCTCATTAACTGGCAGCACTACAGTAAGAGTTAAGCCATGAGGTTTAACATCTATCGGCTCAGACCCGTCCATAGTGTCATCAAGATTAGTTTTAGAATTGGTCGATGCTTCTGATGGAGAAGATATAGTTGCGCAAATAAAACCATGATGTGCTTTTACTACAGATTGCGCAATTGCCATACCTAAGCCAGTTCCACCTTTTTCTCTAGCTCTTGATGGGTCAGCAATATAGAAACGCTCGAAAATTCTAGACAAAGATTCTTCTGGAACTCCAGGACCATGGTCAACAACTCGAATTACGGCATACTTATGACCCGTATCAGTAGATTGGCTGACTTCCGCTGCTTCCAAAAACTCCTTCAATGATTCTCTTACGGAAGGTAATTTAGATAATTCGTCTGGAGTTATAGATGCTTTCATAACTCCTACAGCAATTTCTACAGGAGAATCAACGGGAGTGTATCTATGGATATTTCCTACAATATTTGTCATTACTTGTCGTAATCTAGCTCCATCTCCAAGTAACATAACACTTGGAAGTTTTCCAGCATGGAATTGGAGCTTACGCTCAAAATTGCAATTTGTGCAATTCATAAGCTTCCACTCATCCGAAATAGTCAAATAGCCTTGCTGAACGGATCTAGCAGGATCAAGAGCATGTAAATCATTAGCTGCGTCAGAAAGTATTGGAGACAAGCTGACTTGCTGCGAAATATTAATTCCACGACCTTCATCAAAACGCGCCAAAGAAAGCAAATCTTCTACTAGCTCAGTCATTCTTTCACTAGAAGCTTTAATGTGAGCAATAGAGTCATCTGCTCTCTCCTGCTCCCCTGGCATTTTGCGCCACATTGTGTACAATTCAGCATATCCATGAATTGCAGCCAATGGAGTGCGTAATTCATGACTTGCATCCGAGACGAATCGCTTCATTTTTTCTGTCATATCTTCTTGCTCATTAAATCCTCTTTCAATACGAGCAAGCATAGAGTTAAGAGAAGCTGCTAAAGATCCAACCTCAGTATTTTCAGGAGCAGATGGAACTCGTTTGCTTAAATCTCCAGAAGCAATTTTTGAAGCTGTTTTTTCAATTCTTTTTAACGGTCTTAAAGCTGATTGAATAATAATTGCTGCAAATACTGCTCCAAACAAAATAACTGCAATACTCACCATTATGCAGTAACGAGTAAGTGTGCTAACTGTGTCAATTTGATCGCTAAGAGATAAAGCAATATAGACATAACCGCTAAATTTTAACTCTGAGTTATAGTCGTTGCCTCTACCCCACGTTAATACTAAAACTCTCCACGGTGATTTTGCAGCTTTTTTAGTGATTGCATCTACTTTATTTGCGTTTCCTTTAACGATTGCAGGTGCCGTATAAGGTTTGCGTGTAACAATTTTTTTACTATCAAAACCGTCTGGTGGAAGTTTAGGAACCGAAACAAGCGATCCTTTAATTTTTGGTATTAATGGAGTGGAAATAACTTTATTATGCGTATCCCTAACTTGCAAAAAGTAATTATTTGGACCTATTGAAGATTGATTTGAGTTTTTCATGCGCAATGAATCAACATTGTCATAAACAAATTGCGCTTGACCAGCTAATTGCGCATCAGTTTTTTCTAGCAAATAATTTCCTACGAGCTGCTGAATTGAAAGCGATATGCAAAAAGCGGCTACAGTTAAAATAGCAAGAGTGCATGCGACTAAACGCGTACTCAGTGGTATTGCATTTATTCGACGACGCAACCAGCAGGTTTTACGAGGCTTTTTGTCTTTTTTGTCGCTTTTGCTTTGTGTTATCGCAACACTTTTTTCAGCAGTGCTAACATCTGAATCATCTCTAGAGCTATTAATAGAGCTATTATTCGTACCGCTACTAATAGTTGATTCAGTATTATCGTTGTTATTATTACTAGATTGCATGATTAGGCTTGACCTGCCTTAGGTTCTCGAATCATATAACCGATTCCACGCTTAGTTTCAATAAGAGGAACTACTTTTTGCGGCTTTCCTGAATCGTCAGTAATTTCAATGCCATCAATCTTCTTTCTTAAATAAGAAATATAAGATTCAACGATTGCTGCGTCTCCGCCCCAGTCGTACTGCCATACGTGATTCAAAATCTGGCTCTTTGACAGAACTCGACCTTCATTGTCCATAAGATAATGAAGTAGCTTGTATTCAGTTGGGCTAAGTTCGATTGGCACACCGCATCGAGTTACGTCATGAGAATCTTCGTTAATCTCAAGATCAGCAACTTTTATAATATGAGTTTCTTCATCAGGTTCTTGTGTTCTGCGAAGAATTGCTCGTATTCTTGCCACTACTTCTTCCAAGCTGAATGGCTTTGTAACGTAGTCATCTCCACCAACGGTTAGACCCATAATTTTATCTTGCGTATCGTCTCTTGCAGTTAGGAACAATACAGGAACTTTAATTCCATTTTGACGAATACGTCTCGTAACAGTAAAACCATCAATATCTGGGAGCATAACATCCATAACGATAAGATTTGGATTTACTCGCTCAATTACTTCAACAGCTTCTGAGCCGGATGCAGCAGTTTCTACTTCAAACCCAGCAAAATGCAAAGACGCTACCAAAAGTTCACGGATTGATGGCTCGTCATCGACCACAACAATAGATGCTTCAACGTTCTTACTCATATTGATTAGCATCACTTATCAAGCTGAATGTTTCCTGAATAATTGCTGAAAATAAAACAAGTTATAGAATATTTTTTACCTGTGACGAGCGTGCCTTTTACGAGCTTTTCTAACACCAGCAAGTATTTGACGTTGTATACGATTCTTTCTAAACAGAACAATTGCAACTATCGAGAATAATGCCAACAAGATTACTAGCATAATAATTGTAGAAATGAGACTTGCAGAAGAAGTTGTTGAAGTACGTTTTGCGCGCATTATTTGTTTCATCATCATTAATGCAGATTGATCCCAATGCGTTCCAGTTGTGCTCACTAAAGGCTTATAAGCTGCATCGGATAACGAGTCTACAGTATTTTTATTTTTGAGCCATTCATCGGAATTAGGCGAAACAGCTACAACTAATCTTCCATCATGAGTTGCTACTGCAAGAAGCACAGTATTTTTAGCTGGAAGCGTACTAATTAACAAATCACTAGCCCATTTTGATGGATCTTTTGTATTTCCAAAAGTAGACAAATATAAGAGCCTAACATTTACTCCTGTACGCTTTTTTGTTGTATCAATCATGTCAGCAACTTTGCTGACAGAATCTCCAAGCAAATTTTCTGTGTCTGTTATTGAGTCTGTTGCAACTATTCCAGAATTTTTCTCATTACTTTCAGCATATGCATTAATTGTATTTGCTTTATTTAAAGGTGAAAATATGAGCGAATCTATTGGAAGAGTTGGAAGAATAAAAGAAAAATTAAATAAAAATGCCATTAATAAAAGCAATACGCGTTTAGCTAAAAATAGTTTTGAGTGAGAATGCTGGTAATTAAAATTTGCAACGCGCGTGCAAGCTAAGCTTTTAACCACATTGGTGCATAAATCTTTTTCGTACTTTTTTGATGGCATATATTCATAATAGCGTGACATCACACAAGTAAAAGTAGCATTATAAAAATCTTTGCTTAATTTATTTGAAATGTTTCGCAAAAATAATTTATAAAAAGCGTTTATTTAGACGCAAAACAAATGGAGGGGAAATATGGCACAATTTCGAGTTGATTCAGAGCAAATTCAGCAGGCTGCGGCAGCCGTTGGAACCTCGGTTAGTGCAATTAGAGATGCAGTCAACGGGATGTATGCCAATTTACAGCAATTGCAGAGCGTGTGGACTGGATCTGCGGCTACACAATTTGCGTCGACCGCTCAGCAATGGCGAGCGGCGCAACAACAAATGGAACAATCACTAGAAGCAATTCAGCAAGCTATGCAACATGCATCAGGAGTGTATCTTGATGCTGAAACACAAGCTGCTTCGCTATTTGGAATGGGCTGATTAATATGAAAAAAAGTAAATGGCGACACGCTTTATTCGAGCATGCCGCCATTTACTTAAACTATTTAGTTTTAGATTTTTAAGCTACTTTTATTTTTTATTTAGTAGCCCATTTCTGCACCAGCTTGTGGTGCAGCAGCTGCCTTTTCAGGCTTGTTGGCAACAACAGCTTCAGTAGTTAAGAACAAGCCAGCAATAGAAGCTGCATTCTGTAGAGCAGAACGAGTTACCTTAACTGGGTCAGTAACGCCTGCAGCCATCAAATCTTCATAAGTGTTGGTTGCAGCATTGAAGCCTTCGCCTTCTGGAAGTTCGCGTACCTTGTTGAGAACAACGTCTCCAGAAACACCAGAGTTTTGAGCAATCTGCTTGATTGGAGCTTCTACAGCGCGGAACACAATTGCAGCACCTGTAGCTTCTTCACCCTTAAGCTCTGTGATAGCTGGTGTCTTTTCAATCTTCGCAGCAGCTTGAACCAAAGCTACGCCACCGCCTGGAAGCAAACCTTCTTCGATAGCAGCCTTAGCGTTACGAACTGCATCTTCAATGCGATGCTTGCGTTCCTTAGCTTCAACTTCAGTAGCAGCGCCAACCTTAATAACAGCAACGCCACCAGCGAGCTTAGCAAGACGCTCTTGCAACTTTTCGCGATCGTAATCAGAATCAGTGTTCTCAATTTCGGCGCGAATCTGAGCTACGCGAGCATCAACATCTTCCTTTGAGCCAGCACCGGAAACGATAGTTGTTTCATCCTTAGAAACAATCACCTTAGCTGCATGACCGAAAACAGAAGCATCGATTGAATCAAGCTTCAAACCAAGATCGTCAGAAACAACCTGTGCACCGGTCAAAATAGCCATATCTTGGAGCATAGCCTTACGACGATCGCCGAATCCTGGAGCCTTTACAGCTACAGTGTTGAAAGTGCCACGAATCTTGTTCAACACAAGCGTTGGCAATGCTTCACCATCAACATCTTCAGCAATAATAAGCAATGGCTTACCAGACTTCATAACAAGCTCAGCAATATGAACAATGTCCTGCTGGCTGGAAACCTTGCCAGAAGTGAGCAAAATGTATGGATCTTCAAGAACAGCAGTTTGATCGTCAGCATTAGTGACGAAGTAAGGGGAAATATAGCCCTTATCAAAACGCATGCCTTCAGTGAAGTCCAAATCAAGACCGAACTTGTTGTTGTCTTCAACTGTGACAACACCGTCCTGGCCAACCTTATCCAAAGCTTCAGCAATCTTTTCGCCAACTTCAGGATCAGCTGCAGAAATCGTAGCAGTAGCAGCAATCTGTTCCTTGGTCTCAACATCCTTTGCAGAAGCAAGCAATTCCTTGACAATTGCTTCAGCAGCCTTTTCAATGCCGCGACGAAGAGCGATTGGGTTGCTTCCTGCAACAACGTTCTTCAAACCTTCATGCACCAAAGACTGTGCCAAAACAGTAGCAGTTGTAGTGCCGTCGCCTGCAACGTCATCAGTCTTCTTAGCTACTTCTTTAACAAGTTCGGCGCCAATACGCTCGTATGGATCTTCAAGATCAATTTCCTTAGCAATAGAAACACCATCATTAGTAATGGTTGGAGCGCCGTAGGCTTTGTCAAGCACAACGTTTCGACCCTTTGGACCAAGTGTAACCTTAACAGTGTCTGCAAGCTTATCAAGACCTGCGAGCATACCCTGACGGGCGTCCTCTTCATAGGCAATAATCTTTGCCATTATTCCTCCACATACGTTATTTATGGACTTTTCACTGCAATCTTGAGTAATAAGCCGTCAGCTGCTTATTATCACTCTCAAGGCTTGAGTGCTAATTTGAAGATTAGCACTCTATGTACCCGAGTGCCAACTTTTTTGGCGTTTATACACAAAAACCGGTTAGAAATAATTCTAACCGGTTATTTTTATGCGAAAAATATCACTTGCAAAGCACAACTACAATCGGAGAAACGATTTCTTTTTCGTTTTCGACAGCGCTAATGCCTAAAGTCTTTGCAATATCTTCAGCTGCAGCCTTTTGGGAATCGTCTTTATACCAAACAACAGATTCGCTTGGGACGTTACCAGTTGGATTTCCAGCTGTAACATTTGCGTACCCTGCTTGCTTCAACTTATCTGCGCCAGCAGCGGCATGACCGCTTATCTTGGTTGCGTTAAGAACTTTCACAGCAACTGATTTGTCTAGTGAAGTTTGTGCTTTAGAATCATTTGCTGAATTATCTTTAGAGTCACCAGCATCTTTCTTATCTGATTTATTTTCTTTAGAGTTATTATCGTCGTCGTCATCATCTTCGTCTTCAGAAGATTTATCTTCGTCGCTTTTAGCAGACTTTTTGTTTTCAGAAGTCTTAGTAGAAGATGCTGATTGAGATGATTGCTGCTGATGGTTCCAAGGCAACGGAAGATGCGAGATTTCTCCAGAAGCAATAGCCCAAACTAAAATGCCAACTACCGCCGCAACAATTAATGTAACAAAATAAGGAAGTATTACGGCATACCACGCAGGATTTCCACGATGAACTCCAACTGGTCCCTCTGGTGGCTCATCAAAAGCATCAGGCGTATACGACACGTTCTGATTATCTCGCGCCATAATTGCACTCCTTATAAAAAATCATTTAAACAATAATGAATCTATACTATCTAATGCTTGGCACAAAGCACAAATTTAGAAAATTTGATTAATTCACTTTTATACTATGCCTTGACATACAGTAGCAATATGAATCCTCAAAATATTAAACCTTTAGATGAACTAATGGATCCTGATTGGGCTGAAGCATTAAAGCCAGTTGAGCCGCAAATACGCGCAATGGGAGTGTTTTTGAGAGAGCAAATAGAAAGCGGACACCATATTCTTCCTGCTAGTCACAACATTTTGCGTGCTTTTTCTATTCCGCTAAAAAGCATTAAAGTTTTAATTGTTGGACAGGATCCATATCCAACGCCTGGTCATCCAGTGGGCTTAAGTTTTTGCACAGCTGCAAAAGTGCGACCACTGCCAAAAAGTCTCATAAATATTTATAAAGAATTAGTAAACGATTTAGGTGTAGAAACTCCAAAGAGTGGAGATCTGACGCCCTGGACCAAGCAAGGTGTAATGCTTCTTAACAGATGTTTAACTGTTGAGGCTGGAAAAGCAAATAGTCATCAAGGAAAAGGTTGGGAGCCTGTAACCGATGCAGCTATTCGAGCATTAAACAATAGAACTGATTGCAATGGTAATCCGTTGCCGCTTGTAGCCATTTTATGGGGACGTAATGCGCAAAGTTTGGCTCCTTTGCTAACGAATGCAACTCTTATTACTTCAGCGCACCCAAGCCCTCTTTCTGCAATGCGAGGATTCTTTGGATCGCATCCATTTTCAAGAGCTAATCAAGCCTTAGTTAATATGGGAGTTTCTCCAATTAATTGGTCTCTAGATTCTCAAGAAATTTAACTGTCCAAATACTGCAAATTATCTTATAAAGATAATAAAAATGCCATTTTTGAACGTGTCAGTACTGCATATCAGCTAAAATAGCACTTATGGCATTATTTCCACCGCAACCACAGAAGAAACCGTTAACCGATAAAACTTCAATTGCTTCTAAGCTTGGCATTGGATCAGCTGTACCTCAACCGTCTGCTGTTTCTAATGCAAGTGCGCAAGTTAATGCAGTTATTTCGAGTGATGACATACGTCGTTGTCAGCAAATTGCAAATATTTTGCGCGCACGTTTTGCACAAACTTTAGTCGGACAAGACGCTTTACGAGAATCTCTTATTCTTACTCTTATTGCAGGCGGACACATTCTTATTGAATCAGTACCAGGTCTCGCAAAAACTACTGCTGCTCAAACTCTTGCAACAGCTATGTCAGGTAGTTTCCGTCGTGTGCAATGCACTCCTGATTTAATGCCAGCAGATTTAGTTGGTACTCAAGTTTTTGATTTTGCTTCCCAACGTTTTACTACGCAAATTGGTCCTATTCATGCAAATGTTATTTTGTTGGATGAGATTAATCGCTCAAATGCAAAAACTCAATCTGCAATGCTTGAAGCTATGGCAGAAGGAGCAACAACTATTGGAGGCGAAAGAATCCCTCTGCCTCAACCATTTATGGTTATTGCTACGCAAAATCCAATTGAAGAAGAAGGAACATTTAATCTTCCAGAAGCACAAATGGATCGTTTTATGGTAAAAGCAGTTATGACTTACCCTAATCCTGAAGAGGAAGTTCGTATGCTGCAATTACTTACTCAACGCGGATCGGATGTCGTTGATCCTTCAAAGCTAACTACTCAACGCATAAGTTTGCAAGATGTTGTTTTTATGCGTACTGCAGCGCGTCGCATACACGTTTCTGAAGCAGTTATGAAATATGTAGTTGATCTTGTTGCGACTTCTCGCGGTGAAGGTACGCATCCACTTCCTACAATTAATTCATTGGTTCGTATGGGAGCTAGCCCGCGTGCATCAATTGCACTTATCCGTATTGCTCAAGCTCACGCTTTACTTTCTGGACGTGATTATGTGATACCAGAAGATATTAAATTGTTTGCGCATGAAGTGTTAAGGCATCGTATACTTTTAACTTTTGAAGCTTTAGCTGATTCTATTACTACAGATCAAGTAATTGACGCATTAGTTAAGACGGTTCCTGTGCCATGATTCGTACGAAGCGGTTAGTATTATCTGAACCTGCTAAAGCCGTACGTCGCAAAATTGAGCTTTTGGATCAGCGAATTGATTTGCCTATTGCGCGTAAAGCTTTAGGCTTATTAGAGGGTGATCATCCTTCGCACAGGCGTTTTGGCACAGGTGATGTTATTGACATACACGCATGGCAGCCAGGAGATGAAGCTCGCATGATGAATTGGTCTGCGAGCGCTCGAACTGGACAGCCTATGGTGTCTTCTAGAGAGCGTACTTCGTCTTCTCATACTTGGATTGCTTTAGATACAAGCATAAATATGAATGGAGCTTGTGTTTCTGGAGAATCACTGTATGAAGTTGCGTCTAATTCTGCATGCTTTTTTGCGTCTTTGAGTTTAAAACGTCATGATGCTGTTTCTTTGTTGTGTGCAGATGGAAAAAATGTTATCAATGTTCATGCTGCTAGCAACTTTTCTGATTTTGAGCGAAATCTAGATTATACGTTGCTTAATACTCGTAAAAATACTAGAGATATTGATGCGTTGCTTACTTCGCTACTAAAAAATATTGACAATAATGGTCTGGTAGTTTTAATAACTGACGAGTATGCATTACAAGCTCATAACGCTGAATCTTTGCGCAAAATTACGCAAAACCATAAGCTTGTTGTTATTGTTATTTCTCCTATTAATCCTTTTGATTCTGCAATTGATTTGCAAATATTTGATGGAATTACTTTACGTAAAGTACCAGCGTTTTTGAAAAAAGAATCAAATAAAAATGAAGTCGAAGCTCGTAGAAATATTAGAATAAACGCTTTATACGATATGCTGCTTGGTGTTCAATCTTCAATAATTCATGGTTCTTCAAGTGAAGAAGTTTTCCATATTTCTGCGCAAAAAGTGAGCCGTACAAATTATCTTGCTGACTCATTTAGCAAGGAGGTTGAATAGAATGAGCCTGGAAGATATTCAAAAGCCTTTACATGATGAAACGCTTTTTTTAATACTACTTTCTGCATCGATTGTTGTTATCTTTATTGCTTGTGCAGTTTTATATTTTTCTTTTAAAAAGCCAAAGAAATTATCTGAAAGTAGCAATTCTACAGAAGCAGTTCATGTTCATAATGTAAACAAACAAGCTTGGCGTAAAGATATTGATGAGATTGTTGAGAAGTATCATAACAATGAACTTACTAAAGATCAGGCTTGTGCAAAATTGGCGTCTATTGCTAGATCTTATGTTTCGAAGATTAGCGGTGAAGATATTCAAACTCACACTTTGGGAGAATTGACTTCTTTGCGTTTGAAATGGCGCAATAAAAAAGGTGCTGATATGTTACGCCAAACAATATCTGCTTTGTATCCTCCAGAATTTGCTGATCGCAAAGCAAACGAGCAAGCGCGAAATACTACTGTTGAGCAGGCTGCTGAATGGGTTTTAGTATTGCTTGAAGGCTGGCAAACGAAGGACAAACGTTGATGAGTAATAATGTTTGGGAATACATATGGCCATGGAGATGGCAATGGCCTCTGATTTTTGTTGCAGGCGTTGTTATTTCTGTAGCAATTTTTGCTATCTTACTAATTTTAGATTCCATTCGTAGCAATATTTTAAAAAAGAAGTATAAGAGTCAAGCTAGTAATATTACTCGAAAATTCTATACTTTTACTTTTGACAATGATTTACAAGGAACTACTACTAGTCATTCATGGTATATGTGGCGAATGTTTAGAAGGTTTGCCACGGCTGCATTGGTACTATCTTTGTGCAGTGCTCTTGCTGTTGCTTCTAGGCCAGCCCGAGTGTTTAATGCGAACGAGCAAGTCAGTTCTAGAGACATTGTTTTATGCTTAGACGTTTCAGGTTCTGCTTTACCATATGATCGCGAAGTAATTCAAGCGTATCTTAATTTTATTGAGCATTTTCAGGGTGAACGCATTGGATTGAGCATTTTTAACTCCACATCTAGAACAGTTTTTCCACTTACTGACGATTATCGACTAGCTAAAAAACAATTGCAATATGCTGCAAATTTACTTGGCGGAGTTCAATCGCAAAGTCGTATTAATCGTTTACAACAACGCCAATATCAGGAAATTTCTGACTGGCTTGAAGGAACTCAAAATCGCAAAAACGCAACATCTCTTATTGGAGACGGTTTAGTTAGTTGCGCAGCAATGCTTCCAGGTTTTATTTATGGTTCTGCCCATAATAACCATAAAATACAAAGCCGTTTTAATAGAAGTTCTTCCATTGTTCTTGCTACAGATAATGTTGTCTCTGGAAAACAAACTTACTCATTAAAGCAAGCTTTAGATTTAACAAAACAAGCTAAAATTACTGTCGACGGGTTATATTCTGGCGCAAAACAGAATGAGAATGATGATGCTACGTTAGAAATGAAGCAGCTTATTGAATCTCATGGCGGAATTTTCCTTTCTCAACGCAATTCTGATTCTGTTATTAATTTAGTAAAAGAAATTGAAAAAAGGCATACTGCAATTCCTCAAGGCGCTGCTCAGTCTGCATTTAGCGACGATCCTGGTCTTTGGGTTTTGCTTACTGTGTTTAGCGTTGTGATTTGGCTAGCTATTGCAAAGAGGATGAAGCGATGACAACAACACTATTTTCTGCTACTACCCTACTGTTTGCACACGCTAAAACTGAAGCTTCTGACACTTCTCAAGCAGGTCAGTTGGTTTTTTCTCCATCATATGGCTGGATTATTGCGATTATTGCAATATTAGTTTTGTTGGCAGCAATGTTTTTTGAAATTGTGCCTATACGTAGGAAACCTGAATCAAGTGATGAAACTTTTTGCATGAGATTAAGACGTATTGGCATATGCATAATGCTAATAATTTGCGTGCTATCTCCAAGTATTATGCGTTCAACTTTACAAAGGGCAGTAAATGCAACAAATGTGATTATTGCTCTAGATATAACAGGTTCAATGAGAGCAAAAGACGCTGATTATGCAAAAAATAGTAAGATTGAGCGTATTGATGCAGCAAGGAATATTATTCGTCAAATAACAAAATCCTATGCTAACTCAAGTTTTGCTGCTATTTCTTTTGGTGCTTCTACGTCTGTCGATGTTCCATTAACGCCTGATGCTAGAGCAGTTGACAATTGGATAAATACTCTACGAACTGAGCCAACTAGCGTAGCTACTGGAACTAGTCTTGACGCTCCTATAGATCAAACTTTGCTTACTGCAAAAGCTATACATGATGCTCATCCAGATGATACAACAGTTTTGTATGTTTTAAGCGATGGTGAAGAAACAACTCAACGAAAGCGCCGCACATTTTCATCGCTCAGAGCTTATATTACTAACGCATTTGTTATTGGAATAGGCTCATCTAAAGGAGCAAAAATACCTTTGGAAAAAACACAGCTGCAACTTGACGACTACAGCGAAGACAATACCTCTAATCAATGGGTTATTGATCCTGCTACAGGAAATCCTGGAATTTCAAAGCTTGATGAAAAGAATTTGCGAAATATTGCCGATGAGCTTAGCGGCAAGTATATGCACTCATCTTTAAACGTAACATTTGGTGACGAAGCAAAACCAATTCTTTCACACCAATGGAGAATGAACGAGACAGCAAAACCTCGTTTGAGACCTGAACCAATTATTTGGCCGTTTGCAATATTTGCGTCGATACTTTTAATTTGGGAATTAATGTCGTGGTTTATAACTTCAAGGAAATTAGTATGAAGCACATGTCTAGTCGCACAATTATTCGCATTGTTACATTCTTGTTCTTGATTATTGCGATATTCGTAACGTATTTTGCTATCGTAAATTGGAGAGCACAATACGCATATAATGCTGCTACTGATAGCCTTATTTCCAACATAAAATCTTCCAAGAGTATAGATAGCGACAAGAATGTGCTTTTAACTCAGCAACAGCAAACTGATGCGCAATTTGATGATGCTAAATCTCAAGAAATGATACTGCTTCCTCAACTTCGAAATAGTATTGACAAAAATGCTGAATTATCACGAAAGTTAACAGAAAAATTAAAGCAGAATCAAAACAATACTAATAAGCAGCAGAAACCGAAAAAGCATAACAATCATTTTAAAAACGATAATTCTAACAATTCTTCTAAAGATAAAAAGCAGTCAGATTCGTCTAAGCCTCAGTTGGACAATACTCAGCGCAATAAAGTTGAAAACTTGCTAAAACAGAACGATCATGTGGATTCTAAATATTCACAGGACCAAGAAGACCAGCAAGGTTCAGAAAAGACAGAAAAACGTACTAAAACTGATGAAAGCAGCAATAAGCCTTGGTAATTAAATCTTCAACGATTATCTATAAGCGAAGCAATAAGCATTAAATAACCTTTTAACCACATTGAATATTTTTTAGTGACTTTTCATTAATAAACGTGTGTAATAACGATTATGCACACATATTACGAATGGCAATGGCTTATACAGCGCACTCAAGAGTGCGCTCGCTGCGTTATGGCCGAATCTGCAGCGACTGAATTAGAAGATTGGCAAGGGCTTGCAGCCGAACATTTTCGTCATAGTATGAAAGATATTTCCGCACAAGCGTATGCGTTATATAACATTCGCGGAGGAATATAATATGTCTTGGAAAGTTAAGTCCTCTGTTGTAGGCGGAATGAAGCTCAGCGTTTCTGATAGAGAAGCGTATATTAGTTTTTCCAGAAAACTAAACGATACTGCTAAAGAATTGCTTACGCTAAAAAATTTATGGCTTAATGCAGCGATGGTTATTGCCAGTCAAAATTATAGTTTGCAAAAAGAATCAGAAACATATATTAATGATTCTTCGCAATCATTTTTAACTGAAAGCATGTGCAATGAATATGCTAATAAGTGTTATTTAATGTCTCAAAATTTAGAAAATCTTGCTTTTCTTATTGCAAGAGCAAATAATTTGTATGAAGATGCAGAATTTAGTGCAAAAAACGATTTAGACAACAAAATTTCTTTATCAGTTCTTGCATGCCCTATTCTTGCTTTACCTGTTTTATTGTCTGCAGGTCTCGCCGTTAATCAAGATAATAAAAATCATTCAGGTTTCCAAAATCTTGCTAGATGGTCCTATGCAACTAATAGTTTGCAACAAGGAATTATTCGTGGCTTGTCGCAGTACTTTATTTTAAATCCTATTACAGGATCGCAAATATTTATTGCTGGAAATGCTAAAGACCGTATAAGTAAGGGAGAGCGTGAAACCTCATTAAACTTTTTATATAATGCTAAAAAATATTTATTAGAAGCTGTCCCATTTATCTCTAGTGCTATTAGCTATCTAAGCGCGCCTATTAATAACATAAAGCAAGGTAATAATTTACTTCTCACTAAAGTAAATGAGACGTGGAGAAAACCTGGATCTGTTCTTGCTAGACCTGGACGCAATTTGCTTGAAACTTTAGAAAATTTAACAGAACTCGGAAGCGGAAATTTGGGTGTTAGGCCCCCACTTGTTAATCCAGATGCTGCTACTATTGCAATTCAACAGTTTAAGCGTAACGATGGCAGTTCGTCATGGTTAGTGATAATTCCAGGAACTGACGGTAAAGCACACTCTCCTTTTGGTTGGGAACAAAACGCAGAAGTAATGAGTCATAGTTCTTTAGTTAGAAAAGAAGCTGATAGCACTCGAATGGTCGTAGAAGCTATGAAACGTTCTGGCATTAAACCTAACGAACCTGTTGCTTTAGTAGGTCATTCTCAAGGAGGTATTGTTGCTGCAAGCATTGCAAGCGATTACGCTAAGCAATACAACATACAGCATGTTGTTACTGCTGGATCTCCTATTGCAAATCATCCAATTCCTAAGAAAACTTGGGTTACTAGTATTGAGATGGACGATGAGATTGTGCCTTCTTTAGACGGCAAAGAGAATCCTCGCGGAAAAAATTGGGTGACTATTCATGGTCATGCAATTCATGTTAAAGAATCTAAGCGTTCTTTACCTCCTGGAGTCACGCGTTTTTCTGGCAAACAATATTCGACTAAAAAATTTGAAAATGACGGAATATTTGTTAATGACGTTCCAGAAGAAGGAACTTTAACTCATGATTTGCATTACCATACTGCAGCTTATGAAGATGCTCTTCAACTCGGATCTAAAAGTGTGCGCGAGCAAGATCAGCATTTTAACAATATTATTAATGGCAAATTGCAAAGTACTACATTGTGGCAAGGAGTAATGAAAAAATAAAATAATTAATTCTTATTGAGTAAAATTAAGCTAATTCGCAGCATGATGTAACCTTAAAACTATGAAGCTTACCGATATTTCTCCTGCAATAGCTCTGACTCCTCTCGATGGGCGTTATCATAATCAAACATCCGCACTCGTTGAATATTTAAGCGAACCTGCGTTAAATCGCGAGCGCATGCGTGTAGAAGTTGAGTGGATGATTCTTCTCGCAAATGGTTATGAAGCTAATCAATTCCAGCCAATTGTTAAGGGTGTTAATCCTTTAACTGATGAAGAATGCTCATATTTGCGTTCTATTCCTGAAAATTTTGATGCTGAAGGAATCGCTCGTCATGCTGCGCATGAGGCTATTACTCATCACGATGTTAAAGCTGTTGAATACTACATTGACGATGCGTTAGACGAAGCAGAGAATAAGCTTGGTCATGCTACTGAACTTTCAAATTTAAAAACTCTAGTACATTTTTCATGCACGAGTGAAGATATTAATAATCTTTCTATTGCTCGTTGCGTAAAGCAAGCTGTTTTAAACGTTTATCGTCCGAATTTAGAAGCGATAGTTGATTATTTAGTTAAGAATGCTAACGAATATAGAGATTTATCTATGCTTTCGTTAACTCATGGCCAGCCTGCTACTCCAACTACTTTGGGTAAGGAATTGGCAGTGTTTGCTTATCGTTTACGTCGTCAACTTCGTCATCTTGATAATCAAGAGTATCTAGGAAAGTTGAATGGCGCTACAGGAACTTTTGGAGCTCATTTAGCTGCTTTCCCAGAAGTTGATTGGATTAGCGTATCTCAAGAGTTTGTTGAAAATAGAATGGGTCTTCAATGGAATCCATTAACAACTCAAATTGAAAGCCATGATTGGCAGGCTGAACTTTATAGCACTGTAAGTCACATAAACCATATTTTGCATAATCTTGCAGTTGACGTGTGGATGTATATTTCTAGGGGCATTTTTGTGCAAGTTCCTGTAAAGGGAGCTACAGGATCTTCTACTATGCCTCATAAGGTTAATCCTATTCGTTTTGAGAACGCTGAAGCTAATCTTGAGATTTCTTGCTCACTGTTTGACACATTGTGTGCAACTCTTACTGAAAGCCGTTGGCAGCGTGATCTTACAGACTCCACTACTCAAAGGAATGTTGGCTCAGCTTTCGGTTATGCTCTTCTTGCTTTGAATAATCTTTTAGGTGGTTTGAATTCTATTCATCCTAATAAAGAATTTATGGCAAAAGAATTAGACGAAAATTGGGAAGTTCTTGGTGAGCCAATTCAAACAGCAATGCGCGCTGAAGAAATTGCTGGTGTGCCTGGTATGGAACGACCATATGAACAAGTAAAAGAATTAATGCGCGGTCACCATATTTCACAAAGTGACGTAGAAGAATTCATTAAATCTCGTAGCTTTGATGCCAATACTGCAGCTCGTTTGCAAGCAATGACACCAGAATCTTACACTGGATTTGCTTCACGATTGGTGGACTTTATTGATTAAGTAGACGGTAAAGCGATGCAATCTAGCATAAATCCAAATCTTGTTATTGAAGATACTCAGCCTAGCTTAGTACGTAGTTGGGCTGATTTGTTGTATGCAATATCATCAGTTGTAATTGGCGTTTTTACTTTGCTGTCGTCAATGTGTTTATCAGCAACAGCTGACGCTATGAAGATTGATGCACGAAATGCTACTCAAATTATAGGATTATCTTTTAATAATCTTTCATTTGTTCTGATACAGCAAGGTCTTACTCTTATTGTTGTTGCAGAAGTTATTGCACACATGGTTTCTGACAGGCGTTGGATTGATACCGCTATTTCTGTTATTACGCTGTTTATAAGTTATGGTTCAGTATGGCTGTTATCTATTGCGATATTTTCTACACACAATATAGCTTTGATTGAATCTTTACAAATGCGGTCTAATAACACTTGGGCTGATTTGCTTCCAGACATGTATGCTGTTCTGGTTGCTTTTCTTACAGTTAGTGGTCCTAGACGCGAATATAAGCATGTAATGTGGGGCTGGAATGCTTTATTCATTGTTACAGCAATACTTCTATTTTCATCTTGGGACTCATACTCTGCTGTTCTTGTATCATACTGCTTAGGAAGAGCAATCGGTACGCTTATTCGCTTCGCAAAAGGCACACGCAGTAAGGGTGCTTGGGGTGACGATATTGTTCTTGCTTTAAAAAATATTGGCATAGATAATCTTACTCAATTAACTCGCAGAACTCAGCAAGCTGATCATACTGGAGTACTTCGTTCGAGTCTTGATGATGATTTAATTGAAAATTCAAGATTGTATGATGCAACAGATATTCACGGCATACGTTACGTAATTTCAGTATTAGATAATCAAGTTCATTTACCAGGTTATTTAAATCAGTTATGGCAGTGGGTGCGTTTAGTAGATATACCGACTCGTAGAGATCGTTCTGCTAGGCATTCTGTTCATCACCATCTTTCTATGCTTCTTGTTTTGCGAAATATGCATTTGCCAACAGCGAATGTTTATGGAGTAAGCGACAGTGATAAATCTTCAATAATGGTTTTTCATGCTTCTAACGCTCTACTGCCTTGCAATTTGAATACTTTAACTATTGATGATGCAGCAAAATTAATGCGTTATGTAGATGCTGCTAATACTCGTGGTATTACGCATAGACGCATCACTCCTGAAACTATTGCTAGGCTTGAAGACGGAACCCCAGTTATTGCAGGTTGGCAAAATGGCGATGTTGCCAGTGATGATACAAATATTGCACTTGATAAAGTTCAGCTTTTAACGCTTATTGCATCTTGCACAGATATTGACACTGCTCTTAAAGCTGCTATTAACACATGGGGTGCAGAAAAGTTATCTGCACTATTGCCTTTTATGCAAAAAGCAGCTATTCCTGCTTCTACGAGATCTTTGCCATCGTGGAATAAAAAAGTTTTCCAAAATCTTTGCAATAAGCTAACTCAAACAGTTGCTTTACACACAGATGAAGAAGATTATGATACTGTGCGTTTAGCGCGCTTCAATATACGTTTCTTTGTTAGCTTGGTTCTCTCGATTGTTGCTGTTGCTGTTATTGCTACACAGTGGCATCCTCAGGAAGTATTTGCTGCCTTGCGTCACGCAGATAATGTAATGGTATTTATGTGCTTTGCTTGCAGCATGTTTGCTTGGGTTGGATCTGCAATTACGCTCGGCTCATTCATGGATGATCAAAAACCTTCTGCACATGTTTTGTTTGCATCTCAAGCAGCTTCTGGTTTCACAGCAGTTTCTATGCCTGCTGGAGTTGGTCCTGCATTTGTAAATATGCAATTATTAAAGAAAAACGGGTACACTTCAGCTCAAGCTACAGCAATTACTAGTGCAGTATGGCTTATTCAAGCATTAATGACAACTTTGGTATTACTTTCTATAGGCGTTTTCACTGGTAAAAATGTGCTTTCTGGAATGATTCCTACTCACATGCTCATTACTTTTATTGGAATAATCACACTTATAGTTTGTGTTTTAATGGTTATTCCGTCCGCTCGTAAAGTAATTCGTAAACATTATTTGCCAATATTATCTGATTACGGCCATCAAATTAAGGAACTTATTTCACATCCTATGCAACTTATTGCAGGCTCTTTTGGTGCTATTGTGCTTGTTTCATGCATTGGATTGGGTTATTGGATTTCTTTGCTTGCATTTGGATATTACGCAAATCCTTGGGAAACAATCTTACTGTTCTTACTTGCTAATGCTGCTGGATCTGCAATACCTACACCAGGCGGCTTGGGTGCTGTTGAAGCTTCTCTTACTTTCGCATTTACATCTGTAGGTGTTCCTCCAACAGTTGCTTTGTCTGCCACTCTTCTTTATAGGCTTATGTTCTACTGGTTGAGAATTCCGTTAGGCGCGTTTGCAATGAAGTGGCTCAGCAATAATGAGCTTATATAAGTGAGATTTACAAACATTTGTGTATTTTTATTAGCAAATATTGTATCTGTTTCAATGCAAGTGCGTTTTAAATAAAAAATAGCAAAAAATAATGAAAAATATTAAGAAAAAAATGCAAAAATGGCTACATTTGTAGGGAAAATGTACTAATATCTAGTATGAACGTGACCTTTGAAGAGAAGGTCCCCTGACACAAAGGATGCTGCATGGCATACAACAAGTCTGATCTCGTTTCTAAGATCGCACAGAAGTCCAACCTGACCAAGGCACAGGCCGAAGCCGCCGTCAACGCATTCCAGGATGTGTTCGTTGAGGCTTTACAGTCCGGTGAAGGTTTGAAGCTTACTGGTCTGTTCTCCGCAGAACGCGTAAAGCGTGCTGAGCGCACTGGCCGCAACCCGCGTACCGGTGAAACCATCAAGATTCCAGCTTCTTACGGTGTACGTATTTCTGCTGGCTCCTTGTTGAAGAAGGCTGTTACCGCCTGAAATTAAGCGTTTTTCGTATTTATTAAATTAAACAAATACTATTTGCGCAAAAACAAAGATGGGCACTCCAAAGCTGGAGTGCCCATCTTTTATAAATCTCCTCGTTCCATTTTTCTCAAACGCGGCTCTGCGCTATCTTTTGCTCCCGTAATGCGGTAAACGTCAAAAACGCCTTCAATCTTACGGATAGCAGCAAGTAGAGTTGCTAAGTGCTGAGGATCTGCCATTTCAAAGGTAAATTGACTTGTTGCAACACGGTCATCGCCTGTAGCAATAGTTCCGGAAAGAATATTTACTCCATGATCTGAAAGAACGCGAGTAACATCCGAAAGAAGATGCTGTCGATCCAATGCTTCAACTTGAACTTTAACCAAGAACAAGCCTTTATCACTAGTCCATTGAACAGGAATAACGCGCTCTGATTGAGTTTTTTGCAAATCGAGCATGTTCTGGCAGTCAGTCCTATGCACAGATACACCTTGGTTTCGTGTTATAAAACCAATAATCGTATCTCCTGGAACTGGCATGCAACATTTTGCAAGCTTTACCCAAACGTCTCCAACGCCCTTAACTGATACTCCCAAAGCGCCATTAGACTTATGGCTGCGCTCAACATGGCGTAAAGGCAATGCTTCTTGTTCTACTTCTTCTGCAACTTCATCAGCGCCAGCATCTTTTACTAAGCGCGAAATAACATTCTGTGTAGAAACTTGACCTTCGCCAATAGCTGCATACAAAGACTCAACGTTAGTAGGCAAATTCAATTCATCGGCAACGCCAATTAATGCCTGCTGAGTCATCAAAGTAGTTAAAGGCAAGTTACGTTTACGCATAGCGCGAGTTAGCTCGTCCTTGCCCTCTTCAATCGCCTCAGAGCGGCGTTCCTTGCTAAACCATTGGCGTATTTTATTTCTAGCACGAGGAGATTTTACAAAACTCAGCCAATCGCGAGATGGTCCAGCTGTATCCGACTTTGAAGTAAGCACCTCTACAGTGTCACCGTTTGAAAGCTTTGTATCAAGAGGAACTAAACGTCCATTTACACGAGCGCCCATCATGCGATGACCAACTTCAGTATGCACAGAATATGCGAAATCAACAGGAGTTGCATCCTGCGGAAGCGCAACAATACTCCCCTTTGGAGTAAAAACATAAACTTCAGAAGCACCAAGATCTTGCTTTAATGAACCTAAGAATTCATCTGAATCTGGGGTCTCACTAGTCCAATCAGCAAGCTGTTGAATCCACTTAAGATTATCTGCTTCGCTAAGCTCTTTTTTGTCATCAATGCTATTTTCGCGTTTTAAATCATCATTATCAGGCTTACTTAAAGCACGACCAGCTTGACCATTAGCTTTGTACTTCCAATGAGCTGCGATACCGAATTCAGCACGCCTATGCATATCCCATGTACGTATTTGAATTTCTACTGGCTTTCCACCAGGACCTACAACTGTAGTGTGTAAGCTTTGGTACATATTCAACTTTGGAGTTGCAATGTAATCCTTAAAACGTCCTGGAACAGGGCTCCATCGAGCATGCACTGCACCTAATGCTGCGTAACAGTCACGAATAGAATCGACTATTATTCTCACGCCAACTAAATCGTAAATATTAGCAAAATCATGACCTCGAACGATCATCTTTTGGTAAATAGAGAAATAATCTTTTGGTCGACCTTTTACTGATGCTTTAACGTGTTGTTCTGCAAGATCTGCATTAATTTCTTCAAGAATTTGTCGTAAATAAACTTCGCGCTGACCTGCTCTACGAGCAACTAAAACAACAATTTCATTATAAATTTTTGGATACAGTACTTTAAAACTCAGCTCTTCAAGTTCAGTTTTAATTGCATTCATGCCTAAACGGTTAGCAAGAGGCGCATATACGTCAAGAGTTTCTCTTGCTTTTTTATGTGAACTTGATGGCTTAACATACCTCCAAGTGCGAGCATTATGCAAACGATCCGCAAGCTTTACTACAAGCACTCGCACATCGCGGCTCATTGCAACAACCATTTTACGAATAGTTTCTGCTTGAGCGCTTTCGCCATATTCCATGTTGGATATTTTTGTAACACCATCTACAAGACCTGCTACAGTATCGCCAAATTCAGCTCGACATTCTTCTAGCGTGTAATCAGTATCTTCTACAGTGTCGTGTAATAATCCTGAAGCAACAACAATTGGTCCCATTCCAAGATCTGCAAGAATTTGAGCTACAGCAAGAGGATGAATAATGTATGGCTCACCAGATTTGCGTCTTTGACCTGTATGCTGCTTTACAGCACGATCATAAGCTCTATGAAGAATGCTCATATCCTCATTAGGATGATGCCATTGGCACATGCTCAATATTGGCAATAATGGATTTCGAGAATCTTCGCTGATTTCACATCCGAGCCTATTGGATCCTTTTACATCCTCTTGAAGTTCACCCATTTGGCACCTCCTGGTACTTTTACTATCCTACCTGCAATTCGCTCAATACACTACAAAAACAAAAAATACATACAATAAATCCGACTCAGTTTTAAAAACCGGTCGGATATTTATAAAAAGATTATTGTACGCCAGTGGAGCCAAAACCTTTATCAGAGCGATCAGATTCAGGTAATTTAGATGCGGGAATAAATTGTGCTTCTACATAACGTTGTATAACCATTTGAGCGATACGATCACCTTTATGGAATTGCACTGTGTTCTCAGGATCTAAATTAATAAGAGGAACCTTAATTTCACCACGATACCCGGCATCAACTGTTCCAGGTGCATTTAGCACAGTCACACCCTGCTTTGCTGCTAAACCAGAACGAGGATGCACTAAAGCAACATAACCTGCAGGTAAAGCTATAGCAACTCCAGTAGGAACAAGCGCTCTCTGGAAAGGACGCAAAGTAAAATCTTGGGTAGTTCTTAAATCGGCACCTGCATCACCTGCATGCGCGTAGCAAAGCGGCTGTAATGTAGATGTTTCATCATCGAGATACTTAATTAATACCTCAACCTGTTCGGGGCCAGTATAGGTCTCGTCGTATGCCATTTAAGCTGCGCACTCCTTGCAAACAGGCTGACCATCAGCATTAGTTTCAGCTAACTGGCTGCGATGCTTAACTAAGAAGCATTCAGAACAAATAAATTCATCGCCTTGCATAGGGATAACAGTTACAGATGCATCTTCGTTACTTAAATCAGCACCTGGTAACTCGTAGTCTTCAGCAATAGCATTTTCATCATCGTCAATGTCGCTGCTTGAATTTTGAGAACCTTTACTCAAAGCTTCCAACGACTCTTCGTCCTCATCTTTGCTACGAGGAGAATCATAATCCTGTGCCATTATGGTCCTTTCGTTTTTAAAGCTACTTACGCGCATAGCATACACGAATGCTACCCCGTATATTACACATTTTTTATTCTAAATAAAATGGTAAAGAATGCAGTGTATGGACTAAAGTATATAAATAGTATTGTTAAAAGCGAAGAAAGTGGTGCATAATGCTTGAAAATCCGCCAAAAGAGGCGAGTTTCGACCATGTTGACGCAGACGGCAATTTGATTTTCATTTGTGAAAACACGCCGTTACGTATTCAAGTGGACGACACGCTGGAACGCGCCATCGCTGATTCACACAAAATTACGAGTAAAAACAGCGATGAACATAACTCAGCAGATGCTGGCACAAATTCTATGCAATCTAATGCAACATTGCCTATTTCGCAAATTCAGGCATTGATTCGCGCAGGAGTTACACCTTCACACGTAGCGCAAAGATACAACGTCAGCGAAACACAAGTTAGGCGTTTTTCTGCAGGCGTTGAAACAGAAAAGCAGTATGCAATTGAGCAGTTCCTTCTAGTACCTGCTCCTAAACAAAGCAATATGCGCACTATTGCAGATTTAATTGAGAGAACGTTAGCTAAAGCACATATTGGCATGGAAACAGTGCAATGGAAAGCAACACGCCGAGGATTAGAGCCATGGCGAATTAGTGCTACTTTCAAAACTGCTACTCGCACTATTAAAGCTGAGTGGACATGGAACATGCATGACAACTCTGTTACGTGCGCGAACCCTTCGTCTAGATTGTTGCTTGGTGAAGATGTCAATGCAGCTGATACTTCTAAGCAGTCTCCATATGGTGGAGCTTATAGAGATACTGTGAGCATTAATTTCCCGTTCAACACTGAAGAGCTTCCTGGAAATTCTATTCGTTCTGCCAGAATCGAGCGAGCTGTTTCTCAATGGGAACTTAGAAACAGTGACAAACTTGCAGATGCGCAAGCACAATCTTCGCTCGAAATTCAGGACAATAGTTCTGACATACAGCAAGTATTAGAAAAAGGCTATTCTGAGCGTTCTACTAAAACAAATACGCAATTTAAAGAAGATAACCCTCAACAGCCATCGTTAATACAACCGGATGTTGAATCTAATAATAGAAACGAAACGAATAGCAAAATCGCCAATGAGTCTAAAAAAGCACAAAAATCATTGGCTGCTAAAGTTCAAAATGTTGAAAAAGCAGATATTGCTAGCAAAACTTTGCAAGAAAATACTTCTGAAAGTAATCAAAATTCTGCTAAAAATAATCAAGAAATTAATACTAATAGTCAAGAAAAATCATCTTCTGAGCACAATAAACGTAAAGCTGGAAGAGCGGCGGTACCAAGCTGGGATGAAATATTATTTGGCGAAAGCTAAATAAGAAGTTTAAAAAATAAATTTTTCGCTTATTGACAATACGTGTGGCACTTTTATTAAAATTTTAAGTGCCACACATTTTTATTTGCTAAGTTGCGATTTATAAAAATATTTTTCAATATTAGAAGCAAAAACTCGCTTACACTAAATCTATGAGGCACGGAATATCCATTTCCATGTGAGTCATCGATCCATGCACGCTAGGTAAACTCATAGCTTTATCGGATTGAATGCGAGAATCAACAATTGTGTAAGCTCCACAAGCTTGCACAATAACATCACCAATAACAGCCTCTGCCCTGTTGTTTACTAAACCAAAAATACCATCGTCAATAGCTTGTTTTTTACTGCGTACAATTGCATTAGTTCCAAAATATTCGCGCCAACGGTAAATAATATCTTCAGGATTTGCATCACTGTTAGCATACAACATTACAGAACGAGGTTCACCGCCAACCATCGATACGCCTTTCATCAGCTCATCATGCTTAGCAATATCAACTCGCTTACTTGGATCAGATTTAATCATCCCATGATCTGCAGTAATAACAATTAATGTTCCAGGAGCACAATTTGCTCGCAAAAGATGCAACTGTTCGTCAATTTGCTCAAAAACAGAAACCCACTGCTGAGAATCCCAACCATAATTATGACCGGTTTTATCAGCGTCACGTAAATACATATAAGTTAAACCTGGAGTTTTACTGCTATTAGCAGCCTTAAGAATGCGAGCTCTAGGAGTTCCAGCAGTAATATAATTTGCTCCACGAAAAGCAGCTTTGGTAAGAGGAGTATTTTCAAACTTTGCTAATCCCACGCTATCTGCACGAACTCCATTAGAAACTAAACTTTCAAATATAGTTGGCTCTTGCTGCAAAACTAGCGGATCAGGTGCATCATTAAATTGGATAAGCTGCGCAAGTTTACCATTTTGAGAATTTTTTTGCGTGTAACCAGTCATGCAAGTAAGACCAGGACATGTGCCTGTTCCAAAAGTAGCCATTGCAGCAACAGTTGTGCTTGGAACGCACGTGCTAATTGGTCGTTGATTTATTGATTCGTTAAGCAAGGATCGTAAATAAGGAGCGTGACCTTTGCGCATAAGAATATTCCAGTATCCTAAACCATCTATTAGCACTACAATTGCAGAATTAGATTTAGGGAAACCAAGACTTTCTCGCAAAGCGTGTGGATCGTTATGAATAGCTGTTTTAACAGGAGCATCTATTGCATCACTTAAAGCTGGAAGAACCGAAGATATATGTAACGCTCCCCCAAGATTTTTTTCATTAAAATCGTAAGAAAAATCTTCATTAACTGCGAAATTAGAAAAATCACCGTACTTAACATTTCCAACGAATTGTAAAAGATCATTTTCAGACGGTATTTCAGCACTCATACTTACTATTGAACCACTTATATTGCATTGAACAAAACGCGAATAACAAATATTTATATAAATAACTAGTCAAATTGCTGAAAAATTCAGCAAAAACATGCTGTTTGTGCATATAAATTGCTAAGATTGATAGCCGTAATGTCATTCAAGGAGTTCTAAATATGCCCTCACGCCATCACTCAACACAGCAAGCTTTCGACCCAAGAAAAGTTAAAGAGCATATTGTTGAAACACCATTGAATGAAGAAATGAGCAAATCCTTCTTGGAATATGCTTATTCAGTTATTTATGCTCGAGCTTTACCGGACGCACGAGACGGAATGAAACCAGTGCAGCGACGCATTGTGTATCAAATGGGCAATATGAATTTGAGTCCTGATCATGCTTATATGAAATCAGCGCGCGTTGTTGGTGAAGTAATGGGTAAACTTCATCCTCACGGTGATTCTGCAATCTATGAGGCAATGGTTCGCCTAGCTCAACCATTTTCACTACGCTTGCCACTTGTTGACGGACACGGTAATTTTGGCTCTCTTGACGACGGTCCAGCAGCTTCTCGATACACCGAAGCGCGTTTAGCTCCTGCATCACTAGGTATGAACGCGGATATCAACGAAGACACAGTTGATTTCGTGCCAAATTACGACAATAAACTAAAAGAACCTACTGTGCTTCCTGCAGCTATTCCAAATCTTTTAGTAAATGGCGCTTCTGGAATTGCTGTAGGCATGGCAACAAATATGGCGACGCATAATCTAGGCGAAGTAGTTGCTGCAGCAAAATATGTTATGAAACATCCTGACGCAACCCTAGATGATCTTATGAAACTAGTTCCAGGACCTGACTGGCCTAGCGGAGGAATTATCATTGGTCGAAGTGGCATTCGCGAAGCTTACGCAACAGGTCGCGGAGCATTCACTACAAGATCTACAACACATATAGAAAATATTACTGCTCGCAAAAAAGCTATTATTGTTACAGAACTTCCGTTTATGGTTGGCCCAGAGCGCGTTTTGGAAAGAATTTCTCAAGGAGTTAAATCAAGAAAATTAGACGGTATTTCAGGTGCTATTGATTTAACAGATCGACATAACGGAACTCGCATTGTTATTGAGATTAAGACAGGCTTTGATCCTAACGCTGTGCTTGCTCAACTTTTTAAGCACACTCCTTTGCAAGAGAGCTTTACTATTAACAATGTTGCACTTGTTGACGGCAGACCTCACACAATGGGCTTGAGAGAGCTATTAGACGTTTGGATTTCTCACCGCAGAACAGTAGTACGCAGACGCAGTGAATTTAGGCGCAAAAAAGCTCAAGAACGCTTACATTTGGTTGACGGCTTGCTTCTTGCACTTCTTGATATTGATGAAGTAATTCAGGTTATTCGTTCATCTGAGGATGCAGATAGTGCAAAAACTAAGTTAATTAAAGTATTTGATCTTGACGAAATTCAAGCACAGTACATTCTTGACTTGCGTCTTCGCAGACTTACTAAAATGAGCCGAATAGAGCTCGAAGCTGAACGCGACGATTTGCTCAAAAAAATTGAAGAACTGAATCAAATATTAAGTTCTGAAGCGAAGCTTGACCACGTAGTAATAGCAGATATGGATTCTGCAGTTAAACAATGGGATACTCCGCGCAGAACAATTTTGCTTGACGAAAATGAAGATGGTAGTTTTACTCCAGTAGCCTCCAGCATAAATAAAAACAGTGAGGATATTGCGATTAAAGCGGTTCAATCAGCAAATAAAATTACTTCAACTCAAGCAGATTTGGCTGCTGCAGCTAATGCAGCTCGTAAAACCGGAGAAGCTGACGCATCTTCTGTTGCAATGCAATTAAGTGACGAACCTTGTGCAGTAGCATTAAGCACTTCCGGGTTAATTGCCAGAACAAGCACTGAAGTGTTAGAACATTGGAATTCACACAATAACAACGTATTTAACACTCCTTGTAAAACAATGTTTGAAACAACAACGCGTTCAACTTATGCTCTTGTTACTTCATCTGGTCGACTAGTTCTAGCTCATGTCGCAGATTTGCCACAACTTAACTACGAAGAAGGAAAACCTGCACTACTGAGCCACGGAGTAAAAGCACAAGAACTGCTAACTTCCACACAAAGCACGGATCCAGTAAGAGGAGAACATGTAGTTTCAGCAATAGCATTTAATGCCTCACAAGACGCTACTCCACTTGCAATCGGCACGAGAAACGGTGTAGTTAAAAGATGGAATTTTGAAGCTCCAACTACCATGGATTCATGGAGCATAATTGATTTGAAAGATGACGACACCGTTATTGCAGCAGCTCCAGCAAAAGACAACGACAGACTTGTGTTCATTAGTAATGATTCGTCATTACTTACTTTTGACGCTAAACAAGTTAGACCTCAAGGACGCACAGCAGGCGGAATGGCAGGCATTCGTTTAGCAGAAGGAGCTAAAGTTGCAACCTTCGCAGTAGTGCCAGAAAAATCAATAGAGTGGCATTACGAAGAAGGTGAAAATGGTTTATTCTCCGCTTCTGGAACAGTTGTATTCACCGTTGCTGGAGACAGTGAAGCTCTTCCTGGAACCGAAAACGGTTCTGCAAAGATTACTCCATTTGACATGTACCCAACAAAAGGTCGCGCAACTGGCGGCGTGCGCTCGCAAAGATTCCTTAAAGGTCAAGATACGTTGATACACGCGTATGTTGGATACTATCCATTGCAAGCAGTTACGGAAGGTGGAAGCAATGTTGAGCTACCTAAGCCAGATATGCGTAGGGACGCTTCTGGAACTGAACTCGTTTCACCAATTGCACATATTGGATAGGATTACAAACAATTTCTAGAAAATTACTAACAATTAGTAATTGATAAGAGAATAGATAATATAAAACTAAAGCTATTAAAAACTAGATAAGTTTTTAAAGAGAAAGGGAAAATATGTTATTTTGCACTAATTGCGGCAGTAGCATGTTAGACGACGCAAAGTTTTGCGAACAATGCGGTACTCCTAACGAAAATTACACAAAGCAATCTGAGGAGCAAGCTAAAGAACAAGTCAATGAGCAAGCTAACGAACAAGAAATAAATCAAGTAGAGCAACAGACACACGTGCAAGAGTTGCAAGAAGAAACTAATGAAGATAATAAAAATCATAAGAAAAAAGGTGCATTCATATCAATTATTTGCGCAATAATCGTTCTAGCTATAGTTGCGACCGCTGGAACAATTTATTACATAACGCAAGTACAGCCAAATTCAGGTATGGTCACAGTGCCAGCAATTAAAGATACAAATGCTCAAGCTGCTGCAACGAATTTACGCTCGAAAGGTTTTAAAGTACAAATTGTTAGGGAACTTAATAAACGCAAAAAAGGTTCCTTTGTTTCATTAAAGGGCATTAAGCCAGGTAGTAAGGTTAAAAATTCCACAAAAATAACAGTTGTGGAATCTCTTGGTCCAGGTATGCCAAAAAACGTTATGGGAAAGACTGTAAACGAAATTACTGACGAAGTAAAAGAAATGGGCTTAAAAGTAGAAGTTCATAAAGTTCCTGCAACTTCAAAGCCTGGTACTGTTGTAGCAACTTACCCAACTCCTGGACATGCTTTTGTTCCTGCTTACGAAGGTGACAATATGCATATTGCTGTTGCTACCCCTATTGCTAGTGAAGACTATGGGAAAGTTGTGCCTGCAGACATATTAGGAAAAGATACGAATACTGCAAAGAATATGCTTAAGAAAGCTGGCATAACTAACTATAAATTAGAACCAAGATTCTCTTCGAAAGATTTCGTTGGCAAGATTACAGGCTCCTACCCTAATTTAGGCGACTTGTATGCCATGAACACTGGCGACATTACAGTGTATTACGGTGTTGATGCAAGTAAAACAAAAGAAGTATTAACTAAAAAAGAGCATTTGGGCGGAATGGAAAATGCTGATGTTCGCGTAACAAAAGGCCTTTCACCAATTGCAGGAGTTTGGTGCAAGAAAGGCGGCGATTGTCTGTACTTCAATGAAGCACCATCGTTTGTTGAAGGTGAATCTACAGTTGTATTAGGAACACGCATTGGCGATTTAATGCATGATGGAACGTCACCTATGATGATAAGTGATGAAAATTATCTTAGTATGAATAACTATTCGCAAGATACATCGGGACTTATTCTGTACGATAAAAAATTACCTGCGTATGACATGATGAAAAATCATTTGCTTTCCGGCGATACTGGCGCAGTAGAATTCTACAAAGGGTTAGATTTGCCATCTTGCGGAAACAATATATTCCCACCATCGACAGGTTCGCGAGTTTGTGTGCATGGTAAAGATATAAACGCAGAAGACAACCCTGAAGAATTTGATGATCAAGGAATGTACACTGGTTCTTCCAAAGATGCTAATACAGGATTAACTTACAAAATGCATGATTTCTTTGTGCTTGTTCCTGTAAATACAAAATTTGATGAACTTGAAAAAAGCGGATACTTTAAAGGCAAAGGCAAAAATAAGCCTGATTTTAGCCGACCATTCATTATGCGAAGGGATTCAAAGCTGTACGATAAAACACAAGTAGCTATTCCTGATGGAGTTACTGGACCCGATTATCCAACTAGCCCGTTTGTTCCGACGAAAAAGAGCAAGACAGTGCCTTTCGCGCCAGCTCCGGATGACAGCAACGTTTACTACAAGCTTGAAGAACCTATTAACTGGTCATTGTTTGATATTATAAAAACCTTTAATTAGTGCTTTTAGCTGCAGTATTTGGCAATTTAGTCGGCTTGCTGCAAAATCGTGCTAAATAATTGTTCTACTGTTTTTTCGTGGTTCTCGTAGTTTTCGCGAGAACCACGATTTTTATGCAAATCATGATTCTTTATGTCATGTTTGTTTGATTTTCACAAGACTCATTAAACAATAACAAAGTTAAATGCAAAACTTAACTAATCTACTTGTTATGCCTACGTTTTGTTAAGGCTAGACCTGCGAAAAGCGAGGCAATTGCGGAAGCGAGAACTGGTGTTATGGTTGAGCCAGTTTGTGGAAGATGCTTAACAACTCGCTCAGCTTCTGGTTGCTCCGGTTGAGCAGGAGCTGGAGCAAACTCAGGTTCTGCTTCTGGTTCAGGCTCAGTCTCAGGAATTGGAGTTGGCATTGGTTCAGACTCAGTCTCAGGAATTGGCGGCGTTGGTTTCTTTTTCAACACAAAAGTAACAGATTCCTGAACCGCAACATCACCAGTTTGAAGTCCAATATTAATATCTGCACTGCTATTAGAAGACTGATTTGTTGATTCAACAACCCACTCATACCCATCTGGCGCTTTAACATTTGGTTTTACAGTATAATGTCCTGGCAGCAAATACACGACACCCTTAGATAAATAACCAGTAGGCAAAGAACCAGTAGAGCTCTGTATGAAATGAGTATCTTGAGACTTCATCATTGCAACTAAATCATCTTTACTACTTGCAACAATATCACCACTTGCAGCAGCAAATTGATCACCAATTTGAGCATTCTTAGAATTTAAAAGCCCATACGTTGCACCTGATTCAAACGTTCCATCAATTTTCTTATATTTCACAACCAGCTGCGTAGGAATTACTCTAAAAGTCACATAATAATGCTTTGTTGTTACTTGATTATCATCCGTATCTCGAACAATACCATAATCGTAGTTGCCAAAATCACCTGTATTATCCGCAGTAAATTCTCCCCCTTTAGGAGTATCAATATCATTACTGTAATAAATATAACCAGGGATATTAGTATTTTTAAGCTCTTCCATAGTTGGGCGCTTAATAGAATCTTTCTTGGGATCTCCTTCGTAGCTTAGGAGAGGCGTATACATATTTCTGACAACCTGATTATTACCAAACCTCACTCCGGCAATATTTTTAATCTCAGACAAGTCAGATAAATCCAACTTGGTAAACGGTTTAGTAGAGAACCTATCAGTTTCACCAGAACTGCGTTGAGAAAGTTCACCATTCCCTTCAATGTTTGCTACTTTGCGATATTGCAAATCATCAACAAAATGGAATTGCGCGCCACATTCTGGTATAAAAGCAATATATCCGAAAGCTCCAGATGAGTCTTCATGATTAAATCCTTCATAACCCAAAATAGCTTCATTAGCGTTGTTGCCCTCCATAACAACATGGATAAACGTTTGGTTTTTTCTCATATAAACTTTAATATTCGTCTTATCAGCCAAATTGGATCCAACAAGCTTCCCATTTACCTCAAGCTTGTATGGAATCTTACCGTCAGGAGCTTTATTAAGGTCAAGATTTACTGATCCATCTGGATTTTTTAGCTCACGGGATGATCTATATGAATAAAATTGACCATCACCGGTATATACACTTTCTTTATCAACACGCGGTAAAAATATGAAAATATCAATTCTTCCAAGCCTGCCACTATACGTATTAATAAATCCATCAATACTTTTAGTATCACCAGATGCTTGACCATTCTCTACAGAAAACTTCTTTCCATAAGCCGTATAAAAAATCTTTTGAATAAAAGACAGAGGTCTAACAGATTTCGTTTTATCCTGCAGCTCTTTTACTTCAGCCGGTGTAATTACATTAGGGAACGGATTTGTTACATCCTTATCATTACTAAAATCGTATATGCCTTCTTTATTAGGCTTAACTTCGCTTTTCTTATCGTCATTATTTGTAGAGTCTGCTGCCGCTTTATCATCTTTTGCTGCAGGATTTTCGTTTACAGAACCAGTTGCACCTTTGACATCTTTGTCTTCTTCATCGCCGTTTGCTTTTTTATCTTCTGATACTTCTTTTGTAGATTTAGCTGACTTGTATACAGCTACTTTGCTTTTCTTTACATCAGCCGAATCGTTTGCAGAACTATTATCTTTGACATTATTATTTACAGCATCATTCTTATGAATATTAGCATTATTAGAATTTATATTATTTTTCGAAGTATCAACATTCTGAAAGTTAGCATCATCCTTTGCTTTATCAGGATTTTTAGCGAAAGGATACCCCCCCCCCGTCAGAAAATCCCGGATTCGCAACATTAGAGTTAGCATTCACAACAGCATCAGCCGCACTTGTAACATTTTCGGCAGCATTCGCACTCTGTGCAACGCAAAAAGCGCAAGCAGCTGTAGCAATACTCATCATCGTCGTCGACAATACAAGCACAGTTCTCTTATTCATTTTTCCCTCGTAAAATAAACAAATTTAAAAAAACTTACAAAATAAAAACCACACAGCTGCAATCTCATCCTAAGAATGCAACCACACAAACTAATATACCATAATTCAATATAATGTATATACAAAATTATGAAAACTTACACTTAATCGCGCACGCAAACACTTTCACGCTCGAGTTAGGCAAGTTCGAAGCAAACGCACATGCATAAAAGTAATCAAAACACATAGTAAGAAATCTGCTTACAAAACGACCAACCGTAATACCAGTCTCTTGATGTATGATTTCTAGTAGTGTTAGAAGGAGGGGATTTATGCTAACAATTTATGAGTTGATGGAATACTTAAAGAATACGCATCACATTGATATTGATCCAAAATCACAATTGCAATCTTTGCGCAATATTGGTTATTATCATGGCTTCAAGGGGTATAGGTTTGTGCGCGAAGATGCTAATCGTATCAGGTTCTCTTCTTTCGATGAGGTCGTTGCATTAAATGATTTTGACATGAGATTAAAAACGATTTTATATCCTGCTGTTATGTTCATTGAAAATGCGTTGAAAAGCTACGTGATAGAAGCGTTATTAAATGATTGTAAGTCTGAAAATTTCGATGATATTTACAATAAGTCGTTAACGGCTTACAAATCGCATAAATCAGGTTCTAGCGCATATAAAAATGCTTATATTAGAAGAATGAATCTTAAGGGCAGAATAAATTCAGCACTAATAAGAGATTACAGTAAAAGAAGCGTTGTTGCACATTTTTTTGATAATGATAAATCTATACCGGTGTGGGCAATATTTGAGACTTTAACTTTAGGCGAATTTGGAATGTTGTATGAGTGTGCGAACATTAAGGTTAAAAAATGTGTTTCAACTATTATGAGTTTGCCGACTAATTTAGATTCAGATGGCATGATTACGAGATTTCTTATTTATGCTATTAAGGATTTGAGGAATGCTATAGCTCATAATAATGTTATTTTTGATACTCGATTTAAAACTGGAAAAGTAGATAATAGGTTATCAATACTTCTTAAAACTGAAATGAAAATTGATAATATTGATTTTAAATACATGGATGCTTATGTTACTATTATTACTTATTTTCTTAGTAAAATGGGCGCACCTGAGAAAATGCGTAAGGATTTTGTTGAACAGTATGATAGCGAAACAGAACGTTTGAGAAAAAAGCTGCCTGTGAACATATGTAGTAAGATACTTGGAACTCAGCATAAGTCTAATATGAAATTACTTAAGTGTTTTATGAAAAAATAGTAAAATTCGTTGCACAATTTTACTTGTATGATAGCATTGTAATTGAATTGCGGTGGACGTCTTCGGACTAAACCTGGAAGAATCTGATGCGTCGGGTTCTTCTTTTTTCTTTTATGGGGTTATAAGTTGTAAGACTTATGACCCCAAATATTTCATCTTATGATTCTTACTAATCACTGCCAACCATTTATAGGGTAAGCGGCTACAAAAAGCGCATTTACAAATACCAGATGATAAAAGCGCTCAAATAATACCCCCCCCCCCAATATTATTGAATCGTTTATATGCGAGAGACAATACACGTGACATATAACTAGAACATCGCGTTAATTTGAGCAGAAGGACACAAATATGGAAAATAACAACCTACCTAACAATAAGCAGGCAGAAGATTTGGATAAAATGCTTGCTGGCACTACTGAAGACAGTGCAGACTATGATACTACGCAAATCGTAGAAGGCGCGGATAAATCCGCTAAAACACGCAATACTCGCATTATTGCAGGCTGCATTATTGGTGTGATCCTGCTAGCCTTGCTGGGCGGTCTGATTTGGTGGTATCAAGCCTCTAATAAGCCGCAATTTAGCAATGCTCAACGCAACGCATCTACACAAAACATGTCAAAAAAGAAAGCTGACGAGAAAAACAATAAAGCTCGCGAATTGGCTGATTTTTACCGAACTAACGGCAAAATTGACATTCAACCATATTATTTTAAGCCACGTAACGAAATGACCGCTGACAATAAGGCTGATGCTCTAAAACGAGCAAAATTAGCCTTCGATGAAAGCTTAAAAGCTACATTCCCTAGTAAAAACGCGTATTTGACTCAAGATTATGTAGCTGGCACGATTTATGACGATTATCAGCGTCTTTTAAACCCTATTTACGGCGGCTGGGATGATTTTTATAAGAAAGACGCTCTTAATCATAAAGATATGAATAATATCTTTAATAAAAGCGGCCTAAACGAAATATTCGATAACTGGCTTAAAGACGACTATCATATAGCCGAAATACTAGATACTTTTAGTAGTCGTGCAACAACAGACGAAGCGGCTACTAAAAAAGATGCTAAAAAGTTTGTCGATGAAGGATTAACAAAATACGTGCATTGGTATTTAAGGATTCCTGTCCGTCAAATAACCGGTCAGATTAAGTGCAAATATAATATTCAAAACACTGACAATGATAGCATTACATGCGAAGCTCCTATACATCATATTGCCGCCACGAAAGATAAGAAACATAAGGATTCTACTTATGACTTTAATCTAAGACTTCACTATAGAGTAAACCATGACCAATCAGTAAGCAATCGTCGTATTCTAATTGTTGGTTATGCCACAACAAATTAAATAAAAAAAAATATTCAAAAAATAGCGTTTTTTGAGCCAGCCCTCGATAGATATTAGTTGAGAATACTATTCGCATCTATCAAAAGGCTGGCTTTTTTATGAAAAAACGAAAAATAATACCCCATGCTTTTCCTAAGGCTTTAGCAAAAAGCGGTATTGTAAGGGTGCAAAATTATAACAAAATCATGTATCGATTTTGGAACAATCGAAGTCGTAAGCGTTATCAACAATTATTGAACGCTTTTCAAGCTCGCATCCGAAATTACTTCAGGACATGAATTATCATAATCTTTAGATTCATGTATCTCGTCAAGCAAATCTTGCACCAAATATCCGTCACTCATGCAATGCATATCCGAAATACCGTTGCGCATTAAATCGTAAGTAACTGAATGATAAAACACGTCAAGCGCCTGCTCATAGCTCAACCCAGCACGCTCAGCTAAAAGACTTACAACTCTCGCATACTTCTTTTGCAACAAAACAGGATTCGCCTTCAAAATCCATCACTCCCCTAAAAACTTGCCACTTACACACTCGCTTTTTACGTATGTAAGACACAAATCAATAGCTTTTTGACTTCTAAAACAAATTTGGTTATTAGGCTTTTCATACTTTAGCCTACCCAAAGCTTCAGCTTTAGTAATAAGATTATCAAAAAACAATTCAAGAGTGTTATAAACTTTATCGTTCGCAACACCGCCAATTACCACGTCAAAACTACTTGAGTCATTCCCGGAACGAGCATTAAGTATGAAATTAAGCCATTCTTCAGAATATGAATCAAACTTAAGCACAGATAATTTATTAAGCGCATCCTCATAAAAATCATAAGAAGAAACAAAAGCATCTTTGCCCTTGCGAATAAATTTCTTCGCCCAATTATCAGCCTGACTGCGTATTGAAGTAGTGTAAAAACCTGCACCGAAATCAACATCTTTACGCGAATGCAATATGTCCGGAAATTCAACAGGCATAAAAGAACCATGATAAACAATCATACTTCCACACCTTTTTCTCGCATGAAAGAAATAATATCGTTTGTAATATACTCTTTTCCTTGAGTATGCAAAACATCATATGACGGAACAATATAAGACATAAGAATATTACTTTTCTTAGTCAAAGCATCATACGTATCACGAGGGTTTTGATTAAGCTTCTTAGCAACATTTTCAATACAAAATATTGCAAAATCAAGCTTATCTTTGTCAAAGCTCGCTTGTTTATTATCAATCATCGTCAAGATCTTTCAAAAACTCATCAAATGAACTGTATGTTTTCACATTAGGATTAGATTTAAGTTGTTCAGCTTCTTCAAACGCAGCAAGCGTATCAGCATTAGGAATATGATATTTCTTGCAAAGGTCACAATCTGTTGTAGATAGATCAGAAATAGCATCTAAATCAGGCATACAACCCTCCTACTGCAAATATCTGTTACCAGGAAAGACAAAATCAGCAACAATAAAAATGATACAATATCCAACAGTATAAGCAATACTGTAAGTAACTAAATGAGTTCAACGACTTATCTAGACTAAATAAAAGTTTCCAATTTACATTTTTGCATATCATCTAAAGCATAAAAACAAGCCAATACATTAATAAGTCTAATGAATTTTATTTTAGAACGAATGTGCAATTATTTATGCATCAATAGATGCATTTTTCTTGATAAAAACTCTTATTTTTTGTATCATAATTATGGAGGTGGTATATGAACAAGAACTATAATCAGAATTACACAAAAGAAGAAATTTCAGCAATACTTGCAAAGATAAAAGACTGCATAAAAAATGACCGCTTTACCATCTCATTAAACGAAAATCGTCAAGAAAACATAAACTTCATTCGAGAATACAACATACGATCAAATATTCAGAAAAATATACTTCTCAACATTGAAGTAGAAGATTTTTGTCATTCGTTAAAAAACAAAAAAAGAGGCTATGAGTATGAAACGCTTTACGTATTCGCGCCACGAGTAAAACTATCACATGTAGGTAAATGTGAGATGGTAAACATTTACACGAAGTTTAATATCATTACTATTTCTCAGCAAAATAGAACAGTTGTTATTTCATTTCATAAAGCAAATAAACAGATAGATTATTTATTTAAATAATCTAATAAACAACTCAAAAAAAAATAATAAATCTGCTAATTTTCAATAAAAGGCTCATAATGAAAGATAATAAAACATTTTGCGAAGAGTGCAGGGATGAAGTTGAGTACTCAACAAAATCCATTCCAATGACTGCATCTATTAAAGGAAAACAATATTCCTACACTGGCACAGAAGCACACTGCAAAGAATGCGGTTCTGCCGTATATGTACCCGAAATTATTGACGCAAATCTTCGAGCATTGTATGACGTGTATCGTAAAGAAAACAATATTATTCCACTTGACGAAATCAAGAAAATCCCTGCTAAATACTCAATAGGTAAACGTCCACTTTCGCTGCTACTTGGTTGGGGCGAGCAAACATTTTCTAGGTTTGCAGACGGAGACATCCCCTCAAAACAGTATTCTGACATTTTGCAACACATTTATAACGATCCGGAATATTACTTGCAATTATTAATCAGCAATAAGAATAATCTGAAATCCTCACTTAGCTACGAAAAAAGCTACAAGGCAACTCAAAAACTATTGCTTAAGTCCAACAATTCTTCAAGCAATAACGACTCTATTAACACAAATTCAAGCAACAAAATAAACGATGTAATACAATACTTGCTCGTAAAATGCGAAGACATTACTCCCCTTGCTTTGCAAAAATCATTGTACTACATACAAGGTTTTTACTTTGCATTCTATAAATCGTTCTTATTTACCGATGATTGTCAAGCATGGGTTCATGGACCTGTGTATAAAGACGTCTATTTGCGCTATAAAGACTACACTTTTACACCAATCGATTCGCCGACAACAGAAATATCAGGAATTAAATCATCAGAAAAATTAGCTGATTATAAACACGCTCAAAAAAGTGACCTCACGAGACTTACAGCAGAACTAACAACTACACTATCTGCTACTGAAAAAGCAGTATGCGATAGTGTTATTGAAAATCTTTGCTGCTACAGCGGTAAAGAACTTGAACGATTCACACACACTGAAAAACCGTGGGTTCTAACACGAGGAGATCTGGACGAAAACGAATCATCAAATAAAATAATCAGCAAAAACATTATTGGTGATTATTTTAGCGAAATAAAAACAAAATTTAACATGATAAATCCCAACGACATTAGCCAGTACGCACAATACATGTTTTCAAGCAAGTAACACTATAAATAAGAATTTTCCCCTGCTGATATGAACACAACAGGGGAAAATTACTAACAATTGTGCAAAATATTCACAGCACAAAGTCTAGTTTCTGCGCTTGCGCGTTGCAGCAAATGATTCAGCAAGACCGGCAAGACCAGCGAAAAGCGAGACAATTGCGGAAGCGAAAATTGTGGTTGTGGTTGAGCCGGTTTGAGGAAGATGCTTGGCAGAATGCTTAGCTTCAGGATGTTTTTGCTGTTTCGGTTGCTCCGGTTGATCAGGTTGATCAGGAGCTGGCGATGGCTCAAGTTCCTGCTCTGGCTCAGGCTCAGGAACCGGTGTTGGCTCTGGCTCTGGTGGGGTCGGTGGCGTTGGCTTCTTAGTCACAGTTACTGTGGCAGATGCTGTTGCAGTAGCGCCACCATTATCCGTCACACTAAACGTAATCTTATAGGAGCCAACTTTAGTATTATCAAAACCACCATCATCAGTTAGCTTTACTTTACTGGTTATATCCCCATCTTCAGGATCCTGAGCAGACACAACAAGTGTCTTTAGATCAAGCTGCTCGCCTTCAGTGATCGTTTTATCTTGCAATTTAAGAATTGGAACCTGATTTAAAACAACAGCATTCAAATCATAAATAGCATAAACTGTCATATCGCTATCTACTTTAGTGCCAGCAAGAAACTCTGAGCCTTTACCATCAGAAGAAGTATTCCACATCATGAAAGAATACCCATACTTCGAAGGTTTAGTAGGCATAGACTGAGCACTAATAGACTCACCAGCTTGCACTTTTACTTTCGCATACTCACTTCCCTCGTTTATAAAAGTAACTGTATGACCAGCTTCTTTTATCCACTTCGGGAACACAACGAAAGTGTGATTTGTAGAGCAATACTGTGTACCGAGTTTACTACCAAACGTATTAACGCCCTTGCTGTCTCTAATTACAGCAAAAAAATATGGATAATCAATAAATGGCTTAGTACCAAAATCCCAATACGCAACGGTTGTACTCTTAATAATCTTTTTATCATCATCATCCATGCGATCATATGACGTGTATGGATAACCATTCGACTTTTGCGCAACATAGAACTGCCAACCAACAAACTTGTAACCCACTTTTGTAGGATTAGTTGTCGGGAATTGAATAGCATTATCTTTTACTCGAATACGCTCAAAAATATTGTCACTGTTATATTTGAACTGCCAATCGCCATCAGATTGATACTCTTTATTAGCGTTTTGAGGCTGTGAATACGAGAAACACTTACTAGCTACATTCTCATCTTTGGCATAAACAATTTCCAATACATTTAGACGAAAATACTTGTTTTGAGACTTTTTATCAGACCCTTTAGATGGGGTCCAAGTAAAGTATGTGGCATCGGGATCAAAAGCTTCGCCTTCATTAGTAGAAACATTATTGTACGTCACGTAATATGGGCTTGGAACTGTGCTGTTTACCACTGACACTATGTATGTATGGCTTGAATCATAACTACCCAAGCTTTTTGTTGCATATGTGGCAGTCTTAGGATCATAGGTGCCAGCAGTCGTTGCTACTACCTTGTTATCGGTTATATCTTTTATCTGAAACTGAATTTTCTTAAACGCGTCCTTTACGTCTTGTCTACTTGAGTCTAGCTTAGAGCCAAAGTCCCAACTCTTAAAATTCAATTGGCCAAAATCGCTATTTTCTGTAACAAACGCGTTTTTGTTATCGTCGTTCATGGTTTCCCAGCAAAGACTTACTTTAAGCTCGGTTTTTTCTTGCTGTTGTTGGTGATTAGGATTTGGCTTACCACTAGCAAAAAGCGCTTGATTAAAAATCGTTGGTGAAACTGAGTTTTCACTAACTTTAGACTTTGAATCAATATTTGATTCATCTTTTGTATCAGTATTTACAGCAGAATCTACATTAGATTTAGCAGTAGTCTTAACGACAGTGTTTACATTAGTCTTTGTATCAAGCTTTGAATCAGACTTGACATCAAGCTTTGCATCAGACTTTACATCGCTCTTAGCTTCAAGCTTGGATTCAGTTTTTGTATTAGAATTTGGTTTCGAATTCGTTTCAGGCCTTACATTATCTTTATCAGAAGGATCAGAAGACTTTATTCTATTTGTCTCAGAAGAATTGGTTTCTTGAGAAGAAATATTTTCAATTGGGGGGGGGGTAGTGACTTTTGCAGTAGAAACACCCGAAATAGTAGAAGTGGAAACCTCAGCAGCACTCGCACTCTGCGCAACGCAAAAAGCGCAAGCAGCTGTAGCAATACTCATCATCGTCGTCGACAATACAAGCACAGTTCTCTTATTCATTTTTCCCTCTTATAAAATAAACAAATTTAAAAAACTTATAAAAATCACACAGCTGCAATCTCATCCTAAGAATGCAACCTCACTAACCAGTATACCATAATTCAATATAATGTATATACAAAATTATGAAAGCTTACACTTAATCGCGCACGCAAATGCTTTCACACACGAGTTGCGCAAGTTCGAAGCAAACGCACATGCATAAAAGTCATTACAGCGAGAAGAATAAGCAAATAAGCTGGAAGCAGGATCATGGAAACATTCTGCGCAATTATTCCAAAAATAGCAGGCATTACCATAGATCCAATATATGCGCTTGCCATTTGCATTCCAACAATCGCTTGAGACTTATCAGCACCAAAATAATGCGGAGTTGAATGAATAATACATGGGTAAACTGGAGCGCATCCTAGTCCAATAATTACAAATCCTGCAATAAGCTCAATATGATTCGGCAAAGGCAGCAACAATACTAAAATGCCAACAAGCATCACGCACTGACCAATACGAATCATTGTTGCATCGTTAAAACACATAGTAAGAAATCCGCTTACAAAACGGCCAACCGTAATGCCAACATAAAACAAGCTTGCCCAACCGGCTGCAACAACGCTACTAACTCCCCCATGCAAAACCATGTAACTACTAGCCCATAATCCTGCAGTTTGTTCTAAAGCACAATAGCAAAAGAACATAATAAGAATATTTTTCGCTCCTGGAATGCGCAAAACTTCCTTATAAGATAGCATCCCAGAAGATTGTTTCTTTACCTCAGTAAGATTATGCGGCTCTGCCTTTTTATTATTATTTTTCCACAGCGGCAAACTTATGAATAACACAAGAGTGAGAGCAATTTGTATAACAGCAATATACTGGTAGCCTGCAGACCAACGCTGACCGTGAGAAAGTGCGAAACCCATAACGTAAGGGCCTGCTGAAGCTCCAATTCCCCACATGCAATGAAGCCAGCTCATATGCCAGCTTTCATAATGCACTGCAACGTAATTATTAAGAGCCGCGTCCACTCCTCCAGCACCCAAACCGTATGGTATAGCTAGAAAAACAAGCACAAGATAATTCGGAGCAAAAGAAAAACCTAGTAACGCTAAAGCTGTTAAAGCAACTGAAATAAGCGTAACCTTACCCGGACCAAACTTATGCGTAAGCCTATTAGATAGCAGCGCAGAAACAATTGTTCCTGCAGAAATAACCATTGATATTCCACCAGCCCAAGAAATTTGCGCACCAACATCATGACTCATCGTAGGCCACGCAGCTCCAAGAAGAGCATCCGGCAAACCCAAGCTTATAAAAGCAAGATAAATAACAGCAAGAAGAAGGTTAATCATAAAAATTCCCTAACCTCAGTACTTCATATTTCTAACGCAAACACGCCATCATAAAGCAATGCAAACAACATTCCGATATCAGGTATCGATTTTGGAACGATCGAAGTCGTCTGCGTTATCAACAATGAACTGCTTGCGCGGAGGAACATCATCGCCCATCAGCAAATCGAATACTTCACTCGCTTGCTGAGCATCTTCCATACGAATCCTTCGAAGCATACGGGTTCTAGGATCCATGGTTGTGTCTGCAAGCTGATCTGCGTCCATCTCGCCCAAGCCCTTGTAGCGCTGAATATCGCTGTTAAAATCAATGCCCTTAGCTTGCAAATCGTTGAGCTTTCCAGCCAATTCGTCGTCTGAGTAAGTATAAATATACTCGCCCTTGTGCTTTCCAGCGAGCGCAATCCTGTGAAGAGGCGGCACTGCAGCATAAACATGGCCGTGCTCAATAAGCGGACGCATATAACGATAGAACAGCGTTAGCAGCAAAATACGAATATGCGCGCCGTCAACATCTGCATCAGTCATCATAACAATCTTGTTATAACGTGCTTGTGAAATATCAAAACTTGCGCCCGATCCTGCTCCAACAACTTGAATAATTGCAGCGCACTCTTTGTTGGAAAGCATTTGTGCAAGACTTGCTTTTTGCACGTTCAAAATCTTACCGCGAATTGGAAGAAGCGCTTGGAAAGCAGAATTTCGAGCAGCTTTTGCAGTACCAAGTGCAGAATCACCCTCGACGATGAAAAGTTCTGCAACATCGTCGTTTCCAGGCTGGCAGTCAGAAAGTTTCGGCGGCATTGAAGCAGACTCAAGAGCATTCTTTCTGCGCGTAACTTCCTTAGTTTTACGCGCCTGAATACGCGCATGCATTTCGGAAACGATTTTTTCCAAAACCCTAGCAGACTGCTCTTTGAATCCTCTCTTAGAACCGGTAATCATCTCACCGAATTGAGCATCAGTCATTTTAGTAACGATTGGCTTAACTTGAGCGGTTCCAAGAACATCCTTAGTTTGACCTTGGAATTGAGGCTCAGCAATGCGAACAGTTACGACTGCTACCAATCCTGCTGTAATATCATCGCGCTCAATTTTCGTATTCGAATCTTTAAGATTTACTTTTAGTTTGCGCGCGTTGTCTTCAACAGCTTTACGAATTTGCTTAGTCAATCCTTGCAAGAATCCGTCTACGTGCATACCTCCGCCAGGAGTTTCAACAACGTTTACGAAACTAATAATCGTTGAATCGTAGCCGTTTACCCAACGCATTGCAATGTCAACGCCGCATTTTCGCGTCACTTGTTGAGCGTGTAAATCTCCAGCAGAATCAACAGCTTGCGTTTCTTCTACATACGTATCTTCGCCAGAAATACGCCAAATATCCGATACTGCTTCACCTTTTGAAAGAAAATCAACGAAATCTTTAACGCCACCATTATGCAAAAATTCAACTACTCGAGGATGATGCTTATTTTGCATTGAGTTAGCAGACTGAGCATTTGCAACAGATTGTGCAACTGATTCTTCAGATTCAGCATCTTCAGTCTCATCTTCAGTCTCATTTTCAGTCGCGATATTTTCAGTCTTATCTTCAGAATCATCTTCATCTTCTAATGTTGTTTCAGATTCTAATTCTTCAAATTCAGACGCAGAGTCATCAGTATTATCAGACTTGTTTTCAAGAAGATTATCTTCTGCAACATTATCTTCTATAGCATTGTCTTCTGGAGAATCAATTTCTTCAATATTTGCAGATTCACCTTCAGGAACATGCTCATCAATAACAGTAATTTTTAAGCCAGGAACCAAAAAACTTGTTTGACGAACGCGAGCAATAAGCTGCTCATAGCTGAAATGTGCAGTTGAGTTAAAAATTTCTGGATCCGCCCAGTAGCGTACACGAGTTCCGGTAGTTTTTGGCGAAACAGTGCCAATAATTTCAAGCTCAGTAGGCTTATTTTTGCGCGTGCGCTTAAACGGAGAAGCAGGAGATGGATGCTCTGGATCTGCATCAGAATAAACACCAGGATGTCCCTGATGGAACGCCATATGATGCGTTTTGCCATCTCTATCAACTTCAACATCTAAACGCAAGCTTAAAGCGTTTACAACAGAAGAGCCAACGCCATGTAAACCGCCTGCAGCGTTATAAGAAGCGTTACCAAACTTTGCTCCAGCATGAAGCTTAGTTAAAACAACTTCAACACCAGTGAGCTTTGTTTTTGGCTCAACATCTACTGGAATACCACGACCGTTATCTGCAACTTCAATAGATCCATCGTCGTGAAGAGTAACAACAATATGGTCGCAAGCTCCAGCTAAAGCTTCGTCAACTGCGTTGTCAATAATCTCCCAAAGGCAATGCATTAAACCTTGACTATCAGTAGTGCCAATATACATGCCTGGACGCTTACGAACTGCGTCTAAGCCTTCAAGCACAGTCAAGCTATCAGCATCATACTGCTCTTTATGAGAGACCACTTCTACCCCTTGCACTTATTAAATGTACAACCGATTATTTTAAGCAATAAGTGTCGTATTATCGCAAAAGCAACAATACGACACTTTAGAATATAACTTCACACAATCACTGATCTAAGAAGTCACGCAAAGTTTGCGATCTAGAAGGATGACGCAGCTTAGACATTGTTTTAGACTCAATTTGACGAATACGTTCACGAGTAACACCGTAAACGCGACCAATATCGTCTAAAGTCTTTGGCTGACCATCTTCCAAGCCATAGCGCATCTTAATAACTCCAGCCTCTCTAGGAGCCAAAGTTTCCAAAACTTGCCTAAACTGTTCTTGAAGGAGTGAGAATGCAACAGCATCAGACGGTGCGATTGCATCAGTATCTTCAATCAAATCGCCGAACTCAGAATCGCCATCCTCACCCAAAGGAGTGTGCAAAGAAATTGGCTCACGACCATACTTCTGTACTTCTTGCACCTTTTCTACTGGCATATCAAGCTCGCGAGCAAGCTCATCTGGCGTAGGTTCGCGACCTAAATCTTGAAGCATTTGACGCTGAACCCTAGAAAGCTTATTAATAACTTCAACCATATGCACTGGAACTCGAATAGTACGAGCTTGATCTGCCATAGCACGCGTAATAGCCTGGCGAATCCACCAAGTTGCGTAGGTTGAGAACTTAAAGCCCTTCTTCCAGTCGAACTTTTCAACTGCACGAATCAAACCGAGATTACCTTCCTGAATTAAATCAAGGAAAAGCATGCCTCGACCGGTATAACGCTTAGCAAGAGAAACAACAAGACGCAAGTTTGCTTCAAGAAGATGATCTTTAGCTTTCTTACCATCTGCTGCAGCCCACTTAAGCTCACGCTTACGCTTAAACTCCATTTGATCAATTTGAGTATCAAGCAAATGCTGAGCATACAATCCAGCTTCAATACGCTCTGACAAATCAACTTCTTGCTCAGCGTTAAGCAAGCTCACGCGACCAATCTGCTTTAAATAATCCTTAACAGGATCTGCAGTAGCGCCTGTAGCAATTACACGACGCTTAGGATTACCAGACGGAGTTAGATTATCGTCATCGTCATCATCACGTACAACAAACGCGCCTTTTGCTTGTGGCACTTGCGGAGCGTCATGCTTAATTTCGTCGTGATCATCAATTTCATCAAGATCTTCAGACTCTTCATCATCAAGATCATCTGCAACGTCAATATCGCTTAAATCGTCAACATCAGATATATCTTCTGGCTGAATATCGTCTAAATCATCAAGATTCAAATGTTCATCATCAACATCAAGATGTGGATCGTCATCTAAAGGATCGTCAATAGATAATTGATCTTGAGATTCAATATCTACGCTATCCTCAGTTTCGTCATGTTCAGCATCAGACGATACTGATTCAGTATCAATCTTGTTGTCTTCAGTTTTCTTTGAGCGAGAACTGCGCGTCTTGCTATCAGCTGACGAAGTTCGAGTACTGGTTTTACGCGCAGCGCTAGCCTTGCGAGTTTTTACAGGCTTAGTATTATCTTGCATTTCGTCGCTGTCGACCGTTGATCCAACTTCACTCGTCAAACTGTTCCTCCTGTATTATCCCCTTGTAACGCATATAGGCATAGTTCATGCAAGGGCAAGTTTTACCTTAAGTAGTAAACCATTTAAGCAAGACGATTATTCCCCAACTAATTTTTTGCGGCGTGGCGAATTATTCAATCCATGCTGGCTCAAGACCATTTTCGAATGCTCCACACACTATTTTTGCCATAGAACAATCAGGATCAATGCGCAATGCACAATCGCAATAATACTTTACTTCTCCTAGCCTAAACCACCAGCTGATATAAGCTAATAAAGCGTAAACTTGAACAGATAATTTTGGAATGCTTCTAGTAATAATAGCCATAGATTTTAAAATTTTGCACGCGAAAATAGCTCTCTTTATATCAGGCTTATTATTTGTTTGAGTGAATTTTGCTTCTAAACAATGCCGCAAATTACGAGATACTTCAGGAGTGTGAGGACACCAAGCAAATTCCGACAAAGTTTTTTCGTCATACCATTCTTGATTTTCATCCAGAATAGAAATAAGCATTGCATCACGAACATTAATATTATGCAACATTGCTATTGGCAAGTTTACTAGATCATATCCAAAAATTCTTTCATCGTAAGCAAACATGTTGTACCATCGCATAAGTGCTCTGCTTGCAATATCTCTAATAGCGTATTGCTTGCCATTTCGATCAACATTTTCTATAAAAGCTTCCGAAACTGCCGGAACCCAATATTCTAATCCTTTAATCCATTGCGCACTATCACTACAGTTGTTGTAAATATATTCCTTAGAAAAAGTCATAAAAAAGCTGCACTCTTTGGAAGGATATATATTCCCATTAATATCTGAAATTTCTCTTCCAGCAAAACTTTCAAAATCTTCTGAACCTGCAAAATCTAAACAACCATTAAAAGAATTAGCGCTTTCACCATAAATTTGCATAAGACTTTGCATATCAAAGTCATCCATACAATTATGCGATATCTTTGTTTTCAAATCATCCTCTACAATTTCCATGCATACTCCCCCTCATTTTTTACATGATTTTTTATTTTGATAATCAAACTATGCAATAGCATTTTTTGATATATTGAAGTTTCTCAAGATATAAGTCAGCATTCAATAAAAAACTATTTCCGCGGTGAAAAGCTTATTAAAGCATAATAATAACTGCGTTTTGTAATGTTCAGACCTGTGGATAACTTTCATAATATGAGCACATTTATAGACAACAATTACAGTCTTAACGATATTGAATCTAGAATTGCTTTTCTAATTTCTCAGCAATTTAATACGGAACTAGAAAATAATCTTTCATCCACATGTGCGCAAACACTACAGCAAGTAATAAAGCAAGCTATTGTTTCAAGCGAAGGCGGAAAACGTCTTAGAGCTCTTCTTACGATTTCAGCATTTTACGCTGCATCAAAAGAAACCAATATTCAAAAAATCCATGAACAGTCTGTATTTGACATAGCTTGTGCTCTAGAAGTATTTCAAACAGCTGCATTAATTCATGATGATATTATTGACGAATCTTATTTGAGACGTGGAAAGCCTAGTGCGTATTGTGCATTAAGTAAAGCTTGCAATAATAAGCATATTGGCACAGGCTTAGGTTTAATGCTAGGAGATCTACTTGCCACAGAAAGTTTCGATATTGCAAGAAATTGTGCGAAGAATTTTACTTATGGCGAGGAATTGTTAGCAGCATTTGCATCTATGCAAAGAAACGTTGGTATTGGTCAAGTATTGGATTTGTCTATAGAAATGATGCAACTAGATAATCCAATACAACTTGCGGAATCATCTTTGAATGTTTTTAGATGGAAAACAGCTAGTTACACTACTGTAGCTCCATTAACTCTCGGCTTTCTTGCAGCAAACATGCAACCAAGTGAAGCATACAATCTTGCTAATTCTATTGGCGATTCGTTAGGTGTTGCTTTCCAAATTGCTGATGATTTGCTTGATATTGTTTCAGATAGCAAGATTACAGGTAAACCTATTGGCGGTGATATTAGAGAAGGCAAGCGTGCAGTTCTTCTTGCAGACGCTTTGCAATACGGAAACGATAGTGAAAGAGAAATACTATTAAAAGCTTACACGAGTAGTACTAGAAGTGAAGATGATGTAAATAAAATAATACAGATTTACTATGATTCTGGTGCTATTGAAAAATCAAAAAAGCGAATTGAGGATCTGTGGAATGATTCACAACAAGCAATCGAATCGAGTACATTGAGCGATAGTGGAAAAGCTATTTTGCATGAAATTAGCAAACGATTTATACCTGAAGCATGGCGTAATGTACAATAATATTTAGTAAATAACGCTCGAAATTAGCCTTCTTTACTATCTTGCTTGTACACTCGTAAGTAGTAAAAATGGTTTTACGCGTATAAGGATTGTGACAATGAATGAAGCTACGCAGGCGCAGCCAGGTATGCGCATTGAAAATCGCTATCGCATTGTGCGCAAAATAGCTCAGGGTGGCATGGCTACTGTGTATCAAGCAGAAGATGAACGCCTTGATAGACCTGTAGCAATTAAAATCATGCACACTCAACTTGCTCAAGGTGTGCATCGCCAGCAATTTATTGCTAGATTCCGCAGAGAAGCAACTTCTGCTGCAGCAATTGCAAATCCACATATTGTACAAGTTTATGATACAGGCGAATATGACGGGCTTGATTATCTTGTAATGGAATATGTTCATGGCGTTAATTTGCGTTATGAAATGAATATGCAAGGCACATTTAGTGTGCGAGATACGCTGCGTTTACTTGCAGAAACTTTGGATGGTCTCGCTTCTGCACACAACGCTGGAGTTGTGCATAGAGATATTAAGCCGGAAAATATTTTAATTAACGATCGAGGTCATGTTCAGATTACTGATTTCGGCTTAGCTAGAGCAATTTCGCAAGCAACATTATCTTCTACAGGATTGCTTCTTGGCACAGCAGCTTATCTTGCTCCTGAACTTATTGAGCATAATCTTGCAACTCCTCAAGGTGATTTGTATTCAGCAGGCATGATGGCTTGGGAAATGCTTGCAGGAAGAGTGCCTTTTACTGCAGATAATCCTGTTACGCTTGTTTTTAAGCATGTGCATGAAAACACTCCTTCAATTGCTACAGCTTGCCCTGGAATTAGCGAAAAAGTTGCACAATTCATAGCAAACTTAACTGCTCGCGACATGAACGAACGGCCTAAAGATGCAAGCGATGCATTAGCAAAATTACGCGCACTTTCTACACAATTAAAACCTGAAGATTGGCAATACAAAGCAGAAGAACCACAAGAGTTTTCAGAAGAAACAGACTTTTCTCCTATCAACAATTTGCGTGTTGCACCTGACGCAAATTATTCGGACAAATTGAATCCTAATAATAATTCAGATGCTACGCAAGCAATAAATGCTTCAGGCTCTGACTTTTCTGATAATTCCAACTCTTTATTGCAAAATGCTGCAGACGAAACTGTTGCAATACCTAGAGATAATTCTGTAAGTGAACTCGATTCACGCACGAATAATGATTTAAATAATTCTGAAGTCAATAATGTAGCAATAGACAATTCACTAGCGAAATCCGACAGTGCTTTCGATGCTAATAATCTTCAAAAAACACAAGCTATGCAATGGCATGCTACTAATGCAGAAGATGTGTCATACAATTCGCAAGATAATCCTTTAGAAGAATTTGACGATAGCAATATGCCAACAATTGCTATTAGCTCTCGCAATTTTAACAACAACTTAAATGCAACAAAACCGTTTGGCATGTCAAATAAGACAAAAAACTTAGCAAACAAGCCTAATCGTTCTTCTAAAAAGCGTGTTTTCCTTATTGCAGGTTTAAGCACAGCTGGAGTATTAGCAATTGCTGCTATTGGTGGTTTTTGGTATTTCTTAGGTCCTGGCAGTTATTGGACGCTGCCTAAGCCTGACGATCTTCAATGCAAAAATTATGCATCTTGCAAAATAACTGATGTAAATTGGCAACAATATGAGCACACGCTTAAAATTGCTGGAATTCCTTACAAAGTTTCAAAAGATTATAGTGACGATGTGCCAGAAGGAAAAGTAGTTTCAACAAATCCTGATGTCGTCGGCAGCCATATCCAAAAGCACAATAATAGCACTCTTAATGTTGTGATTTCGCGTGGAATTCGTAAGGCTACAATCCCGGATGATATTACAGATCCAAAAACTTACAATGGCAAAAATCCTTTGAAAACATTGCGTAAAGCAGGCTTTACTAATATTGTTCACGATAAGTCAGGAGACACGTATTCTATAGATATACCATCTGGCAGCTTAATTGATATTAACCCTAAACCTGGCACACGCATGAACCATAACGAAGAAGTAAGTGTTTTACTTTCTAAGGGACCTAAGCCTGTGCAAATGCCAGATATTGTTGGGAAAACAAAGAGTGAAGCTGATTCAGCTTTAACTGACGCTAAGCTGGATGTAAAGTACGAAGAAGAAAATAGCGATACTGTAGCAAAGGGTAAGATTATCCGCGCTTCCGTTGAAGCTGGTTCTGACTTACATTGGGGCGATAGTGTTAATGTTGTTGTTTCAAAAGGTCCAAAAACTGTTACATTGCCAAACGTTTGCGGAAAGAGCAGTGATGAAGCTAGAAGGATTATTGAAAATCTAGGTCTGAAAGTTCGTATTTCTGCTCCACTTGGTGATTTAATGCACGTAGTGCGCTTCCAATCCCCTGGAGCTGGAAGTGAAGTGCCATTGAAGGATTCTAATGGAAATCCTTCTGTTATTACTCTTACAGTAATATAAGCGTGTTTTAAGTATTATAAAAGCGGCGGAAGCTAAATAACTTTCGCCGCTTAAATATTTGAATATAAATAAAATTTAAATATCTAATAACGCTAAGTTAATAGCATTAGAATCAGCATTATATTATTTATTTTCGTTACTTTCTTCACGTTTTTGGCGCATACGTTCTTTTACGGTTTGAGCATATTCATCAACGTATTCTTGACCACTCATTTGCTGAATAGACTTAGTCACTTTATCTGTAATTTCGCGTAAACGCTCGTGAGTAATCTCGCTTTCGTTGCGAACACGCTCTACTTGAATAGGCTCGCCATAAATCGCCTTAGTCTTGCCTTTTGCTGGAATAACTTGACCATGCACTTGTAATTCTCTAGTTCCAATAATTGCAACAGGTATAATCGGGCAACCTGTTTCAAGAGCAAGACGTGCAGCACCAGTATGTCCACGATATAAACGACCGTCTGGGCTTCTTGTGCCTTCAATATGAATGCCAAAAAGCTGACCTTTTTCTAATATTTCACGAGCATGATTCAAAGCACCAAGCGATTTTGCACCTCCAGAACGATCTACAGGGAAAACGCCCACAGAAGTAAACCACCACTTCTTGAAACGACCCTTTAAACCTTTGCCTTCAAAATATTCTGCTTTACCCATAAAGTGAATCATACGAGGACAAGTCAATGGCAGAAGCGCGTCATCAATAACAGCAAGATGATTTGCAGCAATAATAGCTCCACCTTTTTTAGGAACATTTTTAACACCTTGCGCTGATGGATGAATCCTCATGCGGGCAATACCCCCAAGTCCCTTCACGAAGAACCAGTACAACATACCATATCCTTTCTTGCAAGTCCAATTTCGAACATTTTAAGCATAGAATCAGGAAGACTTGCTACAGTATAGTTCATGACTTCTTCTAAGAATACCAACGACCCTCGCCGTGACGACGAGTTAATGTCAGAATCGTTAAAGAATAATCAAAAACAAAACAACGGAGATTTTGATGACGAATGGTCATCTTTTGTTGCAGAACATTCTGACGACATGAACGATATTGCTAATTCACGTAGCGCAAAAAGTTTTGAAAAGCACGCTCAGAAAGAAGAAAAAAAGAAAGAGCGCAACACTATAGCAAGCGACAATAATTCTAAAAATCAAAAAAGTGTAATAAAAAATAAATTTAACTTAAAAAATCTAAGTAGCCATAAATCTTATATTATTCCTACTAGAATGCAAGATTCTCACACAATCATAACTGCTAAAGGTCCTCGTGATAATACTCGCACAAGTTGGCTTGATTTAGATAAGACTATGGAAGCATATGGCGATGATTTTGTGCCTCCAAATCCACAATTTTATAACGTATCTTTAGTTAATGTAGTTTTGTGGATTCTATTTGTTATAGGTGTATTCGGTGTTATTGTAAGTGCTTTTATTCCCGCTATAGCGAACGTTGTTGGCATTATATGCGGCTTATTAATGCTACTTAGTGGAGCAGGATTACTTATGAATCGCAAAAAATCTGATCCGTATAAAGAAGATTACAGCGATTATGGAGATGGAGCTCGAGTATAGCTAGTAATCAATCGAATATAATAAAAGGCGGCATGATTTTGATCACACCGCCTTTTATTTATTTACTTTAGTAAGCTTTCAAGTCACTCAGCTTCATTTTCAGCTTCGTTTTGACCATGGCAAAGCTTGTACTTACGACCAGAACCGCATGGGCACTCGTCATTCTTATTTGTTCCTGGGAATGTACGTCCATCAGACCATGGAGTCTTCCATTCTTCATTCTTTGGTCGCATGCTCAATGGAACATCTCCCTCAGCATGGCTCAAAGGTGCAGGACCAACAATACCAGCAGCTTGATCTTCAGCATCTACCTCAGATGAAGCTTGTGCAACATCTTCATCAAGCTCATCGTCAGAAGAAATATCTTCAGTAGAAGCAATCTGATTGATATCAATGTGGAATAGAAGCTGAATGCTTTCTTCCTTAATTGCCTCAATCATTGAATTGTACATCTGGTAGCCTTCACGCTGGTATTCAACAAGAGGATCACGCTGACCCATACCACGCAGACCAATACCATCCTTCAAATAATCCATCTCATAAAGATGTTCACGCCACTTGCGATCAAGAACAGAAAGAACAACGCGACGTTCAATTTGACGAAGTGGATCAGCACCAAGACCATCTTCTACAATAGAGTAAACTTTTACTACACTGTCGACAATCAAATCGCGCAAAGCAGTAACAGCTTTTTCACCCTTAAGCTTAACGATTGTTTCACGTACTTGATCCCAATCAAGAACTACAGGCATTACAGAGTTAAGAGCATCTTTTAAGCCATCCAAATCCCAATTCTTTGGCTTATCAGAACCTTTCATTGCTCCGCGCACATAGCTTTCTACGGTGTCACTGATGAACTTCAAGATGTCCTCGTGAATATCTTCACCCTTAAGAACCATCTGACGCTCTGCATAAATCACAGTACGCTGCTTATTCATAACATCGTCATACTTCAAAACGTTCTTACGCATTTCAAAGTTACGAGCTTCAACAGTCTTCTGTGCCGTGCGCACACCGTTAGAAACGTACTTAGACTCAATTGGTTCGCCTTCTGGCAATCCCTTAGCCATAACACGAGCAACAAGCTGAGTGTTGAACAGGCGCATCAAATCATCTTCCAAGCTTAAGTAGAAGCGGGATTCGCCAGGATCGCCCTGACGACCAGAACGACCTCGAAGCTGGTTATCAATACGGCGAGATTCGTGACGCTCAGTACCAAGCACATACAAGCCACCAAGATTCTTAACTTCTTCGTGCTCGTCCTTAACCTGCTCTTTAACTTCAGCTAAAACGCCTGGCCAACGCTTCTCATAGTCTTCAGGAGTATCATCTGGAGAATATCCTTCAGCCTTCAACTTAGCATCTGCAAGGAACTCAACATTGCCGCCAAGCATAATATCAGTACCACGACCTGCCATGTTAGTAGCAACAGTTACAGCACCCTTACGACCAGCAACAGCAACAACAGCAGCTTCCTTAGCATTCTGCTTAGCATTCAAAACCTGGTGAGGAATGCGAGCAACATCAAGAAGTGAAGAAAGAATCTCAGAAGATTCAACAGAAGCTGTACCAAGCAACACAGGCTGACCCTTTGCATGACGTTCAGCAACATCGCGCACAATAGCAGTAAGCTTTTCCTTCTTTGTGCGGAAGATCAAATCGTCCTTATCTTTACGGATTACTGGACGGTTGGAAGGAATTGGAAGAACACCAAGCTTATAAGTTCCCATGAACTCTGCAGCTTCAGTCTCAGCAGTACCAGTCATACCAGCAAGCTTGTCGTACATGCGGAAATAGTTTTGCAAAGTAATAGTAGCAAAAGTCTGATTTTCTGCCTTAACTTCCACGTTTTCCTTAGCTTCAATTGCTTGATGCAAGCCCTCGCTATAACGACGACCTGGAAGAACACGACCAGTATGCTCATCGACAATCAAAACTTCGCCGTTTGTGACAACATAGTCACGATCTAGAAGGAAAAGCTCCTTAGCTTTCAAAGCGTTATTCAAATAACCAATAAGAGCTGTATTGCTTGGCTCATAAAGGTTATCGATGCCCAAGTAATCCTCAATTTTTGCAATGCCAGGATCAAGAATACCTGCGGTTTTCTTCTTTTCATCAATCTCGTAATCAACATCGCGAGTAAGCTTCAAAACAAGCTTTGCAAATTCACGATACCAATGAGTTACATCACCTTCAGCAGGACCTGAAATAATAAGTGGCGTACGAGCTTCATCGATAAGAATGGAATCGACCTCATCGACAATTGCATAGTGATGACCGCGCTGCACAAGTTCGCTCTTTTCCCACGCCATGTTATCGCGCAAGTAATCGAAGCCAAACTCATTATTTGTACCGTAAGTAATATCAGCATTGTATTGCTTACGACGCTCTGGCGGCTGCTGGTCTGTAATAATGCATCCAACACTCATGCCAAGGAATCTATAAATACGACCCATAAGCTCGCTCTGGTAGCTAGCAAGGTAATCGTTGACTGTAACAACGTGCACACCTTTGCCTTCCAAAGCATTCAGATAGCTTGGCAAAGTAGCAACCAACGTTTTACCTTCACCAGTTTTCATTTCTGCAATATTGCCCCAATGCAATGCAGCGCCACCCATAAGCTGCACATCGAAATGACGCTGGCCAAGCGTACGCTTTGAAACCTCTCGCACAGTAGCGAAGGCTTCAGGCATCAAATCATCAAGCTTTGCACCATTGTCTAAACGCTGCTTGAATTTAGCAGTTTGACCCTTCAATTCTTCATCGGAAAGCGCGGAAATTTCATCTTCCAACGCATTCACAGCCTTTGCTACGTTCTCAAGGCGCTTCAATTGACGGCCTTCACCCATACGCAAGGCTTTATCGACGATATCTACCACGTTTTGCTCCCTTAGGTCATGTCTATGACGACGGCCTAGCCAACATAGACGTAAACTGTGCCTATATTACGCGACGGCTACGATTTTTATAAGTTAGCGAGTCTGATTATTACATAAAAATGCCCGCCCAACATTGTGCTAGACGGGCACGCGCACTTATTCGCGCATTTTAGACGTGTTTTTTAACCATTACTTTTGCTTAGCAACATTTTCAGGTGTATCAATTTCAAACACGCCATAGCTCCAACCATGTCTGCGATATACTACAGATGGTCTCATAGTTTCTTTGTTTACAAACAGGAAGAAATCATGTCCAATAAGCTCCATCTCATACAAAGCCTCATCTATGCTCATAGGCTCTGCAATATGTAGCTTACGACGAATCACAATAGGAGTGTCGCCAACACTTACTTCCACAGATTCACCAGGACCTAAATCGGAAGCAACAGCGGCATCTGCGCTATTAACCTCATTTTCTTCTGGCTCTTCAACAGTAGTCTCAATCTCAGGCTCTACAGGACCCATATCTACAGGAGTCATTTCCGTATATCCACGACGATGATCCTTACGACGATCGCGAGTACGACGCAAACGAAGCGTCAACTTATCAAGTGCCATATCTAATGCGCTAAATTGATCAGTGCTAGAAGCTTCTGCGCGAATCACTGTGCTTCCTGCAACAACAGTAATTTCAACTCGCTTTGCTGTGTCAGCCTGCCTTGGATTGCCTTCATGAGTCAGCACGATTTGCACGCGCTGCGCATCAGGCGCAATGGCGGTCACACGATTCATCTTACTTTCTACAACGTCACGGAACCTTTGATTAATCTGCGTATGACGACCAGTAATGACGATTTCCATGCGAAACCTCCCCATATAGACTCGAACCTTAAGTTCGATTTGTACAACCCGACTGCCACGATGCCGTCGGTTCTTCTATTATATCTGCTAAATCCATACAAACCTAGCAATTTATTAAATTAAAATAAAAAAATTAACGTTAGGGGCGTTCACTTAGGGATTTAATTCCTAAAAAAATTATCGGCGTAATCGGTATTACTACCGGCTACGCCGATTTTACTTATGGAGTGGAATATCAACTGCACCTATGTAATTCCACTGTATCCATATGGTTTGTTTCTTGGTTCTTGTACCTGCTACCTTTTCAGATTTTTCAACATAAATCTTATCTACAAAGGTTCGAATGATCTCTGCATTAAGTTCTTGTATATCTGTGTATTGTCGTACTAATTTCAAGAAAGAATCTACGTTGAGACATTCCTCTTGCGCTTTAGAAATAAAGGCTTCAAGGGATTCAATCTTGCTTTTCAGTTCAGCTTGTTCCTTGTCGTAGGACTCAGACATGCTCTTAAATCGTTCATCAGAAATTTTACCGTCTAAGTTGTCTTCATAGAGATGCTGAACAATTGTGTCAAGTTTGCTAATTCTTGCTTTTGCTTGCTCGAGTTCCCTATTAGAGGACTTTAACTTTTGGGTTAGTTCTTTCTCGCTTTTCTTCATCACAAGTCCCACGAACTCTTCTTCGTGCTGTTTGGCAAATGAAGTAATAGTTCTAAGCTCGTGAAGCAGTATTGCTTCGATCTGAATATTTCTAATTTGATGTGATGAGCATTTGCCTTTTTGCTTACGATAGGTAGCACAGACAAAGTATTCTTTATCATGGCTCCAATCTTTTCCTCGAACCTGATAAAGCTTGTTACCACAATCCGCACAAAATAGCATTCCTGATAACACTGGCATTTCTCCAAGATTGGCACGCACTCGTCTACCATCTCTTATACGTTGAACTATGTCAAAAGTTTCCTGGTCAATAATTGCTTCGTGTGTGTTTTTGAAAATTAGCCAGTCTTCTTTGGGATTCAATAATGTTTTCTTGCACTTGTACGATTTCTTTCTTGTTTTGAAATTGACCGTATGCCCAAGATATTCTTGCTTTTCAAGCATATTAGAGATAGTTTTTTGATTCCAGACTCCCTTAATCTCCGATTTCGCGGAAGGAATTTTAATACCAAGAGAGAAAAAATGCTCAGAAGGTGTTGGAATATTCCTTTTGATTAGCTCATTGGCAATCTGGCTAGGCCCATACCCATTAACGCAGAGTCTAAAGATTTCACGCACTACACTGGCAGCTTCTTCATCTACAATCCAATGATTTTTATCTTCAGGATCCTTAAGATATCCGTAAGGAGGATTGATGCAGAGCGGCTTCCCACTTTGTCCTTTTGCTTTAAACACAGCTTTTATTTTTCTGCTTGTGTCTTTAGCATAAAACTCATTGAAGATGTTGATGAAAGGTGTCATGTCGTTGTCTGACTGATTATTGCTATCTACGCCGTTATTTATTGCAATAAAGCGAATATCAGCGTTAGGGAATACCATCTCTGTATACATACCAACTTGCAGATAATCTCTACCCAAGCGTGACATGTCCTTGACGATAATGGTTCCAATCTTTCCTTCGTCAATGAGAGCAGTTAATTTAAGCCAATCAGGTCGCTGGAAATTAGTACCCGAGTAGCCATCGTCTACAAAGAACATAAGATTGTTGAAATGATTGTCCTCGGCATACTTTTTCAGCATGCTCTTTTGATTGATGATGGAATTGCTGTCACCTTGTAATTCATCGTCTTTGGATAAACGGCAGTAAAGTGCCGTTATCTTGCCTACATTATCTAGAGTATAAGAAGGCTGTCTATTTAGTTTATTCATCTGTTTTCCTCCTTTCCGACAGCCTTCAAGCGGTCAGTATATATTCCCGTATAACTCAGAATTTATCAAGTTATTTAGCTTCTATTACATGGTTTAAATTGCTTAAAATAAGGTGTTTGATTAGGTCTTTGACACCTTTCTTAGCACTCTTGCTTTCAAGAGAGTGAACCGTAAATTCAGTATTTCCGATTCTTAACACTTCGGTTTTTACCGGTGTATCCTTAATTTGTTCATCCATGCATTTTGACCTCTTTTTTAAGAAAGTTGCAATACTTTAATTGCTTCAGGATGTACCAGTTTCCCATCCAAATACTCAAAAGAGAGGTAACCTATCTGGTCTATAAGAGAAAATATTTCGTTTAGAACCTTGATGGTTGGGTTATGGCGTTCGATAATCCAATAGTTGGAAAAATCACCAAAGGCGATAACTTTCGCTCCCTTTTGAGAAGAAGGCATGGCATTGTCAATGACCACAGGTCTGCCCATTAAGTTGCCATCAAAATCAGATAGGATGTATGATCCGGTAGTGTCCTTTAAGGTTTGAAGATAAAGAGCAGTTTCATCATTCATAAGCCACGTGGCATTTTCTCGATACTTACTATCTAGCGAGAAGAATAAACGTTTGATGGCATCTGCGGAAATCTCTTTTGCTTGCACAGCAACCTCAGCACCTGATGTATCTGATAAAATTCCTGTCGGTTTAGTTATTCCATCACCATTTATAAAAGCTTCTGACTCACTCAATATGAATTGCTTTGTCAATTCGCTTGTTATGAACTCTTCGATATCAAAGTCAAGGTCAGCTGCAAAATCCGTACCCAAACGAATGAGGTTAACTAGGGTATACTCCGTTACATCAATACGCTTAAAACCATCTTTAATAGGCATATACGTCATGATGCTTGTGTCATAATCTTTCATCCATTTGGTGAACGGTGAGGCTTCATAGATGAACAATTTACTTGCTTGGGAGTGTGCTTTTACCACTGTACACAGTTTTCTAAGATTACTTTTGTTTGCAAGTTTTGCTTCGAGTTTTGCTAGAGAAGAAGTCGGCAAATCATATGCACCTGTATGAATGTGGCGCAGTTTTCCTGCAATATTGTTCGCATTACCATTTGCGTCGCGCAGTACGTTCCAAAACGTGTTGTGGTAGTCCTGACTTGCTAGTTTCATTTCTTTTTCAATATCTCTGTTAATCATAATTGTTAGTTCCTTTCATTACTGTTTTCTGCAATTGCTGCAGTAATTTGCTTGATTTTGCCCATTTACCCTTTTGAATTCGCTGTTTTTGCACGCAAGACCCTGCGCCCGTTCCCGAAGGGGTACTCTTTAGAGATTTGACCCCCCCTAGGGGGTTAGGTTCAGAAAGTAGTATGCGAATAAATTTCTAACAGCACAGTACCTAGGCAGGTTTTCTTTCTTCAATGTTGTCAAAAAGCTGAAATCATTTCAGTATTTTGATTTGTGCATGATAGTATTTCTTCTTCATGTTCAACACAGGTTTGCGATACGAATTACGCAATCATAGGCACCACCTCCTTAAACGTGGCATGATGTGGCAGTTAAATTTCGTTATTGCCTTATAGGGTTATATGGGGATATAGGTTATTAACTGCCACTAGTTGCCACTTAAAAAATCGCTAAACTCACTTTTAAGCCTGTAGCCTTTAAGAAGCGTGGTTTTTTCTCCGCCTGTATTGGGACGCTTTCTTACAACCTCGGCAAATTTTCTTAATTCCTGATTGAAGTTTCTGCTGTTCTCAGAAAAACAGCCGTTATCAATGCACCACTTCTTGTAGTGGTCGTATACAACTGCCGTTCGAATCTCAGAGCTCTGGTCTTTAACGAGTACATCTTCAGCAAACTGTGCCATCTTGTCACTGTCGTGGGCATAACTAAAAATGGCATCAAGAACGCTATTAGGCGGCTTAAAGCCTTCATCTCGGAGGTGGGTAAAGCCTTCAAGAAGCCAGTTTAAAATGGCACTTTGCACCTCTTTTTTAGAAAACTCCGCCTTTAAGGTTTTATCCTGTTCCCACGCTTCAAAATGCCTGTTAAAGGGAATAATCTGCATGCGGTCGCTACTAAACACTGTCATATCGCTGATGACGGGCAGATAATTGGTGTTCACGTACAGTTTGAACTGTGGTTTAAAGTCAAAACTGTTCTCATGCAGGAATCGAGCGTTTAAGGTATCACTTCCCGTCATGTATTTAACTTGGGCTGAATTAAGGAATAGTCCTCGGCTCGGCTCAGATATATTGGCAAAGCGAACACCGGCAAGGCGTGCTACATCCTCGGTCGGCTGTGAGCTATTAGGGTTCTTCTTTAGAGCAATGGTTTCCGCGCGTACCGCTTTTCCGTAATCGCCCATCACAGACAGAACGCTTTCCATGAGTGTGCCTTTACCGTTTCTTGTGCTTTCTCCAAAAAGAAAGAACATGCACTCATAGCGTGTATCACCGCTTAACGCATAGCCTAATGACTTTTGAAGATACAAGGCTTTCTCACAATCTCCGCTCATAATTTCATCGACAAACTGGCGAAAACGTTCACTTCTTGCCTTCGGGTCATAAAACACAGGTGATACTTTGGTAATAAGATCTGTTGCTAAGTGCTTGCGAAATACACCGTGCTGAAGGTCTAAAGTTCCGTTTTGGCAGTTAAATAGATAAATGTTCTTATCGAACGCTTCCATCGAAATGGGGTAAACGCTTTGAGCTTCCTTGATATAAATCTCACGGTTACGACGGCTGCTCCATTTGTTCCAATACTCAACAAGCATGGAACGGGTTCTCTCGTCTTTAATGACACCAGCATAACGTATAAGAGAAAGAGCTAAATCCTTGCATAGTTCCATCGTTTTAAGCGTTCCAATATCGCAAGTCCAACGTACACCATCGAAGATGAACCACATTTTGCGCTCCGGTACATAGTGCAGAATGTTTTGGAAAATATCAGCAAACAATCTGCCATTACCTAAATCACCGTTGCGATATCGTATATTTTCATCAGGCTTTAGTTCCTGTAATTTAGATAAGAGATCATCAAAGTCTTCCTCAGCACTTGCATTATGGAAAGGCTCATAGAAGGTATGACATTTAGAAACAGCTTTCTGAATGGTTGTGTTGCCATAAGTATCCGCGCCACGGTGTTCATCCCACTTAGGACGGAATAAAGCAGACTTACGAAAAAGTCGGTCTATTTGCTCCTTGTTACCGCCACAGTAAAAGGCAAGAATAGACACAAGCGCGGCATCTGCTTCGCTATGAGAAGGGTAAGCCGAAATGTCACCATGCCAAAGTGCTGTAAATTTAGCTCCATTTATGGCGTTGCCAGCTTTTTCAATAACAGATGTATCGCTTAAATATGACCTTGTACACGCGTTATTTTCTTTTTCATGAGTGTTTATGTTTCGCTTCATGTACGTGTCTAAAAGCCACATGATGGCTTCATCGTCTTCTAAAAGCTCGCCTTCCTGATACACGTCGCCCGTAACTGTTAGATAGCGATTCGTAGCTAGAGCGCTGTAAACCTCAATATCCCCATGCTTGATGTAATAAGACTTTTTATCGTATGCGCCGTTAAACAGAAGCAAGATATGAAAGCCATGCTTACTTGGGCTGTATTCGATATAAGCGTGCTTGAAATGGGCAATAATCTCTTTTGCCCAGTCTTTAATGATGCCATTATCGATGCAGTGGTCTAAATCGATGCCTAAGAGGTTATCAACAAGCTTTATACCAATTCCGTCGTATTGGTCTTTTACTTTCATGGCATCATCAAGCGAGGTGAAATCGCTTAAGTTGTCTGTAGCTGCTTTCTTTCCCGTTATGGGGTTATAAGGCGGCTTAGTGAGCCTACCGTTTTCTTGCTGCTCGTACTTCCATGAACAAAAGATATTCTTGTTCTTTAGTGCTTTTGGCAGTTTCTCTAGATCCATATTTGATCCTCCTTTTCTAGAAGGCTTATCCCTTCTACATCACAGGCAAAAGAAAAAGCCGACTTTTTAACCTGTCTTAAAAAGTTTTTTTGGTCTTCTACTTGGTAGCCATGAAAGAGGGTGTAATCTGACGGTTTTAGAAAAAATTTTTGACAATAAAAATCTCCTAAGCATTCATTAGGCATTTGCCTTGAATGAATAGCAAAGGAGACTTTTTTAATCTGCTATATTCCAGAGTGGCTAGCTCTTTATATCGTTGATATACTCACAGAATCGTGATAATATTTAACTATTAAAATAAGGAGGGAATTATGGCTGTTAGTTATAAAAAACTATTACATCGCATGATTGAAGAAGATATTTCCAATCAGGACTTAATGAGAATGAGCAATATTTCCGCCAACATTATTACGAAACTACGCACTGGGCAATATATATCACTGGAAAAAGTGGAAGGTATCTGCACAGCTTTACACTGCACGCCCAACGATATTTTGGAATTTATAGCGGAGGATGAAAAGTAATGGCTAATAATCAAAAACTGGAACTTACGTGGCTTGGTAAGGATAAAGAAATCAAAATAGAGCCTAGGATTCTAGTTGAGGATAAAGAAAAATCAAACTGCAAAAATGATCCTAATACAGAAAACATGCTCATACATGGAGATAACCTACTCGCACTAAAAGCGTTAGAAAACAAATATGCAGGTAACCGCGATCACTTCTTCATATTTGAAGTAAGTACCGTAGATGAGAATCCGCTAATCTATCATTATACATATAAGAAAACTACAATATATTTAGCAGAAAAATAGGAGCAGTTCAATTGACTGTTCCTATTTTTAATATTCATAAAATCTAAAGTCTTTATACTCTTTAACAATGGAGTCGCCAACCAGAACAGACTATACTGACCAGCGACTACCTTAAATTTAATGTTTCAGATTTATTTTCTTATCTCTAATTTCATAAACTACATCTGCTACATTTTCGAGTAATCGTTTATCGTGGGTGATAAACACGATAGTTCCGGTGTACTCCTTCATTAGTATTTCCAAAGCCTCTAAACTTGGTATGTCAAGGAAGTTACTGGGTTCATCCATTATTAGGATGTTATATCTACCCATGAGCATTTTAGCAAGCAACAATTTTATAATTTCTCCACCGCTTAAAACAGATAAACTTTTTCCAATATCGTTCTGTTTGAACCCCATAGATGCTAGCACTGAACGAATTTCTGATATATTGTAGTCACAATCCTTCTGCATAAACTCCATAACATTCTGATTACTGTTGTACTTGTAACCATTCTGTGCAAAGTAACCTATTTTTGCCTTAGGCGAAATAGAAATTCCTTCTTCATGGTTTAAGATCATTTGGATTAAAGTTGTTTTTCCGATTCCATTACCACCAGTTAACGCCACTTTTGCTCCTAACGGAATTTGAAAAGATGCATTTTCAAACAGAGCCTTATCCCCAAATACTTTATTAATTTCTGCACCGACTATAGGGTATGGATTATGGAGCTCCAATGCTTTACTTTGCCTGAAACGAATTCTGCGAATGCCTTCCGGAGCTTCTACTTTTCCTAAGGCCGCAATCCTGTGCTCTAGGGTTTTAGCAGCATTATACATCTTTTTTTCCTTACTTCCTATTGATTTTTGATGAGCTAAACGCCCTCCGTCTTCAGTACTTTTTTTCTTTGAAGAACCTTTTGCCTTCTGTTCTATTTTACGAGCCTGTTTTCGCTTTTCCTCCGCAGCCCTTTCCAATCGGGCACGTTCCGCAATAAATTGTTCGTATTCTGCAGCTTGGCTCTTACGTTCTTCCTCTTTCTGACGAAGATAATCAGAATAGTTTCCCCAATACTCAGTGATTTTGCCATCTTTCAGTTCCCATATTTTATCTACTATTTCATCAAGAAAATAGCGGTCATGGCTAATAACTAACAGTGCACCTGTAAAATATTTTAGCTGTCCTATTAGAAAATCAATTCCTTCACGGTCTAAATGGCTCGTAGGTTCATCCGCTAAAATACCATGAACCTGTGCCGATAAGGCCTGTGCTATTTTAAGCCTTGTTTCTTCACCACCGCTCATAGTCTGTATATTTAATTGCTCAACACCTAGCTTGCCTACAAGTGCAAAATCTTTTTCCTCCTGCAGAGTTACTTCGTCCAACTGGGGAATATAGGCAAGTTCACCCAGACGATTCATTTTACATCCTGGGGGAGTTAATTCTCCTAAAAGTACCCTGAGTAAAGTGCTTTTTCCAGCACCATTTGCTCCTACTAAACCAATACGGTCATAATCATATACTTCTAATTCATTTATATCTAAAACATCGCGTCCTTTGAATTCCACACGAATGTCTTTTGCTTTTAATATTAATTCCATAACATTTCCTCCTGTCTATAATCGCATGCTTTCATTTGCTTGTATGCAGGGAAAACCCTGCGATTTTAGCAGGAAGAGTTACATGAAAATAAGATACATAAATATTCCTCCAATATTGTTTATTTTAAATCTAATTTTCTAACCTCAGTTATCATTTGGCAAACTATAGCAATGCCAATAATTAAAATACCTGATAGTAAAAACCAATGATTTACACCGATTTTATCAGCAAAGAATCCAGAAAGAATTAACCCAATTGGCATAGCAAGTGACATGATACTTCCGATCAAAGAAAATACACGTCCTAAATATTCAGGCTTAATTTTCTCCTGAAAAAGAGCTGTTTGCACACCGCTATAAAATGGCACCGAAAGCCCCATTATTGCACAGCAAACTACGAATATTACAAATCCATTTGGAGGAAGTATTCCCGAAACGGCTAAACTGGTCCCCATTATAAAAAATGAACTTGTTATTAGTAATACATGCTTTTCGAAGCCCCCTAATCTTCCTAATAATAAGCCTCCTGCTAGCATCCCAAATGCAAAGGAAATTTCCGTAATAGAAATATGCACAGGCGTTCCATTAAAGTGTTCCATGCTTATTAAAGGAAATAGTGCATTGATTGGCATATAAACAAAAGTATATAGTGTTCCTAAGAGTAATAAGGCAAACAATCCTTTGTTTTGTCTCAGAACCACAACTCCTTCTTTCATCTCCCTTATGAAATTTGGTTCTAAACTTTGCACTTGATTACCCAGCTTAGGTATACGTACAATTGCTACCGTAATAGATGCAATCACAGCACCCAATACGTCGATGGCAATAATAGCATTTAAATCCCAAACGGAGTATAAGAGTGCTGCAACTGCCGGACTAACAATATAGCTTATAGACTGCAAAGACTGACTATAGCCTGCGCATTTCGTTAGCTGTTCTTCTGGTACTAAAAGTGGTGTAACCGCATTGAGTGCTGGGGTATGAAAAGCTGTTCCAATGCTACGGATAAACAATACTATCATAATCATCCAGACAGGTAGCTCCATACAGAATGCAACAATAGCAAGCACTGCACCAGCTGCTGCGATAATTAAATCGGCACCAATCATTATCTTCTTCCTATCATGACGATCCACTAGCACACCAATGGCAGGTCCCAAAATCGCATAGGGTAAAAAACCTACTAATGAAGCCATAGACAAGACCATCGCAGATCCTGTTTTTTCTGTAAGGTAAAAAATAATCGCCATTTGCAGGATGGCACTAGTGATTAATGATACTGCTTGCCCTGCCCATATTGCATAAAATTTTCGTTTCCAATTGTTGTATTTTTCCATTTATATTATCTCCTGCATATTATTTTGCTTGAATTTCTATTTTGAATAGCATTCTAGGCAATAAAAAATGCAGGCCAAACCCCACAATGTGGCTTTTGGTCTGCATACATACAATTTGGAAACATTCATATTAAAGACATAGTTAAATAAAGGTATAGTTAAATAACCAATATCCTCACCGTAACTAATGAATGCTCAATATCGTATAAATAAGCACAACAAAAAAGCCTATCATCGGGTATAGATTCTGCTTTTTTTATTGCCAGCTTATCTTAAACGCATTGAGGCTGTCATAGTTTCGGTTCCTCCTACATCTTTGTTTATATCAATTTATAGTATAACACAACAAGATGATATGTTCAATATAAAAGTTATGGAATGAGACTCATACTTCCAATTCGATGCCAGATTTAAAGGATATGACGAAGTTTTCTTCATAGACTGTAACGCTCTGGATTATCTTCCTTAGTAGCAAGCGATTAGCTTTCACAAAATCTTCTGTTTGTAGTTTTAAAAATTCATCAGGATTTTCTAACTCAACCTCAAAATATTTCATTTTACATTCCCTCATTTCATTTATTGATAAATTGAGTTTGCAAAAAAGAGTGGACAATTTTTGTCTACTCTTAACCTTTAAAATAGTTTTTTTTAATCGATTTGAAGTTGCCTAAATTATTACTTATTCGGTAAAATGAAGTATTGCTTTCAACAGATTTCCTTCAACTACACTTCACTTGATTCAAACAAGGTGGGTACATTTCTATTCCCACAAACTCCTTGTCAATGGAAACAAACACGTACCCACAGGGTAAATGGAAATAGAAACTGATAATTTCTAGCTATCACTTCTACTCATTCCAAAAATTTTCTCACTCTGATACTTACCCACCATAAAGCAAAAAGCCTTGCAATCAAGGCTTTCATTATCCCTTTCGTTCAAAGGTTTCTAAGCTTTTACGAGCAGAGCGACACACTCAGCGGTTCGCTATCTCCGTTCTGTCTGCGTGCTAGCACTTGTCAATCACGGACAGCTATCGCATGGGCGGAAGTAAATGCTAATCTTCGTCGTTTTACTCCTTGACTAGCAAACTTACCGCCTCAACATGCTACGTTTGTAGGTTTCACAGGAACTCCTATTGCCGAAACATATCAGACCTTTGGTCAGGAAATTGATAGATACACTATGGATCAGGCGGTCGCAGATGGACTAACTGTTTCTATTAAGTATCATCCTCGTATTGCCAAGGTGTTACTTGATAAGACCAAAGCTAAAGAAATTGAAAATTACTATAAAAAGTGTGCCGATGATGGTGCAACGTATGATGATATTGAAGCCAGTAAACGTGCAATGAGTTCTATGGAAGTTATCCTTGGCGAGCCTTCTCGCTTGGAGAGGCTTGCTATAGATATTCATGACCATTATATTTCATCTTGTGATAGTGACCCAGATAGAATTCAGAAAGCAATGATTGTCTGCTCTAGCAGAAAAATTGCATATTCACTTCTTTTGAAATTCAAGGATAAATATCCGGAATGGTTTGAAGAAAAGAAAACTCCTGACGGAGTTACTGCAACAGATGAAGAACTTAAAGAATTAAAGCCTATGCCATTTATGGCTATGGTATCGAGTGTTGGAAGTAATGATGAAGCTGAGATGTATAACTATCTTGGTGGAGTTAAAAATGATAAACGTTGCGAAGAACTGGATGCAGCCTTTAAACAGGAAAAGTCTAATTTCCATATTGTTATCGTAGTTGATATGTGGATTACGGGATTTGATGTTCCGTCACTTACATATTTATATAACGATAAGCCTTTGAAGAAGCACTTGCTGATTCAAACTATCAGTCGTGTAAACAGAAAATATCCCGGCAAAGAATATGGTATGGTTATCGACTATATTGGCATTCGCGATAATATGCGTGAGGCCATGAAGGTTTACGGTGGTGATACATCAGTTGCTCCCACATCGGATGACGTTGAGCAGGCTACCTCTGCATTCAGGGAGGAGATTGAAATACTTAAAGCACTGTTTACAGATTATGACTTAGCTCCATTCCTTAATACGAAATGTGACCCTGTTGAAAGATATAAATTACTTTCCAAAGCGGCTGAGTATGTCTTTACATCAGCACAGGTCTTGCAGACAGAAGGAAACGGAAAAACTAATCAGGTCTCATTTAAGACATATTTCTTAAAGTCTGTTAAGAGAATGAGAAGTGCTTTTGATATTTGCCAACCTTCTGGAAATCTGGGCGAAGAAGAATCTGCGCTTGCACAGTGCTTTATGGCTATAGCAGGCTTCGTTCGTAAAATGAGTGGAACCAGCGATGTTGATGCTGAAACTATGAATCTTGTGGTATCAAAGATGGTTGAAGAGGCATTAAAATACAATAAGGTAGAAAGTGTTCTTGAAAGTGGCGAGGAAGAAGATATCTTCTCTCCTGAATACTTTGAAAAATTATCAGATGTAGAAATGCCTGCTACAAAGTTAGAATTACTTATCAAAATGCTCCGTAAGCAAATAAAGGAATATGGCAGGGTTAACCAATTAGCAGCGAAATCTTTCCAAGAAATGATTGAAAAGACTATTGATGAGTACCATGAAAGACGTAAGCACCTTACTGCTGAAGAAGCCGGGGCAACACAGGAAGCTGCCTCAGAAGATATTATTAAGGCTGCAACTGAACAAGCTTTAGTGATACTTCGTCAGATGAACGAAAATCGTGAGAGTTTCCGTAAAATAGGATTAACCTTTGAAGAAAAGGCATTCTATGATATTTTGATTGCTCTTCGTGACCAGTATAAGTTTGAATATGGCATTGACAAAGAAGTTAACGGTGTTGTGATAAACGATAAATGCAAGACACTTGCTAAAAAAGTTAAGGAAATAATAGATACCGAGTCTTCATTTGTGGACTGGCTCAACAATCAGAATGTGCGTAATCAGTTAAAATTGAAGATAAAGATTTGTTTGGTTAAGAACGGCTATCCGCCACAGTATAGTCCTGAAGTGTTCACAAAGGTGATGGAGCAGGTAGAAAATTTTGAGGAGCATTCTGAAACAACTTCAGAAAGTTAGATTATTCCTTTTCCTTATTGCTTCTATGTGAAGAACTATGATGTTTGCTGAGAATAGTGCCCTATATGGTAGAAAGAAGGATGGTGAATAACATGGGAAGTATTGTTTTAGAATTACAGAATGAAATTGTGTCATCAAATTGCGATGTTGTTAATATATTACGCAAAGCACATTTGATTGCATCAAAATTAAAGCTTGCTGATTTTGATCAATGGATTCAACACGAATTAAATGGTTATCCTGACCCAGAATCTTGCCCTGAGTATAGAAAGGTTCGTGGAAGTTTAAAAACTTTCAATCCTTATCGCGGTTGGATTCCAACCTCAATACAGGATAATGAATACGAAAAAAAGATTTGTGAAAGAAAGTTAGTAAATTCAATTTCTGAAATCATTTCTTTATGTCAGTCCTCAGGAAATGTATTAACTTTAGATTTTTCAGGCGAACAACTTGCATTGTTTGATAAAATGGCTGATTCGCTACTTCCAATGGATTATGCATTACATGTACCTACAACTGCAGTTAAAGACATTGAAGAAAAAGTCAAAAATACTATTTTAGAATGGACATTGAAATTAGAATCGGAAGGTATTGTAGGGGAAAATATGGTTTTCTCTGAGACTGAAAAAGAATCCGCAGTGAACATGCCGCAAACCGTGAATAATTATTACGGGAATACAAGTGTGATCAATTCGCCATCCGATAATGTACAGATAGTGTCTGGAAGTGAGAATACAGTTACATTTTCCTATGATAAAGTTAAGGATGTAGTTGATGCCGTTGAAAAAAGTATTAGTGAATCTGATTTATCAAAAGAGGATATAGAAACCGCAACAGAATTATTAGCTGACATCAAATTAAAAATTGAAGAAGAGAAGAAACCGCATATTTTAAAATCAGCATTGGTTGGACTAAAAGACTTTTTAATTAATACAGGTGCCAGCGTTACTGCAGTGTTAATACAAGCTCAAATACAAGGTTTGTTCTAAAAATCTCAAATACTATTTCGGTATCTGAGTATAAGAAAACGGCCACACAGAGTATCTCTACTCTTGTATGGTCGTTTTATTTCTTATGTTCCCGCTTAAAGGCTTTCAGTTGGTTTTCTTTTAATCCCTTACTGAACACTCCTTTTATTACGGAATTTCTTATAAAATAATGAATTTTTTACGATATTAATATTATCTGCTACAATTAGGAAGGTTGAGGTTTCACGATGGCCGCGGTCACAATGTTCATTCGGAGTGGCTGAGGAACTTCCGGGCTCCACAGAGCACAATGGCGGATAACGTCCGCCCAGGGCGACCTGAGAGATAGCGCAACAGAGAATAGACCGCCTGAACGTTTCGTTCGGGTAAGGGTGAAACGGCGGTGTAAGAGACCACCGGGCTTCTGGTAACAGTAAGCCGCATGGCAAGCCTCATTGGGAGCAAGGTCAAGCAGAAGACGCTTTAGAGCTGCTCGCTCAAGTCTTCGGGTAGACTGCTAGAGTTTGGCGGTAACGTCAAATCGAGATGGATGGCCATCCGCATGCACTTGTGCATGCGACAAAACCCGGGGTATGTGAAACCTCATCAACTCAACCAAATAGCATATTTTCAACTTATATCGCTGATTTTTGGAGCGAAAGAAAAATCAGAAAATACTGCTAAGCACTTATTAAACGACGAATCTAAATCAATTTTTACGTTTGAATTATCAACTATCCCGCATGTTTGCATACCAGCTTGCTGAGCTGAACATAAAGCTGCAGCAGAATCTTCAAAAACTACGCATTCAGCTGGATCTACTTTAAGTTGATTAGCAATATCGGTATAAGTTTTAGGACTATGCTTACCTTTTTCAGATAAATCTTCTCCAAAATGAAGAAAATCAAAACAATCAAAAATACCAACTCTTTTTAAAGCTGGAATACACAAGCGTTTAGAAAGAGTTGTAACAAGAAAAAGCTTTACACCATTAGAATGCAAATAATGCACATATTCATACGCGCCTTTTCTTAGTGGAAGATGATTAGCATAAGCGTCAAAAGCCATATCTGACCACTCCTTCATCAAATCTTCAGGAGAATCAGTGAACCCGTAATTTTTAATAACATATTCCGCAATTTGTCTAGGATTCATTGTTGCAGTTGTACTAGCAAAGATTGAGGGAACGCTCATACCACGTTTCGCAAAACTTACTCGATCAATATCGTCCCAAACGCTTAAAGAATCAAGTAACGTGCCGTCAAAATCAAAAATCGCTGCAACAATAGACGAATTATTTTGTAAATCCATCAATGATCTTCCTACTTGCACTCAATAGTTCACGAGCATGTTCTAATGAAGTTTTTGATTCACTTCCATCAAGCATCCTAGCAATCTCTTGCTCACGCAACAAATCATTAAGCTCAATAACAGAAGTATTTGCAACTTTAGCAAAAGAGCTATTCTCGCTATTATCGCCATTTTCAACAAGATTTTTTTGTACTGCAAATTGTGCATCTGCAAAAGAAGCAACCTGAGCTAAATGAGTAACAACAATAACTTGAGCATGTTTAGAAAGTTGAGCCAAACGTTTACCTAGCTCTACTGCCGCAACACCACCAACACCAGAATCTACTTCGTCGAAAATAAATGTCATATTATCTTCGTCGCAATCTGTCAACTTCGCAACAACAAGCTCAATTGCAAGCATAAGCCTACTTAATTCACCGCCAGAAGCACTTTTGCTCATAGGCAAATCTGAAGAAGCAGGAAATGGTCGGAACAAAAACTCTACATCATCACATCCGTTAGCATCAAGCGAAATAGAACCAGATAAATCTTCGCAACGCTTATTTACACTGATAATTAATTGAGCACCTGGCATAGCCAAAGAGTTTAATTCTTCACTAACTAAAGTACCAAAATCATGAGCTGCATTTAAACGAGTTTTATATAACTCTTCAGCAAGTTTAAGAGCATCATCATATCGTTGAGCACATTTAGCACGCGCTTTGGCAATAGCTTCAGGAGAATCATCTAAATCTTCAAGTTCAAACTGAGCTTTTTCGGACCAGTCTAAAACGTCGTCAAGTGTAGGACCCCAGCGGCGAGTAAGTTCAGTAAGATCATGAATACGAGAATTTAAATCATCTAAATCTTTTTCACTTACATCGATATCCAACTGTTGAGCAAGCTGCATTACGATATCGTCAAGCTGAGCATGAATATCGTCAAGTTGATTTGCAATAGAATTGAAAGAATCATCTACACGAATATTTCGTAATGCTTGAGAAGCTTTATCTACAAGAAAACAAGCATCTTCAGATGATTCTGAAGCACCATAATCTATTTGACTGGAATCAAGGGATGCGAGCGCAATGCTCACTGCTTTGACAATTTGAGCAGAATTCTCAATTCTTTCTCTTTTTGCACGCAATTCCTTATCTTCATTAGGGAGAGGATTCACATCTCGTATTCGCGCTAATGATTCTCTAAGGTAATCTGCACGTTGGCGTGAAGAAGACGCTTGATTTTCTAGTCGATTACATGTTTCTTTAGCATCTTTCCACGCTTGATACGCACATGTGTATTGCTTAAGTAATTCACTATTTTTAGATACAGTATCAAGCAATTCGCGTTGTTTTGAATTTGTTGCTATGCGTAATTGGTCACTTTGTCCATGAATCACTATCAATCGAGAGCATACTTGTTCAAGAACTGTTTTTGGTACTGCGAAACCAGAAATTGTTGCTCTTGAACGACCTTCTTGTGGTACTGTTCGAGAAACATACATATCTGATTTATTTTCGTCATTTTCTGAAGGCTCTAATTCAATACCGGATTTGCCAACAGCATCTACTAATTCACTTGTTTTAGGAATACTAAATATGCCTTGAACCCATGCTTCTTTAGCATTTGGAGAAATCCTTGCAACTTCTGCTTTCGATCCAGAAATAAGCTTGATAGCACTTAAAAGCATTGACTTTCCAGCACCTGTTTCGCCCGTAATAGCTGTCATGTGAGACGAAGGAGTAATAAGCGCATGTGAAATTGGCCCAAGATTACGTATTTCTAACTCTTCAAGCACGCTGTACCTCGTTTTATAAATGCTATATTTAATATTATTTTCTACTTAAATAATTCATTTTAAAGAATTATTATTGTGCTCACGCCATCCAACTATTGGCAAATCAAATTTTGTAACTAAACGCTTCGTAAAAGGAGCGCCAGAAAGTCTAGCTAATAATAGCTCATCTTTTGATTGACGAACTTGAATCCTTGATCCTTGAGGGAGCGCACGCTGTCTTCTACCGTCGCAACAAATCCAACCGCCAGAAGACGATTCATTAAGAATGTCAATAGTAAAAGTAGAACCAGCACCAATAATTAGAGGACGCGCAAAAAGAGCATGAGCAGCTAATGGCACTAATTGCAATGCTTCTACATTTGGCCACATAATTGATCCACCTGCTGAAAATGCGTAAGCTGTAGAACCAGTAGGAGTTGAAACTATTACACCATCGCAACCAAAAGATGACATTTCAACATCGTCTACTCGTATTGAAAGTTCTACCATTCGACCTCTATCTTCGCGATCAAGAGTTATATCGTTCAACGCCCAATCACTTAAAGGCTCACTTTCGCCAGGAAGCCACACATCTACATGAGCTTCCATTCTCCTGTCAATAGTGTAATCCTTGTTTGCAATCCTACGAATAGCATCATTAATTTGAAAACTTTCAAATTCTGCCAAAAAACCAACATGACCAAGATTTATGCCGATAATTGGAACAGTAGTACAATGCACTAACTCAGCAGCCTGAAGCATGGTGCCATCTCCCCCAAGCACCACAACTATTTCCGTATTTTCGTCAACTATACGAGTAGTTTTTTTAGCAAAATCAGACACAGAAGCACTGTTGAATACGTCAACAACGAATCCAGCTTTAATAAGTTGAGTCTTGACTTGATTTACCACATCACTATGAACATCGATCCTAGCGTGAGTAACTACAAGAGCACGACGAGCCGACGAAGCGGAATTAGTATCGAAATGTTCCTGCATATACAGCCCCTTCGTACTGTTTAAACACAACTACTACTATTGTAATTGTTAGGATACATATTGAAAAATGCTAAACATTCAATGATTAATTTATTTCTCGTAACGTGCATAAAGAAGGTACTCCGTATTGCCATGCGTTCCTTCAATAGGAGATTCGCAAGAGGAGATAACCTTTAGACCGTTTTGGTTTGCACAACTTTTTATTGTTTCTAAAGCTTTAATTCTTAAAGTTTCGTCAGTTACTATTCCACCTTTTCCAAGGTTTCCTTTTCCTACTTCAAATTGCGGCTTAACTAAAAGCACAATATCTGCATGCAATTGAGCTATTCTAGAAATTACTGGAATAACAAGCGTTAGAGAAATAAAAGAAACGTCCGAAACTATAAGATTTGGCTTATATGGCAAGTTCTCTTCGTACACATCTCGAATATTTACGCCACTCATTTCAATTACATGTGAATTGTTAGCTATTTTTGGATGCAATTGACCATGACCAACATCTAAAGCTATTACAGAATTAACACCTCTTTGCAAAAGAACGTCGCAAAAACCGCCTGTTGATGCACCTATATCTAGAGCTTTAGTTGATTTGGAAGTAGTTAAACCATTTTTAGAAAACGCTTCGAAAGCACCTTCTAACTTAAGTGCTCCACGAGAAACGTATCTAATACAAGATTGCGTATTTTTTGATTCGTCGATTGTTATTGTATGTGAATCGTTTACTAAAAATGAGGATTTCGTAATATTTCGATTGTCAACATTCACTACGCCAGCACGAATTAAACGCTGAGCAGTTGTCCTACTTTCTGCTAAACCACGATTAACCAAAGCGCAATCTAAGCGTTGTGAAATATTGCTATTTGAAAGTTTACTTAAATCCTCATTCACAGTCATAAGGAAAACTCCGGAAGAGTATAATTTTCCATATTTTCACCGCAATCTTGCAAGCTCCATGCCAGCGCGCAAGCAGCTCTTAAAGCATTGCAATCGTTAGTGTTATTAACTTCAATAATATTATTATTCACAACTCTTGCTATAGCATCTTCACAAGTAAAAGTACTACCGTTAACTCGTTCAGGAGCGTTATGAGATTCGTTTAATCCTCGCAAGTCTTTAGAAACAAAACTTGGACGCAAATGTTTTGGCGCAAGCATAAGCATGCGAGGATCTGTAACTCCAGTAAGAACAAGTAATGAAGCATAGCCTCCTCTTGTTCCAGCCTCAATATCAGTATCTAAACGATCTCCAACTGCTAATGAATGCTCAATACTAATTACAGGATTCCCATACTCGTCTTTTTCAGTGTATTCTTCACATTCAGAATCATCATGCTTAGCATTAGCAGCAACCAAAAACCTTGCTTCATCATACATTGCAGATTCTGGTTTTCCAGCAGACGAAATAGGCTCTACACCCGTAGCATTAATAACAGCTTGAATCATGGAACCGCATCCAGGAGCAATACCATGCTCTCTTGGAATAGTTAAGTCGCGGTTAGTAACGAAATATTTTGCACCATGCTCAACAGCGAAAGAAACTTCCGCCATTTCTTGCCATGTCATTTGAGGATACCAGCCTTGAATAACAGCTTTAGGATTATCTTCGCACGAATCTACGAGTTGTAATCCTACGCGTTGCACTTCTTGACGCAAATGTTCAGCGCCGAGAACAAGAACTTTAGATCCTTTCTCAACATTGCGAGCTACCATTCTTGCTGCAACAACAGAAGACGTTATAATCTGCCATGGTTCTACTTTTAAGCCAAAACTTTCCAGTTGTTTTGCAACAACAGATTGGAAACGCGAAGAATTATTAGTTGTGTATTCAATTGCCATTCCATTTTTTTGCGCAAACAAAATGGAATCAGACGCATATTCAACAGCATTTCCACCACGATATACAACACCATCTAAATCAAGCAGTGCTAAACGAAATGCATCGCTTAACGGACGATTACATGAAGAAAAATTCTTTTTCGTTTCAACTTGCATACTATACCTCATTTAAGTTTGCTAATCACTGCACTTAATTTAGATTCAAATTTTATTAAGCCTATTTTATAAATATCAACTCTTAAAGCAGCAAGTGCCCGGCTTACTTAAAAGCAGCCGGGCGCAAATATCCAAATGTTACGAACTACTCTTCGTCAGAGTGAACAGCACTCATCTCGATAGTATCCGTATTATCCGCATTCTCAGAGTTACTTGTTTCTTCTGACTCTTCTAAATCTTCAGAATCTTCAGAATCTTCAGTTGCATCAGATTCTTCATCAGTATCTTCATCAGGAGCAAATTGAGCATCATCTTCACTCATGCCAATTTCATCCATCATGTCATCATTCAAATGCTCTAAATCATAGTCGATAACAATATCATCAGGATTTATATCTTCGTCATCAACATCAGCATACTGTTGCTCAAGCTTATCAAGCAAAGACTCTAATTCAATTGCTTCGTCACTACGACCGGCTTCTTCCAAGAAGTATTGTTCTGCTTGAACTGCACGCATACGATACTCCCCAGGAAGACCCTTTGAACGACCCATTGCATGAACCAATTCAATAGCCTTATCAGCATGACCAGTATCAGCCAAAACACCTGCATAAACGAGGAACATTTCGGCTTTTACTTCTCCTCTTAAGGTTTTTGCTTCATCTGACATGCAAATTTCTAAAGCCTTATCTAGATTTCCCATACCGCGCTCGCAATCGGCAATAAATGGCAAATAATCGAGGTAACCATTCATTCGCATTGCAGTGCGGAATTCCTTAGAAGCAAGCTTGTAATCGCCCTGACGATAGGCCACAAAAGCTAAAGTTTCGCGAGCAAAATCAATACGAGATGCTTGCTTAGCAGCCCACTTTGCATGTTCTAATGCAAGTTCAGGATTTTCTTCTTGCAAAGTATAGGCCGCAAGAATATGAAGACCAATATTTTCAGCATGCTCCTTTGAAAGACCGCGCAAACGCTCGCGATCTTCTTTAGAAAGCATTGCCCATTCCAAACCTTTTGGCATCTTAGGCTCACCAGGGCGACGTGCTGTATAAGGATTTTGAGATGGATAAGAAACAGTTCCGTCAGAATTGCGGCGTGGACCATCTTCAAAACGGAAGTTACTACGCGAATTTGTGCGACGATCGTATCTGCGGTCATCTCTGCGATTGTCACGACGATCAAAACGACGCTCATTATCTCTGCGCTCATCGCGACGATCGTCTCTGCGGTCATCACGGAAGCCACCCTTAGAGCCTTTATGGAAATCTTTATGGAAATCGCCATTGCGATGGTTCTCACGACGATTATCCCTGCGATCGTCACGATGGTTAAAACGATGCTCACCATCAAACTTCTTGTAGCGTGGGTTGCCACCTTCTTCACCAGAATGTTCAAAATCTCTAGAGCGACGGTCATCACGACGATCATCTACACGATCAAAATGACGGTTACGATCAAAGCGACGATCATTATCGCGATTCTCTGAGCGGAATCCGTCCTTCTTAAAACCATTCTTCTTAAAACCACCGCGACGGTCATCTTTACGATCGTCATGACGGTTAAAACGACGATCACCATCACGCTTTACGCCAGAGTGGAAGCTCTCTTCACGGTCATCATCATTACGGCGGAAACCACCCTTCTTAAAACCGCCTTTATGGAAACCATCTTTATGGAAACCGCCGCGACGCTCGCTACTTTTACCACCATTGCGATGACCAAATCCGCCACGTTCACCAAAAGATTTCTTACCACTCCGCGAGTGTTCGCGTTCTTCGCCCATTCTGGCATACCTCTCATCTATGTGCAATTTTATTACAAAATCACATTTTAATTATATTCATAAAACAACTAAACATCTGCTGTAAGCAAGCTATAGCATACATCAAGCAGCAAGCTTACAACAGATGTATTTTTTAATAAATCACAAACATTTATTAAGCGCGCTCTACGGCACCGATAGCTTTCTTGCCGCGGCGAAGCAAAGCGAAACGACCGTGCAAGAAAGAGCCCTCACTTAACACATCGTCGACACCACTTACACGTTCATTATTCAGATACAAACCGCCTGCTTCAATAGCGCGACGAGCTTCGGAAACAGTGCGGAACAGACCTGCGGCAACTGCAGCCTCAACAACACGATCTGCAACTTTAGCCTTAGCGAAATCTAAACTACCGTCTTCAGCCTTAACCTTAACGCCATCTAAAGCAGCTTCAAGAGTCTGCTCATCAATATTGCAAAGATCACCACGTCCAAACAAAGCGGAAGAAGCTTCAATAGCCTGGTTCGTTAAATCTTCACCGTGAACGAAACTTGTAACTTCCCACGCAAGTACGCGCTGAGCTTCACGACTTCCAGGATCATCCTGAATTTGCTGAGCTAAACGCTCAATTTCATCTTTTGGCAAGAAAGTGAACACCTTAAGCAACTTAACAACTTCATCATCAGGCTGATTGAACCAGAACTGGTAGAAGCGATAAGGGCTAAGCATAGAAGGATCAAGCCACATGGCGTTACCTTCTGACTTGCCAAACTTACGACCTTGATTATCTGTAATAATTGGGCTAGTAAACACGTTTACTGATGCGCCGCGAACCTTACGAATCAAATCCATGCCGGAAGTGAGATTACCCCACTGATCCGAACCGCCAAGTTGCAAAGTTACGTTGTAATTATCAAACAAGTACAAAAAGTCGTTGCCTTGCAAAACTTGATAACTAAACTCAGCAAAAGAAATACCTTCGTCAGAATTTAAGCGGCGAGCCACAATATCCTTAGAAAGCATTGTGCCAACACGGAAATTCTTACCAACATCACGCAAGAAGTCGATAGCAGACATCTTAGAAACCCAGTCGTAATTGCTGACAAAACGAACAGGATTTTCACCATCAAGAGGCAAAATTCGACCAATCTGCTTACGCAAGCGTTCAGCCCAGCCAGCCACAATATCCTTAGAATTAAGAGTGCGTTCTCCGCTTTGACGAGGATCACCAATCAAACCAGTGGCACCACCAACTAAAGCAATAGGATGATGACCTGCAGCCTGCAAGTGACGCATATTAATAAGCTGCACAAGATTACCAATATGCAATGAAGCAGCAGTAGGATCGTAACCGCAATAATACGTTAATGGTTCTCCGTCAAGCGCTTGAGCAAGTTGCTGCTCATCAGTAGATTGTGAAATTAATCCACGCCACTTAAGCTCTTCAAACAAAGAAGCAAAACCTGCTTCCTTGTAGTTCCTGACCTGAGCCATTCGTATCTCCTTAATACAGAATACCGATAAATATCGGGCGCTTTGCGCGTCCACAAGCCTTTCAATTTTTGCAGCACATGACGACACGCATAATAAAAAGTGCCAAATATCATAAAGTACGATACTTGGCACTATAGCGTAACAGCTAATAATCTAATTTTTAAAATTATTTTATAGGCGAGATATAAGCAGAACCATCGCTTTTTGAATTTGCAAATTTATAATAATTATCCATTGCGTTTTCAGCCTCTAAAATTTGCTCTTTAACTCGAACAAAGGCTGTACCGCCACGACCGCATCTGGCAGACACAGATCCAGCACTAGTCAATATTGTTCTAATATCCGCAATTTCTGCGCTATCAACAAAACCGCTTATAATATTTGAAAAATCATCATCGCTTAAATCAGCAAGATCTCCCCCAATTTCCTCAGCTCGCTTTACACACAAACCAGACAAAGTATGAGCATTACGGAATGGAACACCCTTTTTTACAAGCCATTCTGCAATGTCTGTAGCAAGAGCGAAACCAGTAGAAGACTGTTCATAAAGTCTATTTAGATCAAATTTCATAGTTTCTACCATTCCAGCAAAAGCTGGAAGAAGCACTTCTAAAGTGTCAATTTGATCAAAAACAGCTTCTTTATCTTCTTGCAAATCGCGAGCATAAGCAGTAGGAAGACCTTTAAGAGTTGCCATTAAACCAGTTAAATCGCCTATTAATCTACCAGCTTTACCGCGAGCAAGTTCCGCAATATCTGGATTCTTTTTTTGAGGCATAATCGATGAACCAGTTGAATAAGCATCATCTAAACGAACAAATGCAAATTCTTGAGTATTCCAAATAATAATTTCTTCACTTAATCGTGATATATCAACGCCAACCATTGCTGCGATGAATGAAAATTCTGCGACTAAGTCTCTACTTGCAGTTGCGTCTATAGAATTAGCGCAAACTTTAGAAAAACCAAGCTCTTTAGCTACTTCTTCTGGATTAAGACCAAGAGTATTGCCTGCCAAAGCTCCTGCCCCATAAGGGCTTTCATCTGCACGCAAATCCCAATCTATGAAGCGATTTACATCTCGTAAAAGCGGCCAAACATGTGCCATTAACTGATGCGCAAGCAAAATTGGTTGAGCGTGTTGCATGTGAGTGCGACCCGGCATCACTGCGTCTTTTGCATTTTTTGATTGATTCAGCAACGCTTGGCAAACTGACAACAATAATGATGCAATAACGCGCGCATGCCTACGCAAAAACATACGTATTAAAGCTGCAATTTGATCATTCCTAGATCGACCTGCACGAAGCTTTCCACCAAGATCATTTCCAGCAATTTCAAGTAAACCGCGCTCTAATGCTGTAGCTTCATCTTCATCTTCCTCAATGGGTGCGAAAGTTCCGTCATCTACACGCTTTTGCAATTCATCTAATGCACAAGATAAATCAGCATACTCTTTTTCGTTAAGAAGACCTGCACGATGCAACGCATGCGCATGAGCTCTAGAACCAGCAATATCATCATCCGCTAATCTCCAATCAAATTGTGTGGACTTGCTTAGTTTCGCTAGCTCTGCTGAAGGGCCTGAACTAAATCGTCCACCCCACAATGCAATAGGGTGATTAGTATTATTAGTTTCATTATTTTCTAGTTCTGCGGCTGCTGCTTTTGTTGCATCGTGCATAGTTTATTACCTTTATATCTTTTTTATATATATCGTATTAGTTGTTGTTTGCAACGCGCATATCTCTTGCTGCTGCAACCTTGCTAGACAATCCGTAGATTTCAATGAATCCATTGGAAGCACGCTGATCAAATGTATCCGAAGAATCATACGTAGCTAAATTAAAGTCATACAATGATTCCTCAGAACGGCGTCCAGTAACTACAGCTTTGCCAGCATACATAGTCATTCGAATTTCTCCAGAAACATGCTCTTGAGTTTCATTAATAAATGCGTTAAGAGAACGCACAACTGGAGAGAACCACTGACCGTCATAGACAAATTCAGCCCACTTTTTATCAAGAGCACGCTTTAACCTGTGCTGTTCACGCTCCAGGCAGCAATTTTCAAGCTCTTGGTGTGCAACAATTAAAGCTTGAGCACCTGGAACTTCGTACAATTCACGAGATTTAATTCCTACAAGACGATCTTCAATAATATCGATTCGTCCAATTCCTTGCGCTCCAGCTCTTGCATTCATTTCTTCAATTGCTTGCAAAGGCGTTACGCTATGACCGTCAATTGCGACTGGAACACCTTTTTCAAAAGTAATTGTAACTTCATCCGGTTCTTGAGATTCAAGAGGATTTTGCGTATAAGAATAGCACTCTTCAGTCGGAGCATTCCATGGATCTTCTAGGAAACCGGTTTCAATTGCACGACCCCACACGTTTTGGTCGATCGAATATGGGCTTTTCTTGCTCTGTTCAATTGGAAGCTTGTGCTCGTTAGCGAACTCTATTTCAACATCACGAGTAAGTGACAAGTCTCGAATTGGGCTAATAGCTTTTAATTCTGGATCCAAAGATTGGATTGCAACTTCAAAACGAACCTGATCGTTTCCTTTGCCAGTGCAACCATGAGCAATTGTATCTGCATCAAATTGATGAGCTGCATTAACTAAGTGGCGAGTAATCAAAGGCCTAGAAAGAGCAGAAACCAATGGATACACGTCTTCATACATTGCGTTAGCTTTTAATGCAAGCATGCAATAATTATCTGCGAATTCTTCGCGAGCATCGACAACATATGCTTCAACTGCACCACAAGCCAAAGCACGATTTTTAATTACTTCAAGCGCTTCACCGCCTTGACCAACATTTAGCGACACAGCTACAACGTCTTGACCTGTTTGCTCTTTAAGGTATGGAATTGCTACCGAAGTATCGAGGCCACCTGAATACGCCAAGACAATACGTTTTTTATTAGTCATTGTGACCTCCCAGGTCATATATTGAATAAATAAACAATAAAAAGCATATTATACATATAAAATAAAATCAACAGACGCGCCAAAAAATTATTATATTTTTATAATCTTCGGAGAATTATTACAAAATACAAAAAATATATCGATTATAGTTATGCATATAAAAACGCGTGCAGCTCAACAATGCACTGCACGCGTATAAATCTTCTCTTCTACTGCAAAATTATTTTTTAATACAACTCTTATTTAATACAACTCTTATTTAAATAAACACAATACTTCTTAATAGATTATTTAACGAGAAGCTACTGAAAGCATCCAATTTGCTCGATTTTCAGCTTCTTCATTTGAAACGCAAACCATAATAACTGTATCATCTCCAGCAACTGATCCTAAAATACCTTTCAAAGGCTGACGATCTATAACACTTGCAACGTATTGTGCAGCACCTGATGGAGTGTGAATAACAACAATATTATTTGCATGTCCAACTTCAGTGACAAGACCTGCTAAAGTGCGAGCAACTTGCTGATCAATTCGCACAGTATCCATAGCATGACGATTGCCAGTACCATCGCCAAGCACATACGCAATCCTACCATCCGTCAATCGAATTTTAACTGCATTTAACTCATCTAAATCTCGGCTCAAAGTAGCTTGAGTAACATTAAAACCATGACGCGCCAACACTTTAGCGAGTTGAGATTGAGAAGTAATCACTTCTGCCAGTAACGCTTGTTCAATAGCATTTAAACGAGCTGCTTTTGTTGCAGGACGTTGCTGTTTTATTGACACTTCGTTATTTGATTCTGCATCCGTTTCTGGATTCATCATAGTTTTATCAAAACCTTTCATAAACATATTTCCAATTAAATATATACGAATATGTGTATACATATCTACATGCATAAAAAAATTATTTATGTGTTCTTCCTCACACATATCTATTATGCATGAAAACGCTATATTTTATTTAAAAAATAGATGTTACTTTACATAAAAAGAAAAAGAGTCAATAATACAATAAATGCGATTATGCATACTATTATTAGAGCGTATGCACAATCGCATTAACTAAAATATATTATATTTTACACTCGCAAAGTTGCGTGCAAGACTTCAGCAGCATCCGTAATCTTCTTACGAACTTCTTCCATCTCTTCGCCAGAAAGTGTTCTATCATTTGCTCGGAACGTTACGGAATAAGCAAGAGAACGTAAGCCTTCTCCAAGCTGCTCACCCTCATACACGTCGAACAGCTCAACAGATTCAAGCAAATCTCCAGCAGACTTTTCAATAGCAGACTGCAATTCATTCGCTTTCAACTCAATTGGTGCAGTGAAAGCAAAATCTTGCTTTACAGGAGGGAAAGTCGAAATTGGTTTAGCTTGAACAGGCTTCATAAGCATATTCTTAAACAATTCAGTTAAATCAAGCTCGAATGCTGCAGAATGCTTAGGTAAATCTAATGCTTCGCAAACATGCGGATGTAACTCGCCAACAACACCGAGATTGACGCTTGAACCATCTTCAGCAAGAACACAAACTTGAGCACTACGACCAGGATGCCAAGAAGATGGAGCATCTTGAGCTTTAAACTGTTCGAGAATGAACTTAACACCAATTCTCTTACCAACTCGCTGGAGTGCTTCAACAGCATCGCTCCAATCAACATCTCTATGAGTACCAAGCCAACCAGTTTCTTCAGCATGACCAGTTAGCAAAGCAGCAACATGCAAAGGTTGTTCCGGTAATCCAGCATCCAACGCAGCAAGCTCAGCATTAGAAGGTCTAACAGAACCAGGTAATGCAGGAATTGCAGGAGCATTTGGATCGCTAAAGTACACATGACCAAGCTCATACATGGAAATATCTGTTAAACCACGATGAAGATTGCGTCGAACAGTACCAGCCAAAGTCATCAAAACAGAACGACGAAGCCAAGGCCTGTCTCCAGCTAAAGGATTAGCAATACGAACACTTACTTCAGCAACTTCGTCCACATTTTGACGGAAAGCTTTAATATCTTCCTCACCAACAAATGGATAGCTTAAAGATTCAACAAAACCAGTTTCCGCTAACTCATAAGCAATAGCTCGTCTAGTTTGCTGTTGCGCAGTTAAGCCAGTTCGACCAGTAACAGGAACAGCAGGAACCTTAACAGGAATCTCATCGTATCCAATAAGTCGAGCAATTTCTTCTACTAGATCGCAAGGCTCATTCAAATCAGGACGCCAAGTTGGAGGAAGAACGGAGAAGGACCCATTGCCACCACCAGCAACAGAGCAACCGATATCGGTAAGAATATCGCTAATGCGATTCAAATCAACATCCAAACCGGCAACTCGCTGCACTTCATTAGCTTTGAACACAATCACATTTCGCGACTGAGTATTATTGACATCACACGGCGACGTAGATGTCTTAGCTCCACCAAACTGTTCCAAAAGATTTGCAGCCATTTGTGCAGCTGCTGGCTGCAATTGAGTATCAACGCCACGCTCAAAACGACGAGAAGCCTCAGAAGGAATCTTATGACGACGAGCAGTACGAGCAATTGAAACGGGATCAAAGTGAGCTGCCTCAATCAAAATATTTTTCGTTTCACTCGTAACTTCGCCATACATGCCGCCCATAACACCTGCTAAGCCAAGCACGCGTGAACCATGGTTTCCACGAGGAGAATCGCAAATAACTAAATCCTCAACATGCAATTCATGATCTTTGCCATCCAAAGTCGTAAGATGTTCGCCCTCATGTGCACGACGAACTACAATTGGACCTTCAATTTTGTCTAAATCATAAGCATGAAGAGGTTGACCCAAATCAAGCATGACATAATTAGTGATATCAACAGCAAGAGAGATACTGCGCATACCTGCACGCGTTAAACGACGCTGCATCCAACGCGGGCTTGCACAAGTGGAGTCAAAACCGTGTACAGCACGCGCATAATATCGATCACAACCAGGTACACCATGAATTGGATTAGTGTCTTCAATACTCACGTCAATATCTGAAGTCTTGTGACCTTCATCATTAATTTGCGATACCTGCTCATTCAACTTTGAAACAGGATCCGTATAAACAGCACCAGTTGAATGATGATATTCGCGAGCGACACCACGATAAGAGAAAGCATATCCACGATCAGGCGTTATGTTAATCTCCAAAATCGGCTTATTAAGATGCAACAACTCCATTACATCGTCGCCAGGCTTCAACTCATCATATTCAGCCTTAGAGAAGCCATATTCACGCAACAAAATAATGCCATTGTGGCTATCTCCTAAACCAAGCTCACGCTCTGAAGCACACATACCGTCAGAAATATGACCGTAAGTTTTGCGAGGCTCAATCTTGAAATCGCCAGGAAGCACGGCACCAGGAAGTGTGACTACAACCTTTTCACCGGCAGCCATATTAGGAGCACCGCAAACAATGCCACGAGGAACTTTCTTGCCGTTCTCGTCAACATCGTTGTATTTATCTCCAACATCAACATGGCACCAATTAATAGTTTTGCCATTTTTCTGCGGTTCAGGAGTAGCGTCAACTACGTAACCGACAACAATTGGACCGGTAACTTGAGAAGTATGAATTTCTTCTTCCTCTAAACCAACACGAACTAAATCTTTAGCAAGCTGTTCGTAAGTTAAACCTTCTGGCACTTCAACATGATCTTTGAGCCAGTCAATATCTACCATTGGCATGAGTTTTACTCCCCCATTACAAACTGTTCACTGAAGCGCTTATCGCCTTCAACCAAATCATGCATATCGTTAATATCATGGCGAAGAAGCAGAGTCCTCTCCAAGCCAACACCAAAAGCAAAACCGGTATACACTTGTGGATCTAAACCTGCAGACTTCAACACATTAGGGTTAACCATTCCACAGCCACCCCATTCAATCCAGCCTGGACCGCCCTTTTTATCCGGGAACCAAAGATCCAGCTCAGCACTAGGCTCAGTAAATGGGAAGTAGCTTGGTCGCAAGCGGCTCTTTGCATCTGGACCAAACATTGCAACAGCTAAACGATCTAGAACACCCTTTAAATCAGCCATTGTTAAATGCTTATCTACAGCCAAAGCTTCACATTGATGGAAAACTGGAGTATGAGTTGCATCCAGTTCATCAGTGCGGAACACTCTACCAGGAGAAGCAATATACAGAGGAACTCCACGCTCAATTAACGCACGTACTTGATCAGAAGAAGTTTGCGTGCGCAAAACCATATTTGAACCAACAAAGCCTGCAGCGTCCTTAGCTTGATTGCCCTGAACGTAGAAAGTATCTTGCATTTGACGCGCAGGATGATCCGGACCAAAGTTCAATGCATCGAAATCAAACCATTCAGTTTCAACTTCTGGACCTGCAGAAATCTGCCAACCCATAGATACAAAGAAGTCTTCAAAATCTTCAATAATACGAGCAATAGGATGACGAGCACCTAAAGGCTTACGATTAATTGGAAGAGTCATATCTACAGTTTCTGCAGAAAGCATGTTAGCTTCTTCAACAGCTTTAATTCGCTCTGTAGCTTCTGCAAAAGCTCGACCAAAATCAGCTCGCAAAGTTGACATTACCTTGCCAACTTCCTTCTTTTGATCTGCAAGCAAAGAACCAATTGCTTTGCTTGCAACAGTCATCACTGACTGCGCACCAGCATACTTAGTTTTAACAGCCTTCAGCTCTTCCATAGTTTGAGCAGCTGTAACGCTAGCAATACCTTCTTTTACTGCTTTAGCTACAGCTTTAATATCGAATGGCTTATTATCGGTCACAGCACCCTTCCTATCTGTGTTATACGTATACTCATTGTTTATATACGATATTGCAAAATATTGCCCAAAGCTATATTTTTCGCTCATGACTCGACATAGCCAAGCCCATAAGCATTACTGCTGCACTTGTTGCAAGGTTCATCGATTCCGCTTTCCCATATATTGGAATTATTGAAATATCGTCAACCTGTTGCAATACTTCTTTAGGTAAGCCTCTAGCTTCATTGCCAAATAAAATAGCCAAAGAACTACTAATAACCTCGGAATTGACTAAAATTTTTGGAAATGGCACAGGTTTAATCTTGTCAGTTCCATAAATATCTGCTGCAATAACTCGAATATTTGATTTTGCAGCGTATTCGAACCAGTCTTGAACGCTTAATTGCACTACAGGAAGATGAAATAGCGAGCCAGCAGTCGAACGCACAAGCTTAGAATTCCAACGGCTTACGCAATCATCAACAAAAACAACAGCATCGCATCCAGCAACATCTGCAACGCGAATAATAGCACCAGCGTTGCCAGGATCTCTTACCTGCCAGCATGCTGCAATACGAAGAGGCTTAAAATCGTTTTTTACTTTTACTTGTGCTGATTGTTGCAAATTTTTAAACTCACTAAAATAGGTATCATCTAAAGATTTCGAATTAGCAACCGCAACAATTCCCTGTGAATCAGCACTAATTTTTTGCATAATACTCGATTCAACAGGATGAACATAACAAGATCGGGATAAAGCTTCTTTAACTATTTCCCGCAAAGAAGAAAATTGGGAACTTTCCTTTTCATTACCTTCACAAGCATCTTTAGTAACATAAATATCACATAACGAATCTGTGGCATAACGTACAGCTTCGCGCACACTTTGCGGACCTTCAACTAAAAAACGCTGCAAATCATGCGACTTTGCGCGACCTAAAGAAACGAGTCTGCGCACACGCTCACTGTGAGTATTATCAATTAGTTCTTTTAACGGCATAAATATAACTTTACTTCAAAAACAATTACGACACAGGAAATACGCATTCACGTATTTATGCAAACTTGTCACGTTCTTTGCAACAAGACTTATAAGCAAAACCTTATAAACTCTATTCATGATGCTCTGAAGAACTGGAAGTTGTATAGCCTTTAGGCTCAAGCTGGAAAGTAGTGTGAGAGACAGAAACAGGAAAATGCTCACGTAAGCAGTCCTGAAGCTGGGAAAGCACCTGAGAGCATTGAGACATTGTCATATTAGGATCCACAACAACATGTGCCATAAAAATCGGCATACCAGTAGAGACAGTACTAGCGTGCAAATCGTGAACTGCAAGAACATGAGGAACATGTTCTAGATGTTCACGAACTTTGTTTAAATCAAGACCTTCAGGAGTCTGCTCAAGAAGAACCTTAACAGCATTCTTAAGAAGCTTTAGCGCACGAGGAATCATAAGAAGCGCAATAATACCGCCAGCTACAGCATCAAAACCTGCCCAGCCTGTACTCATCATTACAATAGCTGAAACTACAACTGCAACAGATCCAAGAGCATCGTTCATAACCTCAAGAAATGCGGCACGCATATTCATGTTGTCTTGAGATTGAGACATAAGAATTACAAGAGAGCCTAAATTCGCAGCTAAACCAAGAATACCAAAGAATAGCAGCTGATTTACATCGTGAATGCCTTGATGGCCACTACCAAAAAGACGCATTCCAGCTTCAACAAGAGCATACACTCCTACAAGCAGTAAAATAAGAGCTCCCGCAGCAGCTGTAATAACCTCAAGACGCGCCCAACCCCACGTGCGCTTACTATTTGGACGACGACGCATAAGAATTGCAGTAACTGTTGAAGCTGCAAGAACCGAAATGTCTGTAAGCATATGACCTGCGTCTATAAGAAGCGACAAGGAATTGGTTATGAAAGAACCAATTACCTCAGCAAAGAACACAGTTGCAGTAAGAGAAAGCGTAAGAAGCAAACGATGCTGATGCGCATGACTTGCGTGAATTGCTTCTGCTTGGGAAGCTGCGTTGGCATTGTTGTAATTAGTATCGAAAGAGTTGGCATTTTCATTCGCACTTCTTGAGCGTGAATCAGTGCTATTAGTTCGAGTTACATCGTTATGATTATGCACTTTCCAGCCTCCTAAAATATTAAAATATTTGGACGATATCGTTTCTCAATATCATTCGCATTTTGCCTTATACGCAATGAACCCCAGCCTAAGCCGGGGTTCAAATTGCTAAACAGTCATATCTACAACTATGTAATCACACACCGTCAACATAAGCGTGTAAGCGAAAACCTACAAGCGGAAACTGGTCACCCACACACACAAAGCTACGGTGTATAACAGGTTGTCCCCGCGCGTCTGATTTGTCTATTTTCAGACACTAGTGCAGTACGGTTTCTGCATTAATGTCTCATTTTGCCTGTTTTGAGACTCGCGTGCAGTTAGCGTTCTGCGCGAGTGTCTCATGACCGTTACTCTCTCAGATAATTGACTGAGATATTAACAGTATTTGGGGGTTATAAGCCCCAAGCGAGGTCTTCCGTATCAACACAGTTACTGGTGCAGTCGTCGCACTGCGTTAGTAACGAATATTGACGGTTTATCGTTATTCGCGCAGTTAGCGTTCTGCACCAGTAACGCGTGAGTGTTATTTTCTCAGTTCATTAGCTGAGTTTTTAACAGTGTTTGGGTTGTGAGTGTTATTTTCTCAGTTGACTAACTGAGTTTCTAACAGTGTTTGACTAATCGTCGTTACTAACTCAGTCGTTAGCTGAGATATTAACAGTGTTTCGCATTTGGCACATGACTCTAGATATCGCAGGAGCCGGCGCCCAAGATACTCAGGCAATTCCGGCTCCAACTTCCATATCCTCCGAAGAGATAGGCAATAAATTCATTGTATCAGTATGCGACAATATTGTCACATGCTTTGTTAAGTATGCTAGATATTTTTTACGTGAACCTTTTTGAATTTTTGGATGAGATTTACCGATATAGGATCTTCACATTTATTTAATTGTTCCCCATAAAATCCAAGAATTTGATCTGGTATCCATAATCTTGCGTCATCTTTTCCGTTCTTAAATTCAATTTGTAATTTCTGTATTGTTTTATTTTTTATCAAATATTTTTGCAATACAAGATCTTTAGCATTTTGGTGTTTCTCTCTTGACTCAAGAATTAGTAAATTTACTTTATACTGAGATTCCAATGTTTGCAGTAAAGTTTCCATGCATTTTCTTCTTGCTCTTTCAGGTTTCAAATTTAGGTAATTTCTTGGCATAGAAACGATAATATATTGTAAATCTAGATCTTCTATAATTCGTATAGATTTTTCTTTTTCACGCATTGTCATATCGCGCCAATGCAATTTATTAACATGTTTCTTTGTTGCATCTAACAGTTTATTTCTCACAACAAACTCTGGTAAATTGCAAATGCATGCGCATATGTGGTATGCCTGTATCCCAGATTTGCTGGATTTTGTACTTTCATCTCCCCAAGCTATGGTTTCGTCCATTTTTGTTCCCCCCAAAAAATATATCAACAGTCTCCTTACTCTTAATGAAGTATTTTATTATAAATACTCAATTTTTACATAAATTATCCAAAAACTGGCAATAATGCTATAGAAGATTCCAAGCGGAAACAATCGGCAAAAAGTGTGTCTAAAAAAAAACCGAGTTTTCGTTGAAATACCAAGGAACACTAAGTGATGCTAAAAAGCGGAAGCTGGTCATTCCCTCAAACCTACGGTGTATAACAAGTTGCCCACGCTCGTCTGATCTGCCTGCCTTCCGACAGTAACGCAGTACCGTTTCTGCACCAGAGTCCAATAATCCCAATCTTCCAACACCAACGCATTACCGTTTCTGCACCAGTGTCTCATTTTGCCTGTTTTGAGACTCGCGTGCAGTTAGCGTTCTGCGCGAGTGTCTCATGACCGTTACTCTCTCAGATAATTGACTGAGATATTAACAGTATTTGGGGGTTATAAGCCCCAAGCGAGGTCTTCCGTAGTAACACCGTTACTGGTGCAGTCGTCGCGCTGCATTAGTAACGAATATTGACAGTTTATCGTTATTCGCGCAGTTAGCGTTCTGCACCAGTAACGCGTGAGTGTTATTTTCTCAGTTGACTAACTGAGTTTTTAACAGTGTTTTGGTGATTACCGTTACTTTCTCAGATACTCGACTGAGTTTTTAACAGTGTTGAGGCTTGTGGCTTATGCCACAGAATATTCATCAGCTTAGCTTTACACACTTTTTGATCTATAACCCATCAATCTTACTGAACTGTCATAGACTACCCGAAAACTCAGAAAGCAAAAAGCGCCACACAGCTAAAAACTGTGCAGCGCTTTGTTTGTGCCTCCGGTGGGACTCGGACCCACAAGCCCGTAAGGGCGTCAGATTTTAAGTCTGATGCGTATGCCAATTCCGCCACAGAGGCAGCAATCACTTATTATGCCATACATCTAAGCAAAGAACAAGCTCAGCGTGTGGCGAGTAACTTTCTTCCCAAATCAAGCGTAATTCCGTCAAGCAAACCATGCTCACTTGCAATAAACGTATCCAAAACACCTCCGTGATCCTCATACGCAGCTTTTGCTAATCTCTCCAACACACGGCTCCAAATCACTGCTCCACCGCCGACAACATCCACGCGCCCTGGGTGAATTGTCGCATACGTGCGCCTGCAGTCCCTAGGCATACGCAAAAATCGATTATTAACAGCATAAGCCTGCTCTAATCCAATACGCACACCATCGACAGCAGTATGATCATAATGCTGCAATCCCATAGTCAAAGCAGCCATAGTTGTCACAGTTCCAGAAACGCCAATAATAGTGCGCGCTCGTCCTGCAGGGACAACTTTGAAAGCATCATCAATATGCTTGTCAATATCTTCAATCGCAGCTTGAATTTCCTCTTCAGTAGGAGGATCAGTGTGCAAATGCCTTTCCGTCATTCTAACGGAACCAACATTCATGGAGTATGCTGCAGAAACCTTGTGCGCCGGCAAGCAGTCCCCATCTCCTCCAAGCACTAACTCAGTAGAGCCTCCACCTAAATCAACTACGAGATACGGTGGCTGCAACTCATCGCGAGACACAACGCTTGTTGCACCAAGGAAGCTAAGAGCTGCCTCTTCAGTACCACTAATAACTTCAGGGCGAACACCAAGCTCATCAATCATCATTTGTTCAAAAATCTCACGATTTTCAGCATCTCGTGTAGCTGAAGTTGCCACAAAACGAATCGCATCAACTGGATGTTCTTTCAAAACTTGCGCAAATTCGTGCGCAGCATCCCTCACTCGTTCCAAAGCGTCATCTGCGAAACGATGAGTTTCGTCAATTCCCTGACCTAGTCTAACGACGCGAAGCATACGAGGCACAATATCTTTCATTCCATGCTCAGAAACTTGCGCAATTTTTAGTCGAATAGAATTCGTACCGCAATCAATTGCGGCAACCTGTACTGTTTTTTCTGCGAAAGTAATCGTTTCACTTTTCACAGCTTCGCCCTCTGCAGTTTTATCTTTTGCATCCATTTCGTCTTCCACAACAACTTCCGTTTCAGTAGCATATGCATCATCGCTCCACGGAGTAGTACAGCGGCACACGCTAGGATCAAACTCATCTTTAATGCGCTCTAACACCATATCACCAATCGGATTTACACCTTTGCCCATTACCAATGTTTGCGCAAGCAAAGCATGCAAGCATTTAACACGAACTGGCATTCCACCAGCGCTCATCTGACTAATATGCTCTTCACTATCCCCCAAAGACACAGCTAATTCATGACGGAATTCCAAATAATACTTATGCGCACGCTCATATTGTTTTTTCAGATCTTCGTCCGATTGCAATAGCTCGTTATATTCTCGCATAATACCGTCTGCTTCGACGCGAGACACCGCTTTTACAGCTTCAGGACTGGTAAGGTAGCATGTAGTTGGGAATGGAGTGCCATCTTCTAAGCACGGTCTAGTAATAACAGCAAGAGGTCTACCACAAACGCAACGAGCACCAACAGCTACCATTCCTCTAGGGAATCTTCCAAGCTGCTTTTCAACAATTGCACGCTCGGCATCACTCGCAGGTGTAGTAAATAAACGTTTTACAGCTTCTTTTGGAATATAATTCTTATTACTGTTCTGCATTTTATCTGAACTTTCTTGGCTGTTAGCCATGCGTTTCTACTCCTGTTAAAGCTGTTTTACAAATAAATAATTTTTTACTTTATCAGTTTATATATTTTATCAGTTTATATGTTATAAGGATGGCACAGTATCTGGTTTGTCTGCTTTATGTATTGCATACATTAAGTCACTATACCAAGGCAAGACTGAATGAGTCTTAGTTTCGCTATTTTCTTGAGCAAATTCATTCGGAACTTTTCCAGTTACTGCTTCAGGATGCTCTACGCGAACAGCCTGTTCACCGGGAAAAATAAAGCCGAGACGATCTCTAGCTTGAGCAGTAACGTATGCTTTGTCTTTCCATCGGTCAATATTATTATTCAACGTACGCTTTTGTTCACGTAAATCACTTTCTTCACGCTGAAGTGCATGAAGCTCAGATAAGCTTAACGCATAATTTCTAACTGTTGAAATGCACTCAATTGAACCAACAGTAACTACAAAAACCATAAATAAAAACACAAGTGGTCCTGAAAGTAGTCGACGCTGTTGCAATGGTGCTACATCTTCACCTAATGCTGTTTTACGACGCTTTTTCATAACCATACTTTCTAAATTACTTGATGTATTCGACGTGAAAACATCATGCATTCCGCTAGTATCTTACGCGCTTTTAGATGCAAAATGCTGTTGTGTCACATTTACAGTAACACTGCATTTACAGTCACACTACATTTATTCGTTATTAAAATTAAAAAAACTGACGAACAAAACTGCAAAAAAATTATTTAAATTTTTCTACTTAAACCAGTAATTTCTATTAATAACATCAATCATTTCGACTAATTGCTTTGTTTCTGCAATATCATGAGCACGTATTACACGCCCACCAGCCATAAACATCGCTGTTTCTGCAACTAAAGTGACAGGCAAACGATCTTCTTTATCTAAATTAAAAAGCTTCTTACCAAAGCCTTTTCTAGAAATCGCAACCAATATTGGTCGACCAAAACGATGCAATTGATTAATATTTCGCATCATTGCATAATCTTGTTCACCATCAGCAACCTTTGCATAGCCAATTCCTTGATCAAGAATAATCCTATTTAAGTCAACTCCTCCATCAACAAGCATTTTTAAATTATCGCTAAAGAATTGACACATAACCTTTGTTAAATTGTCATATTCTGTATCTCTATTGCTATGCATTGTCACTAATCCAACGTTAGAATCTGCCATAAGCTTTACTTTTTCTGGAGAATCAAACGCGCGAACATCATTTATAATATCTACGCCAGCTTCAATTGCAGCTTCCATTACAGGTAACTTGTAAGTATCTACTGCTACAGCAATTTGAGGATAATTTTTGTGAATATACTTAATAGCAGGTATAACGCGCCTTATTTCCTCTTCTGGAGTAATTTCTAAATAACCGCCAGGTTTTGTAGTTTGACCGCCTACTTCTATAACATCAGCACCAGCTTCAACTATTTCTTTAATATGGCTATTTACCTCGTCTTCACTTTGGTACTTGCCACCATCATAGAATGAGTCAGGAGTAATATTCAAAATCGCGTAAACTATAGGCTTGTCAAGTGTATCAAAGCAGAATCGCCCTGCATTCCACACAATTGCTTTTTGCTTTAATAGCGAGCGCAAACTTGCAAGTAATTCTTGATCTTCGTACCATGCTTTTTCGCACTCTTGCATAAAAGGTTTAAGAGCAATAAGCGGCAAAATGAAGTCAATAGAAGACTCGGATACTTTGATAGCTGTATCAAAATGATCGAGAAAATCAGCTACTTTGTTTAAATCGTTTTCGCTAATATTTTCCCACGTGCATAAAATTTTTTGATTTACGCAAAGATCCTGCAGTAACGCTATATCTGCAATATTTTTAGAAGATACATTCTCCAAATTGCTTTCAATAATTCGCATTTGTATTCTTTCTTTCTAAAGCCTCATATTTAAAACTAAATTTATATTCCAAACTAATTAAAAACTTCGCTACTTTCAATAATATTAATCCAATTAGTGTCGCTAGTTTTATTAAGCTTATCTTGGATGAGCTCATGATAATTAGCATCGTCTGCGCTTATTTCAAGCAAAGGAACTAATACGAATCTGCGATTATCTCTTTCTTTGTGCGGAATCGTAAGATTTTCACTTTTTATAGTTTGACCACCAAAATCAATAATATCTAAATCGATTGTTCGAGGGCCCCAACGAACTATGCGCTTTCTGTGAAGACGCTGTTCAATATCATGAATAAAATCAAGCAATTCAAAAGCTGTTAAATCAGTGTCCAAGCGTAAAGCAATGTTATAAAAACTGTCTTGCACTACGTCACCAACTGGTTCGGTTTCATACACTGAAGAAACGATAATATTGCTTATATGTGAATTTTGCTTCAATAGCGAAACAGCTTGACGCAAATTAAGTAATCTATCACCTATATTGCTTCCAACACTTATGTATGCACTAGAAATCATATTTCCCCCAAAAAATAATGTCATTTATAGTTAAAAGTATATATCATAAACAATTAGGACTAACCAGCTTTATGAATTCAAATAATAAATAATCTAATATCAAAAATTTTTATAACAAAAATGTCGCTGTAAATTCAACACTCTTGAAGAGCAATTAAACCTACAACGACATTTTTCAATACGCTTTTATCTAAAATCTGTAAAAAATATTTTAGATTCAAAAGTACTATTTTTAGTTATTTTATTTTTGACTTATCTATTTTGCTTGAGCCTTGCTCAAAATTGTATCTGCAGAATGCTGCAACTTTTGCAACTCTTCTTCAGTCAAGTCAAGTTGGCACTGCTTCACAATACCTTCGCGACCAACGATTGCTGGGTAAGAAAGATAAGAATGATATTCCTCGCGATAGTTCGAAACAGGCATTTGCTCCTTTGAATCCGAAAGAACAGCATGAACCAGGCGAACTGCAGCAGCAGCAATACCGTAATTTGTATACTTCTTTCCGTAGAACACAGTGAAGCCGCCTTGACGAGTTTCTTCATCAACAGCATCTAAATCAATATTCTTTTCTTTTGCAAGCTCAACAATCGGCTGTTCAAGAACCTTAACTGTGGACCATGCAACGAACTGTGAATCACCATGTTCACCCAAGCTATAGCCCTTCACAGCTTTTGGATGAACTCCGAAGAATTTGCCAACAGCGCGATGAAGACGCGCAGAATCAAGCAAAGTTCCAGTGCCAATAACTTTTTCATAAGGAAGACCAGTTGTTTCTTTATAAAGCTGGCAAATAGCGTCGCAAGGATTAGTAATATCAACTAAAACACCATGGAAGCCAGAAGCTTTAATCTTTGCACCAACTTCTTCAACTTGAACACGATTATGTTTAAGTTCTGCGAAACGATCAGGATTTGGGACGTCTAAAAGCTTAATATTGCCCATAGCGCTTACGATAACTTCAACATCTTTCAAAGCATCGTAATCATTGACAGTAATGTTTACATTAAAAGGCAAATTGTCCATTGAATCCTCAAAATCCAATGCATCAGCCTTAACCTTAGCTTCATTCTTGTCATACAGGTATAACTCGTCGGCGTAACCACCAACAACAAGCTGGTGAGCAACAGCTGCGCCAACATTTCCCATACCAATAACTGCTACTTTTCGCATAATGAAACATCTCCTTCTGTTTCGATTTTCTCACAAAAATATCACTATTATGATGAGAATGAAAGTAAATTTAAGAAAATTTTTTGCGCGTTTTGATTTTTTCAAAAATATTTAATAAAAAACGGTCAGCCGTAAACACGACTGACCGTTAAAACTCAAAGACTTAAGAAGCCACTAAGTTACTTTAAAACTAAAAGTTACTTCATGTACTTCTTGCAAGCCTTGAATGCGCTGTAACCAGCATACTGAGCGGTAGAACCAAGCTCTTCCTCAATCTCAAGCAAGCGGTTGTACTTAGCAATACGCTCGCCACGAGCAGGAGCACCAGTCTTGATTTGGCCGGTGTTCTTAGCAACGGCAAGATCAGAAATGGTGGTATCTGGGGTTTCACCAGAACGATGGGAAACCATAGAAGTGAAGCCGTTCTTAGTCGCAAGCTCAATAGCGTCGAGGGTTTCGGTGACGGAACCAATCTGGTTCAACTTCACGAGCAAGGAGTTAGCTGCACCAAGCTCAATACCCTTAGCCAAACGCTTTGGATTGGTGACGAGCAAATCATCGCCAACGAACTGCAAACGATCACCAAGACGCTTGGTGATTTCTGCCCAATCATCCCATCCTTCTTCCTGGAATGGATCTTCGATGGAAACGATTGGATACTCGTTGATGAGCTTCTCGTAGTAATCGAGCATGTAAGCAGATTCGCGCTCTTCGCCATCGAAACGATACTTACCAGTTTCCTTGTTGTAGAACTCGGAAGAAGCAACGTCAAGAGAAATACCAATCTGCTTGCCTGGCTCGTAGCCAGCGGCTGCGATTGCATCCATGATGTACTTCAAGGAATCCTCATTGGACTTCATCTTTGGAGCGAAGCCACCTTCGTCACCAAGACCAGTAGCCAAGCCTTCCTTCTTCAAAACATTCTTCAAGGTGTGATAAACCTCAACACCAGCGCGCAAAGCATCGCTGTAGGTTGCGAAACCGTAAGGAGAAATCATGTACTCCTGAATATCGGTTGCGAAATCAGCGTGAGCGCCACCGTTCATGATGTTCATGTTTGGAACTGGAAGAATGTGACCATTGGTGCCGCCAATGTAGCGGTACAACGGAAGCTGAGCAGACTCGGCAGCAGCGTAGAGAGCAGCGAGGGAAACGCCGAGAATTGCGTTAGCACCAAGCTTGCCCTTGTTTGGCGTGCCATCAAGCTCAATCATCGTCTCATCAAGAGCGCGCTGATCGGTGGCATCCATGCCAATAACCTTAGGTGCGATTACCTCGTTGACAGCCTTAACAGCTTCCAACGTGCCCTTGCCCTGATAACGGGATTTGTCGCCATCGCGACGTTCCCAAGCTTCAGCTTCACCAGTAGAAGCACCAGAAGGCACTAAACCAATACCCTGAGCGCCATCTTCGGTCTCCAAATAAACCTGAACAGTAGGATTTCCACGAGAATCCAAAATTTCGCGTGCATATACGCTTTCAATAGCTGCCACAACTACTCCTTTATACCTATGGGTTGTGATGACTCTTCCAAGACTAGTGCGTTTTATGGACGTTATATTGAGTATCAGCGTATTTATGCCGTGAACGTTCACAATATTTTGATTTAACTCGAGTCATATGAGCCAATTGTATATTTTTAAGCAATATCGTTTATAAATATCGATTTAAAATACACTTGTCCATACCCTTAAGCGATAATGACCTCAGACACGGGGTGCGCAACTACATCGTGCCAAACAACAATACATACAGTGTTGCGCTGAGAATACACTCGTTGAACCTGATATAGCTAAGACTATCGAAGGGATTGTCGCATGACTTACAATTCGCCTAATAAAGCGAAAAACATATTGAAGATTGCATTTAAAGCGGTATCTTCGTGTAAAGTGTGGATTTCAACCATCCTCATTTTGGTTTTGTGGTTTTTTACAACTCTTTCTCCAATCGAAGACCGTTCTTTGCCATCCCCATATGAAGTAATACAAGCCTTTATTGATTTAAACAACGAAGGCATATTATTAAAATCCTTAGGAATAAGTATTTTACGAGTTCTTTTAGGGCTTTTGTTAGGAATTATTTTTGCTGTTCCTGCAGGCATACTTGCAGGAGGCAGTAAGCTTGGCAATATTGTAGTTGATAAACCAAGCCACATGTTGAGATCAATTCCATTCCCGGCTTTAGCTCCAATATTAATAATTTTCCTCGGAATAGATGAAACGATGAAAATAGCGCTTATAGCTGTTGGCGTTTTTGGACCTATGTACGTTAATATTCGCGACGGAGTGCGTAATATTGATCCGAAACTTCTCGAATTAGCGCAGGTTTATCACGTTAAAAAATCTACTATTTTTATATCTATTTTGCTTCGCGGTACACTTCCAAGTTTTATGACAGGTTTGCGATTTGCAATATCTGTAGCATGGGTTGCATTAGTGACTTGCGAAACAGTCAATTCTTCTATTGGAATTGGATACATTCTTTCAAGAGCGCAAGAATTCTTTAGGCCTGATCAAATGATGGCATGCGTTATTATGTACGCAATTGCAGGTCTTGGATCTGAGCTTACTGCAAACATATTAGAATATCTTCTTATACCTGAACGCAGATTAGATAGAAAATCACGCCAATAATCTAGTAATATCAACATTTTTCTAAAGTTAACTACTTTTTAAAATGCATTAAATTGCTTTTTAAGAATTAGTCAATATTTAGAATCAACAACCAAATAATAACAACCAAACAAACAACAGATAAATAAAACAACAAACAAAAGGAACTATATATCATGGCTAATTTAAAAATGCGATTTTCTAAAAAGAGCATTATTGCATTAATCTGCGCTGTTTGCGCAACAGTATCTCTCGCAGCTTGCGGAAGCTCACAAAAATCATCAAGCGCTTCTTCAAAAGAAGACGCTGGAACTATGAGAGTCGCTTATCTTTCTACAGCAAATTATTTAACTACTTTGAAAAATGAGAAATTCCTTCAAGACGAATTTGGCAAATCTAAAGTAGTTTACACTGGCCCTTACACTCCAGTTGATGGTCTTACTGCTGTTATGAGCGGAAATGCAGATGCTACAACTACTGGAACCGGACGCTTCATTGATTTGATTGCTGAAGGACAACCATGGGTAGCTTTTGCGCTCGAATATTACAATGGTGATTCTCAAGGAATCGTTGCATCCGCAAAAAGCGGCGTGAAAACACTAAAAGACTTATACGGAAAGAAAGTTGCTATTATTCACAACGGTGACACTGGCGATTACATGCTTCACCGCGCATTTGATAAAAGCGGTTTAGACGTTTCTAAAGTTAACAAAGTTGAGATGAGTCCTAAGAACTTCCAGGCAGCATTTACTTCTGGACAGATTGACGCAATTTCCTCATTCGATCAGAATCTTGCTGCAGCAATGACAACTCCAGGCGCAAAATTGCTTGTAAATGCTAAAAAGTACGGCAATATGAACGTTACTATTCACATTGTTTCTAAGAGCTTTGCCAAAAAGCATCCAGATCTTGTTAAGAAGATGTACAAGGCTCTTGTTCGCGAAGCAAAAAAGTCTCATAAAGAAAACAATGTTATTGGAAACGCTTACAAGCAGCTCGGAGCAAGCGAAACTATTATTAAGCAAATTGAAAAGTTTGACAATCCAACTATTCGTCCAATCGATGAAAAAGGTTTGAAAATGATGGAAACTCAAGCTAAAGAATACGTGAAATATGGTTTAATTAAGCAAGCTCCAAAGAATTTGAAAGATTCTGTAATGGATTGCACGAAGTAAATTAATCCATATATCTATAAAACACATATTCATAAAAACAAAAATTAAATATCAAAATAAAATAATATATAACTAATTAATCAAAATTAAAACAAAGTTATATAACAAGATTATATAAACATGATTTAGAGCAACGCAGTAGGAGTAAATATGGACACTCAAATAGAAGAAAACTATGAGACTAAAGATAACTCTTACTGCGTTACTCTAGAACATATTGGCGTGACTTTTAAAAATAACGCTAAAATATTGCGAGATATAAATCTAAATATTAAAAAAGGCGAATTCGTATCTTTAATAGGACGCTCAGGATGCGGAAAAACTACTCTTCTTAAAGTTATTTCAGGATTAATCAAACCTGATTCTGGAACAATAAACGTCACACAACATCAAGCAATAGGTTTCCAAGATGCAAGATTAATACCATGGCTAACAGTAAGTAAGAACGTAGTTTTCGGCATACAAGGAAACAAATCAGAACTAAAATCTATTGCAGAAAAAGCTCTTAATGATATGCAACTTAATAATTGCGGTTCGAAATGGCCATCAGAACTTTCAGGTGGTCAAGCCCAACGAGTCTCATTAGCTAGAGCTTTAGTTCATAATCCTGAATTACTACTTTTAGACGAGCCTTTCGGAGCATTAGATGCTTTAACTCGTTTAGACATGCAAGATTTGCTTGATAATCTAAGACAGAAACATGGCTGGACCACAATAATGGTCACGCACGATATTTCCGAAGCAGTAAGACTTTCTGACAGAATTCTTATGATTAAAGACGGAATCATTGAGAAAAACTGGAATATTGATCGAAGCCAACTTGATGCACAAAAGCGTCCAAATAATCACGTTGAAATAGAAGATGAGCTTAGAGAAGCGTTACAGTAAGAACGCGAAAAAATAATTGATAAAGGCACTGCAATATTGACTAGCCTTTATATATTGTATATTCGTTGTTTACCCGTCTATTTTCATTACGCTCCCATCAAGGAAAGTAAACTCGTATATTTTTTCTCATACTCATCCTGGTCCTGCAATTTCCGTGCATTTTCATTGATGCAGTTGTTAACCTTGTCAGCTACGATGTTGAGTTCTTCTTCAAGTTTCAGTTGTTCATTTTCAAGACTTGAAGTATCAAAAACAGTTTTTACCATCTCTTTATGCGTTGCGATGATTTCTCGTTTATCTTTAACAAGCATATTTACGCCTTTGATAAACAGCGTTTAAATCTCACATACACGCTTTCTAATTGTTGAATGAGGTCTGCTTACTGTTCTTATACATTTTCATCACCTAGCTTTCTATTTCATCTTTTTACGAAACGAAAGATTCTCTTTTAAGAGCAATTCATGTAAAATAAAGACACGCTTTATGCACGAAGGCGGCTCTCCGTTTCGTTAATTAAATTATCTAAAATATGATTTTGATTGACTTTAGCAGAGACCTAATCTTTATTCCTGTTGCAGACAAAATTAAAGATGCCACCTACTCCTGCTACGATATCAAGCCTTATTGCCGACGTGGTTACAGGACAAATTGATGTACGAGATGTTGAGATACAAGACTATGAACAGGTTGAAGAAACTCTCTATAAATCAGATGATAACGACACATTACAGAGCGAAGATGAAATACCAGAGGAGGTGTAATTATGCCTGAAGACAAAAAAATATCTAGTGCCGATAATCAAGGCAATCTTGTTATTTATCAAAGCAATGATGGTGAAACAAAAATTGACGTGCGTTTCGTGGATGAAACAGTTTGGCTGACGCAACAACAACTATGCGATCTTTATCAAACAAGTAAATCCAACATCAGTGAGCACATTAAACATATTTTTGAAGAGGAAGAACTTGAGGAAAATTCAGTTGTTCGGAAATTCCGAACAACTGCCTCAGACGGGAAAAAATATCTCACTACCTACTATAATCTCGACATGATTATCTCCCTTGGTTACCGTATTAAATCCAAAATCGCGACGAATTTTCGCCGTTGGGCAAGTGAGCGTTTGAAAGAGTACATGATCAAGGGTTTTACCATGGACGACGAACGCTTAAAACAGCTCGGAGGTGGCAATTATTGGCATGAACTCTTAGATCGTATTCGCGATATTCGTTCTTCAGAAAAAGTCATGTATCGTCAAGTGTTGGATTTATATGCCACAAGCGTGGACTATAACCCAAAAAGCAGAGAATCACTTGCGTTCTTCAAGCTGGTACAAAACAAGCTACATTATGCTGCTCACGGTCACACAGCTGCTGAAGTTATTTATGAACGAGCAGATGCGAATAAACCTTTTATGGGCCTTACTACTTTTTCCGGCGATTTTCCAACAGCAAAAGACACGCATATTGCTAAAAATTATTTATCAGAAGATGAGCTGAAGATATTGAATAGTATTGTTTCAGGATATTTCGATTTTGCTGAAGTGCAAGCTATGCGTCACAATCCTATGCATATGAGTGATTATGTGGAACACTTAGATCATATTCTTTCTGCTACCGGAGAAAAGCTTTTAAATGGCGCAGGCAAAGTCAGTCATAAGCAGGCGATCGAAAAAGCCGATAAAGAATATCAGCGTTTTATTGTCAATAATCTTTCTCCCGTTGAAAAATCTTACCTTGACACAATAAAAAGCCTTGAGAAAACAGCAAAGAAAAAATCGAAGGAAGAACAATGATGCGTTTTACCAACACAAAAGAAAACGGCCTAGAAACACTCATTGTCAATTGGCTTGTTGAACATAATGGTTATGAGGAAGGCTCTAATGCCGGTTACAACAATGAATATGCCATTGATGAAACGTGACTTTTCCGCTTTCTTAAAACAACGCAACCTGAACAATTTGATTTGTTAGGCATAGGACAATCTGAACAAAAAAGACGTTCGTTCCTAAACCGCCTACAATCAGAGCTTGCTAAACGCGGTATTATCGATGTTTTGCGTAATGGAATCAAAGTTTATGCTGCAGACATTATTCTGTTTTATCTCACACCGAGCGAAAATAATATAAAAGCACAAGAACATTTTGAGCAAAATATTTTTAGCGTAACAAGACAACTTTGATATTCATTCTACAAAAACAACATGCACCATTTTTGAGTATTTTTACCAAGCGACGTCATCAAGAAGCTGACGCACCCATGAAAGTATCTCATGCTCACTCATTGAATCAGCACCGAGTGAAGATTCAAAAGGAGCTGGAACAATAAGCATATGAGTAAGAGGACGATACTGTAAGCCTCTATAAATACGCTTCAAACGCATCATCACAGACTCTTTTGGATCGACGCCAACAACTCGCACTGATTTTCCTTGAGAGCTGATTTGCGTAATACCAATCTCGCGTGCTTTAAAACGCAAACGAGCAACCTCACACAAAGACTCAAACTCTTCAGGCGGATTACCAAAGCGATCAAGAAGCTCATCGTGAAGTTCTTGCAAATCACTATTATCCTTAGCAGCAGCAAGCTTCCTGTACGCCTCCAAACGAAGCTTGTCAGAAGCAATATAATCAACTGGAAGAGAAGCTTCAACAGGAAGATCAATAGTTACACAAACAGGCTCAACTCTTTCAGGTTCCTTATATTTTTCAACAGCTTCAGAAACCATACGAACATACAAATCAAATCCAACACCCTCAATGTGACCACTTTGCTCATCTCCAAGCAAATTTCCAGTTCCGCGCAATTCCAAATCTTTCATCGCAACATCAAAACCAGAACCAAGTGCAGTATGCTGAGCAATTGTTGAGAGTCTATCGTGAGATTGTTGTGTCATAGGCTTAGACGGATCATACAAAAAGTAAGCGTAGGCACGCTCATGACCTCTACCCACTCGACCACGAAGCTGATGCAACTGGCTTAAACCGAATCTATCTGCGTGATCGACAATAAGTGTATTCGCATTAGAAATATCAAGACCTGTTTCAATAATCGTCGTACAAACAAGCACATCAATATCTCTATGCCAAAAATCACGAATAACAGCATCGAGCTGCTTCTCCCCCATTTTTCCATGAGCGATAGCAACACGGACATCTGGCACAAGCTCCTGAATCTTACTTGCAACAGAACTAATATCTTCAACGCGATTATGGACGTAAAAAACCTGACCCCCACGCAACAATTCACGCTTAATGCATGCAGCAACTTGAGAATTATCATACGCACCAACGTATGTAAGCACTGGAAGCCTATCTTCTGGAGGAGTTGCAAGAGTAGACATTTCACGAATACCAGTTACAGCCATTTCAAGAGTTCTAGGAATTGGCGTTGCCGAAAGACTTAATACGTCAACGTTTGTGCGCAAAGCTTTAAGCGTTTCCTTATGTTCCACACCAAAACGCTGCTCTTCGTCAATAATAACCAAACCTAAATCTTTGAACTTTATACTAGGATTCAAAAGCTTATGCGTTCCAATAACAACGTCAATGCTTCCATCTTGCAATCCAGCTAAAGTTTCTTCAATCTCTTTAGAAGTTTGGAATCTACTCATTGCAGCAACTTTTACAGGGAATCCTTCAAAGCGATTTGTAAAAGTCTCGTAATGCTGCTGAACAAGCAATGTCGTTGGAACTAAAACAACAACTTGCTTAGAATCTTGCACAGCTTTGAAAGCTGCACGTAACGCAATTTCAGTTTTACCAAAACCAACATCTCCACAAATTAAGCGATCCATTGGTATTGGCTTTTCCATATCTGCTTTTACTTCGTCAATAGTTGTAAGCTGATCAGCAGTTTCTTGATAAGGAAATGCGTCTTCCAACTCTTTTTGCCAAGGAGTATCTTTACTAAATGCAAATCCGCGAGATTGCTGCCTTGCTGAATAAAGTTTAATAAGATTTTCAGCAATTTCATGAACATGCTTTTTAGCTTTTGCTTTAGTTTGAGCCCAGTCGGAACCTCCGAGCTTGTTAAGCTTTGGTATTTCTGCACCTATATATTTACTTACTAAATCAAGCTGATCGGTTGGAATAAAAAGCTTATCGTTAGGAGCGTTACGTTTGCTAGGGGCATATTCAATTACTAAATATTCGCGAGTTGCACTACCACCCGAAACAGCAATATTACGTTGTTTCATTCCAACAAAACGTCCAATACCATGCTGCTCGTGCACAACGAAATCACCAGGCTTTAGTTCCATTAGGTCGATTGCTTTGCGCCTGCGTTTTGGAGTTTTTAGTTGAGCTGATGCAGAAGATTTACCTGTCAGATCACGCTCTGTAAGAATCGCGATACGCGAAGCATTATCAATGAAGCCATCCGAAATACTTGAGCGCACTGTAGTAAATTCATGTACACCAGTCGCATATATAGCGCGCCTCAAGCGTGCAAGAGTACCAGAAGCCGCTGCAGTAATAGTTACAGCAAAACCATTGTCAACAAGAGAAGTGATGCCGCCAGAAACTTTCGATTCATCTCCTCGAAACTCTTGTGGAGCCGATGCTGGCAAAGCAATATTTCCATAAATTTGATTGTCAACACCAAAAGATGTTAATTTCCATACGTCATGATTAGACAATTCTAACGATGAAATCGTTTCATCAAAATCCAAGAAATTAGCTTGATCGAATGTTATTGGAGCTCCAGAACCGTGACCAGAAGCAGCAACATGCCAACTAGCTGCTAAGAATTCGTTAGCTGTAGCAGTTACGTCATCTGCAGCTCTACGGCATTTCTCGGGATCAGATAAAATAATAACAGATTCCTTTGGAAGCATATTTTGCACTGATTCCATGCGATCAACTAGTGCAGGCAACAAAGACTCCATACCTTCTACAGGTATAGAATTTGCGATTGATTCAAGCATATCGTCAGCATTTGGAATTGTGCCAATAAGAGAACGCGCGCGCTTGCAAATTTTTTCTGTAATCTGAAGCTCACGACAAGGCGTAGCCCAAATACTTGCAATATTATTGCCATAAGTGCGCTGATCAGAAGCATGAAATTGCTTTATAGTATCAATTTCATCACCAAAAAATTCAATTCTCACAGGATGTGTCATCGTTGGCGCAAAAACGTCAATAATTCCACCGCGAACAGCAAACTCTCCGCGTTCCATCACCAAATCAACACGAGTATATGCGTTTTCTACCAAACGTTTCACAGCATATTCAAGAGTTAATTCTTTTCCGCACTCAAATAACAGAGGATCTATATCACCAATGCCTTCAACTACAGGCTGAATAAGCGATCGCACAGGCATAACCAACACGCGAATCGGACCAAAAAGTGATGTGTTATTTTCAGGATGGCAAAGCCTACGAAACACTGCAATCCTGCTAGCAACAGTATCTGCTCTAGGCGAAAGCCTTTCATGAGGTAACGTTTCCCACGCTTCTAATTTAGCAACGTCTTGAGCATCACCATCGTACCAATCACGTACAGATGCAATAAAATCTTCAGCATCTCTACTCGATGGAACAATAACAACAACCGGCTTTTTCTTAGCTAATGCAGCAACAATAGCAGAACGAATGCCAATAGGAGAAGAAATTGTTAAATCTCCACTTATTGAATCTAAATCTTTACGATTTTTATTCGCACTTTCGCAACAATAATCAGATATCGCATCAAGATCATATTCAGATAAAGCTTTAAAAAGTGAATCCTTAGTTGATAAATCATTAAGAATATCTCTCAAGCTTATTACTGAAATATCATCAGTCTTATCATTCTTGTTGTTTTTGATATTAGACCTGCTATCAGCGGCCATTAAACTTCTCCTGCGTTGCTGCTAATCCATGGAAAATAATACTTTCTGCAGCATCAGCACCATCTGCTAAAAAGTTTGGAAGATCAGATTTTTGAGCTGCAGCAAAACCTCCAAGAACCCAATTGACAGTATTATCGTGCGCATGAGCACCACGCTGCGCATGACCAACACCCATTCTCACTCGAGAATATTGAGGAGTACCAAGAGAGCGATCGATAGAACGAATACCGTTATGCCCTCCAGCAGAACCTCCTGCTTTTACTTTAATGCGCCCAAAATCTAAATCCATATCATCGTGAATTATCACAATATGATCCGGTTCTATTTGATAATAGGAGCTTATAGAAGATACTGCAGCACCAGAATCATTCATAAAAGTCAACGGTTTAGCAAGGAAAAACTTTGCTACGCGACCATCAAGATTCATAACACCTTTGCCAAGTTTAGCTAAACCTTTGTGATCCGAAAGAGATACTGACCAACGTTGTGCCAAAACGTCTGCAACCATAAAACCCATGTTGTGTCTAGTACCCTCATATTTTGTACCAGGATTTCCCAAGCCAGCAATAAGCCAAAAATCCGATGCCATGGCAGACCACTCCCCATTCAAATATTTAGCAAAACAACAAAACGGGCGCATCGATTGTAGCTGAACGTAAAATTACAACTACTCGATACGCCCTTATATACTTCAGCCTATTCTATCAAGACTCAAGTCATTATGTTATTTATTTCAAAAATTCGTCAGTAGACAATTCTTTTGCTTGCGGAGTTTTATGAGTTACTTTGCCTTTAGAATCAGTGTAAGCACCTTCCTTACTTAAGAAGTTAAAGTAAGCTTGAGCGCCTTTAACATCAGTGGTTCCGAACACAAATTTTCCGCTCTTAATATCCGCGCGATTGCCCCAATATTGACCGTCAACAATCATCTTCATGCTACGCTTAACAAACTTTATGTCGAGATTAGCATCTTTTGCTTCTTTCACAAGAATTTCAGAAGCCTCATCAGGATGTTCATAAGCATATTCATATCCGCGCTTTGCAGCTTTAACAAATGCTCGAACAAGCTTAGGGTCTTTAGCTACAGTACGCTTATTTGCTATTATTCCAATAGTATCTGGCTGACCTGGCACACCGTAGTCGCCCTCCATGAAGCAGCGAAGCTTTGGTCCAAACATTTCAGACTGCACGCCTTCCCAAGTGCCGTAGAAGCCGCCAAAATCAGCTTTGCCAGATTCAAGAGTTCTAAAAGTTGAAGTTCCAACGGTAACTTTGTCGAACTTACCTTGACCGCCATCGTGTTGAATCATCCTACGAATTACAGCATCACCTTCAGCTGAACCAAAAGTTGCAAAAGTACGACCATCAAAATCTTTTGGAGAATGAATCTTATTGTTCGAAGCAAGTGAACACCAAATAGCACTTGGCTTTTGCTGAACTTGCATAACTTGCTCAAGATTTGCTCCCTTTGTTGAAAAATCAGCAGCATTCGTCAAAGTACTAAGAGCAAAATCAGCAACACCACTATCAACTGCGTGTTCCGAACCAGTCTGAGCAACAGCAAGTATATTGACATCTAATCCAGCATCTTTAAACCATCCTTTATGCTTAGCAACATAAATACCAATATGATTAGTATCCGGTGCCCAAAATAGCATAAACGACACTTTACGAAGATTTGCATTCTTACTACTACTTGCAGATCCACATGCCGAGAAAGAAAATACGCAGCATGCAGAAAGAACAAACGCAAGAGTACGCTTTAAAATACGCATATTCATGAGTTCCCTACTTTGTTTCTTGTACCGTTCTTCTGGGAAAGTGACACGAACTCGGCAGAAAACGGTAACAAAGGGCCTAGCCCGCGCCGTTCAATGCCCCTGAGCAGATTCAATCTGCTACAGTTTGCCACACATTGACTCACGAAACATTTAGATTATGCATGATTAAATAGACAAATAAAAATCATGTACACTATTAAATTCACAGAAGTTGTGCGCTTCTAATAGAATGTACATGCTATTTGTAGTTTTAAATAATTCGATTGGGGCAGCAATCGAAGTCATTTAAAGAAAGGGATCGAGTTTTCATGGCGCAATCGCGTTTTCAACGTATGCTAATTAAATATCTGCCAACTGTATTTTCTGTAATAGTTTTACTTGTTTTTTGGCAATATGCATGCGAATATTATAAAATTTCGGAAAATTTGATTCCAACACCATCTTCAATTGCTCAATCAACAACCGACTCTTTGCCAACTCTATTACCTGCAGCATTAATTACAACACAAGAAACAGTTATCGGTTTTTCTATTGCAATAGTAGTTGGAATTCTTTTAGGTGTTATTTTCCATGTTTGTAAGCTTGTTAAATCTGCTTTATTCCCGCTTTTATGCGCAGCGCAAACTATGCCACTAATTTCTATTGCGCCAATTTTTTTGATTTGGTTTGGTTTTGAAATATCTGGAAAAATTGTAATAGTAATGGTTTTCAGCATGTTCCCTATTGCTGTGCAAACTATACGAGGTCTTGACGCTGTTCCAAGTTTTTATACAGATGTTGCTTTAACTTGTGGAGCAAGCAGAACTTGGACTTTGTGGCATGTTAAATTAAGGGTTGCAGCTCGCCAAATTTTTGGTGGCATACGCATTAGTGCAGCTTATGTCTTTGGAACTGCTTCAACTGCAGAATATTTGGGAGCCAAAGATGGGCTAGGAATTTGGCTTCAATTCGCTTATAACTCATTTAGAACACCACTTATTTTTTCTGCAACAATAGTAATAATAATTCTTACTGCGCTTCTTATGTGCATTGTTAACGTTTGTGAAAGAATTCTGCTTGGCTCAGCAGACGAAGATGAGGATCCAGATAACCAATTGTGAAATGAATTAAAACAGCGCATGTGAGCTACAAAAGTAACGAAAATAACGTAACATTCGCTACTTTTGTAACTCACAAACTGAGATATTAACGAAAACCTATTTACTTACCTGATTCTTCTTTCATTGCTTCATTAATAGCATCACTCAGCTCTTTTTGCGCCTTTCCGTAAGCTTCCCAGTTTCCGGCTCGCATAGCAGAATCAGAATCTTTTAACGCTTGAGCTGCACGTTTAAGCGCTTCTTTAGCTTTTTGGCTCATAGAATTAGATTTTTCTGAATTCTTAGACTCATTCTCCCTAGCGGTGCCTTCTTTAGAAGCGCCTTCTTTAGAAGCAGCATCCTTAGATTCGTTACTTTCAGCAGCATTGTTTGAAGAAGAATTATTAGAAGCATCTCCAGCCAAAGCACCCGAGTTTCCGCCAAATACTTGATTAAGTGCTTCATCTAACGTATCTGCAAATCCAACTTGATCTCCAAAAGCAACTAACACCTTCTTAAGCAAAGGATAGCTAGTAGAACCGCTAGATTGCACATAAACAGGCTCTATATAAACCAGTCCTCCACCAAGAGGCAAAGTTAGCAAGTTTCCACGCTTAACTTTCGTTGAACCAGATTCAAGCAAATTCAACTCTTTAGAAACATTCGCATTAGCGTTGAAATTATTTTGAGCTTGACCAGGTCCCGGAACATTAGACACTTTAGGCAATTCTTGCAAACGAAGCTTACCGTAATTCGGACCGATCTTTCCAGGAGTATCCCCAGCATCCGAATCAACAGACAAGAAACCAGTCAATATTTCACGCGTGCTTTTACCAGCTGGAATATAAGTAGAAACAAGCGAAAACACCGGTTTCTTTGCGTCTCCAGTTTGCAAAGTCAAATAATATGGAGGTTGCAAAATATCTTCTTTTTGTGCTTTCTGAGATTCAGTAGGATCCACAGGGGTTTGCCAAAAATCTTCTCCAGAGAAGAATTGGCTTGCTGTATCCACATGATACTTTGCAAGCAGATAGCGTTGAACTTTAAACAAGCTTTCTGGGTAACGCAAATGCTTCATCAAATCGCCAGAAATCTTAGAAATGTCATGATAGTGACCTGGGAAAATTGATCTCCAAGCCTTGATTACAGGGTCTTTCGTATCCCACACATACAAATCAACAGATCCGTCATAAGCATCAACTGTAGCTTTCACAGAGTTACGAATGTAATTTGCTCTTTGATTAGTCAATCCCTTAATAGAATGCGAAGTTGTTGTTGTGGAATCTTGAGTTATCTTACCAAAATCAGTCATCTGAGAATAAGGGTAAGAATCAGAAGTAGTATAGCCATCAACAATCCACTTAACGCGACCATCTACTACTGCAGGATAAACTCGACCATCCAAAGTTAAGTAAGGAGCAACTTTAGACACTCGCGTCTTAGGATCACGATCATACAAAATTTGAGATTCAGCAGTCACACGATCAGAGAAAAGAATCTGATCAGACCCAAACCTAATTGCATGCAAAAGTTTAGAGAAGAAATTGCCTAAACTTGGACCGCCATTGCCCTTAAAAGTAGTTAATGCACCTTGAGAACCAGTCGGATAATCAAACTCCCATGGAGCTGTCCCTTTTGGAGATCCAACTATAGAATACTCAGGAGCATTCGGAGAGAAGTAAATACGTGGTTCATACTTTTGTGACTTAGTAAGCTTTCCTTGAGCAGGAATACCATATTCCATGAATTGCGGCTGACCATCTGACGTCACTTTATTTCCGTAGGCTGCAACAATTCCGTAGCCATGCGTATAAACTGTATGATCATTAACCCAGTTTCGATTATCGTTTCCAGCTAAATCGAGTTCACGTGCAGCAATAACTGTATCTTGACTTACACCGTCAATATCGTATTTATCAACTGAAAGCGTATCTGCGAAAGTGTAGTATTGCTTCGATTGCTGCAATTGACGGAAAGTTGGAGACGTAACTTGTGGATCTAACAAACGAATTTGCGCAGTTGACTCTGCTTCTTTTGATAATGCTCCCGATTTACCTTTAGAAGTAGCGTTATACGATTCTTTCTTTACGTTATTTAGCCCGTAAGCAAACTTTGTTGCATCGATATTACGCTGAATATAAGTAGCTTCCAATTCCTGAGCATTAGGAGCAACTTTAAATCGCTGCACAAGTGCTGGCCAAGCTAAAGATATAACCATTGAGCAAACAATCATAAAAGCTAAAGCAATAATTGGTGTTTTCCATGCCTTAATTGCTGTTTTAAAACGCACTGAAATTGGTGCTTCTACAGATAAAGCATGAGATTTCATAAACCAAAATGCAATAATAGAACCAACTAGCACTGTTATCACTGCCATTGCTATGCTTCCAGGAACGCCAGCATTCATGTCAGTGTATGAGCCGCCTGTAATTCGAGAGCCATCAAGAGTTACTAAAGCGAACATGTCTAAAATCTGTTGAAGTGCCCACACCAAAATCACAAGCATAAACCATACAGAAATTTGTCTACGTGCTCGTTTTGTAATACTTAATATGCCTTTACCATCGATAGGCATACTAAAACGAATTGCTCCCATAAGAATGTGCGTAATAATAGAGAAAACAAGAGATATTACCAATAAAAGCACAAATGCGCTTATAAATAACCTTAATCCTGGTAATACGAATACATAGAACCCATTGTCAATTCCAAATTGCGGATCCTTAATGCCAAAAGGTTGAGCGTTAAACATTAACAAAATTTGCGCCCAATGATTGTAGAATTTAAATCCAAATACTGCACCTACAATCAATGAAAAAATTCCTGCAACATGCAAAGCAAGCTTTGAACTAATTCCCTGCTCTAAATCAATAACATTGCCTTTAATTCGAATATAAGTTCCATCCGCATTGCTTGGACGCGCTTTTATTGCCAAAGCTGCAGACAGGTAGCCAAAAGCAGACATTAATATTGCATAAAGCACCCAAACGCCGATTTTTGCGCCTAACTGAATCCAAATTACGCTCTCGAATCCAAGCTGTGAATACCACATGCAATCAGTTATGAACCTTGCGAGAGCAAATATTGCAGTTATAGCAAGCACAACTATTAACAATACTATCGCAGGAATCCACCGCCACTTTTTTGCAGTATTAGTAAATTTTGCAAAATTTAAATCGATTTTCATAGAAGAATTTCTTTCATTCTTAAGTTTATTGTTGTTATCTTTCTCATCATCATTAAGAATATAAGCTTGCACATTTTCGTTATTTTTATCGCTTGTAGCACTTTTGCTACTTTTGCTATTCTTGCCGCTCTTTCTATTTTTATTATTCTTAGCCATATATGCACCAGCAGCAGCCCATATAATGCCAATAACTATTTCTATGATGAGTTTCAACATAAGGTTAATGATACTATACTAATTATTTCCAATCTACATATTGTGTAGTCAGAACTAATTACAAAAAGCGCGCCCGCAAAGTTAATGCGAACGCGCTTAGAGAAATAAGATTTTGCGATTAGGAAATCAAACTGTATTGTTAAGCAATATCTGGATCGTCTTTAGCAATCGTGCCAGTAAGCTTTCCAATAGCCTTCAATAAGTGGTATACAACCAACACCACGACGGTTCCGATTGCAATACCGTTGAACTGAATGCCAGAAAGTGCAAAATTGAAATTAGCAATGCCAATAATCATAACGATTGCAGCAATCATAATATTCACTGGCTTATCGAAGTTCACTTTGTTTTCAACCCAAATTCTTATGCCAATCATGCCGATCATGCCGTAAAGCAAAGTAGTCACGCCACCGAGAACGCCAGCTGGAATTGAGTTTACAACAGCACCGAACTTTGGGCAGAGGCTCAAGATGAATGCGAAGAATGCAGCACACCAATAAGCTGCAGTAGAATAAACCTTTGTTGCAGCCATAACGCCAATATTTTCACCGTAAGTAGTAGTACCGCAACCTCCGAATAAACCAGCAATAGCTGTACCAAAACCGTCTGCGAATAATGCAGTTCCAATCTTAGAGTCATAGTCGCGACCGGTCATTTGAGCTACAGACTTTACGTGACCAACATTTTCTGCAATAAGAACAAGCACTACCGGCAAGAACATAAGTAGAACAGAGAAATCAACTTGTGGAGTGTGGAATTTAGGGAAACCAATCCAAGAAGCTTCCTCAATCTTTTTAAAATCAACTTGACCTTGGAAGCACGCGTAAGCATAACCAACAAGAACACCTAAAAGAATATTCAAACGACCAAGAAGTCCTCGGAAAACTACAGCAATAAGCATTACAGCAACTAGTGTTACAAGTGCTGTATCTGGAGCTTTCTGGAAGTTAGTCCAAACTGCAGGACCTAAATTAAAACCGATAATTGCAACGATTGCACCGTTTACAACAGGCGGCATAATAATGTCAATCCACTTAGCTCCTGCAAAATGCACAATCACACCGATAAGAGCAAGAAGCAAACCTGTGCACATAATGCCAAAGCTTGCAACAGCAATACCTTTATGAGCTGTTGTTACAGCTGTAACAGGTGCTATAAGACCAAAAGAGCTTCCCAGGTAACTAGGAAGCTTATTTGCGTTAATAAGTAAGAACAGTGCTGTAGAAATAGCAGTGAACATCAATGTTGTTGATGGATCAAAGCCAGTAAGAATAGGCACCAAGAAGGTAGCACCGAACATTGCAATAACATGCTGAGCACCAATACCAGCAGTACGAGTCCAAGTCAAACGCTCATCTGGCTCCACAACCTCACCCGGTTTTAATGTTTTACCATCGCCGTGAAGCTGCCACGTGAATAACGAATTCATTTCTTCTCCTTGTAAAAACAAGCTATGCAAAATGTTTGGTAAACAAGTGATCGCTTAAAAAAAAAAACAAGCACTCGTCGAGCGCTGGGATGGCAGCTTCTGGGAGGCCTCCATTGCACCACCGACCCATATGCCAAATGGACATTCTAATGTTACAAAACGCAAGTGTCGAGAATAAGAAAAAAATTACAGTTTTGTTTTTTATTTTTGTTGAAATATCAAGCAAAATCGGCGTGTTGAAAAGATTGCAATGAGCACCAACTAAAGTTAGTTTCTACTAACTTATGTTTATAAAATAATTAAAGTTAAGCAAAGTTAAACAATCGCAAAATTAGTAAACACATACTCAAGCAAGTAATTTTTGCAAATATTCTTGCAAAACTAATGCGTGATTTACTTTTGGATTTTTTGCAGCATACAACAAAGTTATAGTTTGATACTTATTAAACAAATCCATAATCACACCAACAGCTTCATGATTTGAATCAAGTTCTTCAACATAACGATGTGAAAATTCTTCAAAATGCTCCGGGTCATGATTAAACCACTTGCGCAACTGCGAAGTAGGAGCAATATCTTTAAGCCATTTATCAATATGAGCATATTCTTTGCTTATACCACGCGGCCAAAGTCTATCAACCAAGACTCTCACACCATCATCTTCACTAACCGTTTCATACACACGCTTAATCTTCACAGTGCACTTGTTCATAAAATCTCCTTTATACGTTTACCATAATCGCAGATTTATTTATTTTTTCAAGGAATTATTTACTAGCAAAAATATCTGCAATATAAATTGAGTTATTATGTTCGATTATGTGATTTTATGTCGGCGTGTCGCGTTTATTTGCAGCAAAATTATATAAAATTTGCTTAATTTTTTAATTTATGTTCGTTTTTGTCCGATTGTGAGAGAATAATGAGCTAAATGGTTAATTTCTTTGATACATGGAAAAAGAAAATCTGCACCATCGATATGGCTCTTATCGCTGTATTGACACTTCTAGCTTCCTTTATTGGTAGCTGGCTTAAGCAGTACCCAGGTTTCCAATTACTTGGTGCTCTTATTATTGCGTTGCTTGTTGGCATGGCTCTGCAGCTGCCATTGCACGTGTACAAAATGAATAATGATTCAAGGCGAGCAGGCGTTAAAAGCGCTGCTGGTTTGATTGCAAACAAACTTCTTCGCCTAGGTATTATTCTCCTCGGCTTTAAGCTGAATTTGCACGATCTGTTTACAAAGGGCATTAAATGCTTGCCTATTGCAGCAGTATTAGTTGCCATAATGGTTTGCGTAACCTATAACATTGCTAAACTCTTGAAAGTAAATCCTCAGCTTGCAATGCTTACAGCAGGAGGCACAAGTATTTGTGGCGCTGCTGCAGTTATGGGTCTTTCTGGCTCAATGCCAGTTCTTCCAGAAGAGGAAGACGAAAAAGAGCAGAACGAAGTTATGGCTGTTGCAACAGTTGCAATTATGGGCACTATTTACGCTCTTGCTGAAATCTTCATCCTGCCTAACTTTGGCATGACAAAGCAGCAGCTTGGCATTACATCTGGAGCATCTCTTCATGAAATCGCACATGCCGTTGCAGCTGGCGGAGCATTCGATAGTATTGATGTCGCAACAATCATGAAGCTTTCACGAGTTCTTATGCTCGTTCCAGCTTCCATCTTTATTGCAATTTGGTGGAATGCTCGTCATAGCAAAGTTGAAAATGGTGGAAAGCATAAGATTAGCTTCCCATGGTTTATGCTTGGATTTATTGCAGCATCCGTTATTGGAACTTACGTTCCTTTCGTAACAGCACACGCATCAACTCTTGTAGAAGCAGGATACGTTTTCCTTGGCATGGCTATGGCTGCACTTGGAATTAACGTAAACTTCCGTGCTATTTTTAAGCAAGGCCGTGCAGCATTTGCAGCAAGCTTCCTAGCTTCTATTGTTTTAGTTGCTTTGGCTTATGCAGCTGCAGTACTGTTCTTCTAAATAAAACATTACAAAATAGTTTTGCTTAACAAATGAGGGTCTTCGTTTGAAGATCCTCATTTTATATTCTCGATAATTTATTTGCGTGTATTCTTGAAAAATCTATCCAATATGCACAGCCGTTCCATCAGGAATATTTTTATAAAACCATTTGGCATCAGCAACGCTTAAACGCACACAACCATGCGATGCAGGCTTTCCAAGCTTCATGCCTTCTGACGGAATATATTCTCCAAAATTATAATTCGTCGGCACAGAATGGAATAAATATTGCGATCCAATAAAAGCAACCCAGTAGTCCGCTCCAACTTTTTCATCTTGATTAAAGAAATGATCACCACGACCATTAATTTGATAATTACCATGAGGAGTCGAGTCTTTTATTCCAGAACTCATAACCATTGAATACACAGTTTTCCCATGAGCAATAATATAAACACGCTGTTTTTTCAAATTTACATTCACATGCAAATCCGAAACCTTTATTCCCGTAAGATTAGGATAGGCTCCACCAGTAGGATATTTCCAAAAATTAGGTTTAACTAAAGACTTATTCTTTAGATAATTTTTGCAATACTTTTTAATAAAAGATTTATCATTCCTATTCAGCTTGCTTATTTTGCAATCAATTTTTTCGCGCTCACTCAAATTAATTTTTTTTAACTGAGCACTATACATTAAAGAAGCAGAAACAACATTAGAAGTTTCAAAACCAACAAAGCATAAGAACGGAATCAATAATGCAGCCAATAAAGCTGACGCAACGCAACGAGCAAAATTAGAGCTACGCTTCCACCATTTGCAAAATCTTGCAACAATGCGAACACACTTGCGTATATCGCTCACAAAGTTACGAATAAATTGCATAACATCTCCATTGTAAAAGCAAAAACGTTGCTCCCCCTAGTTTAACAGCAAACTGAGGAGAGCAACGCTAAAAAAAAAAATAAATCTTTTATTTATTATGATATTAAAATCACTCGTAACATAAAAATCATAGATTTTTTTGAACGAACATAAAAATAATCATACATTAAATTTGAATTCGACAATATCACCGTCTTGCATCACGTAGTCGCGACCTTCAAGACGAAGCTTTCCTTCTTCCTTAATTTTTGCCATAGAACCGTCAGCCGCAACGAAATCATCGTAAGATACGATTTCTGCTTTAATGAATCCGCGCTCAAAATCAGTGTGAATAACGCCTGCAGCTTGAGGAGCAGTCCAACCTTTATGAATCTGCCAAGCGTGAACTTCTTTAACACCAGCAGTTAAATAGGTTTGAAGACCTAAAATATCGAATCCTACGCGAGCAAGCTGATCCAAACCAGATTCCTTTAATCCAGCATCTTCAAGCATTTCACGAGCATCAGCTTCGTCGAGCTCAGTAAGCTCGGACTCAAACTGAGCATTCAAGAAGATTGCTTTTGCAGGAGCTACAGAAGCAGAAAGTTTAGACTTCAAATCTTCATCAGCCAACTCCGAATCATCTACATTAAACACGTAAATAAACGGCTTAGCAGTCAGCAAGTGCAAATCATACACATCGTTTTTATCAATAAGCTTTTCGTTATGAGCCTGGTCAATAGTTTTGCCAGATTCAAGAATTTCCTTAGCTTTATTTACAGCGTCTACGTATTCCTGCGTAACTTTCTTACCACGCAAATCTTTTTCAAGCTTTGGCAAGGCATTATCAATAGTTTGCATATCGGCAAGAATAAGCTCAGTATTAATCGTGTCAATATCGTCAGCAGGATCTACTTTTCCGTTAACATGCACAATATCGTCGTCATTAAACGCGCGCACAACTTCGCAAATAGCGTCTGCTTCGCGAATATTAGCAAGGAACTTATTGCCCAAGCCTTCGCCCTCGGAAGCACCCTTAACAATACCTGCAATATCAACAAAAGTAACTGTTGCTGGAACAATCTTTTCAGTATTAACTAATTTAGCTAAAACTGGAAGACGACGATCCGGAAGCGGAACAATACCAGTATTAGGCTCAATAGTTGCAAACGGATAATTCTCCGCCAAAACGTTGTTGCGAGTTAAAGCATTAAACATAGTGGACTTGCCAACGTTTGGCAATCCAACAATTCCAATAGTTAAAGACATATTTACCTAGTTTAGACCAGCGCCGGGAAAGCCGACACAACTTGATTTTATTTACTATTTATTTTCAATAGCATCAACTGCAGCAATCACATCTCCCCTAAATCCGCGAGATTCTAGCTCAGCAACGCCACGAATAGTTGTTCCTCCAGGAGAGCACACCGCATCTTTCATTTGACCTGGATGCGAGCGCGAATCCATGTATAACGCACCTACTCCTTCAATCATTTTTGCAGCTAAGCGGTAAGCACAATCACGTTGCAAACCATATTTCACACCAGCATCACCCAATGCTTCAATATACATTGCTGTAAAAGCTGGAGCGCAGCTAGAAATACACATTGCAATATTCATATGTTCAGCATCCACACGCTCTACCAAAGAAATTGGCTCAAATAAAGCATTAAACATTGAAAGTTGAACATCCGTAAGAGAATTAGAAGTTTCAGCTAAAGTCACACCCTGGCCTACCGCAATAGGAGTATTCGGAATAATGCACTGAACATGAGCATTCTTTCCAAGCAGTTCCATGTAACGCTCAAGCGTCCAACCGGCTGCAACGGAAATAACAGCAATACCTCGTTCATTAATAATTTCACAAACTGGCTTAAGCACTTCAGCAACCTGATACGGCTTTACAGCAATAATAATCACATCACTTGCTTCACACACTTCTTGAGCAGTACGCATAGCGCGAGCGCCAATTAGCGAAGTATTATGCTCGAGTTTTTCAAAATTATGCGCGCACGCAACAATATTTTCACCTTGCAATACTCCTGCATTAAGAGCACCTTTAGCGATTGCTTGTGCCATATTGCCATAACCTATAAAACCAACAGTTCCAGATACACAAGTACCCATACATGACCCCCTTTAGCGCATTGATAAAACAGTAGCGCACTCATTACTAAGCAAACAGATGTATAGCATAGCAAAGAGTGCACTATAATCATTGCGCATATTAAAATTATTACCTTTATATACTGCTTATCTCTTGTAAATTCCCTCTAAATCACCACGATTCAACGCTTCATCAAACAAATGACGGAAAACAATGTCTCCATGTAAACCATCATGCTCAAACTCGTTCGTCGTCCAATAGTGGGAGTTGGCAATACGAGAAAGAGTGTCAAGCTGAAGACCAGAATCTACGTACATATCGTCAAAGTAAACTGCTGATTGCAATGGAACTTCGTTATTAGCAAGTTGATCTTGATCGTAAATTTTGCCAAACTGCTTATCTTTCATCAAGCAGTCAACAGCTGGAAGGAATGGTTGCAAAGCAAGCTCTTGATCATACATCCAAGGGAACATTGCTTCGCCAGTGAAAAGAAGAGGACGAGCAGAACCAGAAAACTCTGGCATAGTTTCTCGAACCTGTTGAGCAGCCCACAAAATTGGATGGTCTAATTCGCCGTCAGCATAAATAAATTCTTGCAGTGGCCAATAAAGTGGACTAGAAGCTGTAGAATCCATGACACCGTACACAAATTCGTCACTTAAGCTACCTGCAGAAGCTCCTCCGCCGTGCTTAAATGCTTTCAAAGAACCATCCCCATCTGCAAATGCAGAATCAAGAAGCCAGTGCACTCGCTCAAAACTTGGTTTCATACCAAAGGAAGATCCCAACATTTGGAATCGCTCAACCGTAAGTTTTTCACCATTCGGAAGCACAACATCACCTTGCGCAATACGATCTGCAATAGCTGCAGCACGAGCGACATCCTGCGGATAGCGCTCATAGAATTGCTCAGTTTTGCGCGCCATACGAGGAAAAGTATGCTCATAGACTTCACGCGCATTTGCTGGAACGTGAGGAATACCACCTGTTGTAAAGCTTGCAATTAATCCTTGAGGGAATAGTGACAGATATGTAAGGGTCAAGAAGCCACCATAGCTTTGACCAAGTGAAACCCACGGTTTTGCATCAAATTCAGTAAGTCGCAAATGTTCAAAATCGCGAATAATAGAGTCAGCCAAGAAACGCTTTAAATACCATGCTTGTCGCTCAACGCTTACACCGTCATCTGCCATGCGCTTCATAGTTGAAGCGTCCACTCTTGAAGAACGCCCAACACCACGCTGATCCGGCAAGACTACGCGAAAATGTTTAATAGCTTCTTGAATCCAACCATCACTAGAAGGCGAAAGTGGTCGCGGACACTGCCCACCAGGACCTCCTTGCAAAAATACCAACAAAGGCAAATTATCATGTACATGCTCAGGAGCACAAACTACTCTACAAAACAATCGAATTGTTTCACCTTTAATAGCACCACCCGGAGTGTTGCCTTCCCAATCAAGAGGCACGTCAATCGCACGCTCTTCAACATGCAATCCCGGAACATAGTAGCTTGTAAGTAATGCCATATTAATACTGCCTTTCTGTACTCGCGTGCTACATTGCAACTACAAATTACACACTCTTATATAAATCATACTCAAGTTCGATTGTTCTATAAAGTGCTATGCACTAGCCTAGTAATTATGAAAGTACCTAATATGTTTCAAAGTGTTATTCAACGCTTACGAAAAGAGCTCACATTAAACGACATATTATGGTTCATTATTCCATTCATTCTTTTTATTCTTTCAATCAATCGCTATGTTATAAGCAACGTTGATGGCTTTTTGACACAAAGCTCTTTAATTGCAGTAATACTTATAAATATTGTTGTTGCACTACTACTTTCAGTACGAAAACTATGGCCCGAACAGGCGGCTATTACTTTTATTGTTATTTGCATTGTGCAAGTAATCTTTGGTCCTATTCAACTTTTTGCTGATTTCTTTGGTTTCGTACTGCTTGTTAACGCTATTGCGCTAGGAAATCCAGAACATTCAAAAGCTTTTGTTATTGCATCTTACGTAACAACCGTATTATCTTGCGCATTAATATCGTGGAATGCTGTAATGGGACCAATATATGGCAATAATCATTCGAAATCTAGTTATACTTGCAGTGTACGAAATATAAATAGTAGTAACATAAAAAATTGCGTTTCGAATATACTTGATTTTGCGATTCCTTCCATAATTTTTGCGATTATTATTACCACTATTACGGTTATTATTGGCTACTGGCAGCGCACTCACGTGCATACTATTCAACTTTTGCAAGAACACAATAATGCTATTCGCGCGTACCGCCGAAAAGCTCAACACATTGCTGTTACTGCAGAACGAGCAAGAATTGCTAGAGATATGCACGATATTGTTGCTCACACGCTTTCTATTATTATTGTGCAAGCAGATGGCGGACGTTATGCAGCAACCAAAGATATTTCGCTCGCTAAAAAAACAATGCATATTATTAAAAATGAAGCCGAGCGCGCCGTTCACGACATGCGTCGACTGCTAGAAGCTTTAACTGATGCACCTTCTAACGACACAAATTTGAATCATGTGCCTTCGCTTATTGAGCAAGCGCGAATTGCTTCACCAAATAATATTTTTTGGCATACTGTTGATGGCATAAATTCTTCTAATAAACTCAACAAAAATGCGCAAACTGTAGCATATAGAATTATTCAAGAAGCACTTACTAATATTCGAAAGCATGCAGGCGAATGCGTTAAAGTAAACATTCATGAAGAGTGGAACAACCAGGGTTTAATACTAAAAATTACAAATGAAATACACAAAATCGAAGATAGCAAAGCGCAAAATAGCAATGCACAACATAAAAACGGCTATGGCTTAATTGGCATGAAAGAGCGCATTGAAAATCTTCATGGCACACTTGATTATGGAAAACTAAACGATGGAACGTTTAGTATTGTTGCTTTTATTCCATATTCTTACAGCACAGACCAGTCAAACACTACTGCTTCTTTATTAAATAGTATTCCTAACGTTACTTATGAGAATGCAAAAATCAATAATCAATCAGTAGAGCAAACAAAACTTGCAAATGCAAATGCTCCAACCTCATCAAAAGTTTTGCCAGAAGTCTTGCCAGAAGCAAATGCTTCACGAAATAAGATTGAGAAAGTATCACAATGGTTTGAACAACATTGGCTTATTGGAGACATTATTTATGCATCACCTTGGGTTGTTATGATGCTCTTTCTGCCAACCTACGATTTTATTGTTGGGAATGGAATGTCTTCACAATATTCCAACTCGCTTCCATCACAAATACTTTATAAAGTATTTACTCTTACAACCATGGTGCCATTCATGTTCCGTAGAAAAGCTCCAACTACATGCGCAATTGTTGCCGCAATATTTTCTGCAATACAGCTAATATTCTTACCTAATATTTTGTTTGCTAACTTATTTATTCCAAGCATTATTTATTCTGCAGTTCTATACGGCAAAAAGCGCACATGGCAATGGGTTAGCGCAGTAGTGCTCGCCGAATCTGCTATTTTTTCATTAAAAATTGGCATTGCATCAAGAAATATTCCACAAAATGCAACTCCAATACAATTCTTTACATCTAAAATAGACACAACTAATTTTTATGTCATTATGCAAATGGCATCCGTAGGATTAGTTTTTGGTTTTATAGTTGCGTTAATTTGTTTTGCGGCCATTGCATTTGCTTATTCCCGCAGAAATGATGACAATAATTTGCTTCTTCTAAAAGCGCGCAGAACGGAGCTTGAGCAAGAGCAAAAACAGTTAGAAGTACTTGCAGCGAACGCAGAAAGGCAACGACTTAGCTCAAATATTCAGCAAAAAGTTGCTGTTACATTGCATAAAGTAATCGATGCCGCAAATAACGGAATTGATATGCTAAATAAATACGAAAAAGCAAATAGTAATGCAGAAAATCGAAAGTTATCAGAACCAAAGCAATCACATGAACAAAGTGAAGAAATTAGTAAAGCTTTCAAAAATATTGGAGATGAAGGTCGCTCAGCACTGAAATATATGCGAAAATTGCTTGGAGTTTTGCGAGAAACAGGTTCAAGCGCTAATTCAGCAAATAATGTTGCGAATGTAACTGAGATTGCTATTCGCCCTGCTGCCCCACTTGATGAGCAAATTCAACACAGCGCATTAAATAAGCAAGAGTAAGTTGATACTATGGAAAATATGGAAAACAATGGAGTAATTCGAGTCGCAATAGCAGACGATCAGGAGCTTGTTCGTGCAGGATTTGCTATGGTAATTAATTCGCAACAAGATATGCACGTTGTATCTCAGGCTTCTAACGGATCACAAATTGTAGAGCTTTCTAAAGGCCAAAATCCAGACATTATTCTTATGGACGTTCGCATGCCTGTAATGGACGGATTGGAAGCAACTCGCAAGATTCTGCAGCAAAGAACTAACGAAAATACTAAAATTATTATTCTAACAACTTTCGACCTTGATGAATATGTTATGGCTGCAATTCATGCGGGCGCTTCCGGATTCCTTTTGAAAGATACTGAACCTGAAACTTTACTTAACTCCATACGAACGGTATATCAAGGAAACGCAATTATTGCTCCGACTGCCACGAAGCGCTTGATTGAAAATATGATTCAGCAAGGCAAAGTAGCAACAAATAGTAAAGCAAACAGCGTTGCGAGTTATGCTGCAAAAGCAAGTTCGGCTGCGCAAACAAATACGACTACACAAGAAACACAAAGCTGCGCGTACACAAATTCAGCTATTACAGAACTTACCGATAGAGAGCGCGAAGTTCTTGTTGAAATTGCTCACGGACTCTCAAATCAGGAAATTGCTGACAAACTATTTATTAGCTTACCAACAGTTAAAACTCATGTTGCGCATATTTTAGGAAAAATCGATGCTCGAGACCGCGTTCAAGCTGTAGTTTTCGCTTATGAAAATGGCTTAATTAAGCCGTAAGCATATAAATTTGCGGCTATTTATGCATATACACAAATAGCCGCAAATTTAGCTTGTCAACGTACCTAGTAGCTTTTTAATTTATGCTTTCGGTAGGCGACGGTGACGCATAACAGTAACGCCGGCAGCAGCAGCTCCAGAAATAGTTAACGCACCCAAAACACCTAACATTATAGTGCTAAGCATATTGCCAGAAGACTTGTTCTCGCTTGTAGCACTAGCTTGAGTTTTTGGATTTTCGCTTACTGTATCCGAAATCTTTTCGTCAACTTCTTCAACATCACCCTTGTTATCTTCAGGCTTCGTAGAGTTTTCTTCTGAAACCTGAGACTCAGTTGACTTGTTTGCTTGCGAAGCATTTTCTGACTGATCTGCAACAGCTGGCACCTGAGATGCAGCTGCAGAAGAAACCTTTTTAGATACTTCAGCAACTGTAGTTACTGCCTTCTGAGTATTTGCAACCGTAGGATTTGCTGCAGGTGCTGAAGACACTGAAGGAGCCGAAGGTGCTTCAGAAACAGCAGGCGCTGAATTATCTTCAACTTGAACTGCTGGAACCGCAGGGGTTGCAGGAGCAACAGATACTGACGGAACAACAGGAGCAGATGGCATAGCTGGTGCTTTAACAGACGGAGCTGGAATCTTAGCTTCAGGTACTGCAGGCGCAGGATCAGCTGCTTTCGGAGCAGATGCTACTGGAGGTGCAGGAACTGGATCTGCTACTTTCGGAGCAGATGCTACTGGAGGTGCAGGAACTGGAGCAACATGCTCTTGAGATTCACTACCTTTCTTAGACTCAGAAGGTGCTGGAACACTAGGAGCAGTCTGTTTTTCAGATTCTTTTGCCTCATTATTACCAGCAGAACTGTTACCATTTTGCTGATTCTTTTGAGCTTTTTCCTGTTCCAATTGAGCTTTGAGAGTAGCAACTTTAACTCTAGCTTCCTCAAGCTTCGTTTCTGCGGCTCTTAAAGAATCTTCAACTTGCTTCTTTTGCTTATTGTTATTAGCTCTTGTATCAGTCTGATTATTTTTAAATGTTTTAGCACCCTCAACACCATTTCTTAACGACTTAATTTTTTGGCTTAGCGCATCACCTTTGCCAACTAATTTATAGTTCTCAATAATATTATTAAGAAGCTTTGTTTCAGACTCAGCTTTCTTTACTTCAGAATCTTTAGTATTAGAAGCTTCGAGCTTTTTGGCTACATCTTTTTTAGACTCATCAATTTGATCTTTAATCTTTTGAAGTTCTTCACTTGCTTTTTCAAATTCTTGCTTTGCATTCTGGAAAAGAACTTCTAATTCTTTCACAGTTTTTTCTTTATCATCTACAGATTTCTTATCTTTTTCAATTTTTTTAAAAAGCAAAGCTTGATCATCAGAAACTTTTTTAAGCTGATTATTTATAGAAGCAATATCACCATTATTTTCTTTAACAGCTTTTTCTAAAGCAGATTCTAAATCAGTCATTTTTGTTTCATGCTCTTTAACTTGAGCAGAATCACTTGCAATAGATTCTTTAAGATTATCTACATCTTTATGAAGATTTGAAATCTGCGATTCGTACTGCTTTATGTTAGCTTCAACTCTTTCTTTCGTTTGACTTTTTTCTTGTTCATTATTTTGCAAATTGTCAAGAGCTAATTTTGCATTATCATATTGCTCTTTCAAAAATCCATACGCTTCTTTTAACCCAGTAAGCTCATTGTCTTTTTCTTTTTTGGATTTTTCAAATTCCACAACCTTTGCTTTTGCAGCTTCGGAATCCATTTTAAGTGCATTTTGAGCTTCTGAAAGTTCCCTTTCCTTATCTTTCTCAGCGTTTTCAGCTATTTTTTCAGTCTCATCGATTTTATTTAAAAGAGCATCAAACTCTTCGACTTTTTTCTTATAATCTTCAATCTGAGCTTCTAATCCGCTAACTCGCTTTTCAGCTTCTTCAATTGCTTTTTCAGTAGACGCTTTAACAGTCGCCTCTGTTTGGACTTGTGTATTTTGTACAACCTCAGCAGCATCTTGCGCCCACGCTGGCATTGGGCTTTGCATTAACAATAAGATTCCTGCAATTGCTGCGGCAGATTTTTTCTTGACCGTTACCATATTTTCTACTCCTTGCTCGTAGCGGCCTTCATGTCTAACTTATGTCAGCAGTCATTCTTGAGCATAACAAAGGAATAAATACATTTTCAACGCCATTTATTCGGAATATTTCCGATATAACTTGTCATAATGAATAATAATCGTATTATTTTTGAATATTACTAATAAAAAATGCTCTTTTTATACATAATATTATGTTAGTCGCATAATTATACGCACGTTTTAATAAAAAAATAATAATGATAATACAAATTTTTTCAGAGTGTCGAAAAAGCTTAAGAAAAAGATAATGCCGGCACGTAAAATTTACACACCGGCATTATCTTTATTTTCTGCAACTTAACTTATAAAAACTATCTTTCTACAGATAATTTTTGCGAAATTTATTCTTCCGCGAGCGCAACTACTGGCGAAGACTTCACTGCTCTACGAGCTGGAAGCACGCTGGAAAGAAGCGCTGCAAGCAAAGCGATTAGAGCAAGAACCGCGTAAATAGTCCAATCAACTACAAACGGAACTTTGCCAATTGTGCTAAACACCATGTAGGATCCAATCCACCCAAACGCTGTTCCAACAATCAAGCCTGAAACAGTGCTTGTTAAGGAAATCAACGTTGCTTCCAACGCAAGAGATCTTCTAACCTGGCCTCTTGTCATGCCTATTGCGCGCAAAGTTGCAGATTCTTTGGTTCGCTCAATAACAGACAAGCTTAATGTGTTTGCAACACCTATTAAAGCAATCACAACAGCTACTGCTATTAAGCCAACAAGCAACATCATCATTATGTCGATAGCACTCTCCCACTGCGCTCGCTGGAACACGCTTCCAGCAGCAATAACCTCCGCATAGTTAGATGTAACATTTCGAATGTTTTTAACAATATCTATAAGATTACCTTTGCTAGAATCTACCGAAATAAGCAGCATATGCGTTGTAGGCTTAAGATAGTTATTGAAGTAGGATTTGCTCACAAAGGCAGTATTATTTGAATACACACCAACATTTCGATACTTCTTAAACTGAACTTGCTTTACAGTAATGCTCTTATCGTTATTACTCGAGTCTGTATTCATGCCAGTAAATGGCGTAATATTATTACTGTCTGTTTCACCAGAACTGTACTTTTCTACGTAAGCTTGTAGATTAAGGTTTCCTTTTTTAAGTTCAAAAGGCTCTCCACCCTCACTATCAAACTTAGGCAAAAGCACAGAATCCTTGTTTATTTCGACGCCATCAAGATCAGTGTGCATTACATTTCTAAGTTGATTTGCGTTATCAACTCCAGCTACCATAGCGTACTCAGTTTTGCCTTTGGCATTCTTAAAAGTCATAGGAACCGCAGGAAGCAACTCAGTATGCTTTATTCCACTAATCTTTGAAATATCGGCAGCTAAAGATTCATCAACATTCTTGCCTTGAATAATAATATCAACACTGTAACGGTCATCAACAACACCTTTAAGAGTTGCTTTACCGCAGATTGCGCCAGTTACTACTGTTGAAACAAGCGTTACGCCAATAAGCAAAGCCGTTCCCGTTGCAGCAACTCTTCTAGGATTTCTTTGCACGTTTGCATTAGCAACTTTAGAAGCAGGTCCACAAAGTGCCATGATTGCGCCAGTTGCCTTCATAGCAAACGGCATCCAGAATATGGCTGTCATAATAATGCCAATAAAAACAAGCGCACAACCAAACATTGCTCCAAGCAAAGTCATCCAAGAGTCAGAACCAGCATTAGGTGATTTCCCCGCAATCATGTTTGTCAAAGCATTAAAACTTAAAACAGTAGCTAAAATACCTATAACAATAAATATCACACCAAAAACAGCGCGAATAATGCTTGCACGCTTATCTTTAATCAAATCCATTGGTCGTAGTGCTTCCATAGGCGTTACTTTTGTAGCAGATCGAGCAGCACCCATAGACGCAAGAACTGTTACAATTGCACCAATTACTATTGGCCACACAACCGCTGGAAGCGAAACAATCAAAGGAATCTTAGATAATGGTCCAGAATTAATATTCACGTTACTAATTACGCCCATAAATCCGATTGCACAAAGCACGCCAACAGCCGCAGAAATAACTCCAAGTACTGCAGCTTCAAGCAAAACTGCTGCATAAAGCTGGTGCGATTGTGCGCCGATTACGCGCAAAAGTGCAAGAGTACGTCTGCGTTGAGCAACCAAAACTTGGAATGTATTTGCTATAACAAGCGAAGAAATAAGCAACGCTAGAACACCAAACGATAGCAAGAACATAGTCACAAAATTAGTGCCGTTAGACACATTTCGAACAGATCTTACACCAACTTCGTGCCTAGACATAAGAGAAAATTGCTCTGGAAGCAAAGCATTAATCTTAGGAGATAAATCGTTTATTTTAGATTCATCAATACTCATGTATACTTTGCTTTGCACAACTTGATTGTCAAAATTCTTAAGATTTTTGAGTTTTGCACAAAAATCATTCGTTACTCCACCAAGATACGTGCCGCGATTTGAAACTGGTATTTGAGAATGTTCTCCATCGTCTACAAGACCAACCACACGAACATCGTACGATTTTTCTTTATCTCCGCCAGTGTCATCTACTTTAACCAAAGTTATAGTATCGCCAACGTTTGCATGTATTGATTTAGCAATACTTTTAATAAGCGTAATTTCGCCTATTTTTTGCGGATCTCTACCTTCTGTTGATTTATACACAGGAAGATTTCCATACAAACCACTAGACCAAGCAATACTTGTAACTGATTTATCACCTTTTTCCACTCTTACAAGCGCAGTCGCATCGTCACTGCGAATACCGTTGACACCAGGCATCTTCGATATTTTGTCTAAATGAAGGTCTTTGTAATGAATTTCACTACTCGGAGAGCTGTTAGGATTTTTAAATGAGATTGCATAATTTGCGCTACTGAATTCTTCCGTTGCGTTGCGAACCATCAAGTCGTCAACACTGTTCACAAAAAGCAAAGTAGCGCTCATAAACATGCTGCCTATAAGAATTGCAATTCCAGAAGCTATTAGCATGCGTACGCTTTTACGCATAAGCTTTAGTGCGATTTTCCACATTCTAACTTCACCACCTTTTATTGCAATTGTGCAGGCTGATTATTAATACCAGCTTCGCTGCGTTCCATAAGCATTTTGCTCATGCCTTCTGCAGTAGGATTTTGTACGTCTTCAACGATTTGACCATCTGCAAATACGATTGCTCGATCCGCGTAAGAGGCTGCAACAGCGTCGTGAGTAACCATAATCACAGTTTGACCAAGCTCCATTACAGACTTTTTCAAGAAATGCAAAACTTCTAAGCTGGAAGCAGAGTCAAGATTTCCGGTAGGCTCGTCTGCAAAAACTACGGAAGGCTTAGATATTAAAGCTCGAGCGATTGCAACGCGTTGGCGCTGACCGCCTGAAAGCTCAGCAGGCCTGTGCTTTAAGCGATTTTGCAAGCCAAGAGTATTAACTAGTGTATTAAACCATTGCTTATCCGGCTTTTTGCCTGCCAAAGTAAGAGGCATAAGAATATTTTGCTCAGCGCTAAACATTGGAAGAAGATTAAAACTTTGGAAAATAAAACCAACCATCTCGCGACGCATAAGCGTAAGCTGCTTATCACTCATGCCCGTAATATCTAAACCATCAACCAAAACTTTTCCAGAATTAACGCTGTCAAGTCCAGCCAAAGAATGCATTAAAGTTGACTTTCCAGAGCCAGACGGACCCATAATTGCAGTAAACTTTCCGCGTTCAAAACTTACGCTTACATCTCGCAAAGCGTGAACAATTCCTGAACCCTTGCCGAAATCTTTAACAACATGCAAAGCTGCAACCGCTGTTTCACCAATCAAGTTTTGATTAAAATCTGCTCTAAAATCTAAAGCATTTTCTTGCTCGTATGAGCTTGTTTCGTACGTACTGTTCATGCCTGCTCCTTTTCTTAAAAAGTAGTAATCGCATAGTTATCTATTGCTAATACTTAAATTTACGGGAAAAGACTGCTGGTTACTATCGTGCGTAAGGCGGAAATTATTTAGAAAGAATTAGTATCTCATCCTAAAGTATGATGCGTAAATTTACAGAATATACACAAAAATCGGAGCGCATACAAATACGAATGCGCTCCGAATAAAATGGTAATGGATCTTCAGGAATATTTTTTAATTAATAATTTTTACTTTTACTTTCGCTTTCTCTTTAAGCAAGTCCTGCTTTACGAACTGCGTCAAACCCGCGCTGCAAATCAGCAAGAATATCGTCAATATGTTCAGTTCCAATAGACAAACGAATAGTTCCTTCATGAATGCCTTGATCTTCCAATTCTTCAGGAGTTTCCTGAGAGTGCGTAGTAGAAGCAGGATGAATAACCAATGACTTCACGTCAGCAACATTTGCAAGAAGTGAGAAAAGCTGCAAATTGTCAATAAATACTCGAGCTGCATCCCTTCCACCTTTAATATCAAACGTGAAAATAGAGCCGCCGCCGTTCGGGAAGTAACGCTTATAAAGCTCGTGATCAGAACGACCTTCAATAGAAGGATGACTTACAGATTCAACTTCTGGCACAGTTTGCAAATATTGAACAACCTTCAACGCATTCTCAACGTGACGCTCAACACGCAAACTCAAAGTTTCCGTGCCTTGCAAAAGCAAGAATGCAGCAAATGGGCTAATGCAAGCGCCAGTATCGCGCAAAATAATCGCACGAATACGCGTCACAAAAGCTACAGATCCTAAAGCTCCATAGAAGTTCAAACCGTGGTAACTTGGGTCAGCTTCAGTAAGAGTTGGGAATTTTCCAGGAACTTTAGCCCAATCGAAATTGCCACCTTCAACAATAATGCCACCAAGAGTTGTGCCATGGCCGCCAATAAACTTCGTAGCAGACTCAACTACAATATCTGCACCATGCTCAAGCGGACGGAAAAGGTACGCAGTTGCGAAAGTGTTGTCAACGAAAACAGGAAGATTGTGGCGATGCGCAATCTCGGAAATAGCCTCAAAATCAGGCAAATCTGCGTTAGGATTACCAAAAGTTTCAAAGTATACAAGCTTTGTATTTGGCTGAATAGCATCCTCGAAGTTTTGAGGATTCTTAGGATCGACAAAAGTAGTTGTTACACCATCTCGAGGAAGAGTGTGACGAAGAAGGTTATAAGTTCCACCATACACATTCTTTGAAGACACGATGTGATCGCCCTGCTGCGTAATGTTACGAATAGCGTAGTCAACAGCTGCTGCACCAGAAGCAACAGCCAAAGCTGCAGTACCACCTTCAAGAGCTGCAATTCTGCGCTCAAAAACATCTTGAGTTGAATTCGTCAAACGACCATAAATGTTTCCGGCATCACGCAAATCAAAACGAGCTGCAGCATGATCAAAATCATGGAACACGTAGCTTGTTGTTTGATAAATAGGAACTGCACGAGAATCAGTTGCTGGATCCGCCTGCTCTTGACCAACATGCAATTGCAAGGTTTCAAAATGATACTTTCCTTGCGTTTCTTCAATATCGCTCATAATACCCCTCCAGTTTTGCGACTTTTAAACAGTAGATTAGTTTGCTTCAGCTTACTTTGCGCATCCGCTTACTTCTCCGTTTTCTGTTTACATATTTATTTAAGTGATAACGACAATATGCCACTATGGTTCATTCGTACATACCTGCGGTTATCAAAATTAGCTATAACGAATTAACAGTTTGCAAAAAATAGCGAAATTTGTTTTAGAAAAATACGAAAAATATACTGAATTTCTAATACAACACGCCGTATATAGCTTTTATCCACAATGCTTAAAAAATCTGGATTACTGCTCAATAAGCACAGAAAATAGCAGCATGATTACACAAAAACACATTATTGACGATGAAATTATCTCGCTTGACGAGATTGACGACGCTGAGACTGCTCAAGTATTTTTGCAAGAAAAACTTGAACAAGTGTCCAACGAGCTTCAAGATGATTCTCTTGAAAGTAAAGAGTTGGGAAAACTGGGAGAAACATACGCAGCTTTGCGACTTATGCAAAAAGGGTGGCACATTATTGACAGAAACTGGCATTGCCGTAATGGAGAGCTAGATTTGGTGATGATTACTCCAGAACAAAAATTGGTATTCGTGGAAGTAAAAACTCGAAGAAGCGTACGTTGTGGCACTCCGCTTGAAGCAATTACTCAAGAAAAATGTAGCAAATTACGTACAACTGGTATGAAATGGCTGGAAGAATTCGGAAGCGATATACCTCATTACCGTATTCGATTTGACGCTGTATCAATTCTTGTTATTAACAAATACACTTATCCAGACTCTGCATATGAATTGCAATCTTTGGAAGAAATTGAAGATAATTCATCAATCCAATTCAAGCATGTTCAAGGAGCATTCTAATGCACATTGGAAACGCAACATCAATAGGACTTATTGGTCTTAAAGCTTTTACTATTCAGTTGCAAGCTTTTATATCTGGAAATATGCCAAACTTTTCTATTATCGGCTTACCTGACACTTCATTAAGCGAAGCAAGAGAGCGCGTTAAATCAGCTCATTTTGCGTTGCATTGTAAATGGCCTGAAGGAAGAGTAACAGTAAACTTATCACCTGCTTCAATGCCAAAAAGCGGAGCATCATACGATTTAGCTATCGCAGCAAGCATACTAAGCGCAGAAAAGTATATTCCACTTACAGAATTAGAAAATACAGTTATTCTAGGAGAACTAAATCTTGACGGGACAGTATTACCCATTCAAGGCATTCTTCCTATTGCACTTTACGCAAAAAAGATGCATTTTAAACGAATGCTTATTCCGCAAGAAAATCTTGCCGAAGCGCAACTTGTAGATGGAATTGAATCTATTGGAATACACCATATTTTAGATTTAGTGACGCAATTGCATGGCAGTTTGAGCGAAGAATCACTAAAGCTTATTGAAGAAGACCCTGCGTATAAACATATGCAAGTTCTTGAACGAAATGGAAATTATAACAATGGAGAAGAAGACTATAATTCGTCAATTCACGAAGAAAGCACTTCCCCACTACAAATTGAACCAAAATATGAAATTGGAGATATGTCTGAAGTAATAGGGCAAGAACATACAAAATGGGCTCTACAAGTTGCTGCAGCTGGAGGGCATCACGTGATGATGATTGGACCTCCAGGATCTGGAAAAACCATGCTAGCTTCACGGATACCAAGCATTATGTGCCCACTTAACGAACAAGAACAGCTTGAGGTTGCTTCAATTCGTTCACTTTGTGGCACACTACCCTACTACGGAATTAGCAATATTCCACCATTTGAAGCACCTCACCATACTGCTTCAGCAGCTTCTCTTATTGGAGGAGGAACAGGAGTTGCAAAACCTGGGATTATTACTAGAGCACATTGCGGAGTGCTGTTTATGGATGAGGCTCCAGAGTTTTCTCCTAGAGTATTGCAAACCCTAAGAGAACCATTGGAATCAGGGCATATTGCTATTTCTCGCTCAAAAGGTACAACTCTTTATCCAGCTAAATTCCAGCTTGTTATTGCTGCAAATCCTTGTCCTTGCGGATACGCATACGGAAATGGCGAGCGCTGCACTTGCAAAGAGCGCGAAAGAGCACGATATTTTTCACGCCTTTCAGGACCAATTCTTGACCGTATTGATATTCAAATGGATGTACCTCCAGTAGAACGAATTATTATGTCAAACCATCATCAAGACAATGCACAAAACTCAGTTAAAAACACGTATCTAAATAGCAAAACAATGCGAGATAACGTAATAGAAGCTCGCAAAATTGCTCGCGACCGTTTTATAAAGCAAGGTTGGGATTGCAACGCACAAGCATCTGGAACATGGCTTAGAAAATACACTTCACAGCAAGCGGTAGGACTTATTAACCGTGCATTAGAAAAGCATCAATTGAGTTTGCGCGGAGCAGATAGAGCATTGCGACTCGCATGGACGCTTGCTGATCTTTCTGGACACACTTCACCAGACATGACAGACATTGCACAAGCTATCAGTTTAAGGACACGAATATGAATACTAAAAACATAAACAACACGGATAACATAGACAACACGGAAGAAACTATTAGTGCATCTAGCGATTTTTCTTCACCAGACGAAGAAACAATATCTCGTGCAATACTTACATTCTGCCTTGAAGGAGCGGATGCGATTATGTACACGCTACTATTGGGATCTAAAAGCGCTAAAGAAATTGTTTCACTATTAAAAACAATTGTGAAAAATTATACGAAACAACAATCAATAGGCTCAGCTCAACAAATGCAACTTCCAATTATTAGTGAAGTAGCAGATCAAGAAAACGATGCCAATTCTAAAACTTTTAGCTCAAGAAAACGTAACAAAAATCAAGAATTAGTATCTACAATGTTAAGCTTCATAAAAAAACATAAAGAACTTGCGCTATTAGAAAATTATTTCAAGAAGGGCTTAACAGCGTGGGGTTATCACAACGATAATGCGCCTAAGTCTTTAGAAGTGTTACACAATTCTATTTCAAAATGGTGCGTTCGATTATTGCATTTACCGACATGGAATAATGAATCACTATGTCAATGGTTCACTTCTGGCGGAAAGCAATGGATTATTGCGCCACACAGCAAATATTGGCCGAAACAATTGCAAGATTTGGCTTTCCAAAGTCATTTCTCACCACCTTTATGCTTATGGGGCGTAGGGAATCCACAAACATTAACACAATGTCATAATCCACTTGCTATTGTCGGTTCACGCTCTTGCACAGACTACGGAAGAGAACTTGCATATCAATTTGCTTATGATTGCGCTTCGAAAGGTCATACTGTTATTTCTGGTGGAGCATACGGAATTGATGCAGCAGCACATTGGGGAGCATTAGATGCACAAGATGTAGATGAAAATAAGCCTACAGGAAAAACCATTGCTGTATTTGCAGGAGGATTAAATCACATGGGGCCCAGATACAATTATCAGCTTTTTGAACAAATTATTGCAAAAGGCGGAGCGTGTATTAGCGAACTATGCCCAGATACAACACCAGTAGGCCACAGATTTTTATTGCGAAATAGAATTATTGCAGCTCTAGCATCAAAAATTATAGTTGCTCAAGCAAGATTACAATCCGGAGCGCTAAATACTGCAACATGGGCAACGGATTTAAATCGCGAACTATACGCTATACCAGGAGATATAAATCAGCCTAATAATGCAGGATGCAACAAGCTAATACACGATTCACAAGCTATAATATTGTGTTCAACTCAAGATATAGATATTCTGTTTCCTCAATCTCATCATTACTTTGCTTATTCTCAACCTAAACCAGAAAAATTAAGCATAGACTATAAAAATTATGACAATACGCAAAAACTAATTATCGACGCAATTACAACGTGCAAACGCAAACGTGAACTTGCGAATGTTGACAGAATATACGAAATAATAAAAGCTTCTTACAAAGAAAAACAATTAGATTACATACCATCTATTGCTGAAATTTCTGGGAAAATTGCATTGCTAGAATTGGAAGGAATTATTGTACAAAATAAAGAAAATTTAACATTATCACAGCAAAAAGTAGCGTAAAATAACGCGCCCAATACAAGATATGTGAGAAAATAAAAGTATGCAATCAAGCGAATACTACGATGTTATTATTGTTGGCGCTGGAGCTGCAGGATTATCTGCAGCACTAGGATTAATTAAATCCGAAGAATACGCATGCATGAAAAAAGAAGGAAAAACACCATCAATTTTAGTGATTTCTAAAGTGCCAGCATTGCGTTCACACACGGGTTCTGCTGAAGGAGGTATAGCAGCAAGCCTTGGGAATGTAGAGCACGACAAATGGCAATGGCATTATTATGACACAGTTCATGGCGGAGATTGGCTAAGCGATCAAGATGCAGCAAAGCTACTTGCAAAAGAAGCACCAAAAACAGTTATTCAGCTTGAACATGATGGCGTAGCATTTTCTCGAACACAAAATGGATATATTAACCAACGCCGTTTTGGTGGACATACTGCTAATTTTGGAAAGAATCCAATTGAACGTGCGGCTTTTGCTGCGGATCGTATTGGTCACCAAATTTTGCATAGCTTATGGCAACAATGTGTTTCCGAGAATATTGTATTTGCTGAAGATTGTTACGTAACAGATGTTGCTATAAACGATCAAACTATGAGTGTTGAAGGAATTGTTGCATTTGATTTATCTGCAGGAAACTTGCGAGCAATAAAGTCTAGATTCTTACTTTTAGCTACAGGCGGATCGGGAAGATTATTTGCAACAACATCTAATTCGTGGGATTTAACAGGCGATGGCATGGCTTTAGCTCTAAAAGCAGGATTACAACTTGAAGACTGTGAGTTCATTCAATTCCACCCTACTGGACTAGCTCATACTGGCATTCTGCTTTCAGAAGCAGCAAGAGCTGAAGGCGGCGTGCTTAGGAACTCAAATGGCGAAGCTTTTATGAAAAAATACGATGAAGTACATTCAGATTTAGCTCCAAGAGATGTTGTTTCTCGTGCAATTGCCCAAGAAATTCGCGAAGGCAGAGGTGTGAACGATTCAACAACTACACAACAAAGCAATTCACATAACGATTGCGTTTGGCTAGATATGACACATATCAGCCGAGAAAATATGTTAGAATACTTGCCACAAGTCACAGAAACTATTGAAAAATATGCTCATCTTGACCCAACTTGCGATTTAGTCCCAATTCGCCCTACAGCTCACTACACAATGGGCGGAATACCGATAACTTTGGATGGAAAAGTATATAGATGGCAAAATAACAACCAAAATATTGTTTATGGTTTATACGCTGCCGGAGAATGCTCATGCGTAGGAGTGCACGGAGCTAATCGATTAGGAGGAAACTCCTTGCTTGACGCATGCCTTTTTGGAAATCGCGCGGGAGCAACAATAGCAAAAGAATTGAAAAACTTAAACAAGTATGACGAAACTAACAGTAACGAAATCAACGAAATCAACGAAATCAACGAAACAAATAAAACTATCTCAAATAATACTGCACTACAAATCTTATATAAACAAAGAAATAATGAACTTAATCAGCTTATTGAAACAAGCGCAAAGCAAGCTACAGATTTTACAGACAACAGCCATAACGACGAATCTTCACAAATAGAAGAAGAATATAATCCTTATAAATTATTTGCAGGTTTAGGAAAAATCATGGAAAACGCTGTTGCAATATCATGCGACGAGCAATCAATTAAGGAAGCACTCAATGAAATACAAGAATTTATAGATCCTAAAATTCAATCATTACACATCCATAGCAATAATTTAGTTTTTAACCAAGAAATTACTGCAATATGGGAAATAAAGAACATGTCACTACTTGCAAAAGCAGTATTGCAATCTTCACTTGCTAGACATGAATCTAGAGGTGCTTTCTTTAGAAGAGACTATCCAAAACATGATATTTCTTCATTGCCACAACACTCGTTCATTGACTTTGATGGAAACTTGGCAAAAAAGTCAGTGAATGTTATTGATTTTAAACAAGATAGCAAAGGAGATTTTTATACTGAAAATAGCATAATTTAAAACTATTATTACTGTTTTCATATATAAATATCTTAAAAATTCGTAATTTTTTCAACACGCCGAAGCGAAGATGGAAAAAAGATGTTATAGTCTTATCTGTTGTCTAAAACACATGTCCGGGTGGCGGAATGGTAGACGCGCTAGCTTGAGGTGCTAGTGCCTATTTGTTACAGGCGTGCGGGTTCAACTCCCGCTCCGGACACGAAAAAACCTTGCTGGGAAACCAGCAAGGTTTTATTGTTTTTTAACACAAAAATGGGCTAACTAAGAATATCTTAGCTAGCACCAAAGTTTAATTAAGCAGCATTTGAATGCAAGTGGAAACGAATCTCACCAGAATTTGGCGCATAAACAGCTGCACCAAAAGCAATAATCGTACCAAACTTATCTTTTACAGTAGAATAAGCTGTAAGTGCAGGAGTTCCAACTTCAAGGTTAAGTACTGCTGAAAGACTGTCACATAGATTTTCTATATGCACAGACACTTCATTTTCTACAAGCTGAACAGCGTACGCTTTAAGCAAAAAATCAGATAACGACTCATCTGAAAAATCATGCGTCAAAATTTTAGGAAAACGAGAAGCAGGCAAATAGAGCACACTATAACGCGATAAAACATCGTCAACGTAACGCAAACGTTTCAAACATATCAATTCATCTACTGGATCAAGGCCTAAACGAGCAGCAGCATCTTCATCATGAATAACATCGTTTTCAATAACTTTTATTCTAATTTTTGCATCATTAGAATAAGTCTGCTCGTAAAATCCTTGCGCACGATCAGAAATTACTTCTTGACTATAACTAGGAATAATTGAAGAAGCTCGAAATGTTCCTCTACCCTGCTCACGAACAAGTAATCCTTCAGCAATAAGGTTATCGACTGCATGCCTCAAAGTAATACGGCTCACATTGTATTGTTTGCACAATTCAATTTCAGGAGGTAATTGTTCGTTAGCTTCCATAGAATCAATGCGAGCGCGTAGATTGTCTCGCACAGCAATGTATTTAGGCACACCTTCGACCATTTCACTCTCCCCTAACTAAACGCTAACATGAAAAAGCCGTTGATACTAGTTTGTGTAAAACACAGCATAGTAACAACGGCTCATGCAAAACTAATAACTCTGTTATCCTATCAGTCCTAACATAAAATGTACAAACAAATAGGAAAATTAGTAAAAAATTTTTTAATTTTTATCTGTATATACAATTATTTAATTGTATTTTTATTTTCTTTACTTATTTTATTTCTTCAACTTTTTCAAAATTATTAGAATCGCGTTTATTCATAAATATTGAGACAGAATAGAACAATATTAGTGCAATAAGTACTACAGAAATTAGAACAGTACGGCCACCAACAATATTTACGTGACCAAGTATTACACCAAATACGCCATAATCCGCATCAGAATATGTAGAATTTGCACTTCCTAAATCGCCAAGCACTGGCAAAAGGAACAACGGAAGGAAAGTAATGAAAAGACCGTTAATAAATGATGCAGTCAAGCAACCACGTATTCCACCTTGACCATTACCGAATACTCCTGCAGCACCACCAGCCATGAAATGCGCAACAATTCCAGGAATAATAATTGTCGTTCCCAAAACCGCCATAAGCGTCATTCCAAGCAAACCGCCAAAGAAACTAGCTAAGAAACCAATAAGAACAGCATTAGGAGCAAAGCCAAAAGTCATTGGCGCATCTAAAGCAGGACGAGCATTTTTAACAAGCTTTTCCGATATTCCCTTAAAAGCTGGAACAATTTCGTCAAGAACAATCTGCACGCCTGCAAGAATAATATAAACACCTGCAGCAAAAGTTGCAGCCTTCAACATAACGAAAACAATGGAGTTTTGACCATTAGATAAATGTGTTTCAACATACGAAGAACCAGCAAAAAGCGCCACTACAATATAAATAACAGCCATAGAAAGCGTGATAAGCACTGTTGTGTCACGCAAGAATCCCAATGCTGCTGGGAATTTAATATCCTCAGTTGACTTAGAAGGACGCTTTTTTGAAGCAGTAAGCTTTGCAATTAACGCGCCTAAAGCAACACCAGTACCAGCAGGATGACCTAAAGCAACATCATCTTTGCCTGAAGCTTTTTTCATAAATGGCTGCACCAGTGCTGGAGAAATTGTCGTAAACAATCCTTGAGCAATTGAACCCCATAAAAGAACTTCCCACATGCTAAATCCTGCAACATTAAATATAACTGCAAGCATACTTGCCATATAGAAAGCTACGTGACCCGTTAAATAGATAAATTTAAAACGAGAAGTAATAGAAAGAATAATATTAACAATCATTCCAAAGAAGAAAATAAGCGCAGATTCAGAGCCATACTTCAATAAAACAGTTCCAATAATTGCTTCATTATTTGGCACTACGCCTTGTACATGAAATGCGTATTGAAACATTTTGCCGAATGGGTTCAACGCTTCAGTAATAACGCCAGAACCAGCTGCTAAAACAAGAAAACCAACAAGAGTACGGATTGATCCTTGCAAAATATCCGAGAATTTCTTTCTTTGCACTGCAAGACCAATAAAAGAAATAAGCGCAACTATAACAGATGGCTGTCTGAAAATATCGAGCAGTACTGACAGAATACCGTCCACGTAACTCTCCTTACCATATTAATCGATATAGTTTGAGCGGCTTACGCAATTATTGGCAGCAAAAATATCTTACAAACTTCGCAAACGATACCGTAGGCGAAACTATTCGAAATACACGATTAGTTTCGTAGCACAGTAAAACTACACATACAAAATTCACGGTTCCGCAATGAAGCAAAGTAGTAAGAGCTACTACGAGCAGTAGTTTTTATACCCAGCCAACAACTACTGTTACAGCTCATACTGTTGTTTCATGTCAGACTCATTATATCGTTTAAACATTATAAACAATTAAAACAACAGTATTTATAATTAAAATATTCATTAAATATCGATAAAATTCGAAAATTTACCTGTTTTTAGAAAATTCGACACACCAATATACAGAAAAAAGCACTCCATTTTCACGAAGTGCTTTATAAAATCAGTAAATATTACAGTTTTTAATGAAAATAAACGAATGTTTTACTGTTTAAACATATGTTTAAATTTCGGCCAATAATTCCCACCAAAAACTGTCACTCCCACTCAATCGTGGCAGGCGGCTTAGATGTTACATCAAGCACTACACGATTAATTTGACGGCATTCATTCGTGATTCGAGTAGAAATATTTGCCAATACATCGTAAGGCACACGAGACCAATCAGCTGTCATAGCATCCTCAGAGCTAACAGGACGCAAAACAATTGGAGAACCATATGTGCGCTCATCACCTTGAACACCAACAGAATGAACATCAGCAAGCAAAACGACTGGGCATTGCCAAATGTCGCGATCCAATCCAGCTTTAGAGAGCTCTTCTCTAGCAATTGCATCTGCTTCACGAAGAACAGCCAAACGCTCGCGAGTAATTTCGCCAACAATACGGATGCCTAAGCCTGGGCCCGGGAATGGCTGACGCCAAACAATTTCATCTGGAAGTCCAAGCTCAGTTCCAATAGCACGAACTTCATCCTTAAACAAAGTACGCAAAGGCTCAATAAGCTTAAACTTCAAATCCTTTGGCAAGCCGCCAACATTGTGATGTGACTTAATATTTGCAGCTCCGTCTCCGCCGCCTGATTCAACAACATCCGGATAAAGTGTGCCTTGCACAAGGAACTTAACTTCTGCTCCAGATTTTCCAGCCTCTTCAATAACCTGACGCTGAGCTTTTTCAAAAGTGCGAATGAACTTTTCGCCAATAATCTTGCGCTTGCGCTCCGGCTCACTCACGCCTTTAAGTGCGTCCAAAAAGTCATCTTCTGCATCAACTGCGATTAGTTTAATGCCAGTTGCTTCAACAAAATCATGCTTAACCTGCTCAACTTCGCCTTTACGAAGCAAACCGTGGTCAACAAAAACGCAAGTAAGCTGATTGCCAATTGCTTTATGCACCAATGCTGCAGCAACAGCAGAATCTACGCCGCCAGAAAGACCACAAATAACTTGTGCGTCTCCAACTTCTTCGCGAATCTTAGCAACTTGATCCTCAATAATATTAGAAGGATTCCAATTATTATCCAGTCCTGCACACTTATGTAAGAATGTAGATATAAGTTCCTGACCCAATGGAGTGTGTTTAACTTCTGGATGCCATTGCACACCGTAAAGTTTGCGACTTTCGTCTTGCATTGCTGCAACTGGAGCACCTTCTGTGTGAGCCAAGACAGTAAAACCTTCTGGAGCACGCTTAACAGCAACACCATGACTCATCCAAGTATTCTGCGCAGATGGGGATCCGGAAAGTAAACCTTCAGAATCATCAATAGTTGCAGCAGTCTTGCCATACTCGCCAAGTGCAGCTTTATCTACATCGCCACCAAGCTCATGAGCCATTACCTGGAAGCCATAGCAAATACCAAGAACTGGCACACCTGCTTCAAAAATCTTTGGATCAATGTCAGGAGCACCTGGTTCATAAACAGAAGCAGGACCGCCTGAAAGAATAATAGCTTGAGGATCCTTAGCAAGCATTTCGTCAACTGGCATAGAGTGAGGAACAAGTTCTGAATACACATTTGCTTCGCGCACTCGACGAGCAATAAGCTGAGCATATTGAGCGCCAAAATCAACGACAAGCACTGGTCCTTTTGCCATGATTCTCCTTATATATATGTTCTAATACGATTCAATTTATAATAGTGAAACTTTGCGACGTTACGTAATTACAAAACGCCGAAAATTAAACACAAAAGTTGCACATATATTCTAACACTGCAAATAACGTTGATAGATTTTTGTGCGAAACGCTTAACTATAAAGTATAAAATGAACATTAAATATAACATAATCTATACAAATGGCTCATTTTTTACGCACATAATCACACATTTTTTCAACACAAATGCACGAAGAAGTAACCAAACGAACAAAAGTCAGACGCTGGCACTATACTGAAACGGATGGAAAAAGAGCTGTAATACATTTGTTTTCCAGTCTCTATAACCAAATGGTAATGATCAAATTGCACTGAAAAGTGCTTGAGTACAGGAGTACACATGACGAGTCCTGTTATTGGCACACCTTGGAAGAAGCTCAACGCTCCAGTTTCCGAGGCAGCTATCGAAGGCGTAGACAAGTACTGGCGCGTTGCCAACTATCTTGCGATTGGCCAAATTTATCTTCGCAGCAACCCTCTAATGAAGGAGCCGTTCACTCGCGAAGACGTTAAGCATCGTCTGGTGGGCCACTGGGGCACCACTCCAGGTCTTAACTTCCTTATCGGCCACATCAATCGTTTTATCGCTGATCACCAGCAGAACACCGTGATTATCATGGGTCCAGGCCACGGCGGCCCAGCTGGTACTGCTCAGTCTTACCTCGACGGTACTTACACTGAGTACTATCCAAAGATCACTAAGGACGAAGCTGGTTTGCAGAAGTTCTTCCGTCAGTTCTCTTACCCAGGCGGTATTCCTTCTCACTTCGCTCCTGAAACCCCAGGTTCCATCCACGAAGGTGGCGAACTTGGTTACGCACTTTCTCACGCTTACGGCGCTGTTATGAACAACCCAAGCTTGTTCGTTCCAGCAATCGTTGGCGATGGTGAAGCTGAGACCGGTCCTTTGGCTACCGGTTGGCAGTCCAACAAGCTTGTGAACCCACGTACCGATGGTATCGTGCTTCCAATCTTGCACTTGAACGGCTATAAGATCGCTAACCCAACAATTCTTTCCCGTATTTCCGATGAAGAGCTTCATGAGTTCTTCCACGGCATGGGTTACGAACCATACGAGTTCGTTGCTGGCTTCGACGATGAGGATCATATGTCCATCCACCGTCGCTTCGCTGACATGTTCGAAACTATCTTCGATGAAATTTGCGATATTAAGGCTGAGGCTCAGACTAACGATGTAACTCGTCCTTACTACCCAATGATTATCTTCCGCACTCCAAAGGGTTGGACCTGCCCGAAGTTCATCGATGGCAAGAAGACCGAAGGTTCTTGGCGTGCACACCAGGTGCCACTGGCATCTGCTCGCGATACCGAAGCTCACTTCGAGGTTTTGAAGAACTGGATGAAGTCCTACAAGCCTGAAGAGCTCTTCGATGAAAAGGGCGCTGTGAAGGAAGACGTTCTTTCCTTCATGCCAAAGGGCGAACTCCGCATTGGTGAAAATCCAAACGCCAACGGTGGTCGTATTCGCGAAGACTTGAAGCTTCCAAAGCTTGAAGATTACGAAGTCAAGGAAGTTAAGGAATTCGGTCACGGCTGGGGCCAGCTCGAAGCTACCCGTCGTCTTGGTGTTTACACTCGTGACATCATCAAGAACAACCCAGATTCCTTCCGTATCTTCGGACCAGATGAGACTGCTTCCAACCGTTTGCAGGCTGCTTACGAAGTAACCAACAAGCAGTGGGATGCTGGCTATCTCTCCGGCTTAGTCGATGAGCACATGGCTGTTACCGGCCAGGTCACCGAGCAGCTTTCCGAGCATCAGATGGAAGGCTTCCTCGAAGGTTACTTGCTCACCGGTCGTCACGGCATCTGGAGCTCCTACGAGTCCTTCGTACACGTTATCGACTCCATGTTGAACCAGCACGCAAAGTGGCTTGAGGCTACCGTTCGTGAGATCCCATGGCGTAAGCCAATCTCCTCTGTGAACTTGTTGGTATCCTCTCACGTATGGCGTCAGGATCACAACGGCTTCTCGCACCAGGATCCAGGCGTAACCTCCGTGCTCTTGAACAAGACCTTCAACAACGATCACGTAATCGGCATTTACTTCCCAGTAGATTCCAACATGTTGCTTGCTGTTGCTGAAAAGGCTTACAAGTCCACCAACATGATTAACGCTATCTTCGCTGGTAAGCAGCCAGCTGCTACTTGGTTGACTCTCGACGAAGCTCGCGAAGAGCTCGAGAAGGGTGCTGCTGAGTGGAAGTGGGCTTCCAACGCTAAGAACAATGACGAAGTTCAGGTTGTTCTCGCTGGTGTTGGCGATGTTCCACAGCAGGAATTGATGGCAGCTGCCGACAAGTTGAACAAGCTTGGCGTTAAGTTCAAGGTTGTTAACGTTGTTGACTTGCTCAAGTTGCAGTCCGCTAAGGAAAACAACGAAGCTTTGACTGACGAAGAGTTCACTGAGCTCTTCACTGCTGACAAGCCAGTCCTCTTCGCTTACCACTCCTACGCACATGACGTTCGCGGCTTGATTTACGATCGTCCAAACCACGACAACTTCAACGTTCATGGCTACAAGGAGCAGGGCTCCACCACAACGCCATACGATATGGTTCGTGTGAACGACATGGATCGTTACGAGCTTACCGCTGAAGCATTGCGCATGGTTGACGCCGCTAAGTATGCCGACGAAATCAAGAAGCTCGAGGACTTCCGCCTCGAAGCCTTCCAGTATGCAGTCGACAAGGGTCTTGATCACCCAGACTACACCGATTGGGTATGGCCAGGCGTTAAGACCGACAAGCCAGGCGCTGTCACCGCTACCGCTGCAACCGCAGGCGATAACGAGTAGTTTTAAGCTGATAAAGCTAAAACTGGTTAGCTAAAACATTTCGGGAGTCAATCGAAAGATTGGCTCCCGTTTTGTATATTAAAACAAAAAACTTCATGTTATTAAAACAAGCAATGCAATAAAACTGATTATACGCAAAATAAATTACATTTATAATTACTATTTTGTGCGTGTACAACATAGATAAGCCGTACAATGGAAAAAGTTTGTTTATATTGCTAATGCAAAACTTACATTAGCAATATAAACCCTAGCAGTAACACGAAGTATCAAAGGAGAACGCATCGTGTCACATATTAATGTAACAATTATCGGCAACGAAGATATGTACGGCAGAAATGCTGTTGCATTCGGAATAACACATATTCTGTCTAATAACTACAGCACTACTGTTTTTCGTCCATGCGCTCAACCAAATGACACTTTTACTAAGCAACTTTTGGGTATCGCAAATACTTCAACAAAATTAGAACAAGTTATTGCAACAACTCCAGAAATAGTTAGAACAAATAAAGATACAGTGCGCGGAGATATCGTTGCGCGCTATAACGAATTATTGCAATCCACTTCTGCTCAAGCTTCTATTATTGTTTCTAGTGACGCAAACCCAGCATATGATCCAGAACTGTTTTCTTTCGACGCAACTGTTGCAGCTGACTTGGCATCGCCTGTTTTTCTCACAGTTTCAGCTCAAGGCAGAAACTCACAACAAATTTTACAAACTATAGATTCTGCAAATGCTTGCGTTATTAAATCATGCACACAAGTTTTAGGAGTATTTGTTACAAACTGCGATCCAGAACTTGGAGCTGAGTTAATGCGTGACTATAGCTCTAGGAATTATGCAAACTCAAACGACGAAGCATCCCGAGTAAGCCAAACTCCATTATGGGTTTTGCCACCAATAGATGAAGAAACTAAAAATTCTTCATTAGAAACATTCGTAAATTGCGTTCGAGAAAATGATGTTCTTAATGCTCTTCACCAACCATTTAAAGCTCCAACTACACCTTATGCTTTCCAATACAGTTTATTAGGGAAAGCAAAAGAAAATAAGAAAACTATAGTTCTTCCAGAAGGAGAAGAAGATCGTATTCTTAAAGCAGCAAACTATTTGCTAGAACGTGATATTGTAAATCTAATTATCATTGGAGAACGCGAATCTATTCTTGCTCGAGCAGAAGAACTAAATCTAAATTTTCTTTGCAAAGCTAGTTTCCAATCTATGCACGATGAAGCAATGCTAAGCCATATGATTACAAAACTTTGCGAATTAAGAGCAAAGAAAGGAATGACAGAAAAACAAGCACGTGAACAACTAACAGATGCAAGCTACTTCGGCACCATGCTAGTAGTACTAGGTCAAGCAGACGGTCTTGTTTCTGGTTCAGTTAATTCAACTGCAAATACTGTACGACCAGCACTTCAAGTAATTAAAACTAAACCAGGATCAAAACTTGTTTCTGGAGCATTCCTTATGTGCTTCAAAGATCATGTATCTGTATTTGCAGATTGTGCAATCAACCCAAATCCTAGTGCAGAACAGCTTGCTGATATTGCTATTCAGTCTGCACACACTGCTGAGACTTTCGGACTCAATCCTAAAGTTGGAATGCTATCCTATTCAACGCTTGGTTCAGGAAAAGGACCAGATGTTGATACTGTAGAAGAAGCAACACGCATTGCAAAAGAAAAAGCACCTGATTTAGCAATTGTTGGATCTATACAGTTTGATGCAGCATGGTCTCCTACAGTTGCTGCAGCAAAAGCAAAAAATAATAGTATTGCTGGTCATGTGAATGTATTTGTATTCCCTGATTTATGTGCAGGAAATATCGCTTATAAAGCCGTGCAACGCTCTAGCGGAGCGCTGGCTGTTGGTCCAATTTTGCAAGGATTAAATAAGCCTGTAAATGATTTGTCTAGAGGAGCTTTAGTACAAGATATTATTAATACCGTTGCTTTAACCGCGTTAGAAGCACAATCAGAATAAACATAATAAAGCTCCTAAAACAGCATCACAGTGCGTACGTAAACTTGAGGTATTGCATTGCACTCAATATCTTTAAGTTTGTAGGAACTTAACGCTAAACTAGAGCGTGGCAATTTACAAGCCTTATCAATACTTATGGAGGATGCCCACATGGCAAAAACCGTTCTTGTTATCAATTCTGGTTCCAGTTCGATTAAGTATCAGCTCGTTGACTTGGAAAGCGGTGAAGGTATCGCTTCCGGCATCGTTGAGAAGATTGGCGAACCAGTTGACGGCCACTACAAGCACGTATTCAATGGCGAAAAGCATGAGTTCGATGAGCCAGTTCACGACCACGAGCAGGGCTTGAAGCGCGTACTTGGATTCTTCGAAGAATATGGTCCAAAGCTTTCAGAGTCTGGCATTGTTGCTGTCGGTCACCGCGTTGTTCAGGGTGGCTTAACATTCCCTAAGCCTGCATTAGTCAATGAAAAGACAATCAATAAGGTTAAGGATTTGGCAGTTTTGGCTCCACTTCACAACGGTCCAGAAGCTGTTGGCGCTGAAGTCATGACTGAACTTTTGCCAGATGTTCCACAAATTATGGTATTCGATTCTTCATTCTTCCATGCTTTGCCACAGGTTGCAGCAACTTATGCTTTGAACAAGGAAATCGCAGATCGCTATCATATTCGTCGTTATGGTGCTCACGGCACTTCTCACGAATACATTGGTTCTGTTGTTCCAAGCGTTGTCGGTAAGCCTGCAGAAGGTTTGAAGCAGATTGTTTTGCACATTGGTAACGGTGCCTCTGCTTCTGCTCAGATTTCTGGTAAGCCAGTTGAAACTTCTATGGGCTTAACCCCGCTCGAAGGCTTGATGATGGGCGGCCGCACTGGCGATATTGACCCAGCTGTAGTGTTCCACCTTATTCGCAATGCTCACATGAACGTGGACGAACTTGACACTCTCTTCAACAAGCGTTCCGGCATGATGGGTATGACTGGTCACGGTGATTTGCGCGATATTCACAAGCTCATCGCAGATGGTGATGAAAACGCTAAGCTCGCTCTCGGCGTATACGTGCACCGCATTGTTGGTTATATTGGCAACTACACTGCTCAAATGGGCGGCGTTGACGTCATTACCTTCACTGCAGGCGTTGGCGAGAACGACGAAATCGTACGCGCTAAAGTATGCGAAAAGCTTGAGCCATTCGGCGTTAAGCTTGACAAGGAAAAGAACCTTGTTCGTTCTAAGGAGCCACGCGTTATTTCCACTCCAGACAGCTCTGTGATTATTGCTGTGATTCCAACGAACGAAGAGTTGGCTATTGCACGCAAGGCTGCAGCTATTGCTGAAGCTGGCGAAGATAGCTACGGCAACAAGTTTAAGCACTAAATCGTTGGCGCTTAACAGCGTAGAACAAACAAATAAATAGATATAAATAATCCCGGGTCAAAAAGGCTCGGGATTATTTATTATTCAAGCATTTTATGCCACATGCCTGGAAAATCAGGAATCGTTTTGCGAGTAGTAGAAATATTTTTGATTCTTATATTTTCTATGCGCAATCCAAGCATTGCAGCAAACGTTGCCATTCTGTGATCCGCATAAGTTTCCATCACTTCCCCATGCATATGATTACTTGGCTCAATACGAATGCCATCTTCGAGCTCTTTAGCACCAATCCCAACTCGATTCAATTCATTAACTAAAGCTTGCAAACGATTCGTTTCATGCCCTCTCAAATGCGCGATACCATGAAGTTCACTTGGGCCGTCCGCAAACGCAAGAATAGCTGCAATACTAGGAGCGATCTCCCCTGCTGCACTCAAATCAAGATACGGAATTGCTTTAATCGCACCATCGCTTTCCACATGCATTATTCCAGCGTCATCGCTTGTTTTTTCAAAACTAACTTTTGCGCACATTTTCTCTAATATTCCAGGAAGCAATCCACCAGGTTGAGTTGAAGAAAACGGCCAATTAGGTATACTGACACTTCCTCCAGCAATCAATGATGCTCCTAAAAATGGCGCAGCATTAGAAAGATCAGGCTCTATAGTAACAACGTTAGCTAAAGCTATTTTGCTCTCTTTAACATGCCACATTGCGTTGCTAGTCATATTTACGCCCCCACCCGCTTTGCAAATATCGTCCATAGTCATGCGAATATGCGGCATACTTGGCAATGTGTCACCAATATGTTTAAGACTTAAATCCCCAGGTATACGCGAGCCAATTAGAAGCAACGCAGAAATAAATTGTGATGATGAAGAAGAATCAATTTGCACAACTTTTTCAGAAAAATCATTTATTTTAGATTCGACTGAAGGTGGCGTAATAGTAAAAGGTAGGAAACCCTCTTCTCCTTGATATTCTACGCGAGCACCAAGCTGCTCTAAACCGTCAAGAACTGGCTTCATAGGACGAGCATAAGCTTGCTTATCGCCATCAAATCGCACAGCTTTATTTGCAAATAAAGCTAAAGCTGCAACGAAACGCATTACAGTTCCAGCTAAACCGCAATACACTTCAGCATTATCTGGAACCCTAAAAATTCCGTCTTCTGGAGGAATTACACGAAGCTTAGTTCCATCTTCATTTAATGACTCACATCTAACGCCAAATGTAGATAAAGCGTTAATCATAAGCTCCGTGTCGCGCGAGCGCAGCAATCCTTGTAAAACTACTGGTTTTGTGTCTAAAGCTGCCAAAATTAAATAACGATTCGACAAAGATTTACTGCCAGGAACCTCAATATAAGCTTTTAATTGATGATTAGCATACGGTGCTTTCCAAGAAGTAGTGCAATCTGCAATATCATTAACATCACTCATACTATGAATACTATCGATTGACATGTACTGCTAAATAAGAATAAAAAGCAAAAATACGCATATTTCATTAGATATAAAAAAGTCGGGGTGACAGGATTCGAACCTGCGACATCCTGCTCCCAAAGCAGGCGCGCTACCAAACTGCGCTACACCCCGAGGCTTTCGAACTGATTACCAGTTCCAAGCACAATCAACTACAATAGCGCACTTTGCAGACAAATGCAAATTACGACACACGTATTATGAAAATTTTTTCTTCATTACAAAATTCAACTAGCAAAACTCATTACTAGCTACCAAACGATACAATAGAATTAGTTTAAAGAAAAAAGGGGCTAAGTATGGGACGCTTCCAGCGAACAGAGGCAATGGGCTTAATATCATTCATAGTTTGCGCAGCTTGTGGAATGATTATTATGAGAATGTATATGACAACAATGCCAGCGTTTTGGCAAATTAGTCAGCGACTATTCCTTACAGCTTCAACTATTGTGTCTTTGTGCAGCGTAGGCGCTTTTATTGTTGGATACTTGCGTACAAATAAAAAAGTTATTAGCCATCACTTAATTCGAGTAGCTAAGCATGCGTTTGAAATAACAGCGCTTTCTACGATTTACGGCGCAACGATGTTTCTTATGTCTTTTGCTTTGCTATCTATTATTAATAGCATTATTGGCAGAGCAGCAATGAACAGTTATTTACCAGTATTATGCTCAGCCTTATCTGGAATCGTTGGATACGCAACTCTTATTCAAGCTGAACTTCTCGAAGCCAAAACAGTGGCTTCCCTCCTGCCATTATTCGTTATTTCTGGAGCTGCAACTGCAGGTCTTACAACAGATGATCCGTACTGGTATAACAATAATTTCTCTCAACTTGGAGACCGCACAACATTTGCAGCCAGTATGTTTAATGCAACACTTGTTTTGTCAGGAATTTGCATTATTATAACGAGCTACTTTGCTATTACTGAATTCGTTGCAACGCAGCATGAAATGCTGCAACACAATAGCCAAAAACTGATTAAACACTTCAAGATGCGCACAACTGTTATGGCAGCTTTGCTTATTCTTGGAGGAATATCGTTTATTGGAATAGGAACTTTTAGATACACACCACATCCTTTCTTACATGATTTATGTGCTCGAGGCGTGACAGGATTAATTTGCACAATGCTTATTTGCCTTCCATGGCTTGCTCCTAGACTTTCTCGCACATTCTATGTTGCTTCCGATTTAGCAGTTGTTCTTACTGCGTGGGCAGGAAATCAGTGGATGCATGGAAATAATACTCTTACAAATGTTGAAGCGTTATCATGTCTGCTATTTCTTGGATGGATTATTGTATTTTCAAGACAAGTTGCTGCTATGCAAAGCGATCGTCTTCAATCAAAAATAAATCAAGCTTTAATACTAAATAGAAGCTCAAAAGCACAAATATAATAAGAACAAAAAAATAAATTAAACTAACAAAAGCAGCGTAGAAACTTAAATTTCTGCGCTGCTTTTAGTTTTTACAAGTCACGAACTTCTTTAGAAATAAAGCATAATACTCAACATTCTGGCTTATGCTCGCTCATAAGAAGCAAGAAACTACGAGATTGTGCGACAATATTAAATCCTGCTTCATATAACAATTCCGGACCCTTTGGATTATATGTGTCCACAATCAACTTCCACTTTTCACCATAACGTTTATCTGGCAATGTAAAAGTAATAGGTTCATAATGCGCATTAAAAATAAGAATAAAGTCATTATCAACCATTCTTGTTCCATACCAGTCAGTTTCTGGAATATCAGAACCATTCAAATAAATCATCACAGATAAAGCATGAGTATTTGACCAGTCTTCCATATCCATAACAGTACCGTTATGGTCAAGCCATTCAACTTGTGGAATATCGCTTACATCATCTCCAGCAGAACGGCCTGTAAAGAAACGACGACGATGTAACACTGGATGCTTCAAACGCAAGTGAATAAGCTTGGAAACGAAATCGAACATATCTCGTTGAGTTTCGTTATAATCCCAACTTATCCACGAAATAGCGTTATCTTGGCAATAAGCATTGTTATTACCATTCTGCGTGCGCATGACTTCATCACCAGCGCATATCATAGGAATACCCTGGCTCATCAGAAGAGTTGAGAACAAATTACGTATTTGACGTTCACGCAATTCGTTAACATCGTGAATATTAGTAGGTCCTTCAACACCGCAATTCCACGAACGATTGTCGTTCGCACCATCGCAATTGCCTTCTTTATTAGCTTCATTATGCTTTTCGTTATAGCTAACTAAATCGTTCATAGTGAAGCCATCGTGAGCTGTAATAAAGTTCACGGAAGCTACAGGCTTTCGTCCATTTTGCTCATACAAATCTGAGCTACCCATAAGCCTGCTAGCAAATTCAGGTAATGTAGATGGTTGTGAACGCCAAAAGTCGCGGACGCAATCGCGATATCTTCCATTCCACTCAGACCAACTTGGAGGGAATCCACCAACTTGATATCCACCAACACCAATATCCCAAGGCTCAGCAATAAGCTTCACACTTGAAATAATAGGATCCTGCTCAATAATGTCGAAGAATGCAGAAAGTTTATCTACTTCTTGGAACTGACGCGCAAGAGTTGCTGCTAAATCGAAACGGAAGCCATCGACATGCATTTCAGTTACCCAATAACGCAAACTATCTGTAATCAACCGCAATGCTTTTGGAGAACGCATAAGTAAGGAATTACCAGTACCAGTAGTATCAAAATAATGACGTTGGTCATTATCTACCAGACGATAATATGCGCGGTTATCAATACCACGGAAACTCAAAGTAGGACCACGGTCATTGCCTTCAGCAGTGTGATTGTAGACAACGTCTAGAATCACTTCCATGCCTGCAGCATGATATGCCTTAACCATTGACTTAAATTCGTTAACCTGTTCTCCACGCTGACCAGAGCTGGAGTAAGAATTTTGAGGAGCAAAGAAGCCAATAGTGTTGTATCCCCAGTAGTTGCTTAATCCTTTATTTTGTAAGAAAGAATCATTTACAAACTGATGGATAGGCATCAATTCTATTGCAGTAACACCAAGCTTCTTTAAATAAGAAATAACGCTTGGATGCGCAAGCCCAGCATAAGTGCCTCTAATATCTGGAGGAACACGTTTATCAAGATTAGTCATTCCACGAACATGAGCTTCGTAAATAACAGAATCATGATACGGAATCATAGGGTGTTGATCATTACCCCAATCAAAATACGGGTTAATAACTGCAGCCTTCATCGTATGATCTGCAGAATCCAAAGTATTCATTGCTGAAATATCATCTGGATTATCAAACCAATACGAGAAAAGACTCTCATCACCGTCTATATTTCCTTCAATCGCCTTGGCATACGGGTCAAGCAACAACTTATTAGGATTGCACCATAAACCATGAGAAGGATCATAAGGTCCGTGAACACGATAACCATAACGCTGACCAGGCTGTATGCCTGAAACATAGTTATGCCACACGTATGAGTTCTGCTCAGTCATGTCAATACGTGTTTCGTTATCATGCTCATCGAATAAACATAATTCAACGCGCTTTGCAACTTCGGAAAACAGCGCAAAATTCACGCCAGCGCCATCATAGTTTGCGCCAAGCGGATACATGGAACCTGGTCGTATATGCATAATATAAGTATCTCATATATTCGAATAGTTTTCACGTCATGTTGCGTTATTTAAAAAAAGCTTTAATTTTAATGAAAGCCTCAATTAATAACGTAATTCCATGGATCGCAAGCTTCGCCTAACCAAGCAACTTCTGGACGCTCTCCATACATTTCTTCTATGCAATCAGCAATATCATTAATTGCATAAGTAAACCATAATGATTCAATAGCGCTATGAGAAGTATTAATAATCATAGGATATGCGCGTTGAATGTAATCTTCACCAGAAGAAAGACGCAATTTCGATTCATATTTAGCTCGCTCAATTGCGTCAAGCGCAGGATGATGACGCAAATCGCTTGTAACATATACGTCAACTTTTTGCTTGCGAACTTCATCTAACAAGCTTTCACCAGAACCAGGCAAAACAGCTACTGTACTAACTTTTGCGTCAAGATTTCCAGCAACTTGAATACCAACTTTCGTATGAGGAAGAACATTAAAAACATTTTGCGCAAAATCACGCAATGATATTGGCATATCCAAAACGCCAATTCTACCTAAACCAATATTTCGTCCAGCAGAATCAATCTGCTTGGAAACAACAATTGGACGCAAATTGTGAAGGCCAAAATACTCTGCTGCAGTATGAGCAACTCCGCGCCACGCGACATCCGCATTAGTGTGACCAACCCATAGCGCACAATTATTACTAATTAAGCGCTGCACAATTTCGCCACGAACAGTTTCGTTTGAAACCCCATGCACAGCTTTAAAAAATAGAGGATGATGAGTTATTAATAAGTTTGCGCCCATTGATAACGCACGATCAACTGCGCTAATCGTAGGATCGCTAACACATACGATTCGCTGAATTTGAGAATTCAAGTCTCCAACAATAAGACCAGGCTCATCCCATTCTTCAGCAAAGCTCAATGGATATAACGTTTCTATAGCTTCAATTACTTTGTTTAATCTAATCATTTCTTCTCCCTTTAAGTAGTGTTAATGCGCTGCTAATTGCCAATCTACACCAACTCCAGTAGAAACATTAAGAGGAACGTCTAAATTCACAGCATTTTCCATAGCTTTGCGCACAATATTTTCTACCTGCTCTTGCTCACCATGTGAAATTTCTAAAATCAATTCATCATGTATTTGCAATATTACGCGGCTGCGCACTTTTGCTTCACGCAATCCCAAATCAACACGAAGCATAGCAAGTTTCATAATATCCGCGGCAGTACCTTGTATTGGAGCATTAAGAGCTCCGCGCTCAGCAGCTTCACGGGATGCGCGATTATTGGAAGAAAGTTGCGGGAAATACCTACGCCGACCAAACATAGTTTCTGTATACCCAAGTTCTTTTGCCTTCGACACAAGAGATTCCAAATAGTCATGAACATTGCCAAAAGTATCAAAATACTTATTTTTTAACATTTCAGCTTCAGCCGGACTAATAGAAAGCTGTTTGGCTAACCCATAAGTACTCAATCCATATGCCAATCCATAGCTCATAGCTTTTACGTGAGAACGTTGATCAGGACTTACTTGTTCAACAGGAATCTTATAAACTAAGCTAGCAACATATTTATGAAAATCTACGCCGGAACGGAATGCTTCAATAAGAGTTTTATCATGAGATGCATGAGCCATAATACGAAGCTCAACTTGTGAATAATCACAACTCATTAAATATTCAAATTCTTCTCCTGGAATAAAAGCAGCACGAATTTCGCGACCAGCAGCATTCCTATTAGGAATATTTTGAAGATTAGGATCAGCAGAACTCAAACGACCAGTTGCTGCAATAGTCTGCTCAAAAGTTGTATGGATGCGCCTATCGTCATAATGAGCTGCATCAATTAAACTTTGCACAATCTGCTTCAATTTATTAGTTTCACGATGTTTAAGTAGCGCACCCAAGAATTGACTTGCAGGCTCTTCTGGATCAAGTTTAACGTACATAGCTTGTAAAGCTTCTGCATTAGTCGTGTACGAGCCATTCTTTGTACGACGAGTAGGCTTAAGACCAAAATGCTCAAAAAGTATTTGCTGCAACTGCTTAGGGCTTTGTAAATTAACAGAACTACCTGCAACTTTCCAAGCCATATTTTGTGCAAACTCAGCATCTGCAGAAAATTGCTTAAGCATACCACTTAAACGTTGCATATCAACTGCAGCACCGACGTCTTCCATGCCACGCAAAACTCGCGAAATAGGCATTTCCAAATCAGTCATCAAACCAGTTTGTTTTCTATCGTCAAGTGTTGAAGCAAAATGAGAAGCCAAAAGACGAATAAGAAGCGCAGTTCTTAAGAATTTTGCTTCACGTGCTTGAGTTTGCTTTTCATTAGTTTCTTCTTCACTAGCTGGCATTTCATCGTCAATAAGAAGATCAAGCTCACCTTGCTTAGCTTCGTTTTCACACAAATTATCTTCATCTGACTGAATATCTAAATAATGCTCAGCCATATTTTCTAAAGTTTCAGCTCGAAAATCAGGCTCCAATAAATATGATGCTAATCGAGTATCAAGAAGTGGAGTACCGAATGAATTATTAGAATCGAATAATTCTAACGATTTTAGCAATCCCAAATGCTTTTTATAATCATGCAATACTGTTATTGAAGAATTTTTTTGCAAGAACTTTCGCAACATCTCGAGCAAAGCTTGATCTGCCGATTGCAAATCGGACGCATACAATAATACAGCTTTATTAGCAACAAGAATTATTAAAGAATCTGCAGTCAACTCAAAATGATGTTTTGAATTCTTATTGCACTCATGAGCGTATATTACAACTTCTTGATTTTTCAGTATAGACTCGGCACATTTACGAGAATTATTTATAATTTTTTCGGAACTTAATTCTTCAAAAGTGTCTTCAGTATTTTTTGAATCTTTCTTTATTTCTGTATAGAGCAAAGAAGAAACGGAATTCTCCCAATTAATAAAGTCTTCTACATTTTTAACATGATGCAAGTCAATTCTTGCTAGCATTTCTTGAAAATTTTCTGCATCAATATTTGATTGATCGCTTTGAGCTAGCTTATCGTTATTAGCATCACCTTCATACGTAGAAGAAAACATTATACGCATATTATTTTCAATAGATTGTTGCGTACCGTTGCTAAAAGTTTTGAGAATCTTTCTCTTTTTTAATTCGCCAAATTCAAGTTGAGACAGCAAGATTCCTAATTTTGCAGCATCAACTTCACCGAAGCACAAATCATCTACAGTTACGCCTAAATCCAAATCGCAAACTAAAGCATTAACTTTACGGTTTAAACGAACTTGATCAATATTTTCTCTTAAAGCTTCTCCCTTTTTGCCACTAATCTCATTCGAATGTTCAATAATATTTTCTAGGCTTCCAAATTGATTAATCCATTTAGCAGCGTACCCGTCCCCAACACCTGGAACTCCTGGGATATTGTCTGCAGTTTCTCCTCTTAACGCTGCTAGATCAGGATATTGCTTAGGCGTAACATGATATTTTTCAAAAACAGCATCCTTATCCATTTCTTTTAAATCTTTAAAATGCTGTCCTGGATACAAAACAGTAATATTGTCATCTATAAGTTGGAATGCATCACGATCGCCAGAAAGCACCAAAGTTCTATAACCGGCATTCGCTCCCATTGTTGCAAGAGTGCCGATAACATCATCACCTTCATAACCTGGTTTCTCAATATAAGTGACACCAAGAGCTTTAAGCATCTGCTGAATAATAGGAAGCTGCGAAAGTAGCTCCTGAGGAGCAGCATCACGAGTACCTTTATATTGAGGAAGCATAGTATTTCTAAAAGTTCCACCTTTAACGTCAAAAGCAATAGCTAAGCGGTCAGGCTTCTCTTTTTTTACAACCTGCGAAAGCATAGTAATAAATCCCCAAATGGAATTCGTTGCTTGCCCAGAGCGAGTAGAAAAATTATCTGCAGATATTGCAAAAAAAGCACGGAACGCAAGAGAATGGCCATCAACAACCAACAACGTTCCTTTCTCATTCTTATTTTCCGAAGAATGTTCTTCAACGATGTTGGTATTCACTGTTGACTACTCACCCACGTTCCGTAAATTACTAATAAATAACTATGCGCTTATATAAAAATGAACAAATATAGCCCTACTAATTTTCAGATGAAGATTCTACTTTATCATCGCTATACTTTGCAATAATAGCCATTGCAAGACGCTTCTTAGGGATACGCTGATCCATAGAAGTTTTTTGAATCCAGCGGAAAGCACCCTGTTCAGAGAATCCAGCCTTATCCATAAGAAGACCCTTAGCACGATCTACAAGCTTACGTTCTTCTAAAGTATCTTCAGCTTTCTTCAACTTTTCTTCTGTTTTCTTCAACTGATCTTCAGCATCGTGTAACTTGTTTTCTGCACGTTCAACACTATCTAATAAATCGTTGATTTCACTAAAGCGACCCATAGCAACTTCCAAAGCAGGAAGAAGTTTAGATTCTTCATACGGTTTAGTAACGTACGCCATCGCTCCAGCACCAGTTGCTTGTTTTACTAAATCTGACTGTGAAAAAGCAGTGAGCATTACTACAGGAGCAATATTCTCATCACAGATTGTTGCAGCAGCAGTAATGCCATCCATAACAGGCATCTTAACATCCATGCACACAACATCTGGATGATTTTCACGAGTCAACTCAATAGCTTCTTGACCGTTAGCAGCCTGACCTACAACTTGATATCCGTTATCTTCAAGCATTGCAACTAAATCCATGCGATTAACTGATTCATCTTCTGCAACTACCACAGTACGAATATGATTGTTTTTCTTTTCTTTAGATTCTCGCTGAGCAGCTTCATCATCTGCAGCTTTGCGCAGCTCATCATCAGTAAGTACCTCAGGCATCGCTGGCTCTGTCCCTTCATTTTCATCCATACCTGGCATGTTCAAAACCTCACTTCATTGCCACACATTCACAGGGCAACATCGCCATGCATCTTTAACATGGCGCTCACGCAACGGCACACTCATAAACACTAGTGGAAATTGCGCATCATAACGCAATTGCATGTCATTAAAATACCGCACGCGCACCATGTTCGTGTCAATTAATAATATCATAAGAATTGCAAGACGCGCGAACAAGCACATACAATTAGCACTATTTTGCTTATTTTATATAATCGCAGATAATAATACAGCCAGCGCACCAAGTATTGCTTGAGCAACGCACATAGGAAAAGCATTCTTGTAATCACCTATAAGCACACATTTAGTAAACTTATAAGATTTAATTGCAATGACTAACAATAAAAGCCACTGAAAAGCAGCAAAAAATAAATGCCACGAAGAATTGCATACAATCGCACTAAAACTGAGGAAAATTTCAACACTATAAAAGCGCCATATTGACGGCACTGCTGAAGGTAACGCAATAATCAAAACAGAATATGCAATCAAAAGAACAGCAGAAACAATGCTCATAGCAGCACATAAACGTCTGCCATTGCGCTCGCCAATTTTAACCATAGCAGTTATTTTTCCATGCTCTTTATCGCTTTTAATATCTCGAAGATTGTTTACCATCATTAAGCAAGCCGAATAAGCACCAGGAATGCAAGATATTAGCACACAAGCCAAAATCCTTTGCCTGTTATTGATAAATATGCTAGTTTCTGGAATACCAATTCCGTATGTAATTGCGCATAACGAACCAATAAAAGGAACAGGGCCGAAAAATACAAACGCACTTACTTCTCCCCAACCCTTATAACCGTAAGGATGTTTACCTCCTGCATAAAACCATGCTGCAGCAAAGCACGCAATTCCAAGTAAAATAAACCAATATATTCCAGTTCGCAAAACAATAATCAAACCAAAAATAGAAGAAATAAAAGCAGAAATTATTACGGCTTTAAGCACAGATTTCGCGGAAATTCCAGCATTTGCAAGGCGCCAAGATACATCGCACAAAGGTTTTGAATTATTGCTACTTAAAGCGCGCAAACTACGATTCTCATCCAGGCCATTTAATCCATCACAATAATCATTGGCATAATTGACGGCTATTTGTATAAACGCAGCAACCATGCAGCACAAGAAAAATTGTATAAAACATTGCTCTAGATGCATAACTGGTTCTTCAAAATACGAAAATCGTATCATTCTAAATGAAACCGCAAACGCCATAACAACAGGAACTAAACCTATTGGAAGCGTGTAAATTCTTGCACCCTTAAGCCAAATTTTTACACTTTTCATCAAAAGCCTCATAAATTATTTATGATTTATTTATTTGTGATTTACATAAATATTTTACACTAAATTTGGCAAAAAGATTGAAGTGCATATTGGTAAAGCAATAATAAGTGCAGAAATAACTAAAGCCAAGAATCCGCGCCATCCGAATGGGTATTTGTAATACGAAGACTTGCGCGTACGCAAATAAAAACCGCGCTCTTCAGCTGCTAGTGCAGAACTATCTGCTTTACGCACTGAAGAAACCAAAAGAGGCACAATAAGAGGCATCATTAGTTTTAATTTTTTAAATGGATTTTTACTATCGTATTCAACTCCGCGAGCCATTTGAGCTTCTGTGATTTGAGACATTTCTTGCGCAAAAATAGGCACAAAACGAACCGCAGTAGTTATAGTAAAAGCGTAACAATATGGAATATGCAAATATTGAACTACAGCATTTGCAAGATCGTTTAATTTAGTTACTGTTAGCACTGTAACAAGAGGAAAAGCAAAACAGAACAAACGCAAAGAAGCTTTCGCTCCAATATCAATACCTCTTAACGTAAACCATAGAAAAATATAGTTTCCACTTTGAGCAATAACAGTTTGCAGCAAAAACATTACGCAAGAAATTATTAGCATAGCTTTAATAAGGCCAAATAATGTTTTAATAACATGAGTAAAAGCCATGCCAATAAAAATAATAACAGCGAGCGCAATAAGTACAGAATACTGTTTAGCAATAAATACGCTTATTACAATGCTCGCAGCAAGAATTAGCTTTGCAATAGGGTTTGTGCGGTGAAGGAATGTGTTGCCTGATTGATATGTTAATAGTCTCGTTTTCATAAATATCAGATGCCTTTTTTACTTCTAACTATTCTGCTGATTATGCTGCTTATTCTGATTAAGTTTTGCGATTTTACCAAAACGCAACGCTTCAACTAATTCTTTTCGCGTATACAATCCATCGCATTGCTTAAAACCGTTAGATACCAAACCTTGGCAAACAGCACACAATAACGGCGGATATAAAGAAGCAGCTGAGCATACGTCTGGTTTTTCAAAAACATCATGCGCTGAACCGTCAATAATAAGCTTTCCATCATTAATCGTTATAAGTCTAGTTGCATAATCAAGCACAACTTCCATATCATGACAAACCATAATCACGCAACAACCGTTAGCTCGCAACTCCTCAACCACTTGCATAATTTTCACGCATTCATTGTAATCAAGACCACAAGTTGGTTCATCGAGAACAAGTATTTTAGGACGCGTTACGACAGTTGCAGCCAATGCCACCATTTGTCTCTGCCCTCTAGAAAGCATGAATGGACTGTCAGTAGGATTTAAGTCAAGTTTCTCAATAATTTCCATTGCATGCTTTTTCGCTTGACTAGAATCTTCACCAATTAAAATACAGCTCAACTCTACTTCTTCGAGAACAGTCTCTTTGCATAATTGATGATCAGGATTCTGGAATAATGTCGCAACATATTTTGCTATTTGACTAATTCGCAATGGCTTTGTGTCGATACCGTCAATTGTTACACTACCTTCAGTAGGTCTTAGTAAACCGTTAATAATTTTTGTAATAGTAGTTTTTCCGGCACCGTTTTTGCCAATTAGTGCGATCAATTCACCAGCATAAGCATCAAATGAAATATCTTTTAGAGCCTTGACATCATTTGCATAAGCAAAACTCACGTGATCTATTGAAAGGCATGGCTTATCAATATTATTAACTGCATTGTCAGCTTTTATAGAAGCTTCTTTATTAAGTTCTAAATCAGCTTCTGCATCATGCGCGTCATCGCTATTAGAAAGTTTAGAATAATCGGAGCGCAAAGTTTTAACAATAGTATTTACAGTTTCATCAACTCCAACACTAAGAGATGCTGGATTACAAATTTGTTCATCTTGTAATTGTTTAAGCAATCGCGTAGTACGTGGATAATTAATGCCAACTTTACGAAGTAACTCTATATCTTTAAGAGCTTCGCAAACAGGAGCGTCGAGAACAAGCTCACCTTTAGAAAGCACTATAAGACGCTTGCAATATTCACTTAATAAAGCTACTTTTTGCTCAATCACTACAATAGTAATGCCAAAGTTTTTATTCAACTCACTTAAAACGTCGAAAATCATACGTGAAGAAACTGGGTCCAGCGCACAAGTAGGCTCATCTAAAACCATCACTTTAGGCCTTAAAGCCAAAATAGCAGCTATTGCAACCTTCTGCTTTTGACCTCCAGATAGCGTATCTAAATCACGATTTCGCAAATTGCTAATACCAACAGTTTCTAGTGCATTTGCTATACGCTCAGGAATTTCATCGTGAGAAACTCCGAAGTTTTCTAAACCAAAAAGCAACTCATCTTCAACGTTTGCAGCAACCATTTGCGCATCAATATCTTGAATAACAGAGCCAATTAAACAAGCAATATTAGTGAGCTCAAGAGTAGTAGTGTCATGACCAGCAATTCTGACAGTTCCGCAAAACTTTCCAGAATAATGGTGAGGAATTGCTCCAGAAAAAAGTGAAGCAAGAGTTGTTTTACCAGACCCAGAAGGTCCAATAATTCCAACGAACTCACCTTGATGAATGCTAAGGTTTACTTTATGAAGAGCATAGTTGCAACTACCTTCATTGTCTTTTTTATCTTTATTTGCAACACTTTCATCACTATGAGTATCGTAGCGAAAAGATACATTGCTTAATTCAAGCAATGGCACTTCTTTTACTGATTCATCACTTTTTTTCATAGGCTCTTTACACGGTTCGGCAGAATCAACTAAATGATTATCTGCAACATATTTTTCTTGCTGAGACATAACATTCCTAACTCTAACACACCGAGCAAACGCTAAAAAATTAATAACACAAAAACACAAGTTGACACCAATCATATTAGACTGATGCCAACTTGCTTTTATACCTTTATATTTATACTTCTATGACTTTATACATCTATACGCATTAAACACATTCGTTAATAATGACGTATAACGTGCAATTAAACATGCAATCATGAGAATTTCTTAATTAATTTATTAATTAATTTATTATTACTTGTGCAACACGAGTCGCAATGGAGTATAAAGAATTTCAACAATAATCGCATTAAATGCAGCAGTACCGAAAATAATTGGCATCATTACGATTACCATGTTTGGAGAATGAAGAATAAAGTAAGCAGCAATAGAAGCGAAAATGCAACCAGAAATTACTGTTGTAACAAAAGTTGCAATAAATGGGAAAACACTTACTTTACGAGCAGCATCCTTTGGGAAGAGATGAACATATCCAATTAAAATAGCTGTCATAATAATTGCAGCAGGAATGTCACACGCATATTCAAGGAATGGAATCGAAGTATTAAGTTGGATTAATGTTGCAGCAAGAGCTCCAATAATAGCTCCTTGATAAATCTTTGGACGAACCAATAAAATCGCCAAGCAGAATGAAGCAATAACAAACTCAGGCTGGATATTTCCAATAGAAAGAGGCTTGGCAACAGTAAAATCAAGAATGCATCCTGCTGCAAATAGAACTGCAACCAGCACTAACGAAGTAATATTTAGTGCATGATTCTTAACTTTTACATTTTTCATCATTACCGACGCAACATCAGCAGTTGCATTTGCAACGCCGTTAGTAGCTTCCATAACATTTTCGTTAGTTTCATTAGCCATGATTTCTCTCCTTGTTTAAGCTTTATATTATTTGAATACAAAGCTACCGAATATTTTGTTGTGATTTGTGATTTGTGATTTGTGATTTGGTTATTTTTTGAAATTTAAGGCTTGTATACAAAAAGACCCCCGGGCTTACCCGGAGGTCTTTTACAAGCTTTTATACGCAGCTTCTAAAACTTCAGAGTAAACTCACGCCAAAGAGAAGACTGCCACCACCACATACGTGCAGCATTAAGAGTATCGAAAGATTCAGCATTCATGTTCATGTTAAGCATGATGTCTGCCTCCTAAACTCATTAATACTAACTGTGGTTCACGCACAAACCTCAACCGAAGTATTCGATATTTGTTTGTGTTGGAAATGATGCTAACACCATAAAAGTACAAATGCAAACATTTTTTCCAAAAATATTCTCGCAATGAAATAATTATTACAAAAATATTTATAAATTTATTATTCGTAAATCCTTATTTTGCAAAGAAAATCTCGTCTTAAATAAAGAAACTCCCGAAATAATGTAAAAGAAAAAATTTACTTAAATAAATGCAACACGCTGATTCATTTAGTTATTTTAGAATCTTTTATATTTTGACTTTTTAATTGCTGAGCAATTTGCAATTTTACTGCAATAATTCGCTTTACAGACTCGTCAATTCGAGACTCAGGTATATCACCTTGACGAACTGCATTGACAACAGAATAATATGCTTGATGCAAATTTGCAGGAGAAAGTAATATATCGATACCTGCTTTAATTCCTGTAATTGCAGCAACCCCAGGAGAATAGCGCAACGATATTGCACCCATTCCTAAAGAGTCAGAAATAAGAATTCCTTTATAACCAAGCTTTTTACGAGCTAAACCAGTAACAATTTTCTCGGACATGCTAGCAGGAATATCATCACCCGTAATCTTCGGATACGACACATGACTGACCATAATAAACTTAACACCAGTGTCTACAGCATCTTTGAACGGTACTAAATCTATTTTTCTTAATGCAACTGGAGATTGGTTCGAAACAGTAGCGCCTTTATGAGAATCTTCAAAAGTTGAACCGTGACCAGGAAAATGCTTATACGTAGCAAAAACGTGATTCTCTTGCAAACCATCTGTAAACGCATCTGTCATATTTGCAACTAACGAAGCATTAGAACCAAATGAACGCTTGATCATCAACTTATTATCTGGATTAGTAATCACATCAGCAACTGGAGCAAAATCGACATTAAAACCTAAATTCGAAAGATAATTACCAATGTAAGCACCAGTTTTATAAGCTTTACGCGTTTTCTTAGTCGCTCCAATATCCTTCATATTAGGCGAAGATTTAACGCCCATTTGAGGATTTGAGCTAACTCGCGCAACAGTGCCGCCTTCTTCGTCAACAGCTACTAAAGCAGGAAGTGACACTCTAGATTCGCTTATTGATTGCAACCCAGAAATCATTTGCTGAGTTTGACTAGGGTTCTGAATATTCTCCCTGCTGTACATTATGCCGCCAACAGGTATGGAATTAAACGACTGCTGCATTTGCGAACCAGAAGATACCACAATCCCGTATGTTCCAGCTAATTCTTCAGGCTTAACTATGAACATTTGAGCAACTTTATCTTCAAGAGACATTTTTGATAGCACATTTTTAACAGCAATGCTATTAGGATCAATCCCCTGTCTTGCTTGCTTTTTACGTGCTTTCTTTAGTGCTTCAAGTTTTTTAGCTACATCCGCAGGATTAACTGTTTTTTTACTAGCATAATTTTTAGAAGAAACGTTAAAAAAATGCGAGCGCATAACAGACACTGCAGCAAACATAGATATCGCAAGTAAAGCAATAGCTATAATAGTCACTAAAATAGAAGCAAAACGCCTTCTTGGAGCAACACTTGCAATTTGATTATGATGCTGAGCATTACGATATTGCATAGTGCGACCATCCACATAATGCGGACTGCTTTGTAGTTTACGTGTCCTTTGCTTTCGCATAACGAGTTTCCTCTAATTCGCTAAAAATGAACCAAAAAGTGGCACAATGCTAATTCCTATTTATCTCACAAACATAGCCAGTTTTGCCACTAAAGGTTTTACGCAATGTAGGAGTCGTAAATAAATCATCGCGTTGATCATTCCACGACCACTCATCATTTAATCGCCAAAGCATAAGATAGAACTCAGGCTCTCCATCTTTATCGTTTCGACTTGGCTCTCCTGGCAACCAGTTTTCGTACTTTACTTTTTCACCAGTAACCCAGTGCGCAAATACGTCACCATTCTCACGTTGCGAAGTGTAACCGCCAATCCACACATACTTGACGCCTTCCTTTTTTGCCATATCGATTATCTTTTTCTCTTTACTCTTGCTGGTAAGAGTTACTAAGTAACCGCCATCTTGCATGCATGCACTGTTAGCTTCAGTCCACTTCACATCACCCTTATGTAGCACGAAGCGAGTTGCAGTCTTCTTATACTTCTTCTTCTTAATTGGCTTAAACGACAAATCATCACCTATACCACCAGATTGATGATTCTTGGAATCTGCAACCAATGCAGAAACAACTCGATCAGCATACGGATTCGAAGAAGAATCAGAATCGTATTCTAAGCAATAAACATTATCTTGATTGACTCGAATTCTATTCATTACATCTTTCATATCTGATATTGAATTCATATCCCAGAAGTAACCATTCGTTTCATTCGCAATATTTTGCAAAGTGCTTGAATCAGCTTCACTAGTACCAATCAAATATACAGGAATACCTTTTTCTTTAGCTAAAGAAATAACATCATCAGCAGTATGAGTACTCTCATTATCTTGACCATCAGTAAACGCAATTACGCAGTTAAAGCCAGGATGATTAGAAGCGTTAGTAATTCCGGTATAAAGGGCATCATACAAAGCTGTCATGCCGTAAGGAGTCATATTATCAATGCCTGTAAGCAATCGATCTTTATCGTTAGTATACGTTGCCATATACATTAAGTAACTATCGAAAGATATAAGCTCTCCAGTGTCGCCAACCTTATAATTAAGATTGCGCACAAAATCACTCATAGTGCGTTTCATAGTATCTATAGAATCTTCCATAGACCCAGATTTATCAAGCAGAATTTCGTAATTAACACCTTGCTTGTCTTTAATGCGCTCAACTTTACGAATAAGTCTTTCAGCTTCTTTGCCGCCACCAATCTTCTCACGAATTGCAGCAGTAGGAGAATCAATTTCCAAAGCTTTTCCACTACTATCAGTAAGCGAAAAGTACAGTTTTACATGAGGATATTTAGATACGTCAGAATCAACGATTTTTAACTTATAATCCGCATATTTATTGGATTTCATAATTTCTTTTCGCAAAGTTTCGTAAGGAATTTGCTTTGGTCTCATATAATCCCAAATGCAATACCCAAAAATACTTGAAAGAATAACAGCAATCATAACAATAATAGCTATAATAATATTCCTTCGCTTCGCATCATTTTCAGCAGCAACTTGCGCATACCCATATTGCGGTTGATACGGGTATTGCGTATTTACCTCAGGGCGATAATACTGATTAGGAATGTTGTTTGTATAGAATACTTGCGTTTGCGTTTCAGGATAAGGCTGCCCTGCTTGCTGAGGCTGAGTATTATTTGCTGGAGAAGTAATTTCTGCACCACACTGCGTGCAGAACCTCGTATTATCTTTTAAAGTAGCTCCGCAATTAACGCAGTACATAATTTTCTTCTTTCTCTTCCTTATTAGTAAAACATTCGCATACAGTTATAAAAACAAACTATCTATTAATTCTATACCCTGCTTCAAACACAAAGCCGAGGATATCGCAACAAATGCAATTACCCTCGGCTTTTTATAATAAGCGAACTTATTAGTTTATTTATTTACTTATAAAACCTCACGAGTTCGTATAACGCTTGTGACTCTTAATACGAAGTAACAATACGCTCGCAGCAGCAATGAGAATTGAGCATACAGTAGTAACTACGAATATATTACTGCCTGTTGCACTTAAACTATGAAGCTGTTGCGAAACTGCATTGCTTGTTACTGTGATATCAGTCCAAGCAACTTGATTACCTTTTTCGTCAACCAAAACAACCGTATGCTTTCCGGCGTATCCAGCTGGGAATTGAGCATCAAATTGAGGCTTGCCATTCACCATGCGAACAGTCACAAACTTTGAACCATCAGCACCCTTAAGCAAACGAGGAGATGAGTAGATATACGCGTATGCATAAACTACTCCATCGCGCTGCAAACGCTCGATGAACTCACTGTTTACAATATTAATTCTTACACTGTTAACAACACCTGCAGTTGCAACGTTATTGTTGCCAATGCTAAGAGTTCCCTTTAATTCTGGATTAAGCTGCTGAACTGTTTCAGGAGCTTTAGGCACAGTAGCAGATTCTGCTGGCTTAGCTGGATTAGAATGTTCAGACTTAGCTGGCGCTGAATGCTCAGATTTAGCTGGCGCTGAATGCTCAGATTTAGCTGGCTCAGACTGCTTAGCTGGAGTTTCAGTCTTAGACTGATCCGGCTTAGTCTGATCAGGTTTAGTCTGATCCGGTTTAGCTGAAGTTTCATTCTCAGATGGCTGAGGCTGAGGAGCCGGAGACGGTGTTGGTGATGGCGAAGGCTGTGGACCAGGCTGAGGAGCCGGAGCAGGATTCACAGGACCAGGAGTTGGAGCTGGAACTACAGGAGCCGGAGCAGGTGGTTGAGGCGTTGGCGTCACAGTACCAGGCTGAGGATTAACAGGACCAGGACCAGGCTGAGGACCCGGAGCAGGTGGCTGCGGCGTTGGCGTCACAGGACCAGGAGTTTGTTCATGCCCAGGCGTAGATGGATTTGGATCCTGCGTACCAGGCTTAGATTCATCCTTCAACTTATTAATATCTAAAGGATTCATCTGATAATTGAGAACATCATCAGCTTTAAGATTTGCAAAAGGATTCTCATCCTTCTTCTTTTCAGCATCCTTCACAAGCACTGCAGTCGAAAGAGCAGAAACCTTGTAATTTCCACTATCATCTACAGATGCTTCAGGGAACTTTGATGCATCATCGCCACTAGACTTTCCATCAGCAATGCGCTCGCGATACTTTCCTTTGCCAATATTTACGTCAGTAACATTGTCATTAGCGTTGAAAATAAACACATACGTTTTATCTTTGGCATCAACACTAAACGCATTAATACCATCGCTGCTCTTAATCCAATGCATATTCTTATTAACATCAGAATATGTAGAATCTCGTAAAGCTGGAATCTCGTTTCTTAACTTTATCAATGCCTTAAAGTACTCAACAGCATCAGAATTCTTATTAACCAAATCCCAGTTAACGGAATTGTCGCCGTCGCCAGCATTGTAACTATTCTTATTGCCGTTCTTGCTTCGTAAGAACTCCTGACCAAGCTCAAAGAATGGCATGCCATGAGCAAACATTACAAGCGAATTAGCAAGCATTACTCGCTTCTTAAGATTCTCTTCTGTCTCATGAGGCAAAGACCTATTCAACTTATCGTAAAGATTAAGATTGTCGTGAGCTTCAACATATTGCACAGTCTGACCTGCATTCGCATAATGTCTATCAGCGCAACTTGAGTTTCCAGGTTGGCAACCGTAAAGATTTTGCATTACCAGATTGTCACTACCTCTGTTTCCAGACACGAATCCAGCAACCTCATCATCTCCCTGGCCTTTTACAGCATCACGGAAGGAATCGTTAAAGAATGCAACACCATTATTATCTGCAAGCTTATACGCATTAGGCTGAATAGTGCGGTTTTCATAAGGCAATTGGCTCATATTCCAGCCTTCGCCAAGAATAATCGAGCTTGGATCAATTGAATGAACAGCTTCACGCACTTCCTTAATGGTTTCAAGATCAATCAATCCCATCAAATCAAAACGGAAGCCGTCAATACCGTACTCATTAGCCCAATATTTTACAGAGTCAACAATATACTTTCGCATCATTTTGCGCTCTGAAGCAGTATCGTTTCCGCAACCAGATCCATTAGTCAAACTGCCGTCATCATTGTAGCGGAAGTAATAACCCGGCACAGTTTGACCAAAAGCGTTCTTTTGAGCGTTATAAACGTGGTTATAAACTACATCCATAATCACGCGCAAGCCAGCCTTATGAAGACCGTCAACCATTTGCTTTAGTTCAGTAATACGCGTAACAGGATTTGCTGAATCAGACGCATATGATCCTTCTGGAACGTTGTAGTTGATTGGATCATAGCCCCAGTTTTGAGCACCTGGCTGACCGTAACCCAAGTTACCTGCTTCATTCACAGAACCAAAATCATACATTGGCATGATTTGTACGTGAGTGATGCCTAGTGACTTCAAATAATCCAAACCAGTTGGCTTGCTTCCATTCTTAGTGTCAGATTGAATTACACCGAGATATTTGCCGCGCTTCTTTTCGCTCACGCCAGAACTTTCGTGAATTGAGAAGTCGCGAATATTCATTTCTGCAATAGTCGCATCAGTTGGGCGCTTTTCAAACGATGCCATGCGATCTACTGGTTTTGCCATGTTGCCACCGAATACAACGGATCTCATTCCGTTTCTCACGGCAGCTTTTGCATAAGGGTCTGGAGAATTATTAATAGCACCATCTGCAAAATGAACCTTGTACGTGTAAGCAGTTCCAGCTTTTGCATCGCTTGTAGTAATACTCCACACGCTATTATTGCTTTCAAGCTTCATATCTTGTGTTTTAGCTTCTGCAGAATTTTCATCAGTGCCAGAATAAGTTACCAACTCCACTTTTGTAGCAGTTGGTGCCCAAAGCTTGAAAGTTGTAGAATCATCTTTTACAACAGCACCCAAGTCGTCGCCAGTATAAGCGTATTTCTTATCGAATTCATCAGTGCGAACAATCTTAGATCCTTTAGCAGTTGAAACAGACACTGTTCTAGGCATTCCACCAACACCATTAATGTTGATTTCATACATTTTCTTAATATCTATGTCGTTCTTTGCAACGATTACGATCTTATTATCTACAACAGCAACTTGCGAAATATCTACTGTCTTATGTTGATCTTTCTTTGAATCTGTAACATCAGTTATAGTTACGTCATTCTTCTTAATCTCTGAAGTGTCACCGCTCACGTTTACAGTAAATTCCTTCAAAGACGTAATATCAGCATTAATAGCATTAGACTTCGTGCTGATTACGTTTGGGCTTAAGTAAACTCTACTATCGCCCTGCATAAGCCAGATTTCAGCGTTGCCAGTTTTACCATCTGAGCTTAAAGTGATTGCCTTTGCAGGAATCGCGCGATCGCCTTCACCAGGATCTTTAGCAACCCAATCATTGCCTTGCATGGAATAGCGCACAATAAACTTCGGATCTTTCACACCGTTATTATCTGTAAACGTATATTCTGCAATCTTTCCGAAATCATCATGAGCCGTAAAATCTCTCTTTACGCCTTCTTGCTTACCATACCAAGTCCAGAGATTCCAACCAGCGTAATCCTTGTTTGTTCTGCGGTAGTGAACAGTAACATTTAACGTTTTGAGGTTATTAAGCTTGTCAGAAACTTCAGATGGCGGTTCAGCAAAAGTATTCGAATCTCCTCCGTAAACCCAAGCTTCGCCAACACCATCTTCTATTTGCGAGAGATTACGATTTCCGCCGTCTTTATTCCAATTTGAGTTATTAGGACCTGGATCAGTAGTAATAATAAATCCGACTTTTCCGCTCTCGTAAGTGCCATCAGCCTCAACTGTGTAAGTCTTACCAAAAGCATCTTGACCATTGAACGCATGCCAAGCGCTATCTATTTCCTTACCTTGAGCATTTTTAAGGCCCCAGATATAAACGCCCATATTGCGATTGTCATCAGATTTTTGCTTATAGTGAATAACAATCTTTGTCTTTAATGCAGAAGGTTTTGAAGATGTATCCTCAACTTTGCAAGGAGCCTGTTCTGCGGTAGAACCATTGAGATTATTATCTACTACATAATTCTTTGCATTAGCAGGAATAGTGAAATCGCCATCATTCTTGCCATTTACGTGATACCAATCTCTGCTACCATCACTCTTTGCAATGCCATTATTAAATACAGCTTTAAATTCACCACGATTAGTAATAGTCTTTGCAAACCAATCGCCACAAACTTTGCGCATTGGCAATCCAGGAAGTGCAGTCCAATTATTACCACTTATTTGATAATGAATATTTACAGAACTTGGATTACCTGCTTTATTTTTAGCATTAAAGTAGACAGTTGTTGACTGGTCTTTAACATCGTCAACATATTTTGGATCAGATTCATTGCGCGCTGTAAATTTTATTACATTCTTAGTTGTTGCATCCACATGCAAAGCAATTGCAGAATAAGGAGCTATAGTCGCAGCAACCTTGCCATCCTCAACTTTAACAGTCTTAGAGCAGTCACCTACAGCATAAACATTGCAATACTCACCATTTGGCAAATCAGTCTTATACAAAACTCTCTTTGCGTTTGGCGTATTGTTGATTGCTAAGAAGCCCTTCTTCTCGCGGCTAAATGCAATGTTATTATTGTCACTCTCCTGCCAATTGGTAACTTGAGCACCATTTACAGCATTAAAGAATCCAACCATTCCACGAATAGAAGTCCAACGCTGAGTGCACTGCCAACCGGTTGTTGGAGAACAATTTACATCTGAAACAGACGTTTCAGATGCACCAGGAGCACCATAGTCCTTATTCTTTGCATCAAACCTGTATCCTGAATAAATATTTGGGTTTCCATACGGGTAGCCAAGCATAAAAGCGTTTGCAAGCTCGTAGCGAGGACCATCCTTATAGGTAAGCGTGCGCACAAAATTTTCGCGAGGAGTATCCCAATTAGTTACGAAAATCGAAGCTTTATCGCTTTGAACAAGTCTATTAGTAATATTCTTTAGATTCGAGATTGAGCCATAAAAATCGTTCTTTAAACGGTAGGAATATTGGAATTCGTTGACTTCACCTTCGTTTAAATGCCTATCTGGCTGGATTTCTGTAGCTTCAGAAGGATCACCAATCGTCTCCTGCATCCACCAAATCTTGTCAGGCGTAGTGTGCGCAGCATCAGAAGCAGCCTTCTTAATAGCAGCCATATCCGCTGGAGAAATATGCTTTACAGCATCCACACGGAAACCGACAACACCTAGTTCGAGTAAATAGGCGAAATACTTACCTAAAATTTGCTGAACATGCGGCTTTGAAGTATCCAAATCGAGCAAACCTACAAGCCTGTGAGTCCAAACTTCTTCAGCATTCTTGTAATTGTTAATATTTTCAGCACTCTGATGGAAATCATCCTTAGTATATCCAGCTGTTTTGAAAGTTTGCGTATCAGCATCGTATTCACTTCCACCAACGCCAACTTTATCTTTATTACCGGCACCAGTCATGTGATTAATCACAGCATCAGCAATGATTCCAACCTTTGCAGCCTTGCAAGTCTGAATCATCTGCTTAAACTCAGCTTCAGTGCCAAGCTTAGAATCAAGCTTATAGCTCACAGGCTGATAAGAAGTCCACCATTGCTTACCTTTTACATGATCATTCGGAGGAGACACTTGCACATAACTCACGCCCTCAGGACCGTAAATTTTAGTGCACTCTTGAGCAATACTCTTCCAATTTTGCTGGAATGCAGTAACAATAACACCCTTACGGTTAAGAGTTAGATTTTCTTTATTTGAACTATCGCTAACAGCACTTGCACTACCCGTAACAGCAAAACCAGTTACAAGCATTGCAACAGACGCAACAATAGCAACCATCTTCGATGCAAAGTGTCGACGATGACTCATCAGTATCCTTTCCTCCATTGGTATTAACGCGCTTCTTCCTTGGACGCATTAATAGCTTCAATACACAAGCGATGGCTAGCACAACTATGTTGCCAGCCATCGTTATAAACGTGCATTATCAGCGGAGAAAATTATAACATCTACATACTGACAATATTGCAATAATTATACAAAAACTGTAATAATGCCAATACAAATTTATTTCCAAATCGTCTTTTACTTCGCATCTTTCTTATTAGAATCAGCCTTATTCTTGCACAGAATCAGAGCTAGTTCAATCAATAGCACAGCGAAAACAATTACAATCATTAACAAAGTACTAAACATGGAAGTACTTCCAAAATGCTCTACAGCCTTAACATGCAAAGCAATAGCTGAGTTAGCTGGAATAGTTGTCTCTACTTTCCCACCATTTACAGTAACTGTGCTAGAGCATTTACGTGAAGCATATACGTTACAATACTCGCCATCAGGCAAATCAGTTTTATAACTCACATTTTTAGGCTTATCAGTATTGTTAATCGCCAAGAATCCCTTGTTTCCGCGACTAAAAGCAATGTTATTATCGTTGTCATCCTGCCATTGAGTTACTTTCGTGCCCTTAACAGCATTGTAGAATCCAATCATTCCGCGAATAGAAGTCCAACGCTGAGTGCACTGCCACTGAGAATTCTTTCCGCACTTTACATCTGGAATGTGCGTATCAGTTGCACCAGGAGCACCTTCATCGCGCTGAGTGAACTTATATCCAGAATAAATATTTGGTGTTCCATACGGATAAGCAAGCATAAAAGCATTAGCTAACTCGTACTTTGCTCCATCCTTATAAGTGAGAACTCGAGTCGAATTGTCACGCTCAGTATCCCAGTTAGTCACAAAAATAGCTGCTTTCTTATTAGGAATAAGCTGATCTGTAATATGAGACAAATTCTCAATTGAGCCATAGAAATAATTACGCAAGCGATACGAGTATTCAAACTCATCTACTTCACCTGTACCAACATATTGATTTGGCTGAATTTTAGGATCTTGTTCAGGGAAACCAATTGTTTCTTGCATCCACCAAATATTTTCAGGCTTCATTCCAGCAGCTTTAGCAGCAGCTTCTTTTATACCTTTTACATCTTCAGGACACATATGTTTTGTGGCATCAACTCTAAAGCCCGCAACACCCATTTTTAGCAATTTTGCAAAATAGTTACCAAGAATTTTTTGTACATGAGGCTTAGAAGTATCCAAATCAAGCAAACCAACTAAACGATAATTCCAAACGACTTGCGCATCTTTATATGTGTAAATATCTTTATCTATTTGGTGAAAATCATCTTTTGTGTAACCAGCATCCGGATAGCTTTGATTTGCCGCATCATACTTACTACCACCAACACCTACAGTATCTTTATTACTATCGCCGGTTGTGTGATTAATTACAGCATCAACAACAATTCCAACACCAGCTGCCTTGCAAGTAGTAATCATATTTTTAAACTCGTCTTCAGTGCCAAGCTTTGAATTTAGATTGTAACTAACTGGCTGATAAGAAGTCCACCACTGCTTACCTTTAATATGATCCTCAGGAGGAGAAACCTGCACATAACTCACGCCCTCAGGACCATAAGTTCGCTTACACTCTTTTGCAATACTCTTCCAATTTTGCTGAAAAGCAGTAACAATCACACCTTTTGGAGGAAGAGAGTCTGTTGATTTAGTTGAAGCAAATGCCGAAGAGTTTGGAACAATAGCAAAAATACACATTAATACTGTTGCTACAGCAGCGATTGCAGTAATTGCAGTAAAAGAACGCATTAAATTGCGCTTGTAATTATTGATTAATTCGCAAGCATAATTACTTTTTTTACGCTCACTTACTTGCAATCGTGCACTGTGGATCATCGTTGTTCCTTTCACATCACGTACAGCACTTTCATTGTGCGAGAATACTTTTATTATTATACGCTTATTGTTTATGCACGAGACATTAAAATACAAAATAAAAACGTCGCCTAGCAAGCTAAGCGACGTCGTGCACGTGCCCCCGGTGAGACTCGAACTCACACTGCACAGATTTTGAGGCTGTTTCCTCTACCAATTGGGATACAGGGGCATTTTTAATTTTCCGCATTTTTTTGCGACTTGTCGACTATAGCACACTTTAAGCCACATGCAAATAGTTAAAGCGTTTTGCGCGTGTCGCAAATCAACAATATTGATCATACATAACATAATGCGCGCAAACTGCAAAACAGCTAGCGCGCATTATGCAAATTATATTACCGCGCAAATGCACCTAAACTAGAAGAACTAGCGTATTGGCGCAAGTACGCGGAATCAATCAATTAGTCGCAAGCACCAACGGTGTGAACGTAGATGGAGTCAGTGCGACCAGCCTGGCGTTCACCCTGAGCAGTGCTCAAGATAACAATCTGATCACCATCGGAAACCTTACCAGCTTCGCGAAGAACCTTGTCAGTGAAGATCATCAAATCGTGACGATTCATGTCATGGTAATCTTCATCAATCAAGAAGCCTTCGGTACCCCAGCTCAAAGCCAACCAACGATAAGTGTGCTCATTGTTAGTCAAGCCGTAGATTGGAGCGGTTGGGCGTTCGCGAGAAATGCGATGAACCGTGCGACCAGTCTGAGTGTAGGCAACAATAGCCTTAGCGTTAAGCTTATCTGCCAAATCAACAGCTGCAGAAGAAACTGCACCAGTGCTAGACATATCAAGCTCAACAGCAGGAATGCGATCATAGCCATGCTCAGTAGCATACTGAGAAATACGAGACATGGTCTTTACGGTAACATCTGGATACTTACCAACAGCAGTTTCGTTAGAAGTCATTGTTGCGTCAGCACCGTCGAGAACAGCGTTAGCGCAGTCAGAAGCTTCTGCACGGGTTGGAACTGGAGAGTTAACCATTGTGCCAAGAACTTCAGTAGCAACGATAACTGGCTTTGCGTAACGGCGAGAAAGCTCGATGCAACGCTTGGTGACCAGTGGAACCTCTTCGAGAGGCATTTCCACAGCCATATCACCACGTGCAACCATAATGCCATCGAAGGTCTTAACAATCTCTTCCAAGTTTTCAACAGCCTGTGGCTTTTCAATCTTGGCGACGATTGGAATACGACGACCTTCTTCGTCCATGATTTCGTGAGCGCGATCAATATCGGTAGCGAAACGCACGAAGGACATAGCAATAATGTCAGCGCCGGTGCGAATAGCCCAACGAAGATCAGCCTCATCCTTTTCAGTCAAAGCTGGAAGAGAAACTGCAACACCTGGGAGGTTAATGCCCTTGTGGCTGGAAACTGGACCAGCAACAATAACCTTAGTGTGAACGTCGTTGCCTTCAACCTTGGTTACCTCAAGACGAACCTTACCGTCATCGATAAGGATTGGGTCGCCTGCGTGGCAATCTCCTGGCAAGCCCTTAAAGGTTGTAGAAGTGCGGTGCTCGTCACCTTCAACATCATCAGTAGTGATGATGAACTCCTGGCCTTCTTCCAAATAAACCTTATCTTCGCCTTCAGCGTTCTTCTTGAACCAACCGCAGCGAATCTTTGGACCTTGCAAATCAACAAGAGCAGCAACATTACGGCCAGTGGACTTGGAAGCTGCACGAACGTTGTTGTAAACGCGCAAATGATCTTCAGGAGTGCCGTGAGAACGGTTCAAACGAGCAACATCCATACCGGCTTCAACAAGCTTGGTAATACCTTCCAAGGATTCGGTAGCTGGACCAATAGTATCAACGATTTTGGCTTTACGCATAATGCCTACCTATTTTCTATTTCTGTTTATTTTTTATGAGCGATTTAATGATAAAACCATAAAACGCCCAATTCCGCTTTCCAGTGTATCAACGTATTGTGACCGCTTATTGTATTTATTCGGCGTTTTGTGAACGCTCACAGAAAATAACATAAAATCGCAGATAATGCTTGAATAACACTCAGATAATGCTTGAACAATAGTTGAATAATAATTGAGAATAATAGTTATTTTCTAACTTTTAGCATCGCTTATTTGCCGCAACTCTTTCTTTAGATCGCGTATTTCGTCGAGCAAATTGCATCGTATCCAAGAATTAAGAAACTAGAGTATATACTTTCTAATGCTCAGCATCTTCAAACGATGGTCATGACATTTCCAACACTAATAAACATTTGTTTAGTGATTACCCAATCACATATCTGTGACACACCATAAGTCATATAGCAAGTTACGAAAATAATAAGAAATTTTATTAAAAATTATATTGTTATAACATTTTGCAAGAAATTTTCATTTATAGCACCCCCCCCCCCCGTAGGAAATTTTACAGTCTAAACTAATTTCAAACTAAAAAATATTATGAAAAATAACAAAAATGATAGAATTTTAAATAGACCCATTTAAATAGAGAGTTTTATTACTGGCATTGGAGAGATTTGTCATAGAATTCGTTCTATTTATTTGTTTAAAAATTCGTTAAAGATTAGGGAAAATTAAGGAGATTGTTATGGCTACCACTAATCCTTCAAAACATACATCATCAAAATCTTCAAGAAAACGTTCTGTGCACAAAGTACACACACTTCCGTTAGCAACAATGGCTGCTTTGTTGACAGCAGCAACCTGCTTAGGCAGCCAGCCTGCAATGGCTGTTCAAACAACCACAATTCCTACACCAACACAGTCTAGAGTAGTTGGAAGTCTTACGAATAGCACGGTTTCTAAGTATCAAAATCGTGAAGCTGATGTGGTTGTTAACAATCCAGGATGGCTTAAAACTCCTAGTATTCTTGAGTTCCAGCGTTATCGTGCTACTAATGATGAAAATAAAGATAATAAGAAAATTAATTCCAACGAACATGGTAGCGATGAGTACAATACTCTGATTAAAAAAACAGATATGTATGCACATATCGAAACAATAGATGGTGCTAAATATCTCGTATTCGACGTGTTCTTCAACAATGATGCTCAATCGATGGTAACAGCTTCAAAGAGGCAGTGGTACATATGGCAAGTACCGTACCAAATTGCTAAGTTAAATCCCGATAATTCGTTTGCAAACGACACAATCCGCGACTTACGTTTTGACGCTTATAAACTTAAAGATGCATCAGACAATGACAAAATAAAACGCAAATTTAACTTTACTCTTTCGCGCGATTTTACCAAGTTTGAAAAAGTAGAGAATCAGTCAACAACTATAAACTTCCCATATGATAGCGAGAAGAACTTCGGTGTACGAAATCCTTCAAGATTCCAATATAGTTTAGGACCGAATCAGACAAAATATGAAAAAGATATGGACAATCTATTCCATGAGAATCATGATGATTACGCTATTGGTAAAGCAACTTGGCTAGATTACCCATATAATGGTAAGAATTATGGAATAGGTATTCAAACTTCAGAAGTAAATCTTGCATTCCATATGCATGCCGCAGTAAAGCTTAACGATACAGCAATTAACGAAAACGCTAAGACTTACAATGAAAAGTACGCTAATATACATAATGCTTGGACTTGGGCAGATTCTGCAACATATGGAAAAACAACAAGCTCATCCTACGCGTGGGTTTCTGGACGAGATCCACAATCTGATGAAAAAACTTTACAGCGTCACAAGAATGACAGCGAAGCGCCAAAAATTTATTACAATGGCACTGAAATAACTAAGAAAACAAAGACCATTAATCTTCATACAAACGATAAACTAAAATTTAGCACCACCGATGACAAGGATTATATTGAGAATTTTAGCATTTCTGGTTTAACGGACACTCCTATAACCAAGCAAGGCGTTGGAAGCGAAAACACACCGCTTTCATCAGACGAAATCACTGTTACTAAAGACATGAACAAAAAGCAAGTAACTATTACTTCCGAGGATGGCTCTGGCAACGTTACCACACGTAAAGTTAGAGTCAAAGTTACTACACTTGCTGACGAACATCCTATTACCGGTAAAACCATTGATACTACCGTTGGTGAAAAATTACCGGAATTGACAGAAATTGACAAATTTGTAACTGTTAAAGATGGCAAAAAGCTTGATAAACAGCCAACCTTAAGCTGGAAAGGCACTGCTCCAAACACTAATACAGTTGGCGTGTTTACTCATGAGATTACTGGAACATACTCCGATAATTCCACAAGTACAGCAACTGTAACCATCAATGTTAAACCAAAGAAGCCAGTTATCGACACTAATCTAACTGATCTTGCTGGAAAGAAAGGGCAGAAAGTAACAGTATCTGTTGGAAGCGGCATTCCTGCTGACGCTAATATTACTACAACAGTTAAACTGTTTGATAAAGATAACAAGGAAATCGGCTCTACTACAACAATTAACAATGATAAAGCAGAGATTACTGTTAAAGATGGAATCCCTGAAGGCGACGTGTACGCAACAACGACTGTAAGTAAGCCTGAAAAGCAAGATGGTCCTAAAAAAACAATTCCAGGATTTGAACTAATTTCAGAAAACAGTGATAAAAAACAAGCTACTGCGCCTAAGGATGCTCAAAACCCGACTATCACTGCTACTGCTGAGTCACCGTCTGTAACAGTTGGGCAAGATCTGAAGATTCACATTGTTGCTAAAGATGATGTGCAAGTTAAAGACATCAACACTATACAGGCACTAAAGGGCGCCAATCTGCTTCAAGATACTGATCTCACTAGTGGACGTGCGAGTGTTTCAAAAACCACTGTCACTGATCAGAAACAAGTGTTGGATCTTACTATTAAGAACATGCAGCCGAAGGAAGTTGGCACACATACCCTAACCTTCACTGTAACCGACTCGGCAGGAAAAACCGGCACCGCAACTCTAACCATAACCGTGAAGCCAGCTGTTAGCGAGCAGAAAGCTGAAAACAAGACTGGTAAAGACAAGACAACCGTGAGTGGTAAAGCCACTCCAGGCGCAAAAGTCACTATCAGCAAGAACGGTCAAACAGTTGGCGAAACAACCGCTAAAGACGACGGAACCTTCACTGTCGATATTGATAAGCAAGACCCGAACACCAAGCTCACGCTCACTCCAAGCAAGGACGGTGCAACCGGAACCCCAGTCGAAACGACCGTAACCGGTGAAACACCAGCAGCAGGAAAACCAGCTGTTAGCGAGCAGAAAGCTGAAAACAAGACTGGTAAAGACAAGACAACCGTGAGTGGTAAAGCCACTCCAGGCGCAAAAGTCACTATCAGCAAGAACGGTCAAACAGTTGGCGAAACAACCGCTAAAGACGACGGAACCTTCACTGTCGATATTGATAAGCAAGACCCGAACACCAAGCTCACGCTCACTCCAAGCAAGGACGGTGCAACCGGAACCCCAGTCGAAACGACCGTAACCGGTGAAACACCAGAAGCAGGAAAACCAGCTGTTAGCGAGCAGAAAGCTGAAAACAAGACTGGTAAAGACAAGACAACCGTGAGTGGTAAAGCCACTCCAGGCGCAAAAGTCACTATCAGCAAGAACGGTCAAACAGTTGGCGAAACAACCGCTAAAGACGACGGAACCTTCACTGTCGATATTGATAAGCAAGACCCGAACACCAAGCTCACGCTCACTCCAAGCAAGGACGGTGCAACCGGAACCCCAGTCGAAACGACCGTAACCGGTGAAACACCAGCAGCAGGAAAACCAGCTGTTAGCGAGCAGAAAGCTGAAAACAAGACTGGTAAAGACAAGACAACCGTGAGTGGTAAAGCCACTCCAGGCGCAAAAGTCACTATCAGCAAGAACGGTCAAACAGTTGGCGAAACAACCGCTAAAGACGACGGAACCTTCACTGTCGATATTGATAAGCAAGACCCGAACACCAAGCTCACGCTCACTCCAAGCAAGGACGGTGCAACCGGAACCCCAGTCGAAACGACCGTAACCGGTGAAACACCAGCAGCAGGAAAACCAGCTGTTAGCGAGCAGAAAGCTGAAAACAAGACTGGTAAAGACAAGACAACCGTGAGTGGTAAAGCCACTCCAGGCGCAAAAGTCACTATCAGCAAGAACGGTCAAACAGTTGGCGAAACAACCGCTAAAGACGACGGAACCTTCACTGTCGATATTGATAAGCAAGACCCGAACACCAAGCTCACGCTCACTCCAAGCAAGGACGGTGCAACCGGAACCCCAGTCGAAACGACCGTAACCGGTGAAACACCAGCAGCAGGAAAACCAGCTGTTAGCGAGCAGAAAGCTGAAAACAAGACTGGTAAAGACAAGACAACCGTGAGTGGTAAAGCCACTCCAGGCGCAAAAGTCACTATCAGCAAGAACGGTCAAACAGTTGGCGAAACAACCGCTAAAGACGACGGAACCTTCACTGTCGATATTGATAAGCAAGACCCGAACACCAAGCTCACGCTCACTCCAAGCAAGGACGGTGCAACCGGAACCCCAGTCGAAACGACCGTAACCGGTGAAACACCAGCAGCAGGAAAACCAGCTGTTAGCGAGCAGAAAGCTGAAAACAAGACTGGTAAAGACAAGACAACCGTGAGTGGTAAAGCCACTCCAGGCGCAAAAGTCACTATCAGCAAGAACGGTCAAACAGTTGGCGAAACAACCGCTAAAGACGACGGAACCTTCACTGTCGATATTGATAAGCAAGACCCGAACACCAAGCTCACGCTCACTCCAAGCAAGGACGGTGCAACCGGAACCCCAGTCGAAACGACCGTAACCGGTGAAACACCAGCAGCAGGAAAACCAGCTGTTAGCGAGCAGAAAGCTGAAAACAAGACTGGTAAAGACAAGACAACCGTGAGTGGTAAAGCCACTCCAGGCGCAAAAGTCACTATCAGCAAGAACGGTCAAACAGTTGGCGAAACAACCGCTAAAGACGACGGAACCTTCACTGTCGATATTGATAAGCAAGACCCGAACACCAAGCTCACGCTCACTCCAAGCAAGGACGGTGCAACCGGAACCCCAGTCGAAACGACCGTAACCGGTGAAACACCAGCAGCAGGAAAACCAGCTGTTAGCGAGCAGAAAGCTGAAAACAAGACTGGTAAAGACAAGACAACCGTGAGTGGTAAAGCCACTCCAGGCGCAAAAGTCACTATCAGCAAGAACGGTCAAACAGTTGGCGAAACAACCGCTAAAGACGACGGAACCTTCACTGTCGATATTGATAAGCAAGACCCGAACACCAAGCTCACGCTCACTCCAAGCAAGGACGGTGCAACCGGAACCCCAGTCGAAACGACCGTAACCGGTGAAACACCAGCAGCAGGAAAACCAGCTGTTAGCGAGCAGAAAGCTGAAAACAAGACTGGTAAAGACAAGACAACCGTGAGTGGTAAAGCCACTCCAGGCGCAAAAGTCACTATCAGCAAGAACGGTCAAACAGTTGGCGAAACAACCGCTAAAGACGACGGAACCTTCACTGTCGATATTGATAAGCAAGACCCGAACACCAAGCTCACGCTCACTCCAAGCAAGGACGGTGCAACCGGAACCCCAGTCGAAACGACCGTAACCGGTGAAACACCAGCAGCAGGAAAACCAGCTGTTAGCGAGCAGAAAGCTGAAAACAAGACTGGTAAAGACAAGACAACCGTGAGTGGTAAAGCCACTCCAGGCGCAAAAGTCACTATCAGCAAGAACGGTCAAACAGTTGGCGAAACAACCGCTAAAGACGACGGAACCTTCACTGTCGATATTGATAAGCAAGACCCGAACACCAAGCTCACGCTCACTCCAAGCAAGGACGGTGCAACCGGAACCCCAGTCGAAACGACCGTAACCGGTGAAACACCAGCAGCTAAGCCAACTGCTCCAACTGTCACGCCTCAAGACAATGGTTCTGTTGACGTAACACCAGCAGCCGGTACTGATAGTCTGGAAATCACTTATACGCCAGAAGGTGAAACCAACGAGAAGACCATCACTGTCAAGAAAGACAAAGATGGAAACTGGACTGGTAACACTCCAGAAGGCGTAACCGTTGATAAAACTAGCGGTAAAGTCACTATTCCAGCAAACAAAGTCAAAGACAATACTGATGTAACCGCTGTAGATAAGAAGGGTGAAAACACTTCCAAGCAAGCCACTGGTAAAGCCAAAAACAACGGCGGAAATTCTGGTTCTGGAACAGGTTCTGGTTCTGATTCGGGTAACGATTCCACGTCTAATAATGGCGGTTCAGATAGCGGATCTACTAATGGTGGTAGCAGCTCTACAGATTCCGGCGCTCAAAATAGCACCAATGAATCAAGTAGCGCTGATAATGCTAACAACGCTGGTAACGCTGAAACCGGTAATGCTGGCAACGGCAAAGCTGGTAACGCATCCACTGGTGCTTCAGGTTCAAATGCATCTACTAAGTCTGGCAACAAGGTTCCTGCAAAGCATTCGTCCCAATTAGTAAAGACTGGTGCTGAAGTGGAACGAGTAGGATTGATCAGCGCAATGATTGGTGCACTGGGAGCTGCAGCAGCATTCTTCTCTCGCAAGAAGAATCGCGAGTAAAAAGTTCACCTACAAAATTAAACAAAAGTAAACTAATAATTGAAAATAATTAGAAAAAGGAGCTGAGCCACAAACCCAGCTCCTTTTTCTATATCACTGCTCACTTACACATACAAACTGGGTTATTCCCCAAGCATTTCACAAAATAAAAACACAAATTTCGCACGATTAACTCACGATTAACTCACGATTAATCATGCTCACTTATTACCCTCACTTATTAGCAGCATCCATTTGCCGCAACTCTTTCTTTAGATCGCGTATTTCGTCGCGTAATCGCGCTGCAAGCTCGAATTGCAACTGCTCTGCAGCAACATGCATCTGCTCGCTCAAATTTTTAATCAGCGACATAATATCGTCTTGCGGAAGCTCAGAAATATTTGCCATACGCTTTTCTTTGCTTTTCTGCCCAAGATTCGGCTCTTTTGGCACGCCATAATGCGAGTTCCCAGCCTTATTAGCATTCCTGTAACCGCCTGCTAGCAAAGTTTGAGTATCAACATCCTCTTTAGCAAGCATGTCGTTAACGTCGCTAATCTTCTTTCGCAAAGGCTTAGGATCAATTCCATGCGCTTTGTTATACGCGATTTGCTTTTCGCGACGGCGCTCTGTCTCGCTAATCGCCTTGCTCATAGCATCCGTAACAGTATCCGCATACATAAGAACAGTTCCAGAAACGTTACGAGCAGCACGACCAATCGTCTGAATAAGCGAACGGTAAGATCTTAAGAAGCCTTCCTTATCTGCATCCAAAATCGCAACAAGCGAAACTTCTGGCAAATCCAAACCCTCACGAAGCAAATTAATGCCAACAATCACATCAATTTTGCCTTCGCGAAGCTCGCGCAAAAGCTCAACTCTGCGCAAAGTATCAACATCCGAATGCAAGTACTCAACTTTAATACCAAGCTCAAGGAAGTAATCAGTTAAGTCTTCCGCCATTTTCTTCGTAAGCGTAGTAACAAGCACGCGCTCATCTTTTGCTACTCGCGCCTTGATTTCCGCAAGCAAATCGTCAACCTGACCTTCTACAGGGCGAACCTCAATCTTAGGATCAAGCAAACCTGTAGGCCTAATAATCTGCTCAACTACGCCATCTGAAAGCCCCAACTCGTAATCTCCAGGAGTTGCAGAAAGATACACAGTTTGACCAACATGCTCCAAAAATTCTTTCCACTTTAACGGGCGGTTATCCATTGCAGAAGGAAGCCTAAAACCATGCTCTACAAGCGTTCTTTTGCGCGAAGCATCACCTTCATACATAGCTCCAATTTGCGGCACTGTTACATGCGACTCGTCTAAAACAAGCAAAAAGTCGTCTGGGAAAAAGTCAAGCAAAGTATGCGGAGGTGTGCCTGCATCGCGGCCGTCAAAATGCCTAGAATAATTTTCCACTCCAGGGCACACTCCAACCTGTCGCAGCATCTCCAAATCGTACGTAGTTCGCATTTCCAAACGCTGAGCTTCCAACAATTTATTCTGCTTTTTAAGCTGTGCTACTCTCTCGTCACGCTCTTTTTCAATCGCCTCTAACGCGCGTTCCATGCGCTCAGGACCTGCAATATAGTGAGATGCTGGGAAAATATGAACGCTACTCTCCTGTCGAATGACTTCTCCTGTAAGCGGATGCAACATTGTAATTCTGTCGATTTCGTCACCAAAGAACTCAATTCTCACAGCTAATTCTTCGTACACTGGAATAATCTCAACAGTGTCACCGCGCACTCTAAAAGTTCCGCGCGTAAAAGCAATGTCGTTGCGCTTGTATTGCATGCTAACGAATTGACGTAATAAATCATCTCGTTCAAGCTGCTCGCCAACGCTTAACATAAGCATTCGCTCGGCATACTCCTCTGGAGTACCAAGTCCATAAATGCACGAAACAGTAGCAACAACAACGCAATCACGTCGCGTAAGCAAATTCGCTGTGGCTGCGTGACGAAGACGCTCAACATCATCGTTAATATTCGAGTCTTTTTCAATATACGTGTCTGTTTGCGGAATATAAGCTTCCGGCTGATAGTAATCGTAGTAAGACACAAAATAGCTCACAGCATTATCTGGCATAAGTTCACGAAACTCTGCACAAAGCTGAGCTGCCAAAGTTTTATTCGGTTCAATAATAAGTGTCGGTCGTTGCAAACGCTCAATAAGCCAAGCGGTTGTAGCAGTTTTACCAGTTCCCGTAGCACCCATTAAAACAACGTCGTTTTCGCCGTTTTCAATGCGATTTGCCAACTCTTCTATTGCTTGCGGCTGGTCTCCTGAAGGCTTGTATGGCGCTTTTACTACAAAAGGCTTGTTTGTGCGCTGAATTTTATTCGACATAATTTTTTACTTCCCCAGTTTTTTACTTCCCCAGTTTTGCCATTTCAGCACTTTTATTGTTTATTTCGCGCAACCATGATTTCAACGTATCGTCAACACTGTTAAGCATAGATTCCATTGGTTTAGTGGAATCGACTACAAAATCTGCCATAGCTTTTCGAACTTTACTTGGAAGTTGACTATTTATGCGCGCCAAAGCCTGATTCTCCGTCATGTTTCGCTCGCTTATCATTCGCTTAACACGAATTTCTTGAGGCGCTTCAACAGTAATAATATGGTCAAAACTAAATGGAATGCTGTCGATTACTTGCGCAAGAAGTGGAATGTCGTGCACAATAACCGAGCTCATGCTGCTTATCTCATTGCGATTTTCTTTAGCATCGCAATTTTCTTTAGAAATTTTACTAGCATACTCGCTTTCATACTCGCTTTCTAAAAGCTTTGCGCAATCATAAATAGCAGGATGAATTATAGACTCAATCTTACTTAACGCTTGTTTACGTTCATCGTCGTCACCAAAAATACGCTCCGCAATAAACGCACGATTTAAAGAGCCATCATTCTTAACAGCATTTTCCCCAAAAATACCTACAATTTGTTGCAATACTGCGCTTCCCGGTTCCACTACTTTACGCGCTAAAACATCGTAATCAATAACAAACGCGCCACGCGAACGCAAATAGCTTACTACAGTAGATTTTCCGGCTGCAATTCCGCCCGTTACAGCAATCCGCATTATTGTCATACTTTGATTATAAATAATCCTCTTATAAAACTTCAGCAACAACTATAAATAATGCTCCAGTAAATAATTACCAGAGCATTATTATTAAAAGAAAATAAATGGTTAATCTTGTAATTCTGCACCATCAAAATCTTTATGCCACTTAGTTCCAGGCTGTGAGCAAAGAATGCAAATTCCCTCAACACATGACCATATAATCGAAATGCATGCAAGCAAGCCAATAGAGAGAACAGAAATCAACAATTGTGCAATAGCCTTGCCTTTAAAACCAAGGTAGAAATTGTGAATTCCTAAACCGCCTACAAAAATCGCCATAAGACCAGCAGCAAGCTTATGCCGAGAACTTACTAAAGTAGCATTAGTATTCATTGAATTATTTCCATCGTATGAAGGAAACTGAGTATTATTCTGATTGTTATCAAACGTACTCATAATTTTTACCAATCCTTTTAATAACTCAATTAATGATTTAATAAAATCATATAATCTTGCTTTTTAAAAGAAAATTCGTTGTACTCACATTTAATTACAGAATATAAGTTACAAAATCGAATCATTTAGAGCTCAATGTAATAATCGAAATACACAAGATTCGAATACACAAGATGCCCCAATGATTACTCACCAGGGCATCTTGTTCATAAGCTTTTAGTAGATAAAACTACTTCTTTTCGCTCAAAAGCTGTTCGCGCAAAGCTGCGAGCTGATCAGAATCAGCTAAAGCACCTTCACTAGTTGCTTCAGAAGAATAGTTGGAAGCAACTTCTTCCTTCTTTTCTTCCTTAGCTGGCTTCTTTTCAGCTTCTTCGCTCTGACCGTCAGCGGCAGCAGATTCAGCTGCAGCTGCAAGTTCCTTAGCAGCGAAAGCCTTGTGTTCTTCCCAAAGCTCGTGAGCTGCAGCATACTGAGCTTCCCACTCTTCACGCTGCTGCTCGTAACCAGCCATCCACTCGTTAGTGTTTGGATCGAAGCCTTCTGGGTACTTGTAGTTGCCTTCAGCGTCGTATTCAGCTGGCATGCCATAGAGAGCTGGGTCGAAATCTTCAGAATTTGGATCGACAGCTTCAGTAGCCTGCTTCAAGGAGAGGGAGATGCGACGACGATCGAGATCAACGTCGATAACCTTCACGAATACCTCTTCGCCACCCTTAACAACAGTCTCTGGGTTCTCTACGTGACGGTTTGCAAGCTCAGAAATGTGAACCAAGCCCTCAATGCCATCTTCAACGGAGATGAACACGCCGAACTGAACGATCTTGGTGACCTTGCCCTTAACAACCTGTCCAGGAACATGGGTGCGAGCGAAACGCTGCCATGGATCTTCCTGAGTTGCCTTAAGGGAAAGGGAGATGCGTTCGCGATCGAGATCAACGTCGAGAACCTCAACGGTAACCTTATCGCCAACCTTAACAACTTCAGATGGGTGATCGATATGCTTCCAGGAAAGCTCAGAAACGTGAATGAGACCGTCAACTCCGCCGAGATCAACGAATGCACCGAAGTTTACGATAGAAGACACAACGCCTTCACGAATCTGACCCTTCTTAAGCTGAGAGAGGAAGGTTTCACGAACTTCAGACTGAGTCTCCTCAAGGAACTGACGACGAGAAAGTACAACGTTGTTGCGGTTCTTATCGAGCTCGAGAATCTTAGCCTTAATCTTCTGACCAATGTATGGGGAAAGATCGCGAACGCGACGCATTTCAACCAAGGAAGCTGGCAAGAAGCCACGCAAACCGATGTCTACGATCAAGCCGCCCTTAACAGCCTCAATAACGGTACCTTCAACGATGCCGTCTGCATCCTTAATCTTCTCGATGTCACCCCAAGCGCGCTCATACTGTGCACGCTTCTTGGAGAGAATAAGACGTCCTTCCTTGTCTTCCTTAGTTACAACAAGGGCTTCAATGGTGTCGCCAACCTCGACAACATCATCTGGATCAACGTCTTTTTTGATGGAAAGTTCACGGGAAGGAATTACACCTTCAGTTTTGTAGCCGATGTCCAGCAATACTTCGTCGTGATCAATCTTTACGACTGTACCTTCAACTAAATCACCATCATCAAAATTCTTGATGGTTGAATCGACTGCCTTGATGAAGTCTTCTTCGGTGCCAATATCATTAATCGCAACCTTGGCGACTTCGTTATTATTCTCTGCCATTAGTTATTAGTGGTTTCTTCTTGGGGTGGATATTACTCGATATTTAATTATGTATTTACGTTACGCGCGCATACTATGCACACGCTCTGTCGATTTTATATACAGGCATAGCCAAAACTTACGTTTTACTTCGGGCGTGTCGCATTTTATTTGCAATTAGCTGCTCGCTCAGCCATATCTACAACATTCGCAAGCAACATAGCTCGAGTCATCGGACCTACTCCACCAGGATTTGGAGAATAAGCTCCAGCAATTTCGCGACAAGCTGAATCGACATCACCTTTTACGCGGTATCTACCTGCTTCTTCATCAAAAACACGAGATACGCCAACATCAACAAGAACAGCACCAGGTTTAATATCTTCTGGCTTAACAAAACCAGCACAACCCATTGCTGCAATTATCACATCAGAACGGCGCATAATCTCTTGAACATTTCGAGTATGAGTATGGCATAACGTAATAGTTGCATCTACTCCCCTGCGCGTTAAAAGAAGACCAATAGTACGTCCAACCGTAATGCCACGACCAAGCACACAAACTTCCTTACCAGAAAGTTCAATACCGTATTCATCGAGCAAAGCTAAAATTCCACGCGGCGTACACGGCAAAGGCGTTGTAATATCTCCAGAAATATGAGTAACAAGTTCACCTAAATTATATGGGTGCATTCCGTCGCAATCTTTTGCAGGATTAATTGACGCAATAACTTTTTGAGAATCAATACCTTTTGGCAATGGCAATTGCACAATAAATCCAGTACAAAGAGGATCATTATTCAATTTCTGTACAGCAGCAAGAATCTCATCTTCACTAGCATCTTCTGGTAAATCGCAACGAATAGAATTAATCCCCACTTCTTCGCAATCGCTATGCTTACCAGCAACATACTTTAACGAACCAGGATCGCTACCTACAAGTAACGTACCCAGACCAGGATTAATACCTTTTTTATGCAAAACAGCAACGCGCGTTGCCAAATCTTTTTTAATTTTACTAGCTAAAGCTTTACCGTCTAACACAATAGCCATAAAAAATTTTCCTCCCAACTCGCACAATTCGTAAGGATAGGCTATCGTGAAGTATAGAAGATATGGGTCGACTAACAATTTTGTGTGCGCCGACGCACCATTATCACGGGAGGAGTCACAGTGATGCGTACCGTTCTTTGTGCAGTAAAGAAGTTTGGAAAAACTGCCATAACATGCCTTATTGCTTCTGCAGTAATACTTGGATTTGCAGCTTGTGGAAAAACAGAAGAAAAACCAAAAGAAAAACCAAAAGCTGCAGCAAATATTTCTGTTGTATCCACTGTTGACACCTGGGGTAGCTTAGCTAAAGAGATCGGTGGCTCTGATGTCAAAGTTGAATCAGTTATGACTGGCTCAGACACAGACATATCGTCATTCAAGCCTAGCTCAAAAGATTTAAAGAATATGCAGAATGCGCAAGTATTGATTACAAATGGTGCAGGCTACGATGATTGGGCAAGCAAAGCACACCCAGCTAAAGCGGAAGTACTTAGTGCAGCAGGTACTGTAGGAGCACTTAAAGGAGACAATCCATATCTCTGGTTCTCTCATGATGCTAGGGATGCAATGGCATCTGCTATGGCTGATACTTTCTCTAAAGTTTTGCCATCAAAAAAGCAAGCTTTTTCTAAGCGACTAGCTCAATGGCAAGAAAAGGAAAAGAAATTAACCACCTACTTAAGCGATTTCTCTAAAGAAAATAGCAACGCAAAGTATGCTTCTACATCCCCTATTCTTTTCTGGCTAATGTCTGATACCAATTTGAAAGATAGTTCGCCTAAAGAATATGCTGACGCAGTAAATAACAATAACGAACCAGAACATTCAAGTGTTGAGGAGTTTCAGAAGCTTATTGAAAGCCGCAAAATCGATGTGTTGATTAGCGATAGTCAACAAGGAAGCGATGTTTTGAACTTGCTAAATGGAATTGCAGGACGAAGCTACACGTCTACAGTGCAAGTAAGCGAACTTATGCCAAAATACGCAGACCAGCTTGATAAATGGATTATGAAGATTTGTGACGACCTACATAATGCTGTAAAAACAACAAAGGATATGCGTAAAGACATTGATGAAAAAGAGCCTCAAAAAAAGCCAATCACTGAGAAGCCACATGTAGCAAAAAATACCGATCCTAAAAATTCTAACCAAGGTCAGCAAGATCCAGGTAAGTAAATTTAGGTGAATCTGTTAAAATAAAAATCCTTGCATTTTGTAAGTGCAAGGATTTTTTATTACCTGTTTTAAGAAAGAGCAATTTTAATAAAGAGCAAAAGCAAATTTATTGCAAATCATTTTTTCTTAGATTTCTTGCTACGCTCTTCTAACAGCGCTAAAGTTCGCGATGCAGGCTCTTCTGGAGCTACAGTATGGTGATCTTCATCGCCTTCTTGAGGCGCCTTATATCCAAGATTCACATCTAAAAGTCGCTCCGCCTCAATCTCATCAATCTTTTCAGACAAAGCAATTTCGGAAATTAAAATACTGCGAGCGCGAGCAAGCATTCGCTTTTCTCCTGCAGATAAACCATGTTCATCAACATCTCGCTGAGATAAATCACGAACTACTTCAGCAATATTGTTAACATCGCCAGTAGCAATCTTCTCTACATTAAGCTTGTAGCGTCTAGACCAATTCATCTCTTTTTCAACTATTGGAGTACGCAAAATCTCAAAAACTTTTGCAACTTCTTGCGCTCCAACAATGTCTCGCACGCCAACTTTTTTAACATTATCGACAGGTACGTTAATTTCCAAACCATCAGACGATAACACTACCAATCGTAAATATTGACGAGTTACACCTTTTACGGTGCGCTCACTAATTTCTTCAACACGAGCCGCACCATGACGAGGATAGACGACCATATCGCCGACTTGATATTCCACAGAACCCTCCGTATGCACAGAAAAACTCATAACAGTTTCCCATAAGGTCACGACTTGAAAAAATTTTCATATTTTTTTCACAATAGCGCGAAACACACGCGACTTACAGCAATAAAGCATGTATGATAGTCACCATGAGTACAGTTACTAACATCAATGAAGATGCAGTCGCAGTCCCAGTCCGACAGGACGTATTAGCTGCGGTGAGCAATGCAGAATATTACAATCCACATGAGGTTCTTGGAGGTCACCTTGGAACTGGCAAAGGTGCCGACACTGTAACCATCCGCGTATTGCGCCCTATGGCAAAGAAAGTTGTTATTCTTACTAAGAACGGTGAATACGAAGCTAAACACGAATATAACGGCATTTTTACAGCTGTTATTCCTGCCGTAAAGCACACAAAAACAAAGTCTTGGTCTGTTCCTAGTTATCGCGTTTACACTGTGGAAATAGACGGTTCCGAATCCACAGATGACGATCCTTACCGTTATTTGCCTCAAGTCGGTGAACTTGACATGTACTTGTTTGGAGAAGGTCGTCATGAACGTCTTTGGGAAGCATTAGGCGCACACGTCAAAACGATAACAGATTCATGGGGACTTATATCTCCTGAAACTGGAAAGATGGTAAAGAAAGTTACTGGTACTGCTTTCTCAGTGTGGGCACCAAATGCTCGTGCAGTACGCGTAGTTGGTAACTTTAATTACTGGAATGGTCGCCGCCACGCTATGCGCTCACTCGGCTCTTCTGGCATTTGGGAACTTTTTATTCCAGGAGTTACAGCAGGCGAAGTATACAAGTACGAAATTCTTACACAATCTGGCAATTGGATTATGAAAGCCGATCCAATGGAGCGCTCTCATGAAGTTCCACCAAACACAGGATCTGTTGTTGTTGATTCTGAGTTTAAGTGGCACGATACCGATTGGATGGATAAGCGCGCAAAAACAGATGCTCACAATGGTCCAATAAGCATTTACGAAGTACAAGCTAACAGCTGGAATCGCGATTTGGGTAATTATCGCGAACTTGCTGATCATTTAGTTGATTATGTGCAAAGAGAAGGCTTTACTCACGTCGAGTTTATGCCGTTGACACAATATCCATTCTCTGGATCTTGGGGATATCAAGTAACAGGTTACTATGCAGTAGATTCTCGCCTTGGCTCCCCTGATGACTTTAAGTACTTGGTAGATAAACTCCACAAAGCAGGCATTGGCGTCATTATGGATTGGGTTCCAGCTCACTTCCCTAAGGATGACTTTGCACTTGGTCGTTTTGATGGCACAGCGTTGTATGAGGATCCTGATCCTATGCGAGGCGAGCATCCTGATTGGGGTACTTACATCTTCAACTTTGGTCGTCATGAAGTTCGTAACTTCTTGGTTGCTAATGCTTGCTTCTGGCTTGATGAATACCATGTTGACGCGTTGCGCGTTGATGCAGTATCCTCAATGCTTTACTTGGATTACAGCCGTGAAGCAGGACAGTGGAGACCAAACATCTACGGCGGACGCGAAAATCTTGAAGCAATTGACTTTATTAAGGAAGCAAACGCAACTGCATACAAGAATAATCCTGGCATCATGATGATTGCTGAGGAGTCCACTGCTTACCAAGGCGTAACTGCACCAACCGATATGGGTGGCTTAGGATTCGGCTTGAAGTGGAATATGGGCTGGATGCACGACACTTTGCAATACCTTAAAGAGGAGCCAATTAATCGTCGTTGGCATCATAACGAAATTACATTCTCAATGGTTTATGCATACTCTGAGCATTATGTGTTGCCATTAAGCCACGATGAAGTTGTGTACGGTAAGGGTTCGTTACTTGGAAAGATGCCAGGCGACGAATGGCAACAGTTCGCAGGATTACGCGCATTGCTTGCATACCAGTGGTCTCATCCAGGCAAGAACCTTCTGTTCATGGGTGGAGAAATTGGACAGTCTAGCGAATGGAACTTCAATACTTCGCTTAACTGGAATGAGCTGCAATGGCCGTTCCATCAAGGCGTGCAAAAGCTTGTTGCAGATTTGAATACTCTGTATAAGAGCTCTCGCGCATTCTGGAGTCAAGACTTTACTCCTGATGGTTTCCAGTGGCTTACAAGCGACGATTCCGATCACAATACTTTAAGCTACATTCGTATTGGCGACGACGGAGAAGAAATCGTTGTAGTAGTAAACTTCTCAGGTCAAGCATGGCAAGACTATCAGGTTGCGTTACCAAAAGGCGGACAGTGGGAAGAAATACTCACAACTGATGATGCAAAGTATTGCGGATCTAATATTCACAACGGCACATTTACTGCTGCTGCTGAAGAGTATCATTCTCGACCATACTCTGCAAGAATCACTGTTCCAGCGTTAGGCGCGGTATTCTTGAAGCCAGTACAACACTGAAAGGTCTTTTTAAAATATGCTAAACGCTCCATCAGCTAGCGTAAATGCTCGTACGATTCTCGTTGTTGAGGATGAGCCAGATCTTGCTACAGCAATTGCACAACGCATTACTGCACAAGGCTGGAGAGCAAGAGTCGCTGCAGATGGAGCGTCTGCTGTTAGAGCTGCTGAACAACTAAAACCCGATCTAATAATTATGGATATTATGCTTCCTATTATGGATGGGATTGAAGCAACTCGACGAATTATCTCCAAAATGCCCGTTCCTATCCTCATGTTAACAGCGCGCGATGCAGAAGCAGATAAAATTGTTGGCTTAAGCGCAGGCGCAGATGATTACATGACTAAACCATTTTCGCCACGTGAGTTAATTGCTCGTTGCGCAGCATTGTTGAGACGCGTAGAACGCGCAGCGCAAATAGCAAAAACAATGGAACATGAACGCACAATTAATTTTGGATCGCTTATTATTAGACCTCGCCAAAGACTTGTAACTCTAAACGACGAAGAAGTACATTTTACTCCAACTGAGTTTGACTTGCTCGCTACTCTAGCTCGTCATCCTCATACTGTATTTAAGCGTGAAAAGTTACTTGAAGAGGTGTGGGATTGGCCAGATGCTTCTGGAACTCGCACAGTAGATTCACACATTAAGTCTTTGAGGCATAAAATTGGATCGGAATGGATTCGTACTGTACACGGAATAGGATACGCATTCGAGCCACCTATTAGTGATTACGACAAAGTTCTACAATCACAGGTTTCATAAATAATTACTACTTCTATAAATAGTAAATAATTACAACACTTTAGCTTCGGAAAATTCGTAAATGGTATTAAAAAATAAAATAGATAATGCTAATTCTGAGCAATATAAAAATACTAAACAACGTAATTTATTAAATAAAAACTCAAATGCTCAACTTAAGAATAAGCCAAAAATGCGATTTACAAATTCTTCTGTAAAACATAATTATCCAAATCGACCTGTCGGATTTTTTTCATCTCTAAAAATTGAACTTTCAGCAATTATTGTTTTTGCAACAGCAATTGCTTTCGTAATGGCATGGTTTTTACTTAAAACTGGTCTAAATGGCTGGATTGCAATGCCATTAACACTTATTGTTGCTCTGGGAATTACATACATTTTTTCTAGAGGACTTACAGCACCACTTCGTCAAATGAAAAATGCTGCAGAAGCTATGTCTGATGGCGACTATTCTGTGCGAGTTGCTGTAGAAAATCGTCGTGACGAAGTAGGTAAATTAACTCTTGCATTTAATGAAATGGCAGAAGAACTTGAACATGCAGATCAAATGCGTAGAGAGCTTATAGCAAACGTAAGCCACGAACTGCGCACTCCTGTTTCTGCTTTGCAAGCGATGCTTGAAAATCTTGCAGACGGAGTTGTTGATCCTACTCCATCTAATATGGAAGCTATATTAAACCAAACTCATAGACTTGCTGATCTTATTACTTTCCTTCTTGATTTATCTAGAGTTGAAGCAGGTGCGGAAAGCCTTAATATAACTTCATTTAATTTCACAGACTTTATTGACGAAATTATCGAACCACTAGAAATAGCAGATTCAGGTCATAATCACAATATTGAAGTTCAAATTAATGATGAGATTGAATTAACAGGAGATCAAGCTCGCCTTTCGCAACTTTTTACTAATATTATTTCTAACGCTCTAAAACATTCAGATGATGGAACTCGTGTTCTTATAAGTGCTCATATTAACCACAGCCAAAACTCTGTAATATGTAATGTTGTGAATTTTGGAGAACAAATTCCTCAAGAAGATCGTGCAGATATTTTCAGAAGATTTGTTAAGGGAAATCAGCGAATTGGCACAGAATCAGGAGGAACAGGATTAGGATTGTCAATTGCTCGTTGGGCTGCACAATTGCACCATGGAACTGTAAAAGTAGTAGACGATAAGCGTGGTCCAAACTTTGAAATTGCACTTCCGCTAAACTATAGCAATACAATAGAAATACAATAGAAAACTAGCATTCGTAATCTGCTGTACGATCATCCTTATTGCATACACACGCTAAAGAAAAGCATGCCAAAACAGTAATTCCACTACTCTGTAAAGTTGAAACGCAGCTATTCATAGTTGAGCCAGTAGTTACAATATCATCCAATACAATAGCTTTGTAATCGCGTTGATTTTCAAACTTTTGCTTTCTCAATTCTTTGAAATCGACGCTAAACGCCTTAGAAATTCTGTTAGACCTTCCGCGAAAACCGGAAGTTTGCACTGATTTCGCAGTAATTCTAGAATCCATATTTACAATATCTAAAACGTATGCTCTAATGCCACTATTACACAATCGTTTAGCAACACAATTTGCAATAGGCAGCATATGCTTACGCCCACGATGTCTTGATGAATACTTAGACGACGGAACTGGTATAACAAATATAGGATTTTCACTTATATGACAAGAATGCGAGCGCAAAAATTTAGATATAACTTCTACTACTAAATTGCCAATAAGTTCACCAAATATTTTGTCACATGCAATATCGAAATGATCCTTCCACAACAATATTGCGCGGCGAACAACCGTAGAATACGAACCACACGCGTAGCGATATCCACATACTGTTATGGCAAATGGTGCGCTTTTCCAGCATTGCAACGCTTTCTTGCAGTTTTCACACAATATATAATCTGGAGTATCGCATCCTGCACATGCGCGAGGCAAAAATAAATTAAATAAAGCAATCGCTACATTCTTCCAACTAGCAAAACGCCAATTTACAGAATCAACATCCATGTTTTCGTATGCACCACAAGGTACAGATGCGTGACATGCTAATCCCCCATTAGATGTCACGCTTCTATACTTCTTTTTGTTTTGGCGGTTTATAACCTTGCGTCTCCCAACCATAATGACAGCATATGCGATAGCTTATTAGCTATGCAAATAAAAAATGCGATTGTGGATAAAAGGTATCTTAAAATGAAAAATTAATAAAATCCTATATTTTTAAAATATTAAGTACCTTATTACAAAGCTCTAAAGTATCCGAAGGATTACTTACTTTAACAACTAAAGCTCCTGTAAAGGCAGTAGGATAATCGTTTCCTCCGGGATACATACGATCGCCAATAAAAGTAATTTTTTCAATATTAAAATCACAATATTTAGATAACATTCGCAAAGCTTGAGCTTTATCGTCACCGCGCCTGTATATATCGACGCTAGTATCTCCTCCAGCGCGTACAGCAAAATTAGGTAAAGCTTGAGAAATACTTTGTGCAAGTTGAGCTTTCAAACAACCGCTAGGATCCCAAGTTTTTTTATATTCAATAGGAGCTAATTGCCCTAGTGCCGAAAAAGTAATTTGACTACCGCGGTTCTCTATCTGTTCTCCCCACAACATTGGATCGCCGGGTTCTTTCCACACGCCCATATTTTTTGCACACTTGCGTATTGCATCAATAACGCATTGCGCTTGCTCAAAATCGATACTATGCTCATAAACACATTGCAATGACATGTCGTTATTCACACGATAATAACTAGTTCCATTAGTCGGCATTATGTGAATATTTTTAAGATTAGTGCCAGTTGCTAGCATATCTAAAATTTGCTTCTTAACTAACTCTAGGCAGCCACCTGTTATTACAGCAACAGGAATTATATTAATCAGCTTACTTAATGATTCAGCCATCGATTTAAGCATAGGTTTTTTAGAACATGCCAGTGTGTTATCTAAATCAAAAGCAATAAGCGACGATTTAGCGATGCTCAAGTCAAGATTAAACTCATTCCAATCATGCACTATTGGTTTGAGCATTACAAATCCTCCTGACTTTTAAAACCATATATACAGTATTCTATAGTGTGAGCGTATTTCACACACCGCATATTAATTATTTACATATTATTGCCCTAGCCTTCTCGTAAAGTGGAAGCATGACAGGTCTAATTTGGGAAGAACGTCACTATAGAAATAGGCATGGTAGAGGTCTTAGGGCACCAATATTTGGTACTCGCCTGCCACAATATAGAACTGCTAGTGGAATGTTCGATGCCATGGTAGCAGCTCAAATTAGACGTCTTAACAGTGCTTGGAGAGCATTAACTAAAGACGTTCAATTCGCGGTAGAAGATGTGCCGCCTTCGCAACCACTGTTATGGGAGCAAAACCGCAGAATACTTTCGCAAGCTTTTCCAGCTAGCCGTGGTATGCAATCTAGAATTGTATTGTATAGGCTTCCGCTATGCACTCATGTAAGCAGCAGAAGTGAACTTCAATATGCTATCAGAGATGAGCTTGTGCAACGCTTAGCAGAACTATACGGTCGCAGGCCAGAAGAAATTGATCCAGATTGGGGTCTGTAAACAATTTTTAAATTAATTAAAATTATTAAGTATTTTAATTAATTCATAGTCGCTTATAGCAATATTTTTATTCGTATTATTGCACAATGCTATTGTCAGTTTTAACGTATACCTTCATTTCTTGCGGCTGCAAAGATTGCGCAGAAAGCCAAGAAATACCTGCTATACCAGCCTTATCGATTTCATCTTTATGAATACGGGCAGACAAAGAAACTTTGCTATGCGATTTCGCAATAAACATAACTGCATCGTGAGAAACGTCTGAAACAGGAATTCTTAAAGATGCGTTCGCAGGAATCGTTACGTTTTTTGTAACAGTTAATACACCATTTAAATCAAATCCTTGCAAACGCACAGAAGTATCTTTATCGCTTGAAGAAGAAAGGTATAGAGCTGTTTCATTAGCAGAAACAGGTGAAACAATTGCGCCACTACCTTGCACGTTAGATGGTGTAATAAAAGCTACATCTGATTGATTATCTTTGCCATCTTTAGCAATAGACATCATTACTTGAGTAGGAACATCTCCACTTACGCTCAAAGCATTAACATGCTCTGGAACTTTTTCAAGATCGACAACTTGCAAATGGTGCGCTTTTAACGTCAAATCCTTTACTTCTTTAGAACCTGTATCATTCATCCATGAAAGTGTTACATTGCCATCTTTATTTGGCCATACATATAACTTAGATTGATCGCCTTCACTAATACCTGAAAGAATATTTGTGTTAGATTGAGTGCTTAATTCGTGAACAATATCTACACCTTTTACAGATAAGCCACTCATATGAACGACTTTTACAAATGATGCTATAGGTGTCTGTTCGCTTTCAACTTGCACGTATAATCCAGAAGTCTTAGGAGAAGCAGCAGCAAGATCAAAATATGCATGAGAACGAGCAGGAACAGTAAAAGCACTTCCTGTAGAAAGATTTAACTGATTGCTACCGTGCTCTGCAGACCAAGCTTTAACACGAACAACAGTAGATTTTGAAGCAGCATTAAATGCTTCTAAACGAATAGAAATTCCATCAGCAGATTCTGGAACTAGGAATGTCTGTTTCATAGACGGCATTGAACAGGTAGTTGCAGATAAACCTTTTACGTCACCTTTAGTAGCCCATGAAACCATGGAAGCAGATATTCCAGTGCCAGATCCAACTCGTGACAAATGTCCTTCTAGAACTTGAGCGTCGTGATTTACATTATTGTTAGCAATAAAAGCTGACGTATCATCATCAGTTGATTTTGAATTCAACGTAATAGATTGATCATTGCTATCGCGCATGTTACGCAAGCTAGAACTATACACATCCCCAAAAGCACCATAACGAGCAGAAGATTGTAAATCGCCTTCTGATTCGTTATATTCGCTATCACCATATTGAGTCAAATCTGGAAGAGACAATCGAATAGGGCAAATAGTTTGCAAACGAGTAGAACCAACACTACTTACAACGCCACTAGATGGAGTATTAGGATTATCTACAAGTTGAGGCATCGGTAGGCATAATGCAACAACACATGCAGAAGCAATAAGTATTATTGCACTAAAGATAGCAAGTGAGACAATAGTAACTATTTTGTTCTTGCGATTAATATCTACATCTGCATTTACTTCACCATGCTTAGAGCCCTCATGAGGATTTTTATGCCAGCTCATCTAATTCCTCCTCATGTCTGTCATCTGAACGCTCTATCATTGCGTGTCTACCAAATCGAGGCACTGCAACAATACAGTACAGCAGTAATACCATAGAAGAAACAATAATCCAAGGAACCCTCCACGCAAGAGGTCTAGATCGATAATACGGAGATGTAGAAGACAACGACTTAGAATCAGGCACACCATCAAATCTGCAATAAGTTCCTTGCGGTGATGAAACAACCAATTGTGTACCGTCAGAAGCGTTAACGTGTGCAATTAATTGTTCAGTAGCTTCTTTGTTAACATTACTTACAGTTTGTACAGAAGGATGTAACAATTGTTGTATTGACATAGAAGTTTTATGAGGAACCTTCTTATCTTCCGGACTATTAACGATATAAATACCGCCAATTCCAAGTTGTTTTAACGTTGATATTGCGCCATTATCTGCATGAGATAACAATTGTGCTGATGCGCGATATATTGCTTTATTGCTTGACGAATCGCCAAACATTACTTGTCTAACACGAAGAGCTGGAGATTCGTCTATTGCATCTCCCTTAGATGTTCGCATAATAGAAATTGACAAATCATGACTACTTTGAGCTCTTAAAGCAAGTATTCGTCGAGTATCGTCTTTTCGCAAATAATCAGAAACAACCATAGGAAGCTCATTGTTATTTGCGCAAATAGATGTAGCAGGTCCGCTCAATACAGCAAAAAGACCCAAAAGAACAGCCATAGTCAACATACCACTTGCAAGACCAGCGCGCGCTATGCGAATTATGTGCTGCAACAATCGTGCAGCAGAGCGGCGCATTGCAGCACGCCTATCTGCACGAGTTTTATAGTTTTCAAAAGTTTTAGATTCAGATTCCTTCGAAGCACGTAGTGGCTCAAAGCGACGAACAGCTTGACCAGCAACCATGCACATACAAGATAAAATGCCAACAGCAGATAATGCAACTCCAGGCAAAACGCTTGCAGCAACGGGTCCTGAAACATCGGATGCAACTACAATACGAGCAGAAACAAGAGATAGCAACATTCCGGAAATAATCACAACCCACATCATTCGAGAAACTCGCAAAGCAAAAGGCAAAGTTAATGATGCAACAGCCATAACAACAGCTAGAATTGCAAAAATTACCATTATTATTGTTCTCAAGCTCATCAATGGCATATTAATTTCAACATTAGGAGAAGCAATATTAAAAGCGTGCAACAAAACATCAACGTAATCACTTACGCGCGGAGCACCTTGTACACTCCTAAACGGCAAAGCCATACTAGAGAACAATTGACGCCACATTCCAGATTCGCCATATCTAATAGCACTTCCTATTGTAGGTAGCAAAACAATTATCGATGGTATAGGCATAAGCGCAAACATAATACGATGAGAGCGCACCATAATAAACGATGCAATAAAAATAACAATAAGAGGCAAAACAAGCTGCGGTTCTGCAGCTACTGGAACCATAAAGCATAATGCTGCGCATGCTGCACATTGAGTGGATTTAACAGGACGCACAGGATCTTCTGTTACATACATTCCAACTGCATGGAATGCAAAAGCAAATGCCGCAGGCAAAAATGTCATAGTCATTAACATTGGCAAATCACCGCGCGCAAACAAACCAAAAGCAATAGCAATCATAGTCCAGCAAATACCAGCGCATACGCGTACAGTATCCGAGCGCGTAAATACTCCAGCAAGAGCCCAAAAACTTAAGCACATAGCTGGAGCAGCTAAGAAGAACATTAACGTAACAGCCAACAACGGGTTAGCACCAACTACAGTTGATGCGATTGCCCAAATACTTAGCCATGGTGCTGGAGGAATTGCAGGTCCAAAACCATCATCAGGAACCCATGCGCCAATAGCAGAGTTCCATAACTGATTGAAATCTGCGCCCGTTGGTAACCATTGCTGCGCGTTCCAAGAAGCACCACTTAAAATTTCACGCCATGGAGAACCATATAAATTCAATATGACTGCAAAAAGAAGAAGAGCCGCAAGAATAACAGCACTCCACCTACGCAACACTCGAATATGCAAATGGCGTTTTGCTAGGGGGCTTAACAGCACTAAATGCTGTTGAGCTTGGAAAGCAGAACTACGATCACGCCAACGTGCAACTTGATGACGATCTGCGATAAGAGGAACAAGTCGCTTTAATGGAACACGCGTATTACTTGCAACCCTTCTGCGAGCAAAAATAGCTCTAGGCAATTGCATAATGGCAAGCCATGGCAAAAGCAAACGAATCCATGCTATATAAGGATGTTTAGCAAAAAGAGAGTGCAAAGCGCCAACTAAACAAGCAGGCAAACTAAGAATCCATATGAGAGGCCACAAAAAAACACTAATATCAGTGTATTTGTAACGCTGCTTAGCTACGAGAGAAGAGGCTACACCATACTTAGATCCTGAATTATTATGATTTCTAGCATCACCGTTACGAGTACGGATACCTTCTAACCTTGCACGCCTGTGTGCGATACGAGCTGAAGGAACTACAACAACACGACCTCCAGATAGACATACTCTACGGCAAAAATCTCTTGATTCGCCAAAAGTTGTCATCCATGGTTGCGTACCTCGTAAAGTCTGCCATGCAGTTAGCGTAACTAAAGCACCTGCCAACGATACTGCGTATACATCTCCACGACCGTCATACTGTTCTTGATCTGGCTCGCCGTCAACTGTAAGAGTATGAACACCGTGGCGCCAAGCATACATTCCAACGTTGTGCAAGATATTTCCTTGCCAATCAACTTGTTTAGCTCCCAGTACTGATGCAGTCGGAGTATTGCGCCAAGTTTCGCGCAAATATTCTAAGCAATGAGAGTCTGCAGGACGAGAATCATCATGCAAAAGCCATAATGCAGAAATTCCTGCACAAGGCAAAATCTTGCGCAAAGACTTTTCTATTGCATCTCCAAAAGAATGAGCAGAAGAAATAGGAATAATAATTATACGTACAGATTTATTTTCACTATTGTTTACACGAGTATTATTTACGCTATTAGTATTTGGTTTATATTTTGAATCGTTGTCAATTTCATTATTGGAATCGATATTGCTAGCATTCTGCAGTAATGATTTTCTAGTATTAATTTCTCCCGTAAGCATAGATGAATTAATTTTTACTTGTAAATTCGTTTGCATAGTCTGCTTTACTCGACTAGCACAATCGACTATTACTAAAGTTCCAGGAAGAATTGATTGACTTAGTACTGCATGTAACGTATCAGCATAAAAACGAGTGTCTCGCTCCACACACATCATTGCCATAATAGACGAATCTACATCATGAGGATGCGCATCTTTTGCGGATGAAAGCACCTGTAAAACTTCGTCTTCAAATGTAAGATTATGAGCGGTTATCGAATCCATACTTACCAGTTTACGCAGGGGGTATGTATCCGCCAAAACACAAGTCGTAATTTTAAATAAATTTATACATATTTTATTAATATTTTTGCTCATATTAGTCAGCACATTACATATAAATTTAATTAGAATATTTGCGTAAACTTATTAAAATTTTCATTAAAAAATCAAATAACATTCAACACAACCGAACGCAATAAATCTCATTGCCGTGTGCTATAATTGCGCGTTATATGTGTCCATTGAATATTGGTTTTATTCGATGGAAAAAGAAACGATATTGCCACAACCTAAAAGGTTCCTCATTATTGAGAAAGAGGGTACGATGACAACTTCACGGTATCATGAAGACATGCGGTACCAACCAAGCGAAGATTGGAATTCAACTCCTCACCATAGCCTTGGTTATAGAATGATTAACCGCACGCGCAAGATACTGTGCATGTTTGTTATTTCAGTACTTACATTCTTTTCAACAATAATAGCCGCAGTATGGTTAGATTTTTCTTCTGCTGTAAGCAGCAGAGTTGTAAGCGTTATATCTAAAGATCCAGAAGCTAATCAAGCACTTGATATCAATGCAGGAAAACCAGTAACTTTTCTTGTTTTAGGCCAAGATTCTCGTGATGGAAACAATCAAAGCTTCACGCACGACGGCGAAACTGGTGATCATCAATCAGATACTACTATGGTAGTTCAAATTAGCGCAGATAGATCATACATGAATATTGTTTCTATTCCACGAGATTCTATGGTAAACGCACCAGAATGTGACACTACAAAAGGACATATTCCTGCAAGAAAACATGTGATGTTTAATTCGATCTTCGCCTTAGGATATGCACAAGGCGGAGATTTAGCTTCAGCAGCATCATGCTCCTTAAAAGCTGTTAATTCACTTACCGGTTTAAATATTCATCATTTTATAGTCGCTGACTTTAGCGGATTAAGCAATATGATTGATGCAGTTGGCGGCGTATCATTATGCATACCAGCAGCAACTCGCGATACTTATACGGGCGTGAATTTCAAGCAAGGAATGCAGCATCTTAATGGTCGACTTGCTACTCAATACGCTAGAATGCGTCACGATACTGCAAGCGATGGCTCTGACATAATGCGAACAACAAGACAGCAATACTTGATTAAACAGCTTTTACATCAAGCAATGTCTAAAAACTTATTCACTCAAACAAGCGAGCTTTATCAGCTTGCAAAAGCATCGTTAGGAGCATTAAATATAAGTGAAGGCTTGGCAAATCCTACCACTTTAGTCGGTTTGGCATTAAGCATGCGTAAATTAGATTCTTCACATATTTACGCGCGTACTACTCCTGTTATTCCAGACCCTTATGATTCAAATCGTGTTGTGTGGTCCGATGAAGCAGACGATATTTGGGATTTAATGCGCGAAAATAAACCGTTATCGCTAAATCATAAAACTAACGGAGCTAACAAAAATAATGCCAATAATTCGTCTAAAAATGCGAACGATCAAGACAATGAAGACGCAGATGACGATAGCAATATAAGCGAAAATAACAAGCTTAATAAAACTACAAATCCAAAGAAAATGGGACATGTTGATCCAAAAACAGGATTAATAAAAAATTCTCAAGGTCAATTTATTGATCCAAATACTGGAGGAATTGTGGATCCTGAAAATGGAACTATTCACGATCCACAGACAGGACAATACGTTGGTTTTGCAGACAAGTATGCAAACAATGTACTTTGCGCTGTGCCTAGAAAAAAGTAGACAATTAAGCAAGATGTAATATATGAGTATATAATGTACGAGCATAAGACTTGTATATTATATACTCATAGTCATTGAAGATATATTGCGCATATGCTTATTTTGGAGGATGCATGAATTCGCGACTGTATGAGGACCCTTCTGAAGATAATCTAAACCCACCTATCTTCACTCCTTCTCATAATAACGATTCATCTAACTCAAACGTGCCTCCTAGTTTCACTCCAAAACGCGCACAAAAAGACAAAACAAATCCTAATCAAATTCCATCGCAAGCTCCATCTTTTGCGCCTACATCTCAAAGAACAAGAATCTTAAAAAGTCCAGAACAATTTTCTTCTAGACCTGTTTCTTACGCATCGCAATTGCGAGAAAGACAAACACCGCGCACAAGTTCTATTTCACAAATGCGTATTCCAACAACTATAAATAATGTAGTTGGGAGCGCAGCAAAAGTACTACCGCACAAACCGCGTAGAATTTTACATGCATTTATTGCAATCTTTATTGTTCTAGCAGTAGCTGCAACCGGTTTTGGAGTATATTCATGGAACTGGATTGACTCAAGAATTAACCGCACTACTTGGCTTACTAATACTCCTAGCACTCAAGGCAAAGCATGGCTTATTCTTGGCTCCGATCAAAGAGAAGGCGAAGAGGCTAAAGAGATAACAGGATTTAGAACAGATACTATTCTTGTATTGACAAAGCCGAGCAATGGTCACAGTTCTCTAATTTCTATTCCTCGAGATTCTCTTGTTTCTTTAAATGGCGAACAAGTAAAAATTAATAGCGTTGCGCAAGCAGCTGGAAATAAAGCATTAACAGCAGCAATAGAAAAAATTACAGGTCATCGCATTGACCATGTTGCAGAAATACGTTTTGGCGGTCTTACTAATGTTGTTAATGCTATAGACGGCATTGATTTATGCTACAACCGTACAGTAAGCGATAAGTTTAGCGGGTTAAATTGGACTTCTGGATGCCATCACGTTGATGGGAATACAGCGTTAGCATTTTCTCGAATGCGATACGCAGATCCAGAATCTGATTTTGGACGAGCTGCACGTCAACGAATGGTTATTGCAGCTATTATGAAAAAAGCTTTAGACCACAATACATTATTGAATTTTGGAAAAGTAAAAAAGCTTGCTGAAACGGGACTTGCTTCAGTTATTTTTGACGAGAAAACCAATCCAGGAACATTATGGGAAATGGCTCAAGCATTCAAAGAAGCAACTGGGCCGTCAGGCATATCTGGAACAGTATATTGGACGAATCCTGATTATCAAGTTCCAGGAGTTGGTTCATCCGTCCTTCTCGATGATGCTAAAAACTTAGATTTATTCAACCAACTTGCATCAGGCACTCATAAACCTGGATCAGTTGGAACTCTTGCGGAGCAACAATAATTTCGAAGTATTGTTGTATAAACAACACTTCAATTAGATACCATAACTTAGAAAGCACTAAACTCGTATCTTTTAACCACAATCTTGCATAAGTATTGCACAAAAATCAAAAATATTGTCTCATACATTTATGAGTAACAAATCTAATACAGGAATGTCTACGACTAAAGTACTTATGCATGTACAGATGGCAGCGAGTATAGTTCCAATATTCGCTCACATAGCGTTGGCTATAATGGCATGGATGCAAAATAATTGGATGATGCTAACCATGATTATTCCAAGCATTATGATGTATATAGCAAGTCTTATTCCACAAATTTTTCAATACATGTCTGAGAAAAATTCTGTTCAAAGTGTTCAACAAGATCAGCAAATTCAATTATTAAACACTACGCAATCGTCAAATAACTTAACTTATAATCAACAAACTGTAGAAAGTTTGCCAGATTCTATTACGCCAGTGAGTTTAGAAACATTACTTATGAGAAGAAATGCAATTTCTAATACGCAGCATCACTGGAAAGAAGTATTGCAAACATGGTTAAAAAATGCAGGAACATACGATACAAAAAACAAATCTAATAGTATTAAAGAAAATCTAAATACAAATATTTATAACTACTTGCCTAATTCAAAAACTAAACACCTTATAGCTCCACTTGGAATAAGCAATAATGGATACTGCTATTTAGATTTAATTAACAATGGGCCACATGCTTTAGTTGCTGGAACAACTGGTTCTGGTAAATCAGTACTTCTTACGACTTGGTGTTTAGCTTTGGCTTTTCAATACAGCCCACAGCAGCTACGGTTTGTTTTTATGGATTTTAAAGGAGGAGCAACTTTTGACATACTATCTAAACTCCCACATGCTATGGGAAACGTAGGAGATTTGAATCTTAAACACGCAATACGCGCTCTAAAAGGTCTCGAACTAGAACTAGATAGACGAGAAAGACTAGTAGCTCATAATGGATGTAGCAATATTGCACAAGTAACTCCAGCTGAGCCTTCATTGCTTATTGTTATTGACGAATTTCATGCTTTAAAAGATCAACTCCCCGACTATATGCCTCGTCTTATACGAATTGCATCAGTAGGCAGATCTTTGGGAATGCATATTATTGCTGGAACTCAAAATCCACTCGCACAAGTAAGCGCAGATATGAAAGCTAATATTTCTATTAATATTTGCTTAAGAGTTAGAGACGGAATGCAATCGCAAGAATTATTAGGAACAGCGCATGCAGCTAAAATAAGCCCAAATACACCAGGAGCCGCATATTACAATATTGGAGAAGGAGTAGCATCCTTGCGATGTGCTCAAAGCAGCAATACCGCACATTTAGTACGAGCAATACAGTTAGCTGGCAGATTCTGCCATCATGATCATTCTCCAGAATTATTTAGCAAACCATTGCCGTCGATTCTTTCATCAAAACAACTCGCAGAGTATTCAAATAATTACAAATATAAAAATTCGGAGCAAAAAATATCTCAAAGTTTACGTACTCAAGAATTTAATACTAAGAATATTATTATTGGTTTGCAAGACGATACCATACACTTATATCCTGCTCTATTGCCAATTCACCTTGGGAATATAGCTGTTATTGGTATTAGAAAACAAGGCAAAACAACAATATTAAAAATAATTTCTAAAACTCTAAACCTGCCAATATATTCAGGAAAATCACTATGCGAACAAAACATTAATAACATTTACAACGAAAATACGCCAATTATTATTGACGATGCGGATGAATTGCTTGATCCGCTAAATACTAAACAAACTGCTATTGCTTTTCAAAAAAGATTAAATAGTAAACAATGCCCAGTTATTATGAGCACTAGCACTTCTCGCTACTTACGTTTACCTGAGCAAGCGCCAGTGAGGATAATATTTCCAACAGGAGATATTGGCACAGATACAATGCTTGGAATACCTTCTGCTTTATCTAAAAGTTTTGATATTGAAGACTATCAACTTCCAGGACGATGTGTTTTAATCACTCCAGGATCAGCAAGTTTAACTCAAATAGTGCACTTAGAATAAAATTTATTCATAGTGACTCATCTTGACTTTTACGTGCGCGCATAGCTCTACGCTTTAGAGTTCTACGCTCATCCTCGCTTAGTCCTCCCCACACACCGTAATCTTGGTTGGTTTCTAATGCGCATCTTAAGCACTCTGTTGCAACGTCACATGAGCGACATACTGCTTTTGCTTCTTCAAGCTGTTGAAGTGCTGTACCAGCACTTCCAAGAGGAAAGAACAGTTCAGGATCTTTGTCACTACATGCTGCTGTTGTGCGCCAATCAAACGAGTTGTTCATGAATTATTATCCTCATTTCTTACCTACAACGGTGAGCTTTAGAAGTTCCCCTGAATGTAAGGAAATCATGAAAAGAAAGTTTTTTCAAGGCATTTTGCATCTTTATTAGCAATTTTAATTTTTCCTATACTTTTTACACTAAATTTATATCATTTAATGCATGTTGGAAAACAATTTTTACGTAAAGCTACTCAATACCAGATACGCGCAATTTAATATCTAACACTACCCTAGTTCCACCCTCTCTTCGAGGAGACCAACGAACTGTGCCGCCAAAATCGTTAGTGACAAATGTGTTTATGATTTGCGTTCCAAGACCAGACCCAGATGGTTTAGCCATTCCATGAGAAGACTCGCTATCTATGCCATCTCCATCATCTTCAACGACAATATTAAGATTGTCTCCGCCTCTACCAACTGCAATACGAATATGACCTTTTTCACGACCTTCAAAACCATGTTCAACTGCATTCGTCACTAGCTCAGTTAAAACAAGAGACAATGGTGTAGCATCCTGAGCTGCTAATCTGCCAAATTTTCCAACAAAATCAATATCAATATTTTGATTCTGAGATGCCAACTCAATTGACATCTTCAACAAACTCGAAATAACTTTGTCAAAATCAACAATTTCGTCGGCAGTTTGGCTTAAGCCTTCATGAACTAGTGCTATAGTTTGCACACGACGTTGAGCTTCTTCAAGTTCTTTTCTAACTTCAATAGATTTTGTTTTGCGAGCTTGCAAACGCAAAAGAGCAGAAACAGCCTGTAAATTGTTTTTTACACGATGGTGTATTTCAGAAATAGTGGCATTCTTAGTGCGCAATTCTTGCTCACGCCGCAAAACTTCAGTAACATCACGGCATAACACTACTGCTCCAACACGATTATTTGGCCCCCACAGAGGCAAAGAGCGCATAGAAACTATAGAATGGTTCGCTTCAAGTTCGCAATCCACATCAGCTTTTCCAGTTAGTACAAGAGGTAAACTTTCAGGAACATTGTCGTTCGTATGCAACAGCCTAGTGCCAAATTCGCTTAAATATTCACCTTGCATAGTGTTTAATCCGCCAAGTCTGCGGAAACAACTAATGGCATTAGGAGAAGCATAACGAACTATTCCATCGTCTTCTAGCACAATAAAACCATCGGATACTCGAGCATTATGTCGCTGATTTAATACAGATTCATGATATGGGAATTGTTCACGAGGAATCATGTCAAATAAAGTTTTACCAGCATTAATGCTTTCGGTTTCATAACGACCATTAGATTCACGCGTTGCCAAATTAGTTTCGCGCATAACCAATCCGAGAGTTTTACCCCTATGACGAACTGGAGCATAAACGTAGCACACGGTAGCTCTACCAATAGAGCGTAAGGTTGAAGAGTGGAAACTTGTCTCAGATTTCATCGCCTCATTAAGCTCAGGCACTAAAGAATCATCTAATTTTTTACCTAACAAATCATCAGTACGCAAAGTAATAGCTGTTGAAGGACGACATTGTTCAGCAACAACATAATCACCGTCACCATTTTGAATAATCAGCAGCAAATCTGCGAAACTCAAATCTGCAATAACCTGCCAATCTGCCACCAAATGGTGAAGCCACTCACGATCACTGTCATTAAAATCAGGACGAGTAGCAAGAATGTTAGAAAAATCAGCCATAATGTAATAATATATCGGACTCACAGAAAATTCTGCGATGCATGTTGTTGTTTTGAACAAGAAAACCGCTCCTCCTCAATTAAGAGAAGAAGCGGTTTAATAATTTATAAATTATTCTTTAAAACTAGAAGCCAAACTTAGCAGCAGTTTCGCGCAAAGTTTCAGCAGAACGCTTCAAAGCAGCCAACTCACGATCAGAAACTGGAGTGTTTAGACGAGAGTTTACACCATTGCGATTAAGCAATGTTGGCACAGACATGCACACATCAGAAATGCCGTGGAAGTCATCAAGCAAAGAAGACACTGGAAGAATGCGGTTAGTGTCGCGAAGAACAGCCTCAACAATATCTACACCAGACATAGCAATAGCGTAGTTTGTTGCACCCTTACCGTTGATAATCTTGTAAGCAGCGTTAACAACTTCCTGATGGATCTCTTCACGCTTAGCAGCATCAAGTGGCTCATGACCTGGAAGAGCGTTCCAATCGCACATTGGAACACCACCGATGGTTGCAGAAGCCCACAGAGGAACTTCAGAGTCACCGTGTTCGCCAGCAATGTATGCGTGAACGTTCTTAACATTAACGCCAGTGTGCTGAGCGATCAAGAAACGAAGACGAGCGGAATCAAGGTTGGTACCAGAACCAAACATTTGGTTTGCTGGAAGACCAGAAAGCTTCATAGAAACGTGCGTAACAACATCAACAGGATTAGTAATCAACATATAAATTGCGTTAGGAGCAACCTTCACAACGTTTGGAATGATTGACTTCATGATGTTGATAGTTGCACCTGCGAGCTCCAAACGAGTCTGACCTGGCTTCTGGCGAGCGCCAGCAGTAATCACAACCATGTCAGCATCACGGCAAATTTCTACATCGTCAGAACCGGCAATAGAAACTGCAGGATAGAAGCTAGAACCATGCTGCATATCCAAAACTTCAGCTTCAACACGTTCCTTAGCAATATCTTCAAGCACAATCTCACGCGCAACACCACGCTGAGCAGCAGCGAAAGCGAGAGTAGATCCGACTGCACCGGCACCAATAATTGCAAGCTTAGTTGGCTTAACCTGCGAACTCACCATGAGCAAAAACCTCTTTTCGGCAACCTATTAAACCCTACTCGCATAAAAATACTTAATTTATGCATTACTAAGGGCTGCTCTCACATTAAGAGCTTTTGGTATGAACACCTTTACTCTAATCGCACCACCGGAATTTATTATTACAACGCTACTTTCATAAGTTTTGCAGCTAACGATGGTCCAACCCAAGCAATAAGTTCAACCCCAGAATCTACATATTCTGCTTTTTCAACTACACCATTTTCACGAACTTTTGATAATAATCCACCAAACTCGTACGGCAAAGTTACATCTACACGAACACGAGGTGACGGTAACAATTCTTCTAAACGATTGCGCAATATTTGCAAATTTTCGCCACTAAATGCAGAAACAATAACGGCATCAGGATAGAGAGAAGAAAAACGTTCTCGCGCAGCATCACTCATCATGTCTGATTTATTCAATGCCATAATTTGAGGTATATCTTCTACACCAGAAATATTAGCGAGAACTTCGTTTACTGCATTAATTTGCGAAATAGGATCTGGATGCGAACCGTCAACTACATGCAAAATAACATCTGCTTGTCCAACTTCTTCCAAAGTGGATTTAAATGCTTCAACTAATTGAGTTGGAAGTCTGCGAACAAAACCAACAGTATCTACCAAGGTATAGCTTCTACCATCTTGAGTTTGAGAACGACGTACTGCAGTATCAAGAGTTGCAAACAGTGCATTTTCTACTAATTCTTGTGAACCAGTAAGGCGATTGATAATAGACGACTTGCCAGCATTCGTATATCCAACAACAGCTACAGTTGGAATATCTTGTCGTCTACGAGAACCACGTTTTACATCGCGCGCAGGTGCCATATTTGCAATATCGTGGCGAAGTTTAGAAATACGATTTCGAATAGCTCGACGATCCATTTCGATTTTAGTTTCGCCAGGACCTCTAGAACCAATACCAGCATCGCCTGCAGCTCTACCACCAGCCTGCCTAGAAAGAGCAGCACCCCAGCCTCTTAATCGCGGAAGCATATATTGCAATTGAGCAAGCTCAACTTGAGCTTTACCTTCACGGCTTGTAGCATGCTGAGCAAAAATATCCAAAATAACAGCAGTGCGATCGACAACCTTAACTTTGGTTGCATCTTCTAAAGCTCTACGCTGGCTAGGTGGTAAATCATCGTCAACAATAATCGTATCTGCATCATGTTGAGCAACTACCGCTGCAAGCTCACGCGCTTTACCTGAACCAACATAAGTTGCAGCATCTGGTCTATATCTTTGTTGCAACATGCCATCGCAAACAACAGCACCAGCAGTCTGCGCCAACGCTGCAAGCTCACGCAACGATTCTTCAGCTTGAGCAAGAGTTCCTTTTGCGCTAGACCACACTCCTACTAGCACAACGCGCTCAAGACGAAGCTTTCTATACTCAACTTCTGTAACATCTTGTAATTCGCCAAGACCAGCTACTCGCTTTAAAGCATTACGAGATTCACGCTCCTGCCAAGCTTCATCATGCTTTTCACCGTCTGAAGTAGTGTCTAGAAGCACATCCGAATGAGCATAAAGCACTGCATTATTGGTGAGATTATGCTCATTCATATTAGTAGAATCATTTTCGAGGGAGGAAAAATCGTTTGAATTAAGCACATCATCTCGCCCGGATGCCACATTACTATCCGCCAACTGTTCCCTCCTCTATTTCATTGTAAATAGCGTTTTACAACGTTTGTCTTATTATGGTGACTTGAGACGACAATATATGAACACAATATATATGTATGATATGTAAATAAAGATACAATGGTAAAAAGTATATTAATAAATTTAAGTTTATAGACGAAATACGGTATTTTTGAGCGAGATCATGGAAAGTCATCAACAATTTAAACAATACGATAAAACCAAATCACCAAAATCAGAAAAAGCGCAAAAAATCAGTGGCGAACAATACTTTTCTGCAACACCATCATCTTGCGATGAGCGAAGAACGTTACATGTAACTTTGAGAAATCATGAAACTGTTATACAAGTCTCAAACGGAGTATTTAGTGCTTCTAAGCTTGATTTAGGCACGTCTGTGCTACTAAAACATGCTCCAAAACCACCAGAAAATGGCAAATTCCTTGATATTGGATGCGGATGGGGTCCTATAAGCATTGCAATGGGCTTAGAATCTCCAGAAGCTGAGATTGTAGCTGTAGATGTAAATGAGCGAGCTCTAGAGCTTACTGAACTAAACGCAAAAAACGCTGGCTTAAAGCATATTCGCACTTCTTTAGTAGATGACGCTTTAAAAGAAAATAATACTTTGGAATTTAATAATTTTGATCTCATATGGTCCAATCCCCCAATTCGCGTTGGAAAAGAAATATTGCACGACATTTTGATGACTTGGATTCCGCGTTTAAAAGTAGGAGGAGCATCTTACTTAGTTGTGCAAAAAAATCTTGGCTCAGACTCACTTATTCCTTGGCTTGCTGAAAATCTTGGCGAAAACTACAACGTTGAAAAATATGCAAGCTCTAAAGGATACCGAATTATAGAAGTAATAAAAAGTAAGAACTAAAGAAATACTAAAAGTACTAAAGAAGTACCAAAGTAGTACCAAAATAGTACCAAAGTAGTACCAAAAAAGTAAAAAATTTACGAAAAGAAATATACACTATGAAATTCGACTACCCTGTTGAGCTTCCTATTTGCGCAGCACACGACGAAATAATAGAAGCAATTAAGTCTTCACAAGTCGTGATTGTTTCCGGACAAACCGGCTCCGGTAAAACTACGCAAATCCCGAAAATGGCGCTTGAACTTGGAAGAGGCGGAAGAGGTAAGCAAATCGTACACACTCAGCCTCGCCGTTTAGCTGCACGCACTGTTGCTGAGCGAATCGCAAGCGAAATGGAAGTAAAACTGGGCGAAGAAATCGGCTACCAAGTGCGATTTACCGACGAAAGTTCACCTAAAACAAAGCTTCGAATTGTTACGGATGGTATTTTACTTGCGCAGATTCAGCGAGATCCTCTTCTTACTAAATACGACACGATTATTATTGACGAAGCACACGAGCGCAGTCTTAACATTGACTTTTTACTAGGATATTTAACAACTTTACTTCCGCAAAGACGCGATTTGAAGCTGATTATTACTTCGGCAACAATAGATTCTGCAAAATTCCGTGAACATTTCGAACAAGCTTTACACATAAAAGTTCCTGTTATTGAAGTTTCTGGACGCACGTACCCTGTTCGAGTGCTTTATGAGCCACTTGGATCCGCGCCTTCACTTATGCGACACGTCCCCGGCTTTGCAGACATAACAATGGATGAGGAAACTGTTGCAGAAAGCCAATCAAGCGAAAGCAATCGAGACGATATTGCAGATGAAGATATGACATCTGCAGTAACACGCGCATGTGCTCAATTAGTGATTCATTCAAGCCACGAGCAAGGCGCGCGCGATATTATGGTTTTCGCTTCCGGCGAGCGCGATATTCGCGAATTTGAATCAGGATTACGCTCATATTTTGGCACTCGAGCAAGTGATATGAAGCGAGTTGACGCTATTGAAATAGTGCCGCTTTTTGCGCGTCTTTCTGCAAAAGATCAACATCGCGTATTTGAACATCACTCTCATCAACGCATTGTTATTGCTACTAACGTTGCTGAAACTTCGCTTACTGTTCCTGGGATTCGATACGTTGTCGATCCTGGTTTTGCGAGAATTAGCCGATATTCTAAGTCTGCAAAAGTGCAAAGGCTTCCTATAGAGCCAATTTCTCAAGCGAGCGCAGATCAGCGTTCTGGACGATGCGGACGAATCGCTGACGGTATTGCTATTAGACTTTACTCGCGCGAAGATTACGAAACTCGCCCTCGTTTTACCGATCCCGAGATTCTTCGCACTTCGCTTGGAGCAGTAGTATTACACATGCTTTCAGTAGGCGTTGCTAAAACTGGCGAAGATATTACGAATTTCGGTTTTATTGACCCTCCTGATATGAAAGCAGTAAGCGACGGTTTTAATGAGCTTAACGAGCTTGGCGCAATAAGTAGAAAATCAGGTTTCATAACTTTAACTCATATTGGCCGTGAGCTTTCTAAATTGCCGATTGATATTCGTTTAGGACGCATGATTATTGAAGCAGCGCGTAAAACAACTCCGAATACTCTTGCTGCAGTGCTTGTAATTGTTGCGTTTTTGAGTTTGCAAGATCCTCGCGAGCGCCCTGAAGAACAGCGTGAAGAAGCAGATAGACTTCATAATCGTTATGCGGATGAAACAAGCGATTTCTTAACTGCTTTAAATATTTGGGATTATATTTTCCAAGCAGACGGGAATATGAGTAATAACGCTCTTCGCAAACTTTGTAAAGCGGAATTCTTCCACTTTTTGCGTTTAAAACAGTGGAAAGATTTAGTTAATCAACTTCAGGACTTGTGTAAAGAGTTGCATTATAAAGTTGGCGAGCCTATTCCATCTAAAAGACCATCTTTGGAAATTCGTCAACTTCCTAATAATCAGCAGGCTGCTCACAGCTTGTGCTGTTCTTGGGATTCGCAAGGCATACACTCATCGATGCTTGCAGGCTTGCTTTCTATGTTGGGAATGCAAGTAGTGCGCGAACCGAAAGCTTCAGATTTTGCTAATTTGCACGGATCAGCAAAAATTCGCGCTATGAAACGCGCTCAAAAAATGGCTAAAAACGACTATCAAGGCGCGCGCGGAGGAAGATTCGCAATATTCCCAGCTTCATCTGTTTCTAAAACAACTCCTTCATGGGTTATGTGTACGCAATTAGTTGAAACTTCTAGACTTTGGGCAAGATATTGCGCGCAAATCGATCCTGCTTGGGCTGAGCCTCTTGCTAAAAATCTTACTAGAATCACGTATTCTGACGCTCATTGGAGCGCTTCTAAAGGTGCTGCTGTAGCAAAATCTAAAGTATTACTATACGGATTGCCTATTGTTCAAGATCGCACGGTTCAATGGTCTAGAGTTAATCCTTACGAAGCTCGAATGATTATGATTCGTCAAGGCTTAGTTGAAGCAGACGTGCAACAACGTTTTGCACACGATGAGTTTATTTTAAATAATCACAATGTGCTTGAAGATGCAGATAATCAAGCAAATCGCACTCGTCAAATAAGCGAAACTGTAAATGACGAGGATTTATTTACTTTTTATGACACTCGTATTCCTCAAGAATCAACTACTATTGCAGCTCTTGCAAAATGGTGGAAAGATAACCGCGAAGAAGATCCACACAAGTTAGACTTTAATCCCGATGAAGTTGAACGTTTACAAACTACACAAAGCACTGATTTAGCTGACTATCCTGACCATTGGAATACAGTTGGTACAGACGGTCAGATTATAAGGTTGCGTTTAAGTTATGTGTATGATCCAGCTAATCCTTTGGATGGCGTAACTGTGCATGTGCCTCTTCACACACTTTCGCGTTTAACTCCTGAAGAATTTACTTGGAATGTTCCAGGTTTGCTTGATGAGCTTATTATTGGCATGATTAAATCTTTGCCTAAAGCTTTACGAGTACAGTTTGTTCCAGCTCCTGACACTGCTCAAAAAATTCGCTCTTGGATTGACGAACATTACGACGAACTTCCTGGGGTTGAAGAAACAGAAAGAAATATAAAAAGCGAATGGCAAGATTTTAGAGAAGTTTTCACTAAAGCTGCAATTTGTGTAGTTGGAGCGCAAATACATCCTGAAGTTTTCGACGACGAGCAAATAAGCAGACTTTCGCCATACTTGCGCATGACGTTTAGTGTTGAAGAGAGGAAAGCTAACGAAAATCGCAATAAACCTGCAGGTCGTAACAAGTACTCTAATCGCGGAAAACCTACTATTCTTGGAACCGACAAATCATTAATTGCATTGCAACAGCGTTTTGCAAAAGAAGCACAAGAATCTGCGCGAGAAGTTGTAAATATCAAAGCAAATAAAGCAGCACAAGCTGGGCATGTTATTGAACGAGCAGATTTATTACACAAATCTGGTGCTACGAATCTTTCACGCGCGCAAATGGTTTGGCAAAGCGCATTAAATATGCTGCATTTAGACAATAAGCGCATTACTTCTCGCTGGCTTGGTTCTGAAGCTTTAATGCTCGCAGCTGCACCTTATTCAACTTCTAATGCTTTAGCAGAAGACTTGCAAATGGCTGCAGTAAAACGACTAATTGCGAACACAGATAATATTACTGATGATAATTTATTACGCGAAACTGTTGCAAACGTATCTGAAATATACGAGGACACAGTATACGATATAGCGCACGATGTGATCGCAATATTGAAGCGTGATGCAGAAGTTAGTAAAACTGTTTCCGGCAAGGCTGATTTACCCTTGCTTTCAGTGTTGCAATCAATACGCGAACACACTGCAAGTCTTGTATACGAAGGATTTATTGCCAAAACTCCATCTGATTCTCTACCTCGTATTGAACGCTACTTGCATGCAGACGTGATTCGTCTTACTAAAGCTAAAGCAGATAAAAACCGTGACGTGCGTTGGGCTTGGCAAGCAGATGAAGCACATAAGCTTGTAGTAAAATCTCAAGAAGACGCTCAGAAAATCCCAGCGGGACCAGCTCATGACGAGTCACAAATAATCGCTGAGAAATTACGTTGGATGTGCGAAGAATTCTATGTGTCTCTTTGGGCGCAAGAATTGGGAACTGCATATCCGATTAGCATACAACGCATGAGAAAGATAATTGACGGAAAGTAAAAGCTGTTTCGCATATATGCATATATTTTTCTTAGCGATTGCAATGTTGTAAACAATATTGCTCATAATGTTGCAAGCAAACTTTATTTGCAATGTTGTTAAGCTATTGTCGATTATAATTCTATGCTTTTGATTTTTGCTTTTACTATTATTTTTGGCCTTATTCTTGATCTTCGTCTACTTCGATTGCATTGCTTTCTTTAGTAATAAAGTTTCTGAATGTAAATACGATAATTCCTAATAATGCAACAGCAGCACACATAAGAGATATGTTTGCAAATCCAGACGAAATACCAGAAGCACCTGTTATAGAATCTCCATTCAACATGTTTTTATCTAATATTCCGTCAAAAATTACTACACCAACAGACGCAGAAACACTAATAGCTAAATCATTCATTCCGCACCCTCTGCCAGATTCTTCAACTGGAAGAGACGAAAGAATTGTTGAAGCAAGTGGAGAATACACCATTCCACAACCTGCATAATAAACGCATGCACATAAAGCTATAGCTAAGAATCCAGAATTTATTAATACTGCAATACCAATCCATCCGCAAAGTATAAACAATATTGCTAATAGTAAACTCGTTTTCCTTCCTATACGACTAATTATTAAGCCTGAGCATGAACCGAATATTGCAGCAACAATAAAAGCCCAAACTAAATAAGAAGCTACTTGTGAAGTAGTCATGTTATATAAAGTTTTTCCAACTCTATTGAACAGTGGGCTTATGCAATAATTTGTGAAGTATATTATGCCCATCAAAATTATGCCAGAAAGCCAACGAATATTTTTAAAGAAAGCTGGCGTAACAAACGGCTCTTTAGCTTTACTAATGTAAATACCAAAAATTATAAACAATATAATTGCTGAAATAAACATCAACAAGTTTCCGTATGAAATGAACAATGTAAGAGACGCAACAGCAAATCCAAAGACTGTAAAACCAACAACATCAATTTTTTTACCGTTGCCATTTTTTGTTGGCAAATAATGCAATAATGACGGCAATATTAGAATAGTTAATGCTGGAATTAAGAATAAATATTGCCAAGCAATAGAGCTTAACAATCCTGCTGAAAACACTCCAATACACGCAGAAAGCTGGTACGATGCTGTAAATAATCCGAAGAAGATAACTTTCAAATCATTTCGCAAATATTTTGTTGCAATTACTAAGAATGATGAACCTGCTACTTGTTCACCAGTTGTTTGCATAATACGAGCAGCAATAACTGTCCACAAATTTGGCTCAAAGCAAGAATTAGCTACAAATCCAAAAACTGAGCCTATAAACAAAGATGTTAATCCAATAGTTACAAGCTTTTTTAATGACACAAAGTCGCCTAAAGAACCATAAATAAAGCATACAATTCCTAAAATAATACCAGGTAAACCAGTTATAAGAGGCGCTTGATCGACAGCTTTCACATCTATACCAACTTGTTTATAAACAAGATTGAAACCTTGCAAGCACAAAGTGCTAATAACAAATGTAATAAGCAGTAGTATTAACGCACGAACAGCAACCTTATCGCGCATTTCTGGGTCATCATAAGGATCCACAGAAGAACAATCAATTCGTTTAGTCCCAATCATCACCGTCTTACTCCCCTGCCACAGCCTAATAATTCCAATATTTATGCAGAAAACTACTGCAAATAAATCAATCTGCCATAACAATCTAAGTTAATCGCAACAAATTCTTCGCGCGTAGCTACTCAATCGGATAATTCTACAGTTTGATAGTTACAATCAACAATAAAAGTTAGGAACAATTTTAAAAAATAATCATAATAATAAAATGATTCGCATATCACTTATAATGTAACAAGCTAAGTAGGAGGAAACATGGTGCAGAGAAGAAAGAAACATGATTCTATTCATGTCAACCTAAATAGTGAACATAATAGTGGTACTCATCACAATAAAAACAACAGTTCATTAAAGCATAAGTTTTACTCCAATAAAATTTTACGAAACATTATTATTGCTGTCATAGGCATTGCTATTATCATTCCTGTTGTTCAGTGGATACGTTGGGAACAGACTGTTTCTGATCTTCGCAACAAACAAGAACAACTTGTGTCACGCTTTGATTTTAATCCAGGCAATATTATTTCTGATTCTCAATTTTTTGACGATAATGCAATGAGTAAAGATGAAGTACGCAATTTTATACGCAAAAAAGGAGCAAAATGCACTGGTAAAAATTGCTTAAAAAATGCGTACTTTAATACTCACACTATTCCTGCCGATTCACTATGTTCAAAGTATCAAGGTGTAAGCAAAGAATCTTCTGCAGACATAATATACAAATCAGCAAAAGCATGTCATATCAGTCAACGAGTATTACTTACAATGCTGCAAAAAGAACAACATCTTGTAACAGACACTGATCCTAGCGATTTCCAATACAAATCAGCTATGGGATTAGATTGTCCAGATGATTCTCATTGCAACCCACGTTTTGCAGGATTCTTTAAACAAGTAATTGGTTCTGCAAGAAGATATAGATATTATCTTCTTCATAACGATCAATATAACTACCACCCTAACACGATTAACACAATTCAATATTCTCCAAATAAATCATGTGGATCTAGCAATGTTTATATCGAAAATAAGGCTACTGCATTGCTTTATATTTATACTCCTTATCAGCCAAATATAGAATCGTTAAAAGCTGGATACGGCGAAGGAAATTCGTGCTCAGCATATGGAAATCGCAATTTTTCATTGATTTACTCTGCATGGTTCGGAGATCCTCGCAAATAATATTCGTTAGATCGACATAGGAATACAATCTCGGTGTATAAGCGTCGAGGTATACTTAAATGCCTAATTTTTGGCACAATTGGTTGCGGTATTTTACGAAGAATGGATGCGTATGTCTACCTATTCCTCACAACTTGGCGAAGAACAACAAGCTGTTGACCGAGCTTATAGCCGTCTAGATGATTTGCGTAATACTATTCGCGCGCGCTTAGACGCTGTGCGCGCGTCAGGTTCGCACGGTTCACCAACACAGCGCACAGAGCGCGACTCATTCGCAACCATGTACGAAGATCGTCTTACACAATTACGAGCTGTTGAAGATCGTCTTGTTTTTGGAAGGCTTGATAACACAGAAGGCATTAGGCGATACATTGGTCGCATTGGTTTGCTTAGCGAAAACCATGATCCTATTCTTACAGATTGGCGCGCTGAAGCTGCACGGCCTTTTTATGAGGCAACCCCTTCGCATCATGGCGATATTGTTATGCGTCGTCATATTACACTCCGTTTCAGAGACGTTATTGGTGTTGAAGATGAAGTACTTGACATACATTCTGATGAAATAGGAAAAGCTTCACAACAAGGTACTCTTACTGGCGAAGGAGCACTGCTCGCATCTTTAGGTTCTCGCAGAACCGGCAAAATGACTGATATTGTTGCAACTATTCAAGCAGAACAAGATCGAATTATTCGCGCTCCTCTTGATCACACTATTGTTGTACAGGGAGGTCCTGGCACAGGAAAAACAGCTGTTGCTTTGCACAGAGCAGCTTATTTGTTATATACTCACAGGCGCAAACTTGAGCGTTCAGGAGTTCTTATTGTTGGTCCAAGTTCGGCATTCTTGCGTTATATTGATCAAGTACTCCCTTCTCTTGGTGAAACAGGTGTAGTAAGTAGAACTATTTCCGACTTAATTCCTGGAATTTGTGCTACAGATGAAGATTCTCCATACGCAGCAAAATTAAAAGGAATGTATCGTATGCGAACAGTTATTGCGAATGCAATTGCCGCTCGTATTCGCGTTCCTAAAAATCTTCCAACAATTCATGTTGGAGGATTTAGTATTCCTCTTCTAAAAGAAGATATTGAGATAGCTCAATCAGATGCTCAACGAACTCACCAGCCGCATAATCAGGCACGAAATACTTTTATAAAAACCGTGCTCAGCATATTGAAAAATCGTTATTTGGAAAAACTTGATTATGTTCCAGATCAAGCTGAATTAAACGATATAACTTCTCAACTTCGTCTTGACGATAAACTGCGCATTACTTTAAATCTTGCATGGTTACCTATGACTGGAGAATGGCTCATTGACCAACTTTTTGCTAAACCTGACAAATTACGTACATATGCACCTTGGTTAAGCGACGAAGACATTAACTCACTTACTAGGCCAAAGGGCAGCCCGCTTACTCGTTCTGATATTCCATTACTTGATGAAGCTATGGAATTGCTCGGTCCTGATCCAAAACTTGACGCTCAAAGATCTGCAGCACAAGCAAAAAAACTTGAAGAACAGCAATTTGCAGCTGACACTTTAGCACAAGCTGGTATTGGAAATGGCATAGTAACTGCCGATATGCTTCTTGATAATCTGCAAGGCGACGATGCAGGAATGCTTGCCCGTAAAGCAGCTTCTGACCGCGAGTGGACATATGGTCACGTAGTTGTCGATGAAGCTCAAGAGCTTACAGCAATGGATTGGAGAATGCTTATTCGTCGTTGTCCTTCACGCTCCTTTACTATTGTTGGCGATGTTGCACAGACTTCTGCGCTCGGAGGAACTCACAGATGGCAGAAGAATATGAATTCTCTATTTGGAGAACCAAATTGGGATCTTTACGAGTTAACAATTAATTATCGAAATCCTAGTGAAGTTTCTGAAGCAGCAAGCAAAGTTGCAACAGATTCAGGATTATACATTTCTACTGTTCATGCAGTTCGCTCAGTACCTGATTCACTCGTATCGCAAACGGTTGAATCACAGGATGAACTCGATACTGCACTTGCAGAATCTTGTACAAAACTATTCGAAAAATTTGTCTCTGATGATGGTAGTGGTCGTATTGCAATCATTACTCCTAACAGCATGGTTAGCCATGCTAAAAAGGTTGTAAACCAAGCATTAGAACATGCATTACCTGAAAAATTATGGAATCAGTTAAGCAAACAAAATGCCGATGATTGTCAATGCAGCGTTTGCACAGCTGAGGAAGTAAAAGGTCTTGAATATGACGCTGTCATAGTGTTGCAACCTTCTCAAATTGAGCAGGAAGCTGCATCTAGACTAGCTGCTGCAGCCAATCTATATGTTGCAATGACTAGACCAACTCAAAAATTGCATATAATACGCACTAAAGATGACGCAAATTTTGAGAACTAGAACTCAAAATAATGCAAAAGCGCAGTAAATAGATATTCTGTAACAATAATCAATAAAATTATTATTCTTCTGTTTTACTGCGCTTTAAATCTTCAATTGCATGTTCAAAATCTTCAAGACCTGTGAAGTTTTGGTACACACTTGCAAAACGAAGATATGCAACTTCATCTAATTCACGCAATGGCTTAAGAATAGCTTTGCCAACTTCTTCAGATGTAACTTGCGCTAAACCTCGTGCTCGCAAATCAGCTTCTACTCGCATACCAATAGTCTTTAACGCTTCAGCATTAATAGGACGTCCTTGACATGCTTTACTAACACCAGCAACAACTTTTGCTCGATCAAAAGGTTCAATAGAGCCTGAACGCTTCATTACAAGCAACTGAGTTGTTTCTACTGTAGTAAATCGATTACCACAAACTTGGCATTCACGTCTACGGCGAATAGAGTAACCATCTTCACTGATACGAGTATCTATAACTTTCGTATCAGAATTCTTACAAAAAGGACAATGCATATATTCAGCATACTAAAAAATAGCGAAAAACTACATAATATTATTCACTTTATTCAAATATTTCCGAATATTATACGATTTTATTGTCCATAATCCGAAATACTCCATAAAACACACTGAATATTACATCATCATTTTCAATAAAACTTAGCTCATCAGTTTCAATTTCAAATATAGTAATATTTTCCCTTCTCATATTTCCCCCATTTTTATAGTATTTGCGCTCAATCAACTATTGAGCATCATTTAATGGAACATTAATAGACTGTCCGATTACCAAATCTTCAGAAGAAAGATGATTTAAAGCCATTAAACGCTCTACATTATCTGATATATCACCGTTTTTAGGAGTAATAGTAGCAGCATAATTCCATAACGTATCTCCAGGACGAACTGTATATGTAACAACTCTTTCAGGTATCGCAGAAACAGCAGTCTTTGGCATAAACAATGTACAGAATGTTATTGCTGTCATCAAAAGTACAGCTACACGAAAAACTCTAGTTTTGCGCGCATGCTTATTAGAAACGCAGCGTTTACGAATCAAATAAGTATTTTCTTGCATACCTACTCTAACTTCCCTGCCACTTCTAATTAATGATGTACTCATAACTGTCCTTTCTCCTTCCTTAATCGACTGAACATTTGTTCTATCGAACAGGTGTATTAATAATGACACATTTGTTCGATAGTTGCAACGGCGTGTCGAACAGATGTTTGATTTTTTTAAGAAAGTGCGTTAAAATAGTAAAAGCGAAAGGAGCACCATGAATAACGATGGCACAAATAACGATAACAATGGCATTAATGCTAGCGATATTAACGCAATGTCACTTACTGACCGCCAACGCAATATTATCAATGCCATCCAAAACAATATAAAAATTCATGGATTCCCTCCTTCTTTCCGCGAAATTGGAGAAGCGGTTGGACTTAGAAGCCCATCTTCTGTGAAACATCAATTGCGAACACTTGAAGATAAAGGGATTTTGCGAATTAATGCAAATAAAGGTCGCGCTATTGAAATTCTTGATAATTCAATTGTTGAAAGCAATTCAAATAACAAAATTAATGAAAATTCTTCGAGAGTTGCCAATATTAGCGCATACGAATCTGATTCTGTTATAAATTCTAGAGATGTTCCTCTAGTTGGAAGAATTGCAGCAGGAGCTCCAATAACAGCAGAACAGCATATTGAAGATGTGATGCGATTGCCAGAACGTCTTACAGGTACAGGAAATCTTTTTATGCTTGAAGTACACGGCGATTCTATGATTGACGCCGCTATTTGCGATGGCGATTATGTAGTAGTTAGAGAGCAGCATGAGGCTGTAAATGGAGACATTGTTGCAGCACTGCTAGATAACGAAGCGACTGTTAAAACTTTCAGAAATGACCACGGTCACGTATGGCTTATTCCACATAATCCGGCTTACTCTCCTATTGACGGATCACACGCAACTATTATGGGAAAAGTTGTTACAGTTTTGCGAAAAATATAAAACTTATCCACCAACCCCTCAAAAAAATATTCTCCCCACTTATTTCAAAATATGGACTAAGTGGGGAGAATAATATTTATAAAATCAACTTATGCAGATTATGAAAATCATGTAACTTACGCAACTTCGCAAGTTACACAACTTACGCAACTTCGCAACTTACACAACTTACGCAAGTGGATGTGAATCCTTAATTGTCACTGAAATCTCACGTCCATTTGGAGCCGCATAGCTAACAGTATCACCAGTATGAGCACCCATAATAGCTGCTCCAATTGGAGATTCTGGGCTAATAACGTCATAATCTGTAGCTACAGCAATATCGCGAGAACCAAGAACATAAGTCATTTCTCGACCTGCAAGCTCAAGAGTAACCAAAGAACCATTGCCAACAGTGCCATCCTTCGGAGCTTCAAGAATCTTCGCATTACGAAGCTTTACAATAAGCTCATTAATGCGACCTTCATTCTTTCCTTGCTCCTCGCGAGCAGCCTGATAACCACCATTTTCAGACAAATCGCCTTCAGCACGAGCTGCAGCAATACGCTCAGTGATTTCTTCTCGATACTCACCTTCACGATGTGCTAACTCTTCTTTTAGTTTGTCATACGCTTCCTGCGTAAGTAAAATAGTTTTTTCTTCAGCCATTGCTACCTCCTTATCCAACAATCTCTAAAAATAAAAACTATTCGCGCGCAAATAAAATTCACGCTCTTATATCAACGAGTTGAAATAATATCAACAACAAATACCAAAGTGTCTCCGCCGCCAATACCGGCTTGAGGTATGCCACGAGAGCCATAACCATACTCTGGAGGAATAGAAATCAACAAACGAGACCCAACATTATGACCTGGAACAGTGCGGTCCCAGCCCTGAATCACTTGACCGACACCAATACCAAAACTAGCTGGAGTATGACGAGCAAAGCTTGAATCAAATGGCTTGTCGCTACCCCAAACCACACCATGATAATTCACAGTTACAGTGTCACCGGCACGAACTACAGGACCATTACCCTCAACTAATTCAACAACTTTAAGACCTGCTGGCGGTTCAGATTCAGGGAACGTCACCGTTGGCGTAGTGCCAAATTCTGCAATCACTTCTGGCATATCTTGTGCCATATTTCCTCCTTTACAAACTCCAAACAGTATAATCTGAACAGTATAACATCTACACAGACAGCTTTTAACCATCCTGCATTACTAAAGCAGCGCATTTTAAATAGTACATTTAAGTAAATGCACATTCGAATAAATGCAGTTTAGACTAACACTTCCTAGATTAACCTGTCCTAGATTAGCACTGAAACGTTACGTATGTACATGAAATATACGCATTGTGTATAACTTAGCAAAAATTAATCTCACATCATCAGCGAATTAATGCAAAATATTAGCAAATTAGCACTCAACAACGTTTACAGCTAGCCCGCCTTTTGAGGTTTCGCGATATTTAGACATCATGTCATGACCAGTTTCTTTCATAGTCTTAATCGCTTTGTCAAGGCTTACCATGTGCGAGCCATCTCCAAGCATTGCCATTCGAACGGCATTAATTGCAGTATTTGCAGCCATAGCATTGCGCTCAATACAAGGAATTTGTACCAAACCGCCTACAGGATCGCAAGTTAATCCCAAATGGTGTTCTATACCGATTTCTGCAGCATTTTCAACCTGTTCCGGGGTTCCTCCCAACACTTCGCACAATCCTGCAGCAGCCATCGAGCAAGCAGAACCAACTTCTCCTTGGCAACCAACTTCAGCTCCAGAAATTGAAGCATTTCGCTTAAATAAGTAACCAACAGCACCTGCAGCAAGCAAGAATCGCACAACCCCATCTTCATTAGCAGAATCAACAAATCGCCAATAATATTGCAATACTGCAGGAATAATTCCTGCAGAACCATTCGTTGGAGCAGTAACAATACGCCCACCACCAGCATTTTCTTCACTAACAGCGAGCGCAAAAAGATTAACCCACGCAGAGTCTGAACTTTCTAAAGCAGCATCCGAACGACGACGATTATTGCGAAGCATGTCTGAATTTGCAGCTAAGCGCTCATACATGTGAGGAGCTCTGCGAGGCACATCAAGACCTCCTGGCAAAATCGGTTGCTTTGAGTTGCATCCGTTTTCTACACATTTACTCATAACTTTCCAAACATGCAGCAAATAGTTACGCACGTAGTCAGCATCGCCTTCATGCAATGCAAGCTCGTTTTGCCACACAACATCGCTTATTGACATATGCTTTTCTCGGCAAATATTTATAAGCTCGTCGCATGAAGTAAAAGGATAAGGTACAGTGGAATCTTTTGTTTGATTTGAAGAGTTTGCAGTATTATCGCTACTATTTCCGTTATTACTTTCGTTATTACTTATACTTTCGCTATTATTTTCGCTATTATTCTCGCTTACACCATTCTTACTAGCATTATTTTCATCTTGCTCAGTAACACGCTCATGCAAGCCAACCATTGCATCATCTGCACACCCTTGACGAATAAATCCGCCGCCAATTGAATACCAAACTTGCTCATCGATTTTATTGCCGTCAGAATCAGTTGCAACAAAACGCATTCCATTAGGATGAACAACCATTCGCATCCATTTTTCAAAAATTACGTCCTTATCGTAATCAAAAGCAATAGTATGCTCACCTGCGAGCGTTAAAGTGCCAGTTTTTTTGCATTCCTGACGAATAGTAAGCATATGATCAGTGTCTACATTATCTGGAAGATTTCCTTCAAGACCTGCAACGCAAGCGCGATCAGTACCATGACCAAGACCTGTTAAAGACAGTGATCCGTAAAGAGTCACACTTACATGCGCAACGTTTGCAAGACTACCACTTTTTTTAAGCGATGAAACAAACGAACACGCAGCTCGCATAGGACCTACTGTATGTGAAGAACTAGGACCAACCCCAACTGAAAACATCTCTAAAATACTAAACACATATCTATTGTAAGCATCATTAAGCTCACGTCGACACACTAATTACATTAGAAATATGTTAGATTGTTCACTTCTTACTTTGTTTAGATAACAAGTTTGCTAAACTCACACACACAAACCAGAGGATTGCAGCTAAAACAACAGCTATAAGCATTACAATAAACGCGCTTCCTGCAGTTGGCACGTGAATTTCGAAGAACTTTGCAGTAAACGGTATAAAAGCTCCAGCAACTCCAGCTGCAGCAAATAGCGCAACCATAATTCCTCTCCACGAGCGCAACGGCTTGGCAACGCTTGCAAGCACGAGTATGCCAAGAACAAATACGATTACGGAACAAATACTGCGAGTAGTTGCCAAAGCTTGCACGTTTGAAACAATAAAACGAGATGCTATCAAATTATTTGCAACAACATCGTCAAGATTTAATCCCAAAACTCGCGGAGCAATAACAGCAGTCGCTAGCACAGAAGCTGCTATAGCAAATCCGCTAGGAACAGCAAAACGAACAACTCGCTTCAAGAAACCTGGAATGTATCTACGAGTATTAGGTGCTAAAGCGAGCAAAAATGCTGGAATACCAATAGTTAAAGAACCAATATAAGTAATGTGACGAGGCAAATACGGGAAGTGCAACGCTAGAAGCACAACTCCTGCAGAAATAAGCGCAGAATAAACAGTTTTTACAAGGAACAATCCAGCCACGCGTTCCATATTTGCCATCACTTGCCTACCGCGAGCCACAACATCCGGCAAATGCGAGAAGCGCGAATCGACAAGAACCACTTGAGCTACAGCTTTTGCAGCAGGAGCAGCATTGCCCATAGCAACGCCCAAATCAGCTTCTTTAAGAGCCAAAGTATCGTTCACGCCATCACCAGTCATAGCAACCACATGACCTTGAGTGTGAAGTGCCTGAACAATCGCTTTCTTTTGATGAGGAAGCACACGCCCAAGCACATCCACATTTTCAAGCACTTTAGCCAATTCGTTAATATCTTCTGGCAGTTTTCTAGCGTCCATTGCAACAGGCTTGCGATCTCCTGTTAAGCCAACTTTTGCAGCAACAGCAGCAACAGTTGTAGGATTATCTCCCGAAATTACACGGCAGCGCACACCCTGCTCACGGAACCATTCGAGCGTTTTGCGAGCATCGTCACGAATACGCTCAGAGCAGCGAACTAAAGCAACAGGCTGAGCGTTTGCGCAAACAGTAGGAGAATCTCCAAAAGTTTTATCTGTTTCTGTTACGCTACTTACGCTGCTACTATCGACGTTACTTACTCCGCTACTTTCGCTACTTACAGCACTACTTTCACTACTTACTTTTGCAAGCAGCAGCACGCGCTCGCCTTGCTCCGCATAAGAATTAACTTTCGCTAAAAGTTCATTAGTATTTGCATAATTAATCGCGCTGAGCAACACTTCCGGAGCACCCATATACCAAGTTGCACGCTCTCCACTGCTTTGTACATATTGCACAGCACTCCACTTTCTAGCAGAAGAGAATGGAAGACGGTTAGATACATGCGCGCTAGCTGCAACTCCTTGAGCACCAAGCCCTTCCATAATCGCAACACCTGTTGCGTTCGGATTTTCTTCATTAGATAAGTCAAATAAAGCTTGGTTGGTTTGCAAGTTTGTCTGTAAGTTAGTTTGCAAGTTAGTTTGCAAAGATATTTCGGCACTACTATTATCTAGATTTTCTACACCAACGAATGCAATACCACCGTCGGTTATAGTGCCAGTTTTGTCCAAGTTCAAGCAGTCTACACGCGCTAAAGTTTCTACAGATTCCAACTCCTGAACTAACGTTTGCTTACGCGCAAGTCGCATAGCAGCCACAGCAAAATTAAGCGAAGTAAGAAGAACCAAGCCCTCTGGAATCATGCCAACAACGCCTGCAACAGCAGAAACAACAGCTCCTCTCCAAGCACCAGTTTGCCAAGCTTCAACGAATCCGCCAGCCTTGTGCATTTGCGACCACACAAGCAGCACACACAAAGGCACCACAACCATCGTCATATACTTCAAAATCGTGTTAATTCCACGGCTTAAGTCGGAAATTGTTTTGGTATAAACTTTCGCTTGCGCTGCCAATTTTGCAGCATAACTGTGCTCTCCTACGGCAGTAACACGCGTTAAAGCCATTCCAGAAACTGCAGTAGATCCGGAATAAACGTCGTCACCTTTTGCTTTTCGAACTGTAGCAGACTCGCCCGTAAGCATGGACTCGTCCATTTCCAAGCCCCACGATTCCAGCACTTCTACGTCCGCTGGAACCTGCTCGCCAGCTCTAAGCCACAAAACATCCCCAAGAACAATATCTTTGTGCGCAATCTCAATATTTTCTCCACCTCTACGCACCATTGCGCGAGCAGCAACCAATATAGAAAGCCTATCCAAAGTGCGCTTTGCTTTTAATTCAGTCACAATGCCAATTCCAGTATTTACCAGAATTACTACACCAAAAACAGCATCCTTCCACGAACCAGTTGCAAGCACGACAACCATTGCTGTGAAAATAATCGCGTTAAACAATGTAAACACGTTCGCGCGCACAATATCCATTAAAGAACGAGAAGTCTGCTTAGAAGTAATATTCACGTCTCCGCGAGAAACTGCTGCTGTAACCTCTTCGTCACTCAAACCAAAAACTTCTACTTTAGGAAGCGCTGCAATAGCGTTATTTTTGCTGCTTTCTGTAGACGCTATCGCATTTTGTTTATTACTTGTCATTTATAATCACTTCCCTACCGTGTGGCGTATTGTCAATTATTGCGCGAACAATGCTTAGCAAAGACGAACGCTCAAATTTGGATTTCTTTTTTTTATTATTTAAAGATTCGCTATTTTTTGATAAATCAGATTCATGAATATTTTTGCCGATTCCACTTCCATCGCCATCAAAATACAAAGTAGCAGCGTATAAGGTTGCGTCTTTTGGCGCCTTTACAGGATTTATTAACGCAACTGGCACTCCAGCGTAACGCGCGTATTGCAGCGCAGAAATCCATGCTTTGCTTTCGTTTTGTTTATTGCGAGCGCTGTTATTAAGCTTGTTATTCTCTTTTATATTTGATTGATTATTAGCATTATGCGGATCGTCAACGCCTGTTACGTCGAGCGCGTCTATAAGTATTAATGAAACAGGCTGCTCGCTTGCAGCGCGAATAGCTTGCTGAGCAGCTTCGTTAGGATTAGCAACATTTGATATCGGCACATAAGAGGCACTCAATTTTGACGTTTTACAATGCTTCATAACTTCGTCATCAAGCGCAGCTAATTTTGAACCAATTACAAGTAGATGAATATCGTCAATATCCACACCATCGTGAATTATGTCTCCAACGCGACCAGTATTCCCCACAGCTTTACCCTGCGGCTCACAAGCACTAAACGCGCCCAGCGCTAAAGCAGTTACGATAGCAGCCGCAAAAATGGTAATAGCGCGTTTAGAAAACATAAGACTTTTATACCACACCTTCAACATAAGTGGCTGTTTTGGGGTATTTTATACAATTCTACAAATTGTAGTACATTAACCCATTGACACCATATATAACACCACTTATACTTTTATAAACACATCAAATACGCTATTTTACTGGGGAGCTAAATGTCACAATGGGACAAATTACTTAGGAAAATACTTAGCCTATCCAAAGATATGCGATTTGATGAATTGAGAAAAGTATTGGAATCCTACGGATATGAGATGTGCAATCCACGAAGCGGAAGTAGCCATTATACTTTTCGCAAAGAACACGCAAACCCAATAACAATTCCAAAACATGAACCAATAAAAAAGATATACGTAGAAATGGTGAAAGCTGTAGTAGAAGCAGCAGAAGAAGAAAAACAGTAAAAAGTAGGAAATTGGATATGGTAAAAACATTAACAAATAAAACACTCAGCTACTACATGTCACTACCGTATAAGTTGGAAATTGTAAAGGATCCAGACGAAGGCGGATTTGTGTCCTACTACCCTGATTTGCCAGGATGCATAAGTTCGGGAGACTCCGAACAGGAAGCAGCAGCAAATGCACAGGACGCTAAACACGCTTGGATTGAAGCAGCTCTTGAAAGCAAAATCAACATAAAAGAGCCGTCTTACCATGAGCTGAATGACTATTCTGGTCAATTCAAACTGCGTCTCCCTAAAGAATTACACAGGCAATTGGCTGAGCAATCTCAAGCCGAAGGCATAAGCATGAACCAGTATTGCGTGTATCTTCTTTCGCAAAATAACGCTATTGAACGCGTGCTTGAGCGAGCGTAGAGAATAAACAATCAAGAAACGAACTGCAAATACATAATTGCATATACGCGCACTTCAATAGCACACACCACACAACACCACCACAACACGCACAAAATCAAAATTGGTAAGACTCGCATTCGTGTAATAGTATTGTGCATTGGATGTGCATTCGCGCCGCAGCGTGAATTAAACAAAGCAGTTGAAGCACATACAATAATTTCAACAGAATTTAGCGGAATTAAATTAAACTAAATTAAATTAATTTCAGCAGAATTCAACAGAAATAAACAAAATTAAAACTAGATTCAACGACGAAAAGAGATTACCGATGACGAAGATCATTCAGATTGGCGCAAATCACGCCGGCACTGCCTGCGCTAACACCATTTTGAGCTACCCAGGAAACGAGCTTACAATTTACGATCAGAATAGTAATATTTCCTTCCTTGGTTGCGGCATGGCTTTGTGGATTGGCAAGCAAATTCAAAGCAGCGACGGACTGTTCTATCAGAAGCCAGAAGATTTCGTTAAAAAAGGCGCTAAGGTAAATCTTGAAAGTAAAGTTTTAGACATTGATTACGCAAAGAAAGAAGTAACAGTCGAACTTAAAGACGGCACTGTTATTCACGATTCTTACGACAAGCTGGTTCTTGCTACCGGCAGCCTTCCAAACAAGCCTCGCATTAAGGGCATTGACTTGGAAAACGTACAAATGGTAAAGCTTTTCCAGAATGCTCAAACTGTTATCGCTAAGCTACAAGAGCGCGATTTCCGTAACGTCGTGGTTCTCGGCGGAGGCTACATTGGTGTGGAACTTGCGGAAGCTTTTAAGCGCCTTGGCAAGAACGTAACTCTTATTGACATGGAAGACCATATTCTTAACGGCTACTTTGACCCAGAGTTTTCCGATAATTTGAAGCAAATTATGGAAGATAAAGGCATTAAGTTTGAACTTGGTCAAACTGTTGAAGAAATTGTTGGCGAAACTGAAGTAAAAGCTGTTAAAACAAGCAAAGGCACTTACGATGCAGACATGGTGATTTGCGCTATCGGCTTCCATCCAAACGTTGCGCTTGGCAAAGATCACTTAAAGCAGTATGCTAACGGCGCTTTCCTCGTTGACAAGAAGCAGCAAACTTCCGACCCAGACGTGTACGCAATTGGCGACTGCGCTACAATCTACGACAACGCTCGAGACCGCGTGAACTACATTGCGCTCGCTACTAACGCCGTTCGAAGCGGCTTGATTGCAGGTCACAACGTTTGCGGAACTCCTGTAGAAACCGAGGGCGTGCAAGGTTCTAGCGCAATGATGATCTACGATTACAAGCTTGTTTGCACAGGCTTGAGCTTGACTGCCGCTCAAAAAGAAGGCATGGACGTTGATTACGTTGATTTTGAGGATACTCAAAAGCCTGCGTTTATGGAAGTTGAGAATCCAAAGGTGAAGATTCGCATCGTTTACAAGAAGGATACGAAGGTTATTGTTGGTTGCCAGTTGGCTTCTAACTACGATATGTCTGCCGCAATTCACCTGTTCTCGCTGGCTATTCAAAAGAAAGTAACGATTAAGGAACTTGCTTTGTGCGACATCTTCTTCATGCCTCACTTCAACCAGCCATACAACTACATTACGATGGCTGCTTACACGGCTTTGTTGAAGGGATGATTAGTATCTGTAACTTTTGATGATTAATCTGTGCAATTAGCTTCTGCTATTAGCTTAAATCGCATTTATTAAACCAAGCAATCTGTTCTATAATGGAGCAGTTGCTTGGTTTTTTAATCATCCGCGCACAAAAGCGCGCACACGACGCGCATATTAGCGTAAGACATGCAGATTAAAACAAAGGAGTCTAGGATGAAGCAGCTTTCTATTAAACCAACTATTCATAAGTTCGAGCAAGCACGCGACTTTGCGCAAGAATTCAAGCTTGGTAAGGGTGATTTGGTTATTACAAACCAGTACATTTGGGAGCCTTATTTTGGCGATTTGAATCTTGATTGCGACGTGATTTTCCAAGAGAAATACGGCAAGGGCGAGCCGAGCGACGCAATGGTTGATGCAATCGTTAGTGACATTCACACCACTCCAAAGCGCGTGATTGGCATTGGTGGCGGCACTGTTTTGGATATTTCGAAGGTTTGTGCGTTGAAGCAAACAAGCCCGCTTGAAGACTTAGTTGACGGCAAGATTCCTGCACAAAAAGGCGCGGATCTTATTCTTGTTCCAACTACTTGCGGCACTGGCTCCGAAGTTACGAACGTTGCCGTGTTCTCGCTTACTAAGCGCAATACCAAGAAGGGTTTGGCGAACGATGCTTGCTATGCTACGGACGCGGTTCTTATTCCGGAATTGTTAAAGAGCCTGCCGGATTACGTTTTTGCAACCAGTTCTATTGACGCTCTTACACACTCGATTGAGTCCGCACTTTCTCCTATTGCAACCGAGCTTACAAAAATGTTTAGCTACAAGGCTTGCGGACTTATTTTGCAAAGTTATATGCGAGTTGTGAAGGAAGGCAGCAGCGCAAAAAGCCAAGTTGTAAGCGATTTGGTTTCGGCAAGCCTTTACGCTGGCATTGCGTTTGGTAACGCTGGTTGCGGTTGCGTTCACGCGATGGCTTATCCGCTTGGTGGCACTTTCCACGTGGCTCACGGCGAAACGAATGCTGCGCTTCTTACAAGCGTTTTGCGATACTATGCTAAGCACGACGCAGCAAACAGCACCAGCGCCAAAAACACTGAACTTTCTAAGCTTTTCGACTTCATGACAAATATTCTTGAATGCCAAAAAGCGGACGTATTAGACAAGCTTGACGAAGTTCTTAACACGATTCTTCCTAAGCACAAGCTTCACGAGTATGGCATGACCGAGGATATGATTCAAAGCTGGGCTTCGAGCGTTGTTAAAGAGCAGCAGCGACTTTTGAAGAATTCATACATGCACATGGACGAATCTGCAATTGCCGAAGTCTACGCGTCTACTTTCTAAAGTCAGATAACGTATTTATAAAGTAACTAAATTAAACTAGATTCACTAAAAAATCCCCGCAACCAACAAAAGCTGCGGGGATTTTAATTATCGCGCCTACATGAACACTTATGCCTCAAGCGTTATCACAGGATGCAAATCAAACATCGTTACAGTACGCTTCATGCGGCAGGCAATGCTTGTTATAGCAATCGCAATAACGCCGAAAAGAACAAGCATTTCAATGCCGAAAACTATTTCACCACTGTTCTTTCCAGCCATTGCTTGACGCAACCCCATAATCGAGTACGTCATTGGCAAGTATGGGTGAACAGCTCTAAAGAATGCCGGCGTCATTTGTACTGGGAACGTTCCTGCAGAGCTTGTGATTTGCAACATAAGAAGCACAATTGCAACTATTCGCCCTGGTATGTGGAAAATCACCATAATCATTTGCATTATTGCCATAAACATTATGGATGCAATAATTCCAAGACCGTAGAACGCAAGAACGTTGTCAATTTGCAGCTTTAACACAACGTGCACTACGCCCATAAGAATTACAGCTTGCACAACGCCCATAAGCACAAACGGCGTCAAGCTAATAAGCGCGCTCTTAAGCGGATTCATGCCGTTTAGTATCGCTCGCCTATCCATAACTCTCAAAACAAAGGTTGCCATAAGAGCGCCGACCCAAAGGCCTATGGAAATAAAGTAAGGAGCGAAACCTGTTCCGTAATTTTCAACGTGAGAATACTCGTGTTCTTCCAAAGAAACAGGCGCACTCATCATCTTACTTTTTTGAACAATATTGTTGATTTTTCCAGACTTTTGAGAATTCTTAAGCCCGTCATGCAACTTTTTTGCGCCTTCAACCAGCTTTGGAGTATTATCCGATAGCTTCTTAGCTCCGGAATTAAGCTGATCAGAACCGTTCACTATTTTCGCTGAACCTTGAGACGCTGCATTCACACCATTATTTAGTTTCTCGCTACCGTTACTTACTTGAGCCAAACCTTCAGCAAGACTATTCGCTCCAGCAGCAAGCTTATTTGAACCAGTATTAACAGCTTCAATACCTTGAGATATTGCGTCAGCTCCGCCCTTTATTTGCAAACTTCCAGCAGAAAGCTTGTCTGCTCCAGCGCTTAAAGCAGAAAGATTTGTTTCTAGAAGATCAGAATTTTCACTTAATCCTCCAGCTAAACCTTGCAAGCTAGCAAGCACGTCTTCCTTAGTGACCCTAGGATCTTGCGCTTTCATAAGAAGACCAGTAATTTGTGCTTTTGTTTCAGCGTTTCCAGCTTTAACGTGTTCTTCTAATTCGCTGCTAGAGGCAGCAAGCTTTTGCGCACCATTGTAGAATTCGCTTGTTGCTGCAGATAGTTTTTGAGTTCCTTCGCTTAATTGTTGAGCTCCGTTTGCTAAATCTTGCGTTTTTTGTGCAAGATATTGCGCGCCTGCTTTACTTCTAGCGTTTGCTTTAGAAAGAGTATTTGCTCCTTTTTGGAGCTCACTTAATCCGCCTTGAAGTTTTCGCAAAGATTGTGAAAGTTGATTAGATCCATTTGCAAGCTTATTTATTCCAGTTTGCAAAGATTGTGAGCCTTCATGCAAAGCACCAGCACCATTTACTGCAGCACCAAGAGAATCAGAAGCAGAATTAACTTTCGCAAACATATTCTCCCAATACTCTTGAGCAATCGCCTCGCTAATTTCGCTACGCATAGTATGGAAAGCAGTTTTGCCAATTTGCGAAGCAAGCATATTACTTGCTTGATCGTATTTCACATGGAGTTTTGCTTTAGTAGGAGTATCGTATTGCGCAGAAGCAATGCATTTACTGAATGAAGCTGGAATGGTTGCTACCATAAAATAGTTGCCATTTTTAAGACCTTTGTTTGCTTCATCACTATTAACAAAATTCCATTGGAATCCTTCGCTGCCGTCTTTTTGATTCTTTAAGCGAGTTTTAATTTCGTTTCCAATGTTTCGCATTTTGCCGTTAATCATAGCGCCATTGTCTTCAACAACAACAGCTACAGGCACAGTATTTAAAGTCTTATAAGGATTAGTAAATGCCCATAAATAAAGCGATCCGTATAAAAGTGGAATCAAAGCTACGGTTCCAATAATAAGCTTTCGAGCTTTTCCTTTCAATGTATTGTTAAGCTCACGAAATGCAAGAGCAAGAGTATTAACGCGCATTGTTTTCACCACCATTTGCTTCACTTGTACCAAGCTGTGAATCAATATAAGAATTTTCTACTTCCCCATGATTTGGACTTAGTCTTAAGACTTGATCCGCTTGCTTTTCTAACTCACTTTGCAAAACTCCAACAAGGCAAGAGCAGTAGTTTTTACTAACGTATGCGCGAATATCGGAAAGTAAGCATTCACTTTGCTCACTAGTAAGCTCCGTTTCAATTCCATCAACAAATAGAAGCCACGGCTTTTTTAACAAAGCAAGCGCAATTGCCAAACGCATGCGCTCGCATGGAGTCAGCTCTCCTATTGCTGTTTCGTGAGGAGAAAATACTTTCCATTGAGCTAGCACGTTGTAAGCGTACTGCTGTAAAGCTTCGCGATTTTTTACATCATTTTTGTATTGCTTCAAAAATAGAGGCGAGCGCGATGCGAGTTTCAACTCGCTCATAAGAACTTCTTCTATTGTTTGCGTTTTGTAGAATTCGTTAATTCCGTTGAATAATCCCAATCCCACGTATTGCCGAGATTCGTGGAAATCGTTAGGAAGAGTTGCGTCCGCAATAGTAAGAGTTCCGTTCGTAAATTTCATATAACCAGACAGTGCAAGTAGCAAAGCTGATTTTCCAGAGCCGTGTTCGCCTGATATTGCAACGATTTGATGAGGTGCAACTTTTAGCGACACATCCCAAAATGGTGTTCTTCTAAATCTTTGTAAACCTAATTCTTTAGCTTCTAAAAGCATTTGTTCCTCTTGCATAATTTGTATGTCTGATGCTTATTGCTTAGACACAACGCAGTATCTAAATTCCGCTTAGAGCGCCAGGCATTCCTCCTTACTCTAAATAACTATTTTCAATTTTCAATTTTCAATTTTTTAGTTTTTTGTTGTTTTTGTTTGTTGTTTATTGTTTATTTTTGGATTTTCACAATTAGCAAAACAATTTTTAATTTTCACATTGCTTTATCGCCATTTTTAAGCGGTAAACTCACGTTGCAATGTTGCATAAAACGGTGCAAAACCGGACATTTGGTGATTATTATTAATTCTTCACCACTAATGTTTTAGAGTACTCTTTTGGGTAAACAATTGTTGAGTTAATCTAATTTTTTTTATTTAATTGTTTATATTTTATATTTAATTAAGAAACATGTTGTAAACACTTCCATGCTATATTGTCCTTAATTACTAAATGTAAGAAATACATATGTAGGAATACATATGCAAAAATACAAGCATAAGCAATACGAAATAAAACGTATTGCTTCAAACAATATATTAAAATTCAAGCATTTAAAGGGGTGAACGGCATGCTAGGTTTGCAAATTTTAAATATTATATTTAATCCGGTTATTGTGTCGGTTGTAGTGCTATGCGCGCTTAGTCTTGCAAAACTTAATGTTTTGCTATCAATGATAGTAGCTTGCATTGCAGGCGGCATTGCCGGTCATCTTCCTCTTTTCGGTGACGGAAATCACACAATTATGGCTTTGCTTTGCGACGGTTTCTCCACCAACGCACAAACTGCACTCGCCTACATTTTGCTTGGTACTTTTGCGGAAGCAATTACTGCAACAGGCTTAGCTCAAATTATTTCTAAAAAAATTAGCTCAATCATTGGCATGAAAAAGTACGCTCTACTTGCGGTACTAACTATTATTGCATGCATGTCTCAAAATATTGTGCCGGTTCATATTGCTTACATTCCTATTCTTATTCCGCCGATTTTGCAAGTTATGAACAAACTTAAGATTGACCGCCGAGCAGCTGCCTGCTGCACTGCTTTTGGTCTTGAAGTTCCGTATATTGCTATTCCGTTTGGCTTTGGTCTTATTTTCCAAACTGTTATCGCTACGAATCTTTCTAAAAACGGCATGAAGGTTAGTGTTGCAGACGTTAGTGCTGTGAACTGGTATTTAGGTCTTGCAATGTTTGCATCACTACTTTTTGCAGTTTTTGTGCTTTACAGAAAACCTCGCGAATACAAAACTACAGAAACTGACACTCGCGCAGCCGACGCTGTTGTCGGACCTCTTAATTTACGCCATTATGTGACTATTCTCGCAATTATTGTTGTTGTAGTAGTGCAAGTTATTAGTAAGGATCTTTCGCTTTCGTCTATTGCAGGTCTTGCAACCATGATTATTTTTGGAGCAATAAAGTGGAACGACATTGACAATCAGCTTACTGGCGGCGTAAAACTCATGGGTCTTATTGCGTTTGTGATGCTCATTGCGGGCGGATATGCTAACGTGATCCAAGCTACAGGCGGAGTTGAGGAGCTTGTAAACTTTGGCGTAGCTTCTATGGGACAGAACAAACTTGTTGCCGCATTTGTTATTACGCTTATTGGCTTGCTTGTGACTATGGGAATTGGCACTTCGTTTGGCACGGTTCCTATTCTTGCGGTTTTGTTCGTGCCACTTTGCCAGAGCATTGGTTTCAGCACTCCTGCAACGATTCTTCTTATGTCTTCCGCTGCAGCTCTCGGAGACGCAGGCTCCCCTGCTTCCGATACTACGCTTGGACCTACTTCCGGCTTAAACGCAGACGGTCAGCACAGTCATATTTGGGATACTTGCGTTCCAACATTCCTTATTTTCAATATTCCGCTTATGGCTGCCGGCATTGTAATATCGCAGTTTATTTAGCAGATTATTTCTGATATTAGCTACTAAACATCTCGTATTATTTAGCTAAATATTTAGTTGAATATTTAATAGAGATTAAGCATTTCGAAACATAAAAGTGTTTATTGATAAAATTATCGATAAACACTTTTATTCTTTATCAAAAACATTATAATGTAATATGCAAATTTCGAATTTATTATACATTTATTGTATATTTCGAAACAAAATAAAATAAATTTATTTAGGTATCTAGTTAGATGGTTGATTAGGTAGTTGATTAGAGAGTTGGGTGTTTTATGAATAAGGCAGCGAAAATTATTCTGACTTCGACAATGATGGGTATTGCAACGGCAGCTTGCGCAGTATGCATGAGCCAAACCGCTTACGCTGCTGGCACTGATGCAAATAACATAAAAACAACTACCCCCCCCCCTGCAAATCTCACTAATCAAAATGATTTAGAGAATAACGCCAAAACTGGCAATAATAAAGCTAACGAAAATAAAACTAGCAACGATAAAACAGAAGATAATAAATCTAGCGAAAATAAAGCCAGCATTGCAGAATACCGCGGTGTAACTCCATCTACTACAACTACTACAACTGCTAAGACTACGGAAACAGAAGCTACAACAGAAAAAGCAGACTCTCAGGAAGAAACTGTTTCATATCCACAAATGACAGAGGTAGAGCCAGGTGTAGCAGTTACCATTAAGCCAAAGTTCATACGCGGCGGTAAAGAAATCACATTAGAACAATCGACAAAGTACGGCAATTGTAAGGACTACATGGAAGCCATACACGTCGAGTATAAAAACGGCGATAAATATGAACTTGCGTATGATTCTTGGGTAACGCGCTCAGCAGATTATAGCTACACGTTCAAATGGCGCACGAGTGCAGCGCGCGAACATCCTAACGCTACTATTCGCGTTACGGGACTTCGTATGTATAGCAAGAATGGACAGCAACTCCAAGAAGAGATTGTTCCAACATTTAAGACCGCAGGCGCGGAGAATCATAAGATTGAGCCAAAGACATTTACGTTTGATAGGAATGAACTATCTGCAGCACTAGCGACCGATGCAAGCGGTAATTATGTTCGCTGGCGAGCAATAAACAACTCCACCAACTCTAGTTCAGAACAAATGACGGCATATGCTGATTATCTTAACTACAATCCTGATACGAAAAAGCTAACTACAACTGTAAGCACGGAGCCGTTTAAGAATGAGAATTCACGTGTTGTTGCAAGGAAATATACCAATATCACACTCAAAACACTAAAGGCTGGCGAAACGGAATCTACGGTAGTAGAGGGTATTAAAGAAACCCCGTGGTTCTTCAAGTATCAGCAGTATGCGGATATCTGGGACGAAATTAATCAAACGACAATCGGTTCGTATAATTTTAACAACGTTGAACAAAGAATCGGCGGCAAGGGTCTAACTGGTCTGAAATACGACTTTGGAAAACAAGGCATCACTGGCACTCCTACCATCACAGATTGGAATGATGGCGAAACAACTCGTACACTTACTATCTATATGGCAACAATCCATAAGGGCAATGATGGCTCAGACACCATGAGTTTAAGCCAGTTTGAATGGACAGTGAGTAAGCCACAACAAACTCCAGTTCTAGACCCTACGAAGAAGCAACCGCCGCAATTTACTGATAGCACTAACAAATTGGCTGAAGGACTTGCAACTGATAAGGCTGAAGAATATATACGCTGGCAAGTAACCAGTGCTGATATGTATAAAGCAGCAGCATATAGCAACTATCTCAAATATGATCCTATTAATAACGTGCTAATCGCAGAACCGTGTACTATCCCATTTAATGAGGAAAATACAGAGGTTGTTGCAAGGAAATATACCAATATCACGCTCAAAACTATAAAGGCTAACGAAACAACACCTACGGTTGTAGATGGTATTAAAGAAACGCCATGGTTCTTCAAATACAAAAAATATCAAGAAATTTTTAATGCGGTTGCCGCAACCACAATCGGCTCGAAAACGTATAACGATACACGTGGGAACCTTCATACGGTAACGATTGGTGGAGATGGTCTCAGCGGCTTAACGTTCGATTTTGTTACGAATAGTATTAGCGGCATTCCTAACATTACAGACTGGAAGGAAGGCGAAACAAGTCGCACAATTCCTGTTTATAGGATAGAGACTTGTCATGTACCCGGTACGTTTACGGAAACTATGGGAATAAGTAAGACGGAATTAACAGTGACGAGACCTAAACCACAACCACAGCCACAACCACAGCCACAACCGGAACCACAGCCACAGCCAGCACCGAAACCCGAACCGCCTAAGCCGGAACCAAAGCCAGAACCGAAACCAACTCCTGTTCCAACTCCTGTTCCGACTCCAGAGCCGGAGCCTGAGCCTATTCCAGCGCCTATAATTCCTGCACCAGAGCCGGAAGAAGTGACAGAACCAACGCCAGAACCGGAACCAACGCAAGAAGAGACTGTTGAAGAAGCACAAACTCCACAAACGCATGAACCGCTTGCTAGCACAGGCTCTGAAACATCAAACATTGCAGGTGCTGGATTAGCGTTCTTGCTGTCAGCCTTCGGCGCACTTTCGCTTAAACGCACGCGCATTGGCAAACACAGCAAGTAAAAAACGCAACTAGCGAATAACGCAAATAAAACTAATAAACGCCAGTCGAGTTGAAATAAACTCCCTGGCGTTTATTTTTAAGCACAAATCAACCAATCACAAATCAACCAATCACAAATCAACCAATCGCAAAGTAGCCAATCGCTGCAAATTTACAACGATTGGCCACTTGAGATATGCTATCTAGCTAAACATTTTCACTAACCCAATATGTTATCGATATTCTTCTTATTGCTTAAATCGTCCTCACTAATAAAATCCATCTGCTTTATTCCGCTTAGGCTTGCAATAAGCGAGACTGGGAAGGTAACGATATTTTGATTAAGAGTACTGATATTACTATTAACAATTCTTTTTGCCGCCGCCAGCTGCTCATTTTCGTCATTTATTTCTTCCTGCAAGTTCAAAAATTGTTCAGAAGACTTTAATTCCGGATAAGCTTCCGCCAAAGCATAAATCTTCCCTATTGCATGATTCTGGTTTTTTATTGCCGAACTAGAATCCGCTGAACCCAATCCCTCTCTTAAACTAACCAAATCCACTAATGTCGTTTTTTCATACTTTGCAAACGACTGCGCAACTTTAAGCATTTGGCAAATCGTGTCGTATCTTTTGGCAATCGCAATGTCAACGTTTTTCTGTGACTCTTCTATAATCACCCTATATTTTCTTAATCTATTTAAATTGCCAATAAACCAAGCAATAAGCACTACAAGCACTATTGCAATACAAATTAGCACAGTGTTCTCATCCATAACGTCACCCATAACGTCACCCATAACGTCTCCTTTAGTTCTAGTCTTTTCTACTTTTTTAGTTCGCTAGTATTGCAATTTACTAGTTTCTACTTTTGTAATTTTTACTTTTTTAATTTCTCTCTAATTACGTTAATTATTTCGTAATACTCAGCCAAAATATCTCTAAATTTTGCATATTCTCTTATTAAAGATAAGTTTTCTACTCCAGATTTTCCTGGAGCACCAAATAAATACCGACCAGAATCAAAGGCTGCAACAATACTCTCGCTATCTAGGTATAAGCAAACTCGCATTCTTTTTTGCAAATTATTCATTAGTTCTATAAAACTTGGATCTAATACAAGCTTTGTATAAAAATCGTCTGTAGAAAAGATTGAATAGGAGTTATTAAATTCAATGGATTCTGTTTGAACTTCGCTCTCCTCTTTTGTTTTTTTACCATAGTATCCATTTAGTTTTTGTCCCATAAAGTTCTTTCCAGTAACGGGGACGATTCTAATGTGGCCATTTATGTTGGTTTTTGAGTTTATTAATAAGACTTGCCCAATAAAATCCGTTTTTTTAACACTTTTTCCACTTTCACTTCTAGAAAAGTGAATTGCTTGCATATTTGAAAATTCAGTTTTAAATTCATCGCCAAAAATTATGTGTTTACTTGAATAATACCTACTAGATATTGGCAGAAGATTATTAAAAATGCTGCTGTCAATTCCTTCGGAATTGTTTAATACTGTTCCAGGCAGAATCGCATTCAAAATCGGCGTTAAAACATTATCATCATATAGAGCGTCTACATCAACCTTATTATTTACAAAAAACTTACCTGCAAAGCAAACAACAAAAACACCTACTATTAGCAAATAATATTTGTAACGAGAGTAATCAATATTTGGAAAATAGTTATACAAAGTGCCTAAAACCATTACTACAGGTATTAATGGAATTAAACGAACTGGATCAAAAGAATTATTTTTTACGCCTTCTTTTAAAGCGCTTAATTTTCCTTGTATTTGGGGAGATTGTTCTATTTGCGCGAGTCTGTTTAAAACTTCTGGATTTGTAAATACGCTACCATATTTTACATTCATGTCATCTCCCTTTTATAAAATCACTCGGAATACTTTGACATATTTTGCGAATCGCTATGCACAACATTGTAGTCATTTGAATTTACAGTATCATTGTTTGGATTTGTCTGATTCTGCTCATTCGATTCATAGTTATCTCGATCATTCGAGTCATGCTGATTAAACTGTTCCATATATGCCTTTTCTCTAACTCTATACAATCTAAATTACACAAAATCATTAAATAAAAACAGATTTTTACTAAGATTTATTTTGCAAAATTTTAAAGCAAAGAAAGCATTGCAAGTAACAGCGTAATTCATTAAATATAGCGCAAAAGCAGGTCATATCGCCGAAAAACTACCCAATCACTGCAATTTTGCAACGATTGGCTACTAAAATCATGAAAATCGAAACTATAAAGGCAATAATCTAAAGAAATAATCATATAATATCTTTAGATTGCATTAAACTAGTTTGATAATTTATTTGTGTACATAAAGTAAAACTAGATAAGCTAATTCAAAAAAAAATAATAAAATAACCAAAAGCCAAAGCAAAAGCAATAAAATAACAATCATCTCAAAGGACTCACACGATGCCAACTATTAAATCAAGCACAGATTTACGCAATAACTACAACGAGATATCAACATTCTGCCACGAAACAAAAGAACCAGTCTTCATTACAAAAAACGGTCGCGGAGACTTAGCAGTAATGAGCATCGACTTATTCAACAAGTTCATGAGCAAATACGAGCTGTACAGTTCATTATCTCAAAGCGAGTCTGATTTTAACAACAATCGCACATTATCTTTTGAAGAATCAATGCGAAACTTAAGAGAAGAACTCAACAATGGCACAAAGTAACCAAGAATACACAATACTTGTTTCGCAAAGTTATCATAAAGATTTGCAAGACATAGTTCATTACATTGCGCACAATCTAGACTCTCCAATTACAGCATCCGAATTCCTTGATAACGTAGAAGCCACTGTTTCAAGCCTATCCACAATGCCATATCGATACCGATTGGTGAACGATGATTACCTAAGTAGCAAAAACTTTAGAAGATGTTTCGTTAAAAAATATGTAATCTTCTATAAAATTTGCGAAGAAAACAAAACAGTTATGGTGCATAGAATACTTCATGCTATACAAAACTGGGTTGACATATTGTAAGTTAAAGTTATTGAGATACGCACATGTCAGTGAGATATACAAGATCGGTAGTAAATAAAAAACGGCCTTAACTATCAACTAGTCAAGGCCGCCTTGCGTTTACTTTATAAGACTTTACGAAGTCTTATAAAAGCGCGTAAACTTCAACTTTCACAAGTAAACGCTAGTTATCTTCCGGATTTTGCTTCAAACATTCTCCTCATTCTCACAACCACAAAACCAGCAATCGCAAAGACTAAAGCCGAAATAAATGCAACAACCGAAGCTGACTCACCAGACTTAGGCATATCTGGAACATGCTTTTCAGCCTTATGCTCAACAACAGGCGATTTCACAGATTCATGTTCTATCTTATTCACAGATTCAGGAGTTTGAGATTCAGGAACTGTAACCGGACTCTCCGAGCCTGATTCAGACTCAAAAGATGCTGACGGAATTGGATTTGAAGTAGGATGTTGCGTTGGCTCAGACACAGGATTCTTCGTAAAAATGGCATATACAGTCGTATCACTATTTACTGTGGTTTTACCAGTAAACGCAGTACCTTTACCATCCGCCTTAGTATTCCACTCTTTAAACGTGTAGCCATCTTTAGTTGGATTCTTAGGCATTGACTGATCTTTTAACGCATCAGTATCAATAGCCTTACCAGTTTCCACCTTTACCGTTTGAGTCTTATCGCCGTTCTTGAAAGTAACCGTGCTTCGAATCTGCTTCCACTTGGCAGTAAACACAGTATTAGCATTCAACGCATACATATCATCAGGCTTGTAGGCTTTACCAGCAGCATCCACCCAGTTTAAGAACTGATAATCTTCGCGCGTAGGAGCATTTAATAGTTTAACCTTCAAACCTTGCCGTCTTAAAGCACTTATTTTTTGTTTTCCATTGCGAAACGCTCCGCCGTTTGCATCAAACGAAACTTTTGCATTCCACTGTGCGCGAAGTAAAAATTGATAGTCACCCAAAGGATCTAAGGTCTTATCATTCCACTGCGGCAAGTCACAGCTGGTATCCGAAAATAGGGACTTATTGGTCCAATAGCGACGCGTGCCTACCATGTTATGATCCCGATAATACTCAATATCAGGAAACTCGGTATACCATCCACCAAACACTAGATTCTCTTTTGTTGGGTTAGCTGGGAAATCAACCGTATTATCTGTTTTTACCGTATTTGTGATTGCATCTGTTTTACCGCCAATATTTCCGCCCTGAAGATCGAATTTCACGTTCAATTTGCCAAACGAAATCCGCAGAGGTATAGGCTTACCATTGTCGAGTTCATATTTAACGGTGAATTTAAAGTAGCCATTTTCTGGAGAAATATAGCCGTTTTCCGAATGAATATATGTACGATCCCTATCATAAGAAATATGATAGCCCTTGGGAATTTTACCAGTATCAATAGTGATTGTTAGTTTTTGCCCTTCTGCAAAATTGCCAACAAAACGCTGAAAGTTAGATTCTAGCTTGTTGGGTACTGTGGTTTTATTTCCCTTTTCATCCTCGACGGTTATCGGAAGATTTTTCCACATGCTTTCAATATTTGATTCGAGTTGCCCTGTAGCACCTGGATGAATGTGACCAAACCCAGGATCTTGGGCAATGTCCATATCAAGTAAAAACGGATATTTCTTTACTCCTGCAGTTACTGTATCAGCAGCCTGTGCGGTCGCTGCCCCCGCAAAAAGTCCAATCGTAGCTACAAAAGCGACTACTAGACTAATAACTTTTTTTATTCTTTTATTATTCATTTTCATTTCAAACCAAACTAACAATTATCGCAATAATAATTTTTATTAATTTCGAAAATTTATATAGAGTAAATCACGCTAAAATGCATATAAATATGCAGAACCACTCACCTATTTCAATGCAAAATAAATAAGGCATAAAGTAGTGAAAATTATAAAAAATTATGTCACAAAAAAGACAGCATCACGCTGTCTGTCTGTCTGTCTGTCTGTCTGTCTGTCTGTCTGTCTGTCTGTCTGTCTGTCTGTCTGTCTGTCTGTCTGTCTGTCTGTCTGTCTGTCTGTCTGTCTGTCTGTCTGTCTGTCTGTCTGTCTGTCTGTCGAGGATTATATTTTTCATAATCTCAGTTTGTCAACCTCCGTTACCGAATTAACATGCGGAATTATAACAAACAAACTTGGCAAATTCCAGTGCTATGTACTGCATCAATAAACTCAAAACACACTACCAAATCCTAAAGTACCCAATCGCCGCAAATTCGCGCTTAATGACTACTTACGCCAAACAGAGACACTCGCACATAACACCAACTGCACCAGTGTCCCAAAACAAGCAAAATCAGACACTCGCGCAGAAAAGGTGTACATATCAAGGTATGACAAACACAAATCAAGTTTGACAAACTAAAATCCATTCGCTATAGTCATCACTTATCACCATTTCGACGAGTAAAGGAGTGCACATGTATCATACAAATATGATGACAAATTGTTGTTGTTATAACGTATGTTGTTGCGCATTTCTTAATCGAAATGATGTTTGCAAGCATTAAATATGCATAACATCTAGCCTGTGTTAAAAGCATTTACGTTAAAACACAGCAAATTACGATTCAAGAAACAGCGCGCTGTTTCTTTTTTTTATGCCAAAATTCGAATATAAAATCTTGAAAATATAACAATTTAATACGGATTAAATATTAAAACGAATAAATGGCATTTTTAGAAACAACCAATAAGCAGAAGTCGCTTTATTAATAAAATTATTTTTTAAAAATTAAAAATAAACAAAATTAAACAAATTAAACAAAACAAAAAACAAACAAGTAAGACAACAAACAAGTAAGGGGAAATATTATGTCCAACATCTACAAGTCCGTGCAAGAACTCGTAGGCCACACTCCACTTCTGGAGCTTACTCACATTGAAAAAGAGTACAATCTAACAGCAAAAATCCTAGTAAAACTCGAATACTTCAACCCAGCAGGTTCCGTAAAAGACCGCATCGCAAAGCAGATGATTGAAGAAGCAGAAACCGCAGGAACTCTCAAGCCAGGCTCAGTAATTGTTGAGCCAACTTCCGGAAACACTGGCATTGGCCTTGCAATGATTGCACAAACAAAAGGATACAAAAGCATTATTGTGATGCCAGAAAGCATGTCTATTGAACGCCGAAAACTTATGAAAGCATACGGAGCAGAACTCGTACTCACTCCTGCTGCAGAAGGAATGAAAGGCGCTATTGCAAAAGCGAAAGAAATCGTTGAAAACACGCCAAACGCGTGGACTCCGGGACAGTTTACCAATCAAGCAAACGTGCACGCACACTACAACACAACCGGTCCAGAAATTTGGCAAGACACTGACGGAAACGTGGATATTCTGATTGCAGGCGTTGGAACAGGCGGTACAATCACCGGTACTGGCACATATTTAAAGGAACAAAATCCGCATCTTGAAGTAATTGCAGTTGAGCCAGCCGACTCTCCTGTGCTTGCAGGCGGCAAACCAGGAGCACACAAGATTCAAGGAATCGGCGCAGGATTCGTGCCAGATGTTCTCAACCAAAACATTTACGATCGCATTGCTCATGTAACAAATGAAGACGCAATTGAAAGCGGCAAGCTTATAAGCAAAAAAGAAGGCGTGCTAGTAGGCATTTCTTCTGGAGCTGCGGTTTGGACAGCAATTCAAGAAGCAAAAAGAGAAGAAAATGCGGGCAAAACCATTGTTGCAATACTTCCAGATTCAGGCGACCGATACTTGTCAACGCCTTTGTTTGCAGAATAATGCTATGCAATAATGATAATAATAAATGATGTTTTGAAAGTGCGCGTTTAGTAGATTTATAAGCGCACTTTCTAACACTCTAATAAAACAAGCAAGAGAATAATAGGAGAAATGTATGAATGATCGCCTTGACCTTATAAACAAACTCAACTCAATTCATGATTCTGATATAAGGCAAGCTACATTCATACCTAATTACCGAAATATTATTGCGCTCATACATGCGACTCAGGTATTACTTTTGCCTGAGTTGCATGCGCACAATGTAAGCAACGATACTACGCAACTCAATGCTACTTTAAATACTGTTACCTCAAATGCGTTAGACACTATAGAACGCATTATATTTCACGAACTTCAATGCTACACAAACGACACAGTTAAAATTCGAGAAACTTGCAATCAATTTATAAGCACGCTTCCTGCAATTAAAAAGTTACTTTTAACAGATATTCAAGCAATATACGAAGGCGATCCTGCTTGCAAAAGCAAAGTAGAAGTTACGCTCGCATATCCCGGGTTTTATGCAATGCTTATTCACCGCACAGCTCACGCACTCTACGAGCTTAACGTGCCGCTAATTCCTAGACTTATGAGCGAATATGCTCACAGAAAAACCGGAATTGACATTCATCCAGGAGCAAAAATTGGTGCATATTTTTGCATTGATCACGGAACTGGCATTGTAATCGGCGAAACAACTGTAATCGGTGAACACGTTAAGCTTTACCAAGGAGTAACGCTTGGTGCAAAAAGCTTTGCGCTAGACGAGGACGGAAATCCTATAAAAGGCGGAAAGCGGCACCCAAATATTGGCGACAACGTAGTAATTTACGCAAATGCTACTATTCTTGGCGGCGAAACAACAATCGGAAGCGGAAGTATAATCGCAGCAAATGCGTGGATCAACCGCAGCATTCCTGCAAACACAACCTACCACTTCCCTAAAGCCTAATGCACGCTAAAAATACTGATTTCACTTCTACTATTTTATTTGCACGTCTGTTAGATTCATTTACAATAAGCATCCAAATATAATAAAAGTGCGCGCTCATAAAAACGTAAGAACGTCAGAACGCGCACTAACAAGAATACTTAGCAAAAACTAGCAAAAGCTAGCAACACTAGCAACAGCTACTTTTTAAGCTGCACTGGCTCATGATCCTTGCCCATCGTAAACTTAAGACCTGCACGCTGCCACATGCGATATTCGCCAACCGCAGTAAAGAGAACATCCGTGGAAGAGTTAAGTGCAGTTTCGCAAGAATCCTGAATAACGCCAATAATAAGACCAATAGCAACTACTTGCATAGCGATATCGTTTGAAATACCAAACGACGAGCATGCAAGAGGTATAAGCAAAAGCGAACCACCAGCTACACCGGATGCGCCTGCAGCAGAAACTGCAGAAAGCACAGAAAGAATCACAGCAGTTGGAATATCAACGCTAATACCAAGCGTGTGAGCAGCGCACAAAGACATGATAGAAATAGTTATAGCAGCTCCACTCATATTAATAGTTGAACCAAGCGGTATTGAAACAGAATAATTGTCTTTGTTAAATCCAAGCTTTTCGCACAAATTCATATTCACAGGAATATTCGCAGCAGAAGAACGCATGAAGAACGCTGTAACACCCGAATCACGCAAAGTTCTAAAAACAAGAGGATACGGATTCTTGCCAGTAAGCACGAAAACCAAAATAGGATTAAGAATCAAAGCAACAACAGCCATAGTGCCTACTAACAAAGCAATAACGAAACCATACTCGCTAAAAATACGAAGACCGTTACTTGCAACTGTTGTATAAACAAGACCCATAATGCCAAAAGGGGCTGCGTTAATAATCCAGTGGACAATTTTTCCAATAGCAGATGAAACGTTATCGAAAAATGCTTTGGTAGAAGGCTCAGCTAAACGTAACGCAACACCGAAAGCAATTGCCCAGAAGAGGATACCAATAAAGTTACCTTTAACGAGAGCGTCTACAGGATTAACAACAATATTTAGCACAAGTGAATTAAGCACCTCACCAATTCCTTGAGGAGACGGAGAAGACGCTGCTGCAACATGAGCAAAAGTAAAATCAACAGGGAAAATCATAGCCGCACATACAGCTACAAGGCTTGCAGTAAACGTAGATAGCGCATACAGCCCTATTACCAATTTCATATTGCCAACACTTTTTGCTTGCGCAAGCGCACCAATAACTAGGCAAAATACCAAAATTGGCGCAACAGATTTAAGCGCACTGACGAAAAGTTTTCCCATAAGATCTAGCACATAGACTTGAGCTGGCACAAAAATACCAAGCGCAGCACCGAGAAAAAGACCAATTACAATGCGTAAAATAAGGTCAATGTTATTCCATTTTTGAATAATCTTGTGCATGAGAGTCTCCTGTATAGTAATTTGTGCAGAATGTTTTATACTCTTTTACATGTATTAGCACTTGCAAGATTTTTATTTTTTAAAGATTATACATAAGGATGCATATATATGCAAATCGTTAAGTTTTAGCATTTTAGCAATGCTTTTTGCTTAAAAATAGTCCTTATTAATCGTCATTAATCGTCTAATCTGCATAGCTAGTGTTTGGCAACTATTTTGTAAAATAAGGTCAGAACGTACGTGGTAACAATACCAACAACAATTAACGAGGAGAACGTTAAAGACACACCTCTAGAAGTGTCTGTTTTACCTGCGCTCGCATGCTGTAATGCAATCATGTTGCTTACCTCTCGCGCTTTACGCGTTCTTCTTCAAGCATTTGAACGCCAAGCTCAACAGCTTTCTGTGAAGCTTCCTGTAATTGCGCATCCGTCATACCTGGCTTCCAAGGCTTTTCAAAAACAAACAGCAACACACTAGTAATCGCTGCACCAATAATAATGCTTAGCAGTGTAGTATTTGAAACAAGCAATAAAGCAATACCAGAAGTCACCAGCAGCCTGAGCACAAAATCGATGATTCCAATAAGCAAATCACCAGACCCGTCATCCGGTCTACGATGCCTATCCCACTGCAGATACGCTGTACTTAGCAGCGAAAACACCACAACACTCAACGCGAGTATGACCACAGTTTCCCAACCTTGTACGCGGTGCCCTATGAACTGTTGTACGAGCAGCGCAATAATCAGCGTGCAAATGCTAGCAACAGTTTCTGTAATCACATGACCCCAAAAAGCATGCTTGAAAAGCACTGGCCTTACATTCGTCTCACTCATCATCTTTCCTCTATATATTAATCCAATACCTTCTTGTTGTAACGTTTCCTCTTGATAAGCTATTTTTCACTTTGTTTTCTAAAATTCCACCATTATTTTCTATAACTCGTATCGAGCCAATATTGTCATCATCACACGTAATTAAAACTTTATGTAGATTCAAAGTCTCTTTACAATATGTAAGTGCCATAGAAAGCATTTTTGTTCCATAGCCCTTCATACATTCAGATTGCCTAACTTCGTACCCTATGTGACCACCATAGTTAATTAAAAAAGAATTTAATTCATGCCTAATATTAATTTCACCAATAAATTTTTCATTATCTATCAGCCAAAATGTAGTAGCTTTAACATAATTTTCAGGCAAATTTATACCATGTTCATAGTTATAAGAACTCTCTACAATTGTCTCAGGGTTTATAAAACGTCTTTCAGCATTCGGCCTAAAAATTTCATCTTCTTCATTTGCTTCTATATAACCTTGGATATATTTACTATCTGGTCTAATTAGTCGCATACGTGCTCCTTATTTTTTAATATGCAATTCTAATAAGAATGCAATTCTATTAAAATTAGAATCCATAATAGTCTGTTTAGCTTTAATAGTATTACTATTAAAAAAAAACCACACATACAAGCTTTATTAAAGAAAAATTTTTTATTTTTCCAATTAGTATAGGGTTTTCGCATCCATAAAATTTTTCTTTCCACCCATTTACTACTTATTACGAAGAAAACCAACTTTCATAAATTCCTTATCTCCAATACGGAACTTTTTACTATTAAACGCCACTCCCATAATTCTGCTAATAATATACTCATCAGTTATAAGCACGAAATACTGCTTATCTTTTTTATCCACCAAATAATACTGATCAGCCCCAAGAGTGGAAACAGCTTTACTGAAATCATATATGCCAAACAATGGCAATCCTCCAAGGAGAGTAGAAAACCATCCAACAAAATTATCCACTATCTTCTCAGATGAACTGTTATAAGTTTTAACAACAGTTAGCATATTGATTTTTGAGTCAGGATATTCATCTAAGACAATCTGCTCTTTAATTTTCGACTTCTTAAAACTGCTCAACCTACCGTCGAAACCATATTTATTGAGATTAATAGGCTTCTTAGTAATAGAAAAATCAACGCTATTATTCTCATCCAAAAGATAATCAACACTCACGCTTAGAGCATATGCAATAAATTTCAGATTCTCGATATCCGGCAAACCCCGATTTGTTTCCCATTTTGCTACAGCAGCACGAGATACCATCAATAATTCTGAAAGCTCCTCCTGCGTCAACCCAGCTTCCAGACGAGCCTTTCTAATTTTTTCTCCCAAAGATATAACACTACTCATGACACAACTCCTTTCAAATCACTTATTACACATCATGAAATTACTTTACGGAAACCAAATTAGTATTGAAACATTTGATTTAGATACCGTCTAATTACAAACTAACAAATAATTTACAACGGAAAAAGAAACAAGGTGAAACACTATAGTTACCAACTGTAACAGCATAAGAAATCAAATAATGTAGGGAACTTTTTTACGACTATTGCGACGGTTTGTTCTCCAAAACACAAGCAACTAAATCAATAGGCACTCGAGTAAGAAATAGCCAAAACACGCTCAAAAAAACGCTCCAAGCCAGCCTAAAGCCGTCGCATACTAAACTTTTTAACGATAGAAAAAGCTATCGTTAAAAAGTTTAATTTTCTAAAACCAAGCTTACCCCACGGTTTTCTATCATCGTTCAAGCTCTTCAAAAACATCATCTATCGGATAACTATCACTTTAAGCCGCCTGATCATAACCTTTAGCCATCAACGCGTTAAACGTTTTCTCATCCATATCATCTTGTGCCGGAAGCGACTTCGGAATAGTAAGCGAAAACGGAATACCCTTATTAAGAATGATTTGACGATAAAACATGTCAATAGCAGTAGCCCTAGGAATTCCAATAGTTTCCAAAATCTGCTCCGCCTGCTGCTTAATATTTTCTTGTATTCTCACATTCACATTCGCTGTTTTAGTAACTGCCATATCAATCAACCTCCATACACACATCATAAAATACTGTGTCGCATATTGCAATACAATTGCACGAATGGGATTTTTTGACTGATATATACACTTATAGAAAATATGGCGAAGAAAAGAAATGGTATGGAGCCTCTGTTGACTGCGCTTAGAATAAGAAAATCCACTTTATACAATGGATTCTTGTAAGACCAGTAGTCTCATATGTGTGAACATAAAAACATTAAGGTCTTAGAGCAGCAATAGGTATTACGCAAACACCATCATTTCTTTTGTAAGCAAAAGGCGCTTTGGCACATAAAACTGCCATAAATGAAGGTTTAGGCATGTTTTCAGTGTCTATTTTAGATGCTAAATCCTTTAAAGTTTTTGCACCTTCCTCAATCAACTTATCTCCACCGAGCTTAATCTCAACTAGACCATAAGACCCATTTCTTAAATGAATTACCGCATCACATTCTAAACCATTCCTATCTCTATAATGATAAACTGTTCCATCTAAATAATCCGTATAAATTCTTAAGTCACGAACACATAAATTTTCAAATAAAAATCCCATAGTTTTTAAATCATCTAATAAATCTTTTGGCCCAATTCCTAAAGCAGCAGTTGCAATGGATGGGTCTGAAAAATATCTAGTATCCGTTGTGCGTATGGACGCTTTAGATCTTAAATTTGGATTCCATGCAGGCGAGTCTTCTATCACGAACATTTTTCTTAGTGCATCAAGATAAGAATAAAGAGTCACTTGATCAAATGTATCCTCTTGATTGACCAACATATCTTGCCTTATCGTTTCTAGCGAGCTTTGCGAGCCCACATGCCTTGCGTAAGATTTAAGTAGTCTTTTTGCTTTTTCTTTATCTCTTTTTATCGAATCGACTCTACTAATATCTGTAGAAACAACGGATTCATAATAATCTATCGCTTGAAATAAAGACGGTTTTTCGTCTGAACCAATTGCTTTCGGCCATCCGCCTCTACATATTAAAAAGGCTATTTTTTCAAGACTGGTTTCATTAATAGCCGAAATATTTTTATCTTCAAATAAATCTCTAAGAGAAACTTCACCGCTTGAGTCTTTTGATTCATACAAACTCATAGGTCGCATCAAAAGCCTAGAGATTCTACCTATGCCTGTATGCATAGAGTCATCAAATTCATTAGGCACCGCAGAACCCGTTAATATAAATTGGCCAAACTCATCCCTGTTGTCAACCTCATATCGCACTGCATTCCATATATTAGGCGCTATTTGCCATTCATCTATCAGCCTTGGAGCTTCTCCTTCAAGTAGAGTACTAGGAGAAAGTTCTGCCATTTGTTGATATTGTTTCGTCATATCAGGAAGATCCATAGATATAAAACTCTTAGCCTTTTGTTTTGCCGTTGTAGTCTTTCCGCACCATTTAGGCCCTTCAATTAAAACTGCTCCCTTTGCGTCTAATCGTTCTTCTAACAATTTATCTGCAATTCTGGGTAAATACTCCTTCATAATCTCCTCCGATGCCTATTCGTTAGGTAAACTTTATCAGCCATTCAAGTATTTGTCCAATTTTCATTCAAGTATTTGGCGAACTTTCATTCAAGTATTTGGCGAACTTTCATTCAAGTATTTGGCGAACTTTCATTCAAGTATTTGGCGAACTTTCATTCATACATTTGGACAATCACTATTCTATAGTTTGCATATTCGGTATAATCCCAAACAAGCAACTTCTTAAACTCAGGAACCTTATTTTCTGGAATAACCAACAAGCCCTGACCATGAGAAATCAAACAGTGTAGGGAACTTTTTACAATTTTTATACCATTTTGTTCCCCAAAATATAAACAACTAAATCGCACATAGGCTATATGTCATTTATAAAATGATTCTCAAAATACTTAGGATTTATTTATCCTAAAATATATGCTATAACTCTCCTAAAAATGGAGGTTATTGATATGAATGTAAATACAGACACGCTTGTTTCTATTTCCGAAGCAAATCAAAACTTTTCTAAAGTTGCGCGACTTGTTAACACATACGGATCAGCTGTTATTTTGAAAAACAACGCTCCGCGCTATGTAATTCTAGAATTCCCAAAAGCCAAAACTGAAAAAGTTACTGTTCCATCAGACGATGAAGTCATGGATTTATCCAACATGTTCATCAAAAAGAACAAAAAAGCCTATGAGGAACTTGCCAAATGAAGAACTGATCGATATTATTCTCAAAGTTGCATCAAGCAAAGCAAATGAAAATGACCTTTACACTTGGATTAAAAACCACCAAGCCTAATACTCCAACATTCCGAAGCATTTTTAGAATATGCCAAACTCTATTTCGTGCGATTGATCAAAGTAGCGGACACAAAACACCACAACAGTATTACTTCACTACAGCTTTCCCATTCAAACAATGCACAACGTAGTGAGCACATCCATCTGTTTTGCGCCCAAGATTATTACAACCAAGATTGACCTTATTCTTATCAGAAACCTCAACACTACCATTCTCACAAACTACTTCAAGACATGCACCCTTAGATATTTCTCCTTCTAAAACACCCGTACCATTTAACGTATCCACCATGCAAGAAGCAACAGCCTTAACATTATTCGCCACAGCAGAACCATTAAGACACTTTAGAAAAACATCATTCGCCTGAACATTCCTTGCTTCCACCCTGCCGTTATGAACTTCCGCATAAATCTTGTCAGCTTTAATATCTGTTACTAGTACTTGATTCGACTCAGCTTCAATCTCACAAAAATCAACACTCTCTGGCAACGAAACAATTACCTCAGGACTGCCTTTAGCAAGCCAATGCAGCCAGTAAAAAGCCGACACTTTCTCTGTTTGAACGAGTTTTATACCGTCTTGATTTTCTTCAATCCCAAACACGTCTTTTTCACAATTAACATAACTAATGTTAAAAGAATCAGCCCTTCTAACCGTTAAGCTAACATCTTTCGTTTTTGCTACAAACTTCCTACTATTCACCACTTGAACAACTCCCTTGTTAGCGAATTATCTATCTTAATTATACTTACGAATAAAAGTTTTAACAGTCAACAAGTGCGTTTAATACACCATCTTTTATTTCATTATTTTGCTTGTAACGCTCCCTGAGTTCTTTTATTCCTCCGATATAGTTTCACTGCAATTGCCGTGTAGAGAAACGCTCTATATTTAGAATATAATCGCACGTGATATTAAGAAATTCCACATCGTGCGAAACAATAAAAATAATGCGTTTTTGGTTTTTAAGCGATTGAATGCAGTGCGATATGGCAAGCATGTTTTTATAATCCATGCCACTGGTTGGTTCATCAAAATACATGAGCGCCGCTCCATCAACCATGCTAGTAGCAATAGCAACACGCTGTTTTTGACCCCCAGATAAACTCATGGGATGCACATCTTTGAATTCACGGATGTTAAGTTGCTCTAATATAGAGTCTAGGGAAACTTCCGATATGTTTTTTTGTGTAAGTGTGAGCTCATGTTCAACTGATTCGCTAAAAAGCTGGCTGTTTACATCTTGCATTACTAGTGATGATAGCGAAATCCTCTTTCGTTTATTACACTGTTTATCCTGGTAAAACACTGTTTCTTTTGATTGTTTCATAACACCAATAAGGCTTTTAATAAAGCTTGATTTACCACAACCATTTTTTCCAACAATGCCATAAATATAGTTCGTTTGAAAGGCAAGATTGCTTACATGAAGATTGCATTGCTTTGCAAAGCTTAATGTGAGATTGTCTATACGTAGTGTTGGACAATTTTCTATTGTGTATGGTGGCAATTCAGGCAACGAGAGCGTCTCGTCAATATTGCTTCGCAGCCCAAGCGCATGCAACTCATCTGTACTTAAGCGAATAAATTCACGTTGTGTATAACAGTGTTTTATTTCTCCCTTTTCAATATGAATAAGCCTATCAAGTATTTCGCGTAGGTAATACAAGCGATGCTCAGCAATAAGCAACGTAATACCCTGTTCTTTTAAACGCCGAAGCATATTAGCAAGTATTTCAATATAAGTATGGTCTAAATTTGATGTAGGCTCATCAAGCAGTATAAGCTTGCAACCTGCAATATAGGAGCTTGCCAGGCATAAAATTTGTTTTTCGCCACCTGAAAGTTCAAAAATATTTCTATTTAATAAATGTGCAATCGGAAAAAGAGAAAGTAACTCTTGTAACCGCTTCTGCATATCCTTTTTAGACACTCCAGTGTTTTCCAGAAAAAACAGCAGCTCTTGCGTTGTATCGACGTTGAAAAAATGCGTTTTAGGATTTTGAAATACTGATGATACAAGCATTGCAATTTCGTAGATTTGCTTTTGAGTAAGCTCGTCGCCATCAAGGGTGATGGTGCCTTCGATGCGCGCATTATCGTAGCGCATGCCTAATCCGTTTATGGCATTTATGATGCTCGATTTGCCGCTTCCGCTTTCGCCCGTCAAAACAACGCATTCACCTGGCGATACGTTAAGGTTGATAGAATGAATCACCTGGTTTTCATCGTAAAACACGCTTAGATCGCGCAGTGTAAGCATGCAATTCCTCCTGCAATTAGTGCCGCAACAATGCCCATATACAAAAAATCAACAACGCGAAAGCGAATGGTGGTGTAGCGCGTTTTGGTGCCGGGGTTGGATATGGCTTTGCACTCTGCGGCTTTGGTAATGTCGTCGGCAAGGTTGCACGACACAATCATCAGCGGCACGAATACGTACTCTAAATAGCGTGCTGGGTGGCGTTTAGAAATGTTGCGAATGCGCATAGCGGTGGTAATGGCGGCGCTTTCTTCTTTGAACGCTGGGAAAAAGCGAAACATCACCGCAAGGGGAATTGAGACGCATTGCGGTACTTTCAGCAGGTAAAGCGAGGACAGAATAGCGCTTACGCTTGAACCTTTCACCAGGAGCTTTCCTGCTAAATACGGCAGCATGAACAGTTTTATCACCAAGCCGAAACACAAGAACATCTTCAGCACATCAGGCAGACTCGAAAGCGCGTCAAAATTCGGCACAAAACTAAGCAGCGTGTAAACAATCAACGCTTTTAGCACGGTTGCGCGGTAGCCGTTCAGATACAGAAATACCAGCAGCGTAATAAACAGCGGAATTTCGGTAGGGAGGTGCTTAAAGACGCACAGCCCTGCCAGCACCAGCACCACGCATTTGCTGATGGGGTTTGGATTGAACGGGTGCGCGTGCGAGTCACAAAATGAATTGACGATTTCTGCCGCTGCTTGCGCGTTCTTCTGCGCGTTCGCTTCGCACGACGTGGCGCTGGTACTTTCGTTCTTGGTTGATATATGCATGTGAACAGCCATTGTTACGCAACAATTCCGGCTTTTACAAAGTGCTTCTTTAAGAGCTTTTTACCGATAAGCGCCCCGATAATCGCTCCCACGATTGTCCCGATAGTTACTAAAATCATGCTTTGCCATGTAAGAATTTGAACAAGCTGCGCTATATAAGCATCTCCCATCGGCTTACACAGTTCAAGAAAACGCTCGCGCACGAAAATCATCTGGCTTAATACGCCAGGTATCCATAGCGAATACACTGCATATGCCAGCGTGTTCCAGGTGAAGCTGGAGTAGTTGCCAATTTTGCGCAGCACTTCGGCAAGAAGGGTCGTGATAATGACAATCACCAAAACAACGTACGTGTTGCCCAGCAAGAACGTGAGAGCGGGCGGTATAATGCCAAAAATTGCAAACGCAAACATCTTTTGTTCTTTCGCCATAAATAGCAGCACCAATGGCCCAGCAATAATGGCGGCAATGGTAGGGTAGATCAAATACATTATCGGCACAATCCCCATACAGTCGCATGCCATGATAATGACAAGGTAAATCACAGCGAAAATGCCAATAAGAACTAAATCTTTCAGCATAAGCGATTTACGCTGTTGTTTTGTTGTACTATTGTTCTGTTGTTTCATAACAATCTCCTTACTATACGAATCGCACGAACCCATCTGCCGCGCGTGGCGCTGTGGTGCGCGCCGCCTCAATATACGAACTCATCTGCTGCCTGTGTTTTCTCGAGCAGCTTTTGGTAGCTTGAACTGGAACGAAGCAGCTCGCTATGCGTGCCGCACGCTTCAACGTGGCCCTCTTTCAGCACCACAATGCGCGCTGCGTTCTGAATCGACTTCATGCGGTGCGAAATGATGATGACGGTCTTGTTCTTCATGAGCTCATTGAGGGATTCTTGAATTTTTCGCTCGTTGTCAACATCTAAGCTCGACGCAATTTCGTCCAAAATCAGAATTGGTGCATTTTTCAAAAACGCGCGTGCAATGGAGATGCGCTGGCGTTCACCACCCGAAAGCTGCTGGCCATTTTCCCCGATGAGCGTATCAAAACCATCGGGCAACTTGTCAATAAAGTCGCACTGCGCAAGCTGCGCGGCACGCTTTACTTCCTCATCGCTTGCACCTTCACGCCCAATGCGAATGTTTTCAAGAACGCTTGTGTTGAACAGCACGACATCTTGAAACACAATCGATATATTGCGATACAAACTTTCAGCCGACGCGTCTTTAATGTTTACGCCGCCAATGGAAATGCTGCCCGAATCGAAGTCGTACAGGCGCGCTATCAGGTGCAACAGCGTCGTTTTGCCGCAGCCCGACTCACCCACCAACGCGCACACGCTGCCTTGCGGCACCGTAAAGCTAACGTCTTTGAGCACCGGTTTGTTGGTATCGTAGGAAAAATTCAGGTGCTCGATACTCATGTCGAAGGACGAAAAGCTTACATCGCGCCCACCGAGCGCCTTTGCGTTGCGGATTTCGTTGATGCGTTCTACTGCCGAATTGATGTAGAAAATTTCCATGAAAAACATCATGTTCGCATCGACCGCTTCTTTGATTTTCATGGCAGCAAGCATGTAGCCTATCAGGTACAATATCGAAATTTCTCCCGTTTGCATAAGGAAAATGCCGCCCACAATCGTAAATGCAAGCGAGAAGTGGCCAAAAATTCCCGAGCCCATTATCAGGAACGCCGCATTGCGTTCGGTTTTCCAATGCACTCGCTGCGTATCTTCAAGTCGCGCGTATAAACTGCTTTTGACGTGCTCTGTTAAGTTGAACGCGGTAATTTCTTTCGACATCTCGATGCGCTCTTGAAACACTTGCGAATTTTCGCGCAGGCGCACGTAATGTTTATTGAACTGCGCGCGTGCGTAGTTTTTCCCCAGCACAATCAGCCCAAACGACACCAAGGTTGGCACAATAGCAAGCAGCGCCATTTTCCAGTTGCCGATAAGCATCAGTATCGTAATAAGGGGCAAGAACAGGCAAAACCCAAGTGCTGTGGGAATGGCGTGACTGCCTGCGTGCTCGATTGCCGCTACATCGGCCATAATGCTTTGCGCAAGATCGGCAAGGTCGTGCTTCGAGAAATACGACATCTCAAGCTGCGAGAGCTTCTGCGCAATTTCGATGCGCAAGTTCGCCGCTTCCTTGTAGGTTTCGTTGTATTGCGCTTCATATTCAAAGCTTAGCAACACTGCCATTACAATAAGCGTGATCAGCGAAAACAGCACGTAAATAAGCGTGTCGTGCACGTGGTGCAACAGCAGTTGATCAACCAACAGCAACAATAACATTGCCGGGCACATCGTTATAACAAATACCAAAAAGCTGAACATGCCTGCCTTCAGAACGCCGTGAACTCCCTGATCAGTTAGGGCGAAGCTGCGTTTCAGAAACTTATTCATTGCATACTCTCCATTCGTTCGCCTGAGTATAAAGCGTGTAAAGCCGTTTATACTTTCCGTTTTGCGCAATAAGCTGTGCGTGCGAGCCGCGTTCGACGATTTTCCCCTGTTCAGCAAGCAAAATTTCGTCAACGCCCGTGATGGACGACAACCGATGCGCAATCATGATTACCGTTTTGCCGCGCATCAGCTTCTTGAACGCTTTTTGCAGTTCGTATTCGTTATCGGCGTCAACAGAAGCCGACGCTTCATCCATAATGACGATGGGCGCGTTTTTCAAGATGGCGCGCGCAATAGCAACGCGCTGCGTTTCGCCACCCGACAGGTACACGCCTTTCGTTCCAATAAGCGTATTTTCGCGTTTCTCCAGCTTGTCGATGACGCTATCAAGCCCCGCTGCCGACAGCGCCGCCATTACTTCTTCATGCGATGCATCGCGCTTAGCGCAGTGAACGTTGTTGAACAGCGTGTCATTGAACAGTTTGGCGTCCTGAAACACGAACGCAATTTCGCGAATGATCGCCTCTTGCGTGTAGGAGGAAAGCGGTTTTCCGCCAATGAGCACCGCGCCCGAATCAAGCGGGTAGTACGCGCAAATAAGCTTCGCAATGGTCGACTTGCCCGAGCCCGACTCACCCACCAGCGCATATATCTTGTTTTCCTCAAGCGTGAACGACAAATTTTGAAGAACGTGTTTGTCTCCGTAGGAAAATGACACGTCCTTAAACTCGATGGAGTGATTCGCAAAATGCGTTTCGTTTCCAAAATGCATAGATTCATCAGCCATTTGTTTGTACAGCGCTTCAAGCGAATCAACCGCATAGTTGCCTTGGAACGCAAACATGCCAATGTACATAACGCCCATGAATGTGGAAAACATCACGCCCGACAAGAACAGCACCATTATTAAATCGAGCGCAAGGATAGAAGGGCTGCCCAGTTCAGGCAAGCAAAAGACAATCGGAATAACAAGAATTGCCGCCACGCCAAAGAACAGCAACTGATATAAAACGTAACTTTTTTTACAATGCCTCGAGTATTGGTACGCGTAGTCGGAGTAGGTGTGAATAAGCGTGAACAGCTTTTTCATCGAACTGATGGATACGCCGAAAATTTTAATGACGGCAATTCCGCGAATGTATTCGACCGTTTCCGCTGATAGATTATCAAGCGCATCCTGATACACTTTCATAAATTGGTTGCCGCCCATCATGCTTGCCAGAATTGCTCCCGTAACAAGAGTAAGGATGGTAACGCATAATCCAACGCGTATGCTCACCAAGAAACTTATAACAATGATAAAAATGGGCATCAGGAATGCCCTGGTGGCATCGGGAATGATGTGCGCTACAATCGTGTGCGTCAGCGCTGCGTTATCATCGATGGTTTTACGAATAGTGCCTGATGAATGGGTATCAAAAAACCTGAAGCTTGCCGTGTTCAGCCCTTCAACGCCGCGTTTGCGCAGCGCGGTTTCTAAGCTGAAGCCCACGTGATGCGCTATGAGCGCCGAAATTCCTAGAAATATGCTTCCTGCCAGCAACAACAGCACAATCACGAACGCAAAACTTTGCGCGCGCTGCAGGTTGCTGTCAACGATAAGCGCGTGCAAAAAACGATAGATGGTATAGTATCCGCCCGTAATAAGGATGGACGATGCGCCCGATATAATAACTGCCAGTATGGCTAAGCCTTTAAGCTGGGGAATGTAGGCGAACAGTTTTCGGTAGGTGTTCATAAGCGTTCCTTTGTTGATGGGGAAGGCGTTGTGCGGCGGTGCGTGTTTGCGTGCGGGCGCGGCTTGCGCTGTTTCTGCGCGTGCGCACGTTCGGCTTGTGACGTGATGTTTTCAGAATCACTTTGCTCCAGAATACGTAAAATGATGTCTTTTATAAGGTCTTGATTGTCTTGTACAAGCTCGTGTGCTTTCAATACGTTTGCAGAAAGAATAATTGCATTTATAAAAAATGCCATAAACGCAACTCGATTTGGAGCGATATTGAGCGTTTCTGTTTCGATGTTTTGGGTCTTAAACATTTCCAATGTTGTGCGCTCAAGTTGCTTATATACTTCTTCAAGCCGGGAGTTTCTCTTTTTAGCCAGTAGCAATTCAACGTAAACGGGCATCAGTTCGTTCGCGTCAACAGCCTTTTTTGCCATTTCTTCGGCAAGAAATTCCATGCTCCACTGCCTGCCGTCTGCTATCGATTGCGCAATAACGTTGTTGCGGTATGCAATGCCGTCAAGCATGATGTCATACAGTATGCCGGTTGTATTTTTGTAGTAGTGATACAGGCCGCCTTTTGAAAGACCCGTTTCTTTAATCAGATCTTCCATTGTGGTATTTCCAAAGCCCTTTTCCACAAAAATACGTGCTGCTACACGCTTGATTTGCTGTTTGCGCTCATCAAAGCTCAGGCGCTTATTACGAACCATAGGACACCTCCCCGCTGTTGGCGCGTACATCGTCAGAACGGCACGCTATCGCATCACGTACATACGTACCAACACGTACGTTAGTTTGTCAGCGCTACATAACCCACATATTAAGCTGTCTTTCTCCCATGCCGGCACATTTTTGCCGTTACTGCGCATTACGCGCCACCGCACGGTTATATCGACGGTTGCGTCGATATAAATAGTATAAACTAGGAATGCCATACTTTCAAGTACTTCTTGGTGCGGGATAAGAGATGCGCAGGTGCGCCTGCAGCAATGCATTGCGGCGCAGCAAATGAAAACGGAATTTACACCACTTTTAGGACTTGACCGGTGCAAGGTGGGTGCAAAGTGTGTGCACCTTTTAACGTTAACATCCTGTGCACTCGACCCCAGAGCGTCAACATGTTCCCTCATACAGCAAAATCGCGCTCAAAAACCGCAAGAACCCAGCTTAAAGCCGCTTCGCATTAAACCTTTTAACGATAGCCCTCGCTAAGCCCTGTTACACAAGGGCAAAAACGCACCCACCTAATCAGCCTCCTGCATCTTATAGCACGGTGAAGCGCCGTGACGGTGGGAAGCACCACTTATTTTTCTCGTTTGAGTTTGAACATAAAAATAGCAGATAAAGGGAAGGAAATGAATTTACACCAAAGTTAGGACTTGACCTATGAAATAATTAATCGTTCTATTTTCAATCAATATATAGAGACCGAGTCCAATAAACACGACAGGTACAATTACTTTTTCGTACTTTTCCACAGTCTCTCCGATAGCAGAAATTGAGGCGAGATTTTGAGATAATTTGCATAGAATCAAAATCCCTAAGGCAAATATTACTAAACTTATACCAATCTCAATCAAACTCTTTCCTGTAAAATAGGGGATATAAATTCCTAAATTATCTCCACCCATTGCCACTGTTAAACTTGTAAATGCTAAGATTTTTGATCCATTTCCGGTAATTTTCCCCTCGATATCTTCTTCATCAATATCTTCATCCACAAAAATTGCTCTTATACCAAGACCTAGCGGAATTAGACCAAGGAGTCCGATAATCCAATCTTGTGGAATAAAATTTAAAAAGTAAGCGGCAATAAGACTAGCCAGTACAAGCAGTCCTGTACCTAAATACTGCCCTACATAAATTGATTTCAAACCTTTCTTTCCTTGACTAGCGAATAAAATAGTCAAAACAACTAAGTAGTCAATGGATGTAGAAACAAAAACTAATAAAGCGGATACTATTGTTTCCATTATTTCTCCTTTCAAAATGTTAAATTTTTTAGACAGACGCACCCTCTTCTCTCCATTGATACTCAACCCGTAACTCTTTTAACAGCAAAAAACACGTCAGCGACTTGCTGATATACCTTTATTTTACCTTACACTTTTCCTGTAAGCTTAACACTTTAGTTCCGTTTTGCTCCCATCAAGGAAAGTAAACTCAACCTTTCCATCGTGATGCACAGTTAGATAGTCAACAATGCTAAGCCAGACGTTTCCATCGAACACTGTTAACAAGTCCTGCTTTTTCAAATCCTCGATAAAATATTCAACTCCATCATGCCTCGCTTGCTTGTTAACAATAGTAGCTTTGACTTCTTTAAGCCTTGATTCTACAGTATTAAACCTGTTCACTAGACTCGTATATTTTTTCTCATACTCATCCTGGTTCTGCAATTTTCGTGCATTTTCATTGATACAGTTGTTAATCTTTTAACGATAGCCCTAACCAATCACCGGCTAAACAGGACGGACATTGAGCCTGACTTTAAGATTCATAAAAAGAAGTGACTATTACTGACAGAGATCAGTAATAGTCACCCAACGTGAGATATTCAACTATTGACTTGAACCAAACAAAATTCAATCAGTCTTTCGAAGGACAGTCTTAAGCGAGATCACTGTGACACCAATAACAAAAGAGGTAAAACCAATTCTAATAGCAAGTGTGCCATCCCATATTAAGGCAACCAGCATCGCGATTAAGGCAACCGTCAAGCCGAATGTCGCTACTTCACGGCAAAAACGAACGAGCTTGTCCATTATCCTTAAACACCTCCTCGTGCACATACTAATAATCAGGTTTCATTTTACCTTTTGAGCTATATTTTCCCACTTCACAGCCTGGGTGCAAAGTGTGTGCACCTTTTAACGATAGCCCTCGCAAACCCCTGCTACACAAGGACGAAAACGCCACAACAGGCTGCAAGCACAGTAGAAATCATCAAAACGATATCTTGATTCAGTGCGATTTGTAAAGGAACGCCACTGATTCTGTATGATGAGTGTTGGGATATATGTCGAACGCGCGCAAAGACTGAACGCTGTATCCAAGCTCTCTAAACGTGCCAACATCTCGAGCAAGACTAGTCGGATCGCAAGCAACGTACACAACGCTTCTTACTCCAGACTTAGCAATCTGCTTACAAACTTGAGCTTTAGCGCCAGCGCGCGGAGGATCTAACACAACAACATCAGGATGCGCAAATCGGCGCACAATCTTATATGACTTACTCGCCTTAAACACCTGTGATTCAAGCGTTTGCGAAACATCGCCTTCAAGCGCTTCAACAACATCCCTGCCAAGACCTGCGCGCCCAATGTTTCGCCTTGCATTCTTTACAGCAATCGGCGCACCCTCAATGCTAAGCACGCGAGCTGGCTCTGCAGAACCAAAAGCGCCAGTAGTACCAATAGCACCCACGGCACTAGAAGAATCTCCGCCAATATTAGCCAAAGTAGCAAGCGGAATCGTAAACAAACCAGATCCAGAATACAAATCCCACAAAACCGTATTCTTAATACGCCCACCAAGCGCAGAACGAACTAATCCCAAAACGTAGTTCACCAAATGTTCTGGAGCTGCGCGATGAATCTGCCAAAAACCACGCGCGTCAACATCGTAATCAAAAGTACGCGCACGCGATGAATCACCATCAACCGCAACGCGCACGCGCTCGCGCAACAAAGCCGAGCCTGCAACCAACTCATCATTTACTATAAGCGCATAATTTTCGCCAATCGCATCAAGAAGCGCAGCCTTGTCACCAGAAACACCAAAATCCAAACCATCAACTCGAGGCTCTGGAACAGCAAGTCGAATTTGCGAATTTGGCTCAAATTTGCGATTCCACAAATCCAAAGAATCCGCAACTGCTAAAACCGCGCGCGACGCAAGTGGCATAGTATCAATCGCAATGCGATCATGCGACTCGCGCTTTCGCATAGACAATCGCCCTTCATCATCCGCAACCAACTCCATGCGCGTACGCCAATTAAATCCGTTAAGCTCCTCATCCCCCGGCATACGCTCAACGTTAACATCGCTTTCCGCAACATCCATATGCGCTAAACGCTGGAATTGATTAGCAATTACGGAGGCCTTCCAACGAATCTGCCCAGGCAAAGAAACGTGAATTAAATCCGCTCCTCCAACTCCACCACCCTGAGCCAAAGGACCAGCGAGTTTCCATTGCGGCTCTACACGATCCGCGCTAGGCTCCAAAACTTCCACAACTTCGCCAGTAAAAAAGTGCGCTTTTGCACGCATCGGCTCATCCATGCGCACAACAACCAGCTCACCAGGCAGCGCAAATCGCACGAATACAACGCGTCCGTCAAGATGACCTACACATCTGCCTTGATCCGCATATCGCTCGATTCGCATCGTCACTTGCATAAACTACCCCTTAGTTTTGCGTTTTGTTAAGCCGATTTTTTGCTAAGCTTATTCTCTAACACTGATTTTAGTTAAGCTGCTTCTCTTCGCTATGCTTCTCTTCACGATTTTTATGATGTAGACGCATAAACGGCGTTGCAATAATCAAGTAAGAAACCCAAATTGCGAGCGCCCAGAACGGCAATCCCATAATCAAGCGAACGGTACCAAGCCACACAACGTGATTCGTCAAATATAATGGCACTTGCAAAACGAGCCTCAGCACAAAAACAGCAATCCACAATCCTGTTACATACATATATGCTCGCTTAAGCGGCTTATAATCGAGCCATTCGTGAAGCCACGCACCAAAGTTTTCTGTAGGCATTTTGCGAATTGACTCAATTACAAGCCCTAAAGCAGGCACGCGCACAATCAGCGAAATCGCAAGAAGCACACCATAAACAGCATTCGTAATAAAGCCCATCATATAGTAGTCGCGCGCTTGGTGACTCGTCCACACCCAAACAAGGCAGATTCCAATGGAAATAAGTCCACTAATTGCCCCCATAAGTGATTGCCTCTGAATAAGACGAATCACAACTTGCAAAACAGCAATCACAGCTGCCACAATAACCGTTGTTTGCACATTTCGTGTTACAACAAAGCAAATAACAAACAGCAAGCCTGGAAGCATGGATTCGATTACGCCTCGAACGCCACCCATTGAATCAATTACAGAAAACGTAGAACCTTCGGCTCCGATTGAAGCCAATGTCGCTAGTCCTGAGCGTTTTTTGGTTTGCGCAGAATCGTTGAGTTTTACTTCATTTGAAAACTCTTGCGAAGAAAACTCTTCTTCGGATTTCTGTAAAGATTCTTGTGAATCCATTCAATTAACTTTCTACTACTTGCATTATCTAATTTCAGCAAACATTGGACCGCGTGTAAGCGTAGTTTTTACTTCTACTTGTTGGTCGTAACCTAATGGTTTATCGTCTTTTTTTAGCGCATTACTAGCATCTTCATCAGACGTATTATTTTCCCCATCTTTACCGCTATTGTCTGTATTTAAAGCAGCTTCTTTTTCTTCTCTAGTTATTGGATCATGCATAGGAATAAAATCGCGAGGCGCAAGCGGCTCTTCACCACGATTTACAACAATCCCCTTAAACCATTCATCTAATTGTTTTGTTTCGTTATTATTATCTGCAAGCTCTGTTGCTGCAGGTCCAGAGAATACTCCGCGAAGCATCCACCTAGGGCCATCAACGCCAACGATGCGTGTTGTAATAGTTTTTTCTCCAACTTTTACAGGCAACAGTAGCTCAGTACCAAATTCGCCTTGTACTGTACATGCTTGACTATTTCCATCAAGCAAATCTTTGCACACTTCTAGCCAGATACCAGATGTTTTAGGCGCAGCAAAAGCTTCAACCTCTACGCTTGAAGACCCATAAGTTACTGTCACACCAAGAACTTGCGATGTTTCACGCTGTTTTTTTACTCGCAATTCAATGCCTTGAAAATATGGAATATAGATTGAGCCAAAATCTAGATAATCGCTAAAATCAGGAGCATCTTCATCATTGAAATCCCATGGACCAGTTTTTTCTTCTACGATTTCGTCTTCAACTTTTGAAGATTTTTCTTCTTCATGTCGGCCAAATAACCAACCCATTATTCCTCATTTCTTAAAACAACAAATCTACAACAATGCATTTTTTACTTATTATTGTAAATTGCTCAACTTCACTAGAATATCACAAGCAAAGCACTGAAAAATTTGCACATACGCTACATACAGATAAGTATGCGATTGCTTAGTTATTTCGCATTACGCAGATTAATTCTTATGCATCACACGTCATACTTTATACTCAACGGAGCATGATCAGACCATCGCGCATCATAACTTTCAGCACGATCGATTACAAATCCGCGAGCGCTTTCCGCAATTTCAGGAGTTGCGAACTGGTAGTCTAATCTCCAGCCAACGTTATTGTCGAAGGCCTTACCGCGCTGACTCCACCAAGTGTATGGTCCTTGAATATCTCCTGCAAGCATGCGCATAACATCAACAAACTCATACTCGTTAATCCAGCGATCAATATACGCACGTTCCTCTGGCAAGAATCCTGCACTTTTTTCATTAGCCTTAGCGTTTTTAATATCTAACGGCGTATGCGCAATATTAAAATCGCCGCACAAAATCGCCTGATTTCCGCCATTTGCCGCAATATTTCGAAGCTCCCCCAAGCGAGTAAGCATTGTGTCTAAAAAGCGGAATTTTTGTTGCATTTTCTGCGGATCGTCCACATTTCCAGCATGAACATACACAGAAGCAATAGTAATTTCATACCCTTCAGGGGTACGCACGTCAGTTTCAATCCACCGCCCAGAATCAACATCCTCGCTTAAGCCAGGCAAACCGTAGCGTTTGTTTACTACAGGAAGAGACGTAATTAGAGCTACTCCAGCTCGACCTTTTACACGGCAAACTTCGTTAGTATAAGTAAAATTATCGTTTTCTATAGGATTTGCGATATTTTCAGACGCACGATACCCCATTTCAATTTTTGTCATAATTGGGTCGATTGCATCCTGCGGAGCGCGCACTTCTTGCATGCACCACACGTCTGGAGTATGCGCGTCAGACCAGTTAAGCATACCTTTGCGCTCAGCTGCACGAATACCGTTTAAATTCGAAGTCGTAATTGTAATCATGTAATCAACTCTAATATGCGCACAACACAAACAGCTCCATCACTAAACAACAGACATAAATCACGCAACTAACACAGATTACAAGTTATGGATTACTCAACCAATAAACACGAAATTAATAGAAAAATAAAAAAGGTGCAGATTCTATAAAACCTGCACCTTTTTATCAGCTTGTACTATTTAATCTAAGCCAAGCTTCAAATTTCCACCTGGAATTGCATCGAGCAAGTCACGAGTGTATTCCATTTGTGGATGATCGAACACTTCGTCTGTTGTAGCGTGCTCAACAAGCTTTCCATGCTGCATAACAACAACTTCGTCTGCAATCTGGCGAACCACAGCCAAATCGTGAGTAATGAACAAATAGCTCAAACCACGTTCGGCTTGCAAGTCGTTAAGCAAACGAAGAACCTGATCCTGAACAAGCACATCCAAAGCAGATACAGCTTCATCGCAAACAATTACGTCAGGATTCAATGCCATAGCTCGCGCAATTGCGATACGCTGACGCTGACCGCCTGAAAGCTCATTCGGGAAGCGAGTCATAACAGAAGCAGGCATTTGAACCATATCCAAAAGTTCGCGAACTCGATTCTGTCTGCTCTTCTTATCGCCAATCTTATGAATGCGCAACGGCTCCTCAATAGAGCGATAAATAGAATACATTGGGTCAAGAGATCCATAAGGATTCTGGAATACTGGCTGTACATGACGGCGGAAATCAAGCAAATCCGCACCCTTCAAATCAGCAATATTCTTACCTTCGTAAGTTACTGTTCCACTTGTTGGATTAAGCAAACGCAAAACCATATTTGCAACAGTAGACTTACCAGAACCAGATTCACCCACGATTGCCAAAGTAGTTCCGCGCTTAATTGAGAACGAAACATCGTCAACAGCTTTAAATAGTTCCTTCTTACGAGGAAGCTTAAACTCACGAGTTAAGTGATCCACAGTAATAATGTGCTCGCTTTTTTCGAGAGTTTGCTCACCTACTACATGATGCTCAAGAAGACTATCAGCATTACCACCATGCTCTTTCACTGAGATGATTCGCTGAGAGGCCAAAGATGGAGCGGCAGCAACGAGTCTCTTTGTATACGGATGCTGAGGATGCTGCAAAACTTCCAACGATGGACCAGATTCAACAACACGACCCTTATACATAACAACAACGTGCTGTGCACGAGCAGCAGCCAAGCCTAAATCGTGTGTAATGAACAGAACAGAAGTTCCGAGCGAATCAGTTAGTGTGTGCAAATGGTCAAGAATACGCTTTTGCACAGTAACATCCAAAGCGGAAGTCGGCTCATCTGCAATAAGCAAGTCTGGTCGGCAAGCCAAACCGATAGCAATCAAAGCGCGCTGACGCATACCACCGGAAAACTCGTGCGGGAACTGACGAGCTCGAGTTGCAGCATCTGGCAAACCAGCTTCGTCAAGCAAACCAGCAATACGATCTTCAATAGTTGCGCCAACAACATACTTCTTGGCAATTTCCCAAGCTTTGTCGTCATTCACACCATACTTGATTAAATCGTCTGCTACGCGCCAACGAGTTTCAGAACCTGGAACCCACTCTTTTTTGTAGTATTCCATGGCTTCATTGAACTTTTCAGAATTGTTATTCTCATCAAGTCCAACTTCTTTCAAAGCATTCTTAGTAGCTTCAATCAATTCTGGTAATTCTTTAGAGCCAAGGAATGTTTCATCATCGTTGTTTTTGACTTTAACAGAATCGCCTGCAAGAGCCTCAGCTAATGAAGAGCGACTCTCATGATCAACGTCAACACCATTTGCGATTAATGCTTCTTTAACCTGTGTACCAATACGCCACACAGGATTCAAGTTGCTCATAGGATCTTGTGGAACTAAGCCCATGGTATTACCGCGCAATGCAGCATACTCTTTTGGCTTTAATTTGCTAATTTCTTTACCTTTGAGCTTAATAGATCCACCTGTAACATGACCGGTTCCAGGAAGCAAACCCAAAACTGCCATTGCAGAAGTAGATTTTCCTGAACCAGATTCACCTACGATTGCAACCCACTGTCCTGGGTAAACACAGAAGCTAGCATCTCTAACAGCGTGAACAGCTTTTTTTGAGTCTGTTGTGAAATCTACCTGAAGATTTTTCACTTCCAACAACGGCCCTTGCTCTAATTGCATGGCGCGAATGTCGATATCTTTACGTGTAGTATTCATGAGTTTCTATTCCTTCACGATGATTTCACGCCTTGCGGCTCTTTGGATCCAATGCATCCTTAACAGCGTCGCCCATCATAATAAAAGCGAGTACTGTAATTGCGAGCGCAATAGACGGATAGAACAAGACTTCTGGGTTTGTTGTAAGAACATTTCTAGCGGTAGAAATATCTCCACCCCAGCTGACCGTAGTAGTTGGCAAACCAATTCCCAGGAAGCTTAATGTTGCTTCCAGCACAATATATGTTCCAAGCGAAGTTGTTCCAACGACAATGATTGGAGCCAAAGAGTTCGGGATAATATGTTTGAAAAGGTTACGTGTTGGAGTAGATCCTAAAGCAGTAGAAGCTGTATTAAACTCAAGATTCTTTGATTCCATAACGGCGCTTCTTGCAATTCGAGCTACACCAACCCATCCAAAAAGCACCATAACAAGTACGATTTTCCAAATTGACTTAGATGTGCGGAACATTTGTAAAACTACGATTGCACCAAGAAGCATTGGCAAAGCCAAGAAAATATCAGTTATTCGGCTGAGAATAGTATCAACCCATCCTCCGAAGAATCCTGCTAGTGCACCAATTAAAGAACCAACAAGTACAACCAAAATCGTTGCAAGTAAACCAACACTAAGCGATGTACGAGTACCATAAACAACTCGAGCGTAAATATCGCATCCTTGCATATCAAAACCAAATGGGTGCGTAGATGAAGCTGGCTCAAGTGAATGTTCCAAAACACAATAATTAGGATTGTGCTTTGTAAGAGTACTTGGGAAGAACGCAACAAAAATAATTGCAATAATCAAAACTGCAGAAACAATAAACAATGGATTTCTGCGCAAAGTTCTCCAAGTATCTGCCCACATACTTGTTGCAGCAGCGGATTCGTCTACGGAATCTACTGCTTGAATAGGAGTATCGTCTAATGATGCAACGTAGCGTTCTTGTCCCGGCAATGTATTGCAATTCGAAGCATCATTTGCAATCAAATCATTTTTCATCAAATCATCTTCCATAGTTTGCTCACCTCACGCGTAACGAATGCGCGGATCAAGAGCCGCGTACAACATATCAACAAGGAAATTGCTAAATACGAATATCAATGTCAAAAGCGTTACGATGGAAACAACAAGGTTTCCTTCTCCCTTTAGAATTCCTTGATATGTGATGAATCCAATGCCATGAATATTGAAAATTGTTTCCGAAATCATTGCGCCGCCCATAAGAGCACCCAAATCCTGACCTAAGAAGGTAACAACAGGAATAAGCGAGTTTCGCAAAATATGGCGAACAATTACAGAACTTTCTTTTAAGCCCTTTGCGCGAGCTGTACGCACATAGTCGAGAGCAATATTTGAAGAAATTTCAGACCTTGTAAGTCGAATAATATATGCCATAGACACAGAACCAAGAACCATTGCAGGAAGAAGCAAATCGAAGAATCCAGGATCGTTACTAGCTGTAACTGGTAATATGCGCCATTTAACACCGAATAAGTACTGTCCAACGAAACCTGTAACAAATGTTGGAACAGAAATAAGAAGAAGCGATACAACCAAAATTACGCTGTCGTACCACTTGCCTTTCTTCAAACCTGAAATTATACCAAATACGACACCAAATATTGCTTCAAAAGCAAATGCCATAATTGCTAGTTGAATAGTAACTGGGAATGCACGACCAATTTCATCGATAACTGGTTGACCTGCAAAAGTATTACCAAAATCGAGGGTAAGAGCATTCTTTAAGAATAATAAATATTGAACAATAAATGGTTTGTCTAAGTTATACTCGGCTCGTATTTGTGCAGCTACTGCAGGATTAACAGGTTTCTCGCCAAACATTGCTTTTACTGGATCTCCAGGCAAAGCAAATACTAAAGCATAAACTAATAATGTTGTGCCGAGAACAACAGGAATCATCTGCAAAATACGACGCAGAATGTACTTACCCATCGAATTCTCCTTGAATTGTTAAAACTTACTCAAAAAACAACAAAGTGCCGCTCCAGCTAAAGTGGCTTTACTTAATCTTACTTCAACTGGAGCAGCAATCTCGCAATAAGCGATATTAAATTATTGAGAGGAATCAAATAGCGTTACTTACTAATTTTCTAAAGAGCATGTAACGCTATTCTGTTTTCTCGATTGATTACCAACTTATTTGTGAAGCTGATAGTACAGTGCCATATTCTGCCAATCCATTGTGAAGCCCTTCAAAGTTGGAACCATCACAGCCTTAGCGTTCGAGTAGAACAATGGGATTGATGGAAGTTCATCAAGAAGGATTTCGTTTGCTTGCTGATAGAGCTTAGTAGCTTCAGCTGGCTTAGCAGATGCAGCCTTCTTAAGCAAATCGTCAAACTTTGGATTCTTATAATCGCCGTCGTTGGAACCATTGCCATCAGCTGCAACGGATGCAAACTGCTGAGTCAAGTAGTTTTCTGCACTTGGATAATCTGGCATCCAGCCTGAACGCCATGCACCCTTAATCTGACGCTTGGAGCAAGCATTACGGAACTCCTGGAATGTAGGAATTGGAGTAGTTTCAGCCTTGATTCCCAAGTTGTTCTTCAAAGAATTCACAACAGCATCGAACACGGACTTTGCGTTTCCATCAGCATTGTAGGAGAAAGTAAGAGATCCATCATACTTGGAAATCTTATCTGCCTTAGCCCAAAGTTCCTTAGCTTTCTTTGCATTAAATTCAGTGTTCTCATGACCCTTAAGATCAGCCTTATAGCCTGGAGTCAATGGAGAAGTAAATTCGTTTGCAGGAGAAGCAGTGCCATTAAGAATCTTGTCTATGATTACCTTACGATCTATAGCCATAGAAATAGCTTGACGACGAAGCTTACCCTCTTCAGTATTCACATCGAAGTGTGGGAGGCTTGAAGGAATAGTGAACTGCTGAATTACAGAACCTGGACGGTTGTAAGCCTTAACAGTTGTATCCTTCTGGAAAGTCTTAGTTTGCGTATCTGGAATGTTATCGGTCATATCGAGATTTCCAGCCTGAACGTCGCGGTATGCAGCGTTGCCATCTGTGTAAACCTTGAAAGTAACACCATCATTCTGAGCCTTACGTGGACCCTCGTAATCTGGGTTCTTCACAACTTCAATCTGCTTGTTGTGATCCCAAGACTTGAACAAGTATGGACCAGAAGAAACTGGCTTTTCGCCATAAGCCTTTGGATTCTTGTAGAAGGATTCTGGAAGTGGAGCGAATGCCAAGTAACCAACCTTAATTGGGAATACAGAATCTGGCTGTTCCAAATCAACAGTAAAAGTATTCTTATCAACAACCTTCAAACCAGAAAGCTGCTCGTCACCCTTGGTGCCGTCCTTCTGCAAATCCGCATAACCCTTAATAGTTTGGAAGAAGGAAGCGCACTTCTGAGCGTTCTTAGCGTTAGCAACGAAGCTCCAAGCTTTAGTGAAGCTCTCAGCGGTAATAGGAGTACCATCGCTGAACTTCTTTCCCTTCTTAACCTTAACGGTGTACTGGGTGGCATCAGCATTTGGAGTAATGCTTTCAGCATCCTCATTTACAGGATTACCCTTTTCGTCGAAAGTTACCAACGTGGAATTAACCAACATGGCAGGACGAGCGCCAGCGTTTTCGTTAATGTTTCCAGGAACTAATTCGTTCTGCGGCTCAGAATTTGAAACGGTAATAATAACCTTGCCACCGTTTGTTTTTGCATTCTTAGCGGAAGAGCCACAGCCACCAAGTAACATTGCCAGCGAGCAGGCAGCAGCAGCAAAAGCTAAAGCCTTATTCTTCATATATTTTCTCCTAACGTCTGGTAGGCAGGATTGTCATATCACGAAAAAGTCAGGAACAGGCTAAAACGTAAGAATCCACCCGGTTTTTATTGCCAGATGGATTCTTGCAAGCCAATTACGAGGCCTCTTCATTGATTAAAATTCAATGATACATATTTTTACAAACAACGCAATAGCAAAAGAAAAATGAGAAAAAATATTCTATATTCCTAATAATTAATTATTTTATTCTAAAATTAATTATGAATATCGAAAATTTTATTATACAAACAGTAAAATTTATTGTTTTTTACATGTACATATATATTACATAAATGTAAATAAAATATTTATTATGTAAAAAACATGTTAAACATGAATAATTAAATATCTAAAAACATTTAATATCATGCACGCGGAAAAGCTTGAGAATACTTACGTTTTAAAGATTCAATAGAAACATGAGTGTAGCGCTGAGTAGTATTAAGCGATGAATGCCCCAATAATTCCTGCACTTCGCGCAAATCTGCTCCACCATTCAACATATGCGTAGCAGCACTATGCCGCAAAGCATGAGGAGATATATCCGGAACATGCGCACTTTTAGCCTCGTCATGCACAATCTGCCTTACCAAACGCTGATCAATACGCTTTCCGCGAGCACCAAGAAATACTGCTTCTTCAACAGAATTTCGCAATAAAATTTCTCGTCCATCTTTAGAAATCCAAGCAGATAAAGCTTTATAAGCAGGAACCCCAAAAGGAACAACGCGCTGCTTATTTCCCTTACCAGTAACTTTTATAGTGTGTGAGGAAAAATTAATATCCTGAATATTTAAACTAGTAAGCTCGCCAACACGAATACCAGTCGCATATAAAAGCTCCAGAATTGCAGCATTACGAAGTTCTACAGCTTTCTGATTTTTGGTACACGAAGATGAAACATTAGCTTTAGAATCAACATTATTCATTAATGATTCTGCTTGATATTCATCCAAAACAGATGGCAGCATATTCTTAATTTTTGGAGTCATCAAAATTTCTGCAGGATCACTGCTTATGTATTCAACATGCTGACACCACGCAAAAAAACCACGCACCGCAACTACTTTGCGAGCCAAGCTTGAACGCGCATGACTTCGCGACTCATCAGCCATCCACGAACGCAAATCATCCGTAGTAAGCTCCGAAATATTATTAAATCCGTGCCGATTACACCATGCTAAACATTGCAAAATATCACTGGCATAAGCTTTCTGTGTGCGCTCCCCCAAGCCTTTATTAGCGCGAACATAATCAATATAATCATCTATTAAACTCATATATTTAGAAGGTAAGCCTAAGAAATTTTCAGAAACAGATTTATTGTTTCTCATGCTTAACTCACCTTCCATAAAAGCTCAAAACAAAACGTTTGCCATATACTTCAGTCACATGCATAATACAACAAGGAGCATGTTATGAACACACAAACACGGAATTTAACTACACTACCACAGCAAATACCTGCAGGCTCACGCATAGTAGTAAGAACTTACAAAATTATAGAAGAAAATAACGATGGAACGCAAAAAATCGAGTATCATGATGCAATTGGGCACGTACTCGAGTGGGACGGTGTAATGCTTCATTTGCTTCGAGATCCTGCAGCAAACGGCACTAGAGCTGCCGAAGAAATGTTCATTGATGCCAACACTATTTACCGATTAAAGCCAATCCCAGAACGCAAATTCCAAAAACCTCTTAGCGTGTAAGTTGTTTGATGTGGCGCGAGTTTTGTGGGATTTCTTTCCTCGCAATTTTATTTTCGATATTCTTTAGTATCGTCTATGAGTTTTGTAACTGGTTTAGTTTTTTGGTTTTGACGAGGCTGGAAAATTTGTGTTTGCGTGCGTCCCGTCCTTCGTCGCTTTAACTGTTAAAGCATTTTATTGTGTTCGCCTATCTTTTAACAATGTTGCTTCCTCAGTCCTCTTTTAGCACTGAACACAATTTTTCCAGCCTCTCAACACGCTAATCAACAACACAAAACTCATAGACTCGTGCAGAAAGTTACGTAAAGTGCGTGGTTTACTAAGTGCAACTAAAGTCGCGCAATTAAGCTGCGGATGGGTGCGTGGTTTGTCTGTTTGGTGTGGCGTGTGCAGCAGCACGGATGCTAGTGTTCTTTAAGCAATAAATACTCAATGTCCGCAGAGCGCAACTGCAAAACTTCATGAACGTGCAAGCATCCAATCAGGCAAAAAATATCAAAACTCGCGCAACATTAAAGAGAAACTCGCATTATAAGTTTCTTAGCGAACTATCTGAACGCAATAAGAGTTGCGAAGATTCGTCAGTATTGGATCCGAAAAGTTCAACAATAGACTCACCTAAGCGCGCGGAATCCAGCAAATCTTTCTGCCAATTGCTTCTGGAATCATACTTCCACAATCTGCTATTTGCATCATCATTTTGCTTCTCATCGTCGCTTTGTTGCGTATTAGTTTTAGACGAGTTGCGCTGCTGGTATTTATATTCTCTCCACGATTGAGCTTTAGCAAAAAACTCTTGCTCTAAAGCATCCGCGGTTTCAACATCATTATCTAACATATTTGCAGCAAAAGTTAGCTCAGAAATTACGGAACGCAATAATTTCGCAGTATTATGCCGATTTTCGCTTACCATAGCGCGCGTGCGTTGCGGATCCGTAAGAGCAACTCGCGTCATATCTCGCCAAGAACCGGCAGATAGTTGCAAAGCGATTGCACGATTAGGTTGTTCGCACAAAACATTTGCAAGAGCAGTTGCAACAACGTGAGGCATGTGAGAAATAAGAGCTGCAGAATTATCGTGCGTTGCATCATCCAAAACTATTGCGCGATTCTTGCATAGCGAAACAATCATTTGCAAAACATTGCGAACTCGCCAAAACTCAGTAGAATCATCAACAGTTAAAGCCCACAAAGCACCATTTAAAAGCTCATCACTAGAAGCTTTCCAACCAGTAAATTCACTTCCAGCCATCGGATGCGCACCAACGTAGCAATCTTGCAAACCTGCGTCTTTTACTTGCTCTCGAACTAAGGTTTTTACGCTTCCAACATCGCTAATAGTTGTGCGAGATTTGTCAATATAAGGTGCGATTTCCTGCAAAATACTTGGCATAGCAAACAAAGCATTGCACAAAATCAGAACGTTTGGGCGAAGTTTAGCTAAATCTTGCACATTGTCTACGCAAGTAATTCCTAAACTTTTAGCTTCTTCGTACGGATCATGATGACGATTCCAAGCGTACACTCTACATTCCGGCAATTTAGCAAGTCGTTTTGCAAGAGATCCGCCAATAAGACCAAGACCTACAATACCGACAGAAAATTTTTGAGAAAACTCAGCATCTTCTACCATAATAATTCTCTTTCTGCACGCAATACGTTCAAATTACGCAAAGCATCAACCGAAGGCTCAACACACACTCCACCATTAGGCAACATCCAATCATTCATAACCGGATTATTGCGCTTATCGGAAGGGTACACTGCTAAAACTCGAACCCAATCGCCATGCTCAACAACCTCTTGAATCATATCTTTACATGTAGAATCCCAAGGAGCAGCATCAACAGTGGCAATAAAACTGTATAAACCGCCTTGACCTTTAATTGGCCTAGACATAAAAGAAGTCATGTTAAGACCGTGATCGCGCACAACATCAAGCAAATTTGCTAACACGCCAGCACCTGTACAACGCGGAATAAACGCAATAATTGATGAAAAAGATGAAAAATTTTCGCGCTGCGTATTAACAAAATTTAAAGCCTCATCTCGAGGAGCTAGCACTAAAAACTCAGTGCGCGCGCCAGAAAAATCTTCAACTGCTTCGCTCACAATCTGCCTATCGTATAAATCAGCACAAATTCTAGGGCATAAAGCAACTTCGCCAGGAACTAAATCCCTACAAGCAGCAGCATTTGAAGACGCAGTTTTTTCTTTCAATCCGCGTTCTTGAGCAAACTTACGACATTGTGCTAACGCGTGAGGGTGAGCAACAATAGTAGAGCAGTTATCGATTGAATCTGATTTGCAAACAACAGCATCAAAACTAATATCGACGCCAACGCGAGCAATACCAACCATATTCTTTGCATCAATTAGTAAATCTAAATTAGGTATTACAACGCCTTCAATATTGTTTTCCCACGCAATAACACCCCAATGGTGATTTTCTTCAATTTCACTAGCAACACTAAGAACATTCTCGCAAGCAGTTGGAATAAGTTGCAAATTATCAAATGATTGTAACTGCTGTTGAACTTTTAAAGCTGCTTGATGAGTAAAAGAACCTTCCGGCCCTAAATAGCATAATCTACGTGAGAACTTACTGTTACTACTATTCATAAGTATTCCTTAAAACTCTTGCAGTTAAGAATATTGTAAGCAAGACTATTGTAAAAATACTGCTTAATACTGCTTAATACTGCTTAATACTTCTTTGTATGCAAAACTTACGGCGAAGTTGCGCTTAAATTATTGCAAATTCTTCACTTATTTTACTATTCAACAACAAACCAACGCTGAGGCATACAAAGCAAAACTACGTGAGCAACAAGAACGCCGTAAAGCCACAAATATCCCACATATTGCGAACACCATGGCAACGGTATTGTGAAACCAACAGGTACAAGAATTGCACTGCCAATAAAACCTAATGCGAGAATCCAAGCAAACGCGGAGAAAACTATTGCGTGAATAAGTAAACCACTCCAACCACTACGAGATCTTGCAGACCAAGCAGACAAAAACAGCAAAAGCATAGATAATACGAATCCGTAAGGAATGTTATCCATTGCACCGCAGCGATGAGCAAAAGTACCAATCAACGCGCATATTAGCGCAGAAACACACGTGGTCGCATACCTGCCCCACGAAGGCAAGCGATGCGACCACGGTTTCGACGACATAATAAAACCTAACGTTTCATTACTAATTGGTATATTGCGATTATCACGCAGCGTTGTTGTTCTGACGACGCTGCTTAGCACGCCACTTGTACCACTCATCGCGGCTCAAAATAATTTTGCGCACGCGAATTGCTTCAGGCGTAACTTCCACGCACTCATCTTCGTTAGCGAAGTCAAGAGACTCTTCCAAGCTCATCTTGATTGGTGGAGTTAAAGTTTCAAGCACGTCAGCAGTTGAAGAACGCATGTTAGTCATGTGCTTAGCAAGCGTAATATTTACATCCAACTCGTCTGGTTTGTTGTTAATACCAACGATTTGACCCTCGTAAACCGGGCTTTGTGGGTCAACGAAGAAGACGCCACGAGCTTGCAAACGCTGCATAGCATAAGGAGTTGCAACACCCTTACGGTCGCAAACCATGGAACCATTCTGACGAGTCACAATCTGACCAGCCCATGGAGCATAACCGGCGGAAATAGAGCTTGCAATACCAGTTCCGCGAGTAGCAGAAAGCAAAGCTGTGCGGAAACCGATAAGACCGCGAGAAGGAACGGTAAATTGCAAACGAACCCAACCAGAACCATGGTTGCTCATAGAATCCATACGACCCTTACGATCAGCCATAAGCTGAGTGACGGTACCCATGTACTCTTCTGGGACGTCAATCGTAGTGCTTTCCATAGGCTCATTAATTTGACCATCAATAGTCTTGGTAACAACCTGAGGACGGCCAACTGTAAGCTCGTAGCCCTCGCGACGCATCTGCTCAGCTAACACAGCCAAAGCAAGCTCGCCACGACCTTGAACTTCCCAAGCATCTGGGCGCTCAGTTGGAATAACCTTAATAGAAACGTTACCAATAAGCTCGCGATCCAAACGATCCTTAATCATACGAGCAGTAAGCTTATGATCTTTGCCTTCAGTTCCAGCAAGAGGAGAATCGTTTACGCCGAAAGTCATAGAAATTGCAGGATCGTCGACATGAATTAATGGAAGCGGCTTTGGATCGTTTTGGTCAACGATTGTTTCGCCAATCATAATGTCGTTTACGCCAGCAACAGCAACAATATCGCCAGGACCTGCAGAAGCTACAGGAGTGCGCTCCAAACCTTGAGTGCGAAGAAGCTCAGAAACACGGAAGTTTTCAATGGAACCGTCGACGCGGGAAAGACCGTAAGTCTTGCCCTTTTCCAAAGTACCATTGTAAATTCGCACTAAACCAAGACGACCCAAGAAGTCAGAGGAATCAATGTTTGCAACATGAGCTTGAAGAGGAGCGCCTTCTTCGTATTCAGGAGCTGGAATGTTTGAAATAATAGAATCAAACAATGGCTCCAAATTATCGTTATCTGGCAAACCACCATTTTCAGGCTGATTAACAGAAGCGTAACCAGCTTTAGCAGCGCAATAAATCACTGGCAAATCAAGCAAAGCGTCGAGATCGAGGTCAATACCTTCCTCGACAACATCCTGAGCCAAGCCAAGAAGCAAATCTGTAGATTCGCCAACAACTTCTTCAATACGAGCATCTGGACGATCTACCTTATTTACGCACAAAATAACAGGAAGCTTAGCTTCCAAAGCTTTACGAAGCACAAAGCGAGTCTGTGGAAGAGGACCTTCAGAAGCGTCAACCAACAAAACAACGCCGTCAACCATAGAGATACCACGCTCGACCTCACCACCGAAATCAGCGTGACCTGGAGTATCAATAACGTTAATCGTGATACCTTCTGGATGACCATACTTTTCAGCTAATGGACCTGTGTACTGAACAGCAGTGTTCTTAGCAAGAATAGTAATGCCCTTTTCGCGTTCCAAATCATTGGAATCCATAACACGATCTGGAACTTCTTCACGCTCAGAAAATACGTGCGACTGCTGAAGCATGGCGTTTACCAGAGTGGTCTTACCGTGGTCTACGTGCGCCACAATTGCCACATTTCGAATATCACCGCGAACAGTCATCACAAACCTCTTCCATTCTTCGCGTTTAAGTAATTATTAACATGCAACCATTTAAGCTATAAACATCAGCTAAAACAGTAGCTATATACCTTATTGACGAGCGCCCAAATAGGTAAGCTGCCAAACCGCACCGATTTTACTAGCGAGCTAAGACAGCATTACAAAATACACTAACGCAGAATCACAAGAACTTAAGCAACAACACCTTTAGCAATAAGCTCACGCGCAACTTCGCGGTACTCTTTTGCAGTCTTGTGTTCAGGAGCAAAAATAGTGATAGGAACTGCAGCAACTGTAGAATCTGGCAGCTTAATAGAACGCGAAATCACGGAATGCAAAACTTTATCTTGGAAAGCTTCGTAAATGCGCTGTAAGACTTCTTCGCTATGCAAAGTGCGTGTATACATAGTAACCAAAACGCCAAATACTTTAAGATTTGGATTAATACGAGATTGTACCTTCTCAATTGATTGCATAAGAAGAGCCACGCCTCGAAGAGCAAAGAATTCTGCAGCAAGTGGAATAATCACGCCATCAGCTGCTGTTAACGCATTTACAGTAAGCAAGCCGAGAGAAGGCTGACAATCGACTATAATAACATCGTATTCGTCGCGCACTTTGCGCAATACGCCTGCTAATATTTGCTCTCGTCCTACTTCAGTTACTAACTGAACTTCAGCTGCAGATAAATCAATATTTGCAGGAATAATATCAATATTTTCTGTTTCAGTATGACGAATTACGTCGTGAACGTCTACAGACGAATCAAATAATGCCGTATAAACTGTATTATCAAGCGCATTTGCGTTAATTCCAAGTCCAACTGTTGCTGCACCTTGCGGATCGAAATCAACAATCAAAACGCGACGACCATACTGACTTAGTGCGCCAGCAATATTAATGGAGCTTGTAGTTTTACCAACTCCACCTTTCTGGTTGCACATTGCAATAATGCGAGCAGGACCGTGTGAAGTTAACGGCTCTGGCGCATGAAAAGTTTCGTATTCGCGTCCAAGTAAATCAGTAGGCATGTTCCCCACTCTATCAACAGGTATACTCACGAAACTCTGAACATAAAATTATTTAGCTCGAGGATGGCTCATTACGTAAGCTTCAACTAATGCGTCGGGACTAATATGCGTATAAATTTGAGTTGTTGTAACTGAAGCATGTCCAAGCAACTCTTGAACTGTGCGCACATCAGCACCACCTGCAATAAGATGCGTTGCAAGAGAATGCCGTAGCGTATGCGGATGCAATGGTTTGTCAAGTTTTGCGCGCTCGCCAGCTTGCGTTACTATTCCCCATGCTGATTGGCGAGAAAGTGCATTACCTCTCTTATTTAAGAAGATTGTGTGCAATTCACGCTTACCCTTTAACGCTAATTCTGGGCGAGATTTCTCCATATAGTTACGAAGAGCACGAATAGCACACCCACCAATCGGAACTAAACGCTGCTTAGAGCCTTTACCAGTAAGTTTTACAACAGACTCGTTTAAATCAATATCTTCGAATTTTACGCCAACTGCTTCCGAAATTCGCGCTCCAGTAGCGTATAAAAACTCGAGAAGCGCAGTATCTCTAATCGAAATAGCATCGGAACTTCCAAAATTCCCTGCAGCTTCAATAACTCTATTTACTTCTTCAATACTTAAAACATCCGGCAAATACTCGGCTTGTTTTGGAGCTTTTACTTGCGCTGAAACGTCAGCTTGTATGTCGCCATGAGCAAGCATAAAGCGATGCCATTCGTGAATACTCGCAAGTCGACGCGCAACTGTTCTAGTCCCCAACCCTAATTCATTCAAAGTTCGAATGTATGATTCAATATCTAATTGAGAAATAGTAGTAATATCTTTTATTTTTCGTTCGTCGTAAAGCCAGCATGTGTAATCTTGCAAATCTGAAGCGTACGCAGATACTGTTTTTTTAGAAAGACCACGCTCAATATCAATATGCGCAATAAAGCGTTGAATATAAAGTGCAAACTCTTTAGGAATATTATTTTTCTTATTGTCAGAATCAAGATTTGAGCGCATAAAAATAATTATAGCTAATAAGTAAATTTGTTGATTTAAAAGAAAAAGCCCACCTAAATTGGTGGGCTTAAAATAGAACTCTATTAAAGCAAAATCAGGCTTCAACTGGAGCGTTTACATCAGCTGGCAATGCAGCCTTAGCAGCTTCAACAACAGCCTTGAAAGCTTCAATATCGGAAACTGCGAGCTCAGCAAGAGCGCGACGATCCAATTCGATGCCTGCCAAGTGCAAGCCCTGAATGAAGCGATTGTAAGTGATGCCTTCAGCGCGAACTGCTGCGTTAATGCGCTGAATCCACAACTTGCGGAAATCACCCTTGCGAGCCTTGCGGTCGCGGAAGTTATAAGTAAATGAGTGGAGCAGCTGTTCCTTTGCCTTGCGATAAAGACGGGAGCGCTGACCGCGGTAGCCAGAAGCCCTCTCAAGAACAACGCGACGCTTCTTGTGAGCGTTTACTGCGCGCTTTACTCGTGCCATAAGTATTCCTCAGCTTTCTTAAAAATTTTCGATTGCGTATTCGTTTACAAGCAATTCTTACTTGTTACTTACTTAACGAGCAAGCCCTTAAGCTTCTTGCTCTGCGCAGTAGCCAATACTTTATCTTCAGAAAGAGCACGACGCTTACGAGCCGACTTGTGCTCCAAGTTGTGGCGCATGGCGCTACCATCGTGCATCACCTTACCGGTACCGGTAAGACGAACGCGCTTGGACGCTGCGGAATTAGTTTTCATCTTCGGCATTGCTGCCCTCCTTGTGATGTTGATCGGATTGCATAGCATTTACTGCAGCTGCAGCTTGTGACTGAACCTCTTGCTTAGCTGCAAGACGAGCAGCCTGACGAGCTTGACGCTCAGCGCGAGATTCAGCGCCGCGACGACGCTGCTCAGACTGTGTATGAATTTTCTTGCCTTTTGGAGCAAGAGTCATAATAATATTTCGACCTTCTTGCTTTGGCGCAAACTCTACTGTGCCACTTTCAGAGACCTCATCTGCAAGTCGGCGCAACAATTCAACGCCACCAACCGGACGAGATTGCTCACGGCCACGCAACATAATAGTTACTTTTACCTTGTCTCCGCCGTTCAAGAAACGAAGCACATGACCTTTCTTCACATCGAAATCGTGATCGTCGATCTTAAGGCGGAAACGAATTTCCTTAACCTCTGCGACGGTTTGATTACGACGTGCTTCACGAGCCTTAATCTTTTCGTTGTACTTGTACTTACCGTAGTCAATAAGCTTGGCTACTGGAGGCTTAGCAGTAGGTGCAACTTCGACAAGATCGAGGTTAGCTTCCCTTGCAAGGTTTAACGCGACAGAGGTTGCGATAACTCCCACTTGCTCGCCCTTTGGACCAATAAGGCGCACCTGAGGGACTCGAATTTCCTCGTTAATGCGTGGTTCGTCGCTAATGATGACTCCAATCCTTCTAAATACTTGTAAGATGCAATACACCAAGAAGTCCAAGAGATTAGGATTCACTACTTCATATCAATAAAACGCTATAAACAGCGCAGCAAGCAGCACAAAAAGCCAACTTGCGTGACCGAAGTCATGAACCCGAAACCACAGTAGGCTTCCAGGTGGGGACATCCCACTTTCTTGATTACTCAAGCCGAATGTCTATTCTACTAGAAGCCTTGACAAAAAGGCAGCCAACACACGAAACGTGTTTTGACTGCCACAAATCAAAGCTAGAACTATTCTATTTCTACGCTAACTGCATTGGCTCAGGCTTCAATCCATCATGATTAAAGTACACATCATACCAAGTCAGGAATGTGTAAACTGTCCAAATCTTACGACGATCGTCATTTTTCTTTGCATAATTATCGTCAATCATACGAAGTAAAGCATCTCTATCGAAGAATTTAGCAGCGTCGTCACTTTCAAACGTCTTACGCACAATCTTATAAAAACGTTCCTCGCGCAACCAATCCTTAACTGGCACAGGGAAACCGAGCTTTTCTCTGTCATACCAAGCTTTTGGCAAATGACGGGACGCAGCTTGTCGGAAAGCAAACTTCGTATTTTCGTCAGTAATTAAGTATTTAGTAGGAACTTTTTCTGCAACATCCATGAGCACGCGATCAAGCAAAGGCACGCGAAGCTCCAAAGAATGAGCCATCGTCATTTTATCTGCCTTAAGCAAAATATCTCCTGGCATCCATTGATGCATATCAAGATATTGCTTTTTCTTCACTTCAGAAAGTCCCTTACCAGCAATTCTATTGTAAATAGCATCGACAATGCTGCGAACGCTAGGACCTTTGCGATACTCAGGCTTCAAAAGTTTTACAGCATCTTCCTCATTGAAAACCTTTGACTGACCGATAAAATGCTCCTCAGCTGGAGCCAAATTAGCGTACAAATGCCAAGCTCCGTGGAAATGCTTACCCTTTGCAGCTCGACCAATCGCGTAACGCAACTTTTTTGGCAACTTTGCAAGCATGCGAGTCACAACTTTAATAAGTTTAGAACGCGTGTGAACACCATAATCAATGTATCCTGCAAATAATTCATCTGCTCCCTCACCGCTTAGCACAACGCGTAAATCTTGCGAAGCTAATTTTGCAAGGAAGAATAATGGGACGCAAGAGAAGTTAGAATCAGGTTCGTCCAAATACCACTGAATTTGTGGGAAATAACGGAATGCGTCAGCAGCGTCAATAATTTCAGATTTATTGTTTAAGCCAATAATTTTTGCCAATTCGCTTGCTTGTTTGGATTCATTGTATCTTCCACCAGCAAAACCAATAGAATATGTGTGTTCAGGGCGCGCAACAGCGGCAACATAACTTGAATCAACTCCAGAAGAAAGGAACGAACCAACTTCAACATCTGCAATTTGGTGAGCTTGAACAGAATCACAAACTGTTTTATCGATAGAATCAACTAATTCATTCAAGCGTTGCTTTGTTTCTTTGAAATTAGGATCGTAATATTGCTCAATCTTCATTTCGCCATTCTTATACGTAAAGCAATTACCTTCACGCAGCTTAAAAACGCCTTTGAAGAAAGTTTCGTTAATTGCAGGATATTGGAATGTCATAAACGGCTTAAGCGCATTTTCGTTAAGTTCCTTCTTAAAATCTGGATGGCGCAGTAAAGATTTAATTTCGGATCCGTACATAAAAGTACCGTTCATTTGCGCATAATAAAAAGGCTTAATACCGAAATGGTCGCGAGCGCCGAACAATTCTTGAGTACTTTTGTTCCAAATAACGAATGCAAACATTCCGCGTAAACGATTAAGTAAGCCTTTACCCCACTCTTCGTAGCCGTGCACTAATACTTCTGTGTCGCAATCAGTGTGGAAAGTGTGACCAGCTTTAATAAGTTCTTCGCGAAGTGGCTTGTAGTTATAAATCTCGCCATTGAAAGTAACTGCAAGATTCCCATCCTCGTTGTACATAGGTTGGGATCCACCGTGAAGATCTATAATGCTAAGTCGACGAAAACCGAGTGCTGCGTGTTCGTCAATCATAGTTCCATACTCGTCAGGACCACGATGCGCAATCACATCTGTCATATCTTTTACAATTTGGCTTTTGACGTTAATTGGGGTGTCATTAATGAACCCTGCAATTCCGCACATTTATTTCTCCTCGTAGAATATACAACACAGCATTACGTTAGTCTACTAGCAAATAATTAACGAAAATCCATAATAACTTGGAAAATCTAACTTGCCATGCAATATTACACCAAGCACTTTATGTTAAGCGAGTATTAGTCTAAAAATTCCTGTATTTGCCGAAATAAAAGCAATCAAATACGCTAATATCAAATCCAAAAAATGGCATAAAACATAGTCAAATGTTGGTTGACGCTACGCTTATAAACTCTTGTTATAAATGTATGCCATCAGTACAAATGCAGCGTTATTATGTTGCTATGGAACCTTTGCAACGCTGCGTAGTATTAGCAGCAGGAGATTATTACGATCATACGCGTGAACATGTGCCAGATCGCGCTTTAACAATTGCAGCTGATGGAGGCTGGGATCATGCATGTAAATTAGGTTTGCATGTGGATGCACTCATCGGCGATTTTGACTCTGTTCGATTAAAACTCCCTACTGATGCAGTTATTACTAGATTGCCTGCAGAAAAAGATGATCCGGACTTACTTTCTGCGTTAAAAGTCGGTTGGGCTAAAGGCTCTCGAGAATTTCATATTTTTGGCGGATTAGGTGGTCGAGTTGACCATACTATTTCTAATATTCAACTTATGGTTCGTTTAGCTCGTCGCGGTGGAATTGGATTCTTGTACGGCGACGGTCAAATTGTTACAGCAATACATGACGGATCTCTTGATTTTCCAGCATCATCTGGAGATGATTTGCGCATAGTTTCCGTTTTTTCTCATACTCCAGTTTCTAATGATGTAAATGAAGTTGGATTAAAGTATCAGCTTAAACACGCAACCATGCATGGAGATGCTGTACAAGGTTTAAGTAATGAATTATTAAATGATACGCCAGCTCATATTGACGTTCATGAAGGAACACTTATTGTAACCTTCCCTATTAACACTCCATTGCCACAGGTGAGCTGGTTTAAAAGACCAATCGGAGATTTAGGCGAAGTTGATACTTCTATATCGGAAGCATTAGCAGTTCCTCTTGAAAGCGAGACTACTCCAACATATTCGACTACTGCAGCTGCTGAAGCAATGACGTATAACGAATAGGCGAAAACTTTAGTTTGCACAAATGGCTGACGAGAATCTTTTACTTTAAAAAACTCGTCAGCTTTTTTCTTTTTAAAATTACATGCGTTGTTCAATTGAACAATATTGATTCGTAAAATGTTATGCAAAAACGCAACTGGAAACTATCAAAAAATTCACAAAAACACTCATAAAACACAGCATGTTAACGCTCACTGTTCTCACAATGCACAATTGCAATAAAAGTGAGCTATATTACAACTCTTCGTACATACCGCACACTAAAATGAACACCGTTAATTCAAATAACGATGACCTAAATGCGTGAGTTTTCATCGCGAAAATAGCGCGGCTTAAACGTTGCGCACGAGGTCTCACTCAAGGGAGAACCACATGACAGTCAAGATTGGTATTAATGGTTTCGGTCGTATCGGTCGTCTCGCATTCCGTCGTATTTTTGAGCTTCAGGCTCGCGGCGGTCAAGCAGGTGACATCGAAGTCGCAGCCATCAACGATCTGACCACCCCTTCGATGCTCGCCTACTTGCTCAAGTATGACAGCACCCACGGCACATTCCGCCACGATGACGGCACCCCAGTTGAGGTAACCTCCACCGAAGACGCAATCGTTGTAGATGGCAAGACTTATAAGGTTTACGCCGAAAAAGACGCAAATAACATTCCATGGGTTAAGAACGATGGCGTTGAATTCGTTCTCGAATGCACCGGTTTCTACACTTCTGCAGAAAAGTCCCAGGCTCACTTGAACGCAGGCGCTAAGAAGGTTCTTATTTCTGCTCCTGCTAAGGACGAAACCACTCCAACAGTTGTGTTCGGCGTTAACCACGAAATCTTGAAGGCTTCTGACAACATTGTTTCCGCTGGCTCTTGCACCACCAACTCCATGGCTGCAATGGTGAAGTTGCTTCAAGACAACTGGGGAATCAAGTCCGGCTTCATGACCACAATTCACGCCTACACCGGCACTCAGATGATTCTCGACGGCCCACGCGGCTCCAAGCCACGCAACAACCGTTCCGCAGCTTGCAACACCATTGAGCACTCCACCGGCGCTGCTAAGGCAATCGGCAAGGTTGTTCCAGAAGTTAACGGCAAGCTCCAGGGTCACGCACAGCGTATTCAGGTTCCAGACGGCTCTGTTACCGAGTTGACTACTGTTCTTGAGAAGCCAGCAACCACTGAAGAAATTAACGACGCTTTCAAGAAGGCTTTCGAAAACTGCGAGTACTTCGGTTACAATGCAGACAGCATCGTGTCTTCTGATATCATCGGCGACACCCACGGTGGCGTTTTCGATCCAACTCAGACCGATGTGAACACTGTTGACGGTGTAACTTTGGCTCGTACCGTTACCTTCTACGACAACGAGTACGGCTTCACCTCCAACATGATTCGCACCCTTCTTTACTTCGCTGAAATCTCCGAGTGATTTCGCTAAGCATCGATCAGCAATAGCTGATTGTGCGAATATTTAATATATAAACCCCTTGTGCTGCTTTCTAAGCTCCACAATGGGTTTATTATATTATTTATTTTCAATATTAATTTCGTAATCATTCAGTCGCATGGATATTAGTGTGGTGAGATTTGAGATTTTTCGCACTGATTGAATCTTGCACGTTCATGAAGTTTTGCAATTGTGCTCTGCACAGGCACTGATTCCCGTTGATTAGCGAACACTAACATCCGTGCTACTGCATGCGCCACTCCAGACACTCTTCCCACCACACCAGAAACAATTGTGAGTGAATTAACGTGTGAGGGGTGGGTGTTGCTTGAGAGGTACGAATACCAGTAAGGTAGAGATTTGAGATTTTTCGCACTGAGCGCGGCGAACGTCAGAGCCGCAGGCTGCTGATTCGCCAAGCGAAGAAGAAAAATCGAAAAATCTCTGCGATAGACACGGTTATTAACGATTAAGCACGCAGAGTTTGGGGGATTTCTTTACGAGCGCTAAAAGAGGACTGAGAAGCTACATTCTTTAAAGAAAAGCGAACGCAATAAGCACTTTTAGCAGCCAGAGCGCACGAAGGACGGGACGCGCGAGGAAAGAAATCCCCCAAAACTCGCGCCACAGCTAAAAGCAATTCCTATCTCACACAGCCACTTCAGAAACACGCCAGCCAAACGCCAGCCCCAAAACTCGCGCAACAATATGTTTAATATACATTAAGTCAACAGTCGGTATAGCATATCATGTAACACAATTTGATAGTTGAGTATAAGGCACGGTAACAAAATGAGTAAAAAACATGCAGAAACCGGAAAAGCAACTCCTGCTATTGCGCAACTCGAAAACGCAGGCATCACCTTCCGCATAGCACAATACGAGCATGACGCTGATCACATGGACGACGGCTACGGAATTGAGGCTGCTGAGAAGCTAGGCGTAAGCGCAGCTCAAGTTTGCAAAACTCTTATGGTTGACACTGGTGAAAAGCGAGTAGTTGGAATTGTTCCAGTAAACGGACGTCTCAATATGAAAGCAATTGCAGGAGCCGTACACGCAAAGAAAGCAAGTATGACAAGCCCAGAAGTTGCGCAACGAGAAAGCGGCTACGTAGTTGGCGGAATTTCACCATTCGGACAAAAAACTCATCATGAAACAGTACTAGATAGTAGCGTAATGCAATTTGATGAGATTCTTGTTTCTGGAGGAAAACGAGGATTGGACGTAGTTCTTAATCCTCAAGATATCGTAACATTATTAAACGCAACTGTAGCTGATATAGCAGCATAAGCAACATAAGCTTTATTACTGCAAATATTGCTACCAAAAAGTGATTACTCGCACGAGATTAGTACGTTAGCAAATATAACGTCTTGGCAACGTGCGATAATCCCTAAGGTTGTTCATTAATCGTTAAGGAGTGCATTATGGGTATGCGTGGCCGCAAGCGCAAGGCGCGTCGTAAAAAAGCAGCGAATCATGGCAAAAGGCCAAATGCTTAAGCTATAAATTCGCTTATACATACTGTAAAGCCCACGTAAATCGTGGGCTTTTTCGTTTTAGCATACTTTTATTCACAAGAATAATCAGAATAATCAGAAAGCTCACGTTTAAGTTGCATGCGAGCGCGGTTAAGTCTGCTCATAACGGTTCCTATTTTTACGCCTTCTTCTTGCGCAATTTGCTTATAAGATTTACCTCGAATAGCAACTTCAATAAAAACTTTTCTGCGCTCAGGCGGCAACTTACTAAGCGCCGCAATAATCTCTTGTGGAGCAAACCCTTCTAAATATTCTTGTTCAGCAGAAAGCATTCCTTTTGCGCAATGATTAGAAGCTTCATAAATATCCCAATCATTGTAGTCACCAGTTTCATCGTTAGCACGTTTAGGGCTTCGTTTCGCTTTCGCGTACTGATTAAAATACAAATTTCGTTCAATCCTGTTAATCCAGGCAGCAAAATTTGTTCCAGGCTGAAAAGTTTCAAAAGATTTAAGAGCGCGCTCAAAAGTATCTTGCACTAAATCTTGCGCATCCTGCGCATTTTGCGTAAGACGCATAGCTTGAGTGTATAAAGGATCAACGCAAGTAGATACAAGTTGTTCAAATCTTTTGCGTCGACTTTCTATTGCAGAACTTTGCTTAGTATCTACTAAACGATCACTAAATAAGCGAGCATTACAATTTTTTGCACTTTGTTTTTTAGCTCTTACGCTTTTAGAGCACATAACATTTGTCTTCTCGATTTGCTCACTCATATAGTCAATAATACTTTTACTTTGCACATATAGCTACTGATTTATCGTGTTGCATAGTGTAGCGCAACGCGAGATGATAACACATCGCAGCACAATAACGCAGCGCGGCATAGTGTGACATTGCGTGACATTGCGGTAGTATTGTGACTATGCCAACTCATATTCAAGAATTGTTAAATGCTTTAGATTTAGCACCTAAGCAAGATGAGAATACATTACTTGCTGAATCATGGTTACTTGGTTTCGACACTGAAACTACAGGTGCAAATATTGGTAAAGATGCCATTGTTTCTGCAACTCTAGTATTACGCAATCCTGAACTAGCTCACGCTGGAGATGTGGTATCCACTTGGTTAATTAACCCTCATAAGCCTATGAATCCTAAGGCAAGCGAAGTAAATGGTTTCACAGACGAATACCTCAAAGAACACGGCGGAGAGCCTGAAGAAGAACTTGAATTCCTTGCGCGCGCAGTAAGCATGGCTCAAGCTAAGAATATTCCACTACTTGCTTATAACGCTCCATTTGATATTTCAATGTTACGTCACGACTTGAAGCGTTGGCATCTTACTGCGCTAGAAGAACGCGCAACTTGTTCAGTACATGCACTAAACGCTAATGACATTCTTACTGTTGACCCTCTTGTTATCGATAGAGCTGTTTCTAGAAGATCCGGCAAGCGTACTCTCACTATTACATCTCAATTTTACGGAGTTGAACCAATCGGAGATTTCCACGATGCTACAGCAGACACAGTTGCAGCTCTTGATTTGATTGCTCCAATGAGCAAACTATATGAGTCAGTAAGTTGCATGAGGCTGAACACTATGATGGATTGGCAGCGCGAAGCTTATATTAATTGGCGAGATAGCTTCAATCAATGGCTGCAATCTCACGGACGTGAGCCTATTACTGGAACATGGCTATAAAACATTTGGTGAAAAGAAGTAAATTATGATCATGCATAACACGTTGTCATTAGCAAGCGCAAGTGAAATTTTGCAGCACTATGGTTTGTTGCGCGAAATGATTCAATATTGTAGAGCAGAAGATACTAATAGTGCTAATAGTGCTAATACTAAAGAAAAAACTGTAGACTCTACTCACTCTCGTAATGAAATATGGTCTTTAAATCCGTATTATTTCCCAAATATTGATGCAGATGAGTGCTTTACTAACGCAACTTACGATACTCGCGATATTAAACCTGGAACACTTCTGTTTATTAAAGGCAATTTTAAGTCGGAATATCTTTTAGATGCAGACAACAAAGGACTTGCTGCATATGTTGCTGAACAAAGCTACGCGCAATACACAAAAGCTGTTGGTTTAATTGTTACGGATGCTAAAAAAGCAATGAGCGTGCTTGCAGCAGCATTCTTTGGAAATCCACAAGAAAAACTCACTATTGTTGGAATTACTGGAACTAAAGGCAAAACAACTACAGCCTACTTTACTCACGCTATTCTAAACTCCCATTCGCACGGTAAAGCAGCACTGTTTTCTTCAGTAGATAATTGCGTAGACGGAAAAAATTACGTTGAATCTAATTTAACTACTCCTGAAAGTTTTGATGCTTTCAAAATGATGCGCGAAGCTGTAGATAACGGCATGAAGTATCTTGTTATGGAAGTTTCTTCGCAAGCTTATAAGGTGAATCGCGTATACGGTCTTAAATTCGATGTTGCAGCATTCTTAAACATTAGCCCAGACCACATTAGTCCTATTGAGCACCCAACTTTTGAAGATTACTTGTATTGCAAACGACAAATTATTGCAAATACTAAGCGTTTAGTACTAAATTCTGATACAGATCACGCAGATCTTCTTTTACAAGATGCAGAACGCAACAATGTGCTCGTAACAACTTTTGCGCGCATTAAAAAAGATGAAATAGAAGGCGATGCTTGCGAAAATGACAATTTCGACGATCTTGACGACGATCGCATAAATTATTGCGCTCCTGCGAACGATAACGATTACACGGAATTACTTACTCCTGACTACATTGCAATGCCAGTAGAAAATAGTGAATCACATTGCATCGCTATGCGAGACTCAAGCGAAGACGACGACTACGAAGATAGCGACTACGAAGATAGCGACTACGAAGAAGACGTGCACTACTGCCCTATTGACGAATTCGCATTGTCTATTGCAGGAGATTTTAACTACGAAAATGCTTTAGCTGCGATCGCTATTGCAGGAGAATTGGGAATTAATCAGGATACTGATTTACACGCACTACATGCTATTGAGAACGTGAAAATTTCTGGACGCATGGAAGTTTTCAAAGACACGCACTCAAACATGATTGCAGTTGTCGACTATGCTCATAACTACATTTCTACAAAATCAGTTCTTGACTTTGTAGAAGAACGCTACGGCAAATTTAATCCTCGAATTACGCTAATAACTGGTTCCACAGGAGATAAAGCTGTCGACCGCCGTAAAGAGATTGTTGAAGCAGCGCAAAACCGCATAGAACAGTTTATTTTCACTACTGAAGATACTGATACTGAAGACGTAATGCATATTTGCGAGGATATGCAAAGTTATGTTACGAACACGAATGTTTCTTCACGCATTATTATCGACAGAGCTGAAGCAATAGAATATGCTTACAACGATGCAGCAAGTAGCGAACAAAAAAATGGAAGATTAAACATTCTTCTTGCTATTGGTAAGGGCGATGAACGTTGGATTAAAAACAAACGAAAGCATGTGCCGTATGAGGGTGATTCATTCGTAATAAAGCGTCTTTTTGGTCTGTAATACGCTTATGCGAAAGTACGAAAATATACGAATAAAATAAACGCAATTACTACATAAACTAAATAACAACCTAGCTAACAAACTAAGACAAACTAAATAACAAACTAAAACAAATGAAGAAGATACAAATGAAGAATCAACGATTTCAACCTGTGTTACTCGGTAGCGATATAAACGCATACGGCATGGCTCGAGCATTCCATGAAGAATATGGCATTACTTCAATTGCTTTTGCGCACTTCCAACTTTCACCTACGAAATTTAGCAAAATTGTAGATGTGAGAATTGTTCCAGGCTTTGGAGAACTTCCTACATTCCGCAATACAATGCTTAATTTTGCTAAATCATGGCATCAAGAGCATCCTAATACCAAGCTTCTGCTTATTCCTTGCGGCGACGTATATGCGAACCTTCTAAGCCAATGTGGTGATGAATTGCACGAATATTTTGCTTTCCACACATTGCCAAATTCGCTCAATCGCCAGCTTAGCCTTAAAAGCTCATTCTATAAAACTTGTGAAAAATACAATCTTCCTCATCCAAAAACTAAAGTTGTAAACGCTCAAGAAGTAGCGGCGCACGCTTATGAAGATTTGCCATTCAGCTTCCCTATTGCTATGAAACCAGCGAATAGCACTAAATGGCTTGATATTGATTTTGAGGGACGCAAAAAAGCTTTTATTATCAATACTCCGCAAGAACTTGATACTCTTATTCAACGCTCGTACAAAGCTGGCTACGATGACGAAATGATTTTGCAAGACTTTATTCCTGGAGACGACAGCCGCATGCGTGTGCTAAATGCTTACGTTGATAGCGACCATCATGTGCGCATGATGTTTCTAGGACACCCTCTGCTGGAGGATCCAACTCCAGAAGCAATCGGAAATTATGCAGCTATTATTCCAGACTACAATGAGGAAGTTTTCCAAAATATTAAAGCATTTTTGGAAGATATACGTTATGTTGGCGTAGCTAATTTTGATATGAAATACGATGAGAGAGACGGAAAGTATAAGCTTTTTGAAATCAATTTACGTCAAGGACGTTCAAGCTATTTCGTCACTTTAAACGGATTTAATATTGCTAAATATTTTGTTGAAGATTTAATTGACCATAAGCCTTTTGATGGAAATACTGTGTTCGGCCATGGAGAAAAGCTGTGGATGGAGATTCCGCGATCGATATTTTGCAATTATGTAGCAGAAGGCGATGAAAAGAAGCGCGGTCTTAATATGATTCGTCGCGGCGATTGGGGCACTACGCTAGAATATAAAAAAGATATGAATCTGCTACGCTGGTTGATGATTCGTCATATGTTTTCAATCTACACAAGACGTTACGCAGAATTTTTCCGCAACAAAGCGTGAAAATTATTACGTAACTTTGAAGGGAATATGAGACAATGAAACGTCCGTTTTTTGCTGTACTTGGCGGCATGGGCACACTTGCAACAGAAAGCTATATTCGTTTACTTAACAAAGAAACGCATGCGCATAACGATCAAGAGTTTTTAGATTATGTGGTGTTCAATGATGCTTCTGTGCCAGATAGAACAGCATATATTGTTGGCGAATCATCCGAAAGCCCATTCCCTACTCTTGCAGACGACATAGCTAAAGCAACTGCGATGGGTGCTTCATTTATTGTGCTCACGTGCAATACTGCTCATTACTTTTACGATAAGTTCCAAGCACTTACCGACGTGCCAATTATGCATATGCCGCGTGGTGCTGTAGCTGAAGTTTCTAAACGTTACCCAAAGTCTAAATGTAACCGTATTGGATTCTTAGGTACTGCAGGGTCGCGTAAAGCTGGAGTGTATCAGCGCGCTATAGAAGAAGCAGGATACACATTCGTAGCACCAGACGACGATTTGCAAAAACGCATTACATCACTTATTTATGATGATGTAAAAGGCACAGGCGATCTTAATTTGCGCCGTTACGAGTCCGTTTTAAGCGACATGCTCGACCCTGCAGGAGCATGCCGTTGCGACGCACTTATTTTGGGTTGCACAGAATTAAGCGTGCTTAATGAAGCTTTCCCTCTTCCGCAAATACCGTTAGTTGACGCTCAAGCAGTACTCGTAAAAAATACTGTAGAAAAAGCTAAATCTTTGCGAATTAAGTAGCAAAAGATTGCTTAATTTTCAGGACTCGTCAATATTTGGGTGGATTGCTACGCGCTGATCCTTCGGCTTTTTTAAATCCGGATTCACGTGCTCAAGAAGCATTGTGCGCGCGTCTCCTGCAGTGACGAAACTACCGCAAATAAGCACTCCGTGACCATAGCCCACACCAAGCTCATCGTCTTCATCAACTAAATCAACAGCAGTTTGAATAGCATCCGGCAACTCGTCGACACGAATTACGCGGTCCTCGCCAAATACGCCTACAGCAATCTTTTCGAGTTCTTCCGGATCCATTACACGGTCGCGCCAAGAATTACGCGTAACAATAATCTTCGTCAAAATAGGCTCAAGAACACCCAAGTATTCTTCAACTTGCTTATCTGCCATCATTGCTACAACGCCAATAAGCTGCTCAAAATGATAGTTTTCTTCAATAGTTTCGCGAAGAGACTCAGCAGCATTCACATTATGCCCACCGTCAATAATGATCGTAGGCGAAGTACGAACCTGCTCAATACGACCAGGAACCTTAACCTGACTTAAAGCCTCTGCAACTAAATCGCCATCCAAAGCACCATTTACAGGCAGCACAACCTCTGCAGCAGCAAGAGCTGCCAAAGCATTATGAGCCTGATGCTTGCCAAACTTGTCAACCGGAACATCCTCATAAGTGCCAAGAGGCGTACGCAAAGTAACAACCTGTCCGCCAACTGCAGGAGTACGAGACACAACTTCAAGCTCGCCGTCACCATAAGAAGAATCGCGCAATAATGTAGCATGATTGCGCTCCGCAACTTCCTTAATAATTGGCAAAACCTTAGCTTCATGCGGCTGAGGACCCAAAATAACAGTGCAATTTGGCTTAATAATGCCAGCCTTTGTGCGAGCAATCTCTTCAACAGTGTTTCCAAGCCATTGCATGTGATCCATATCAACCGGCCCAATAATTGCAGCATCAGCATTCATAACATTGGTAGCATCCCATTCGCCACCCATGCCAACTTCCATAACAGCAACATCAACAGGAGCATCCGCAAAAGCCCAAATTGCCATGGCTGTAAGCACTTCAAAAAAGCTCATTTTTGGCTTACCGTCAGCCTCCATGCGAGCGTCAACCATGTCGATAATGTCTTTCATTTGATCCCACACATCGACGAACTGATCGTCACTAATTTCCTGTCCGTCAATCATAATGCGCTCGTTTACGCGCTCCAAATGTGGAGAGGTATATAATCCGGTTCGCAAACCGTATGCTCGACAAATCGACTCAGCCATTCGAGCAGTAGAACCTTTGCCGTTCGTGCCAGTTATGTGAATAACACGCATAGACTGCTCTGGATGACCTAAAATATCGAGAATAAGACGCATGCGATCCAAGTCGAGATTGGTTTTATTATGCTCTGGAGCTCGGCTCATAATATTGCGTTCAATATCAACAATTCGCTCATTATTGCGATTTGGATTTTCAATAGACATAACTACTCCCCCTAATTTTTACGCTCGCTTACTCATTTTCCAACTATCTAGATTAGTTGATACCAACAACACTTACAAAAAAAAATAATAGGTTATTCTGCATATTAATTGCTTCGTCATTCAGTCGTGTGGATATTCGTGTGGTAGAGATTTGAGATTTTTCGCACTGCTTGAATACTTGCACGTTTATAAAGTTTTGCAGTTGCGCTCCGCAGACGTTGATTCCTGTTGATTAGCGAACACTAGCGTCCGTGCTACTGCATGTGCCACTCCAGGCACTCTTCCTACCACACCAAAAAACAATGGTGGGTGAATTTACGAGTGAGCGGTGGGTGTTGCTTGGTCGAGCAATATAAAAGCGGAACGATAGTAATAATCTCGTTGACGAATACTATTTTTGAAAGAAAGTAACTAAAAAAACTAAACTTAACTACGCAACCTTTAAGTCCAAATAAGGTATAAGAGCGGAGCGCTGCGAGACAAGTAACACCCACCACTCACAGTCACTCCAGAGACCCGCAAGCCAAACACCAGCCCCAAAACTCGCGCCACATTAAACAATTTATAATATAAACTATAATTCTTAATAAGAAAGCTAATACTAATACTCGTATACGATTGTTTTGTAAATTGCGTATAAAATCTTGCTATTTTGCACTAAAAAACTCGCATAAAACACTAAATAAGACTATGTTAGTTTATTGACTGTTTATTTACTATTTGTATAATTTGCGCAAGCAAAAATTAACAAGCAAAAATTAAGGAGTCTCATAATGGCAGAATATACGCCAACTGAGCACGGCGAAGAGCTAAAAGCTGACGGCACGCAAAAGGCAGAAGATCGCGTAAATAACCGCTCACTTCGTCCAAACAGTGATTCTTTTAAAGATTTTATGACGAATAGCTGGGATAACCAGGAGCCAGAAGTTAAGGCTCTTGAATCTAGCAAGTACATTCCAGCTCGTTTAGAGGCTCTTTCTAAGCGTTTCCCAGGCGAACGTTTAATTATTCCTGCAGGACAGCCAAAGGTGCGTAATAACGATTGCGATTATGCTTTCCGCCCAGACACTACTTTTGCTTACTACACTGGCTTAGGTCAAGATTACGAAGCTGGTGCTGTGCTTGTTATGGAACCGGTTGAAAAAGACAGCGAAGAAGCTAAGGCTGGAAAAACGCATGTGCCTGAACTTTTTGTAGCTCCACGCGCAGATAACAGCACTTCAGCATTTTACAGGGATCCTCACTATGGAGAATATTGGGTTGGTCCTCGTGCAGGCTTAAAAGAACTTAAAGCAATGACCGGCATTGAAACGCGCGATATTGCAGAACTTGACGACGCTATTGCAAAGAACGTAAGCGACGACGCTAATGGCGAAGGCATTCGCGTGCGAATTGTTCGAGAAACCGATCCTGAGCTTACTGCAAAAGTTGAAACAATGCGCGAGGCAAGTGGATTTACTGATGAAGATGCAAACACTTGCGCAGACGACAAATTGCACGAATTCGCTGCAGAAGCACGAATGCTTAAGGACGACTATGAAATTCGCGAAATGCGCAAAGCTATTGCAGCCACAAAACTTGGTTTTGACCGCATGCTTACGCGTTTGCCTAATGCTTTAGGTCATGATCATTCCGAGCGCATGATTGAGGGTGCTTTTAATTCTGTTGCTCGCGAGGAAGGAAACGAAGTAGGATACGACACGATTGTTGCTTCCGGCAAGCACGCGCCAATTTTGCACTGGATGCGCAACACTGGTGTTGTTTCCAGCGGAGAATTGTTACTTATTGATGCCGGCGTTGAAGTTAACAGCCTCTACACTGCTGACATTACACGCACTTTCCCAACGAATGGCAAATTCACTGACTTACAAAAGAAGCTTTACCAGTGTGTTCTTGATGCTCAGCAAGCCGGTTTTGAAGCAGCTAAGCCAGGTGCAACCTACTCCGATATTCACCATGCTTGCATGCGCGTTCTAGCTGAACACTTGCACGAATGGGGAATTTTGAAAGTTAGCGTTGAAGAATCACTTTCGCCAGAAGGTCAACAGCATCGTCGTTGGCACGCTTGCGGTGTTGCTCATCATCTTGGTTTGGATGTTCACGATTGCGCACAAGCACGCTACGAGTCTTATCAGGGCGCAAAAATTACTCCAGGAATGATATTCACTATTGAGCCAGGATTATACTTTGCATCTAACGATTTGATGCTTCCTGAAGAAATGCGCGGAATTGGAATTCGTATTGAAGACGATGTGCTAATGACTGAAAACGGTCCAGAATGGCTTTCTATTGACATTCCAAAGCAAATCGATGACGTAGAAGCATGGATGGCTGAACAAGCTCACAAAAGTGATATTTTTCAGCATTAAACAATAAATCAAAATAATAGAAAAATATAATAAAAAAGAATAATAATAAATATAGTACGCCAGCATAAGCTAAGTTAAACGTACGAAATATGGCACTTATGGTGCGCTCTATAGAAACGTAACACGCATTGCGCATGTTACTTATCGAAAGGGCGCACCATAATTGTTTATGTAGCATTTTTACAAGCAAAATTTGCATCAAAATGCTTTTAAAGAAGCGAGAAGATATTTAGTAAAAGTATAGCTCTACAAACTTGCTGCACTGACGCGTGCGAAAGGAATATTATGACTAAGCCAATTGTTCTTTCACTCGGCGAACTTTTATGGGATTTGCTCCCACATGGAAAACGTGTTGGAGGAGCACCAGCAAATTTTGCATATCATGCACAGTGTCACGGGGCGCAAAGTTGCATGATTAGCGCTGTTGGTCAAGACCAACTCGGCGATGAGTTGATTGACAAAGTGAACAAAGCTGGCATCGCTTCAATTATTCAACGCAACGCTTGGCCAACAAGCACTGTTGAAGTAACGCTAAAAAATGGAATACCAGAGTACACTATTCTGCGAAATATAGCATGGGATCATATTCTTTACACTCGAGAACTCATTGATTTAGTAGAACGAGCAGATGCAGTATGCTTTGGCACTCTAAGCTTACGTTCTCAAGAAACTCACGACACAATTTTGCAATTGTTAAAGCATACTAAGCCTGGAGCAATGAAGTTCTTCGACATTAACATTAGAAGCGATCACTACTCTAAGGATCTTATTGACACATTACTTCAAGAAGCAACAGTATTTAAGCTTAACGATTCGGAGCTATTCTTATTGCGCGATATGTTCAATATTCGCGACACTTCAGACGAGGAAGCTTGCAAGTGGTTCCAAGCTCGTTACGGACTAGATTATGTGATTCTTACAGGCGGCTCTACCTTTAGCACGATTACTACAAATACCGGAGAAAGCTCTACTATCCCAACGCCACACGTTGAGGTTCTTGACACTGTTGGTGCTGGAGACTCGTTCTCAGGAACATTTGCAGCGCATATTCTTAAGGGAGAAAGCTTGCAAGAAGCGCATCGTGCAGCTGTTAATACTGCAGCATTCGTGTGCACTCAAGAAGGAGCATGGCCTAAGTATCCAAAGCAAATACCAGATTACTTGTCAATGGTAGAAAATAACAAATAAAACAAAAAATAAAATTTAAATTATAAGATACAAAAATGCCACTTCATAAACCATAATGAAGTGGCATTATTAATATCTTGTGGGGCCTCAGGGGCTTGAACCCTGGACCGACGGATTATGAGTCCGCTGCTCTAACCGACTGAGCTAAAGCCCCACGCTAACAAAGTTAGCAACGACTAGATTAGCACATACCCATAAACGTAGGCAATTCAGTGAGTCGAATTTTTGACCTTGCTTAGGATTACTGAGCTTGAAATCCCGATGATTTCAAGCTCAGTCAAAACCCAAACAAACAAAAACAAAACCCACCACAAAACCACACCAACCAAAATCTGCCTCCGTCAATAACGACGAAGGCAGACCTCGCTTGCGTTGAAAGCACACTGTGCTTTCAACCTAAGCAAGCTCGACGCTCCGAGTTGCTTTCGCGCGTTAAATCGCAGCGCTCAAGCAGGTCGTTACTAACGCAGTCGACCATCTGCACCAGTAACAAAAAACGGCAGAAATTTTACGTGCTTGTAAAGAAAAAGCCGCCTACGCGCGCAATCCCGGCAGAAACTGTGCAGAGGTGTAAAGTAAAAGTCGCGAAATGACGGAATGGAGACAGAAACTTTACAGCCGCGCGCAGTTTATGCCGCTTACGTGAGCAATGCCGGCAGAAATTTTACAGGCGTGTAAAGGAAAAGTCGGCTACGAGCGAAGAAACGGCAGAAACTTTACGCGCGTGTTTGCAGTCAATAGAAAATGTCGAAAACATCGGTTGATTTGGTGTTTTCGACAGTTTTTCCTTGTGTTTCGTTTATTTCACCAAATGGTTTTGTGTTTTCGACATTTTTGTCTCGTATTCTGTCGATTTCACCAAATGGTTTGGTGTTTTCGACGGTTTTGGCTTGCGTGTAAAGCACAACCTAGTTTCTAAAGCACAGCCGTACTAACCTGCCCTGCCTCCGTCAATAACGACGAAGGCAGACCTCGCTTGCGTTGAAAGCACACCGTGCTTTCAACCTGAGCAAGCTCGACGCTCTGAAGGAGCTTGAAATCCCGATGATTTCAAGCTCGGTCAGAGCGTCCAGATGAGAAGTTATCAAGAGCACCAGTTTTGCGCAAAGCTAAATACACGAACCACACAAGCACTCCAGAAAGCAACAATCCACTAATAAGCTCATTAATCATATGAATAGTAATATAACTTGAAGCCTTAGCTTGATACTTAGTAAATGTTAAGAAAACTCCATACTCAAACGCTACTAATAATCCAGATGCAATGCTTAAAGTCAAATTAAACTTTCGCAAACGGAAAATTAAGAACGGAATCTCAGCAAACACACCCTGCAAAAGTGCAGAAATAAGCGTATCTCGCATATTAAACGGAGTTCCAAGAAGCACCTGTACAAATGCTGCAACAACATTTACATACACTGCAGAACCTGGCTTACGAATAAGCAAAACTGCAAGAGTTCCAGACAAATACCAAACACCATGCGTTATGCTTGCAAAACCAGGAAGAACAGCTGAATTCAAAGTACGAATCAAAGGAATAAACACCAAGCCATAGCCATACAAAATAACGCCAAAAACAGCAGCAAGAGCAGCACCTAACGCAATATCCGCAACACGCCAACGCATGCTTACAACCCTATTAATACTAGAAGCAGCATTACTATCTACTTTATCCGTTACACAATTAGATGATTCTAATCCATTATCATTTGTATTGAAAATATCGCTCATAGGAAATCCTTTTTTAAGCTGCTGCGCATTGTAAATTACTTAATTGAATACTTCCTGACCTACACAGCCCGGGCAGAAGCACCAATGAGAAAGTGTATCATCTCTAAAAAGCACAACATACCTTTTGTGATATTTAATACATTGTCGGAAGTTATACCTATTTATAAAAAATATGAAAGACTGATTGCTGCGCAACAATACGAAAAATAGAGGCAAGCGGCAAAAATAGAAATACGAAAATCATAAATACAAGAAACGAAAAACGCCGCTGAAAACCCAGCGGCGTTGTAATTTGTACCCCCTAAGAGAGTCGAACTCTTGTTGTCAGATTGAAAGTCTGGTGTCCTAACCGTTAGACGAAGGGGGCTTCGAACCAAACCATATAATATTAACACTCAAAAAAGAGTCGCGCAACTCACGGCGTGTTGAGGTTAAGTACGGCTTAATTGCGTGTGTGTTTCTTTTCCTTGGCGAAATGTGAGCAATGGGAATTACTAGCGCGACGACATGCTTGAGCGCTGCACAGCGCGCGCGAAAGCAATTCGGAGCGTGAGCTTGCTCAGACGGAAAGTCCAGTGGACTTTCCGTGCAAGCTCAGCCGAACGGCAATTAGCCGTGAGGACAGCGCTCCGCTCGTGTTTACCGTTGCGCGAGTTTTGGGAGATTTCTTTCCTCGCAAGTTCCCGTCCTTCGTCGCTCTGGCTGTTAAAGGCTTTACTGTCTGCTTTGTTCTTAAAAGAATGTTGCTTCCTCAGTCCTCTTTTATTGCTCGTAAAGAAATCCCCCAAACTCTGCGTGTTTAATCGTTAATAACCGTGTCTATCGCAGAGATTTTTCGATTTTTCTTCTTCGCTTGGCGAATCAGCAGCCTGCGGCTCTGACGTTCGCCGCGCTCAGTGCGAAAAATCTCAAATCTCTACCACACGAATATCCGTTCAACTAAAGTAACGCAATTAAGCTTCGGGCGAGTGTGTAGATAGGAGTGCTTGGTGTGGTGTGGGCAGCAGCACTAATGCTAGTGTTCACTAATCAACAGAAAAATCAATGTCGGCAGAACATTATTGTGCTAGGTAAGTGAAGTCGTGAATCGTGCGACCAGCTTCTAAGCCTTTACGCTCAAAATTCGTAAGAACGCGACCAGCAAAGCGTTCGGATTCGTTAAAATCTGCATGTGGAAGAGCTGCTGCAGTATCGGCAGTACCTTTTCCTACATGCTCAATTGGAAGACTTACTTTTAATTCGCCAATATTTGCGAAATCTTCGCGAGAATCCATAATCTCATGCACGTGCAAAGCATAGTCCTCAATATCTGTAGCAATGCGCCAAGCGCCCCCCTTGCGCAATGCATGGTGAATTGTAGAAGCAAGCTCTGGTTGTACTATACGACGCTTATGGTGGCGCATTTTAGGCCATGGATCCGGGAAGAATGTCCAAACTTCTTCTAAAACTCCGCAGTCGCACGCAGCAAAGAAATCAGGAGCGTTAATTTGTGCAATACGAAGATTAGTTAAACCTTGCTTTCCAGCTAAAAGCATTGTGTGAGCAACGCCTGGATCATAAACTTCAAGCGCCAAAAAGTTAGTTTCCGGCAAACGTTCGGCTGCAGCAACAATGTTTTCGCCTTGCCCGGAACCGATTTCAACAATAAGCGGATTATCATTGCCCCACTTATCTTTAATCCAATCATGCATAATGCGCAAATTCTCGCGCAATCTAAAAGAGCCAGGTGCTTCAGTAACGTCTAATAGGTACTGACTTGCATAACGCTCCTGAGCGTGCTGTAAACGCGCATCTAAGCGCCCAGAACGACGCACAAACGACAATACAGTGCGTTGCTTGGCTTGCATAGTGTTTTCGTTTTCATTTTCACTGCTCATTAGATTACTTTCGTTATTTGGGCTACATGCCTTTAGTTTAAATTCGTATGATTTAGTCATGCTCGAACGCATCGCTTTTATGCTACCAAAGAGTATAAAAAAGCAGCGAAAGTTGTTAAACAAACGCTGCTTAATTAATTCTTTAGCAAATACAATTTTTAGGAGAACAAATCACGCGCAGTATTGCCGTTCGGAGCGTCCTCTACTTTGATATTCACTTGTGCTGGGCTTAGCAAAAATACTCTAGGAGTTACGCGCTCAATAGAGCCACGAACGCCAAACACAACTCCAGCAGAAAAATCAACAATACGATACGCAACTGATTCAGTTACACCAGTAAGGTTCAAAACCACTGGAACACCGTCACGCAAAGCACGACCAACCATTTGCGCATCATCGTAAGACTTAGGATGAATTGTAGTAATACGACTCATACGACTAGCATTCGCACGAGCAGAACCACCACGCAAATCATTACCACGTTGCGACACAGCAGGAGTTACCGAGCGATCATTATCGAATGACGTTTCTTGAACATCAGATTCAGCATAATCATCGTCTTCAGGCACATCTGCCATACCAACGTATGACATCACGTTCTTCATAAAGCCAGCCATGAAGCAACCCTCCTCTCGTTACGCTTAACGCAGAAAATCAGGAATATCTAGTTCGTCAGGTTCAGCAGGCTGCTGTACAGGAGCTGCAGAAGGAGAATATTGCTGATTCATTGCAGGCTCAAACATAGAAGGCATGGAAGCAGGTTGTTCTACTTGTGGAGCAGCTTGAGCTTCCTCTTTGAAAGATGACGTAGACTGTGCAGGAGCTACAGGCTTAACATCTGCTTGCATATCAACAAACTGACCAGCTTTAGCTGAGGACTCCTCCGCCTTAGGATGGGAATCAAATCCAGCAGCAATAACCGTAACTCGAACCTCATCGCCGTAAGAATCATCCAAAGAAAGACCCCAAATAATTTGAGCTTCTGGATGAATAGCTTTACGAACAAGTTCAGTTGCAGCAGAAGCTTCCTGAAGCTTCAAATCACTTGGACCTGCGATATTAATCAAAGCACCATGAGCACCCTCAATGCTTTCTTCCAGCAATGGGGAGCTAATAGCAATTTCAGCTGCCTGAGTTGCACGATCCTCGCCCTTTGCAGCACCAATACCGAACAATGCGGTACCTGCTCCGCGAAGAACAGCTGTAACATCAGAGAAATCAACATGAATGTAAGAATTCATGGTAATTAAATCAGTAATGCCTTGCACACCTGCGAGCAATGCAGTATCTGCAGTCTTAAATGCTTCAATAATTCCAATAGTACGATCAGAAATTTCCAAAAGACGATCGTTTGGAATAACAATCAACGCGTCAACTTCTTTGCGAAGATTCTCGATACCAAGTTTTGCAGATGCAGCACGTTGCGGTCCTTCAAAACCGAATGGACGTGTCACAACAGCAATAGTCAAAGCACCTTGCTGATGAGCTGCACGAGCCACAATAGGGCTTGCACCAGTACCCGTGCCGCCGCCTTCGCCGCAGGTAACAAACACCATGTCAGCACCCTTGAGTGCCTCTTCAATGTCTGATTGATGATCCTGCGCAGCCTTAGCACCCTTTTCAGGGTCAGCACCAGCACCCAAGCCTCGGCTCGAAGCATCAGATAATGAAATCTTTACATCAGCATCAGAACGCAGTAAATCTTTAGCGTCAGTATTAATGGCCACAAACTCTACATTCTGTAGGCCCTCGCTGATCATCCGATTGACGGCGTTACCGCCGGCACCACCGACGCCGACTACCTTGATGATGGTTTTGTCGTTGAAATTGTCAGTCTGGGCAATCTCGCTCACCGTTATCTCCTGTCACTCACGCACGTTTACACAATATTTTAGCGCAAAACGCTCGATACTGACGACGTTTTCACAATAAACTGAAAAAATGTCACTGCTTTGATAATACACCGTGCTATATGCAAATATGAGCACAAGGTGATTTTAATAGAATATTCTCGAAATAATCAGTGCGAAAAAATGACGAAAGCCCTAGAAAACACTAGTAACTTGCATCCATTGGATCGTCACCAAATAACGCCTCTCGCTCTTCGTGACTAGTTGTACGAGAATCTAACCATCCATACGGCAAATGAACTTTTTTAGCAAATCTAACTCGCCCACGCGGCGTGTCTAACACTTTTTCTGGCAAACGAAGAGAACCGTCAAGCATATCGAGATTACGTTGAACATCCTCAATCGACTCGCACTCCATAAACGCTTTACGAGTGCCACCGCCAACAGGAAAGCCCTTTAAATACCAAGCAATATGCTTACGCAGGTCGTGAACAGCCATACGCTCGTCACCATCATAAAACTCAACTAAAAGATTCAAGTGACGCAAAATAACAGAACCAACTTCTGCCAAAGTAGGATTCACACGATTCTCGCTACCTTCGCAAGCATTGCGAATATCAGCAAACAACCACGGGCGACCCTGGCATCCTCGACCGATAGCAACGCCAGCGCAACCAGTTTCCTTAAACATTGCGAGCGCATCTTCCGCACCCCAAATATCACCATTGCCAAAAACTGGAATATCTAGTGCCTCTACAAGCTCGCCAATACGCGTCCAGTCTGCACGACCGCCGTAATATTCTGCAGTTGTGCGAGCATGCAAAGTTACAGCAGCGCATCCTTCTTCTTGCGCAATATGACCAGCTTGAATAAAGGTTTCATGATTCTCGTCAATTCCAACGCGGAATTTAGCTGTAACAGGGATTCCTGCTGGCTCACAAATAGAAACAACGCGATGCAAAATTTCTTGCAACAAATCAGTTTTCCAAGGAAGAGCAGAACCGCCGCCGCGTCGCGTCACTTTTGGAACTGGGCAGCCGAAGTTTAAGTCAACGTGGTCAGCCATGTTTTCGTCGACAACAATTCGAGCTGCTTGCTCTACAATAGAAGGATTTACACCATAAAGTTGCAAAGAGCGCACTTTTTCACTAGGAGCAAAACGGCAAAGTCTAAGAGCTTTTGGATTTCGTGCAACTAGAGCTCGCGCTGTAATCATTTCTGCTACATAAAGCCCGTCCGGACCAAATTCGCGGCAGATTACGCGAAATGGCCAGTTAGTGATTCCTGCCATTGGAGACAGAACAACAGGAGTTGCAATATGAACTTTCCCTAAATCCACTGGTTTTATAGAAAAATTCATATTGCTTTAACTCCGTTCACTTCAATAATAATTTTGTTTATTAATGCTTAAGCGCTACTTAAATGCGTATTAGTACAATCCGCCAGCAGTCGCGATTTTAACAGGCTCAGACTCGTCTTTGCCTGCTTCTTTAGCAATATCCGTAGCACCGTCAGCTGCACGAGTACCAACGATTTCAACAGGACCTTGCGGATACTTAACGCGCTTTTCGTTAATGCGGCTAGCAACGTAATCTGCAACCTTGTCCAAGGAAACACGCTCTTGTTGCATTGTGTCGCGCTCGCGAATTGTAACAGCATGATCTTCCAAAGTATCGAAGTCGACTGTTACGCACAAAGGAGTACCAATTTCATCCTCGCGACGGTAGCGACGACCAATAGCACCGGCTTCGTCGTAATCGATAACCCAATCATGCTGACGCAAATCTGCAGCCAAATCTTGAGCAACAGCTTGCAATTCTGGCTTCTTGCTCAAAGGCAAAACTGCAGCTTTAACAGGAGCCAAACGAGGATCAAGTCGAAGAACAGTGCGCTTGTCAACTCCGCCCTTAGTGTTTGGAGCTTCGTCAACGTCGTAAGCATCAACCAAGAATGCCATAAGCGAGCGCGTAAGACCAGCCGCAGGCTCAATAACGTAAGGCACATACTTTTCGCCAGTAGCCTGGTTGAAGTAGCTCAAATCCTCGCCGGAATGCTTAGCGTGAGCAGACAAATCGTAGTCAGTACGGTTTGCAATACCCTCGAGCTCTCCCCAATCCGAACCTTGGAAGCCGAATTTGTATTCAATATCGACAGTGCGCTTGGAATAGTGGCTGAGCTTCTCCTTAGGATGCTCATACATGCGCAAGTTTTCTGGCTTAACGCCCAAATCCACATACCAACGCACGCGAGTGTCAATCCAATACTGGTGCCAAGCTTCGTCGGTTCCAGGCTCTACGAAGAACTCCATTTCCATCTGCTCAAACTCGCGAGTGCGGAAGATGAAGTTTCCAGGCGTAATTTCGTTACGGAAAGACTTACCAATATTTGCAATACCGAAAGGTGGTTTTTGACGAGTAGAAGTCATGACGTTCTTAAAATCAACGAAAATGCCCTGAGCTGTTTCTGGACGCAAATAATGCAAGCTATTTTCGTCTTCAACCGGTCCCAAATGCGTGCGAAGCATCATGTTGAAGTCACGTGGCTCAGTCCAGTTTCCGCGAGTACCACAATCTGGGCAAGCAATGTCTTTTAAGCCATTTTCTGGCATTTTGTCGCCATGCTTTTCAGCATAAGACTCTTCCAACTTATCTGCACGATGACGCTTATGGCAATTCAAGCACTCAATCAAAGGATCGTTAAACACAGAAACGTGACCGGAAGCAACCCACACCTGTGAAGGCAGAATAACGGAAGTATCCACACCAACAACATCTCCACGCGTGGTAACCATGTAGCGCCACCATTCGCGCTTGATATTATCTTTTAACGCAACGCCAAGCGGGCCGTAATCCCACGCGGAGCGCGTGCCACCGTAAATTTCGCCGGCTGGGAACACAAATCCTCGACGCTTAGCCAAGGACACGACTTCATCAAGCTTTGAAACAGCCACAATACACCTTTTCGTAAAACTAGAAAATTCGGGTGAAAACGTTGCTATTATAGAAAAACCCTGTGACGCTTGTAGAAAACATAAATATTGCAGTTCGTTTGCTGTGGCGCGAGTTTCGGGGCTGGTGTTTGGCTGGCGGATTTTTGAAGTGGTTGTGAGTGGTGGGGTTGCTTGTCTCGCAGCGCTCCGCTCTTATACCTTATTTTGACTTAGCGGTTGCGTAGTTAAGTTTAGTTTTTTACTTACTTTTTCTGCAGAAATAGTATTCGTCAACGAGATTATTACTATCGTTCCGCTTTTATATTGCTCGACCAAGCAACACCCACCCCTCACTCGTTAATTCACTCACAGTCGTTTTTGGTGTGGTAGGAAAGAGTGTTTGGCGTGGCGTCTGCAGCAGCAATGACGCTAGTGTTCGCTATGAATAAATACTCAACGTCTGCAGAGCACAACTGCAAAACTTCATAAACGTGCAAGCATCCAATAAGTGCGAAAAATCTCAAATCTCTACCACACGAATATCCACATGACTGAATAACGGAACAATCAAGAGGTAATATAAATTATAAGTTTGGTGACGCATTGTTTTGCGTTACATTTTGCTAAATTTGCGTATGATTAAGATTTTAAAGGAATTGTTACTATGAGTGAAAATAATAACGAGAATACAAACGACCACGCAAACGCTCACAAAACTAACACGGTTGCGGCGCTCTGCATCTTTCCAAGCGGAGTCGGAGAAGAGCTGAGCGAGTACGTGGCAGATGCCGTACAAGTAATTCGCGATTCTGGATTAAAAAACGAAACTAACGCAATGTTCACGAATATTGAGGGCGAATTTGATGACGTTATGCGCGTTGTGAAAGATGCTACGATGGCACTGGTCAGCAAAGGATACCGCACTGGGGTAATCCTAAAATTAGATATTCGCCCTGGTTTTAGCAATCAACTTGACGCAAAAGTCGATCTTGTAGACAAAATTCTCGACGAACGAAATAAAGAAGAATACGAACGAAATAAAGAAGAATAAAGTTAAAATCAAATAATCTCAAAACTCAAAAAAGTTATAATAAAACAAAAGAAAGCAGGAATTTATGCTGCAACTTACGGCAGTTCAGAAAATATTATCCGATTTAGATGAAACCCAAAGAGAACGAGAAAAACAATACAAATACTTTCATCAACATCCTGAACTGTCAATGAAAGAAGATCATACAGCTCAAACAATTATTGATATTCTTAGCAAAGCTGGGATTGAAACAAAGCGAGTTGGAAAAACAGGCGTTGTGGCAGAGATTAAAAACAGCGAAGGTCCTGTTGTTGCTATGAGAGCGGATATCGATGCGCTTCCAATTAAAGAAAATTCAGGAAAAGATTACACTTCAACAGTTAGCACGCAAGACGAAAATGGCAAAACGGTTGGAGTTTCACACGCTTGCGGTCACGATTTTCATATTTCCAGCCTACTTGGTGCCTTGAAGGCTTTTAATGAGCATAAAAATGCTTGGAAAGGAACGTACATTGGCGTTTTTCAGCCTGGAGAAGAAACAGCTCAAGGCGCAAAAGACTTGGTGGAAAATGGCATTACGAGTATGATTGCAAAGCCCGACGTTTACCTTGGTCAGCATGTGTTGGGTGCTATTCCTGCAGGAACAGTCGGTATCCGTTCGGGCGCGTTCTTAACTACTGCAGCTTCGATTCGCGTGCACATTTTTGGTAAAGGTTCACATGGTTCTATGCCTGAGTTGAGCGTTGACCCTGTGGTTGTTGCTTCATCAATTGTGCTTAAATTGCAGACGATTGTTTCTCGCGAACTTGCAGCTAAAGATTACGCAATTGTTACAGTTGGCGCGCTTAATGCAGGAAGTAAGTCGAATATTATTCCTGATGATGCCGAGCTTTTAATTAACACAAGAACTTATAGCGAAGATACTCAAAAATTTGTGCACAATGCTATTGAACGAATTGTGCGTGGAGAGTGCAAGCTTGCAAGATGTCCTAAAGAACCAGAGTTTACGTATTATGATTGCTATCCGCTTACAAATAATGATCAGAATGCATCTTTGCGCGTGCGTAAAGCTTTTGATGAATACTTTGGAGAAGATTCTGTAGATATTTCGCGCGCTTCTGCTTCGGAAGATTTTTCTATAGTCGCGAACGCTTTTAAAACTCCTTACGCTTACTGGGGCTTAGGTGGTTTTGCGGATATGCAGAATGCTCCTGGAAATCACAATCCGGCATTCGCCCCAGATTTGCAGCCCACTCTTAATCGCGGATTAGAAGCTGCAGTTGTGGCAGCTTGCGCTTGGCTCACTAGCGAAAAGTAACAAATCTTAGTGAGATACTAGGCGTTTTTTACGCCACCAAATCTGCGGTCACGATGCGCATAACGGTCAATCGATCTCCACAGCGCTTCGCGGCCGTAATCCGGGAATAGTTCCGGCACAAAATCAAGTTCCGCGTAGGATGCTTGCCACGGTAAAAAGTTGCTGGTGCGCTGCTCGCCGGAAGTGCGAATCACCAAATCGCAATCTGGAATATCCGGATTATACAAGTGCTCAGCAATCATTTTTTCACTTACGCGATCGCCCTTAATTTTGCCGTCTCGAATTTCTTTCGCAATTTGCGCGCAAGCATCCGCAATTTCTGCACGACCGCCGTAATTTATGCAAAAAACAACGTCAATAGTTTTATTATTTTTGGTGATTTCTTGCGCTTTTTCCAACTCGTCAATAACAGACTTCCACAAACGAGGGCGCCTTCCTGACCAACGAACGCGCACTCCCCACTCGTTCATTTGCGCAACTCGCCTATGGATAATTTCCCTAGAAAATCCCATTAAAAAGCGCACTTCTTGCGGAGAGCGCTTCCAATTTTCGGTAGAAAAAGTGTATAAGCTTAAGTAGCGAACTCCTGCTTCTATAGCTCCTGCAATAACGTCAAAAACTACCGGTTCTGCAGCTTTGTGACCTTCGGTTCGAATCATTCCGCGCTCTTTTGCCCAGCGTCCGTTTCCGTCCATAATCACACCGACATGACGAGGCACTTTGCCCTTAGGAAAATCTGGTATGCGAGAAGGGTCACTAAAAGGAGCCGCTGGAATATTAAGCGACGTATAATCCACGTTTTCAAAAGCCATACTTACGAATGTAACAACCCCATCGAACGAATAGGTCGCTCAAGATAATATTCAGCCCATTGCTGAACGCATCGCATAGTAGAAGAATCAACCGACACTCCGTCAAGAACAGACCAGTTTCCTTGTGCAAGCGCACACAATTGCAAACGAGTCGAATTAGCACAAACTATTGAATCCGGAGTGTGATCGCTTGCACACATCATCCCACCTGCGCAAGGCGAAAAATAGCATAAATCTTCATTTTTGCCACATACAACACAAGCCTGTAGCCGCGGAGACCACCCAGCTAATGACAATGCTCGCAATATATACGACATGCCAATAGCATTAGGAGAATGCTTATGCTTAGACAATGAAAGTAAAGCCGCAGTAAGTAGACGATACTGCCCTAGCGTATCTTGATATTCACGCCTGTATTCATCTGTATATTCGTTAGAAACAAGCAAATCCACAACTTCAAGCATGACGTTTGCATACTCATAGGACGTATAATCTGCACAAATTTCGCCAGCATAAGCAGCAATAGAAACAGCCTGCGAGATTACATCCAAAGATTTACCTTGCGCAAGAAGCAAATCGACACGCATAAGCGGCTCAAGACGACCGCCAAAACGTGATTTAAGCCTACGAACTCCCTTCGCAACAGCACGAACTTTGCCATGCCGCTTAGTAAGAAGCACAATAATCCTATCCGCTTCACCTAAAGGAAAAGTACGAAGCACAACAGCTTCATCGCGATACAATGGCATAAATCAAACTATATCTTTTTTAATAGTTAGTTTAATAGTTAGATTAATTACGATCGTTATTTTCCGAATCGTCGTCACTTTGAGAAGAGCTACCGAAATTAGTAGATTCATCAATATGACCAATAATTGGGAATGACAAATCTGGAATATCTAAACTCAATGGCTTACTCGGCTGCAAATTAGAAACATGCAACTCCGGAATATTAAGCGAGGAATGCTGCGACGAGTGCTGTGCAGGATCTTGAGGAGCAAATGATGGAATTGACTCAGCCGGAGCAGGAGCCGGTGCAGGCGAATTATTGCGATTACGAGCTGCAGGAGTGAAAGAAGGAGGTAGCACAGAAGCTTCAGAAGAGTTTCGCATTACTGTAGCGCTTTGCAAAAGCTCGTCATTGCTATCAGTATCGTTAAGAACATTAGAAGGCTTACTTGCAGCAGCATGAGGTGTAAATATCGCACGCTCAGACTTATTTAACGCTTCAAACGAATCATTAGAATCTTGATTAGCATAATCTACAGGAGCAAAAATGCTTTGTTTATCATGATTTGGCACGCTAGGTATTGAGCGAGGTGCAATCTTAGGCAATCTATCCGCAGTGTCTTCATCTTCCACAGCATCCTCAACAGGTTTGAATATTGAAGAAGCTGAAGAATCAGCAGATGCAGCAGCTGCAGCAGAAGCAGCACTGAAATCAGATGCAGGCTTTATTGAAGGAGCAAATGATGGAACAGGCTCTTCATAATGGTTATAAGATTCCGTAGATTCTGAAGATTTAGCAGGCTCTTCAGCTTTAGTTACAGGAATAACAGAAGGTGGAATGGAAGGAGGAACAGAAGCAGGAGCAGAATAAGATTCAGATTCTTCTCGAGAGTATGAAGAACTACTATTATCCGCATCAACATACTGTTCTACACGCTCAAAAGATTCCAAGCTGCTAAGCAAACGCACACAAGCGTTTAAATAGTAGTCAACTTGGCGCTCATCATAACCGTGCTTACCGTTCTTTTGCGTAAAAATCACATTAGAAACATAAGCAGAATCAATATCTTGCAATGTTTCTTTGTCGGTTTCCCACTCAAGCTCATGACCAAGCATAAGAGCAATCTTATCTAACGCTTGATCGACCATAATATCCACTTGTTTACGCGCATAAGACGGGCGACGCGAAGAACCACTATCAAAACGATCGCGATAATCTCTTTGAGCATGTTGCAAAAGTTTACGATAAAGCGCTTCTACGCGAGCTTTCCATGCAACTCGTCCACATTGCGCCAATTCTTGCTCAGTGCACTTATCTACTACCGCACGTTCCAAACGCGACAACGCAGCATCAACTTGACCAATAACGTAACCATTACGCTCCAAGTCAAAAGAAACCTCTTGAATATCTTTCTGAGTGAGTCGAGCTTCATCACTTTCGTACAAAGTGTGAGCGCGCTCTAGAAAAGCATTCACCTGCGCAACGTTATATCCTAACTTACGCTTACCCACACGCTCCATCGCTGAAGCATTACGAGTGGTATCAGGTTTCTGAGCCATCGAATATCGACCTCCTGAGCACATGTTCTTATTCAGTATACTGTACGCGATTGTTACGACGCGCGCCACACGTTGCATTCGTACACACCATCATGTATGTTTTTAATTTGTTGCGAACGGGCGATTAGCTCAGCTGGCTAGAGCGCCACCTTTACACGGTGGATGTCGGGGGTTCGAGTCCCTCATCGCCCACTTTCTGCTTTTGTTTATTTTCTATTTTATTTGGTTTGTAGTTTTATTTGGTTTCTTTTTATTTGGTGTGTAATTTTATTTCACATTGCAGCTTGGCAGTTTATCTGCCCCGCGACCAGAACCAATAGATTTTAATGCTTTGTAAGCATCATCCAATGTTTTTACACTTACAACGCGCAAACCTTGTGGCACATGCCCAACAACTTCATTGCAATTATCGTAAGGCGCTAAGAACCAAGTAGCTCCATCTCTTTTAGCTGCAATCATCTTTAAACGAATACCACCAATTGCACCAATTTTTTGCGATTTTTCAATAGTTCCAGTTCCAGCTATCGTCTTACCACCAGTTTCTTGTTCAGGAGTAAGCTTGTCAAGAATTCCTAGAGTGTACATCATTCCGGCAGACGGCCCACCAATATCTTCAATATGTAAACGAACTTTTACATCTTCTTTTTTAATTCCAAGATGCTTAGACGCATACTGCAACGCAACATTTTGAGCAAGGCTTTGCGAATCATCCATCTCGTTAGTGGATTCCTTCTCATACTCTTCAGCGCTCTGCCCTACTGGCACAATAGCTTCACGAGGCAACAAACTTTTATGAGGATCCATCCATGAAATCAATGAATAAAATGTTGAAACCTCATATCCAGGAACACCAGAAACATTTACAGTAATCAACAATAACTTACCAGTATCATTATTCTCTTTTACTCGAGAACCAGACATATCAATCACAGGAGTATTTGATAGGGATCCTAAAACATCCTGCGTTGGACCAGGCTCTTCTACAACGTATGCGCTTGGAAGTGACAACGCAAAAATCGCAACAATTACTGTAAAGAATCCTGCAAAATATCGCAAAGAATGCGAAGTAATGTACGAAACTAAAGCGTGAAGCAGCGATCGCAAGAATCTAAAACACGCACGGAATACATTAGTACCTGTAGAAAAGCGAAACATGCTTGTATCATGACACAAGCCCTATATAGTTTTGCTTTAAAATATATTTGCGTGCAAGTTGTAGCGCATAAAACCATATTATCGAGTAGAATATTTGTATTAAAAAAATATTTTTATTAAGAAGATGCGCTAAACTCGCATATAAAGACGTGTAAAATACGTATAAATACTTATAAAATACGTATAAATACATGCAGATACGAAACGTATAAAAATAAAAACTGTAAATTATGCAACACGTGGCACGAGAAGGATACGCTCATGAATGACGATGCAATTCACCAATGGCTCATTGAATGCTTTGGGCCAATACAAGGAGAAGAAGCATGGAAACAGCTTGATCAGCTTCCTTTTGAGCTACGCGAACAACTCTTAAATCAGAATCCAGATAAGCTTCCTAAACCAGACGAAGTTCGCGGAATGATGCAAGCTTTCAGCGCAGGCGGTCTTAATAATCCGTACGAAATGGAAGCAACACTTGAAGAAGGGCCAATTAATCGCAAGTTAGCGCAATCTATTGCTTTACAGCACGCTAATGGCGATCAAGGAAATGTAAATGCAGACGTAGCAGATGCCACACGAAGAGCTTTAAGCCAAGCGAACTTGTGGCTAGATATAACGTGCAATTTCAATCCTGCTCCTGGAACGCCAGAAGTATTGTCTAGAGCTGATTGGGTAGAAAAAACGCTTGAAGCTTGGGTTAAATTCGCTAATCCTGTTGCAAAATCAGTAAACGAAGCACTCACTTCTGTTATTGAAGAGCGATTCCGTGATGTGGATGATGCTGAAGTAAAAGGATTATTTGCAGGAGTTGTGCCGATTCCGCTGCCTGAAGGAATGAATAATCCAGCGCAACTCATGAAACTGCTTGGAAACACTTCGTTTGCTATGCAACTGGGTCAAGCAGCTGGAGCACTTTCGCACGAAGTGCACGGCAGTTTTGATCAAGGTCTTGCGCTTTTGCAAAATCCTGCAGGCGGATTAATTCCATACAACTGCATTGAGTATGCAAAAGTGTGGGAGTTGGATATTACAGAGGTCATGAATTATTTGGCTTTGCGAGAAGCTGCACACGCAAGATTATTTGCATCCGTGCCATGGCTTATGCCACGATTTGAAGCGCTGATTATTAAGTACGCAAACGGAATAAGCATTGATTTAGAAGCTATGGAAGAACAGCTTCGCGACGTGGAAACAATGAATCCGGAAGCAATTTCGGGAGCTGTTAATTTGCAAAATATCGGCAGCAATGATTCTGAAGAGCAGCGTCAAGCTTTGCATAGTTTGGAAACTTTACTTGCTCTTGTTGAAGGTTGGGTTGATTGCGTTACATGGCAGTCTGGAATGGCTCATATTGTGCACATTGAGCAATTGCGAGAGATGATGCGTCGCGAGCGAGCTGCAGGAGGACCTGCAGAAGTGACGTTTGAATCGTTACTTGGTTTGCATTTGCGACCTCGCCGTATGCGTGAAGCATCGCAATTGTGGGAAAAGTTGACTCGCGAGCGCGGTATTGAAGAGCGAGATAGCTTGTGGAGTCATCCAGATTTGTTGCCAACTTTGCCGGAAGCTAGCGAAGTTACGAAGAATGCTGGTGCTGGTAATGCTGGTAACGGCGCTGGTAACGAAAGTGACGGCGCTGGTAACGATACTGGTAACGCTGGTAACGCAGGTGACGAAGTTACTAAAGAAATCGATGCGGAGGATGCAGCAAAAACTGCTGCAAAAAATGCAACAGAAGCTCAGTCTAACCAAACTAGCGAAGTAACTGAAAAAACTAGCGAAACTAGTGAAGCAACTGAAAAAACTAGCGAAACTAGCGAAACTAGCGAAAGTCACGAAAGTGCAGACAGTTACGAAAATAATAAAAATACTGATAACGCTATCGAAAATAAGCCTATCGAAAAATCTTTTGAAAAATTAACAGAAGACGATTTAGGCACAAATGATTGGGATGCTGAACTTAGCAAGCTTTTGGAAGAGGATGCGCGCCAAAAGAAGCAAAACAGCGAAACCGATAACGAAACCGGTAATTCCGACGAAACTGGCAACGAAACTGGTAACGAAACCGGTAACGAAACCGGTAATTCCGAAGAAACTGGTGCTGACGGCGAATAAAACTCCTGTAAAACTCCTGATCCAACAACAATCCAGCTAAATAATCGACCTCAACGCGCAAAACGGCAGAAACTGTGCAGTCGTGTAAAATTTATGCCGCTTCCACGCCAAAAAACGACAGAAACTGTGCAGCCGCGTAAAGAAAAAGTCGGCTACGCGCCAAAAAACGGCAGAAACTGTGCAGCCGCGTAAAGAAACGGTCGGCTACGCGCCAAAAAACGGCAGAAACTTTACACGAGCATAAAATTTATGCCGCGAGATTAAGCAAGAAAGCGGCTAGGCACGCGATTCATGCCAGTTCCACTGTCTTTTCTAGAAGCGTAAGAAAGATGCAAAGTCTTTTCTGCGCGAGTTATTGCAACGTACATAAGTCTGCGCTCTTCTTCCAAAGCACTGTCATCAGCCGCAGAGCCAAAAGGAATAAGCCCTTCAGAACAGCCAATTACGTAGACATGCGCAAACTCTAAACCTTTAACAGCATGAATAGTTGAAACAGTAACAGTTGAAATATTAGAAGATGCAAAAACGTCAGAAATACCTTGAGCACCATAGCTTTGCGCATCCTCTAAAACATTTCGCTGCCACCCCACGTCTTTTCTCACGCGATACGGAAGTTTTGCTGCTTTTAACGCTTTACAAACTACTTGCTGTTGAGCATTGGTTCTCGTTAGTATTGCGCACTCCCCAAGATGCGCAACGCCGCTTTTTACAAGTTTTGCAATTTGCTCAACCACGCCCAAAGCTTCTTCAACATCGGTTGCAAAAACTTGCTGACTAACGCGAACGCCACCTTTTGTTACCGCCTTAACTTTTACGTAATCCTTTTTATGCACAGAAGCCGCAAGCACTCTATTAGCAAGACCTACGATGCGTTCTGTGGAGCGGTAGTCAGTATTCAAACTAATATCTGCACCAAGAGGAGCAAATTCTTGCGGAAATGAAAGCAAATAGTAACTATTCGCACCTGCAAACGAGTAGATTGTTTGCGCAGGATCGCCCACTACGCAAATATCGCGGTTTTGCCCCATCCATAATCGCAATAATTCGTGCTGTAAAGGAGACACATCCTGATATTCATCAACTGTGATCCATCCGATTGATTGCTTAATACGGTTTGCAGCTTCCGGAAAATTTCGTAAAATATGGCAGCAAAGTAGAAGAATATCGTTAAAATCTATGCAATTATGCGCATTTTTTTCGGTTTCGTAAGCTTCATATATATCGACAAATTGCTGAGGCTCTAAACCTGCAGGAGGCAAACGGTGCGTAGAAGCGCACACACGCAAGTAATCGTCAGGCGCAATAAGCGAAACTTTCGCCCAATTAATTTCTGCCAAAATATCGCGAGTTTGCAACAAAGTCATGTCTGCAAAATCCGGATAACGCTTAAGCGCAGAAGCTATGATTTGCTGAGAATCATTCATAATTGATGGAAATTGTGCGGAACAGACGTCGTTCCACACGCTGCGAATTTGTTGCAAAGCCGCAGAATGAAATGTTGAGACGCATCCAACATTACTTACACCAAGAGCCTCAATACGCGATCTCATTTCCGCAGCTGCTTTTACAGAAAAAGTAACTGCCAAAACTCTTTCAGGATCCCACTTACCACTAGCGCAAGCATACGCAATTCTGCGCGTAATAGTGCGCGTTTTACCAGCTCCTGCACAAGCTATAATGCGCACAGGCCCTTCTAGCGCGGTAGCAGCTTCGCGTTGCGAATCATCCAACCCGTCTAAAAGTACTTCTGGAGAAGTCACTTGCGAAGTCACTTGCGAAGTTTCTGGTGAAGAATTCATAATTCTATTGTTGCAGCAATAACAACGCTTACGCAACAAGAATAAAAATATGTGTATAACTTACAAAAAATTGGCAAAATTTCGGTGCTTTGTATTACTGTGGGAGTGTGACACAACTCAGTAGATTCAAGTTGGCAGCACTGGCATCTGCAGCCATGCCCGAAGTACAGTTTGCAGGAACACGCCAAAGTGAGCAAGTTAATGCCACTGATACCGCGGCTGGAATTTCTCACGCCGTTGTGCAAGATATTTCCGGTAAACTTTACGACGTTTTTATCAGTGCAGATAGTAAAGGTCGCAAGCGTTTGCGTGACCGAGCTCGTGCAGCATGGACTCTTGAGCACAGTAAAGATTTGGCAGCTTTGGGATTTGCCTACGACACTATGCTCACGTTTATGCCAGGAAAACGCGAAGATGCCAATAATAACGCTGGAAATGTTGCAAATAATGTAAACGCTGGAAATTCTACAGTTGCTGGCACTCAGCAATATGCACAACAGCAATACGCACAGCAGCAACCTACGCAACAGCAATCTACACGAATGTCAAGCATTATTGCCAACGACAACGATGAAGACACTGTTCTTGTTTGCGAGCATCTTGAAGGTAGCGCTCGCGACTTGCGTCTTCTCACTACCGACGATTGCGCAAATGTTGGAACTGCAATCGGCGCTATTCATCGCTTGCGCCCTACTTTCGTGACGCGCGGAAAATACCCTGCTTTTACTACTGGTCAGATTCGAGCACAGTTAACCGGTTGGATTAAAAGACTTCGTCAAGCCGGCCATATTCCAACCGAAATTACTGACAGTTGGTCGAGAGTGTTGGAAACTGAAGGATTGTGGTCATTTGAAACTTGCCCAGTACACGGCGGTTTTATGGATGGCGACATTTTGTTTGCCGGCTCAACGATTACTGCTGTAACAAATTGGCAAAGAATGCAAATTAACGATCCTGCACGCGATTTGGCTTGGATTTTTGCAAAACTTAACGAGCAGCGCCGAAACGCAGTGCTTTCTGCATACGGTAGAATTATGGGTTCTCGTTTAGATAGTTTGATTATGCTTCGCGCAAACTTGTGGCTGCAAATGGAACAAGTTGGCGATTTTGTTCAAGCTTTGCAACGTGCAGATAACACCAGTATTATGCGTTTTAAGGCTCAAGTTGAGCGTTTAGCGCACGAGCTTAGTCGTATTAGCAATGCACAAGCTGCTAAAACTGGCCGTGCTGCAGGAAATCCTGCCTCGACTATTACAGTCGGAACGCTTCTTGAAAATGACAATACGCAAAGTCGCCAAATTTCTAAGAATAATTCTGCTGAAAATCAACTAAACGCTGGAAATAGCGACGAAACTAATGAGCGAGACATTACTTCAGAAGGAAATACTGAATTAAATAACGCTCAAGACGAAACTTACGATAGCAACAAAACTATAAGCGACGATACTCATGAGCGCAAAGTTCAGTATGCTGGCACACACGCAGCTAACGCTGAGGAGGCTGAAAAAGCAGCACAACTCGCTGACGACACAGCAACTCAAGTAATTACTCATGTAGAAACTCAAACAGCACACGAAACCGCAGAAACTATTGTGCAAACTGCAATGAGTAAATCTGCTGATAGCGATGCTAATGATGAGCCTGAAAACGTTAGTAACGCTGGTGGCGCTGAGGTTGCTGAGAGTAAGGATGAAGCTATAGCTGAAAGCGACAGTAAGGTTGATAGCGCAAACGAGACTTCTTCGGACTCAAATACTTCTTCGGACTCAAAACTTTCTGAAGATGCACAAAAAAATACGCGAGAAGATGACGATAAACCAGAAACCGTAATCATCCCTCTACTAGAGCGTGAAGAACGAGCGATGCGCGACGCACAAGCAGACTTAGACTAAAATAAATACACGAAAATGCTAAATATTAAATGAAGTAAATACTGAAGTAAACGCTGAAGTAGATACTAAGTACTAATTAAAACGATAAATAGCATAAAAAATAAAGCAAAAGGAGCATGTATGCGAGTTGTTTTAGGAGTAAAAAACGTTTCTGATTCCATCGATTTTGAAACCAACCAAAGTGCAGAAGAAGTGCGCAAAGTGATTAACGATTCCAAGGATATGCTTGAGTTTACGGACGTAAATGGGCGCACTATTATGGTCTCAGCTTCGTCGCTGTCATACGCGCTAATCGGCGATACGCCAAAGCATTCAGTAGGCTTCGGCGCGCTCAACTAAAATAACGGAATTCCGCGAAAAACGGCAGAAACTTTACACGAGCGTAAAGAAAAAGCCGGCTACGCGCTAAAAAACGGCAGAAACTTTACAGCAACATTTTAGAGCTTATAGCCGCGCAAGAGTATTTCCGATACTACTTCGCGGCTTGTTGTTTCTTCGCCCAAGCGATTTGGCTTACCATAGCCATGCCAATCCGAGCCGCCCGTCACAAGCAAATCGCACTTACTCGCTAAAGAAAGCAGTCTTTCACGTTGCGCTTTAGAATTTCCGCGATGATACACTTCTAAACCGTCAAGACCAGCTTTAGCAAACGATATAATTTGATCGTCCGAAAGAAGCACGCGGTTACGCGTAGGATCAGCAGGATGCGCAATAACAACAACTCCTCCAGCATCTTTAACAGCCTCAATAACTTCACGAACATTCGGAGAAGGAGTTGGTATATAGTACGGGCTGCACGGAGAGATAGGCCCAGCAAAGGCTTCAGAACGCGTTTTATACACGCCAGCTTTTACTAAAGCATCAGCGATATGCGGCCGCCCAATTGTAGTTAAGTCACCAAGCTTAGCTTGAGCTAAAACATCATCCCAAGTAATTGGAAAATCGCGCGACATACGTTCAACCATACGCTTTGTGCGATCAAAACGACGCTTCCTAGTAAGCTCAAACATGCTCACAATCATGCTATTTTGCGGATTGTACTGGTATGCGAGCATGTGCACAAACACGCTTGAGTCTTGCGCAGTAATCTCCGAACCAAATAATACTGGCATATTCGAAGCCTTAGCAGCCTCTTGAAAATCATGCCATCCTGCAGTTGTGTCGTGATCAGTAATAGCAACACCTTGCAAACCAACGATTTTAGCTTGCGTAATTAAATCTTCTGGAGTTGCAGTGCCGTCTGAATAAACAGTATGACAGTGCAAATCCCAGCGTTCGCGCGCAAAATTCATCATGCTGGAGTTGCTATCGCTAGCATGATTTGATGCGTCGCGCTGGTTGTTGCTTATTGCGGTCATATAATCATCGTAAACTGTGCCATGTAACGAGAAATGAATATACACACATAATTATTTGCTATTATTTGTTATTATTAGCATTGTTCGCAATTAGTAAATTTTAGGAGCAGCAATGGAGCAAACTGACGCCGCTAAAGAAGACTATGAAACAACACTTAGCGGATGGAGGCACTCTGCAGTATGGACGTATGGCGTTATGCTATTTTTCTCTGCGGTAGCGCTCGTAACTTCGCTTATACTTTCTGCTGAAACTCTTGCTTTAGCGCGCAAACCTAATAAGCTGCTCAGTTGCGACTTCAACACCGTAGTATCCTGCTCTAGAGTTGCGCAAACTTGGCAGGCAGAAATTGTGAAATTTGGCGAATTAAGCTTCCCAAATGCATTCTTTGGAATTGCTGCAGAAAGCGTATTCGTAACGCTCGCAGTTATTGGAATGATTCGCGTACGCGTGCCGCGATGGTTCGCAATTTGCACTTGGCTTGGTGGATTATGCGCGCTCGCCTATGCTTACTGGCTGTTTTCGCAATCTATGTTCGTAATTCACGCGTTGTGCCCGTGGTGCATTGTGCTTATGTTCTCCACAACAATGCAATTTATATCGTTGACTCACGCAAGCGTAAGTTCGCAAAAGTTGCTTGTTAAGCGTTTTAACTTGGTTGAAAGCTACTACCGCTTGCGATACGACTTGCTAATAGACGTGCTTTGGGTTGCGGCATTGCTTACTTTGATTTTGTGCCAATATTCTAAAGTTATTTTTGGCTAAGTAAGAGCGATTTTTAACGCGAAATTTTTAACGAAAGATCTTAACGCAAGATTTTTCAGCACAAATTTTTCAGCACAAGCTCTTCGCAAGTTCTTGCATACGCAAGCTTGTATCCGAATTAGTAAGAGTTATGCTGCCTTCTTGAGAATCGCTTGCAAGCTCATTATTAAGCTCCAATATTTTGCGCAAATGATTAATAGTTCCTTCGTTGCCGTCAACAATATTCGTGCGCGCAGGCAAAAACTCGCGGAAATAATCCCTATAAAACACAAAATGAGTGCAACCAAGCACAACCGAATCAATACTGTCTAAATCATACTCGTCGAAATACTTGTGAAGAGCAGCAAAAACTACATCACGATTATTAAGCTCCCCACGCTCAACAATACGCACTAAATCGGGGCAAGGCTGCGAAAAAATCGTGTTATTTTGCGAAAAACGTTGCAGCAAATCCGCAAACTTGCGCTCGCGAAGAGTAAGAGGAGTTGCAGCTACGATTACGCGCTGAGGCTCACCTTTGCCTAAATCACAAGCTAATTTAAGCGCCGGCTCCATACCTATGATAGGTATATTGTAATGCGCGCGCAAATCGTTCACAGCTGCGGAAGTGGCGGTATTACAGGCAATTACGACAGCTTTTACATTTAGACGAATAAAATGCTCGACAATTGCAAAGCTTAGCTTTTTAACTTCTTCAGGAGTTTTAATGCCGTATGGCGCGTTTGCAGAGTCGCCGAAATAAACAATTCGCTCATGCGGCAGAGCAGCATGCAACTGACAAGCTACGGAAATGCCTCCAAGCCCCGAATCAAACACACCAATTGCTGCCGACGATGCCATAAGCTACCTCCTAAAAACGCTTACTATCGTAATGGCGAGCCTCAACATACTAGGAAAACATACTACGAAATATATTGAATGCTGCCATTTCTAATTATGGCAACTTCGCTAGCAACTTCCTGCACAACGCCAACATCATGAGTAATAAACAAGCATGCGTAACGGTATTTTTGTTGCAAATCATGTAATAAGTTAAGTACACGACGTTGCACTGTTACGTCAAGCGCAGAAGTTGGCTCATCCGCAATAAGCAGAGAAGGCTGCAAAATCAACGCTCGCGCAATACCTACGCGCTGTCTTTGGCCTCCGGAAAGCTCGTGAGGAAAACGATTTGCGAATTCGACTGGCACTTGTACTTGATTAAGCATTTCTTCAACGCGCTCTAAACGCTCATTGGCATCAAGATTCGTGTGTAAAAGTAATGGTTCTGCAATACTCCAACCAATGGTTTTACGCGGATTTAGTGCGGAACCTGAATCTTGAAAAACGTATCCAATTCGCGATAATGCTTGGCGGCGAGCTTTACTGTTTAATCTGTTTAAGTTTTCTCCATTAAGTAGCACTAATCCCGAATTTGGTTTAATTTGCCCCGAAATAAGCTTTGCAATAGTGGTTTTTCCAGCCCCAGACTCCCCAACTAAAGCTAGTGTAGAGCCAGAGTTAATGCGCAAGTTTGCGTCACTGAGAGCGAGCTTATTTGAATCTTTGCTAAAACGAGCATGCGAATACTTCACACTTACGCCTTGAACTTCAACTACTGGAGATTCAGATTCTGGAGATTCAGAAATATTCTTAGAAATATTTTCAGCAATATTATTAGAAATATTCTTAGCAATCGCTTTCGCTACTTCTTCTATACTTTCATAAGAATCACCACTTGAAGCATATTGCATATCAAATTTAGGAACAGAATCCAGCAAAGTTCGCGTATATTCGTGCTTAGGATTCGCAAAAATATGCTGAACTTCGCCAGATTCCACAATATTCCCGCCTTGCATTACATACATTTCATCCGCGAGCGCGCGCACAACACTCATATCATGCGTAATAATTAACACAGCAAGATGTAATTTCTCCGACAAATTACGTATAAGACGTAAAATATCTCGTTGCGTTGTGATGTCGAGTGCTGTTGTAGGCTCGTCTGCAATCAAAACTTGTGGACGATTTATTAAAGCCATAGCAATCATCGCACGCTGAAGTTGGCCGCCAGAAAGCTCATGCGGATAAGAACGATACACGCGCTCAGCATCACTCAACTCAACCTCGAGAAGCTGCGAAATTACACGCTTCTTACGCTCTCTTTGGCTAAGTTTTCCTGCTTTTTCAGGATGATATATTAGCGCTTCTTCTATTTGCTTGCCAATTGTTTTCACAGGATTAAACGCACTGGACGGCTCCTGAAAAATCATGCCAATCATGCCACCGCGAACATGCTCATATGGGGCATCTTCGCTAAGCAAATTTATAAAAGATTCGTTAGTATCCGAAGCGTTAAAAAGCGCCGCATTCCCTTCAACACGCGCATTATTCTCAAGCAATCCTATAAGCGCAAGCGCAGTAAGTGACTTTCCAGAACCGGACTCGCCCACTAACGCAGAAACCATTCCGGCGCGCAATTGCATAGAAACATTGCGCGTAATTTGCCTACCATCAATCGAAACCGACAAATCTTCAACGCTTATAACAATTTTTTTACGCGCATCTGAAGCTTGCGCATCCGAAGCTTGTACATCAGAAGATTGAGCATCTGAAACAGCATTATCCAAAGCTTGAGCATATGAAGCTTGCGCATCCAAATTCGTCATCTTCAATCACCTATTCAAAGACACAGCTGCATAATTAGGGTAAGCAGGAAAACTTCCGATGTAGAAATTCTCAACACTGCTTCCATGAATAAATGTGTTATGCGAGTAAATAAGCGGAACAACAGGAGAATCTTCCATAATAGCGCGATCCGCCTTTTGCCACAGCTTATGCGCCGAATTCTCGTCAACAGTTTGCACAGCTTCGCGAATTAAAGAATCTACTTTAGGATTCGAATAACGAGAAATATTCCAGTTACCGCCGCCAATTTGCGAAGAATCAAAAAGCGGTCCCAAATTGGCAAAAGCAGAAGGAAAATCAGGCTGCCACGAAGCCAAAGCCAAATCGTAATCTCCGGAATTTGACGTAATTGCGTCCGTAAAGTTTACTGCGTCAACAGTTTTAATCGTCACTTTAATACCAGCTCGCTTTAAGCTTGATTGCACAGAAGACGCCACTTGCGTTTGATCCGGACGCGCAATAAGGCTCAACTTAATATCAGTTTTACCTGATTTTTTCAACAGTTGTTTAGCTTTCTCAACGTTCCCGCGAGGATCTTCAGAATACAAATTAAACTGCTTTCGGCCAGAAATACCAGGCGTAATAAGCGTAGTAGCAAAACCTCCAGCAATTTCGCCGCCCTTCGCAGTGCGATACGACTGCTTATCAACAGAATACTGAATCGCTTTTCGAATATTGATATCCGTTATTCTGCGCGTATTAATAGCCAAATATTCAAGAGCACCATCACTACTAGTAGTTAGCAACTTGCGAGATTGAGGATGCGCTTGAGCTTGCGCAAGCTGAGCAGGCGGCACAAAATCAGCCAAAAATGCGGCTTTTGTATCCGTATTTCCTTGAATCATAGACTGAGCTGAAACAGTAGTATCCGAACCAAGTTTCCACACGATTTCATCTGTAGCAGCTGTGCGAGTGCTGTCAAGCTTAGGATCCCAATACTTATTGCGTTGCATTACAACTTGCTTTCCAACTTCGTTTTGCACAATCCTGTATGGCCCTGAAGATTTCGGCTTTTTACTATATGTCTGAGCATCGCCTGAACTAGTTGGAACCGGCACAAATGCAGCCAAAGATGTCACCCACGGCCAATCTGCAAAAGGTGCTTTCAAATGGAAAATAATCGTTTGATTATCTGGAGTTTCAATCGAATCAAGCGACTTTCCGTCGAATGGTCCTCTATAGTTTTCAGCTCCAACAAGAAGAGTTTTGTGATATCCAAAACCACCGCTTAACGAATCTGCAAACGAGCGCTCAATGCCAAATTTAATATCGTGCGAAGTAATTTCGGTTCCATCTTCATACTTAACACCCTTTTTAAGAGTGTATTTCCAAGTTTTTCCGCCGTCACTTGTTGTGCCAGTATCCGTTGCCAAATCTGGAACTACGCGCGTTTGCTTGCTTAAATCCGGATTTACTTTCCAAGTAGTAAGCGCGCGAAAGATGAAATTATTTGACGTAATTGGCAAACCCTGACTGCGCGCTGGATCGAAATTCATATTCGTATTTGACGTAAATATTGTAAGAGTTCCGCCTTTTTTAGGATTAGAATTTAGCACGGAAGCGTTCGTAATACTGGTTTTCCCAGAGTTGTAATTTGTGCAAGCTGAAAGTGAAAGTAGCGAAATTGTAAGTAGTGAAAAAGCTGCTGTTGAAGCAAGAATTTTCTTTGAAATCGTATTTTTGAAAATGAACATAATAATCCCCTTATTTCTTTAATCTTTTCTATTTAAAATTTAATTCTTTAAAACTCGCGCATACGCTATTTAACGTTTTTTAACTTGAAAAAAGTGAGCGAGCTGACACAATCAGCATCAAGCAAACGCAAGCGCCTAGGACTCTCCCACTAACAATTGCACTCGAAAAGCACTAACAGACTGCGGCACGAGGATCGACGAAGCGATAACAGATGTCAACAATAAGATTCGCAACAATCACAAGCGCAGCCGCAAAAAGCGTCACACCAACCAGCACTTGCAAATCAAGATTTTTAACAGAATCAAGAAGTAACGAACCCAACCCTTGCATAGAGAAAACTCTCTCAGTAATCACAGCACCGCCAAGCAAACCGCCTAGATCCAAGCCAAACATTGTTAGCACAGGAAGCATTACGTTAGGCAGAGCGTGACGAGTTATAACTTTCGTTCGCGGCATACCCTTAGCCAAAGCAGTGCGCATATAATCCTGTTGCAACTCGTCAAGCATATGAGCACGAGTAAGTCGCGTATAATAAGCGGCGTTAAGAAGCGCCAAAACAATCCACGGAAGTAGCAAATGCTGCAGCCAACCTAAAGGATCATCCGAAAAATTCACATAACCGCCTGTAGGGAAAATCGGCAAATACACTGCAAAAGCAAGTATTGCAAGCATACCAATCAGGTAAGCAGGAGACGAAATCCCAATTGACGAAAGCGCTCTAAATGCACGATCAAAAAGCGATCCTTCTTTAGAAGCAGAAATCACTCCGGTTACTACACCAATAATTACCCAAAGTAATGCAGCGCCAATCGCCAAAGAAGCAGTCACAGCGAAACGACTCATAATAAGATCTGTGACTGGTTCGTTAAGTGTGAATGACCAGCCTAAGCATGGAGACGAGCAGATAATTGCAGCACCGGCACCAGCAGCAGCACCAGCAGCACCGGCAGCACCAGCTGCTGAAATTCCTGAGAATGCAGAATTAGTTCCAAATTCTCGTCCAAAAAATATTCCACGAATATAGTTTCCAAGCTGCTCATACCAAGGCGCGTCCGTGCCCATAAATGCGGAAACTCGAGCCAAACGCTCAGGAGTGCACGGCTTTCCGCAAGCTAGTTGCGCAGGATTCGCTGGAAGCATAAAGAAAATAAGGAATAATACAACTGCAATCAGTGTTAAAACAAGTACCGAGCTTGCTGAACGCTTGCCAATAAAAACAAGAAAATCGAAAATCTTGCCGATTATTCGCGAATTGGCAGCAGATTGATTACTGCTCATTTTCTGCGTATTGATTATATTTTGTTGCGCGCTTTGCGCATTCTGCGTATTTTGAGTATTTTGAGTATTTTGCTTGTTACTCATTCCGTCACCGCCTTTTTGGAAGCTCGCGGCTGAAGAGCACTGGCCAAACCGTCACCAACAAGATTAAAACCGAAAGTTAGCAAGAACAGTGCAATTCCAGGGAAAAGTAAATACCATGGGTCAACTAAAACCCATTGCACAGCTTCTGCAATAGCGCGACCCCACGAAGGAGAAGGCGGATTCATACCAACGCCAAGGAAAGACAACGCAGCTTCAGCTCCAATTCGTCCAGGAATAAGGAACGTTATATTTACGAGCAACAACGGCATCATATTTGGCATTATTTGTTCACGAAGAACATGCCACGTACCAGCTCCCATTACGCGAGATGCAACTGCAAAATTGCGGGATTTAAGCGTAAGAGTTTGAGCACGAACTAAACGAGCAATACTTGGCCAACCAAAAAATCCTAAAACAAGTATTAGCAAAAGTGGACGCGGAAAATCTTGTGGCACAACAGCAGATAAAGCAATCGCAAAAATCAAAAACGGGAATCCGAAGAACACGTCCATTGTGCGCGAAAGCAAAGCATCAGCAAAACCACTGAAATACCCTGCAATCATGCCGATTATGATGCCAAGAAATAGCGATATTATGGTAGAAGCGATACCAATTCCAAGAGATACGCGAGCGCCATGAGCCACAATTGCAAAAATATCAAGACCACGAAGTGGCGTAACACCAAACCAATGCTGGAAACTAATTCCACCAAAGCCTTTTGGAACAGAATTAAAATCTAAATATTCTGGATGCTCATCATAAGGATTATTGCCAGTGATTGCAGTAAAAGCATCGGCGAAAATTGCCAAAATCACGAATATTGCAATAATTATACTTCCTGCAATAATGCCAGAATTATTTCCAGTAGGAACGGTGACGCTAGATGAATCACGCTTATAGCGTGAACGAAATACACCGACCCTTCTCATCTTTACTCATTTCGTCACCTGCACTTTCTTTTTGAATATCATGCAATATAAATTAACGCAAAATACAAATCGAGTAAAAATTTGTATTGTTGTCTTATCGACACTATAGGAACCCATAGAACTTTAGGAAGTAGAGTGTCGCATTGAGCTTGCTTCTATAAATAGCCTTTAACCACAATGCGTAAAAAATCTAGGAAAGCCGACTTAAAGCATTTACGATACTTAATACAAAACAACAATCATTAACAATAGTTTCAATTGATGCTATTTTACGTTAAAATAGACGATAGAAGGTGAGTATGAATTTTGAGTACGATCCTGCAAAGAGCTTAAAAAATTTAGCTAAACATGGTATCAGTTTCAAAAAAGCTCAAATACTTTGGAATAATGAAATAACTGAAATCAAATCCAAAAATTCAGGCAATGATGACTCTCGCTACTTAGTTTTTGGAAAGATAGACAGCAAACATTGGACTGCAGTAATAACAAAAAGGAATAATCGAATTCGTATTATTTCTGTAAGAAGATCACGAAAGAAGGAGGAACAATATTATGAAAAACACCACAAAAAGTAAAGAGATAAGCGGAAAAGAAATTGATAGAAAATTCGATAACGGTGAAGACGTACTTGAATACTTTGATTTAGAGCATCCAATTATAGAGAACCACTCGAACGAACAAAAGCACGTCACTTTTATTATACCTGAATGGATATTGAGAATAATGAAATTCTTTAGAGTAGCTACAACACGGTAGTCAAATAAAAGAAATAAATAAAAATAGAAACGTGCCGACGTATTGAATTGTACGCCGGCACGGTTTGTTTAGTTAATTAGCTGTTAGTTGCGTTTTACGCACGCTTAAGAGTTACGCTAAGCTCAGTTGCGCTAGAATCAGCCTCAACAACCTCGAAGCTCGTAGCTAAAGTCTCCTCCGCAATCAAATCGCGGAACTGCTCAACTTTAGCAACGTCCGAAGCTGGCACGCTCAAAGTCAAAGCGATTCGGTCACTAATATCCAAACCGTTCTCCTTACGAGCATCCTGAACAGCGCGAATAGCGTCGCGAGCGTAACCTTCAGCAAGCAAATCGCTAGTCAAAGCAGTGTCAAGCATAACGAAACCGCCAGTTGGCATTGCAGCAGAAGCAGTATTCGCAGCCGCTTGAGCATCCGAAGACTCAACGCGATTTACAAGCTCATATTCGCCTTCAACAAGAGCAACTTCGCCGTTTGGAGTCTGAACAACAGGAGCGCCAGATTCGTCAACTCGCCAATCGCCACTCTTAGAAGACTTAATAGCAAACTGCACTTGCTTACCCAGACGAGGACCAGCAGCGCGCGCGTTCACCTTAAGCTCGTGAACAATCTTCAAACCGTGGTTACTTGCGTCTTCCAAAGTGCAGAATGTTACATTCTTCACGTTAAGCTCGCGCTCGAGCACCTGCTCGTAAGGCTCTACAGCAGCAGTATTTTCTGCAACAACCGTCAAGTTTGCCAACGGCTGGCGCACGCGCAACTGCTCCGCCTTACGAAGCGAAAGCGCAGAAGAAACAACCTCGCGAACCTTATCCATAGCAGCAACCAAAGCATCGTCGTGAGCAAGAACAGCGCCAAGCTCGGTTACTTCGCCAGCTTTAGGGTTCTTCTCGCCATCCGAAAGCATTTCAGGCTCCACCAAATAAGGCCAATCAGCCAAATGCACGGATTCGCCACCGGTAAGACCGCGCCAAACAGCCTCAGCTTCCATAGGAGCAAGAGGAGCAATCGTGCGCATGAACACTTCCAAAACAGTGTAAAGCGTGTTGAAAGCAGTCTCGTCTTCATTCCAGAAGCGGTCACGGCTGCCGCGAATATACCAATTCGTAAGCACGTCAATAAAATCGCCAACCGCTGCGCAAGCATCGCTAATCGCAAACTCGTTCAAGCACTTTTCTACGCGCTCAACAAGCAAACGCGTGCGAGCAAGCAAATAACGATCCATATTGCAAAGTCCTGCAACCTCATCCGCGCGAAGGCGACGAGCATCGTAACCCTTACCACCGTTTGCAGCGTTCGCATACAAAGTGAAGAAGTAGTACGAGCTCCAAACTGGAAGCATAACTTGACGAACCGTATCCCTAATGCCGTCTGCAGTCACAATCAAATTGCCACCGCGCAAAATTGGCGAAGACATGAGGAACCAGCGCATTGCGTCAGAACCGTACTCGTTGAAAACGCCGTTCACATCCGGGTAATTGCGCAAATGCTTACTCATCTTCTGGCCGTCGGAACCAAGCACGATGCCGTGGCAAATCACGTTCTTAAAGGCTGGGCGGTCGAAAAGCGCCGTAGCCATAATGTGAAGCGTGTAGAACCAGCCGCGAGTCTGACCAATATACTCAACGATGTAATCACACGGGAAGTGCTCTTCGAAGAATTCCTTATTTTCAAACGGATAATGGAATTGCGCGAAAGGCATGGAACCGGACTCAAACCAGCAGTCGAGAACGTCCGTAATACGGTGCATTTGCGACTTTCCGGTAGGATCGTCTGGATTTGGACGAGTAAGGCGATCGATATACGGGCGGTGCATATTCACATTGCCGTCGTCATCGCGCGGATAGTCGCCAAAATCGGCCTTAAGCTCTTCCAACGAACCGTACACGTCTACGCGAGGATACTTTGGATCGTCACTCACCCACACTGGAATTGGCGAACCCCAGAAGCGGTTGCGGCTAATAGACCAGTCGCGCGCGTTAGAAAGCCACTTACCAAACTGACCGTCCTTAACGTTTCCAGGAATCCAATTAATCTCCTGATTAAGCTCAAGCAAGCGCTTCTTAATCTTCGTAACAGACACAAACCAGCTAGAAACAGGCTTGTAAATAAGCGGAGTTGCGCAACGCCAGCAGTGAGGATAGCTGTGCACGTAGCTTTTTTCTTGGAATAGCAACGCGCGCTGATCTTCCGGCATTTGAGCAAGCGGACCGTCTCCTGCACGCAAGTTGCGCAAAATTGGCAAGTTGGCATCAAAAACGTACAAGCCTTCGTAATCTGGGCAGTCGCTTGTAAACTTGCAGCCTGCGTCGAGCACGTCAACGCTGCGAATTTCGTGCGCGTTAAGCGTGTTCATATCGTCCTCGCCGTAAGGAGCCTGGTGAACGAGACCAGTACCTTCAGCGGTGTCAACATAATCTGCTGTGAAAATCGTAAAAGCGTTAGGACCAGGAGTGCCACCCTCTGCGAGCGCAGATTCGCTTGCAAAGTATGGGAATACTGGGTAGTAGCGCCAACCTGCCATCTCAGCGCCCTTAAGTTCGCGCACAACCTCGTAGTTTTCGCCAAGTTCCTTAGTGTAGGAGCCAAGCAAAGGCTTACCGATGTAGAACTTCTTACCGGCGAACTTGCCTTCAGTTGGGCGAACTTCCACGTAGTCGATGTCTGCGCCAACTACGATTGCGAAGTTGGTTGGCACAGTCCAAGGAGTAGTGGTCCAGAATACTGCGTAAGCGTCGGCTTCGTCGCGAAGCTTAACGGCGACGGAAACGGTTGTATCCTGGCGATTCTGGTACACGTCCGCATCCATGCGAAGCTCGTGCGCGCTAAGTGGAGTTTGGTCCTTCGGGCAGTACGGAAGCACGCGATAGCCCTTGTAAGCCAAGCCCTTATCGTAAAGCTGCTTAAATGCCCACATTACGGATTCCATGTATGGAATGTTCAGCGTTTTGTAGCCGCGCTCGAAATCAACCCAGCGAGCCTGACGATGCACGTAGTTTTGCCACTCTTTCGTGTACTTCAAAACGCTGGCACGGCAAGCATCGTTGAACTTTGCGATGCCCATTTTTTCGATTTGCTCAACCGACTCGATGCCGAGCTCTTTTTGCGCTTCCAACTCTGCTGGAAGACCGTGAGTATCCCAACCAAAAACGCGGTTTACTTTGCGGCCGCGCATAGTCTGATAGCGCGGAACGACGTCTTTTGCGTAGCCTGTGAGCAGGTGGCCGTAGTGAGGAAGACCGTTTGCGAATGGAGGGCCGTCGAAGAACACGAACTCGTTTTGGCTACCTTTGCCGGACGGGCGGTATTCGATTGACTTGCGGAAAGTGTTGTTTGCATCCCAGTATTGGAGAACTGATTCTTCAAGCTTTGGGAAGGAAGGATTTGGTGCAACTTGCGCGCCGGCGGTTTCTTGCGTTGATGTTGAAACACTTACCTTTGGGTATACGTGATTTGCGAACGTATTTTCGGACGTATTTTCGGACGCGTTTGCTGCTGGATTAGTGGATTCGCTCACTGTGCTCTCCTCGCTCAACAGGGTGAATATTTCCCTGCGAGGACGACAGTTACTGCCGCGGTACCACCTCGCTTGCTATAAGATGATTACGTAACGTGTAGCGCAATGCGTAACGCAAGTGCGCAAGTTACGTAAATTACGTGCGTAACGCAAGTGCGTAACGCAATCGAACTATTCTCATAGCCTCTCGTGTTTGGCTGTACGGGCCAACCCCGTCGGTTCTAATAAGCGAGAATCTTACAAATCCTCGCCGTTCTTCCGAAAACTCCCCGCCGATAACGGATCATCGCTTAAGTTAGAAATAATCTAACACTATCCCCTAACATTAGGAAGGATCTCGCGACTCGCGAATAATTTTCATGACATATTATCCAAAAATGCTTTAGCTTCCTTAGCATTGCTAAAAACAATGCCATCTTCAGAAATTTTGCCATCTATAATTTGATTAGCGTGATTCATAGCCTTAAGCGTTGCTTCGTTGGGAACAGGCAAGTTACCATCCAAGATAATATTTTCTTTAATTTTATTTTTCCAATCATAAAATTCATTAATACTAGACATTCCAATGCATTCAATAACATTCTTAGAGCAATTTGGCACTTTATCACAAAGCGCACTTAATAATTTCTCAATCTTCTCTAAAAACTCTAGATAATAGCTACTTTCTAATAATATGTCGAAATCTTTAATAAGCTGAAAGACTGTTGCATTATCACTATGCGGTCTAGCACAATACAAACGTTCATCGTGCGCACAAATATTTCTGAACTCTTTAATTCTTCTATAAGTAGAATCAATTTTTATTGACCTAATATTTTTTTGAGAATAGTGTGAAGAATTATAAAGTTCAGTATATTTTTTAGCAACCAAACCTCTCACGTAATCGGTCTGTTTTTGATAAAACCAGAATATCTGTCCTAAAGTCAAATCATTAGATAAAACCCATAATGGAATTTGACCATCATGAATATCAATGCAATGGCGTATATATTCTTTCCCTGGATTTAATTTTTGATTATTTGATGTATTATTTTCGATGATTCGAGCAAATGTATTAATTAAAGTAAGTGATCCCTCTGGATCTTCATAATTAGTTTCATTAAGATAAGCATTAACTTCATTATTGTGCGTCTTACTAAAACAATACGAACATGATGATTTTAATAATGCCTCTGCTCTAGTTGTAGCCGCAAAGATAACACTGCGAAGTTCACGATCAAATTTAAAAAGATAATAAATGTGCTCAAACTTTGTTCCTTGAACATATTTATTCGAATTGTTTGACTCAAGAAATGGATTTTTATACCCATTCACAACACTATAGTAACTTTCTCTTTCAAGTATTTCCATAGCTTTAGACTCATCACCAAACTTTACTCCTCTAGACTTAAGCAATTCTATTTGTTGCTTGATAGTAGTAAAAGGTTTATAAATAACCATAATCCCCACCAATCCCCCGCTATTAGATGCACAAAGAGCCAATCAATTACTTGATTGGCTCTTTGCGAACCAGACACTGCCTGGCTTCATCACATTTCGATTTTACAAAAGAAACTAATGTTTGTCAACAAAAAAATAGGCAAACTACACACAGCACACAACACCATTGCACAAATATAAACTGCACAACATCCACACATAAAAGTGCCCCGGATCAGAATCGAACTGACGACACCCACTTTAGGAGAGTGGTGCTCTATCCACTGAGCTACCGAGGCAACAAATGGCAATTATACACCATGGCGTGATTCGCGCACAATTATGCGAGCAACAATTTAGGCTAGGCGACTGATCGGAACGGCAGAAACTTTACAGGCGCGTAAAGAAAAGGTCGGTTACGCGCGAAAAAACGGCAGAAACTGCGCAGCCGTGTAAAGTTTCGGTTGGATTAAGGCGATAAAACGGCAGAAACTGCGCAGGCGTGTAAAGTTTCGGTCGGGAAACCGCCAAAAAACGGCAAAAATTTTACGCGAGTGTAAAGAAAAGGTCGGCTGCGCGCTTAATCCTCAAGATTCGATTGCGTACCAGCCGTAGCCGCCGTCGCAGACTGCTCCGCCTGCGCCGCGTCCAACTTGGCGCGAACCGTTGCAAGCAAACCCTGCGCGCGCTTTGCCAGAGCCTCGCCAATCTCCCACTGACGCATGGACTGATCCAGCGTCAAACCGCCAGCTTCCAGCGCCTGAACCGCCTGAACCAGCTTTTCGCGAGCCTCTTCGTACGGCATCGCCTCAATCGCAGCGCGCTCTTCTTTCGTAAGCGTGCTCGCGAAATCCGCGCTTTCTGCGCTATTTGCTGATTCTGCCGCTACTTCTTCCGCTTTTTTCGTTACTTTCTCGCTCATATCTAACCTTTCCTTGTATCTAAAATATCTAAAATATCTAAAAAATTACTTACTTGACTTTTTACTTGGCTTTCCGGCAGCTACTTTCGTTCCAGCTACTTTTGTTCCAGTCACCTTGCCAAGCACCACGCCGCTTTTAAGCGTAACTGTCATATCGTCGCCAACTTTCGCTAAAGCCGCGTCGTCAAGCACTCGCCCACCGCTGAGCTGCACAACAGCATACCCGCGATTCAAAGTCGATTGCGGACTCAACGCAGTCAAGCTCGCGTGAGCCTTCTCAACAGTCAAGCTCGCGTCGTCAAGAAGTCTCACCAAACCGTGACGCATTCGCTCAACAGCCTGCTCAACCAAGCGCTCGTGCGGCTCAAGCATAGTGCTCGGGCGCGTAAGGCTCGGGCGATTCGCATAACCCTCAACGAGGCGGATCTCATTGTCGACGCGCGCAGAAATTCGCATGCGCATAGTTTGCAACGCGTTATCAATAAGCTGCCACTGCTCGCGAACGTCCGGAACAACGCGCTTTGCAGCATCCGTAGGAGTCGAAGCGCGCATGTCTGCAGCCAAATCGATAAGCGTCCAATCGTCCTCGTGACCAATTGCGGACACAATCGGCGTCACGCACGCAGCCGTAGCGCGAACCACGCCCTCGTCCGAAAAACCAATCAAATCCTCAAAGCTACCGCCGCCGCGAGCAACGATAATAACGTCAACCTCTGGGTCCGCGTCGAGCTGCTTAATTGCGGCAATAATATCCGCCGGGCACTGCACGCCCTGCACGTGCGCGTGAATAACTTTGAAGCGCGTAACAGGCCAGCGCAAATTCACGTTCGTAATAACATCGCCCTCCGCGCGAGCTTGAGGAGCGCACACGAGTCCGATACACTTAGGAAATTCCGGCAGCGGAACCTTATTTTCAGCGTCAAATAAGCCCTCGCCCTTAAGCTTTTTGCGCAACTCGTCAATTTGCGCTTTTAAGTCGCCGGCACCGACGCGGCGGATTTCGTCTGCAACGAAGCTCAAACGCGTGGCTTTCACCCAAATATCAGCCTTGCCGTGAACGACTACGCGGTCGCCCTGGCGAAGTTCGCGCGCCTGCTGCACGAAATTGCTGAAGCCCATTACGGAAATCGACACTTCTTCGTTACTGTCGCGAAGAGTGATGTAACCGGAAGAGGAGCGGCGCATGTTGATTTCGACGATTTGACCCTCAATCCACGCTGCTGGCCAGCGTTCTACTGCACTGTGGAACTTTTGGCTTAAGATTGCAACAGGCCACGGGTTTTCGGCAGTCGTGTCGGCGGCTTTTAGAGGAAGCTGGCGCGGCTGAGCTTGCTGCGGAGTAAGCGACTGCGACTGAACTTGTTGCGACTGCGACTGCACTAAATTTAGCAGCGGTTGTTGCGACGGCTGCGGCTGTTCAAGATGGGCATCATCCTGGAATAATTGCGGCATCATATTTGACGAGGTCATGTTTCCAGCTTGACTGCAAAGAGGGACAAACGCGCGCTGCTGCATATGCGTGACGGAGGGATTAGATACAAAAAACCCAAGCGGTGAAGCTTGGGTTTTGTTTGTGCCCCCTCAGGGATTCGAACCCTGGACACGCTGATTAAGAGTCAGCTGCTCTAACCAACTGAGCTAAAGGGGCGTTGGTTACCTTGGTTCGTTTCGCGAACCGAGTAACTACTATACTCAGAATGAGCTTGCGCGCAAGTGGGCGTGTCGCATTAGTGTATCGAGAAGCAGCACAGTGCGCTTCTCGATACACTAATGCGGTAGCGCTTGCTTAGGGTTGAAAGCACGGTGTGCTTTACGCGCGCGACGACATGCTTGAGCGCAGCACAGCGCGCGCGAAAGCAACTCGGAGCGGAAACTCGCTCAAGTTGGAAGTCCAGTGGACTTCCAACGCGAGTTTCGTAGCGAGCGCTTATAGCACGAGCGTTATCTCACATCTGGAGGGATTAGCAATGCTGCGCTCAGGCAGGTCGTCGCGCTACTCGCGGCGCAACTTACGCAGCATTTTGCGCGAAACCGCCAGCAAATGCCTGCCTTGCACACTACTCACACCATTCTTCTTTCGCAACGACGCAACCAGCATCATCGCCATCAACACCGCAGACATCACCATCGATATCACAAACAGCGTCATCCACAGCGGCCACTGCATATGGTCGCCCGGCACGTTAGCAGGATCCGGCAGCACGCGATACCCCGTCACGAGCAGCCTGTGCGTGTTAATTCCATACGGCGTGCACGTAATCAGCGTCGCCAAGTCGCGCCCCTTTTCGCGCCGCAGCAAACGAATATCGTTCGGCTCCACCACATTTATGCGAAACACTCTGTACCGAAAAGTTTTGCCTTGCACATCAAAATAGAAGTAGTCGCCTTTTTTCAGCGTGTTTAAATCGTCAAACATCGTGGCATCCGGCATACCCGTATGCGCCGTCACAACCGTGTGCCTGCTTTTGCCACCCACCGGCAAATCCGTGCCGTACAAATGACCAGCGCCCATTGCGAGAGTATCTTGAGTAGTTCCGTGGTAAATCGGCAGTCTAACGCCAATTTTTGGTATTTTCACGATGCCCATAATCCCCATCGGCTCGCTAAGCATTTTTTCGTACTCTTTATATTCGGGAGTGTCCATGTAGTCGTTACTGCCGTTATACGGGTCCGCGCTAATAATCGCCTTGTGGCGAGCGTTGTATTCACGCGCTTTTCGCAAAATTTCCGCGCGATTTTCTTTAGGTTTTTCCTTATTTAATTTGTCGTACTCGATTGAAAGTTCCTTGGCAGCATGATTGTTAACCAAAGTAGAAACCACAGGATAGCTGAAACACAAAATGCCAATAGTAACAAGCGCAATTGGCTCAGCCAGCTTGCGAAGTGTGGACATTGGTTTTGGGGAAGATTGCTCTTGTGCGGATTGCGGAGACTGCTCTTGTTGCGATTGCGGAGACTGCGATTGTGATGATGAAGATTGCGAAGTTTGCACAGACTGCGCAGATTCAGTATTTTCGGAAGACGCAGCAATTCCAGAGCTCGCTGAATCTTCCACACTTTTGGAGGACTTATTAGCGCGCATACGAGTCAGACGCTTAAATAGCGCGCGAGCAGACTCTGCAAAATCAGCTAGCTTCATAATTCCTCCAATAAATAAACAGGGAGCCGGGAAAGCGTTAGTTAACGCGCGCCCGACTCCCCATTTTCGTTAATGCTTAAAGAAAGGGATTAACTAAGCGCGGAGCTTAGCCTGCTCCTCTTCCTTCTTGCGACGACGCATGTACACAAAGAATCCGGAGCCAACGAAGCACATGCCGATAACTGCGAAGATGATTACGCCAGCAGCACCGGTCTTTGGAAGAAGGCTGAGCCAAGAGCCGTTGCTATCGTCTGGAACGTCCTCGAACTCGAAGTTCTTGGTTTTATCAGTATCCTCAACCTTTACTGCAACAGCCTTAGGGTTACGAATGTAGCCGGTTGGGGCAACAGTTTCCACAACGTAGTACGTCTTACCGCGAACTACTGAATATTCATCAGTCTTAGCATCAGTGCCCTTTGCGTCTTTCTCACCGAAGTTAGTAGAAGCAGCAGAGCAAGCAGTAGTCAAATCGTTATCTTTCTTTCCGTCGGTAATAGCCTGAGAGCACGTATTTGCACTAGTTTCATCAGCAAACAGCTTAAACTTTGCAATTCCTGTTGTAATTGGTTTTTTATCCTTTGCAGAAAGCTTCTGAATAGTGAACTTTGAGAACTTCACTTCCTTGTACACTTTACCTTCAACAACGTCTGGATTACCAGTTGTGTGCGAAGGAATTAAGCCGCCCTTGTTAATAACAGTGCTGTTGCCAAGTGTATTAGAACCAGCAAGAGTGAACTCTAAAGTAACAAATACCTTTACTACATTGCCAGCGTTATTGTTAGCAGCTGTAGCAAGCGCAGTCTTACCGTCATTAGTGAAGGAGATAGTAATCTTCTTGCGTGTAGTATTATCGGTTTTATCCGTAAAATCTTCTGGACCGCTAACGGTGTAGTCAGTAGTAGGAAGCGTCGTATCACTCTCTACAGGTGCTTCGCCGGTTCCAAGTTGTACCTTTGTAACTACGTTTTCATAAGTTGTGAAGTAGTTAGCAGGAGCGAGATCTACTACAGAATAGCCTTTAAAATCATCGGCAGTAAGAGCTGTAGCATCAGCATCCGCTGCCTTCATCTTGTCAAGCTCAGCGCTAATGGTGTAGGAAATCTTATCGCCAGCGCCAACAGTCTTAGAAGTATCCGCAGTCTTCTTAACGCTATTGCTCAAATCCTTGTTCTTTGGATCCGCGTATGGAGCATAGTTGTAGACTACTTTGCCATCAGAACCCTTCTCAATCCTTGGGATTGTCATATAGAATGGCTTGGATTCGGCAGCAGAGAAGCCCTTTGGAGGATTTGATTCTGTAACTTGATACAGACCGATTCCAAGATCGAACTTCGCAACACCCTTATCATTAGTATTTTTTGGAGAACCAGTAACAGTTTCAGTGGTTATTCCAGTAGCAGTGCCTTTATTAAGACCATCAATATTATTGGCGACCTTAACCCAATCGGCGTACTTAGTTAAGTCAAGATCCTCCTTATCACTTGCATTAAGCTTCGTCACCTTTTTTACAGTGAATTCGGCACCAGGAACAGGAGTTGACTTCTTCTGCTTTTTGGTGGTTGAGTCAACCTCGTACTTCCACTTGAAAATAGTGAGGGAATAAGTCTTTGCCTTATCGGTATCATTAAGCTCCCATGGCGCATCACCCTTCTGCACAGGTTGGGATGGATTACCAAGACCAGTAACACCGCCTTGAGACTGACCACCCTGTTGTATACCAGGCTTGCCAGCCCACGCAACGCCGGACACTGTCACAGCACCCGCCGCGCACAGCGTCCCAGCCATTGCGAGCGAGGCGAATGCGGCGACGCATCGTTTTGTGAAATTATTCATTTCTTCTCCTTTATTTCATTGCCCTTGCGAGCAGATACTTCAGTGCCCTTTTGAACAGCTATTTCACTGACATTTTGAGCAGAATTTCTGTACACAAAATTTTTCATAAATGCGCGCCCCCACTGTGTTTGGTCGAGAGCAAACGCAAGAACCATAAGACTTGTGAAAATCGTTGTAGCAACGCTAAGAATCATGTTCCAGCCTGCGAATCCCGTCTTTGGCAGTTTAAAAGGCTCAACAACGTGAATTGGAACCACGGACTTCGTCCAGTCCTTGCCTTCTACGAGGCTAGTGTCGCCGTCAAGAAGAGTATCGCCGTTTGTTACGGAAGTTTCATCAGTCACTTTAGTTGTATAAGCATCAAGCGCATTCGGCTTCAACGCGTACACAACGCACTGGTAATCGCCTGTTTCTGTAGGCGCACCGCCAATAATCGAATCCGTGCGTTCGACTGCATAGAATGGATTTTCTTCATCCCAATTATTTGCTTTGATATCACGCTTATACAACACATGTTTAGTGCTACAGGAAGCAGAATCACCATTACATTTATCAGCTTCTTCGAACGAATCAACATGGCTCCACTGATGAATCTGATCACCGTTTGGAGCAGCCAAGCCATCAACACTACTAGACCAAACACCCACGCCACTAGAGCCATTAGTGTCAGCAGAGCCGTCTTTGCCAGCTTTGCTCACATTAGTGCACAAAACTTTCAGCGAAATCTTATTGCCTATATCATGCAATGACCACGCATCAATATACGGATTCAAAAAACGCATTCCGCGCATCATTGTGATGCCCTGGTCTGGATCTACATCACCATAATCGTCTCTTTGCGAATCAGACTTATTACTATCCGAAGCTTGCTTAGTTGTTACACGCAACTTTAAATCATCATCACCAATTAAAGATACAGAATTATTGACCGCAACTTTTAGATATATTGGTTTACCTTTATTGCTAGATTCATCGTCTTCTGAAGAAGAACCATCAGGATAATGTGCAACCACAGGAACAAGATAATTTCCTGTTTTCATCCACGAACTTACTCTAATGGTAACTTTCCCATATTTCTTTCCTGAATCTTTAGAATTATCTCTTCCATGCTTGTCTTTTTTTACATCTTTAGGCTCATTACTTTGATTGCCCTTAAATGAAGCCCAATCAGGAACTGGGTGATCAGAATCATCCTTATATTGCTTTATCTCAAACCAAGTTCCGTCAGGAAGATGACGCGTATGAGCTAATTGTTTACGGCAACTACCTACACCACATTCGTTAACAGGTGCTACTGAAACCTTCTTTTCTCCAGGAAATACTGACACACCATATTTGTAGTAAGGTTGATAGTAGTAAGACATTTTGCGAACAGTAATGTTCAAAGTCTTAGATTCCCAAGTAATTCCTTTACTTGACTTAAACAAATCTTCTGACTTTAGCGCAGAATCAATTTTATCAATGTTGTTAGAGTTATCTTTAGCTATTTGATCAAATTTTATTGCAATAGAATCATCTTGCACATCATTAGCGTTAACTTTATTTTTTAAAGCATATACTTTACATACAAAATTGCCTGAGTTTGTTGGAGAACCAGCAAACTTACCAACTGTTCTTTCACTAACACTTATAGGCTCATATTCAGAATGAGAATCTGCATACTTTTCGTACACGTAATCGTCATAAAGTAAGTCAGCCATATTGCAGCCTTTAGCAGGATCATCAAAACATTCTTTTTGCTGCTTGTAGCTGGCATGCTTCCAAACTTTTACGTTAGTATCATCTTGTTTTAATTCAAGCCCGTTAATTCCGCCATACTCGTATTTTCCACCGACAGGCTTGCCATCAGAATTCTTTTCGTAGCAAATCACACGCTGATTAATATTGCCTATGCCAAGATGCGCAGATGAATCAAAAGTGGTTTTTTCAACCTTTTGACCAGCCATTAACACTAAATCTGATTCATCAGACTGACCATACCTATAGTCTTCATTATCTTCACTATTTATCGAAAGGGACAAATCTCCGATTTGTAGCTTATATCTGTAAACATGAATATTAGCGTAAACAGCAGTTTTCTTATTAAAAAGGATATTTCCTGCATTGGAATCATCTGATGTAGTTCCATCTGGATAATGCACAACTACGTGCACCTTATAATCTCCATCTTTAGTCCACCTATTTGGTTTGAAAGTTATAACGCCATAATTATCCAAATCATCAGCATCATCATCTGGAATTTTTTTGGTCGTCTTACATTCAGTAGCATCATCGCACTGTTCGCCTTCAAAGTTAGCCCAGTCGTACGCATCGCCTTTATCATTTGTATTTGCTCTTTTAACTTCAAACCACGTACCAGCAGGAAGATATCCAACTTTAATCTTCTTATTATTAGGTACTTTTTCACTCATAGGAGTTTTAGATGCATTGTACGCACTACCAGAAAGATTTCCTGCAAATATACTTGATGTTCCGCTATAAACCGGATTATAGAATTGCGCGCTGTTTTGGTTATTGTTGGCAGAACTTCTCTCACCGTTCGACCCAGTTTGAGCAGATTTAGCAGCGGTTTTATCTTCTTTACTTTTACTGTCTTTATTAGCCTTTTTATCATTGGAAGCCGCGTTTTGAGGATTTGCATTAGTCGTTACAGAAGTATGCTGCTCAGGCTTACCACCAGGTTGCTGCTGCTCAGTCTTAGACTCAGCCTTTTTCTCAGCAGAACTACCCGGTTGATTTTCAGCCTTCTTATCCCCTTGCTCCGCAGCACCGGTATCCTTCACAGAATCAGCACTTTTCGAAGTCTTAGTTGTTTCTTCGGTTGATGCATTCGACGAAGCAACAGGCACAATCGCGAGAGTTGCGAGAGTCAGCACGCAGGACGTGAAACCGCAAATTACGCGCATAATCTTAGAAAGATTGTTACGACTACGTTGCGGAAACATCTCTAATCACCTTCGTTAAATTCAAACTCTCAAAATTTGCGTAGTCATCATTACAAAATCAAAAACCACACAACGCTGCAAAACCTCTCTTAATTGCAGACACAATGCTTGCAACTATACCCCCCCCCCCTAGGCATTTTGCAAGCCTAATCGCGAAATAGAAGTAGTAAATGTGATGAGCGACAGACACAGAATGTGTTAGAATTTGTTTTACCTGTGTAGGTTGCTCCTACACGTGATTTCATTGAGCTCTTGTTCGTTAAGGACAAGAGCTCAGTTGTTTCTGGATGGCGGTTTTGCCTATAACCCTATAACCCGCTGTTACTAAAGCAGTACGCTGACTGCGCTAATAACGCTAAATGCCGTTTTTTCGCGCGTATCCGACTTTTTCTTTACACGCACGTAAAGTTTCTGCCGGTATTACTCACGTAAGCGGCATAAACTGCGCGCCGCTGTAAAGTTTCTGCCGTTTTTTCGCACGTAACCGACTTTTTCTTTACACGCACGTAAAGTTTCTGCCGTGTTGAGGCGTGCGAACGACCGTTCCTTTACGTGACTGCACAGTTTCTGCCGGTATTTGTTACTGGTGCAGATTAGTGACTGCGTTAGTAACGACCTGCTTTCGCGCTGCGATTTAGCGCGCGCGTAAAGTTTTGGTAGGAATCTAGTTGGGAAGCGGCATAAACTGCGCGCGGTTGTAAAATTTCTGCCGTTTTTTCGCACGTAACCGACCGTTTCTTTACACGCACGTAAAGTTTCTGCCGTGTTGAGGCGTGCGAACGACCGTTCCTTTACGTGACTGCACAGTTTCTGCCGTTTTTTCGCACGTAACCGACTTTTTCTTTACACGCACGTAAAGTTTCTGCCGGTATTACTCACGTAAGCGGCATAAACTGCACGCGGCTGCACAGTTTTGGTCGTTTTTTCACGCGCAATGCTGCGCTCACCGCACAGTCGTCGCGTTACTCGCGGCGCAACTTACGCAGCATTTTGCGCGAAAGTACCAGCAAATGCTTGCCGCGAATGTCGAGCTGTCGCCCTCTCTTAGACGTTGCAGCAACAATCATCGTGGACAAAACAATCAATGAGAACACCATTGCAATCACAAATAGCGTCATCCAAAGCGGCCATTGCACGTGGTCCTCCGGCGGCTTCACAGGGTCCGGCAGCACACGATACCCCGTCACCAAAAGTCTATGCGAGTTCACGCCATACGGGGTACACGTTAGCAGCGTTGCCAAGTCGCGCCCCTTTTCGCGCTGCAACAAACTGATATCGTGCGGATCCACAACGTTGATGCGGAACACTTTGTATCGCAAAGTTTCGCCTTGCACGTCGAGGTAGAAGTAGTCGCCCTTCTTCAAATTCACCAAATCGTCGAACATGGTTGCATCCGCAAGACCCGTGTGCGCGGTAATAACTGTGTGGCGGTTCTTGCCACCAACAGGCAAATCCGTGCCGTACAAATGACCAGCGCCGTGCGCTAAAACTTCCTGCGAGCTACCGTGATAAATAGGAAGTTTTACACCAATCTTCGGAATTTTTACGATGCCGATAATGCCCATAGGCTCTTCAAGCGCCTTAAGATAACGCTTGTATTCAGGCGTGTTAGTTACGTCTTTTTGACCATCCGGACTATACGGATCCGTGGTAAGCATATTCTTGCGAGTTTTATTGTAAAGCTTCGCGGCACGAATGTGAGCGCGACGCACGTCACCAGCCTGATCGTGGTTATACTTGTCGTACGCGTTAGAAATTTCCTTCGACACGCGATTATTCCAAAGCGTTGAAACAACAGGATAACTGAAGCACAAAATGCCTGCCAGCACGAATGCGATTGGCTCGACGATGCGGCGGAGCTTGGATTTTTGCTTAGACTTGTGATTGGATTTTTGATTGCTTGCGGCGGATTTTGCTTCGGTTGCGGTTGATTCGGTTGCGTTGGTTTGAGTTGCGTTATTTTCGGTTGCGGTTGATTCAGTTAAGTTTGATTCGGTTAAGTTGATTTCGTTTGTTTGGGTTGCGTTTGTTTGGTTTTTGAAAAGCTTGTTTTGGGCGATTTTGTTGAGGAAAGCATATACTTTAGCAACAGCGTCGTTTAATTTCATGCTTCCTCGTTTCTATGTTTATGTACGTAATTTTATTTTATGTGGTGTGAGTTTTGGGGCTGGTGTTTGGCTGGCGGATTTCTTTGCGTGGCTGTGTGAGATAGGAATTACTTGTCTCGCAGCGCTCCGCTTTTTCTTAGTGTGGCGCGAGTTTTGGGAGATTTCTCTCCTCGCAAGTTCCCGTCCTTCGTCGCTTTGGCTGTTAGAGATTTTACTGTATGCTTCGTTCTTAAGGGATGTTGCTTCCTCAGTCCTCTTTTATTGCTCGTAGAGAAATCTCCCAAACTCTGCGTGCTAATCGTTAATAACCGTGTCCATCGCAGAGATTTTTCGATTTTTCTTCTTCGCTTGGCGAATCAGCAGCCTGCGGCTCTGACGTTCGCCGCGCTCAGTGCGAAAAATCTCAAATCTCACCTCACGAATATTCGTGCAACTAAAGTCGCGCAATTAAGCTTCGGGTGAGTTCGTAGGTTGAGGTTTCTGGTGTAGTGTGTGCAGCAGCGTGAATGCTAGTGTTCTTTGGACAGTAGGAAATCAGCGTCAGCAGAGCAATACTGCTAAAGTTCACTAAGCAATAAGTAATCGCCGTTTGCAAAGCATTACTGCAAAGCTACATTAGCAACGTTAGCAGAAGCATTACTGCAAAGCTGCAAAACCACTTTTCGCAGAAGCACAACTGCAAAGCTACATAATCGACGTTAGCAAAGCATTGATGCAGAGCTTCATTAGCAATGTTTGCAAAGCAATGATGCAAAGCTTCAGAAGCTACGCTTGCAGGTACTCAGCTTAGCGCAATACTACCTGCCGAAATTACTACGACGCACTGAGCTACGGTTGTAAATGCGTATGCTTGTTTTCTTAGGATTTGGTTGAATTGTGTTATTTATTTTCTCAAGTTCAGCCCTAATAAGCTTCATCTCATTAAGTTCAGCTTCTAAAGCCTTCATTCTTTCATATCTAGCTTCTTCGTATCTTATTTTCTCAAGTTCATCTTTAATAAGCTCCATTTTTTCATACTCTTCATTTGCCGCTTTTAAAGATAAAGCTTTAAACAATGCAATAAACAATACAACTAGTACGACGAAGGACAGTAGTTGATTATCTTTAACAACAGAAAATATATAAAGAACAACAGTAATAAGTAAACTTGAAATGAATTTCGAAATAAAACCACTCCAACAATTGTATTTACTTCTTAATTGTACGAGCTCTTTTCTTAATTCTCTTTCATTGCCAATCATTCCTGATAACGTTTCTTTATAATATTGGTCAATTATTCCATTAATAGTAAATATTTTTTTAAATTCTGAAAGCTTATTTTTGCAGGTACATATTCTTTCCCAACAAAAACCTTTGCCTTCATCTGGATCTTCGTTTGACATTGCAACTTCTTCTCTATAAATGGCTAATTGTTATTGATTAATGTTCTTTCTGAATGGAAAGAATGGAAAGAATGAATACAGCAGACTGCGCTGTGCGAAGAAGAGGGATACTCGCGCATAGCACAAGCGAGCAACACATGCAGCGATAAACGCCAATCGCACAACGCACGTGGCAAGACACCACAAAGCGCATCACGCCGCAGCAAACGCCGCAAGCGAGCAACACACAAGCGAGCAACGCACGCATCACGCCGGCTAGCGCGAACACAGCGCAGCCTGCTAAGTTTTCAGTTATAAGCCAGGCGATTAAAGTTCCGACGCGCAAACAACATGCACGCCTAAACTCAATCGCCTAGCGGATTGCAATTCCTAAGAATTGCGTGGAATCAGGCAGCCTGCTGCTCTTCATCCTTCTTGCGGTTGCGCAAGAAGATGAACATGCCAACAGCAACCAAGCACATGCCAGCCAACGCGAAGATAATCACGCCTGCAGCACCAGTCTTTGGAAGACTGAACCAGAAGCCACCGTCCTTAGTCGGGACATCCTTGAAATCGTAGACGTATGCAGTTGCAGTCGCTTGATTAGCTGGAATAGTAACCTTTTCAACAGCTGGAGACAAAGCAAAATTATCTGGAGCCGCAGTCTCTACAACGTAGAACTCTTGGTTAACCTTTGCCTTGAAAGCCTTAGTCAAACCATTAGCAGCAGTTCCATTTGCTTCGTTCGCAAAGCCCTTAGTAGACTTATTATCGCAATTAGCAGCAGTACGATCCTTATCAGCTGCGCAAGCCTGTGCATCGGCTAATTTAGCGAAGATTGCAAACTTAGCTTTAGCAAGAGTCTTAGAAGTATCAGTTCCGTCAACCTTCTTAACCTGGAAGTCACGAAGAGTTACCTTAGACTTCGGATCTGGAGTTGGGTTCTTAGGTTCTGGCTTAGGATCCGATTTATTATGACCCTGCTGGAAACCATACTTGTTAACAACCGCGCCGTCAGGAACATTTTCCTTAAGCGTGAACTTAAGCTTAACAGTTACCTTCACGTCATAACTAGTTTTACGCTGGGTAGCAATCTCAGTAAGACCAGCATCATTAAACGTAATCTTTAAACGAGAATAGCCGTTGTCGATGCCATTTGTACCATTACCAGCCACTGGCGCTTCAACTGTATAGTAGTGTTGAGTTGCGTTATCTTTTGTGAGATTTTTATCTCCAACCTTAACTTCAGTTACAGCAGTAGTTGCTGCTTCGTACGCATTGGTTGGCACATCATCCCAAACAGCATAGTCTTTGAAATCATCTTTCGTATAATTAGCTGCAGGAGTATTACTGGTCGTAATTGCAGAGGCTTTAATTTCGTATGGAACTTCATCCTTTGCACCAACCATGCCAGTGGTATCAACAGTCTTATCAATAGCATCTTTAGTGTATGCGTTCTTAGGATCAACACTTACCTCATAAGTGTAAGTGTTATTCTTTTCAGTTGACTTACGAGTGATTTCTGGAACAGTCATGAAGAATGGGTTAGCAAGCTTTTCATAACCATTGTCAACACTTACTTCTTCAACCTTATACAAGCCGATACCAAGACCGTCGAACACTGCAACACCGTCAGTAGTATCTTTTTCGGTTGACTTAGTGTCTAAAGTGATACTAGCTGTATCATTTGGAGTTGCATTAAGCGTTGGCACTTTAGCAGCAACTGCTAACCAATCCTCTTGTGATGTTAAATTAAGGTCTTTCTTATTGTTGTCAGATCCAAGAATCTGCGTTACCTTGGTAATCTTAAACTTAGCGTTAACGTGGGTTTGCTTTACGTTATCGCCTTCATACTTCCACTTGTTAATGGTGATTTTACCAGTGCAATTCTTATCGGTCTGATCCCATGGTGCCTTAGAAACATCACAGGCAGATGCAGCAGCCCAAGCAGAGCTGTTTGCCACCACGGCGCCGGCGACGCACAGCGTGCCAGCCATTGCGAGCGAGGCGAATGCCGCCACGCATTGTTTAGTGAATTTATTCACTTTCTTCTCCTTTATATCAGTGCCCTTGTGGGCAGGTTTTGAGGAAAATACGTTTATTGTTTTATTTTGTGTTGCGCACGGTCGGCGGAGTCATCGCAAAGCCGCATGAACTCTGTCGGCGGCTACGATTTGCGCCGCGCGCAGCAAGATTAAATCCGAACCATGCTCCGGCATAATTACCGTTACTGTGTAACGTCACTGTGTACCATCACTACGTAACGCGTAATGCCATTGCCAGCACATGGAACGTTGATACTGCAGTTTTTAAGCTGCAGAAAATTTTCATCAGCATCGCCACCTTTCGCTACGTTGCCTTAAAGCGCGAAGCTTTTTGGCAGTTTTGCAGATAAAATCTTTAATCAGTGTCTTACGCAGCAATGCATCAAGCATCGCGCGCCCCCACTTGGTTTGCTCAAGGAAGAACCCAGCCGCCATCACGCCCGTGCCAATCACAGCAAACGCACCAAGCAGCACGTTCCAGTTCATTCCGCCGGTCTTTGGCAGCGAGAATTTGTCGACAACAGTAATCTTGAACGTGAGTCTATCCCAATTGGTTCCCTGCTTCAAAGAATTATTACTCATTAAGTTACTAGCATCCTTATTAGAAGGATTGCTCATAAACGTATTATCGGAAGCAAGAGCATTGAATCTCTTCAGCGCAGCATCATCCAGCGTAAACACTGTGCAATTATAGTCGCCAGTTTGTTTTGGAGTGCCGTCAACAATATCTTCTGTTCTAGCGATTGCGTTCTTAACACTATTCACATCACTCTGGTCATTAATGAATCCATAAAGTGTATGTGCAGCATTGCAATTCCCTCGTTCGCGACAATTCATTTGCTGTGCTTCGTTAGCAAAGCTCCATTGAGTAGACCTACTACCATTGCCAGGAATATAAACAACACTTTGATTTTCATCGCTGGTCCAATTACCACTTGCACCATCTTTGTGGCACAGCATACGAAGGTTAAGCTTATTCTTGCTAGTCAAACTCCAAGTGCGAATGAACGGCTTTCTAAGCAACGATATGCCATTCATAACATACAGCCTATCTTTCAACTCACCATTCATCGGCTCGCCAGTTTGCGGATCCTTATCTTTGTACAATTTAAGCAGAAGATTACTTTGATCTAAGCCTTTGACTGTAACCTTCGCATACACAGGCTTGCCCTGATTTCCAGCATCCTCATCTTCCGACGTTGAACCATCAGGGTATGTAACAACCACTGGAGTCTCATAATCTTTAGCACTAATGGTCACATCTGGATAGAAGGTCACCTCGCCGGAGTTGCTATAACCAATTCCAGAAGACTCTTTCATAAATGACCATGGAATGACTTTATGTTTATCGTCATTTGTATATTGCTTAAGTTTGAATTTGGTGCCTTGTGGCAAGTCACCAACCTTCATATCCTTATACATTTGACCTGAATCTGTAATACCACCAGCCGTTACACCAGTTTCTGGCTTAACACTTTTAGGTTTTTCGGTAGTAACCTTATTGCCCGCTTTTACAGTAACAGGAACATACTTTGGGTTGTAATAGTGAGCGTCACTATGCACATGAATTGGGAATGTTACAGACTCCCAATCAACATGCCTCATAGTATTGTTTTGAGGATTTTTACTATCTTCCTTATTAGTCAAAACTCCATTAATAACGCTTTCTAAAGTCCTACCAGACTGATTCTTTACAAAACCTTTTACAGCTTTTTCAAACTTAGTTTGTAATCCACCATGTTTACCTTTATTTTCAAGGTCTTTAATAGCGTACACGGTGCAAACAAAATCACCATTTTTCTCAACTGTTCCATGCAACCAACCGCGAGTACGCTCAGTCGTGTCATACTCGTCGCCATAAAGGTAAAGATCATTATTACAACTCTTGTCTTTATTGCACTGCTGACGCGTCTTTTCTGACCTAGTCCACTGAGAAGGATTCCCATCTTCAAAGATTCCGTTATCCTTGTTGCCTTTTCTACCAGCAAGCTTTAAACCATTAACTTCATCAAACTTATAATTTTCACGTGCGCCAGTTTTCTGGTTGATTTCGTAGCAAAGCATATGCTGATAGATTTTGCCTTGCTTAGTACTTGACCAAGAGTCGAAGAACATTGGGTCTTTCCTATTGGCAGGAATCTTCTTACTATCCTTACTCTCTGCCTCAGTTAAATCCCTAAGCTGATCACCCTTTCGGAAGCGCATACCTTCACTATCATTATCAGAAATATGTCTGCTCAATTGCCTATTAGAGTAAACATTTAACTTCAAGTCTTTTCCTGTAACTGGCTTACCTACCACACTCACGGGAGCATACACTGGCATACCTTTATTACCAGAATCATCATCTTCTGAAGTTGAACCGTCTGAATAATGTACAATCACAGGAACAAGATAGTCAATAGTACGAGTAGTCTTAAGCGGCTCAAAAGTAACTTGACCATACTTAGTGTCAGTCTTAGTATCTTCTGGCTTATTATCATTCTTCTGCTTATTACTGTCTTTTCCTTCGAAATTAGACCAGTCAGGCTTATCTTCTGAATTCTTATGCTTAGAGTACTTTTTAAGCTCGAACCAAGTGCCCTTTGGCAAAGAAGTACCATCCTGCACCAAATCATTCTGGCTGCTATCGTTTTTATCTACACCGTTAGCACCACGATAGCTTTCTGGAGCATCAGACTTTGCTTTACTGCCAGCTTGCACTTCAACCTTTGTGTAACGTGGGTTATACTTATGCGCTAGTGAACGAATAACAATATTAACGTCTTTAGAAACCCATTCAGTATTTTTACTATTCGCCGGCAAAGCAAAATCATGTTTGTTTTCTTGTACAAAAGCGTCGAATTTTTTCTTAGCATCGCTGCCATCACTCAACGCAAACACACGACAAACGTACTTACCACCCTTATTAGGACTTCCTTTAATTTCTCCACGAGAACGCTCAATAGTGTATTGGTCATCATCATATAATTGGCTCTGACGGTTGCAAGATCCGCCATTAATCCAGCACTGCTGATCTTTGTCACTAGCATGAGCCCATTTCTCAGTTTGCTTAAAAGTTAATCCACTAAAAGAGTTAACACTATCTTCGTTGCCACTACTAAAGGTGTAATCCTTCTTTTCTACTTTACCGCCCTTGCCTGTAGTTTCCTTCCAGCACAAGGATTTCAAAGAAATTTTACCAGTTTTATATCTAGACCACGAATCAATCCACAAGCCTGGATTAAGCGGAGAATTTATATCAGCGTAAACTGTTCCATTATCTCCTAAATTAGTACCGCCTACACCATCATGAATATTCATAACAATGTAAGGATTTGAAGGCTCTGGACGTTTTACGTTAACAGTAGCGTAAACAACGCTTTTTTCGAAATCACCATTCTTATCAGCATTACCAGCATTTGAATCTGTAGATTTAGATCCGTCAGCATAAGTCACTATCACTGGCGAATGATACTTACCGCCTTTTCTCCACTTGTTGGAATAAAAACGAACTTTGCCGCTATGTAAATCCTTATTCTCAATACTGCTCCAATCAAGAAAAGGATCGCTCTTATTATTACCATTTACATACTGCTTAAGCTCAAAAGTAGCATCGTTAGGGAGATCACCAGTCTGAATAATATCCGCATTCTTCTTAGAATTATCACGCACGCTCTTAACAGATGCGTAAACAATTGGCATTACACGAGCCTGATTATCACCGGTTTTTTCTGTCAGATCAATTGGGGTGTAAACAGGGTTGTACAGCGAGGCTTGCGAAACAACCTTGATTTTAGTTGGGTGCTGCTCCGTAACAAAAGAGCCACGATCATAATACTTGCAGTTATACGGATATCGAGAAGGATCAGGATAAGTAATTTTTGTACCAAATTCAAGAACTTTACCCTTATCTTCTTTTCTAGGGTTATAAGTTACATGACCAGTTCTGCTATCAATATACACAGAGCCCTCAGGCATCTTAGATGGAGAACTAACTACTTTTACACCATTAGGAATTTTGTTAGTAAGCTCATATTTTATGCCAAGATTGGTAGGCAAATTAGTAGTCGTACCACCATCGTATTCAAAACTGCCATGCGAAGAATCACCTCCCCACTCACCGGTTCTTGCAAACGGTTTCACTGTAACAGGGCGATGATATGTAGTAATAGGAATATTATCTTGCCCATACTTTTTATCATCCGAACTATTGTATTGAGGGTATGAAATCTCATCGCCATTTGTCGGATTCATTCTTACTTGATGCTCAACGTAATCAGGAATACCATCACCATCAGTATCAAATGGACCCATAGCAGCCCACTTGTTACGTTCACTATTCCCCCAATAACCTGCACCTACACCAGTTTTATTAGAATCCCAACCAGCAATAATAGGTAAGGTTTCTGGATTAACACCATCTTCAACAAATGCTTCTATATGCCACTCATAAGAGAAAGTTGTATCACCCTGAGCCCAATCAAGAAATACGCGACCAAATTTATTGCTGGGATCATTCGAATTATTCGGATTGCCTCGCCACTTGCGAATCTCACAAAAACCGTATTTCTTTCTAATTTCGGGGTCTCCACAGGTAGCATCATCGCTTTTACCAAGTTTTTCTCTACCTAACGAGTATTTCCAAGCCTCATTAAAATAATAATCGCCATCAGCGTAGGTATAATTATGCTTAGTACTATTAGTAAATTCACTTGGTCTTTGACTATTATATTTTACTTCTCTTTCAAATTCCCAATGACCCTTTTTTTCTTTTTCATTATATACAAATTTTCTCTTAATAGCAGTGCGAGTTACGCGAACTGAACTTTGATGCGAAGCATCACCATCCCTAAGACCTTTTGGAAGAAAAACTGTCAAATCTGGCCTACCATCCCACGGCGAACCATCTGACTTTGCATTTCCTTTAGGAGGCACATTGAAAGATAAAGAATTTAATCCCATACCATTCGCATTGAAGGTAATATCCCAACTGATTTTAGTTCCACTTTTGCCATAATCACTATCCCACTGATTGTATTGAATATTAGGATAGCTAATAGAAACATCACGAACAGCATCACCAACCCAATAGTCACCATCAGTAAAATATCCATTGCCAGCGTAATCCCACCAAGCCTGAGTTGCGTTAGCTTCTTTTACCGGCGGCACAACAAAAGTTGCGAAAAGCGTGGCGGCGGATACGAGCATTGCGAAGATCGCGCGACGGAAAGTACGAGAAGTGCGTGATGGGCGATAAGCAGAAGCATCAGAGTTAGAGGTTGCGCTGGATACGGTTGCGCTGGCGGTGCTGGAGGTAGCGTTGAGCGCTACATCGCGCTCGCTGGTCTTATTCCAAGCCAAAGCGCGCGACGCAAGACGACCCACGCGTGATGCGAATCCACGGAACTTTGCTGGTAACATTTTCTCGCCTTCCTAATCCTCAACTGCTGCACAAGCCGCAGTATATCTCAAATTCCAACTCTCTAAATGTCAAACTTCAAACACTCAGCCTGCATACGATGCCGATGTATGGCAAATCAAAAACCTTGCGCACTCGCTACTACGAATGCAACTAACTGAGCCAAGCACAGATAGCCAGTATAACATACCTGTATGCCCCATATGCAAGCATATTTGCTGAAAACCTCTAACAGTTATACCCCCCCCCATGAATGATTTCAAGTAAAACACGAGTTATAATCGCACATATAAAAAATTTCTATAATTCACGAATCTCGCTAAAAAATCTACTGCAAAACGCATTTATAATGAATAATTTCCGACGCAAAAACGACGAAATCGCGTCTTCGGCGTGTCTAAAAACTGCTCACTTCCCCAACCCAAAGCACTACATGTTGTTATAACGCATGCATCGCACCGCTATATGCTGTGCTGTCTATGTGCGCGCACTTCGTCGCTGTGTGTTGTGTGCTGCGCTTGCTGTGCTGGCTGTGTACTTCGTCTCTCTATATATATACTGTGTGCAATTCGTCACCATATGCCGTGCTGCTATATATACTGTGCTTGCTATGTGCTGTGCTGGCTGTGCGCTTCGTCTCTCTATATATATACTGTGTGCAATTCGTCACTATATGTCTCCTGCGCACGCAATCCCGGCAGAAACTGTGCAGCTGTGTAAAGAAAAAGCCGCCTACGCGCCTTAATCCGGCAGAAACTGTGCAGCCGCGTAAAAGAAAAGTCGGCTACGCGCGCAATCCCGGCAGAAACTGTGCAGCCGCGCGCAGTTTATGCCGCTTCCCAGCCAAATTCCGACCAAAACTTTACAGCCGCGTAAAATAAAAGTCGGCTACGCGCCAAAAAGCGACAAAAACTGTGCAGCCGCGCGCAGTTTATGCCGCTTCCCAGCCAAATTCCGACCAAAACTGTGCAGCGGTGTAAAGGAAAAGTCGGCTACGCGCGCAATCCCGGCAGAAACTGTGCAGCTATGTAAAGAAACGGTCGGCTACGCGCCAAAAAGCGACAAAAACTGTGCAGCTGTGTAAAGAAAAAGCCACCTACGCGCCTTAATCCGACAAAAACTGTGCAGCCGCGCGCAGTTTATGCCGCTTTCCAGCCAAATTCCGACCAAAACTTTACGCACATGTAAAGAAAAAGTCGCCTACGCGCGCTAAAACGGCAGAAACTTTACAGCGGCGTAAAGAAACGGTCACTTGCTCGCCTTAATCCGGCAGAAACTGTGCACGAATGCGGACAGAAGGTGCGAACACAACTCAATCAGCACCAACCTGATTCCCATACTCTCTAACCATTGCGCTACGAGTAACAACCCACTGCTTGCCGTACTTTTGCGCATCAACGCCCTTAATAAGCTTCTTATACAACACCGCTTTTCTAAGAGTCGACTCGCTTAAATTCCACAAATCGCTCGCGTCCGCAAAAGACATTAAATTGTCAAACGGCGTTTTAATCTGCTTACCATTGTTCCACAACTCGTCGCACGAAACATCTAAATCATCATTCCAAACAATGCCATATCCGCCAACATCTACAACAACTTTATTAAACAACTCTGGATCTTCCAACGCTTTAAACGTTGGAAACTTGCTCAGCAGATTACGCACATTGTATTCTTTAAAAGTTCCGTTTACAAACTGCACACGAAGACGCATATTTGCACACGCTTTTACATCTTTAATCTTATGAAACTTCATAATCTCTCCTTTGTCACATTTGCAAAACTCACTATTACAAAAACTCACTATTGCAAAACGCTATTGCAAAACGCTCAGTCTTTGCCAACACTACTAACGCGCTACCCTACTAACGCGCTAATGCACTAATTCTTCTGATTAATCTGCTTAAAGCGCTTAAAAACTTAAACGTACTAGCGTACTAGCGTATTAACTCAGCGGTTCTATTTTCTTAAATTCTTGAGTGTTCCACATAGTAATCAACTCATCTTTGTGAAATTTTATCCACTCAATCACCATGCACTCTGCGCGCTTTGGCAAATATCCATCAATGACTTTGCATAACTGAATATCTAGAGCAGCAACATAATTGCCATAAATAGCATGAATATGCGGCGGATTATGTTCTGCGCTGGCAAAATACATTCGTATAACAATCCCATAAAACCTTGAAATTACAGGCACATTCACCCCCTCTTTCTTTTTCTGATTTATTTCTAGTTTCTTTCTGATTTATTTTATAAGCATTAAATCATACCGGTAATTATATCACGATACAGTGATATTTAACGCACGCCAACAAGCGAAAATAGTGCTTGCTAAGTTTAGTGCGTGATGCTAGGTGCTAAGGGCGAAGTGCGAGACGGGAGGTGCGAGACGCAACCAAAACTACTCAACAGCGCACAGTTTATGCCGCTTCCCAGCCAAATTCCGACCAAAACTTTACGCACGTGTAAAGAAAAAGTCGCCTACGCGCACAATCCCGGCAGAAACTTTACAGCGGTGTAAAGAAACGGTCGCCTACGCACCAAAAAGCGACCAAAACTGTGCAGCCGCGCGCTACGCTCCAAGCGAAAAGGCATGTCGTGTAGCTCGCGCGGATTAGCCGCGTTCACGTCCTCGCTTGCGTTGAAAGCACACCGCGCTTTCAACCCCAAGCAAGCTCGGCGCTCCGAGTTGCTTTCGCGCGCTAAATCGCAGCGCTCAGGCAGGTCGTCGCGCAAGAAAATCATCAATAATTGCTTGCATAATTAATGATATTTACGTTACATTATATAGAATTATTGTATACTTATATGCGAGTATGAGAAAAAGTACAAAATTCAACATAGACATAGGAGTCCAAAATGACTACAGCAACAACAGATATAGTAAACGTAAACTTTCGAGCAAAGAAAGAAGACAAACTCAACGCAGAACGAGTTTGCAAAGAACTCGGAATCTCTATGAGCGCCGCGCTGAACGTGTTTATTAAAACTATTGGTCGCGAAAAGAGGATACCGCTAGATTTTTCGCTAGATCCGTTTTACGAACCGTCAAATCAAGCATATTTGAAATCGCAGATTGACGGCGTGAGAAATGGAACCATCAAGCTCGAAGAGCACAATCTAATAATGGATTAGGACGTAGGGTTCAAACAATGAGAAAGATTGCTTGGACTCCAGATGCCTGGAACGACTATCTCTATTGGGAAAGCGATAATAAGACTCGTAAAAGCTCAACAATATTATTAAAGAGATTATGCGGAATCCAATAGACGGAAAAGGGAAGCCTGAACCACTCAAAGGAAACTATTCCGGTTGCTGGAGTAGACGAGTAAACGATAAGGATAGAATCGTTTACTCATTTACAGATGACGCGATTATAATCTACGCCTGCAGAGGCCACTACGACGATAAGTAGGGAAAGTAGGGAAAGTAGGGAAAGTAGGGAAAGTAGGGAAAGTAGGGAAAGTAGGGAAAGTAGAGAAAGTAGGGAAAGTAGAGAAAGTAGAAAATCAAAAGTGGGCCTAATGGGATTCGAACCCACGACCTTCTGCTCCGGAGGCAGACGCTCTATCCACTGAGCTACAGGCCCGCGACTCGAGAAAGTATACACGCTAGTGAGGATGCGCGAGGACCTGCTTGAGCGCAGCACAGCGCGCGCGAAAAAACGACAGAAAGTTTACAGGCACGCACAGTTTATGCCGCTTCCCAGCCAGATTCCGGCAGAAAGTTTACACGGGAGTAAAGTTTCGGTCGGATACGCGGCAAAAAACGGCAGAAACTTTACACGCATGTACAGAAAAGGTCGTTTGCGCACCAAAAAGCGGCAGAAACTTTACATCGGCGTAAAGGAAATAACGCGCCGCTAGCAAAAGCCGCTATCAAAAGCCGCTATCAAAAAAAAAACAGCTATCAAAAGTAGCCATCGCGCGCACAGAAAAACTCACGCACCGCCGAGGAAAGCGAAGGCGCCGAAGTAAAGCGCAGCCGCAACAGCAACCGACGGCACAATCGCGCACACAGCAAAAATCCACCAATCGCGCGCACGCACACGACTCACGCGAGCGTGCGAACGCGCGCCAACTCCCCCAAAACCGCGCGCTTCCATAGCCGTGGCGAGCGTCGTCGAGCGTCGAATCGAAAGCACAAGCAGCGCAAACGACTGCGGGAAGAACGCCCTCACGCGATGCTCATCGCCCAAACCGCGCGAACGCCTCGACGCAGTCAGCGCCGCCCAATCATCCTGCAGCACACCAAACAGCCTAATTCCAGCCAAACCGCCGTACACGAATCGATCCGGCAAATGCAGCACCTGGCTAAAAGCATCCGCCAAATCCGTAGCATCAAGCCCAATCACCATCACAATCGACGGCACGCCAATCGCCAAAATCCTGAGCGAAGTTGCAACAGCCAGCATAGCCGAACGATCCGTAGCATGCATCAGCCACCACTGGAACCAAGTATTTCCGCCACTTTTACCGTATAGCAACACAGTGAGCGCGGAAGTCGGCGCGCCCACCCACACAGGCCACGAAAGGCGAATCACACGCCATGGCGGAAGCTTAATGCACGCAAAAATCACAAATTCCAGCAGCAACGCGACCGAAGCAGAAACGCAATCAAGCGTAAAAAGCAGCGGAATCGAAGCCGCGAACGCTCCAAAAATACGAAATACTGGATTAATTGACGCAAGAAGTGGCGATTTGCTGGAAAGTTTCGCTTCCTCATCGCGATTGTTTACTGCGCTCACTTTGATACGCGAAATGTCGGTTGCGCCGGTAGTTGCGGAAAGCGATTCGGAAGATTTTGTTTCGGAAGATTTTGCAGCAAGCGCTTCGGTAGATTTCGCTTCAGCTTCAGCACCACCCACTTCAGCAGCTTCAGCTTTCGCATCCGGCACAAGCTCAACCAAGCGCGCACCCAACGCCTCAACCAACTCGCGGTCGTGCGTCACCACAATAATGCTCACACCCTCGCTGCGAAGGCTTGCAATCAAGCGAATAATTTGCAACCAAGTTTTGCGGTCCTGCCCAAAAGTTGGCTCATCCAAAATCAACACACGCGGAGCCGCAGCAAGCGACGCCGCAACAGTCAGACGGCGCTTTTCGCCTCCCGAAAGCGTGTATGGATTCGCGTTCGCGTAACGCGCCAAACGGAATCGCTTCAGCAACTCCTGAGCCTTCGCGCGCGCCTCATCCGGCGAAACACCCGTGCGAAGCGGCCCCAACATAACCTCATCCAACACCGAACCGCACGCAAACTGATGCTCCGGATTCTGAAAAACGTACGAAATGCGCTTCGCCAAATCAGGCGACTTCCACTTCATTGGATCCGTGCCGTTCGCGCCTTGAGCAAGAGCATCACTCGCCACAACCTCACCGCTTACTGCCGGCAAAAGACCAGCCAAAGTGAGTGAAAGCGTTGACTTTCCAGCACCGTTCGAGCCGACCAAAGCCGTAATCTGCCCGGCTTTAAACTCAAGATTGATGTGACGCGCAATCGGCTCGCTATTATGGCTGATTGCGAGGTCTTTCGTGGAAAGTAGCACTTCTCCGTAGCCTTCTGCTGGATCGCAGTTTTCGTAATATTTTTCAGAAGATTGCGCGTTTGCGAAAGAATTACTTGCGGAAGAATTACTTGCGGAATAAGTATTTGCAAAAGATTTTTCGTAAGATTCCGCATTTTCGGAAGATTTTGTAGTTAAGGAAGATTTTTCGTAAGACTTTGCGTTGCGCTTGTAGCGCTCAGGAAGCCAGATTCCAAGATCCTCAAAGTCCAAATCAGTGCGATTAAATACCTCGTCTGGCGTGCCGTCCGCCACAATCACCGTGCGCGAAGAAGCCGCGCGCGCAATATCGTCATCGTGAACCGTTTCGCTATGAACGGTTTCGTCGTGAACCGTTTCGTCGCGAGAAGTTTCGTTGTTCGCAGTTTCGTTCGCAGCTTTCCCTTTAGCAGCTTCATCATTCTCAAGCCCAAGCACAACCACGCGGTCGATCATTTCTATCCACGGCTCCGCGTGATGCTCCACAAGCACCATCGTGGCATGCGTAGAATCCAAAACCGCGCGCACAGCACCCACAATCTGCTGCGTGCCATCCGGATCCAAATTCGCAGTCGGCTCGTCCAAAAGCAGCACACTCGGCTGCATAGCGAGCGCGCCCGCAAGCGCCAAACGCTGCATCTGACCGCCGCTTAAATGCGAAGTTGAGCGATGCAATTGCAAGCCATCCAACCCAACTTCTTTAAGACTTTTGCGCACGCGATCCCAAATCTCGCCGCGCGGAACGTTCATATTTTCCGGACCAAACGCAACGTTATCCCCCAAACGCTGGAAAATCGCCTGTGCATCCGGATCCTGCAAAACCAAACCAACACGACCGCGCGCACGTCGAACCGGCACGCCGTCAACCAAAACGCAACCCTCGCTCACGCCACCATCGGCATCTTCGACGAGAGTGGTTTGCTGGTATTTCGCGCTATTTTCTACGCTATTTGCGCTGTTTTTTGCGCTATCTTTCGAGCTATCTTCGCTATTTTTCGCCACAAAATCATTGCCAATAAGACCTGCCGCGCCGCTTAAAATCGTGGACTTACCTATGCCTGATGCGCCAAGCAGCAACACGCGCTGCCCCGCCTTAATCGTGAGGTCCAACCCGCGCACAGCAAAAGCGCGACGGGAAGCATGACGATAACCCCAATTCTCAAAACGAAGTTCAGCGTTACTTGCGTTAGAAGCGTTATTACTAGCTCTACTTGCGTCACTTGCGTCACTAGCGTCACTAGCGTCACTAGTTTTATTAGCATCACTGGCGTTGCTGATACTCTTGCGATCACTTAAATCTGCTGGAAGGAAAGTTTCAGATTCTTGCGATTGAGTAGCATCAGGCATAGTAAATCCTTTATGGCAATGATAGATTTTAATTTTTAGTATATTTAATTTTTAATTTTTAATTTCGCTATTTAGCAAATTGCAACTAAGCACGAGCTACGCGACCAGATGCAAAACGATCCAACGCGCCAGTTGAGCAAATTGCCTTGTACAAATACCACATCAACAAGCCCGAAATAATCGCACCAGAGACGAGTCCAGAAATTGTGCTGATAATCATGTAATTGCTAAAGATTGACGTACCTTCACCCCAAAGAATGTAGGAAATCACAGTGCCGCCAAATGCTGTAAACGCACCATCAAGAGTAGCAACCCAAACATTCCAAACGCGATATAGGAAGAAGAGGAAAATAATCTCACCAAAAATACCCTGAACTAAACCTGGGATCAAAACTCCACTTGCACCCCAGCTGGTACCAATAAGAAATTCGGTAAGTGCAGCAACAAACTCGCCTAAGAATGCAGCTCCAGGCTTACGAACAATAATTGCAGCCAAGCAAGCAGGGAAATAGAACAAACCATAGTACAAGCAATTCAAACCAGGAACTGCAGCAAATGGAACATCGAGGAAATGATGAGTAAAATAGCCAAGCCAGAAAATCACACCGGAAGCAACGCCAATAACTACCGTAACAGTAATATCAGCGACGGTCCAGCGCCAATTAATCTTAGCTTTCTCTTTTAATTCTTCTGACATAAAAAATGTGCCTTTCTTGTTACGTGTTGCAATGCGTTACATTGTGCGCAATGCAATACCTTGCGTTACAACGAAACCTTGCAACAACCTCTCCAGGCACGGGAAAAACAGACCTCCGTGCGCCGGTATTACCCGGATTCACGTTCAAGCGGTTTTCTCTCAGCTCTGAATGTTCACGCTTGCATAAGCGAGCACACAGAGCACCCGTGTCGATTGACGATTGTACGGCAGCGCGTAGACGCACGCCGCAACGAGACTAATTGTTTACGCACGACAGTTCCTTTACAGCGGTGTACAGTTTATGCCGCCTACGTGCGCAATCCCGGCAGAAACTTTACGCGCATGTAAAGAAAAAGTCGCCTACGCGCTAAAAAACGGCAGAAACTGTGCAGACGTGTAAAATTTATGCCGCGAGCGCAAGAAAATACGACCAAAACTTTACAGCGGTGCACAGTTTATGCCGCTTCCCAGCCAGATTCCGGCCAAAACTTTACAGCCACGTACAGAAAATGTCGAAATCTCATCAAAAAGCGACAGTTCCTTCACATTTACGTAAAGTAACTGTCGCCAATCCGTCGCAAGAATAATTTACTTACCGCGCATTGCACGACGGCTTATGCGCTGCGGACGCGTTGGATCGATGCCCTTCGGAATGCCAAATCCACTCTTGCTTTGCAACGTGCGCAAACGCTCATTCAAAATCGCAAGCTCCGTCTTAGTAAGGAAGAATCGGCGGTTCGGATGAATTTTATCGAACAACGCGAACTTGTGCTTCACAGGCTGTAACGTCTTCGAGCGCAACACCTTTCCGCGCAATTCTTTAAGCTTCACCTGATTTTCGCCATTACCAACAGCAATACGGTATACAGGTATATTAGATCCGGCAGTAACGCTTTTAATAGCGTGCTCCTGTCGATCCATAGCATGCATTAAACGCTCGTAATTACCCTCACCAACGAGGAAAATTCCGTTAAAACCAGTGCCGCGCCAAAGCGCATCCTTCGTGCGCGCATCCACCCACACAGGCTGCTGCGGAAAAGTAAAGCCGCCCTTATTAATCGCAGAAATAATGCCGGCAGCTGCACCCGGACGACCTTCCAACTTTGCGTAACCAACTTTATCTGCGCGCTTCGTAAGCACAACAGTAAACAGCAGCAAACCAAGCATCGCCGCTGTAATAAGCATCATAATCCACATCAAAATGGACCAACGAGATACAATTCCAAGAATTACAGCAACCAAAATCGGCGCAGCAAACGCGCAAGACAGGAACAAAGGCAGCTGCTTATCGTCAGAATGCGTGTACTTATAAATACGTATAATCTGCGAGAACATGCCCTGCTTTTTCTTAGGCTGCTTCATGCCTTGCGTCGCGCCCTGAGACGCGCCTTGCGATTTGCTTTGTGCTTTATCTTGTGCCATGCGTTTACCCCATGATATTCGCGTTATTTTGAGTATCTCAAATAATAATAGTAGCTTGTGCAAATATTAATAAATTTGCACTTACTTGCGCACTTACTTGCGCACTTACTTCGGCCAGTTACCACGCTTTGCGCTACTCGGCTTAGGCAAACGCCAGCGACGAAGCTGCATAGCACGGCTGAATGCGTACATGCCGGAACGCGATTTGCGCGACACAGCCACATCGCCAAAACGACGAATCAGCTCCTTGCGCAACTTACGCCACATAACAAACATGTCAATTACAGATGCAAACAAATACGCGTACAAGAACACTGCGAAAACAAAATAAACAATCACAAAATTAGATAGCGCAAACAAGCAAATCATAATCAGCACTGCAACTGGTATGAAAAACTCGCCAATATTAATTCGAGCATCCACGTAATCGCGAATATACACACGCCACGGAAGCTGCTCAATTTTTGGCATATGCGCCAAATCGCCAGTGCGCATTGCGTTGTATTGCAAATTCTCGGATTCGCGAAGACGAGCGCGCGCGCGTTTTGCACTTTCCTTGCGATCTGCCGGCACTAGCGGGCGAAGCTTTTGCGCCTGAGCAGCGTTGCGCTTAGGAGTCGGCGCGTTCTTTTCGCGAGATTTCGTCGCTACAGACGATTCTGCATCCGCTACTTTCTTTTGCAACGAAGGAGTAGATGCGCCCTCGTTATTGGCAGTTTTCTTTGCAAATGGATTCCATGTCATGTTTGCAGATTACTCAACAGACTAGACGCATGCAGACGCGGCGGAAACGGCAGAAACGGCAGAAAGTTTACAGTAACGTAAAGTTTCGGTCGGGAATCGCCACAAAAGCGGCAAAAACTTTACGCGCATGTAAAGAAAAAGCCGGCTACGCAGCAAAAAGCGGCAGAAACTTTACAGTAACGTAAAGTTTCGGTCGGGAATCACCACAAAAGCGGCAGAAACTTTACGCGCGTGTAAAGAAAAAGCCGGCTACGCAACAAAAAACGGCAGAAACTGTGCAGCTGTGTAAAGAAAAAGCCGTTTAAGCAACAAAAAGCGGCAGAAACTTCACAGCGTTGCAAAGTTTATGCCGCCTGCGCGCAAAATTAGCCAGAATTACTCGCCCAATCGATCCAAAAGCAGCGCTTCCGTCACAATATTTCCGCGCAAACCAGAAAGCGAAATCGACTCGTTCGGGCTGTGCGCATTGGACTTAGGATCTTCCGGACCCGTCACCAGCACCTGCGCCTTCGGGAAGATGCGCTGAAGTTCCGGAATAAACGGAATCGAACCACCCTCGCCCTTGTTTACCGGCTCCACGCCAAAAGCATCGCGCATAGAAGCGAGCGCATCCTTCGTTGCAACAGCATCAGGATCCATTGCCCAACCCATGCCGTTATCAATCGGCTCTGCAGTAACTTCTGCACCAAAAGGCGCGTGAGATACCAAGAAGTCGCACAACGCTTTTTGCGCTTCTTCCGGACGCTGCGAAGGCGCGGTACGAAGCGAGAGACGCAACTTAGTTTCGTGCGCAATCACATTAAAACTGCCCTCAACAGGATGTGCGTCCATGCCGATTACCGTCAAGCTTGGCTTAGTCCACATGCGCGCGGCGAGAGAGCCGGTGCCGGCAAGCTTATAAGAATCGACCACGGAAGCGTCGGCACGCACTTGCGCTTCGTCCAAATCACGCTGCAAACCGCCAACCGGCTCCTGAGCTTCAATTCCTGGAACTGCCAAGTCGCCAGCTTCGTTGTAAAGCGAGGCAATAAGCATGGAAGCGAGCGTGTAAGCGTCCAAAATCGGACCGCCAAACTGTCCGGAATGCACTTGATGGCCGAGCACTTTAACCTTTACGTCTACGTCTGTATTTCCGCGCAAACTCGTTGTAAGGCTTGGAATTTCGGCGGACCAGTTGCCCGAATCAGCCACGATAATTACGTCGGATTCGAACTCGTCTTTATGCGATTCAATGAACGGGATGAAGCTTGGCGAGCCCATCTCTTCTTCGCCTTCGATGAAAACCTTAATATTTACGCGCAAATCGTCGCTTAGCGCGCGCAAAGCTCCGTAGTGAATTGCGATTCCGCCGCCGTCGTCGGCTGAGCCGCGTCCGTAGAGGCGACCGTCGCGCTCTGTGCCTTCAAATGGGTTGGTTTCCCACTCGGATGGGTCCGGAACTGGCTGCACATCGTGATGTGCGTAGAGCAAAACCGTTGGCGCGCTTGGGCTTACGATGCGCGAGCCGACCACTTCGAAAGCTCCTGGAGTGCCGTCCGGATTCGTGGACTGCTCGACGCGCGCGTCAATACCAACCTCACGCAATACCCCAGCCACGTATTGCGCGGACTTTTGCATATGCTCGCCAGCAATGCCCTTAGCCGACACCGCAGCCAGCGAAATCTTCTTATTCAGCACGGAAACTACGTCATTCCAAGCGTCCTGCACGCGAGCGCGCACGTCTTCGACAGCCAAACCTGCCATAAATCCTCCAAACTAAAAGTAACAGAGCGGTAATTGATGCCTGTAAAACTATACCTACAAATTTAAACTATATTCGCAAACGTGACGACCTACTTTGTTCAGCTTGCGAGACAGTTTCTTTACACTCGCGTAAAGTTTCTGCCGCTTTTTCGCGCGCAAACGACCTTTTCTTCACACGCACGTAAAGTTTCTGCCGCTTTCAAGCTCGGTCAATGCGCGCAGCAACCCAATCGACGATATAAGGCGCGCACTGCTCAACCTGATCCATCGCAACCTCAAATTCGCGAGGACCTCCGTACCACGGATCTGCCAAGTCAAGCAACATCTCGCGACCCGGCTGCGGCTTAGGAAGCGACGGATCAAACGCGCGGTACATGTGCACAAGTTCGCGCTTTTGCAGCGGCAGCAAACGCAAAAGCGAACGCATATGCGAAGCCGTCATCGGCAAAAACAGGTTCGTTTCCGCAATCTCATCCTCTTCAATTCGATGCGCAAAATGCGAAGCAGGAAGCCTGTATCCGCGCTTAGTTAATTCCCTTTGCGCGCGGCGGTCAATCGGATTTCCGTACTCTTCGTCGCTTACACCGCTGGAACGCACGGCAACGACGTCGCCCAATCCCCTCAATTGAAACTCGTTGCGCAACACGATTTCCGCCATTGGCGAGCGACAAATATTGCCTGTGCAAACCGTCATAACGGTATATGGGTGACGCGCGTCGACCTTGATTTTGCTTGATTCTTCAGTCATATTTCCTCGTTTACTTTGCGGTTTCTCGTTTATTTTGCGGTTTTCGTTTACTTTGCGGTTTCTTGTTTACTGCGCAGGCTCATATACCATAAACCGGTATCGTGCAGGATTGCTTTCGCTACCAACCTTCAGCAGCGCTTCCTCAAACTCGCCTTCGCGCGCAACATGCCATTTTCCTGCATCAACCAATGCATGAATATTCGGAGCAAATGTGTCCGCTGCAACTTTCGCATCGATTTGCGTTACGTAAGCTGCGTCCGCATGATAATTCGCAAGCATTTCGCGCAAAATCGCAGCGCCGCCAATAACCCAGATTGCGCGTCCGTCTTGCGGCAAGTCTTGAGATGCGTCTTGAGATGCGCTTTCCTGATTTTCAAGCGTTTCCCTATTTTCCAGCGCTTCCCTATTTTCCAGCCATTCGCGCGCATAATTCAAAGCCGCGTCAATGCTAGTAAAACTACGCGCACCATCCGCCACAAAATCAGGATTATGCGTAACAACAATATTTTCACGCCCAGGCAGCGGACGGAACTTCGGCGGCATCGCATCCCACGTGCCACGACCCATAATCACAGGGCAGCCGATAGTCATCGCCTTAAAATAGCGCAAATCCGGCGAAAGTCGCCACGGCATGCCTCCGTTTACGCCCATCGCGCCGGGCTTGCCGTCCAAACCAAAAGCCTCGCCCCAAATCAGTCGCACAGGGAAATTATGCGACACGCTGTTTGCCATATACGCACCTCACACGCTAAATCAAGCAAAAAATTAAACTAAATCAAGCAAAATCAAGCTAAATAATTCACAACCAATCACACCGCAACCAATCACACCGCAACAGGCGCTTTAATCGTCGGATGATGCTTGTAATCAACCACCTTAAAATCGCTGTAATCGTAGTCAAAAATCGAATCCGCCTTACGAATTTCAAGCTGCGGATACGGGTATGGCTCGCGCGAAAGCTGCTCGAGCACCTGCTCAACGTGATTATCGTAAATATGGCAATCGCCGCCCGTCCACACGAACTCGCCCGGCTCCAAACCTGCCTGCTGAGCCATCATCATCGTCAAAAGCGAGTAAGACGCAATGTTAAACGGCACACCGAGGAACATATCGCAAGAACGCTGGTAAAGCTGGCACGAAAGCTTGCCGTCGGCAACGTAGAACTGGAAAAGCGAGTGGCAAGGCGGCAACGCCATATGCTCAACTTCCGCAGGATTCCAAGCGCTAACAATCATGCGGCGAGAATCTGGGTGATTCTTCATAAGATCCAGAACGTTTGCGATTTGGTCGATTGTGCGGTTTGGATTTTCCGCGGTCGGCGCCGGCCAACTCCTCCATTGCACGCCGTAAACAGGACCTAAATCGCCATTTTCATCCGCCCACTCGTCCCAAATATGAACGCCATTTTCTTGCAACCAACGCACATTGCTCGATCCTTTAAGGAACCAAAGAAGCTCGTACGCAAGTCCTTTGAAAAACACGGTTTTCGTGGTGATAAGCGGGAAGTATTTGCTAATATCGAAGCGAATTTGCTGACCAAAAAGCGAAATCGTGCCAGTGCCAGTGCGATCTGATTTTAAAGTGCCTTCCGTAAGGATTTTTCGCACTAAATCCTCGTAAGGAGTTGGGATGCTGGAAAGCGGTTTTTGTGGTACGCGCGCGCGAATTGCGGCAAGTTCTTCTTCTGTTAAAGCCATGCTGCCATGTTAACAAAGCACTAATAAATTTAAAGAATCGCGCTTGTAAAACCATATGCCTACCACGCAAAACGCTAGCTTCGGCAATTGAACGCAAAGTTACAATCCTTACGATAACATGAACAAATACGACTACAGCAAAGGAGCAAAAATGTCTGGAAGATTATGGGTAGAGCGCAACGAAGACGGCACTTGGGAAGCACACAGCGACGACGGTGTGAGCTTGAAGTTTGGTCACGGCGAAGGCATGTTCAACCCGGTTGAATTAATGCAAATCGCTTTAGCTGGTTGCACAGCTCTTAGCAGCCAGTACGCTGCAGAACACGCTATTGGCGAGGGCGCTGGAGCGCGAGTTGTAGTAAACGGCACGTACGACGCGGAGGAAGGCGCATACTTGCGTTTTCAAGAAGACGTCACTCTTGACGCAACTTGCGCAAAACCTGCACTCAGCCAGGAAGATGCGTCCACACTAAAGGAGCGCATGGAACGCCACATTTCCAGGGGTTGTACTGTTAAGCATACGCTCGAAAAAGGCGCGCAAGTTAGCGTAAACGTTACTGTTCGCAGCTAGAACAAGCCAAAAGTCGCGCCAAAAGTCGCGAAAAATTGCACTAAACTTGCACTAAACTTGCACTAAAATCACACTAAAATCACACTAAAATTCACCACGTGTGGCACAATTGAGTACACAAGATATTTGCGCAATAATGACGCTACGCATGCATGTATGCAACCGGAGGAAACTTTGAAAATCGCTATTTTTACCGAAACGTATCCACCGTACATAAATGGCGTCGCAACACAGTCTTACATGCTCAAAAAGATGTATGAAGAGCTTGGTCATGAAGTGCTAGTAGTCACGGTCGGCTCCGAAAAACAGCGCAAAACCAAGCTTGAAGATGGAGTTGTTTACGTTCCGGGCATATTGCTTAAAAAGCTTTACAAATACCGCGTTGCGCTTCCGATTGGTCACATGCGAAAGCAACTTCCTCTTAAATTTAAGCCGGATGTTATTCATATTCAAAACGAATTTGGCATTGGCGAAATCGGCTTGGAAGTAGCAAAAAAAGAGCACATTCCCGTTATTTACACGCTTCACACAGAATACGATAAATTCCTGTTTTACATTGGTTTAAAGCATTTTACTGAGTTCTCTCGCAATATTTCGGCGAAATATTTTATGCGATTCTCGAAAAATGCCACAATTATTACGAGCATGTCTCCTAAAGCACAGGCATATATTGACCGTCAGAAGGTTGATAAAAAAGTAATCGTGCTGAATAATGCTGTGGAATATAAAAAGTTCCTACCAACGCCTGAGCGACTTGCATTCCGCAAAGCTTTCCGCGAAAAATATGGCGTTTCTGACTCTACTAAGCTGTTTGTTTTCGTTGGTAGAATCGGCGCTGAAAAAAATATTTCAGAATTAATTGACAACTTTATGTATTGCGATTTTCCTCGCGAAAAAGCGCGCTTATTTGTTATTGGCGGCGGTCCTGATTTGGAATCGTTGCGCAAGCGCGTGGCAGATAATGGTTTTGACGACAGAATTTGCTTGCTTGGACCTATTGCTCACACGGAAATTCCAAAGTATTTGCACGCAATGGACTACTACACAACCGCCTCACTTTCCGAAATGCACTCACTTTCGATGCTAGAGGCAATGGCTTCCGGTCTGTTTGCGCTTGTAAAGCATGATGTGCCGAATGAGAAGCAGATTATTAGCGGTCAAAACGGGTATCAGTGGGATACTAAGGAAGATTTTAAGGCTGTTTTTAGTAAAGTTTTGAATATGAGTGAGGCTGAGCAGGCTCAGCTTAAGGCGAACGTGCTCGAGTATTCGAAGAATAACGATTTTAAGAGCCAAGCGCTTGAGCTGCTTAAGATTTACAAGCGCGCAATTGAGATGAACAAGGAAAAGCTCGCTGAAAAGAAAGCTAAGCGAGATGCCAGGCGCGCGCGTTTTATGCTGAAAAAGCGCGAGAATACTGAAGCGAAGTCGCAAGAGACGAAAGAGCCGCAAGAGCCGCAAGACTAGATGACTTGCGCGCTCCAAACGCTGGCACGACGACGTGCTTGAGCTCAGCACAACGCGTAGACGGCATAAACTGTACACAGCTGTAAAGTTTTGGTCGTTTTTTAGCGTGCAAACGACTTTTCCTTTACACCGTTGTAAAGTTTTGGTCGGATTTTAGCGCGTAGCCGACCTTTTCTTCACACGTCTGTACAGTTTTGGTCGGAATCTGACTGGTAAGCGGCATAAACTGTACGTCGCTGCACAGTTTCTGTCGGCTTAAGTTGCGTAGCCAACCTTTTCTTCACACGTCTGTACAGTTTTGGTCGGAATCTGACTGGTAAGCGGCATAAACTGTACGTCGCTGCACAGTTTCTGTCGGCTTAAGTTGCGTAGCCGACCTTTTCTTCACACGTCTGTACAGTTTTGGTCGGAATCTGACTGGTAAGCGGCATAAACTGTACACGGCTGCACAGTTTTGGTCGTTTTTTAGTGCGTAGACGACCTTTATTTTACACACGCGCACAGTTTCTGCCGTTTTTCGTTACTAGTGCGGATGAGCGACTGCGCACGCGACGACATGCTTTCGCGCTTAGAGCGTAGCGCGCGCGAAAGCAACTCGGAGCGCCGAGCTTGCTCAAGGTTGAAAGCACGGTGTGCTTTCAACGCAAGCGAGGTCTGCCTTCGTCTCGATTGACGAAGGCAGGGCAGGTTCGTGTGGTTGAGTTTTAGAAACTGGGTTGTGTTTTGTGTGCGTAACGACATGCTTGAGCGCAGCACAGCAAGCGCAGCAACGCGAGCGTTATCTCAGGCAGTTGTAGCGTTATCGCAGTGGATCGATTGTTTGCTCAATCTCCTTAGCAGCTTCTTTACCAGCCTTCGGCACATCAACCTCATGCACTCCGGAAATATCGTCAATAGACGCTTCAGAATGCTGCTTTTGCGCTGCCGCAACCTGAGCTGCACTAAATTCCACATACTTGCGCGGCACAACATACACAGGCCTCGAAGAATGCTGCAACAATCCCTGACTAATCGAGCCAAGCAGCAAACCGGTAAAGCCGCCGCGACCGCGAGAACCAACAACCACAAGATCATGATTCAAACTAGCTTGAGTCAAAGCTTCAACAGCAGAACCAGGCACAACAGTTCGATGAATTTGCAAATCCGGCAAACGCTGCAAAATTGGCTTCACGCGCTCCTCAAGATCCTCCATATACGAGCCCATAACAGCGGTATCGCCCTCAGCACCTTGCACTCTTGGCACTGCGGAAATAACATCAAGCTCAGCATGCCAGCTATCCGCCAAATCAGCCGCAATTTCAAGAGCTTTAAGTCCCCACTTTGACTCGTCAGAACCAACAGCCACACGCGTAATCGTATTATTCAAGTGAATACGCTGACCGTCATCGTCAGTGTAAGGCACAACCACAATTGGGCAATACGCATAAGCTGGAAGCGAAGAACTAGTTGTGCCGAGCAAACGCTCTGCCAAGCCACCTTTGCCGCGATTGCCAATCACAATAAGCTGATAGTTACGAGAAAGCTCCACGAAAACCGAAGAAGGATCGCCCGTAACAATTAGCGTAGTCGCGTCAACACCCTGCTCAAGAGCAACAGCTTTTGCTTTAGATAGAATTTCTTGCGCATCGTGATGAGCTGCATTATCGTCACCAATCGCAGTGTAAGTGGCATCAAAAGAAACAGCAGCATAACTTGGCAACGAATAAGCGCAAACAATTTGCAATTGCAACCCAGCATGCTTTGCGTAATTTGCAGCCCACCAAACCGCCTTATAGCTCGCGTGTGAGCCGTCAACTCCAACCAATACAGCTTTTTCTGGGATCATTGCCAACCTCCTCATACTTGCACTCGCGACAGCAGCGTCACTCGCGCACAACTTGTAAATACTATTGTAGCGTAATTTTAGATTGAGTGTTGGCAGTTTTGCGATATATGACTACAGAAGCCACAAAAGCTACAAAAGCTACAGAAACTACAGAAACTACAGAACGCGACGAATAGAGTATGCGCCTGGGAACACGTAGCGGATAGGATCGTACTTAGTGCCAGCAAGCTGCGAATTAATTACCATGCCGTTACCAACATAAATAGAAGCATGCTGCGCATTCGCGATAATGTCTCCAGGCTGCGCTTGAGCCAAACTTGGGATTGGAGTTCCGACAGTCGCCTGCGCTCCAGAAGTACGAGGCAAAGAAACACCAACACTAGCAAAAACATACTGCACAAAACCAGAGCAATCCCATCCAGCAGGAGTATTGCCACCGCTGCGATACGGTACTTTGCCTAAGAATTGAGTAGCAAAATTCAAAAGAGAAGCAACAGACTTATCGTCAGGAGGAACTACAGAAGCAAGAGGAACCTGCTCAACACCACTGCGGAAACCAGAACGGCTTGCAGCAGCATTTCCAGCAAAAGCACGGCGTGCCACTTCAGCAGCTTGTTCGCTAGGAGTCTTAGTTTGAGGTACATTCAAGCTTTCTATGCCACCCCAATGAGAATTTGCATCGACATCAGTAGAAGTGGATTCAGTTAAAATATCGCGACGCACATTCGTCACCTTTGGAAATGCGCGCGTAGAAGTGACAGCTGACTCGGAAAGCTCATGCGAAGACTCTGCCATGGCGAATGGCGCCATAACAGTAAGCATTGAAGCTGCTGCAACAGCTGATACAAAAACTGAGAAAATTCTACTTTGTTTTAGCATACTTTTTGCAGTATATCATCGGGGTATTACATACGAAAGAAATTAGCAACGCCAGTAATAAACAAGCTAATTTTAGTAACAAACAAAGCAGCTCTAGTAACGAAGCTTTAGTAATGCAGCTTCAGTAACGCGCCTTGATAATTAGCTTTAGTAACGAATCTTCAGTAATACAGCTTCAGCAATGCAGCTTTAGTAATGAATAAACTGATATTGAGAAACTTCCTTAGCGTCAAACTTGCGCGAGAAAGTTCGTCCTTGGTAAGAAGCGCCACATTCAGAAGTTTCAATAGAACCGTCTGAATTAATTTTTTCAACAACTGCAACGTGCCCGTAGAACGGATCAGAACCAGCCTGACCTGAGCGGAACACCATAATATCGCCAACGTGACGAGCGGAATTATCTACCCAATAGCCAAGACTGCGCGCAGAATCAGCCCACATATTTCCGTTGCCAAAATGCGAGCCAACAGGCAAACCTAACTGATGTCGGCGAATATACACCCACCAAGTGCACTGGCTGAACTCATACGCGTTACCGGTATCCCCAGTTGCGTGATTTGGATTAAAGCCCTTCGGCAAAACGTCAAAGTCTTTATCCATCAACAAAGCAACTTTAGGATTATTCGCAGCAGAACGCGACATTTCCGCAATATTAAAGCCTGAATCAGAACCTAAATTCCACGAATCAGACTTTGAAGATACAGTAGAAAAAGTGCCAGGTTGTACTGAATTAGCAACCTTATTGGTTAAGTTTTCGTGCTTCGAATCCGAGCGAGCAAAACTATTTTCATTTGCGCTATTTGCAGCATCAGCAGAGTCCGCATTATTCGATTTTTTAGCAGCATTCTCAATAGAGTCAACAGCGTTATTAATAGTCGCCATAGGATCAAGAGACTCGCGCTGGCTAGAACGCGAAACTGTTGAAGATGTGTCGCCAACCGCAGTCACAGACGGCTCAAATTCGGAAGCGCGAGAATCAAAACTATTAACCTTAGTTAAAGCCATAGTAGCTGCAACAGTACCAACCATTGCAACAAGAGAAGCCGAAAGTATTAAATTGCGACGACGCTCATTAGCAAGTTTAGACAACCTAAGCGCACGCCTGCTTTGAGGAACAAGCTCCTGCAAACGCTCAGAAACAGCTTCCGGAAGCTCTACAACAGCACCATTGCTAGTAGCAACCGCAGCCAAACGCTCACTAACACGATTAGCTTGAACAGAACGCATACCGCGCACACTATGCGCACCATGAACACCATGCGCTCCATGCTGAGCTACAAACAGCGAAAGCGGCGAATCACCACGCCTCTTTGCTTTTGTGGCACCATGTGCAGCATGTCTCATACTAATCACTTTCTTACGTTAAACGTGGAACGCAGCGCACAAACGCTACACCCCCAACTGACTTTCTTTCAATCTTCTATGTGAAAGGTTACAACGTGGTTAGGATGTAAGAAACACATACAGCCTAAATCCGCTAATTTTCGCGCTTAAGCTGCCATTGTCACACTTAGACTTCGGTAAGTTGTATGGTTGGAAGTATGAAATTTGCACCTATAGTTAATCCTGATGCACGAAAAGCAGCACCAAAACCGCTGCGCGTTGATTTGCGAAAGGTTTTTTCTATAGGAACGATCGCGTGGCTAGTCGCAACAATAATTGCGCTTATCGTTGCGTTATTGCATATTACGACTTGGTTTCCTGTGTTGTTTTGCGCATCGGGAACAATTATTGGCGTTCTGCTATTAATTTGGGAACATTTTGACCGATGGGACTACAGGCGCTTAGGAAAATAGTTTATTGCTGATTTGCTGATTTGCTGATTTGATGATTTGCTGATTTGCTGCTTACTTGCTACTTATTTACTTGCAATCGGTAGCGCAAAACTTACGGTAGTACCCTGCCCCGGCATACTCCAAAGCGTAATATTTCCGTGGTGCGTAAGTGCCACATGCTTAGCAATTGCAAGCCCTAAACCAACACCATCCTGGCTTTGACTATTTTGATTATTCGCACGATAGAATCGTTCAAAAATTCGCGACTGATCTTGCAAATCAATGCCAACTCCGCGATCTACAACACGGATCACAACGTATTGACCATCTGTAGATAGCGACGCAGATAGCGAAACTGTAGAATTTTTTGGAGAATATGTAATTGCATTCTCAACTAATTTACGTACTGCAGCTTGAATTTGCGAAATTTCACCGCGCACGCATAAGCGCGAATCGACTTTTGACACAACACGTACGCAACAATCCTTAGCAAACGCAGCAACTTGATTTTGCACATACGACAAAACATCATTCAAAGAAAATACTTGCGCAGAATCTAAGTCAATAGGATTTTGAGCGCGAACCAGCCACAACAAATCTTCAAGCATGTGCTCAAGTTTCTTGGAAGATTTACCGGCAATTTGCGCAATATCTTTAATTTTTTGCGCAGATACCTGTTCGTTTTGCAAAACTTTCGTAAGCTGAGTTAAGTTGCGAGTAGATCGTATTAACTGCTCAGAAACGTTGGAAATAAAGTCGTCGCGAGTTTGCGCAAAACGGTGAGCTGCACTCGTATCCTCAATAATTACAACTACGATACCGCCTCCAATGCTTCCAGCCGTAACAGTAAGCCAATTAGGGCGCGAAACAGTGGTTGACTCTTGAGGATTTGCGGTTATTGACACATAACGCTCAGGAGTCGAAGTAACCAAAGAGAAACGCTCGAATCCTCCAGAAGCGCGTACGGAATTAACAGCTTGAAGAACGCGAGGCTGGCACAGCGAATCATCGCTAACAACACCCAGCAAATAAGCTTCAGAACTTGCGCGAATTACGTCATTGTTGGCATCAATTACAACAGTTGGCATGTCGAGCATTGCCAAAACTTGGGATGCGTCGTCGCTGATGTCGTCACTTGCGTTGTCGCTTGGGTTGTCGCTGATGTCGTCGGTTATGTCGTCGGTTGCGCCATACCTTGCGCCGCGAATATAATTAAACGCTCGCTTAAAAAGACGCAAAACTGTAGAAAACCAATCCGACATCAACACACACAACGAGAGCACAACGCACAACGCAAGCACGCCGAAAGCAACAAATACAACGATCACAACCGCAGAAGAACCTTGAGGCATACTCCTATAATCTCATATTTTGCGCGCTTTTGTAACTATGCAACTAAAAAGCGGCAGAAACTTTACACGGCTGTAAAGTAAAGGTCGGCTACGCGCCAAAAAACGGCAGAAACTTTACACCGCAGTAAAGTTTCGGTCGGATTAAAGCGAGAAAACGGCAGAAACTTTGCACCGATGTAAAGTAACGGTCGCTTACGCGCGAAAAAGCGGCAGTTTCTTTACACCGCTGTAAAGTTTCGGTCGCTTCGTTACCAGTGTCGTCTATAATTGCATAGGATGCCTGACTTATAGCGATATGCAAACTAGGCGTTCAAATAAACTCACAGCACTGAGAAAGGACGCACCATGCGAGTAATTTTCAACGAAGAAATGAAGGCGATTGCTTCAAACCTCGAACGCATGGCAGAACTTGTAGCAAAAGCTATGAACGATGCTGGAAGCGCGCTTTTAAACGCGGATTTGGAAGCTGCTCAAACTGTTATCGATAAAGACGCAGACTTAGACGCTTTAGAAGCAAGCACTATTGACCAATGCTTGACTTTGCTTGCGCGCCAAAACCCAGTTGCAACGGATTTGCGCGAAGTTGTAGCTACAATGCGATTAGCTGCAACGTTTGAACGCATGGGAGATTTAACAAGTCATATCGCTCAAATTACTAGACGAACTTGGCCTGAATCTGCTATTGCGCAAGAAGGACGCGAAACTATTGTTGCAATGGTTGTTTTCTTGCGCGAACTGTCAGGCCGCTTAACAACCATGGTTGCAAATCGCGACGTGCAAATGGCGGAAATTATTATTGCTGGCGACGATGCGCTCGACAAATTGCACGAGAAGATTTTTGAGCTGGTAGAAGGCGAAAATTGGAAGGGTACGCGCAGGCAGTTGATTGATGTCGTTCTGCTTAGCCGCTTTATTGAGCGAATTGGGGATCATTGCGTTGCCGTAGCAAGGCAAATTGTGTTTATTGTTTCCGGATTCGATCCGTCCAAGAAGCCGGAGCCAGATAAAGACACGGTTGTAGCGTAAAGCGCATGGATTAAGTAGCGAAAGTAGTTGATTAAAAAAGTAGGTCTGCAAATTAATTGCAAACCTACTTTTATTTTAAAAGCTAACTTAAGCAAACCTAAGCCAGCGAATTAGAATCTCACTTCTGACCCTGAGCAGCCACAGCGGCAGCGCCGGCAGCAGCAGCTTCTGGATCCAAATACTCACCGCGAGGCTTGATTGGCTTGAAGTTTTCATCCAATTCGTAAAGCAGAGGAATAGCGGTTGGAATGTTCACCTTGGAAATCTCTTCCTCGCTCAAGTTGTCAAGCATCTTAACGATTGCGCGCAAGCTGTTGCCGTGAGCAGCAATCATTACAGTCTTGCCGGACTTAAGCTCTGGAATAATATCCGACTCCCAGTAAGGAGTTACGCGAGTCACAACGTTTGCCAAAGCTTCAGTTTCTGGAACTGGATCACCTGCGTAACGAGGATCATTCGTCTGAGAATACTCATCGTTTGGATCGATCTCAGGAGGTGGAGTTGCGTAAGAACGACGCCAAATCATGAACTTCTCATCGCCATATTCCTGACGAATCTCAGACTTGTTCTTACCTTGCAAAGCACCATAGTGACGCTCGTTCAAACGCCAGCTGCGACGAACTGGAATCCAAAGGCGGTCGGCTGCATCAAGCGCGTAATTCGCGGTGTTGATAGCGCGACGAAGCAAAGAAGTGAACACGATGTCTGGAAGAACGTTCTTCTCTTTAAGAAGCTCGCCACCATGCTTAGCTTCCTCAACACCCTGCTCAGTCAGCGGTACATCAACCCAACCAGTGAACTGATTGGTCTTATTCCATGCGCTCTGACCATGTCGGAGCAATACTAATTTGTATGTCATAATTACCTAGTCTATTAACGCCTTACGACGACAGTCACATAGCGCTCCAAACGTGAGACAACGCTCGCGTGGGTAACGCGCTCGCTACGAAACTCGCGTTGGAAGTCCCCCGGACTTCCAACCTAAGCGAGTTTCCGCTCCGAGTTGCTTTCGCGCGCGCTATGCTGCGCTCAAGCATGTCGTCGCGCCAACGGCTTTTATCCCTTAAAACTTACCGACTAGCGAAGTGGCTTCACGAGTGGGAACGTAATCGTCTCGCGAATAGTTGCGCCCGTAAGAGCGATCAGCAAGCGATCAATACCCATTCCCATGCCGCCAGCAGGAGGCATACCGACGCCGAGAGCCTCAATGAAGTCCTCATCAATATCCATTGCCTCAACGTCTCCAGCCAAAGCATCCTTAGCTTGAGCAACAAAGCGCTCGCGCTGCACAACAGGATCGTTAAGCTCGGAGTAGCCGGTTGCAAGCTCAAAGCCGCGCACGTACAAATCCCACTTTTCAACCATTCCAGGCTTAGTGCGGTGACCCTTAACAAGCGGGCTGGTCTCCACTGGGAAGTCGCGCACAAACGTTGGCGCGTAAAGCTTATCCTCGTAGAAGTGCTCCCACAAGTGCTCAACCAACTTGCCGTGATTCTCAACTTCATCGCGCTCAACGCCAAGCTTGTCCGCAATCGCACCCAAATGCTCAACGGAAGTTTCCGGCGTAATCTCCTCGCCCAAAGCCTCGGAAAGCGAACCGTACATGGTAATCTGCTTCCACTCGCCGCCAAAATCGTACTCTTCGCCATTAAGCAAAGTCACTTTAGTGGAACCGAAAGCGTCGATAGCAGCCTTCTGAATCAGCTCCTTAGTAAGAGCGCCAATCGTATCGTAAGTGCCGTAAGCCTGATAAGCCTCAAGCATTGTAAATTCTGGAGCGTGAGTTGCATCCACGCCTTCGTTTCTAAAATCGCGGTTGATTTCGAACACGCGGTCGATGCCACCAACCAAGCAGCGCTTCAAGAAAAGTTCAGGCGCAATGCGCAAGTAAAGGTCAATGTCGAAAGCGTTCATGTGAGTTGTGAACGGACGAGCAGCAGCGCCACCGTGAACCGTTTGCAACATTGGAGTTTCGACTTCCAAGAAGTCGTGGGTTTCGAAAGTGCGGCGAAGAGACGCCACAGCGCGCGAACGCCTGCGAACCATATCGCGAATCTTCTCGTCCGCAATCATGCCAATATAAGGCTTGCGCGTACGAGTGTCGTCGCTTAATTCCTTGTGCAAAGCTGGAAGCGGCTGCAAAGCCTTAGCTGCAATCGCCCACTCGGTTGCGAATACGGAAAGCTCGCCGGTCTTGGAAGAAATCACGCGACCGCGCACGTACAAGTGGTCACCCAAATCCACCATCTGCTTGAAGCTTTTAATGGATTCTTCGCCAATTTCCTTCTTGGAAACCATCGCCTGAATCGTAGTACCGTCACCGGCAGAAAGCTTAACGAAGCACAAGCCGCCAGCGTTACGCAAGAAAAGCACGCGACCTGCAATACCAACCTCGGTATCGGTTTCTTCGCCAGCTTCAAGCTTGCCATCGAACTGCTTACGAACCTGCTCGATAGTATCCGTAACGTTAAGATGCACAGGATAAGGCTGCACGCCCTCCTTAAGCATCATTGCGCGCTTAGCAACGCGCATCTGTACCTGCTCAGGATGAGCTTGTGGACCAAATTCTTTATTGCTTGGGTCGATTGCTTCATCCAGGCTTGCGCCTTCGTTTACGCGCTTGGCGATTGCTTCGTCTTGAGCGAGTAACATTTCGGCATGTTCAACAGTGTCAATTTCATTGACGGTATCTGTTGCTTCGTTTTCTGCTGCATTTTTAGCGGCAGATTCTGCGGCATTTTGCGCTGCAGACATTGCAGTATTGGTGTCAGTCATAAACGCTAATTGTAGCCAGTAGGTAATACAGGTTTTGTACGAGACTTGCAGTGCTAATTTGTAATATGTTTACACAGAAGCTGTAGCGATAATTTGTAATATGTTTACGAAGGGATTCCGCAGCTTGTACGCAATATGCTTGCGCGAGACTTACTTTGCGCGGCTTGCACACGCTTTAAAATAATTTGTATTAGCCAACCTGTAACATTACGGACGTTGTTGGAACTTTTATGCGCATATGCTTTCGCGAGTTTCAGCATCGGGCTGTAGCGCAGTTTGGTAGCGCGCTTCGTTCGGGACGAAGAGGCCGCGGGTTCAAATCCCGCCAGCCCGACTTTTGATTTTTGGCATTATGCCCCCTCAACGCACACGCACACGCACACGCACACGCAATTTCGACATTTCCTATACACGGCTGTAAAGTTTCTGCCGGATTAAGGCGCGTAGGCGGCAGTTTCTTTGCACGTGCGTAAAGTTTCTGCCGGATTAAGGCGTGAAAACGGCAGTTTCTTTGCACGTGCGTAAAGTTTCTGCCGCAATTTGGCGTGAAAGCGGCAGTTTCTTTACATGGCTGTAAAGTTGAAGTCGATTAATTGTGAACAAGCGCAATAGCAAGGGGGCTTTGATGGAGGACGCTGCGCAATTTTATAGCGAGCTTGACGAAATGTTCGCGAATCACGCGAGCGCAGACGCGATTGAAACGTATCTTTTGCGAAAACTTGCCGAAACGCAGGTAAATTCCAAAATCGCGGCAAATGCAAAGTCACAACAAGAAACCGCGCAAACCAATCCCCTGCAACTGTCTATTCTCAACGAACTCATGGGCTTTTACCGTTCGCGCGGAGAACACGCAAAAAATCAGCCAATCATCAATCGCGCTCTAAATCTTGCAAACAAAATGCAACTAGCTGGCACCGAAGCTGGCACAACCACGCTAATTAACGCTGCCACAAGCCTTCGCGCTGCTGGCGACTACGCACGCGCTGAAAAAATTTACACTCAGGCTCTTAACGAATCCGCCGAAACGCTCGGCGCTAAAAATCGCAAGCTCGCCGCGCTTCACAACAATCTTTCGATGCTTTACAGCGAAACCGGTCGCACACATGATGCAATTGAGGAGCTCAATCAGGCGCTTGAAATTTTGCAAAATACGAGCACTGATCCTGAGCGCGATATCGATATTGCAGCCACGCACACAAATCTTGCGCTTGCGATTTTGCAGGAGTGCTCAAAAGAGGGCTCGCATGAGCATACGAAGGAGTGTACGAATGAGCGTACGCAGGAGTGCTCGCATCCTAACACCAGCCCGAACAGCAAATCCGCAACTCTTGACTCTGCTTTTGAACATGCTTCGATCAGCGTTCGCATGTACATCGCAGGAAATAACGAAAATCAGCCGCATTACGCTTCTGCTTTGGCTAGTTTTGCGCAAGTGCAGTGTGCGCGCGGCGAGTACGCTCAGGCGGAGGAAAGTTACAGTAAGGCACTTGATTTGATTGCGAGATGCTACGGAAAAGATAGCGAATCTTACGCTATTACGGCGGAAAATTTGCAGCAGACGCGCAAGTTGGCAGAAAAAGTTACGAAAGAATCTATAGAAATTCAAGAATCAGCAACCCAACAAACAGAAAGCCAACACCCAGCAACCCAACACGCAGCAAACAATAAGCCAGCAACTCAAAACATAAAAACCGGCATGCAATTAGCGCAATCATATTGGCAAACTTACGGAAAAGCCCTACTCGATCAGCCAAAATTCGCGAAATACAAAAATCGCATTGCAGCCGGATTAGTTGGCCACGGCTCGGAATGTTACGGTTTTGACGACGAGATTTCGCGCGATCACGATTTTGGACCAGGATTCTGCTTGTGGCTTACCGACGAAGATTACGCGGAAATCGGCGCGGATTTGCAAGACTCTTACGACACACTTCCGCAGAGATACGCCGGTTTTGAATCTCGCAACGAAACGCCGCGCGCAAAATCATGTGAAAGCAGCAAACGCGTCGGAGTATTTCGCATAAGCGAATTTTTCGAAAATCTAACCGGCTTCCCCACTGCTCCAAGCCAAAACGAGCCGCACTTATGGCTATCATTAAGCGAGTCAACGCTTGCAGCAGCGACGAATGGCAAAATTTTCGCGGATCCTCTTGGCGAGTTCTCAAAGGCGCGCCAAAGCTTCAAACTCATGCCGGACGACGTGCGAATCTCACTAATCTCGCGCAGACTTGGCATGATTTCTCAAGCTGGCCAGTACAATTTCCCACGCATGATCGCGCGAAAAGACGCTTCCGCCGCGTGGCTTTCTATAAACGAATTCGTGCGTGCAACCGCTTCACTCGTGTTTTTGCTCAACAATCCTGTAACCGCAGGCTACTTGCCTTACTACAAGTGGCAGTTTGCGGCATTGCGCAAGCTCAGCAATCGCATGGCATCTAGACTTCCGGAAGTATGCAGCAAACTTGAGTCGGTAATGCGACTTTCTTCCGCTGCATGCTTTGGTGGTGACGGTTCCGGCGGAGACGGTTTTGGCGAAGGTGGCAAAGGAGCTGGACTTGCGCAAAAACAAGTTTCACAAATAATTGACAGCATTTGCGAGGATATTGTGCGCGAGTTGCAATACGAGGGCTTAAGCGATTGCGGCGAAACTTTTTTGGAATGGCAGCGTCCGTACGTTGAAGCGCATATTCACTCGAGCGCAGCATGTTTGAGGAGCTTATGATGTGCGATTTATTGGCAACGAAAGTGCAAAATCAGAAAGCGCAAAATACGGAAGAAGAAAATACAAAAACGCAAAAACTTGCGGAAGAAATCACCCAACTCGAGTGGGATCAATTCCAGCTTACAGAAAACGAAGGCGGACGCGCGAATTGCCAAGGAAACTGGCCAACTTTTCGCATTATGCGCATGAGTCAGTTTTTGGCGTGGCCGTTGGATTTGCAGGAGTCTTATAAACAGGATCTTGAGCGCGCGCACAGCGACGGCGGCAATTTGATTACGGAAAAGTATGCGCGAATGATGGAGTCGACTGCGCCGGAAATTTTTGAGCGCACGATTAAGCCTTATATTAAGCCAATTTTGGAGCCTAGAAAAAGCGCGCAGGAGCAGATTATTTTAATGCAAGTTGAGTGGGCTGCAGATTTTCGCAATCGCTACCCAAATTTGGGTCTTGCGATGCGCGTGCTTAAAACTAGCGAGGATACGGCAGAAAATACGTCTTTTGAAACGTATTTGCGAGGCGAATTAAGCACGTATTCTGACGCAACTTTCGCTAAATACCAGCGTTTTGTAAATAACTTGCGCGCGGAAAATCTAAATCTTACGCAAATGATTATTGCGAATACTGTGCGCATGTACGGCTACGATTCGCTCGAAGCTGCTGAGAGCGCGCAATAAACTGCGAGCGCCGGATTTATTCGTTACCAACGCAGACAGCACACTGCACAAGTAACGAAAAACAACATTCATTCGTTACCCACGCAGACAGCACACTGCACAAGTAACGAAAAACAACATTCATTCGTTACCCACGCAGACAGCACACTGCACAAGTAACGAAACAGCTTAAGATGCAGCTTAAGAATAAAGCAGCGACGCTGCAGAAGCGGCGCGAGAGTCGCCTTCGAGAAAAAGCGTGGAAGCAGCGGAAAGACCGGCGTTTTGCAAAAACGCGCGGTAAAGCATTACGTCGGGTTTGCGCAAATGCGATTCGTAAGATGCACAAACGCCGTTTAACTCGCCAAGTATTGGGCAAGTTTTGCGCGCGCAGTTTAACCAATCGCAAGAAGCGTTACCAAGTGCCCACACGCGCACTCCGCTCGCAATCAAGCCGCGCGCCTGACCGCAAGCATCCGCGCGCTCGCCAGAAAAACCGCGATCGAAACGCTCAAAATACAAGCGATATAGCCACGTAACTGCCGGTCCGTGATGCTCATCAAACGAATCCATCGCTTGCTTTCTGCTCCACCCAGCCTCGCGCAATGACTCGTGAAACTCAAAACCCCATTCCGGCTCGAAACTAAAGAGCACTTCCCCAATAAAATCCGGATAATCTGCATCCAGAGTGCGGCGCGCATCCCAATCTACAAGCAATTGCAAGTCGAAAACAACGTCAGTTATTCCGCTCGAAGCATACTCGCGGATACTATTTTTGCGCGCACTATTTATATCGCGAATATCACAGATACCGCTTGCACTAACTGCTTTTATTTCAGCGCCCATAATTCCCACTTGTGCAATACGTTGCTCTCAAAACAAAACAGCAAAACAGAAACAACAAAACAAAACAGCACAGCAACCAAATACTCACACAGTCGGCGGAATACCGGCACTCATTGACGCATCGCCAACTACGCCAGAACCGTACATTCCTGCAGCAAAACTCGCTTGCAAACTGTTGAGATTGTAGCCAAGCGCCTCAAGCTGCGCACGACCGTCCTCATTAATGTTTTCAACGCTCCAACGAGGCTTCCACGTCCAGTCAATGCGGAACTCTTCAACCAAGCCTGCGAGCGCATTCGCACACTCATCCTCAATCAGCTCCGTTAATGGGCAAGCAGGAGTGGTAAGCGTCATAGTAATAATTGCGCGCCCAAGCTCGTCAATTTCAATGCCGTAAACCAAGCCTAAATCAACCACATCAATGCCAAGCTCAGGATCCACAACATCGTGTAAAGCGTCTAAAATATCATCTTCTGTAACTCGGCCAATGTCATTTGCGCTTAAATTCGCAGGATGCGTTTCATGCGTCACCTCAGATGCCGATTGATTTTCTGCCATAATATTCCTTGCTTTGCTTGTACCAAAGTTCGATTTTACAAGTTGCCAAGAATTTGCGGATTTAAGTTTTGCGAAGCTTTGGCAATGCTGTCTTTTAAGCCTTCCCACGCCAAAAGCGCGCACTTAATTCGCATTGGGTATCGCGATACGCCTTGCAAAACCATTGCGTCTTCCAGCGCATCTTCGTCCTCTTCGTTTTGCAAACCTTCTCCGCGAGATTCCATAAGTTTGTGGAAAAGCGCGTCTAATCGCAAGGCTTCGTCAACCGACTTTCCTTCGACTAAATCAACCATCATTGAAAGGCTTGCCTGCGAAATCGAGCAGCCATGACCGTCCCACTTAATACTTGATACTATTGGAGTTTCGTCATTATTTTCGCTGCGTGAAAGCTCCACGCGCATTGTGACTTCGTCGCCACAAGTTGGATTGAATTGGTGCGATTGCCCTAAAGCAGAGTTTTCGCCAGATGCAACAGCGCAACTTTCGTGAGCATTATTTAAGGTAATTTCGGCAGATTTTGTATTTTCTGTAGATCCTTGAGATTTTGTAGATTTTGTATTTTCTGCAGATTCTTGAGATTCTTCCTGCAATTCCGCTTGTGCGAGCGCGTCCGTACTTTCGAAATGAGTTTTGCCATGCGGATTTCGCGCAGCATCCAAAATTACTTCTTGGTACATGCTTTCTAAGCCGTCACCAGCCATATCGCCAGCACCTACACCAAAACCTGCATCTGTACCAAAACCCATATCAAACATTCGCACTCCTTACCAACTCTAACTTGCTAACAACATTTAATCACTTATTTGCTTCATAAACGACCCACCGCATGAAACACTCCACAACTTTTCTTAAACAGAATAATCAACTTCATCAAGTCTATGCTTTATATTTTTAAATTCAATTATTTCAAATATTATTTTCAAACAATCGTAGTAATAACCACAAGAAATAAGTATTTAATAGTGTTGTATATGTGATATAATAATGGAAGGTCTTTTGATTGAAGGCTTCCAAGTGCCGGGGACGTTTTCCCCGGCTTTTGTTTTACTTACTTAGCAGTGTAGTTGGGTTATAAGTCAAAAAGTTGGGGAAAGTATGAGAGAACTTAGCATATTCATAGATGAATCAGGCAGCGATAACTTATCGGACTATTATTACATACTAGCTATCGTACTTCATGACCAATCAAATAATTTAGATTATTCAATAAAACTTTACGAAAACTCACTCGAACAAAGACTACTTCCTAATATACCCTTTCATGCTTCACCTCTTATGAACAAAAAAGATAATTATAAATGTTTAGACATGTCTACAAGAAAAAAATTATTGCAATCATTTAGAATATTCTTCAGGCACGTTGAAATTCATTACCATACTTTTGTATACACAAACAGAAAATACGAATCAACAAGTCAATTGTCTGCAGCAATGCGCAAAGATTTAATTAATTTTTTATTCGACAACATGGAATATATGCAACAGTATGAAAAAATAAAAATATACTATGACAATGGTCAGCAATCAATAGTTAATGCAATACACAAAGCAATGGAATATAGTTTGTCAAAAAACGCGACCATATACAGATACGCAAAACAATCACAGTATCGTCTAGCACAAATAGCAGATTACATTTGCATGGTAGAACTTACAAAACTCAAATACGAAAATAAACACATAACAAAGACAGATGAAAAATTTTTTGGTTCTTGGTCTGATTTTAAAAAAGGCATATTGAAAGAAACAAGGCATAAGGTTATTGGATAATCAATGCTCGCTAACCTGCTTGGCTAACTTGCTCGCTCGCTAACAATATTATGCGCCAAAGTAGGCGCGAACGTGCGAGACTGCTTCAACAAGCGCGCGAGCCTCGTCAATCGTATTGTAAACACCAACAGAAGCGCGATTCGAAGCGTACACGCCAAAATGACGGTGAATCGGCTGAGCACAATGATGTCCGACGCGAATCGCAATGCCCTGCGCGTCCAAAAACTGTCCAACGTCGTGCGGATGCACACCCTCAACCTCAAAAGCAACTGTGCCAATTCGCTGGCTCAAATCAGTCGGACCCAAAATGCGAACGCCCGGAACATCATGTAATTTTAGCAATTCTGCAGCAATTTCCTGCTCATGCTCTGCAACTCGGTTCATGCCCACCGCACGCAACCAATCTGCTGCAACTCCAGCCGCAACCATTTGCGCAACAGGCTGAGTTCCAGCCTCAAAGCGGTAAGGCGCGTCCATGTATTGCGCCGGCTTGTTAAGCCACGCAAGCTCTACCATTGAGCCGCCAAAATTGGCAGGTGGAAGCGTGTTCAAAAGCTCGCGACGACCATACAAGAATCCAACTCCTGTAGGACCGTACATTTTATGCGCACTAAATGCCGCAAAATCAACGTCTAACGCGTGAAAATCAACCGGAATATGCGGAACTGACTGGCATGCGTCGAGCACAAAAATCGCACCAACTTCGTGAGCGCGCTTGCAAATCGACGAAACGTTCGTAATAGCGCCAGTAACGTTGCTAATATGCGTAACTGCAACGATTTTCGTACGCTCGTCAATAATTGTTCGCAAATAATCCGCGTCCGTACGCACGCGACCGTCTTCTGTTACGTCAATCCAGCGAAGCTCCGCTCCAGTGCGAAGAGCCAGTTCCTGGAATGGAAGCAAAACAGAATGGTGATCCGCACGAGATACGACTATTGAGTCGCCTTCACGAAGCGCAAAATTTTTGCGGAAATCAGCAGAATCATCGCTGTCTTTTTTGCAAATTTTCGCCTTCGCACTAGCATTACCAATAGCAGTTGCGAGAAGATTAAGCGCACCGGTTGCGCCCGGAGTAACAACAATTTCCTCACTGCCAGCGTCCGCGCAAGCTCCAACAAGACGCGCAACTTTCGCACGCGCTTGTTCAAACGCAACAGTCGAAAGTGCCGCCAACTCGTGCGCTCCCCTGTGCACACCAGCGTTAATTGTTTCGTAAAACTCTTTTTCGGCGTCGATTACAACTTGCGGCTTTTGCGAAGTAGCTGCAGAATCCAAGTAAATCAAGGGTTTTCCGTGCACAGTATCGTGAAGCGAAGTGCCGTGAACTATGCGACTTAAAATCGGAAACTGCGAGCGCAAATCGCTAAATTCTCGCATAATATTTTCTGTAGTCACTGTAGTCATATTAAACCGTTATTTAAAACTATTACTTTATAGCCGCGCTTAAGCCAGTGCCGACTCGGTTGCACCTTCCGGCAAATACTTGTCGTAGCCTTCTTCTTCCAGCTCGTCCGCAAGCTCCGGTCCTGCAGTCTTTACAAAGTGACCTTGCGCAAAAACGTGCACAATATCCGGCTTAATATACTTGAGGATTCGCGTGTAATGCGTGACCATCATAATGCCCAAACCGGTGTTTTCTTTGGCGCGATTCACGCCTTCCGACACGATTCGAAGAGCGTCAACATCCAAACCGGAATCAGTTTCGTCCAAAATCGCAAACTTCGGCTTCAAAAGCTCTAATTGCAAAACTTCCGCGCGCTTCTTTTCGCCGCCTGAGAAGCCTTCGTTTACTGAGCGCGACGCGAATTTTGGATCCATTCGAAGCTTTTTCATAGCCTCGCTAAGTTCTTTCACCCAGCTTCTTAAAGATGGAGCTTTGCCTTCAACTTCAGTTTTTGCAGTGCGAAGGAAGTTCGTCATAGATACGCCCGGTACCTCTACTGGGTATTGCATTGCGAGGAATAATCCGGCTTTCGCGCGCTCGTCAGGAGTCATTTTCAAAATATCTTCGCCGTCGAGAAGAACTTGACCCGAATCGACTTCATACTTTGGGTGCCCTGCCAAAGTGTATGCAAGAGTAGACTTTCCAGATCCGTTAGGACCCATGATTGCGTGAGTTTCGCCAGAATTAACTGTAAGATTTACGCCTTTTAAGATTTGTTTGCGGCCTTCTTTTGTTTCTACAGAAGCGTACAAATCCTTAATTTCCAAAGTTGACATGATTTTCTCCTATTCTTCCGTTCTTGCAAGACGGCGCTCAATTGCCTTCATTAAGTGATCAACAATTTCCGGAACGCCAATTTCTTCAATAAGCTCGTTAAAGAATCCACGCACAACAAGCTTCCTTGCCTCAATCTCACTAATTCCGCGCGATTGCAAGTAGAAAAGCTCTTCGTCGTCAAATCTACCGACTGAACTTGCGTGACCGGCACCAATAATATTTCCGTTTTCAATTTCCAAATTTGGCTCAGAATCAGCGATTGCGCCAGGAGTGAGCACCAAATTACGGTTCAACTCGTACGAATCCGTGCCAGGAGCTTCCGGCTTAATAAGCGCGTTTCCAACCCAAGTTGAATGCGCTCCCTTCCCTTCCAAGGCACCCTTGTACACTACTCGCGACTTGCATTCCGGATAATTGTGCACAACCATCGTGCGGTGCTCAACATGCTCGCCCGGATCCACAAAATACATGCCGAGCATGTTCAGATCACCCTGCTCGCCGCCAAAATCTTGATCCATGCGAATGCGCACAACATCTCCGCCAAGAGTGACCATCGTGTGGCGAAGCGAAGCTCCCTCACCCACGTGAATACGCTGATTTCCAACGTGTTTGCTGCCAGAATCCCACTCTTGAATAAATGTAGTAGAAACGTGCGCGTGCTTTCCGAGAATAATTTCCACACCTTCAGCAAGTTTTGCGCAACCGGTATGTTCGATAATAATGTCAGCATTCGAGCGAGAATCCGCTTCGATTATTAAGTGCAGTGCATCAAGCGTATTAACATTATCGCCCTGAATTTTCAGCACGATTGGCTTTTTGATTTCGCCAGATACGTGAAGCACGTGCGCTTGTTTCGCTGCATTCCACGCAACTGCAGCCGCGCGATCAGAAGGCTTCATGTCGGTGTGAGGAGCCTCGTTTTGCGGCTTTAATTGCAAACTTACAGAACCGTCGCTTCCAACGTAAGAATCATCCAACGCAGCTCCACCAATGCCTTCAAGCGTTACTTGGATACTATTAGAAGGCTCGAAACGCTCGAAAAACTCGGAGATTCGCTCAACTGGAGTGTATCGCCAATCTTCCTGCTTGCGAGTTGGAATCGCAAAATCTTCCACATTGAACGAGCGCACGGATTTATCGGCACTAGAAGGCATTGCTGCAGGAACCGCGTACGGATCATTAGGGTCTGCTACAGGAATACTAATTTCTTTTTCCGTCATTTTATTGCCTAAATTCTTATTTAAATCTTCGCTCATCAGCCCACGGATCCTTCCATTTGCAACTCAACTAAGCGATTCAACTCAAGCGCGTACTCCATTGGCAGCTCACGACTAATCGGCTCCACGAAGCCGCGCACAATCATGCCCATAGCCTCTTTTTCTTCAAGTCCGCGACTCATCAAATAGAAAAGCTGATCCTCAGAAACCTTGGAAACAGTGGCCTCGTGAGCCATCGAAACGTCGTCTTCGCGCACGTCAACATGCGGATAAGTATCCGACCTCGAAAAATCGTCAACAAGCAAAGCGTCGCACACAACAGACGAACTAGAGCCCTTCGCGCCCTTAATAATCTTCACAAGACCGCGGTAAGCTGAACGTCCGCCGCCACGCGAAATCGACTTAGCAACAATCGTGGAACTCGTATGCGGAGCCAAGTGAATCATTTTCGCACCCGTATCTTGATACTGTCCGCGGCCAGCAAAGCTCAAAGACATAGTTTCTGCTTTTGCGTACGGCTCTGCGAGAATGCAAGCAGGATACTTCATAGTTGCTTTGGAGCCGATGTTGCCGTCAACCCACTCCATTGTGCCGCCTTCGCGCACGTAAGCTCGCTGAGTTACCAAGTTGTACACGTTATTTGACCAGTTTTGCACGGTTGTATATCGCACGCGCGCATGCTTTTCCACAACAATTTCAACGTTTGCAGCGTGAAGCGAATCAGTTGAATAAATTGGAGCCGTGCAACCTTCAACGTAATGCACGTAAGAGCCTTCATCTGCAATAATAAGCGTGCGCTCAAACTGGCCCATGTTTGGCGTATTAATGCGGAAGTAAGCCTGAAGCGGAATATCCACGTGCACGCCTTTTGGCACGTACACGAACGAGCCGCCACTCCAAGCCGCTGTGTTAAGAGCCGCAAACTTGTTGTCGTCAACAGGAATCACAGTTGCGAAATACTTTTTTACAAGCTCAGGATACTTTTGCACTGCCGTATCCGTATCAACAAAAATCACGCCTTGCGCAGCCAAGTCTTCGCGAATCGAATTGTAAATAACTTCCGACTCATACTGTGCTGCAACGCCTGAAACTAAGCGCTTTTTCTCAGCTTCTGGAATGCCTAAGCGATCGTAAGTTTTGCGAATATCTTCTGGCAAATCGTCCCAAGTTTTTGCTTGATCGTGAACCGGGCGCACGTAGTATTTAAAATCATCCGCGTCAAAACCGCTTAAATCAACGCCCCAATCCGGCATTGGCTTTTGCAAAAACGCGCGGTAGCCTTGCAAGCGAAGATTTAGCATCCACTCCGGCTCGTGCTTGTCAGCGGAAATTGCGCGAACAACCGACTCGTCAATACCTTTCTTCGCAGCCTCGCCTGCAGCATCCGAATCATGCCAGCCGTAATTGTAATCGCCAAATTCAGCAACAATCTGCTCGTCTTGACGGATTTTATCCTCATTTACGCGAGCGCGATCTGCCACATACTGGCTCATTTCAACGTCTGCAGCTTTATTTTTTGCGGGATTGCCATCGTTTGCTGCAACGCTTGTATCGCCAGTAACGCCAGTATCGCTCATATTGCCAGCATCATTCATATTGCCAGCATCACTAATATTGCTAGTATCGCTCATAAAGCCTGTAACACCTCCATACTTAACGCACACCTGCGCGCGGTACGTATCAATTGGCAAAAGCTGCTCCCCAAGCGCTACTTTTGCACTCTCCCCACTCAATTATCACCTATCTAAGGTTACCGCGTAATGCGATTTCTTGGTATAGCCGTGTTACGAGCAAAACGTAATGTTTATCACAATCTAATAAAACAAAAACGACAGAAACTTTACAGCGTTGTCAAGAAAAGGTCGTATTCTCGCCAAAAAACGGCAGAAACTTTACGCACGTGTAAAGAAAAAGTCGGCTACACACCAAAAAACGGCAAAAACTTTACAGCGGAGTAAAGTTTCGGTCGGCTACGCACCTTAATCCGGCAGAAACTTTACGCGCGTGTAAAGAAAAGGTCGTTTGCGAATGAAAAAGCGGTAAAACTTAGGAAAACCCAGTCTTACCGCTTATTTCTATTCACTTAATTCTTACTTAAGCCTTACTTAAGCTTTCTTAATTCTTACTTAAGTACCACTTAAGCCTTACTTAAGCCTTACTTATCAGCCTTACTACTAGCAGCAGCTTCCTGATGTTCCAAAGCAGCCGCGACCAATCCTGCAAACAGAGGATGAGGCTTAGTTGGGCGAGACTTAAACTCTGGATGAGCTTGAGTTGCTACGTAGAATGGGTGAACTTCCTTTGGAAGCTCCACAAACTCAGTCAAGTTACCGTCCGGGCTTTGACCGCTAATACGCAAGCCTGCTTCACGCAAACGATCCTTATACGCAACGTTCACTTCATAACGGTGACGGTGACGCTCAGTAACATGCGTAGAGCCGTAAAGCTCGGCAACAATCGAGCCTTCCTCAAGCGTTGCAGGGTAAGAGCCGAGTCGCATTGTGTGACCCATATCTCCCTTACCAGCCACAATATCCTTCTGCTCTTCCATAGTTGCGATTACTGGATCGCCACAATCCTTTTCGAACTCAGTGGAATTAGCATCCTCAAGCCCAAGCACGTGACGAGCGTATTCAATAACCATGGACTGCAAGCCAAGGCAAAGACCAAGCGTTGGCAAACCGTGCTCGCGAGCGTAACGCAAAGCGCCAATCTTACCTTCAATACCGCGAATGCCGAAGCCGCCTGGAATAACCATGCCGTCCATTTGGTCAAGAGCCGCAGCTGCACCTTCTTGAGTTTCGCACTTGTCGGCAGCAACCCAGCGCACGTTAACCTTAGCCCAGTTTGCAAAACCGCCAGCTTTAATAGCCTCAGTAACGGAAAGGTAAGCATCCGGCAAATCAATATACTTTCCAACGATTGCAATGTTTAGCTCATGCTTTGGATGATGCACGCGCTCAAGCAAATCTTCCCACTCGTTCCAATCAACATCGTGGAATGGAAGCTCAAGCTCACGAACAACGTAAGCATCCAAGCCCTCGTTGAACAAAATCTTCGGCACATCGTAAATGCTTGGAGCGTCAACGCAGTTCACAACGCCTTCAGCATCGACATCGCACATAAGCGAAATCTTGTCTTTAATAGCCTGATTAAGCGGACGATCAGAGCGCAAAACAAGCGCGTCTGGAGAAATACCAAGCTGACGAAGCATCATCACAGAATGCTGAGTTGGCTTAGTCTTCAACTCATGCGCTGCAGCAATATAAGGTACCAAAGAAACGTGCACAAACATGCAGTTTTCAGGACCTAAATCGCGACGAACTTCGCGAGCGGCCTCCAAGAATGGCTGGGATTCAATATCGCCAACTGTGCCGCCGATTTCCGTAATAATCACGTCCACATCGTCGGAAGCTTGCGCGCGCATACGCGACTTAATTTCGCCAGTAATATGCGGAATAACTTGCACGCACTGACCCAAATATTCGCCAGCACGCTCCTTACGAAGCACAGATTGATAAATCTGACCTGTAGTTACATTCGCTTTCTGGCTTAAGAAAACATCGAGGAATCGCTCGTAATGACCAATATCGAGATCTGTTTCTGCGCCGTCTTCCGTAACATAGACTTCGCCATGCTGGAATGGGTTCATTGTACCCGGGTCAACATTGATATAAGGGTCGAGTTTTTGTTGTAATACATGCAATCCGCGACTGCGTAAAAGTCGGCCTAAAGATGATGCTGTAAGGCCTTTTCCGAGGGACGAAACTACGCCACCAGTGACAAAAATATGCTTTGTAATATGCTCCTGAGAGTTACCATGTTGTCTTCTAACCATGGAACTCCATAGTATCTTCGAGCCTCGACGCTGGGTGTTGATTCGCAAAAAATCGAACAAAATCAAACAAGATGCGCAACGGCTTCCAAAGCTAGCTTATATCCGTACAATCCCATGCCTGTAATAGTGCCGGTTGCAACAGGACTAATTACGCTAATTTTACGAAAAGCATCGCGCGCAGCAGGATTAGAAATATGCACTTCCATGAGCGGAACTCCAGCATCCAAAACCATGTGAGCAGCGTCCGCGAGCGCGTAACTGTAGTGCGTAAAAGCAGCAGGATTCATAACAACAGGCGTATGAGTATCGGCAGCTTCGTGCATCCAGTGAACCATTTGCGCTTCGTCGTCACTTTGGCGCACTTCTACTTCAAACCCAAGTTCCGCACCCCACTTTTCGCATTTCTCGCGCAAAGTTTCAAAGTTCTCACTACCGTACACGTCCGGCTGGCGCACGCCTAAACGACCTAAATTCGGTCCGTTTACAACAAGCACTTTTTTTGTATGCTGATTTTCCATTTTTACCTCGCAAGATTAATTAATTTTGCTTATAAACGCGCTCAAAAGCTTCACGAACAGCTTCAATAGGCGGATTGTCTAAATGCATAGGATTCGAAATACCATCCAAAATTACGAAACGTAGCATGTTGCCGCGCGCTTTTTTGTCGCGATGCATAAGGTTAAGCACACACTCAAAAGCAGCATCAGTATCTTTTGCGCACTGCCACGAAGTTGGCAATCCAAGCGAATCTAAAAGCGAACGATGATACTCAACGTCTCCCGCATCCAAATATCCTAAAATTTGCGCAAGCTCCGCTGCAAAAACCATGCCAACAGCTACAGCATTTCCGTGACGCCAACGGAAGTGCTCAATCTGCTCAATAGCGTGACCAAGCGTATGCCCGTAGTTTAAAAACTCGCGCAAACCCTGCTCTTTTAAATCGCTCGATACGTGATACGCCTTTACTTTAACTGTTCGTTCAATAAGCTCCACGAGCAGTTCATGAAGTTCGTTATTATTTTCTAAATCATCACCATTAAATTCACGCAAAAGCCTCGCGTTATTGGCATCGCTAAGAATCTTCAAAATTTCGCCGTCGCGAATAAAACCAGATTTTGCAACCTCACCCAAGCCTTCAATAAGAATATCGTTTGGAAGAGTTGCAAGCGTAGAAGTATCTGCTAAAACGCCAGCTGGAGTGTAAAAGCTGCCGACTAGATTCTTTCCAGCATCCGTATTAATACCAGTTTTACCACCCGTAGACGCGTCAACCATCGCAAGAAGCGAAGTAGGGCAGTTTACATAGCGAATTCCACGCATCCAAGTTGCAGCAACAAAGCCAGCGACATCCGTTGCTGCTCCTCCGCCTAAACCAACAATTGCATCCGAACGAGTAAAACCAGCTTCTGCCAGGTTAGCCCATAATCCGCTTGCAACTTTAATAGTTTTTCCAGCTTCTGCATCCGGAATTAACATGTCGAAAACTTCGTAACCAGATTGGCGCAAAATAGTTCGAGCTTTGTCGCTATGACGCTGAACAGGTTGCGTGTGAACTAACGCCACTTTAACCGGCTTAGTTCCAAGCATTTGCGGCAGAAGTTGCATTGCACCGTCGCCAATTCGCACATCGTATGGTTCAATTCCTTCACCTGTTACGTGCACAATACGTTGCATAATCATGCTCCTTAATTTTTCTGCAGCCATATACGGAGTCGAACCTTTTGTTTGCATGTGTATATTCGATACCGCTCTAAAAACAGGGTCTCTCTGCTCAAATAATTCCATCCAACGCTTTTGCGCGTCTTCTCCAGAAAACATAGGACGATTATTATTCCAGCTTGCGCGCTCAATAGCCTCTTTAGCATTTGCTTGCAAATACACAACGCGACCGCCCCTACGCATATACTCACGCAAAACTTTTTGAGTTTCTTCACGCATAGGCGCGCCGCCACCAAGCGAAACTATTCCTTTTGTAGAATCTTCTGCAGGCGTATCTCCTAAAATTGCCTCTCGCACTATGCGAGCTTCTATTTCGCGAAAAGCATCCTGGCCATATTCCTCGAAATATTGCGGTATTGACATATCAATATCGCACTCGATCATGTCATCTGTATCATAAAAAGGCAAATTCATAAGATGCGCAACTTCGCGGCCAACGCGCGTTTTTCCAGCAGCAGGCATGCCAATAATAACGGCTAGCGGAAGTTTAGTGCTGCTCATTTCATATTCTCCGGCCAGGAAGCTACGTAAGACTCCACATTTCGGCGCGTTTCTTGCAAAGAATCTCCGCCGAATTTTTCCAAAGCATACTTAGCTAAAGTAAGCCTTACCATCGCTTCTGCAACTACAGAAGCAGCTGGCACAGCAGTGAAATCGGAGCGCTGATTAATAGCTTGAGCAGCTTCGCCAGTAAGCACATCAACTGTGCGCAAAGCGCGTGGAATAGACGGAATTGGCTTCATCGCAGCGCGCACGCGAATGATTTCGCCGTTCGACATTCCGCCTTCAATTCCTCCAGCTCGATTAGTAAGACGCTTAATTTTACCGTTTTCGTCTGTTACCATTTCGTCGTGCGCGGCTGATCCGGGGCGATCTGCTTCTGCAAAACCGTCGCCAATTTCCACGCCTTTAATAGCCTGAATTCCCATAATCGCGCTCGCGAGAGCCGCATCCAATCGACGATCCGACTCAACGTATGTGCCAACTCCTGCAGGCATGCCGTAAGCAAGCACTTCCACTACTCCACCGAGCGTATCTGCATTTGCTTTTGCTTCGTCGATGCGAGCCATCATTTTAGCTTCAGCATCTTTGTCGAGAGTGCGAACTGGAGAAGCATCCAGAGCGGCAACATCGTCAGGCGTTGGTAAGGCTAAACTTTTGTTGGCATATACGCCGCCGATGCCTATAACATGCGCAACAGTGCGCACACCCAAAGCCTGCTGTAAAAACGCATCAGCAATAGCACCCAAAGCCACACGAGAAGCTGTTTCCCTAGCACTCGAACGCTCCAAAACTTCGCGAGCATCATTAAAACCGTACTTGCGCATGCCAGTTAAATCCGCATGCCCTGGACGAGGGCGGCTCAAAGGAGCATTTCTGCCAACTTGCTCAACCTCGTGATCCAAAGGATCTGCACTCATTACTTCGGTCCACTTTGGCCACTCTGTATTCGCGATTTCTACAGCAATCGGAGAACCAAGCGTTACTCCGTGGCGAACTCCGGTAAGCAGTCTAACTTTGTCTTGCTCAAACTTCATACGCGCGCCACGACCATAACCAAGGCGACGGCGAGCAAGTGCAGAAACTACATCGTTGCTAGTAATGTGCACGCCAGCCGGCAAACCTTCAATCATGGCTACTAACGCTTCACCGTGCGACTCCCCTGCCGTTTGCCATCTAAGCATGCCATTCCTCCATTCTCAAGTAATTTACGCGTCTAAATACTCTACTTTACTAACTACCAAGTATTGAGCGGGTTGTTATTGACAGCAATGCTGCGAGTATTGCAGATATTGCTTCTACTGGCACGAATGGTATTGATGCGTTGGTTGTCGAGCAGATTTTGCAGTAAATTTTCCATAGCAAAAGCCAAAGTAAGCCAACTGCTCCAACTAAAGCGAACCAGTAAATTAAGCAGTCAAAGCCAAATAATACCAAGGCTTGCGCAATCATTGACGCGCTCGTAACATCTCCGAAGCCAATAGCATTTTTTGCGGAAATTTTTCGCATACTCCAGTAAATTACAAAAATAATTACGCAAGAAATCCAGCCGAAAATAAGCACGCTAATATTTCTAAATAAAATAATCGAATATATAAGATTCGCAAAAGATTGAAAAATTCCTGCAATAACAACCCAAAGTCTTGGCACTACGCGACTTTTTATGTCTGTTGCGCAAACTGAAATTAAACATGTGAGCGTTGGTAGCGCCGATATTATCGTAATAATTAATTGCTTCATTAAAGCAGATTACGAAAACTTGCAAAACTGTTACAACCCCAAAACATCTATGTGGTTAAAAGCTATATTTTAATTTAACAGTTTAGTTGCCTTCAGGATTGTTGCGCTTGTACTCGTCGCGGAATTTCAAAAAGTCGTCTTTGTTATCCGCAAACTTCGTTTCACCAGTCTTCAAATTCGTGGTGACAAAGTAAAGCCACGGACCGTCTTGAGGCTTAATGGTTGCAAGCAAAGCGTTGTCTCCAGCAATACCAATAGGCGTAGGGGTCAAACCCTTATGAATACGCGTATTATACGGATTATTTGCATCGTCAAGCATTGCTTGCGTAAGTTTAATAGGCTTTACTCCAGCGCCGTAGCCAACAGTAGAATCCATTCCTAACGGCATATCTTTTGCCAAACGATTCAGTATTACGCGAATAACTTTGCCATAATATTCGCTATTATTCACTTCAGCTTCGGCAATAGACGCCATAATTAAGGCTTTTTCTCTATCTTTACCTTTAGGAATTCCAAGAGAATCAAGTTTTTCGATACGCTTTTTTACCATTGCGGAAAGAATAGCATCCGCACTTTTCATAGCTTTTACGTTATAAACTCCAGGCTCTAGCCAGCCTTCAACGCTACCGTTTGCTTCAGCAGGCAGAATTCCTGCGGCACCATCAGCTAACGCAGCCTTGAATTTATCTAAACTTATTCCAGATAATGTTGAAGCTTTTTGCAAAACGTCTGCTGCGTGATCTCCTGCACGAACATCAAGGAATCCGCCTGCTTTTGTTTGATCTGAAAGAATATCAACTACATCAATAGCAGCCATATGTTTTTTCAGTGAGTAAACGCCAGGATACAAAATTTTATTATTTGCAGAAACAGCTGAAGTGAATGCAGCTTGCGATTTAACAACATTCGCTTTCACTAGTTTTTCAGCAACATTAATAGCGCCTTCGCCAGTATCGACTGTAAACTCAACAGATCCATAACCAGGACCTGGCCAATCTGCAACAGCTTCACTGTTCTGAGACAATCGCCACGCACGCACAGCACTGTATCCAACGTAACCAACAACACATAGCACGAACACAATCAATATAGCTAAAACTGCTTTTGCTCGACGTTTACGTTTCTTTGCAGCAAGACGCGCTTTTGCTCGTTTGCGAGATTTTCCTGACGAATCTGAACCGTTAGAAGCAGATGAAGAAGGAGAATCATCATGTTCAGTCCATTGTGCATGATTGTCAAAGAACTCATCAAAACTGTCGGACATTTGACACTCCTTTTCTACTTTCTAACTCTTATTTACTTACTTTTACTAGTTTTGTTGCGCATATTTTGAATCGAGAGCAGACTGCAAAATCAGCACTGCAGACTGCTGATCTACCATTGGGCGATGCTTTTTAGTAGAAAGATCCGCTTGCAAAAGCTGGCGATGAGCACTTACTGTTGTTAAACGCTCATCTTTCCAAACTACTTCTGGCATATAATCCAATGCCCAATCTTTTTCCTCATGCAATATTTGCATGCGTTTTATTAGATTCTTTCCCCAGCGCAGAGCTTTTTTAGCAGATTTTCCTTCAGTGCCATCGAGTTGCAAAGGCAAGCCTATAACAACTTTTTCTACATTGTTATCTTCAATAACTTCAAGCACTTCATCTATAGCACGGAAGGAATCTCCAAACACTTGCACATTGCCAATAGGATGCGCAAAAGTGAGGCCAGGGTCGGAAAGCGCAAGTCCGACCCTTGCGTCACCTAAATCAATACCTAACCACACCATGTTTCGTGTTGCTTTTGGTATAGATTCGTAAATTTTTTAAGCTGTAAGACACGCACTAGGCGAGCTTAGCTACTTCTGATTTCGCAGCTTCGAGAGCTTCATCAATCTTAGAAGCGTCTGTACCACCGCCCTGAGCGAAGTCTGGCTTGCCGCCACCGCCGCCACCAAGAACCTTGGAAGCAGTACGAACCAAGTCACCAGCCTTAGCACCAAGACCGCGAGCAGCTTCGTTTGTGGCGACTGCAATCATTGGTCGATCGTCTTCATTAACACCAGCAAGCGCAACAACCACTGGAGCATCTTCACCTAAACGAGCGCGAATATCTAGAACTGTCTTACGCAAAGCATCGAATGAGCCAAAGTTGCCAACATTCTTAAGAGCCAACTTAACTTTTTCGTTACTATTCTTTGCTTCATCAACTAATGTTGGTACAGCTTCATTTAATTGAGCTTCGTAAACAGATGCGAGCTTACGATCAGAATCCTTCATCTTGTTAAGCAAAGATTCCAAACGTTCAGCCAACTCGTCTGGACGCGCGTTAACCATGTCTGCTAATTGCGCAACCAAAGTGTGCTCACGAGCGCCATACTCGTACGCAGCTTCACCGCAAAGAGCATCAATTCTGCGCACGCCAGAGCCAATAGAAGACTCGGAAAGAATAGTTACCATACCAATCTTTCCAGTGCTCTTAGCATGAGTACCGCCGCAAAGCTCACGGCTCCAACCGTCGCCGATTTCAACAACGCGCACAACATCGCCGTACTTTTCGCCGAACAAGTGCATTGCTCCAAGCTTAAAAGCGTCGTCGATTGGCATTTCCTTAGGAACTACTTGCAAGTCGTCGCGAATACGCTCGTTTACGCGAGCTTCAACGCGAGAAAGCGCATCCTTATCAACAGCCTTTGGCCACTGGAAGTCGAAGCGCAAACGATCTGGATCAACCACAGAACCGCGCTGAGTTGCCTGAGGGCCAAGCTCTTCGCGCAAAGCCTTGTGAAGAGTGTGAGTAGCGGTGTGAGAACGCGCCAAAGCAGCCCTGCGAACCTGATCAATATTCGTGTTTACAGGAGAGCCAACGCTCAAAGTACCTTCAGTAAGTCGGCAGCTGTGAACAATCAAATCCTTGATTGGACGCTGAACGTCGTCAACTTCCAAAATTGCGCCGTCGTCGGAAATGATCTCGCCCTGGTCAGCAATCTGACCGCCGCGCTCAGCATAGAATGGCGTGCGATCGAGAATAACCTCAACGTTTGCAGGAGCGGTAACGCTTTTAACAGAGCCCTTGCCTGCTTCAACAATTGCCAAAACGTTTGAACGGCTTGAGAAGTCAGTGTAACCGAGGAAGTCGATTGGCTTTTCAAGAGCCTTCTTAATATCGTCGTAAACGCTAACGTCCACATTGTGACGCTTCTTCAAAGCATCAGCGCGAGCGCGACCTTTCTGCTCGCTCATAAGCTCGCGGAACTTAGCTTCGTCGACCTTAACACCCTGCTCGGCTGCCATCTCAAGAGTAAGCTCAATCGGGAAGCCGTAAGTGTCGTGCAAAGTGAACGCGTCGGAGCCGCCAACCATAGGGTCATCCTTGTGCTCTTTCTTAGCTTTTTCAACAGCCAAGTCGAGAATAGTTGTGCCCTTTTCAAGAGTGCGACGGAAAGCATCCTCTTCACCGTAAGCTGCTTCGCTAACCTCGTGGAAAGTATCGTTAAGCTCTGGATAGCTTGGTTCCATAGCAGCCTTAGAAACTGGGAACAACGTTGGCAAAACTGGATCTTGAACGCCAAGCATGCGCATTGCGCGAACAGTTCTGCGAAGAAGACGACGAAGCACATAGCCACGGCCAACATTACTTGGGCGCACGCCATCGCTCATAATCATCAAAGCGGAACGCACGTGATCTGCTACAACGCGGAAACGCACGTCAGCATCATTATTATCGCCGTACTTTACGCCACTAAGCTTTTCTGCAGCTTCAATAACTGGGTAAACTTCGTCAGTTTCGTAAATATTTTCCTTACCTTGCATAAGGTAAGCCAAACGCTCCAAACCAGCGCCAGTATCAATATTCTTTTGATCGAGTTCGCCAGCAATATGCAAATCAGTCTTAGATTTGACGTTATCTACCTGGTAATTTTCGAAAACCAAATCCCAAATCTCAATAAAGCGAGATTCGTCAGCAGCCGGACCTCCATCGCGACCATACTTAGGACCGCGATCCACGTAGATTTCGGAGCATGGACCGCCAGGACCAGGGCCGCCGGTAGTCCAGAAGTTATCTTCCATACCGAAAACTTGCATATGCTCTGGGTCGAAGCCTTCGTTCTTCCAAATTGCGCGAGCTTCATCGTCGTCAGTATAAGTAGTAACCCAAAGCTTTTCAGGGTCAAAACCGTAGCCGCCCTTATCTTGCGGAGTTGTTAAAAGCTCCCAAGCGTAGTGAATAGCTTCCTCTTTAAAATAATCGCCAAACGAGAAGTTACCAACCATCTGGAAGAAGGTGCCGTGACGAGTAGTCTTACCAACTTCGTCAATATCTAGAGTGCGAACGCACTTCTGATTCGAAGCCATACGACGCGAAGGAGGCGTCTGCTCACCAAGCAAGTAAGGAATAAACGGCACCATGCCGGCAATAGTAAACAATGTTGTTGGGTTCGGCGAAATAAGAGAAGCCGAAGGAACAACCATATGACCATTCTTGGCAAAATAGTCAAGATAACGCTTTGCAATTTCTGCTGTGCGCATACGTACGAACTCCTTGTGTAATTTTTAGCAAGACCCACGCAAACCGTCACAAATAACCGTCACAAACAAAAGCCACATGCAACGCTCACACGAAATCGTGCCGCATGACGCACGACGCAATCATGCAAACATTCAATATAGTACTTCAATACTTAACTTAACTAAACTTAGCAAAGTAACGAAATTATGAAAAACTCGTTTTTTATTTAAAATTCCCTATTTCTACGATTAGCATAACGAGAATTAAGCTCAGCTTCATGCTCTTTACGGCTAGTATTGAAATCTTTAAACAATCCCATTACTGTGCGCAATGTGATATTTTTCGGTTCCTCATCAAATATAAAACGACTAGCAGAAGACGGCATTTTTGCTTTGACATATGCACGAGCCTTCGTAACTGTAAGAACACCAATTACAATGCCAACAAACATCCAAAATAAACGCTTGAACATTACTCCCCCCTGCTTGCATTCTTGCTTGCATTCTTAGTTGCATTCTTGTCAGAGGATTCTTTTGAAGCGTTACGATTGGCACTATTCTTGTCTGTTGGCACAGTCGGCTTATTGAAGAAAGAAGAAACAGTATCTTTTAGAGCGTAACCGGCAGCTGCAATTTTTACGAGCGGTTTTCCAAGGAAAGCACCATACAAATCTGTTAGAGCACTAATATTTGTAACGGTTGTGCGAGTAGCTCCTGAAACAGCGTTTACGTCGTCAAGAGTCTTATTAACTTGCTTAATAGTTGTAACAGACTCATCAATTGCCGGCATCGCATGCTCACCCGACTCTTTAATTGTTTTCGCAATCTGATCAAACAATCTGCCTAATCTGATTAACGGATAAATCAAAAAGCCAGAAAGCACGGCAAACGCAATCGCAGCAATAATAGCAGCTATGTCTCCAACGCTCATCGTAACCTCTTTCTATACCATTTTGCATGAGATTTCGCAGTATCAAAAGCCATACAACAGCAAATCAAACTACGTACTAAAACCCTTCGCAATGACTTAAGATTAACGAACGGTAAAGACGCATATAACAAAGTTAAAAAGTAGAATCTACTCGTTATAGCCTCGAATAGTAATGGCATTATCAATGGGTTTGGTAGTGTCAAAATCAAGTCTGGTTACGCTTCCGTTTTGAGGGCGTTCGCTTAAATCGTAGCCTGCAGGCGCAAAACGGTGCATAAGACTTAGTAAAGTGTTGCCATGCGAAATTTGCAAAACATTATCTCCATCGTTAAGCGAAGAATTTGAAGCAATTAACGCAAAACCTTCTTCTACGCGAGTCCAATATTCGATATCCGACTCGGCATCGTGGAAAGGATCCGCTTCTTTAAGCATGTCACGAGTGGCTGCAAGCCCAAACTTTTCAACGATTTCGTTGTAGGTGTGCGCTCCGTTAGGCGCTCCCGCAGCCCACCAAGCCATTTGCATATCTTGACCTTCAAAATAGCCGTAGCATTGCTCGCGAAAATGCATGTCGCTTATAAGCGTCGGGCGCACATTACCGGCAGCTTCATTTGCATCGAGAATACGTTGTGCTGTGATTTGCGCACGAGTAGTATCCGAACAGTAAGCTGCAGCAAAAGCAATATTTTCTAGCTTTTTTGCAGCCGTGTCCGCATCTTTCAAACCTTTTTCAGTAAGCGGAGAATTTGACCAGCCTTGCAGTCGATTATAGCGATTAAATAGCGTCTGTCCGTGACGCACTAAATAAAGATGCAGCAACATATCTCCATTATTGCACTACGCGGTACATAGCACTGCAAGTTTCCGGCAAATGTTCCAACACAACGCATTGACCCCTGCCACGCGAATGCGCAACAGGGGTCAAGCGGTATGTCCTTAAGAATTAAATCGGCGAATTAACGAGCGTAGTATTCGACGACGTACTGAATGTTGACTTCAACTGGAATCTGATCGACTTCCGGCTTACGAGTCAAAGTAGCCTTCAAAGAGGCAAGATTCACATCGAGGTAACCAGGAACTGCTGGCAAAACGTCGCGATGAACGCCTTCTGCAGCCATCTGGAATGGAACCATGGTCTGGCTCTTGGCGCGAACCTGAATGGTCTGGCCTGGCTTCACACGGTAAGATGGGCGATCGACAAGATTGCCATCAACCAAAATATGACGATGTACAACAAACTGACGAGCCTGGGCGGTGGTGCGAGCAAAGCCTGCGCGCAAAACCAAAGCATCAAGACGAGTTTCCAAATCGGTGAGCATTGCGTCACCGGTCTGGCCTGCAGTGTGCGTACCCTTCTCGTAAGCAGCACGAAGCTGCTTCTCGGAGATGCCGTACTGAGCGCGAAGACGCTGCTTCTCGCGAAGACGTACTGCGTAATCGGACTCGGTGCGACGACGAGTGCGGCCGTGCTCACCTGGAGCATATGGACGCTTCTCGAAGATACGCTGAGCCTTTGGGGTCAAAGCGATGCCGAGGGCGCGAGAAAGACGCACCTGACGGCGAGAACGCTGAATATTAGTCATAACTAATCCTTTAATTCTGTCGTTATCTGAACGGAACGTGAACCAAGTTTTTAGTAGATCGCAAAATCTCCTAAAAATTATTCACGCTGAGCCGGCCTCTCCAGTGCTTCTTCGTGCTAACACACGAACGCGCAAGTATTAAAACGTTGAAATAACGCCATAACTACCGCGCGCCGACCCACTGATGGGCTAAGGCTCCAGATGATGCTTACACAAAATAGGCATCGTTTCTAATTCTACACACCCGTAAGAATAAATTAGCGAAGAGATCCGAAATCCATTGTGTATGTGCGATCCGCGCAGCGAGCAGCCTCAACATCGTGCGTTACCATGAGCACTGCTACACCATTTTTTGCAGCTTCGCGCAACATTTTCACCACTATGCGAGTATGCTCTAAATCCAAATCACCAGTAGGCTCGTCAAGAATAAGAAGCTTCGGATTGTTTATTAGCGCGCGCACAATCATTACGCGACGCATTTCACCACCCGAAAGCTCATTTGGGTAGCACCACAGTAAATCTTCAATATGCAATTGCTTGCAAAGTTCTAACGCGCGAGTCTCGTTTAAATCTTCGCTTATTTCAGACTTACTTTCAGCAGACTTACTTACTTCAGCCTTACTTATTCCAGACTTACTTACTTCACAAGCACTAGCTGCAATTTGCACAGGTAAAAGTATGTTGTCATGCACAGTAAGATTTTGCAAAAGCGTCTGCGATTGCGTCACAAAACCTATATCACATGCGCGCAAACGAGACATTTCTGCATCACTAAAAGTGCGTTCAGAAATCTCTTCGCCGCAAACTTTTACACTTCCATGCGTTGGCTTCAATAACCCAGCAATCAAATTTAGTAAAGTAGATTTTCCGTTACCTGACTTTCCAACGATTGCCACAAAATCGCCGCTATTTAGCGCAAAACTCACGTTATTTACTGCAAAAAATTTGTGCTTTCTGCGCATAAATTCGCGAGTTACACGAGTAAGCTCAACAACAGGTAAAATATCAAACTCATTACTTGGCAGTTTTTGACTCTTATCTTCCATACTTACTCACCCGACCTAAGTGTCAAATACGTTTCGCGCATAGCAATACGCAATGTGGTAAGCGCTGAAGCTACAACAACTGCAACAAGCGCAAGCAGCACAGACGCTAACATAAGCACTGCTACTGGTAGCGCAGTCACTTCCAAATACGGAAGCTGCAATTGTTCAGAAATAAGAGAACTGTAAGGGAACAATATAAGACTTGCAGACGCAACACCCAATACTCCACCAACTAAGCCAAGTATCGCAGATTCCCTAACGACAACGCCTAAAAGCATATTTCTTGTTGTGCCAAGTATGCGAAGAGAAGCAAACTCTTTTTTACGCTCGTTTACAGATGTTGAAAATACTGCAACTAAAACTAGCAATCCAACTAGCCAGCACGCAGCAATTATAAAAGTCAACGTGCGAGTAAAAACACCAAGATTAGCTTGCGTAGTTGCTGTAATTCCGCCCGGAAAAACTATGCCAATGCTTGAAAGACCAGTTGTTTTGCGAATATTTTTTGCAACTTCTTGCGCGCTGTAACCTTTTTGTACTTTTACGAGAACTGCAGAAACTGCTTTTTTAGCATATTCCTTTGGAATAGCGGTGTGCCCTACTTTCGTTGAATACTCAACTACTTGCGACACACTTTCGCGTCGCACAAACACTGAATTATCAATGCTTGTGCCGGTTTTTGCAAGCTGCGCAGCTACAGGCCATTGGTGCCCAAAAAGACGAACAGTATTCATATAAGACACGATTACATTTGCGCCAGCAATCATCTCGCCTTTTTGTAACTTCTGCTTATGTTGAGAATAAATCCAAGGACCTATAACAAAATCAGAATCGGGATCAAAACCAATAATTTGCAATTTTTCAGCGCAACATCCTGCAGAAAGCGAAGAAATATACGTTTGTGCACTCGCCTTTTGCACACCCGGAGAGCGTCTTACTAAATTCTCAATATCGTTAGTGAAATAAAAAGTGCTTGAACCACTGTTTGTAAGCAGCGCTTCTGCTTTAGTATGCGTACCTTGAGGGATAACCATAATATCGGCTCCCATGCGTTCTCGCATACTATTCAAGCCGCGTTCAAGATTCATAGAAATCAGCGAGCCGCCGAAAAATATCGCAGACAAGCACGCAGATACAACAATAAGTGCAGCAGTGCGCAATGGCTTGCGTTTAAGATTTTCCAGCGGCAATCGCTTTAGCGTAATAGTGCGCATAATTTTGCTTTGTTAAGCTTTTCGAACTATTTGAACTATTAATTTTCTTTATTATCCAAATACACGGAAACAGCTGCGAACACTAATGCGAGCACAGACAGAACGATCAGTGTTGGACGCATAACCGATGCACAATGCATCATTGGGCTCTTGCACACGCCAATAAGGAATGTTGTAACAGCGAGCATAAGCAAAGCGTTCACAACTACAGCAATATTTAAACCAATGCGAACATTTTCTTTAACAAATAGCGCAATAATTCCAAGTACTGCAATAACTAAGCCAATTCCAACAGCTGCACGACCTGTGTAGTAGCATGCCATAGGTTGCATCATCATATGCATTTTTTGCATGCCTCCGGTTGAGCACGGCTTTGCAAACGTCAATGGTGCAACGGCAATAAGCAAGCCGAAAATAATTGCAGGAATTGATGCGAATAATTTGTTTTTCATAATTTATACCTCATTAAATGTATGTTTTTATTTTTTAGTGTCACATTTCCCTTAATGCAACACGCTTCTCGGCACCCACACCCGCGAATGCCACGTCCTTGTTAAAAATTTATCTTACATTAAAGTGCATAAATATAAGATTTTACAATTTCTCGATTGGTGCAACTCTAAGCATTAGTCGCTTTACTCCATCGGAGCCGAAATCGACTGTAATAATTGAGTTTCTGCCCTTATCTTGCGTTGCTAGCACGGTTCCTAATCCGTAAGTATCGTGAGTAATTTTGTCGCCAACTTGGAAGTCTTGAATATTTAGATGATTGTCTTTATTCATAACTGAGGAAGTTGAACCAACTTTTGTTGCGCTTGTTGAAGCAGCAGATTTTGCGGTAACTTTGCGCGTTTTTACTGCACTTGACTTAGACCAATTCGATTTAGAATAAGACGAGCCGTAAGAAGAACCGTAAGAAGAGCCATAAGACTTGCTATAAGACTTTCCGTAAGAAGAACCGTAAGACTTAGAGCCATACGATTTATTTCTTCCGTAAGACTTAGAGCCATACGACTTTTCAGAACCGTAACTGCTTCCACCATAAGTTGTTTTTTCACTAAACGCATCGCTATAATCGTCATCCCAGCCGCCGAAATCACCATCGAAATCACCATCGAAATCACCACCGAAATCGCTATCGAAATCATCGCCGCGCCTAGACGAAGCGCCCCAACGCTCAACATCAGACTCTCTGCGCTTCCAATCAATCAAATTATCTGGAATCTCATCCAAAAACTGGCTTGGAAGCATATCTTGAGCCTGCCCCCATTGCGCACGAACAGCAGCACGAGTAACATACAAACGCTGCTTAGCTCGCGTAATACCAACATAAGCAAGACGACGCTCCTCGCAAAGCTCGCCATCGTCTTCCAAAGCGCGAGAATGCGGAAAAGTTCCCTGCTCCATGCCAGTTAGGAACACAACCGGATACTCCAAGCCCTTAGCCGTGTGAAGCGTCATCAACGTAACTTTACCAGTGTCCTCATTTTCATCCGGCAATTGATCCGAATCAGCCACAAGCGCCGTCGTTTCAAGGAATCCAGCAACACTAGCATCCGGCGTATTCTGCTCATACTCAGCTGCAACCGACTGCAATTGTGACAAATTATCCACGCGAGCGGCATCTTGAGGATCTTCAGAACGTTGCAAATCCTCCAGCAAACCACTGTCGTTCAGTATGCTGTCAATAACTTTAGAAGGTTTCGAGTCATTGTTTTGCATACAAGTAATTAAATTGTGTATAAGCTCGCGGAACTCTTTAAGCTTGGTTGCAGTGCGAGTTGGCATGCCTTCGATTGACTCCAAATGTTCCAAAGCTTGCCAGAAGCTAACTCCTTGTGTTTGAGCGTAAAGCGTTAGCAAAGCCTCCGCACGCGCTCCAAGCCCACGCTTAGGCACATTCAAAATTCTGCGCATATTCACATCGTCATCCGGGTTTGCCATAGATTGCAAGTATGCGAGCGCATCCTTTACTTCGCGTCGCTCGTAAAACTTTGTGCCGCCAACAAGTTGATACGGAAGACCTGCTTTAACGAGCGCATCTTCTAGCGAACGAGACTGTGCATTAGCGCGATACATAATCGCCATATCCGAATAAGCAACGCCTTCTTCACCTGCCAATCGCGCTATTTCTTGCGCAACCCAAGCTGCTTCCTGTTGAGCACTGTCTGCTGCATAACCAGTAATTGGAGCGCCTTCACCTAATGCCGTCCACAATTTTTTAGGCTTTCGTCCTTGATTATGCGAAATAACTGCGTTTGCAGCATCCAAAATAGTTTGCGTAGAGCGATAATTTTGCTCAAGCATAATAGTTGTAGCGTTTGGAAAATCTTTTTCAAAGTCTTGAATGTTGCGAATATCGGCTCCGCGGAAAGCGTAAATCGACTGGTCGGAGTCACCTACAACTGTGATTGATGCAGGAGTGCTATTTTGCTGAGATGCATTTGCGTTATTTTGTTTTACATCCACTCCTGCAAGCTCGCGAATAAGCTCGTATTGAGCGTGATTCGTATCCTGGTACTCGTCTACGAGAATATAGCGGAACTTATGGCGGTAATATTGCGCAGCTTCTGGTACTTCTCGCATGAGTTGCACAGTTCGCATAATTAAATCGTCAAAATCAACCGCATTTGCTTGATATAAACGATGCTGATATTCCGCATAAATAGTTGCGTAAACAGCTTCAGAATTGCCAGCGTGCGCAATTTGTTGACCTGCAACACCCGGCTTGTAATCGTTAGCATACATGTCTAGTTGCTCACGCCAAGTGATTAAACTATTTTTGCAATCCGAAATTTTGCCCAAAATGCTACGTGGCGTAAAACGCTTAATATCAACGTTAAGTTCTGTTGCAATAATTTTTACTAATCGCTCGCAATCGGAAGTATCGTAAATAGAAAAGCCTGATTTTAAGCCAATATACTGTCCTGATCTGCGAAGTATTTTCACACATGCAGAATGGAACGTCGAAACCCACATAGTAGTTGCTTCGCTACCAATAAGTTTGCTTAAACGTTCACGCATTTCGGCAGCGGCTTTGTTTGTAAAAGTGATAGCAAGGATTTGGCTTGGCCAGGCACCTTTTTGGCTTAATATCCAAGCTATTCTTCGCGTAAGAACTCGCGTTTTGCCGCTTCCAGCTCCTGCTCCAATAAGCAGTGCCGGTCCGTCGTATTGGACTGCTTGAGATTGTTGCGGATTTAAGCCGTCGAGTAGTTTTTGCGAGTCAACTGCAACTCTAGAATATGCGGAATTTTGGGAATATTCTTGAGATTCTTGAGATTCTTGGGATTCTTGAGGAGGCACTTCTTCTTGAGGAGGCACTTCTTCTTGATCAGACGCATATTCTTGCTGCGTAAAATCAGGCTCTTTAGCGTAAGCGTCAGCATACTCGTCGTAACTGTAGTTGGCATAATCATTCGCATCCGCAACATTCTCGTAAAAACGATCGTCAGAATCGAACGAATCAACTGGATTCCCCAACAAATCACTCACATATCCGTAATCGCTATCTTTTGCACTCATATTTGCATTCATACTTGCGCCCATACTTACGCTCATACTTGTACTCCATTAATGCTGCCAATTACCTACGTTTTAGCTTCAGCAATAAAACGCCCCCACGTTTTAATTGCGCACGTATTTAATCAGGTTTACCACATGCTGCAGTCGTTTTTACTCGTATTGTGTCACGAACTTGGGTATGCTTGAGCGTACTGCAATGTAATTGTTCGTAAGAAGGGGCACATCGTGCAAGAATTGGAAGAACGCATTCTCCAAGATGGTATCGTAAAACCAGGCAATGTATTAAAAGTAGACGCTTTTTTGAACCACCAGTGCGATGTGAATTTATTTGATCATATGGGAGCCGCTTGGGCTGAGCATTTCCGCGACGCAAATATTACTAAGATTCTTACGATTGAAGCTTCTGGTATTGGAATTGCATGTGTTGCAGCACGTCATTTTGGCGGAGTTCCTGTAGTTTTCGCAAAGAAAGCTCAGTCAATTAATCTCGATGGCGACCAATACGTATCTACGGTATTTTCTTTTACAAAGCAGCGCGAGTTTCCGGTGATTGTGTCGCGTAAGTATTTGAGTGCGGAAGATCGCGTGCTTATTTTGGATGATTTTTTGGCGAACGGCAAAGCTTTGCAAGGATTAATCGACATTTGCAATCATGCTGGAGCTAGCGTTGCCGGCATTGGAATCGCTATCGAAAAGGGCTTCCAAGGTGGTGGAGATGCGCTTCGTGAAGCAGGATATGATTTGGATTCGCTGGCGATTGTTGACGCGATGGATCCTGTTGACGGCTCAATTTCGTTCCGTAAGTAGCGCTCCGACCTGCTTTCGCGCAGCATTGCGCGCGCGAAAGCAACTCGGAGCGTGAGCTTGCTCAGGCGGAAAGTCCAGTGGACTTTCCGTGCAAGCTCAGCCGAACTGCGATTAGCCGTGATGACAGCGCTCCGCTCTTGCTTAATGTGGCGCGAGTTTCTTTACACGAGCGCAAAGTTTCTGCCGCTTGTTCGCGCACAAACGACCGTTCCTTTACAAGGCTGTAAAGTTTTGGTCGGATTAAGACGCGCAAACGACCGTTCCTTTACGCCGCTGTAAAGTCTATGCCGGATTTTGGCGCGTAGCCGACCGAAATTTTACGCGACTGTAAAGTTTTTGCCGGATTAAGGCGCGTAGGCGACAGTTTCTTTACACAGCTGTAAAGTCTATGCCGGATTCGGGAGCGCAAACTCACTGAAGTAAGTCTAATTGTGAAGGAAACGAGAAAAATTTTTCGCAAATGGTAATTTTGTCGAAAAATACGATAAAGTAGTCCGGTTGGTATACTTCAACACGTATTGCAACAAACAATTGATTAGGTGGCTAAACATATGACTGAAGTGGTGATTGCAAGCGCTGTACGTACGCCTATTGGCAAATTCGGCGGCAGCTTATCTTCGCTTTCCTCAGTTGATTTAGGAACAATCGCAGCAAAAGCAGCAATAGAACGCGCTGGAATTAGTTCACACGACGTAGATCAAGCTATTTTTGGAAACGTATTACAAGCAGGCAGCGGACAAAACGTTGCTCGCCAAATTGCGTTAAAAGCAGGCTTAGATACTTCTAGCTGCGCAATGACGATTAACGAAGTATGCGGATCCGGTTTAAAAGCAGTGCGCTTAGCACAATCCGCAATCGTTATGGGAGATGCGCAAGTTGTTGTTGCAGGCGGCACTGAAAGCATGAGCAACGTACCGTTTTACGCAACTAATTCGCGATTTAGCGGACACAAATACGGGAATTTTGCGCTTATTGACGGTTTGCAACGAGACGGCTTAAACGACGCTTTTACTGGCGACGCAATGGGCGTTACTGCAGAAAATGTTGCAGCAAAATTTGGCATTACTCGCGAAGCACAAGATATTTTTGCACTTAAATCTCACCAAAAAGCTGTTGCCGCTATTAAAAGAGGCGATTTTGCTTCTGAAATTGTGCCGGTAACGCTTGCAAACGGAACTGTTATAACTCGCGACGAGCATCCTCGCGAAGATACATCCTTAGAGCAGTTGTCGAAATTGCGCACGCTTTTTAAAGCGTCTGGAGAAACTGCGGACGCGACTTGCGAAGTTGGCGAGAACGAAATTGGCGAGAACGAAGTTTGCAAGCACGAAGTTTGCAAGCACGAATCGACTGTAACTGCCGGAAACGCAAGCGGAATTAACGACGGAGCTGCAGCTCTAGTGCTTATGAGCAAAGATTACGCGCAAGCGCACGGAATTGAATATCTTGCGCAAATTGTGGGATTCGCAGAAGGCGGAATCGACCCAGATTTAATGGGATACGCTCCAAAGCATGTGATGGAACGCATGTTAAATGCGACCGGCAGCAACGTTGACGACATTGACTTATTCGAAATAAACGAAGCGTTTGCAGCGCAAAGCATTGCTGTTTCGGAGCAACTTCATATTGACGAGTCAAAGCTGAATGTGAGAGGTGGGGCGATTGCGCTCGGTCATCCGCTTGGCGCTAGCGGAGCTAGGATTTTGACGACGCTTATATACGCTTTGCGAGATAGCAATAAGTTAAATGGAGTTGCTGCGCTGTGCGTTGGCGGCGGAATCGGCGTTGCGATGCAGGTTAGAATGCGAAGCGATCAAGCCAGAATCTAAAACTACAAAGTCAGAATGCAAACAACCAAGTCAGAATGCAAAGCGATCAAGTTAGAATGCGAAGCGATCAGAAGCATTCGTAGTCTACAAATCATGAGGTGATTTCGATGACTGCTTTTCGTGAATTAAGCGTGGAAAATCGCATAAAAACCTTGCAAAATGAGGGCGCAATTAACGAGGCTGAAGCGGCATTTTTGCTTAAACAGTTTGCGGAAAGTTCTGATACTACAATTCCTGCAGACGTTGCAAATCATATGATTGAGCATCAAATTGGAAAGTATACGCTGCCGGTTGGCGTTGTGCGTGGGCTGATTGTAAACGGCGAAGTGCGTGACGTGCTGGTTGCAACTGAGGAGCCATCCGTGATTGCTGCTGCGTGCAATGGAGCAAGGATTGCTGCAACAAGCACTGAAGGCTGCATTGTAGCAAACTCGCCACAATACGTGACTACAGCGCAAATAGCTTTTGAGGACGCTGACGGGAGCGTGGCGGCGCGCTTGCACGAGATTGTTGAGAATTGTGCAAAGGTTGCAGAGCTGTTGCGCATTGCAAACGAGTCACACCCATCAATGAGTAAAAGGGGTGGCGGCGCGCGAAAATGCCGCGATTCAGCTTTGCACGGCTTCGCAAAGCTCGAGATTGACGTAGACACATGCGACGCAATGGGCGCAAACACAGTGAACACTATGGGCGAAGCCGTCAAAGCCCAGCTGGAGAGCTGGCTCGGCGTGCAGGCGCTGGTTGCAATACTCACAAACACCAGCCGCGTTGCCACCACAGCAGAAGTGCATATACCGGTTGAAGCACTGGCATCCAGGCGGCTGGAAGACTCTGAGCGAGAGCGCGAGGGAAAGCGCCTTGCGCGCCGAATCGCGGCATTGAGCGCGCTTGCCGCCAGCGACCCTGCGCGCGCCGCCACGCACAACAAAGGAATCCTAAACGGAATCGCAGGAGCCGCGCTCGCGTCCGGAAATGATACGCGAGCGCTAGAATCGGCAGCACACGCGTGGGCGGCGCGCTCCGGTCGCTACCTACCACTGTCAAAGTGGAACACCGAAACTTTAAACGGAAAGACCATACTCCACGGCAGTATTGAAATTCCGCTACAAATCGGCATTGTTGGCGGCTCAATCTCATCGCTTCCAATGGCAAAACTCGCAATCAAAATCGGCAAATACAAACACGCAAACGACTTTAGAAATACGCTTGCAGCTCTCGGTTTGGTGCAAAATCTTGCGGCTCTTCGCGCACTAGCAGGCCCTGGAATTCAAGCAGGTCACATGGCATTGCAGTCTTCAAACCTGGCAATTGCAGCAGGTGCCAAAGGTGCAGAAATCGCGGAAATCGCGCATAATATTTTGCAACTTAGCCCTGCAGAAAGAACTACAGAAAAAGTTACGCAATTACTTCAAAAGTTACGAGAATCAAGTAAAAATTAAGAAAAATTAAGAAAATTTAGGGGTTTTAGGACAAATGAACACACAAAATACCGAAACATCAGCAGCTGCAACAGCCACAACCAACGCAACATCAATAACCGCAACCAACGCAACCACAACCTCCGCAACCACTCCCCTTGCCGTCGGCATCGACCGCATCTCCTTCGCAACACCGCACTATTACCTAAACCTCGAAGAACTGGCTGAACACCGCGGAATCGACCCTAACAAATTCACAATCGGAATCGGTCAAAGCGAACAATCTGTGCCACCAAATCACCAAGACATCGTCACTCTCGCCGCACAAGCTGCGCTCCCACTGCTACCACACATCGATAGCAATCGCCTCAAAATGCTAATCGTCGGCACAGAAAGCGGCGTCGACGCAAGTAAATCGAGCGCTCTATACGTTCAAAATCTGCTAAAACTCACGCCGTGGGTGCGCTCTATTGAAGTAAAAGAAGCTTGTTACGGAGGCACCGCGGCTTTGATGATGGCATGTGACTACGTGCGCGCGCACGCCGAAAAAAATCCGCAAGTGCTTGTGATTGCAGCCGATATTGCGCGCTACGGTCTTGCAACTCCTGGCGAAGTAACGCAGGGAGCAGGTGCTGTGGCAATGCTTGTGAGCGCGAATCCGCACGTTCTCGAAATTAACGACGATAGCGTTGTTAAATCCGCTGATATTCAGGACTTTTGGCGACCTGTTTACCAGGACACTGCGCTCGCTCGCGGCAAGTTTTCGACTGAGCAGTACATACAATTTTTCTGCGACGTGTGGCAAAAGTATTGTGCGCAAAACGGTTGTAATTTCAACGATTTTGCCGGATTATGCTTCCATTTGCCGTATACGAAAATGGGTTTGAAGGCGCTTAAGGCTGCGATGGATTCTTGCGCTAATTCTTGCGCTGATTCTTACGATAATTCTTGCGATAATAGCAACCTAAGCGAGTCGTCGCGCAATCGCTTACTTTCGCGCTACGAAACCAGCACGAAGTACAGCCGTCGCGTAGGAAACATCTATACGGGTTCCCTGTATTTGGGATTGCTGTCTTTACTTGAGTTAGACGAATTTACTTGCGAAAATAGTGATCTTACTGCACTTAAAAGCGGCGATAAGATTGGGCTATTTTCTTACGGTTCCGGCGCTGTTGGTGAATTTTTCAGCGGCACGATTGCGCCAGGATTTAGAGATGCGCTGTTTGCGCGCGAGCATGCGGATATGCTCGATTCGCGTGTGCGTTTAAGCGTTGCTGATTACGAGGAGATGTTTGAAAGCGTTGCGCCTTACGCTCCGGAAGATTTCGAAAGCAGCACGTCTTGCCGCGAAGGTGCGAACTTCTTCCTTGACGCAATCACTTCTCAAGAGCGTCATTATTCCGCGCGCTAAAGTCGAGCGAGCGCACGTTTTGATCGGATTCTCGCTCGCAACCGACTTTTCCTTTACACGCACGTAAAGTTTCTGCCGCTTTATCGCCTTAATCCGACCAAAACTTTACACCGCTGTAAACTTTCTGCCGCAATCCCACGCGCATCCGACCGTTTCTTTACACCGCTGTAAACTTTCTGCCGTTTTATCGCGCGCAAACGACTTTTCCTTTACACCGCTGTAAACTTTCTGCCGCTATTCCGTACACAACCGACCGTTCCTTTACACCGCAGTAAAGTTTCTGCCGCTATTTCGCGCGTAGCCGACCCTTCCTTTACACCGCTGTAAACTTTCTGCCGCCTTATCGCCTTAATCCGACCAAAACTTTACACCGCTGTAAACTTTCTGCCGCTTCTTCCGATTCCGCACTCTAAAAACCGTCGGAACAATCCCCTGCAAATGTTTCTGTAGCTTTGCACCATTGCTTTGCAAACGCTGCGTCAGAAGCTTTGCACCATTGCTTTGCTAACGTCGATTATTTATTGCTTAGTGAACTTTAACAGTATTGCTCTGCAGACGTTGAGTATTTATTGCCTAGAGAACGCTAACGTCATTGCTGCTGCACACACCACACCAAGCACACCTACCACACCACAAAACAACGGTGGTGAATTTACGAGTGGGAGATAGGAATTGTTTGGTCGGAACAAATATTCGTGTGGTAGAGATTTGAGATTTTTCGCACAGAGCGCGGCGAACGTCAGAGCCGCAGGCTGCTGATTCGCCAAGCGAAGAAGAAAAATCGAAAAATCTCTGCGATAAAACGAGGTTATTAAAGATTAAACACGCAGAGTTTGGGGAATTTCTTTACGAGCACTAAAAGAGGACTGAGGAAGCAACATTCCTTAAGAACAAAGCAGACAACAAAACCTCTAACAGCCAAAGCGACGAAGGACGGGACGTGCGAGGAAAGAAATCCCCCAAAACTCGCGCCACAGATAAAAGTAATTCCTATCTCACACAGCCACTCCAGAAATCCGCCAGCCAAAAACCAGTCCCCAAAACTCGCGCCACACCAAGAAAGCTCGGCAGAATAAAAAAGCTTCAAGCGCGAAATGCAGCTTGAAGCTTATTATTCTGCGGATGAGGCGAGATTCGAACTCGCGGTAGGTTTCCCTACAACGGTTTTCAAGACCGTCTCCTTAGACCGCTCGGACACCCATCCATTTGTGCACGAAAGCAATCAAATTGCCGCTTTCAACGCACAAGTGGTAAGCATATCATCACGTATAGAACGCAACACACAAACGCAACACTCAACACCCAGATTCAAAAAGCTTATCAACTAAAAACAAAGCCCAGGCAATTTCCCGGGCTTTGTAGTTAATTAAACGGTTTTTTTGAAACAAACGCCGTGTTTATGAACGAGCAAACTCACGCTTCCCACTTAGTAGGCTCAATGACTTCCTTGCCACCCATATAAGCCTGCATAGCCTTTGGAATATCAATCGAACCATCTTCATGCTGATGATTTTCCAAAATAGCTACAAGCCAGCGAGTAGTAGCCAAAGTGCCGTTAAGCGTACTAACTGGGCGAGTTCCACCATCTTCCATACGTTCGCGCACATTCAAGCGACGAGCCTGATACTCAGTGCAGTTAGAAGTAGAAGTAAGCTCACGGTAACGACCCTGAGTTGGAACCCAAGCTTCGCAATCAAACTTACGAGCTGCAGAAGAACCAAGGTCACCAGCAGCAGTATCAATAATGCGGTAAGGCACTTCCACCTTAGAAAGCATTTCCTGCTCCATACCGAGCAACTTTTGATGCTCAGCGCGAGAATCTTCCTGCTTGCAATAAACGAACATCTCAACCTTATCGAACTGATGCACGCGAATAATACCGGAAGTATCCTTTCCAGCAGCGCCAGCCTCACGACGGTAGCAGCTCGACCAACCGCAATAACGCAAAGCACCATTGCTTAAGTCAAGAATCTCATCCTCGTGCATGCCAGCCAAAGCAACCTCGGAAGTACCAACCAAATACTGATCATCTGGTTCGCGCAAACGGTAAATCTCGTCCGCATGAGAATTCAAGAAGCCAGTTCCGCGCATTACTTCTGGGCGCACAAGCGTTGGCGTAATCGCAAGCGTAAAACCGTGCTCTTCAGCTTGATCGACAGCCATAGTAAGCATTGCGATTTGCAAGCGAGCCACAGCACCACGCAAGAAGTAGAAGCGAGAGCCTGCAACCTTCACGCCGCGACGCATATCAATTCCAGCAACGCCAGTTCCAAGAGTCAAATGATCCTTTGGTTCGAAACCTTCTGCTGCAAAATCGCGAGGCGTACCAACCTTCTTAACTACAACGTAGTCGTCTTCTCCGCCTTCTGGAGCTTCATCTTCAACGATGTTAGAAAGCTTCCACATTGCTGTAGTGTAGTCAGCAGTTGCTTTTTCGGATTCAGCTTTGTATTCCGCAACCTTCGAAGCTAATTCTTTAGTTTCGGCAATAAGCGCAGCCTTTTCCTCCGCGCTAGCTGTTGCAACCTTCTTACCAATAGCTTTTTGCTCAGCGCGAGCCTCTTCAAAAGCCTTAAGAGCATTACGGCGCAAGTCATCGTTGCGCAATACTTCATCGACGAGCTCAACGGATTCACCACGCTTGCGCTGCGATTCCTTAACTACGTCGGCATGTTCACGAATAAATTGGATATCAAGCATGACTCCTAGCCTAGTGCCGCAAGACGACAGATAAGCGCACTATTGGCAACTTTATGCAAGGCGACACATATAATAGAGCAAATACGCAAAATATTGAGGGGGTAATATGGCAGCAATACATGCTACTACAGAAAATTTTGAGAAAATTGCTTCGACAAATGAAATAGTTGTTGTTGATTTTTGGGCAACTTGGTGCGGCCCATGCAGGTCTTTCGGTCCTATTTTTGAGAAGGTCAGCGAAAAATATCCCGAAATTCCTTTCGTAAAAGTTGATATTGACAAAAGCAACGAGATTGCTGAAGCTGCTCAGATCCAAGCTGTTCCAACAGTAATGGTTATTAAACGCGGCGAAGTTATTTATAGACAAGCTGGAGCATTACTAGCTTCTGATTTGGAAGATTTAGTTGAACAAGCTAAATCTTACGAATCTGATGATTCTGAATCCTGATTTATGGACTATGCCATGAGATATAATATGTGAGGTTTTGCATATACGTTTTGCGCATACGTTTTAACGCGCGTTTCTAATGTTTTATTAGTTTACGTTGCTAGCGTGCGCAAGTACAAAGCGTTCGCAAGCACAAAGCGTTTGCAAACACAAGAGGAGTAATTGCAGAAATAAGGAGGGTTATGGCCAGTCACCGTAAGCATACTGTTACGCTTGGTTCACTCAGTTTACGACAGTGGGCTAGAGTTAGCGCTGTTATTTTAGGCTTCATTGCTTTGGTGATACTTGGTTTTGCCTCGCGAGATTTTTACGCTTCGTCTAAAGGTCACGCTGTTCAGGTTACTTCTTATTCGGCAACCGATTCTTCGCAAGTTTCTCGTAGTGCTAGCCGTCGCATGTTGCATGACGGCGCAACTTCATACGTTAACGTTGTTATAAATGGTCACCATCGTACTATTTTGGGCAATAATTTCACTGACGTAAAATCCGTTCTCGATGCCGGAGATATCACTCTTGAGCCACACGATGTTGTTACTCCATCTCTTACAACTAAAGTTAGCGAGTCAACTGTTATTACGATTAATCGTGCAGGCGCAAAATTAGAAAATTCCGACGACCCAATCGCGTTTAACGTCGTTAAAAAGGAAACTGCTGCACTTCCAAAAGGTACTGAGAAGGTACAGAGTGAAGGCGCTAACGGCGTAATGGAAACGGCAAAAATAGTTACTCGAGCTAAAGGAAAAATAGTTTCTTCTAATATTTTTGCTTCTTATGTTAAAAAAGCTCCAAAAGATAAGGTTATTCTTGTTGGAACTGGCGGCTCTTCCGCAGGACTTGGCTTAGCTGCTTCTATCGGCACGACTGTTCCTGCTGGCGAGATGCAACAATGGGCTCACGATTGGCTTATTTCTAACGGTTATAGTGAAGCTGATTTTACTGCAACAGTATTTATTATTTCGCATGAATCTGGTTGGCGCGTAAACGCAATGAATCCTTCTGGAGCTTACGGTTTGCCTCAAGCTTTGCCAGGCTCAAAGATGGTTTCTGCCGGAGCCGATTGGGCAACTAACTATCAAACTCAGCTCCGCTGGTTCTGGAATTATTGCAATGGTCGTTATGGCTCCATTCAAGGCGCTTACAATCATTGGCTTTCCTACCACAGCTACTGATTAGAATCAGTCTAAATATCATTGTTTTGCGCAAAATAAATTTTTAAATAACGTTTGTTTTGCGTAAATTAAGTTTTACAATTTTTCGTTGTAATAAATAATAGATTCGTTGATATAGATAAGAGAATAGACTTAAGTCGATTGACTTTTGTCACCTACGCTTAAAAATAAGCTTAAAAAATACGCTAAAAAAGAAAATACGCTAAAGATACGTTTAAAAATACGTTTAAGAACAAAAAAGGATGTTTTATTTTGATGCACTCAACATGGCTGTCTCATAAAAGCCAAAATCTCAGCCATGCGCTAACAGGCGAAGAAGCATACAATAACAATCGTCTTACACGTCCTGCTTTAATTTCTCTTGCTATTCTTACGTTTATTACATTTATTGGCAATTTCGCACAATTACAACTTACTGCAGCATTGCCAACAATAGTTCAAGAATTTGGCATAAGCGTCACAACTGGTCAGTGGCTTACTTCTATTTTCCAGCTGATTATGGCAATTATGGTTCCACTTACAGCATTTTTAACAAGACGCTTTTCTACTCGCCAAATTGTTATCACTTCCATGTCGCTTTTTACTTTTGGCTCCGTACTTGCATGGCTTAGTAGCGACTTTATGATGGCACTTGTTGGCAGAACTCTTGAAGCTATTGGCACTGGCGTAATGTGGCCTGTTTTACAAATTACCGTATTCTCCGTCTACCCTGTTACTCGCAGAGGTATGGCAATGGGAAGCGTTGGCATGGCTATGAGTATTGCTCCAGCAATCGGTCCTACTATTGGCGGTTTGCAAACTGATATTAACGGATGGCGTTCTATTTTCTGCTCTCTTACTATTATCGGAGCAATATCCGTCGTTTTGGCAGTATTTTTCTTGCATAATTTTGGAGAACACGATCCAAACGCGCACGCTGACTTCTTCTCGGTTGGCCTTTCGGTTATCGGCTTCGGCGGACTCATGTTTGGATTTACTAATATTGAAGGATGCGGAATTTCCCACCCATTATCTTGGGCTCCTATGATTATTGGCGCTTTTGGAATTGCTTGGTTTGTTATAAGGCAGTTGCGAGCGCAAAAGCGCGGTCACACTCCTCTTCTTGGTCTTAATGTGCTTAAAAACCGCTACTTTATGGTGGGCACTATTTGCGCTTGCCTTACATTTTTTGCTTTCAGCTCAATTATGGTGCTTATTCCGCTTTATATTCAGTCGGATCGTGGTTTTTCGGCAACTATGAGCGGCTTAATTCTGCTTCCTGGAGCGTTCGGCATGGCGATTTCGCAATATTTTGGCGGTCGTATGCTAGATCGCTTTGGAGTGCGCCCAGTTGCTATGGCAGGCTCTATTATTCTGTTTTTTGGCACTGTAATGATGAGTCTTATTGATATGGATACGTGGATTTGGTGGATTTCCATTTGGCAGTTTACTCGTCAAATTGGCATGGGATTCTTGCTTATGCCAATAACTACGTGGTCGCTTAATTGTTTGAGTAAGGAAGAGCTTGGCGACGGTTCGGCTGTAACTAATACTATGCGTCAGCTTTGGGGCGCTATTGGAGCACCTGTTTTAGTAGTTACAATGACAGTATTGACAACTCTTCACCATTCTGGCACAGGTCACGCTGCCGATGTTGCTGCTAGTATTTTCGGAGTTCAATGGACTTTGCGCATTAGTGCTATTATTACAGGAATTATGGCTCTTATCGTTATTTTTGGAGTCAAGGGCGAAGGCACGGGTTCTGCTCACAATCTTGCGCGTAGAGCTATCGATCGCATGCGCGTATTGCATATTCCTCATTCAGCAGAGCATCACGACGTAATGCACGATCACACTCATAATCATTACTAAACGCTTACTAAAGCTTACTAAGTCTCTTCACGAATACTAAGTTGAGTGAAATCTTTACTTTGGTAATTTTTGTGCAGAACAGTTATGCAATACGCTTTGCATACTCTGCTTTTCTTCGCGAGTTACAGTTAAACCATATTTATATTTAACAGCTATTTGCCTAGCAACATATTCGCACCTAAAGGTTTTGTTTGAAGGAAGCCAGTAAGCTGCGGACGCGGAACCTTTTTCTTGATTAGCAGCTCCTTCAACCGCAAGTAGATTCATCATATCGTTGCCAAATTTTAATCGTTTTGCACGATTCCATTTCCATGCTCCAGATTCCCACGCATTTTGTAATGCAACAACATGATCTATTTGAATTAAGGCACTAGTTTTTCGCCCACGCACGAAGTTTATATCTTTGCCAGTATACGGATCATGCAGCAAACCAGAACGCACTTGGCAGGATCCTGCGTACTTGTATTTCACATTTTGCAAATCACGCGTTAAAACGTCTTCCCTAACGTCACATCCGTTACCGTCATCGTCAGTAGTACGATATCCGAATACTTGACGCTCGTACCCGTAACGATAAGGCTTAGATATACGCAATTTTTTCAATGCTTGCGCAGCTTCTCCGCTTGCTTCATATTCTCCTGTAATCTTCCCAACGCTACTGTTTATTTTAGGAAGCAACAGACCAATAACAATCCCACATAAAACAGCAAACAACAGCATCCAAAACAGCGCAAGAAGCTGCCTCTTGTTAAAACGCTTACGCATGTTCAGTCCCCCAACCTAACTTATGCATATTCTATATTTTTAAATTTAATATTAGTTACTGCTTTTAACTCTCATGACAGACGGTATTCTTTGTAAAACAACATCTACAACTTGCTGAATCATAATTACAAGCAAAACCATTGCCATAACAGCATAAACCGTGCTCCATGCTGGAATATTAGCTGGAACTGGATGGATAGTGTGAGAAACCACTAGTGCTGCTACAGAAATGCTAATTAACGATATAGCAAGAACAAGTGCCGACATGCCTCCACTTTTACGAGCCAAACGCATTCTTTGTTGAGAAACTTTATGCATTGAAGAAACCATTCGATTAACGCAATGCTCACCTTGCCTAAATGCAAGTACTTCATCGATACCAAGCTCAATATCACTTACTTCATTCTCAACTTCATGTTGTTCAATGCGCACTTTATTTGCAATATGCTTGGAGCGTATAAGTAAGTATCGAGGAACAATAAACATAATAAATACGCACGAAGCAATAGCTACATAAGACAAATTCGCATTGAAATAGTACAAAACAACCATAAGAGGCACAACAGCAAATATCATTCCAACATTCATGCTGATATGCGCTTTATGCCAACGTTCGTGATGCATATCTATACCTGCAAATGTTGTAACAAGAGTTAATGCACGAACTGCCATACAAGCAACAGCAACAATCACACACTGTTGCATTACAAAACCAAATATTGGACGTCCTGCAACAGCAAACATTGCCGAAACAATAGCCACAGGAATACATACTGCAGAAACAAGATTGAGAGCAGTACTAAACATTGATATAAAAGCAAAAATAGCACGTTTGAACTTTGAGACTGTTCGCACTTCATAAGTGTAAGCAATACTTGCAATAGAAGAAATATGCTTGTTTTTATTAGAATCTTGCTGAGCTTGCTCAACGTCTTGCGAGTTTTGCGAGTTTTGTGAGTTTTGCGATTCGTTTAATTGATTTAGTTGCGTAATATTTTTAGAACTATCATTAGCAACATGACGATACGATTCTACAGTTGCTATTTCGTCATTTGAGCTAATGCCAGCATCATTTGGCATTAAAACTATTACATTCGCATAACGCGCTATGCGACGCAATATTTTAACAATTTCTTCAGCTTCATGATTGCTAATATCGCATTGAGAATAATCAAAAACGTATACTCTAGTATGTCTTAAAATTGCTCTAGCAAGAATAATGCGACGCTTTAAATCTTCAGGATTATAGGATGCTTCAGGATTATTAAGAAGCCTATCTATAGGCATATCTAGACCGTCGTAATCTGCATAAACAACACCATCTATTCGCACAGCTCGCAATGCATCCCACATTGCAGTAGTCGTAGCTGTTGGAGCAGCCAAAAGTAAGTTTTCTCGCAATGTTGTGGAAAATAGATGACTTCGCTCGCTAACTATAGTAACAATATCTGCTAAAGCTGCAGAACTTGCATCATTCAACAACAAGTAAGATGCACTATCGTTTGCGTCAAATACTTCAGAAACTACAAATGGAGAAACGTCATCTTCATGAATATCATAACGGTCGCTATAAGAAAGCAATATGTCAGCAGATTTGTTAAAACCTGTTCCAGAAAGTATTTTCTCACGCATAACATGATGATATTTACTTGGAATAACTTGCAATTCACCAGATTTTGCAATTATCGATAAACGCTGAGCTTCATTAGTATTCGCATTATTTTCCGAAATATTGCATCGCATACGCAAAGCGACATTGGTGGAACCATCAGGCAAAGATAGTGTTGAACCATCGTCACTAAATGCTATTGGAGCAGGAGAATCAGTAACCATTTTCAGCAATGCTTCAACATGATCCAAACCAGTAACAGCATGTTTAACTACATGCATATTCTTACCAACAATTCTCAATGGTTGGACGCTTAACATTAACAAAGGCATTGTTAACAGGGCTGCAGCAAGACCTACACCTTTAACAGAAGATAACCAAACAGTTGCAACAATTGCGAGTCCAGCAACAACATATGCAAATAATGCACTTACGCAACGCCACGATACTGGGCTTAGTGCCAACGAGAATATAAGAGAAGCAACATTAAACAATGCAGCTAATGCGCAAATTCCAGCTATAGCAGGGTTAACTGTAAATAATACTGCAGAAACAACTACAGGAACAGGAATAGCTGCAATAATTTGTGGAACTAAAGAAGCAACAAAACTTTGTATTGCAAAAATATCTTCATTTACGTGCAAAGAAGTAACGTAATTAGAATCTTCAACATCCACAGAGCGTAGAGATAACATTGCGTGCAACATTTTAGGACGCAAACGCATAGCTATTCGCGACTCAATTTCTGCACAAACTGTACACGACCAGTAAAAAACTGCGTATTTCAGCAAAATAATAGCAACTAAAGCAATAATGTAAGACGTAAATTCAACAGAACTCATTAAAGAAGTTCCAGTAGAACGAACAGGTCTTAACACTGGAGACAACATCCCAACGCAAACGTAGACAAAAGCTATATTTACAAGATAAGAAATCGCAAGACACGCCGACCTTAAAACAACTAGATGCTTAATTCCTGGCACGAACGCAAAGCAGCGATTTATCATCTCCCGATCCTTTTCTTTATTCCATATTTATTCAAAACCAACACACTCCCAACTGATGTTAAGATTACGCTTCACACACACCATCAACACGCCGGCATCCGCGTAATTATGCTGATTTTAAGCCATTTTGCCGCAGCGCAAAATTATCTCAATACTGCACCAATAGAAGAGCGCAATTTTAAGCTAGCAGGTATTTGACCAACTCCATGAGACATATCTGGGAATGCTGGCTCAGGCCCATGATTCATCAATCTCAAAGCTTCACGCACTGCCAACGACCCTAATTGTTGCATATCGAGACTCACAGTTGTAAGAGGTGGGAAAAAATCACTTATTGCCGGAATATCACCGAAACCAACAACACTAATATCACTTGGAATTTTCAAACCATGCTCATACAAGGAACGCACAACTCCTACTGCCTGCTCATCGCTTGAAGCAACAATAACAGTCGGCAAAGCAATTCCATCTATGCCAAATTTCTCAATCATATGATTCATTCGCGCGTAGCTTTCAGAAGACTTCCATGAAGTACATTGCACAATATGCGAATGAATACCTTGAGCAGTTGAAAGTGAACGCCATGCAATTAGTCGCGTTGCAGCACCTCTCCATTGCGAAGGACCTGCTATATAAATTGCATTTCGGTGTCCGTAATGTGCAATAAGTGACACAATATCGTTCATTGCGCGTGATTGATTAATACCAATCATTGAATACTCAACGTTGCTGTGAGAACGCAACATATTCATGCCTTCATGCGCGCTTATTGCACCATGAGTAGAAGTAATGCATACGCACGGCTTAAGAATACGCGTACGACACAGTGACGTAAATATTGCGTCTGTTGGAGCGTCAATTATTAATCCGTCGACATTTTGCTCTTCAAAGCTCTCACATAAATCTTGAATATCACTTTGTTCACATAATGTTTCGTTAACCATGCTAACAGAAAGAAAAAGACCGCGAGATTTTGCTTGCGCTTCTATAGGAGCAATAATATTTCGAGATGTTCTATTTTCTGCACCAACAATAAGCCCTAAAGTACGCGATTTCTTAGTCGCTAATGCGCGCGCTGAATTACTCGGATAATACCCAAGTTGCTCAATAACTCGCAGGACTTTAATTCGCGTGTTAGCAGAAACATCAGGAGAATTATTAATAACGCGAGAAACAGTTTGATGACTTACGCCAGCAGCGTGCGCAACATCGATCATTGACACGCGTTTTGCTTCATTTTTTGCCATATATACCCCTCGCTTATAAATGCCAAGACAGTCTATGTAAATCGCTAGGTCCTACTTTTTTAATGGCATTTCGATGAGCCAAGGATCCGTAACCCTTATTACTTTCCCAATCGTAGGCTGCATATTTCGGATTTTTAGCAAGAGATACCATAAGATTATCCCTAGTAACTTTTGCCAAAACTGCAGCTGCAGCTACGCTCGCGCACTGCCTGTCTGCTTTTACTAAAGTATGAACTTTTACAGGCTCAGGAATGTAAGGAGCGTCAAAAGTATTCGCGACTTTGTCAATATAATCGCAAGGTCCATCCAATATTGCTGCAATACGAAAGTTTGAATTTGCAAACGAATTTGCACCCAACTTTGCACCAGAATCCGCATTTACGCTAAAACTTAGCTTTTTAATATCTTCCTCAACTTTAGAAATTGCTTTTAATGCAGCAACACCAAGCGCATAGCTAATACCCCACTCATCAATTTCTGTGTTAGTGCAAGACCCGACTGCCCAAGTTGTACACCATTTTTGCAACGGTTCATAAAGCTCTTCTCGACGCTTTTCACTAAGCAATTTAGAATCAGCTAAGCCCTCGGGCATATAGTTTTCTTTTACTTGTTTAATTCCAATAACTGCAGCTCCTACCATCACAGGACCTGCAAGAGAGCCTCTTCCTACTTCATCAAGACCGATAACCCAATCATAGCCTTCGCAAAGCAGATCTTTCTCATATTCAAACGATGGAATAAGCGGTATATTGGATGATTTATTTGGCATAATTAAAATCAGTTTGTATAAGTCGCGCTAATACGATTGCTCTAATACAATTTCGTTAATAACATTGCGTTAATAAATTGCGTTAATACTTTTATTTTGCAGGACGATCAGGCACATCTTTAAAATCATCATGGTGTTCGTCTAAAAGACCAATTCGATCAAGCGGCCACGATCTAAACACAGCAACGCCCTCGATTTTGGAAATCGGGACTAAACCGTCATCGCCGTCATTGCGATGATATCGTGAATCCGCAGAATTAGAACGATTATCGCCCAAAACAAACACGTGACCGGCTTTGACTTTTACTTTAAACGGAAAAGCACTCGGGTCAACACCAGGACGAATATAAGAAGATTCTCGTATTGGAACACCGTTTACAACAATAGGCTGCCCAGCGCCTTTACATTCAACAGTATCTCCAGGCAAACCAATAAGACGCTTAATTAAATCCTTGCCAACAGCACCGGAAGAATTTTCACCACTCAACCAATGTGCAGGATCCTCAAAAACAACAATATCTCCACGTTTTAATGGGAATAAGCGCGGAGTTAGCTTAGTCGTAATAACATAATCGCCAATATGAATAGTATCTAGCATAGAGCCAGAAGGAATTGTGTAAGCTCCAAATAGGAACACGCGAATAAGTATCACCACTAATACTGGAATACCAAACCATGTTACGGCATCGCGCAAAGTTAGGCGGTCATTTTTAGCACGCTTAGAATGTGCAAAATGCTTACCTTTTCTATTTTTGCGCTTAAACATGCGAGAGCCGGAAGGTAAATCTCCTTCCGGCTCTGGCGGAACCGGTGAAGGATCTATACCATGACCCGCTACTGAAACGATATGAGTATCGCTAATTTGCGTGTCATCAGTCATAACAAATACCCTTCACATAAGTTCTATTTTACTTAGCAGAGTTATCGCGACGCTCAGCAATACGAGCAGCCTTACCACGCAAAGCGCGCAAGTAGTAAAGCTTAGCGCGACGAACGCGACCGCTACGAACCAGCTTAATCGAATCGATAGCTGGAGAATGAAGTGGGAAACGACGCTCAACACCAGTGCCGAAGCTCACCTTACGAACAACGAAAGTTTCACGCACGCCAGCACCCTTACGAGCAATCACAACGCCGGTGAAAGTCTGAATACGAGTGTTGTTGCCTTCCTGAATCTTAACGTTGACGTCAACGGTATCGCCAGGACGGAAAGCTGGAATTTCTTCAGCAGCCTTAAGATGCTTAGCATCAAATGCTTCTACAGCATTTACCATAATATTCCTCCATCGCCGCCGCATATCGACGCATAGTAAGCGTTAGCAACAAATGTGCTACGCAAATCTTTCCCTAAAAAGTTCGCTTTTTAGGGGGCTTCCGATCCGCGCAATCTTAAATAAGAAGCGACTAGACCTAAAAGATAAAAGAACTATGCGGCATCCCTTTATCGAAAGCATACAAGTACCAAATTTATGCTCAATAATGGACATTATCGAGCATAATTCCGCACTATTTAGCACTATTTCAGCGCACGACTCCATCGAGAGGAGCAGTTTCAACTGTACGAGTCAACTCGTCATCATCAGCGTCATAATCAAACAACTCGCCGTAACGACCCCAGCTAATTGCAATATCAAACTGCTGACGTGCCAAAGCATCCGTATGCTTACTGCGCAACAAATCCAAAATCAGCTCGCCACGAAGCTTTCCGTTACGATTCCTACTCAAAGCTTGATCAATTGCGTGAACAAGAGGCGCATGTTCAATCGCAAGACGAGCAAAAACTTGCTTACTGTGCAAAATATCGGCATTATGCCACTCTTCACCCTCAGAAGTGATAGTAATATGACCGTTTTCTGCAGTGAGCAAATTAAGCATCGTGCCAGCATCGACAAGTGGGAACAAATCATCAATCTCAAACGACAAATCAGCTGCCAAATCAGCCAAATCAATGCCATCTGGGCTTTCAGAAATCACGTCAAGCAAACCAGCCATGCCACCTGGTGTAGCATTTGGAAGCAAACGAACAGCCACAGGTTCTGCCTTTGCCTCACCTGCTTCAGCTTCATCCTCACTTTGCTTATCTTCATCTTCATCGTCATGGTGGCGCTGAATAAGCATATCTGCAATTGCTGCAGCTTCGTTATCTTCAGCATCTTCATTAGTTGCATTATTTGCTTGATCTTGAGAATCAGCATCTTCGCAAGTGTCTTGCTCTGCAGTGCTTTCTGGAGCAGAACCAGTCAAAATAGCATACAGATTATCAACCATCGCTTCAAATTCAGCACTGTGCTTATCTCGAGGACGAGGCAAATCAACATTCACATCAGCAATTAAGTGACCTGGATGAGATCCAAGAACCACAACGCGATCAGCCATTTGCACAGCTTCTTCAATATTGTGCGTCACAATAAGCACGGACTTAATATCTCGCTCCTCGCTAGACCACAGCTTAAGAACTTCCTGACGCAAGTTTTCTGCAGTAAGCACATCGAGAGCAGAGAATGGCTCGTCCATAAACAATGCATCCGGTCGTAGCACCAACGCGCGCGCAATACCAACTCGCTGACGCATACCGCCGGAAAGCTCCTTTGGATAAGCTGTTTCAAAGCCGTCCAAACCGATTGCGTCAATTGCAGCTAAAGCAAGCTCAGTACGCTTTTCTTTACTAACGCCTCTAGCACGCAAGCCAAGTTCCACATTGTCTTGTACTGTAAGCCACGGCATAAGAGCGAAGGTTTGAAATACGATTGCAACCCCTGGGTTTGGGCCTGTCAGCTCGCGTCCGCGATACGTTACTGTGCCTTCTGTTGGCTGCACAAGACCAGCCATTGTGCGTAGGAAAGTTGATTTTCCAGCACCAGAGCGTCCCAATATTGCCACGATTTCACCTTCGCGAAGAGTGAAAGAAATATCGTGCAAAACGTGCTGAGTAGTGCCACTGTCAGAAGTGAAGCTTTGACTGATGTGCTTTGCGTCGATAATATCGCTTGTAATTGAGGATTGCACTTTTTTTGCATTGCTATTTAAAGTATTCATAATTTTGCCAATCTTTTTCATAAAATTTTGTTATTTTAAGCGATTTATTAGTAAATTTTATTAGTCGATTTGTTAGTCGATTAATTCAATACGTAACGTTTTTCGGAAATACGTTGCATTGGCGACCAGAATAATCGGTTGCTTAAAACAACAATCAAGCTCATAACAGTTACGCCAACTAAAGTGCGCGCAGAATCTCCTAAAGTGGTTGCATTAGTAATATATGCACCCAAACCCTGAGTTTCCATGTGGTTCTTTCCATATTCCACAATCTCAGACACAATCGAAGCATTCCATGCACCGCCTGCAGCTGTAATACCGCCAGTGCACCATGAACCGAAAATAGACGGCAAAATAAGCGTCTTCCATCGCAAAGTACGATCCAAGCGGAAGCTGCGCGTCATTTCACGCAAATCATCAGGAATAGCACTAGCACCTGCAATAACATTGAACAGAATGTACCATTGCGTGCCAAGAGCCATCAAAATAATGCTTCCCCAACCAAGATCAATATGCCAAGCCATAAACCAAGCCATAGCAAACGGGAATATGAAGTTTGCTGGGAAGCTAGCAAGAATTTGCACTATAGGCTGCATAATACGCGAAATCTTAGGATTCATGCCGATTACAACACCAACAGGAACCCAAATAAGCGAACTTATTAAAATCAACGCAGCAACGCGCATAAAAGTGATGCCACCAAGCATGCCTGCAGTAATAAACTCATGCAAACCTGCAGTTGTATACACAAAGTAAAGCATATGAGCAGCGCCAGCAGCCACAATAATTATCATAATAACGTTAAATACCCAATCACCAAGCTTATGCTGAGCAGCCTTATGAGGCCACTTGGAGCCTGTGCGACCGAATGGACGCGTTATTTTTTCAAGCCACTCGCGAATTGGCAAAAACAGTTTACTAATAACTTCATCTGCATGAGAGTGACGAATAAGAGTCAAAATAGCACTGTGACGCTCATTATCAGATGCGCTTTGCGTAATGCGGAAACGCTCAGCCCAAGCTGTAAGTGGCTTCCACAAGAAGAAGTCAAGTGCCAAAACAACAATCACCATCGACAAAATAGCCCACCAAATAAGACCAAGCTTATTTTCAGCAGCAGCTTGTGCCACAAAACTACCGATGCCAGGAAGAGCGTAAGTGTGATTATTTACGGAAATCATTTCCGAAGCTGTAAGGAAGAACCATCCGCCTCCAACAGACATCATGCAATTCCAAAGCAGCGGAATCATTGCGTTAGGCATGTCTAGCACCCAGAAACGTTGCCAATGTGTGAGTTGCAAACTACGAACTGCCTCATCCAGTTCCTTTGGCTCGCTGAGCAGCGAACGGTGGAACGAAAAAGTCATATTCCATGCTTGACTCGTAAAAATAGCAAAAATCGAAGCAGCTTCAACACCAAGCATCGATCCAGGGAAAATCACCAACCAAATAGTAACAGTTGCCGAAAGGAAGCCAAGAATTGGAACTGATTGCAAAATATCTAGAAGAGGAATAAGCACCTTGCCAAGCCTACGACTGCGAGCTGCAAGAGAGCCATAAACAATAGTAAAAATAAGAGATGCAACTAATGCGATCAGCATGCGAAATACTGAGCGCAAAGTGTAGTAAGGCAAATTGATTAAGTCCGTGGAAACCTTAGATGGTATGCCACTTGGACCAATCGGCTGATTTATGCGCTGAATAAGGAAGGCAGTTACGCCAAAAACGGCAATAATGCCAACGCACACAATAATATCCGACCAGAAACGAGTGTTCTCGTCGACTTGCGCACCTGCGCTTTCTTTGCGCGAAGTTGTAAATACGGTCATAATAAAGTCCTCGAATATTTAGATTTTCGTAAATTCTTTCGTAAATATCTGCGTAACTTTTCTTGTGTAAATTCTTGCGTAGCCGTATCACCATTGATTACGTTACAGGCGCAAATAACTAGAACTCACGTTTTAACTTCGCAAATTATATTTCGTAAATTATATTTCGCAAGTTGTATTAGCAAGCTATATATTTCGCAAGTTTTGCAACCTAAATTCGGTGATTGCCGGCTTCATATATTCAGGAGGAACATCCGAACTACTACTGCCAATAGTGTCGGAGCCTTCATCAGTACGAGTACTAGAATTATGGCTTTTACTGTCATGTTTCACGGCAAATCACCTCCTTAAGTTAGTGCGCTGCCGGCGCAAATCTTCATCATTGAATCGGAGGTTTACAAGATAACAGAGGCGCATCAAAACACACAAATGCATGTTAAGCGTGCCACGTCGTTCAAGCTTCAGCTTCGCAGGGCGGTGGCGTTGCATTAGTCGAAGCCTTGAATTCGACAACGACTGTTAACCAGCGTGCAGTGTCTCCACTGTGTTGCGGCAGCAACCCTTATCCCCGTGGTAGCCTTACCTACCGACCGTGCTCATTATAAATTATTGCTGCACTTGTGTCAATGCATCAAAACACATTGTGATGCCGCAAAGCACATTGTAATGCCGCAAAAGGCGCAGCTTTATCGTTTAAAAGTAGGATTTTAGGCAATAAAAAAGCTTTCGGCTTTGAATGAGCCCCTAGTAGCTCAAACAAAACCGAAAGCCAAACACACTCAACAGCAGAAAAAGCAAACAAGAACCAGCAAATGCTGTGAAAAAAGGAATTTTAGCAAAACAGCATAGCCAGCAAAACAAGCAAACTTAAATCTGCCAGAGCAAAGAGCCCTACACTCTATGCCATTGTTGAGTGCAAGATTATTGTGGTGAGCGCATTCATATTTGAAATACGCTCACCATGCACATTTAGCGCTTTAGCTTAGTGACGGATCTTGCGAAGAGCAGCACCCATGCCAGCAAGCACAGAAGCAGCAACAGCAGCCATAGCTACAGCAGCACCACTCTGAGGAAGCTTGGCAGCAGCAGCGGCAGATGCACCGTTTGCTTCAGCGGAAGCAGCATTGTTCTTCTTGTTGTTCTGCTGAGCAGAAGCCTTGCTCTTAGTAGCAGCCTGAACAGCAGGACCGAACTTACCGCTCACAGCAGCAGCATAATTTTCCTTTGCACCTGGAACAGGGTTGAAGCTCACATCCAAAGGATCAGCAGTCACAACATGTGGCAACAAAGCTGGGTTCACACCAACAGACACTGCATAATCATACGCAACCTTGTAAGCCTGCAAAGCGTCGTTATAAACATCCTTAGCAGCAAGAGCAGCATCATAAGTCTTAGTGTAATCAGCCTCAGCATCATTATAAGCTGCAGTTGCGCGAGTCAAATGAGCATTAGCACGGTTTACAGCATCCTGCAAACGCTGTTCCTTAGCAGAATCATTCACACCAGAAGCCCTGAAGTTCTCAAGAGCCGTAGTAGCAGCATTGAAGGCAGCTGTACGAGCATTCAACTCAGCCTGAGCCTTAAGGAACTTAGCCTTAGCATCGTAGTAAGCCTTCTTAGCCTTAGCGAAAGCATTATCAGCATTATCTAAGGTCATCTTTGCTGCGCGAACATTATCAATAGCCTCATCCTTCTTATCAGGATCTGGAGTAGAGCAGGTATTCTCAAATTCCAAAGCGCGAAGATACAAATTATGCAAACGCTCTGCTGCAGCATTCTTTGTATTGTAAGCAGCCAAGTCATCTACATACTTATTAGTAGCTTCTACAAAAGCCTTCGTAGCTACATACTTTTCTGCATTATCATTGTTAGCAGTTACACCAGCCTTCATCTTAAGCTTGCCCTCATTAGCAGTATCATTCTCATACATGGAGGAATCAACCTTATCGCCTGCTACTGGCTTAACTGGCTGAGCTGGAACAAGCTTCTTAGCAGCTTCCCAATCCTTCTTAGCCTGGGCAGTAACATCAGCATTCTTGCTCTTAAGAGGCTTTTCAGCTGGGCAAGTATCTGGAACAGTAACATCAGCCATTGCTGGAGCAGCAAAAGCGAAACCGGAGAGGAGGGTGGCGCCAGCAGCGAATGCGGCGATAGCCTTCTTATTCAACATAATATTTTCCTTTCTTCTTCTCCTTCGCACCATGTGTGCGAAGAAAAATCTAAATATTCACAATTTAAGTTTTTGTGAACAACTACCAGCGCAGAACGTCTGGCTGGAAGCTGTTATTAACATACCCCCCCCCGTTCGCAAAAGTCAAGAGCCGACACGCAGCTCACTAACAAAAAACATCGATGTTTTTGCGGAAATATTTCAGTCAAACTATTTTCAAGAGTAAAAAATACAGTATTACGCGTTATTTTTCGTAAAAATGTCAATTTCAAGGTTTTTAAAGATTTTTCTCAGAAAACTCTCAGGAAACTCCTGAATACTCCCCAAGCCAGCCGCAAAACCGTTGCAATATAGCCACTCTTGTTCGACACGCCGAAACTACATTTGCGTAAGCGCGACCGAATTCCCAATGCAATACCACACAAATCTACCCTGCCTTCGTCTTTACTGACTCAGGCAGTCCTCGCTTGCGTTGAAAGCACACTGTGCTTTCAACCCTGAGCAAGCTCGGCGCTCCGAGTTGCTTTCGTGCGCGCAATGCTACACTCAAGCAGGACGTCGCGCACGCTCGACACAGCCTAACACTTATAAAACTCAGCAACAGACGCTAAACAAAAAGCCTCTTGACGAATTAACGCCAAGAGGCTTTAAACTAGCAATCGCTAAAAACGATTGCCTATATGACTACTATCTTACTTGCGATGAGCGCGATAGAAGCGAATCAAGCTCTGCGTAGAAGCATCCTGAGCTGCCAAAGCATCATCATCCTTAGAGATTGCAGGAGTAATCTGCTTTGCAAGCTGCTTACCAAGCTCCACACCCCACTGATCGTAGGAATCCAAGCCCCACACAGTGCCTTCAACGAAGGTAATGTGCTCGTAGAGAGCAATAAGCTCGCCCAAGCTAAATGGAGTCAAAGCATCGCCGAAAATGGACGTGGTTGGACGGTTGCCCTTGAACACGCGAGCTGGCACAATCTCTTCTGGAGTGCCTTCAGCGCGAACTTCATCAGCAGTCTTGCCGAAAGCAAGAGCCTTAGTCTGTGCAAGGTAATTGCCCAAGAAGAGCTCGTGCACATCCTGATCGCCATCCTTAGTAGGATTTGGCGTGTTCACGAAAGCAATGAAATCAGCTGGAATAAGCTGAGTGCCCTGGTGAATCAACTGGTAGAAAGCGTGCTGGCCGTTTGTGCCTGGCTCGCCCCAGAAGATTTCGCCGGTTTCGCTTGTTACAGGAGTGCCATCCCAGCGCACAGACTTACCGTTGGATTCCATGGTGAGCTGCTGCAAATAAGCTGGGAAGCGGTGCAAGTACTGGTCGTATGGAAGCACAGCGTGGGAAGCAACCTTGTAGAAGTTGCGGTACCAAACGTTGAGCATACCGAGAAGCACAACAACATTCTTCTCGAATGGAGTCTCAGCGAAGTAGGTATCGATTGCGTGGAAGCCCTTCAAGAACTCTTCGAAGCGCTCTGGGCCGAGAACAACAGCCAAGGAAGTACCAACAGCGGAATCCACAGAGTAACGACCGCCAACCCAGTTCCAGAAGCCAAAAGCGTTGGTTGGGTTAATGCCGAACTCTTCAACCTTCTCAAGATTGGTGGAAACAGCCACGAAGTGCTTAGCAACAGCTTCAGCCTTCTTTGCGTCGCTTCCGTCAATAGCGCCGGACTCCTGAAGCTTGTTAAGCAACCAGGTGCGAGCGGTGCGAGCGTTAGTCAAAGTCTCCAAAGTGGTGAAGGTCTTGGAAACAATGATGAAAAGCGTAGTTTCTGGATCCAAATCCTTGGTCTTTTCTGCCATGTCGTTTGGATCAATGTTAGAAACGTAGCGAGCGCTAATGCCAGCATCAGCATATGGCTTCAAGGCTTCGTAAACCATGACTGGACCCAAATCAGAGCCGCCGATACCAATGTTTACAACGGTCTTAATGTTCTTGCCGGTAACGCCCTTCCAAGCGCCGGAACGAACTTCGTTAGCGAAATCGTAAATGCGACCCAATACTTCACGCACGTCTGCAACGGTATCTTGACCGTCAACAATGAACTTGCCAGCATCCTCTGCAGGACGACGCAAAGCAGTGTGCAAAACTGCACGATCTTCTGTATTGTTAATGTGCACGCCGGTGTACATTGCCTTAGTGCGCTCGTCAAGCTTTACAGCCTTTGCAAGGTCTGCGAAAAGCTTAAGAGTTTCAGGCTTAATTAAATTCTTAGAAAGATCGAAGTGGAGATCTCCAGCTTCGAAGCTCAACTTATCCACGCGATTTGCATCCTCGGCAAACCACTTCTTCAGGCAAACGCCTTCTGATTGCAACTCGTCGTAATGCTTCTGCAATGCAGCCCACTCTGGGGTTTTTACGGCGTCAACTGGCGGATTGATGGCCATTGTAAGGTCCTTTCATTTCTTCAACTTACGTGACAGCAATCGTCACTATAGTCCAATTCACAAGATACTCACAAAAGCAGACAGAAACACGCGAAGCTTAACACAAAAATGAACACAATCACACTGATTAATTCACGGCGCGAGTTTTGTCTGGTGTTTGGCTGGCGGGTTCCATATGTGGCTGTGTGAGATAGGAATTACTTGTCTCGCAGCGCTCCGCTCTTATACCTTATTTGGACTTAGCGGTTGCGTAGTTAAGTTTAGTTTTTTACTTACTTTTTCTGCAAAAATAGTATTCGTCACTAAGATTATTACTATCGTTCCGCTTTTATATTGCTCGACCAAGCAATTCCTATCTCCCACTACTAGTAAAACCGCTAGTGTTCTGTGGTGCGGTAGGTGCGTCTGGCGTGATGTTTGCAGCAGCACGGACGCTAGTGTCCTCTATGCAATAAGTACTCAACGTCTGCAGAGCACAACTGCAAAACTTCATGAACGTGCAAGCATCCAATCAGTGCGAAAAATCTCAAATCTCTACCACACGAATATCCACATTACGTATTATTGTACGGCGCGCCAAAGTGGACAAATTTAAAAAAATACGATAGAATACTTTTCTTGTGCGCGAGTCGCGAATGCGTCTCGGGCAACAATGCCGCTTTAGCTCAGTCGGTAGAGCGTCTCCCTCGTAATGAGAAGGTCGACAGTTCGATTCTGTCAAGCGGCTCTCTGACTCGCTCGAGTGTATTAATACTTTTGATTTGTTTTTATTCACTCGATTATTTATATGAGTCTATGCGCGAGTGGCGAAATGGTAGACGCGCAGGATTTAGGTTCCTGTGTCTTACGACGTGTGGGTTCAAGTCCCATCTCGCGCACGAAATTTTCGCTTACTCAGTAATAAATAATGCTTTCAACTCCGGCAAAAGCGCGCGCAAAGCATTACCTCTGTGCGAAATAGCATTCTTTTCTTCTTGAGTCAGCTCCGCGCTAGTCAAACCTTTCATTTGCACACCATCGCGAATAGGCTGAATATCTGGCACAAATAGCGGATCATAGCCGAAACCGTTAGTTCCGCGCTCCTCGCGCAACAAGTGACCAACCATTTCTCCGACTCGAACAGTCTCAAAGCCGTGAGAATGCGACATAACACTGCCTTCAGGAACCTCACTGCACCCATCCGGAATAGCAAGAGCTGCAGCACAACGAAAACGAGCAGTACGACATTGATCTGGAATATCAGAAAGTTGGCGCAAAAGAAGCTCATTATTAGCTTTATCATCTCCATGAACACCACTCCACCTGGCAGAAAGAATACCAGGTGCAGCACCAAGCACGTCGACAATAAGACCCGAATCGTCTGCAATAGCTGGATAACCTGTTCTTGCAGCAACATCACGCGCTTTGAGCAAAGCATTCTGTTCAAAAGTTACGCCAGTTTCCACAGGATCAGGCAAGCCAAGAGAACCTGCAGTTACTAACTCGAAACTGTTTGCCAGCTTCGACAACTGCTCCTCTAAAATTTGCTTGATTTCAACGAGTTTTCCCTCATTATGTGTTGCCACAATAAGCTTCACGCCCGTTCTCCTTCAATCTCTTCTATTTTGCTAAAGCGGCTTTTTGAGCAGCTTGCAATTCGCGATTACCTTTAGTTGCCAAATCAAGTAAAGTATTTAATTCGTCGCGATTAAACGGACGATGTTCTGCAGTGCCTTGAATTTCAATGAAAGTGCCGGAACCTGTCATAGCTACGTTCATATCTGTCATAGCTTGACTGTCTTCAACATAAGGCAAATCAAGCATAGGCGTGCCGTTAATAACGCCTACAGAAACAGCGGAAATAGAATCCTTAATAACACTTGCAGCAGAGCGAATATGACCATTCTTTTCTGCCCAATTAAGCGCATCTACCAAAGCTACATAAGCTCCAGTTACTGAAGCAGTACGAGTTCCACCATCCGCTTGCAACACGTCGCAATCAATTTGAATCTGGCACTCACCCATTGCTTTCATATCGACTACACCGCGCAAGCAGCGACCAATAAGACGACTAATTTCGTGAGTGCGACCACCAATTTTTCCACGCACAGATTCGCGATCAGTACGCTCAGCTGTTGCTCTAGGAAGCATAGAATATTCGGCAGTTACCCAACCCAAACCGGAATCTCTACGCCAACGAGGCACACCAACCGTAAAAGTTGCAGTGCACATTACGCGCGTATTGCCACACTCAATAAGCACAGAACCTTCAGGAACATCAGTAAATTTACGTGTTATGCGCACAGGCCGGAGCTCGTCAACATTACGACCGTCAACGCGAATTGGTTTTACAGATTCCAACATATCCTTGATTTGAGTCATACCTCACAAATTTAGCACGTGGCTGTTATCTTCTATTTTATCTTCTTAGCGCGCAGCAATTTTGTACTAAAGCTGCTCAGAAAGCTCCATCCACTCATCCTCAAGAGCACTGGTTTCTTGCTCGTTTTTTTGAAGATCTTCGTTAAGAGATTGAAGCCCCACAAAGTCACTTGGGTTGTGAGCAGCCATTTGCGCTTCAATTTGCGACTTTTCTTCTTCAAGCTTTGAAAGTTTTCGCTCGATTGCAGAAACTCGCCTTGCAGCATCGTGATAGGCTTTGCCGGTGAGTTTCGGCGCACTTTCTGTACTTTCTGAACTTTCTTGGCTTTCTTTACTTTCTTTACTTCCTTTAGTTGAAGAATTCGCAGTACTTGAAGCATTCGCAGTATTTGAAGTTCCAGCAGTACTGGTATTACTAGCAGCACTCTCAGCATTCGCAGCGCTAATGCCATTTTCGTGGTCGCGCTGCAACTTTTCTACAATTTGCAAATACTCATCTACACCGCCTGGAAGGTGACGAATTTTGCCGTCAATAAGCGCAAATTGCTGGTCTGTTACGCGCTCAAGCAAGTAGCGATCGTGAGAAACAACAATCAAAGTGCCGGGCCAAGTATCGAGCAAATCTTCCATAACTGCAAGCATGTCAGTGTCGAGATCGTTTCCAGGCTCATCCATAATCAGCACGTTTGGTTCGTTTAGCAAAATCAGCAGCAACTGCATACGTCGCTTTTGACCGCCCGAAAGATCCGCAATTGGTGTCATAAGCTGCTCAGGCTTAAAACCAAGCCTTTCCATAAGCTGACCGGGAGTCACTTCTTTGCCATCGATAATATAGCTAGGCTTATAGCGACTTAAAACTTCTTTTACTTTATATTTTCCAAGCTTTTCAAGCTCTTCTAGACGCTGCGAAAGCACGGCAAATTTTACAGTCTTGCCAATATTTACGTGTCCAAGCGTAGGCTTTAGAGATCCGTCAATAATGCTTAATAATGTTGATTTTCCTGCTCCATTCGCGCCCACAATTCCAAAACGATCTCCTGGTCCTATAAGCCAAGTTGCATCGTCTAAAATCATGCGTCCAGTAATAGTTTTGCGAGATGCAGCTGCAGTTTCTGCAATGTTTTCTTCGCTCGTAGCAGTATTTTCCGCAGTATTTTCTTGACTCTCATCAACGGCAATAGTAACGCTTCCTATGTGAGTTGGTTGCGCAAAAGCAGATTCTACGATATCGACTTTATTTGATTTTTCCGCATTATCTTCACCTAAAGATGCGTTTTCTGCAATATCCGGATCAATATTTTTTAGCTGCTGAGCGTTGTCAAAAATTTGCGTAACGTCAATTAAATCAACAACTTGCTTACCAAGACGCGAAGTTGCCATTTTCTTCAATTCAAGAGTGTCTCTTAACGGCGGCACATCTGCAATAAGCTCACGCGCTTGCTTTACGTGGAACTTTTGCTTAGTAGAACGCGCACGAGCACCCCTAGAAAGCCAAGCTAACTCTTTTCTCGCCAAATTTCTGCGACGCTCTTCGCGCACATCCGCTTGGCGTTCGCGCTCCACGCGTTGCATCATATAAGCGCTGTAACCACCCTCGAAAGGATCAATTACACCGTCGTGCACTTCCCACATCGAAGTGCAAACCTCATCTAAGAACCAGCGGTCGTGCGTCACAATCAAAAGCGCACCTTGACCGTCCTGCCAACGGTGAAGAAGATGCTCCGCAAGCCAATGAATCGTCACAACGTCCAAATGATTCGTAGGCTCATCCAAAGCCAAAATATCCCAGTCATGCAACAATAATCTTGCTAAATCTGCGCGCCTGCGCTGGCCTCCAGAAAGCGTGCCTACTTTTGCTTCCAAATTTATGCCACCAAGAAGCGCTTCTACAATTTCACGCGAACGCTGATCTGCAGCCCACTCGTAATCTTCGCGATTTTCAAGAGCAGCCTCGCGCACAGTTGCGTTATCGTCCAATGGATCTCGCTGATCCAACATGCCAAAAGTAAGCCCACCACGCTTCGTAACACGACCAGAATCAGGCTGCATTTTACCGGCAAATAGTCGAAGTAGCGTTGACTTTCCGTCACCATTTTTTCCAACAATACCGATTCTGTCGCCTTCAAAAACACCTTGAGTTACGTCTGTAAAAATCGTTTTTGTAGCAAATTCTAGCGAAACTCGTTCTAATCCCAAATCATACGTAGGCATAATCCACAAATATAGCTGGACACTTATACGAAAGGGAAAGAAAGGAAGAATATAGAAAATATAGAGGAATATAGAAAATATGGAAAAATACGAGCGCGAATACGAGCGCAAAGCTTAAAAGCACTTGTGTTGGTAGTAGGACTATAATAATACGTGCTATGAAAACTCAGAACAATCAACAAAATCAACAAAATATGCAGAGCAAACACAATCAAAATAATCAAAACAACTCACATGCGCAACACAACGAAGATGGAGTTTTGAGATTAGATGGCGATGAAACACGTCCTGGAGACCCAACGCAGGAACTTTTAAACGCTTTAGGCACAACTATTTCGCCGGATCTTTTGGTAGAAGCACTCACCCACCGCTCGTTCTCGCACGAACATCCTGGCACACGAAATTATGAGCGACTTGAGTTTTTGGGCGATGCTGTGCTTGAGTTAGTTTCTACGGAAACGCTGTTTTCTGCACATCCAGACATGACTGAAGGTCAGCTTGCAAAGATGCGAGCGAAAGCTGTGTCTGAATGGGCGCTTTCTGCTGTTGCGCGCGAAAAGCTGCATGTTGGCGCGTATATTCTTCTCGGTCGCGGAGAAATGGAGCAGGGCGGAAATAATAAAGATTCAATTTTGTGCGATATTGTTGAAGCGCTTATTGGTGCAACTTTTGTTGAACATGGAATTGATGAAGCTCGCAGAGTTGTGCATCGTTTGATTGACGACACTTTGGCGGAAGTGCTAACTGAAGGACCAGCTCTCGATTGGAAGACTTCGCTTACAGTCAAAGCTCACGATATGGGTTTGGAAGATCCAGAGTATCGAATGGCTGTTTCTGGGCCAGAATACGCTCCAGTGTTTGAAGCTCGCGCGGTTTTGGCGCATAAGGATGGCGACGAACTGCTGGGAGTCGGAAGTGGCTCTAGCAAACGAAAAGCGCAACTTGCAGCCGCCGAAATCGCTTGGCACACTCTCGACGCGCGTAAGTAACACCCACCCCTCACAGCCATATAAACTAAAACAATACGCAAGAAAAAGAAAAACCCTGCCACCCGTCGATGGCAGGGTTTCTGTTAATAAAACCTACTTGGTGTGCTCGGAGCGAATAGCTTCACGGTAAACACGACCACGGAAGGTTCCGCAAGATGGGCAAGCCATGTGTGGGAATGCCTGAGAACCGCAGTTCGGGCAAGTCACAGTCTGCACGGCAGACGCCTTCCAATTAGCGCGACGCGAATGCGTATTAGCACGCGAGGTCTTGTACTTAGGCAGTGCCATAATTCTTTCCTCTATTTCGTTCAATCGATTGAGCTTAAGCGTTCTGTATATTACAGCAAGCGCCGTACAAATTGCGCAACCTAATTTCTATTTAGTGCGACAGAAACTTTACAAGCGCGCGCAGTTTATGCCGCTTTTCAGCGAAAAAACGGCAATTACTTTACACCTACGTAAAGTTTCGGTCGAAATAAGGCTCGCAGACGGCAGAAACTTTACACCTACGTAAAGTTTCGGTCGGAAATCAACCCAAAAACGGCAGAAACTTTACACCTACGTAAAGTTTCGGTCGGAAATCAACCCAAAAACGGCAGAAACTTTACACGCACGTATTAATTCCGTTTTTCATTCTGCTCAAGCTGAGCTTTCAAATCCTCTAAAGCAGCAAAACGAATATCCGTAACGTCGTGATGATGATCTGGATGCTCGTTTAAGTTTTCGCCACACTGAGAGCAAAGTCCGCGACAATCCGGCTCGCACAACGGCTGTAACGGCAACTCACTTACCATAGTGTCGCGAATAAGAGCCTCAATATCCGCAAAATCGCCACCCGCAACTAGCGGATACACATTGCCCGACTCGTCATTTTCATCCCAAATTTGCGACTCGTCTTCATCCGCATCGCCACGAGTATTGCGATTATCCGAACGATTAGAACGCGAGTCAACATATGGAAAGAATACGCACACATCCACTTTCCAATCGCGACGAAGCGGCATCAAGCATCGAGTACATTCTGCATGCACCGGAGCAGTAATACTGCCCTGAAACATTAAGCCGTCAACCACAGCATCAAAATCGCCATCAACCATAACATCGCTGCCTGGCTTTACGCCAATAACGTAATCTCCAATGCCTTCCGGCGCCGGAAATACGCGATGCAACGACATGCTACTACCAGCGCGCGCAGCCATTTGCGCTACTGGAACAGCCCACGGTGATTGGGATGGATGCGAAGCCATTACTAATTCCTTTCCTCTTCATCATCGTCATACAATGATGAGCTAATGTCGTTTTGTACGTGCGCTGCAGCTCGACGACGATCTTCCAACACTCGCTGACCCGCTTGCACGTCTTGTTCTAATTTATCTAGCTGCTGCTTTAAGCCTTCCATAACAGTTGCGCAATACTGATCCGCACCTTGCGTAAGCTTGTCTGATTTTGCTTGCGCAGTAGCGAGAATATCGCGAGCTTTCTGTTTTGCTAAAGCCGTTACGTTTTCTTGACCTGCTAAGAATTGAGCACGCTCTTGCGCTTCTTCAATTATTTCTGCAGATTGAGATTGCGCTGAAGAAACAATAGAGCTTGCTTGTGCTTGCGCTGTACGCAAACGTCGCTCTGCTTCTCGCATTAATGCAGAAGCTCGCTCCAATTGCACAGGAAGCATATCTTTCAAACGTGCTAACTGGTCAACGAACTCATCGCGATCAATTTTTACCATTCCTGCAGCAAACAGAACATTCTTGGCTTCCGAAAGAGTTGTTTCCATTGCGTCAATAATGTCGTAAACTGTAGTAAATTCAGCGCGACTCTTTGAACGCACTTCATCGCTTACTGCTTCTGCATCTGCTTTTGAAGTTTCAGATTCATTTTCTTCAAAGTCAATAACGCCACCGTCTTCTCGCTCTCGTAAATCTGGAAGAGGGAAAGCAGAAAATGCTGACGAAGAAGCTGCTTTGCTATCTTTATTGTTATGCTTTGCACTATCAGCGCCATTACCACGCACATCTTCCGCAGCAGAAACACTTCCGACTGCTGCAACAGATGAAGTTTCTGTGTTGTCAGCATCTGTATCAACTAATAGGTCGCCTTCACGCGCACTTCGCACGTCGGATTGCGTTGTATTTACAACGCCGTCTTGAGCATCTTCTTCATCTGCGAGAACTGGATGTAATGGAAGCTTTTGATTGCGATCAACTTGCACTTCGCGCTCCATTGTGTCGTCTCCTTCACTAGATAATCCAGAAGTTGCGTCAGTAAGTTCATTTTTATTTGTCATCTTCTACTCTCCTGTTCAATTGTTCAGCATAGGTGAATTGTTATCTACGCCTAATGATTGTTCATTAAAAAGCTTTTTTAATAAGGGTATTACGTTATCTGGAACCATGCCAGTAACGTTTCCACCATGACGAGCAACATCTTTAACCACAGAGCTTGAAACATGCTCAAGCACAGGATCAGCAGGAAGGAAAAGCGTTTCGATACCTGCTAATTTGCGATTCACTAGCGCCATCCCAAGTTCTGCCTCATAATCACCGTTTTGACGTAAGCCTTTTACGATTACTGTAGCACCAACTTTTGTACAGTAGTCAGTAATCAAACCAGCTGTTGAAGTTACTACTATTTTGCAATCGCAATTGAAACTATTTTTAGATTGCGGCAAATTATTTATTGCTTCTTGAATAATTTTTACGCGCTCAGATTCAGAAAATAACGGAGTCTTTGCAGCATTTACCGCAACTAGCACATGTACTTCATCAAATAGATGCGTACAACGTTGTATTACGTCTAAATGGCCGGCAGTGACTGGATCATACGAGCCGGGGCACACAGCTATAGTCATGCTCTTAGATTATCACCCATTGTGCTCAGAACAAAAATATATTAATAAAATAGCGTTACTTTTATCGTTAAAGATAGAAGTAACGCTGATATTTAATATAAATTGCTTAAATACGCAACATAATTACTTAAAAATTAAACTTTCCTAATTCCTCGTATATGCGCTTGCATTCAGGGCAAACTGGGTAGTCATTTGCTTCGTGTCGAGGAATCCACACTTTACCGCACAAAGCTACTACTGGTCGACCAGTTAAGCGCGACTCTTCAATTTTGTCTTTTGACACATAGTGCGCAAAACGATCTGCATTACCGCCGTCATCTAGACGAGCATCTTCGTCAACTTCTGGACGTTCTAGAACAGAAGTGCTTGTGCCGGAACCAGAGTCTGGATCTGTGGATTGCGAACCAGATTCCATAACAGCATCTAACGCATTATCTGCTTCTAAAGATGAAAACATCTCGCATCCTTTCGTAACGCATTGTGTAACGAATTTCGTAACGAATTTCGTAGCGCACTAAAATTTAATTGAATTTTATTCGCAAAACCAAGCATAAAGCATTATCGCAACAAACGCTCAAAAAGCTGTCAGAAACGCTAATCTTTACGCATGAATTATTTGCGGTCCTTTTGCAATCTTATTTAGTAAAGTTTAGTTTTAAAAAGATTAATTTATAGTACTTTTACAGTACTTGAATTTCTGTTGGTATTGCAGGATCTCCGCGCATCAAACTTTGCGCAGCCAAAGGCAAACGCTTTAAAGCAGAAGCGCAATAATCCTGGGCGCGCATAATCGCATCGTGACCCATAAATTGTTCGTCAGCTTCACCGTCGACCATGTAATCAACTAGCAGATTTTCCCACGAATCCTTAGGCTTAAACTGAGCGAGCGCAACTTCCGAACCGGAAATCACGTGTTCGCAATCAGCTACACCGCAAGAATCGTTGCTGTAATCGTATGAACGATACGCCAACTTACGTCCAGGCACAGTCGCTTTATTCTTAGAACGCTTAGCAACAGGCTGCATTACACCATCTGCACCCTCACGCTCAGTAAGCTTATAAACCATTGCGCAAGTTGGAGCACCGGAGCCGGTTACAAGCATTGTGCCGATGCCGTAAGAATCCACAGGCGCATTTTGTAAGGAGGCAAGAGCGTACTCGTCCAAATCGTTAGTAACTGTAATCTTTGTGTTTTTAGCACCCAACTCGTCAAGCTGATTCCTAACGCGACGAGCCAGAGCGCACAAATCTCCAGAATCAATACGAATTCCGCCAAGATCAGGTCCCGCAACTTCCACGGCTGTCTTTACAGCTTCCTCAATATTATAAGTGTCAACAAGAAGCGTAGTGCCTTTGCCAAGAGCTGCAATTTGAGAAGTGAAAGCGTCACGCTCAGTGTCGTGAACAAGAGTGAAGCAGTGAGCTGCGGTTCCGATTGCCTTTAAACCGTAAAGTTTTGCAGCCAACAGATTTGCAGTTCCCTTAAAACCGCCAATTACAGCGGCGCGAGACGCAGCAACTGCAGAATATTCGTTTGTGCGACGGCCGCCCATATCCATGCAAGGACGTCCTGCAGAAGCAGAAACCATGCGAGCTGCAGCAGACGCCACAGCGCAATCGTAATTGAGAACGGAAAGCAGAAGAGTTTCGAGCAAAGTGCACTCGCCGAAAGTGCCTTCTACTTGCAAAATTGGCGAATTCGGGAAGAATATCTCGCCTTCGCGATAACCGGAAATTTTACCGCGGAATCGGAAATTTTTCAGCCATTCAATGGTTTCTGCACTAACAATTTTGCGATCACTTAAGAAACGTAAATCATCTTCCGAAAGATGGAATTTTTGCAACTCCTCCAAAATGCGACCCATGCCAGCAACAACTCCGTAACGACGGCCTTGAGGCAAGTGGCGCGTAAAAATTTCAAAAACGCACTTGCGATTTGCAGTGCCGTCTTTAAGAGCAGCGTCGAGCATAGTGTATTCATACATGTCCGTCATAAGAGCAGATGAAATCTCAGCCATGATATTCCTTTCAGTAACGAACAAAATAAAAACAGCTAGGTAATAGATAAGTAATAGATATGAATCTAATTGGATTGCTAAAGCTAAATCTAAAACCAAATCGCAATAATTGTACCGCTAACTAAAGAGCCGACGCACGAAACAGCAAAGCCGACAATTACTTTACGTAGCTGTAAAGGAAAAGTCGAAATATCGCCAAAAAACGACAATTACTTTACGTAGTTGTAAAGAAAAATACGTAGTTGTAAAGGAAATAACGCGTGGAGGCGCGCGCGGTGGACTATAGTCAAGTGCGTATAATAGCAATTATGCTTAATAAGAGTTTGAACGAAGAGACTGCAAAAGTTACTAAAGCCGCAGAAAACCTGCACTTATACAACACGGCTTCACATTCAACGAATACTTTCGTACCTAAAAAGCCTGGTCAAGTAGGCATGTACGTGTGCGGAGCCACAGTGCAAAGTTCTCCGCATATTGGCCATATTCGCGCAGCAATCGCATTCGATATAATCCGTCGCTGGATGCTGCGTTTAGGATACAAAGTCACGTTTGTTAGAAACGTCACAGATATTGACGACAAAATTATGAAAAAAGCCAATGAATCAGGGCAAAATTGGTGGGAACGAGCATATATTTACGAGCGCGAATTTACAAAATCCTACAATACTTTAGGAGTGCTTGCGCCAACAGTTGAGCCGCGCGCAACAGGTCATATTACAGACATGGTTGAGCTGATTGAGCGTTTGATTGAGCGCGGTCACGCATATGTTATTAAAAACAACGACGGAAATCCTACTGGAAATGTTTATTTTGACGTGCCAAGTTGGGAGCATTACGGCGAATTAACGCACCAAAATCAGAACCAAAATGAAACTTGCGCAGACGAAGCCGCAGCTATCGCAGACGCAAAGGGTCCGAGCGTAGACGCTGCCGAAAACGATATTTACAATCCAACAGATCCTGCAGATGCTTCACCAGACAAACACGATCCTAGGGATTTCGCACTTTGGAAAGCACCTTGCGATTTCGATCAGACGGACGCGCGCTGGAAAACTCCTTTTGGCGAGGGACGTCCTGGTTGGCATATTGAATGCTCTGCTATGAGCCATCGTTATCTTGGCGACGACTTTGATATTCACGGAGGCGGCTTGGATTTGCGTTTCCCTCACCACGAAAACGAAATGGCACAAACGCGTGCTGCTGGCTGGGAAAGCGCCAATGTGTGGATGCATTCAGCATGGGTTACCGCCAAAGGTGAAAAAATGTCAAAATCGTTGGGAAATGGGCTTTCCGTACCAGTAGTTTTGGCAAATAATTCAGCTTGGGTTGTGCGTTATGCTTTGGGAGCAGTGCAATATCGCGCAATGTTAGAGTGGTCCGACCAAGCTTTGGTGGAGTCGAAATCGGCTTACGATCGCATTATGAACTTCCTCGAGAGAGCTGGCAGATTGCTTGAAAAGAAGCCAACTTGCGAAGAAGTGCGTTCTGTTAACGCAGATGAGCTTCCGGAAGATTTCACTCGCGCTATGAACGATGACATTAACGTTTCTGGCGCAATTGCAGAAATATTTACTACAATTCGTCAAGGAAATGCTCTTATTGACGACTGCAGCAAAGATTCTTCACAAGCACAAAGCGAAAGCGTACAAAAGCTCATATATCTCGCTGTTTTGCAAGTGCGAGCTATGTTAGATACTTTGGGCTTGGATCCTTACGCACAAACGTGGGCTTCGAACGATAATCAATCGTCTGCAGAAGGCTCAAATGGCAAGGAAAGCAAAGAACACTCAGCTTTGGACTCTTTAATTACTTTGCAACTTAAAGCTAGAGCAGATGCTAGAAAAGCAAAGGATTTTGCTACTGCAGATGCTATTCGCGATGCGTTAAATAACGCAGGAATTGTAATTGTCGATACTTCGCAAGAATCATCTTGGCATTTGCAATAAAAGAAAGTAACGCAAAAGCAAAAATAAACGCAAAAGTATTAATTAGCAAATCAAGTTAGCAAATTAAGTTAGCAATTGCACTAAAGTTACGTTAGCAACAACAGGTAGAATGGAAAACTATGGCAGCATTTAGTTCGTTAACAGACCGCCTTTCCAATGCTTTTAAGCATTTGCGCAGCAAAGGCAAGCTTTCAGAATCCGATATTGACGGCACAATTCGCGAGATTCGCCGCGCACTTCTCGATGCAGACGTTGCGTTGGAAGTAGTACGCTCATTCACTGCTCGAATTCGCGAGCGCGCTCTTGGTGAGGAAGTTTCGCACGCTTTAAACCCAGCTCAGCAAGTTGTGAAAATTGTAAACGACGAGCTTACGCAAGTATTGGGCGCAGGTGTAGATAGGCAGCTTAATTTTGCGAAGTATCCTCCAACTGTAATTATGCTTGCAGGTTTGCAAGGTGCAGGTAAAACTACGCTTGCTGGAAAGCTTGGCTACTGGCTGAAGGATGCAGGTCATACTCCTTTGCTTGTAGCAGCAGATTTGCAACGACCTAATGCAGTCACGCAGCTGCAAGTTGTTGGCGAGCGCGCAGGAGTTCCTGTATTTGCTCCAGAAAAGGGCGTGCAAAATGGCGGAAGTGCGATTTCTTTGCCATGGTTCACTAAAGGCGACCCGGTTAAGGTTGCGCGCGATTCTATTAATTATGCGCGCGAAAAAATGTATGACACTGTGATTATTGATACCGCAGGTCGTTTGGGCGTTGACGAAGAGCTTATGAAGCAGGCACGCAATATTCGCGATGCCGTGCAACCGCAAGAAGTGCTGTTTGTTATTGATGCAATGATCGGTCAGGATGCTGTTCGCACTGCTCAAGCTTTTAACGATGGCGTGAACTTTACTGGCGTTGTGCTTTCTAAGCTTGATGGCGACGCTCGAGGCGGTGCTGCACTTTCGGTTGCAAGCGTTACTGGAAAGCCGATTTTGTTTGCTTCTACAGGTGAAGGCTTGAAGGATTTTGAAATCTTCCATCCTGATCGAATGGCTTCACGCATACTCGATATGGGCGATATTTTGACGCTTATTGAGCACGCACAGAAGCAGTTCGACGAAGAAGAATCGCGCAAGGCTGCTGCAAAAATAGCTGAAGGCAGCTTTGGTTTGGATGACTTTTTGGAGCAGCTTCAGCAAGTTCGTAAGCTTGGCTCAATGAAGAAGCTTTTGGGCATGATGCCTGGAATGGCTGCTCACCGTCAAGAGCTTGAGCAGTTTGACGATAAGGAAATTGACCGCACTGAGGCAATTATTCGTTCTATGACTCCTCAAGAGCGTAGAAATACAAAGATTATTGACGGCTCGCGTCGCGCGAGAATTGCAGCTGGTTCAGGTGTGAGCGTTTCGCAAGTTAATGCACTTTTGCAACGTTTCGAGCAGGCTGCAAAAATGATGAAGCGAATGAGCGGTGGCGCTGGAATGCCTGGCATGGGCGGCATGCCTGGATTCGGTGGTCCTGGCGGAAAGTCGAAGCGCAAAGACAAGAAAGGCAAGAAGAAGGGCGGAAAGTCCGGAAATCCAATGCGCAGGGAAGCTGAAGAGCGCGCGTTGCGTGAGCGTCTTTCTGGCGAATCTACTAGCGACGATGTTGCAGGTTCTGCTTTTGCAAAGCCGCAGCAACCAAATCTTCAGAATCTTCCTGAAGGACTTAAGGAACTTATGAATTCCGAAGACGCAAATCAAGATAATCAACTGCCGCCTAACTTTGGCGGCGGATTAGCTGGCTTATTCGGTCGATGATTTTAGTATTGGCGTTTTTGTGGGTTATATTTGTGCCGCTTCTTTTGTGGCAGCTTCTGCGTTGGCTGCCGGCAGGTGCGGATAAATATAACCCACTTCCGTATATTATTGCGCTGCTTCCACTTGCAACTTACGTTGTGGGAGCACTGTTTTTGTGTAATTTTGGCGGTTTTTTGCTGTATACATGCTGCGCAGAAAAAGTTGCGCAATCGCTTAACTTAGCGCAATCTTATGCGAAATCTTACGGATATTTATGTGTTGCGTACGCTGCGCTATTTTTGATTTCGCTTAAGTCGTATACGCCGTACTGGTTTGCAAAATTGCGTAGGTTACACGAAAGCAGATCGTCGCGCAAAAAATGCAAGGAACAGCATCAAGAAATACGCGTGATGACTCTTAATTGCAGATACGGAAAAGCGAGCGCATCCGAAATAATAGAAATAACGAAAAAATATCACGTAAATACGTTACTTTTACAAGAATTAAGCGAGTCTTTAGTAAAAAATCTTGAAAAACTTGGAATATACGAGATTTTTCCAACTTCGCGCGTAGGTGCGCAAAGTGAGCATAATAACGGCGGATTCAACGCTATTTTTACGCAATATTCCGCGATTTCTACTTGCAATAATTCCGTAAAAATTGAAGCTGCAAGCGTACCAAGCGTTACAACTTGCTTAGATTTTGGTGCAAATGAAAAAGTTTTAGTGAAATTTGCTTCTGCACATCCAAAGTCACCGATGCGTGGGTGTGCTGCTTGGAGTAATGGAATTCGCGCACTTGCGAATATCGATTCTGCTACTGATTCTTTCGCCGATTGCACTAACGAATGCGCTGACGAATCTACTTCGAAAACTTGCGATTTAGCAACTCTCACTATTGTTACTGGCGATCTTAATTCCACTGTCGACCACCCAAGCTTTCGCTCGCTTTTGGAATACGGATTTACAGACGTTGCACTTTCGCTTGGAAAGCGTCTACGCACATGGCCTACATGGCTTAAGTGGCCAAATCTTACACTTGACCATGTGCTATTTTGCGCAAAAAACTGTAAATCTAGCGCACTATGGCAAAAGAATGTAGTTGTTAACGGCACTGATCACCTAGCCTACATCGCAGCAATCGACCTACAATCACTAGATAAAAACGTCCAAGCGCGCAGGCATAATAGATAAGTTATTCGCGTGAATCGGCGCCCTCTTCCCGACCACGTGAGGAACATGTGGAAGCTCGCAAGGAGTGCCCCACACCCGAACGAAATTCCACGACTCTAGTTATAAGGAGAGCCATTTTGGCAACCAAGATTCGTCTTAAGCGATTGGGCAAGAAGTTCTATGCCTTCTACCGTGTAGTCATTTCTGATTCACGCAACAAGCGCAACGGTCAGTCCATCGAAGAGATCGGCGTTTACGATCCAAACAAGCAGCCATCTATGATTCAGATTGATTCTGAGCGCGCACAGTACTGGCTTGGCGTTGGCGCACAGCCAACCGAACCAGTGTTGAAGCTCTTGAAGATCACTGGTGACTGGCAGAAGTTCAAGGGTCTCGACGGCGCCGAAGGCACGTTGAAGACTTCTGAAGCTGGCCCAGACGCACAGGCTCGCGTTGAAGCTGTTGAAGCTGAAGCTCAGAAGCTGAAGGCCGCTAAGTCTGAAGCCGCTGCTAAGGCTCAGGCTGCAGCTGAAGCCGCTGCAAACGAAGCCGAAGAAGCCCCAGCTGAAGCTGCGGAAGCTGCCGAAGCCGAGGAAAAGGCTGAGTAATCATGCTGGCTCAAGCTGTTGAACATCTCATTAAGAACATCGTGGATTTTCCAGATGACGTGTCGGTACGTTCTCACGAAAATGCTCGCGGCGAATTGCTTCGAGTGCGCGTGAATCCTGAAGATATCGGTCGCGTTATTGGCCGCAATGGTCGTACCGCTAATGCAATTCGCATTGTTGTGCAAGCTTTGAGCAACCACAATGTGCGCGTTGACATTATGGACGTACGTAAGTGAGATGAACGTGGCATTAGACCAACAATCTTTTGACAACCCTCAGCAAAGTCGTAATGACCTGCTGAGGGTTTGTCGTATCGGTAAAGCCCAAGGTTTAAAAGGCGAAGTCACTGTACAAATTTTTACAGATGAGCCTTACGAACGTTTTGAGCCTGGAAATGTATTGTGCACTGCAGACGGCGAACGCGAGTTCGTTATTGAGAACGCAAGAACGTTCAAAAATCGTTGGATTTTACTATTCGAAGAATCACAAAATCGCAACGATGCAGAAGCACTTAATGGCACTGAATTGTATGTGCATGCAGAAGATGCGCAAGAACTTGCTGCCGAAAATGCTTGGTATATTAAGGATTTAGTCGGTTTGCAAGCGCGATTGTGCGAAGAAAATCATCTGGGGCTGCCGACTTGCACTATTGGAAAAGTTGTGGATGTGCTCGACGGTGCGCAATCGTTACTGAAAATCCGTTTAGCTCATCCGGTTGACGAAGAGAATAAAACAGCGCTCGTGCCATTTGTTGAAGCTATTGTGCCGGAAGTTGACATTACAAACGGGTATTTGACTATCGACCCTCCGGGCGGTTTAATTCCGGGGCTTTCGTAGTTTTATTAGCTTTCGTAGTTTTATAAGTTTTTGTAGTTTTCGTAGTTTTATTAGTTTTCATAGTAGAGTGCCTTATGATGGACATCGATATTATTTCCGTATTCCCAGAATATTTTCGCATGCTAGACCTAAGTTTGTTAGGCAAAGCGCAAAATAATGGCTTGTTGCAAATTCGCGCATACAATTTACGCAAATGGACTCACGATGTGCATCAATCGGTTGACGATACGCCAGTTGGCGGCGGCGCTGGCATGGTTATGAAGCCTGAAGTTTGGGCAGAATGCTTAGACGAGCTTCTTAACTTGCCAAAATCTGAAGTAAAAAATACGTGCGATACGTGCGATACGTGCGATAGTTGCGATAGTTGCGAAGAAGCAAAAATCGCGCCTAATAAAATAGACTCAACTAAACCAATTCTTATATTCCCGAACCCTTCTGCCCCACTATTTACACAAAAAGACGCAACGGAATTAAGCAACGCAAAGCATTTGGTATTTGGATGCGGCAGATACGAAGGCTACGACGCTAGGATTCCAGAATATTACCGCGCGCAAGGAATTGACGTACGCGAGTATTCAATCGGCGATTACGTGCTAAATGGCGGAGAAGTTGCAGTAAGCGTTATGCTTGAGGCAATTACGCGCTTAATCCCTGGGTTTATGGGAAATCCTGAGTCGATTGTTGAAGAGTCGTACACAGGCTCGGACGCACTTTTGGAACACCATCAATACACCCGTCCAACTACTTGGCGCGGTATAAGCGTTCCGGAAGTGCTCACTTCCGGGAATCACGCCAAAGTTGATCGTTTTCGTCGAGATGAAGCTATATCTCGCACAAGCGAAATTCGACCTGATTTGATTGAGAAATTGGACTGCCGCAAGCTAGATAAAGCGGATCGAAAAACGCTTATGTCGCTCGGATGGGAAGTTTCCGGCGATTACCCCCGCAAAAACTCGCGCTAGCAACAAAAGCCAGAAATAAGATTAATCGCGAGAAGGCTGAATGAACAGCACGGAAGTTTCTCCGTAATTACGCGTATCAAACAGCTCCCAGCCCTCAGGCATAGTCGGCAAAACACTTCGCGCGCTACGCTCAAACACAATCAACGTATCCGCAGAAACGCTCGCAACTCCGCTCTCAATCATCGAAGCTAATAAACTTTCGCAATCCGCAGTTTCGTAAGCATAAGGCGGATCGATAAAAACCAAGTCAAACGCTCCCCCACTATAATCTGCAACGAACTGCTCCGCGCGCTTTCGAAGAACCCTCATAGAAAGCGCAGAATCCCAAGCCTTTGAACTCTGCAACGCTTTCGACGTGCGAAGTATAAGCGCAGCCGCTTGCGAATTTGCTTCAACAGACACAAGCTCGCGCGCGCCACGAGATAGCGCCTCAACTCCGAGCGCTCCCGTGCCAGCAAATAGATCAAGTACGCGCGCATTGTGCATAACATCCCACGAATCGAGCCTAGAAAATATCGCTTCTTTCGTGCGATCTGTAGTAGGTCTTGTACACGACTGCGCTGAAGTAAGCGGCAAAGATTTAAAACGTCCAGCAATAATGTGCATAGTTCTAGCTTAGCTGGAACCTACAGACACGCACGCGGCGGCAGAAACTTTACAGCGGTGTAAAGAAAAAGTCGTTTCCGCGCGAAAAAACGGCAGAAAGTTTACAGCGGTGTAAAGAAAAAGTCGTTTCCGCGCGAAAAAACGGCAGAAAGTTTACAGAGGTGTAAAGAAAAAGTCGGATGCGCGCGAAAAAACGGCAGAAACTTTACAAAAAAGCAGATATTACTTATCCGCCGCCTTAGGATCCGGAATTAAGAACGAGCAAGCGAGCGCAAAAGCGAGCAAAACGACGCCGGCAACCATAGCAGCAACGTATCCGAATGTTACGTCACTTAAAGACGCAACATTCGTCATCACAGCATACAAAATTGCAAAACTTAAGCCGGCTCCCAAATTAAAAGCTCCAGCGTTCATACCTGGCAAGTATCCCGGATTATCTTTTGGAGAAAGCACGATACCCAATCCATTAAGCATAATATTTGCCATGCCAGAATAGCTCACGCCTATCCACACTGAAAACAGCGCTAAAGCCCAAGCAGACGGCATATAAGCAACATACACGCCAAAAGCAACACAAATCATGCTAAACGCAATTCCAATACGCAACACAAGCCTGTAACCGTAATTTGCAGCAAGCACGCCAGAAATAGTGCCAAACAATAGTCCAATAATTGCGTAAGGAGTAAGAGTTACGAAACTTACCATATTTGTGCCAATATTTGCACCAAACTTACTATCGTTAGCAAGCTTTATGACAACGCCATTTATCAAAGCAAACACGCCAGTCATTGTCAATAAAGTGCACAAAAGCAAACCCCATGTGCGACGCTGCTTCATATATGTTGTAGAAACCAGCGGAGCCGCGCTTAAAACTTCGATTTTCCAGAATATTGCGAAAAACACCACAGCAACAAGCACAAGAATAAGCACCATAAGCCAGTTAGATTTAGCTAGTTTATTACTAAGTTCATTGATAGAAAGATATATTGCAAGAAACGCAATTCCGAGCGTTATAACTCCTAGCCAATCCATTCTGCTAGTAGCATCCGAGCGAGATTCATCAGCTAAAACAATAATCATAATAACAGCAATAGCTGCGATTGAAGCCATAATCCAAAAAACAGAACGGAATCCGTATTTACTGGCAAGCCAACCACCTAATAAAGCATCAAATCCAGCAATACCGCCATTTACGGAACTTAATATTGCCATCAACTTTGCGTAACTTTTTTCTTGCCGTACGCGCACGCGCAACATAATTAAGCACATTGGCAATACAGGCCCGGAAGCACCTTGCAAAATACGCCCAAGCATAAGCATATTAACGTCTTGAGCTAGCGCAGAAATAATGCTTCCAAAAAGAGTTGAGATAAGAATTCCGGAAAGTACTTTTTTACGCCCAATTAGATCAGACAATCGCGGCAAAAATAGCGAAAATAATGCTGCAGCAGTAAAGAATACCGTTTGCGTTAAAGCGATTTGAGTATCTGTAGTATGAAGTTCTTTTGACATCGTCGTCAACACTGGCGAAAGCATAGAAACGTTTAGCTGGAACGCAAAAATAGCAGCAAGAAACGCCACCATTAACGCCAAAACGGAACGTCCACCCTTATCTAGCATACGCGTAGAAAATGTTGGAGATTCAACCTCAGCCATAATCTAACCTCCGCTTAATTACGTAAAGTTACGCAACGTAAAGTTACGCAACGTAACATTACACAATGTAAAGTTATACAAAATCATTCAAAAGTCATTCAAACGTCACCAACAATCACCCAATGCGTTTAATCGCATCTATAATCAAATTCCAGAATTTATCGAAATCAAGTTTTGTAGCAACTTGCGTATGGCATTCTTCTTCAGAAGGCTCAGTGCCACGCAAATCTGCAACTGTCATGCCAAGAGTTAAGTCACTGTTTATTTCAACATCAAGTGGGCAACGCCTTGTGCTAATAACACTTTTATCGATCAAATAAGCGACTGTGCAAGGGTCATGCACTGGAGGATCAACAAAATCTTGATTATTCTTATAAGCTTTACGGAAGTAATCCATAAGATCGCAAGCAAATTTGGAAACAGGCGTTCCAATAGAATTAATTTTCTTCTGTATTTCTAAAGTGCACAAAGCTTGATGAGTTAAATCTAAGCCGACCATTGTAACTCGCCAATTTTCATTAATCACAATATGCGCAGCTTCAGGATCCGTCTTAATATTAAACTCAGCAACAGCACTGCAATTGCCACTATGATAGCCGCCACCCATAAGAACTACTTCTTTAACGCGGCTTACAATTCTAGGCTCCATTCGCGCAGCCATAGCGATATTCGTAAGAGGTCCAGTTGGTACAAGCGTAATTGTGCCAGGCTCATGGCTCATAATTGTGTCAATAATCCAGTTAACAGCATGCCCTTTATCCAAAGGTTTAGTTGGTACTGGAATATTTGCGCCGTCTAATCCGGTTTCTCCATGAACAGCAGCAGCAACTTTTAGCGGACGAACCATAGGACGGTCGCATCCGGCATGAACTGGAATATTAGTTGCATGAGCTATTTCTAGAGTTGCTCGAGCATTGTATGTTACTTTTTCTAGGCTTTGATTTCCACCAACCGTAGTTACGCCCAGCAAATCGATACTAGGATTGCCAACAGCTAATAAAATTGCCATCGCATCGTCATGACCAGGGTCACAATCTAGGATGATGGAAGTCATACCAACTCCTTCATAAGCACATGTATTTTGGAAGCAAATCGTGACGAATACACTTCGCGTAAAAACGCAAAATTAAGCACGCTCATGAATATTCGTCATGCGTTTAGAAATAAGTTCTGGATTAAACGACTCATGTACAGGCTGCATAGATTCAGTATTCAAAGCTGCAGCAGCAACCGCAAATCTGCCAGTTTTTGAAGAATCAAATTCGTTATACCGCGCGTAAATAAGCGCAGCAGTAGCAGCATCACTAGAACCGTTATCGTTGCCGACAGCTTCAACGCCAACATTGCTATTTCCGCGAGTTAGCATCATTCTCTGGACGCGTTTTACTGGGACAGGATAGAACGACACTCCCTCATTTGAAACACCATACGCAACTCCTGCGCGACCGGCATTTACAAATACGCGCTTTACTCCACGCTTGAGCAACACATTCGCACAGCGAATTGCAGAACGCTCGTCAACAGCATTAATGCCGGTTAAAGCCTGCGATTCAGCAGTATCCAAAATAAGAGTGTCAATACGAGACAATCTAGAAAGCACGCGAGGAGCTTTTGCATCCGTAACTGCGCGAACAACAATAGGACGGCGATAACGGTCACATAGCCACTCAATTGACTTTTGCGGAATATTAGTATCCAACACCAAAATATCAGCATTTTCAATAATAGACATGCGCTCACGCAAAAAATCAGGAGTCATGTGATCGTAAATACTCATATCGTCTAAAGCAAGCAAACGCTGACCAGAAGCGTCACCAACATACATGTACGAAGCAGTCATCGACTCAGGAAGTTGCTTCGCATAGCCAATATCTAAGCCGTTTGCAGCAGCATCAATGCGGAAAAGCTCTCCGTTGTGATCGCCACCGTACACAGAAACCATGCTTGTGCGAATATTAAGACGCTCCAACGCGACTGCAATATTCCTTCCAACACCGCCTAGCATGTAGCGCACGTGGGAAGCATTAGACGTGTAATCCATCAAATCTCCGCAAGCAATGCCGAGAACGTCCATGCTAATTCCGCCAACAACAGTCACATAACTTGGAGGAGTAACAATATATCCCTTACCACGTAAATAGCCTTTGCGAATTAAATTGGAAATATGAGCAGCCACACCTGAACGAGTAATTCCTGCGAGATTTGCAAGTTCCTGCTGGCTAATCATCGGGTTTTGTTGAATCCAAGTCAAGATTTGTTGTTCGCGTTCAGTCATTGTCGCCTCATCTCTATTGTGATTACAAATGATGCCTACTATCTAGGATATTCACAATTCTCATAATATGCACGTAAATTTATGTAATTTTGTTGTTTTTTTATATTATATCTAACAAAAGTTGATTTAATTATCAATTAAAAATAGCTTTATTGCCGTATTTTTTACTAAATTAAGTGCATAAATATGCAATAATTTTTTCTTTATACTTTTATTTATAGGATATTTTATTCATACAATATTTTAATTTTATAAGATATTTTGCGTGCAAATTCAAAACTTTGGAATTTTAATTGCTTACGATTTGCGCACTTCCGCCTCTCGTAAAATCAAGCACTGCACCTGCAAGATACGGCAACGAAACAAGATGAGCGTCTTTTTGCAAAGTCTCCAACGCATCTTCACGAGCCATAGCGATAATCTTTGCATCCTTAACAACTCGCAAAATCTTTAAACTCGAGCGACCACCCGACTGCTTATCGCCAAGAACATCGCCAACATTGCGCAATTCCAAATCTTTCTTAGCAATTACGGCACCATCTAGCGAATTTTCAACAACTTGCAAACGTTCTTGAGCAAGACTTCCATCCTCAGTTTGCGCAACCAAAAATGCCCAAGAATTCGTGCCACCACGCCCAACACGCCCACGCAATTGATGCAATTGCGCAAGACCAAAACGATCCGCATCAAAAATCACAATGCAACTCGCTTGAGGCACGTCAACACCGACCTCAATAACCGTTGTAGCAACAAGAACTTGCACATCTCCGCGCGCAAAACGTTCCATCGTTTCGCGTTTCGTAGCATCGTCGTCACGACCAGTAAGCTTAGCAAAAGTAACACCTTTAAATTGCGGCAAAGCTGAAAGCCGCTTCAAAATGCCATTAACTGTATGAAGTTTGCGCAAAGAATCTGCACTATTTTCTTCAGATTGATTAGATTGCACAGATTGCGAAACATCTTCAAAACCTTCAGATTCATCGCTAGCAAAATCCCTAGCAGAATCCCTATCAGAATCCCTACCAGAACCACTACCAGAACCATCACTAAAATCATCATCAATATGCGCGCAAACAACATACGCACGCTCACCTGCATCAATGCGAGCACGAATATGCGCAAACATTCTAGCCATAGTATTCGCATCTGCTTCTTGTACAACAAAAGTGCGAATAGGTTTTCTACCTCCAGGCAATTCAGTTAAATACGAAGCATCCAAATCGCCGAACCACGTCATAGCAGCAGAGCGCGGAATAGGCGTTGCAGTCATTACTAAAAGATGCGGAGTAAAAGCCTTTTCAGCACTATCATGCGAATCTACACTCATTTTGCGCAACAAAACATCGCGCTGCTCAACACCAAAACGATGTTGCTCGTCAATAATTACTAAAGCTAAATTAGTCGGCTTAAAAGTCGACGAGAACGCTGCATGAGTTGCAACAATAAGCGAAGGCTCTCCACTTGCAACACTCGCTAGCGCACGTCTGCGCTCCGCAAGTCTCATGCCGCCAGTTACGACGATTACAGGCACTTTTAGATTCGCGCGCGAAATCATTTGTCGCAAATTTTCGGCATGTTGAGACGCAAGAACTTGAGTAGGAGCCACAAGCACAGCCTGATAGCCTGATCCAACTGCCTCAAGCATTGCAGCGAGCGCAACAACTGTTTTTCCGGAACCAACTTCACCTTGAAGCAAGCGACGCATCGGATGGTGCTCACGCATGTCACGTACAATCTCATCAATTACATCTTTTTGACCATCAGTAAGCTCAAACGGCAAACTTTCCACAAATTCATTTCTTATAAGAGAATTATTACAGGATTTTGCGTGATTATCTTTAGAATCTTCACGAGATCGCAATACAGCTACTTGGGAAATAAAAGCTTCTTCATAGCGCAACGAGTCAACAGCTTTGTAAAATTCGTCAACTGATTGCGGATTATGAATTGAGTATATTGCTGACGCTCTAGTCATGAGGTTACGTTTTTTTAGCACTGATTCAGGCGTAATATCTGGGATTTGCAGGGATTCACTAGCGCAAGTTGCGGAATCTTTAGAATTTGCGCAAGCTGCGAAATCTTCAGAAGCTTCAGAAAGTGCGGAATCTTCAGAATCTTTAGAAAGTGCAGAAAGTATAGAAAGTATAGTTTCGTGAATATGCTCACTAGAGATTCGCGAATTTGCATGATAAACGGGCATAGGCGCGCTCATACGCGCCAAACCATCTTCCACGCTTCTTACAGTATCGCGAGATTGATGCAAGCTATCGCTTTCTTCTGCAGAAGATACGGTTAAAATTTGAGGATGCGTAAATTGCAATTTACCATTAAAAGCGCTAGACGTGCCGCCAACAACAACCATTTCGCCAACATGCATCTTTGCGGAAAGCCACTGAGCGTATTGACGATTTTTAGAAAAATAAATAAGTTGAGCTACTGCTTGCGTATCTTGCAAAACGTTAATTTCGATTCTAAAACCGCGACGAGCGTTCATAGGCACAACGTTAATTGACTGGACTTGCGCATAGAAAGCCACTTCTTCGCCAATTTTTACATCTTTTAAGTTCGCAATTCTCAATGGACTTGTGACTCTAAACGGGTAGTAAGTTAACGCGTCTTCGACTGTGACTATGCCCAAAGATTTTAATGCAGAAACGCGTCGCTTATTGCTGATTATTGTAGAAAGCGAAGTATGCATTTTGGCTGAGTTCGTGGGCGTATTTAGCATATTTCGATTATAAATCATTCGCAATCAGGAATATAACGCGCAAGCGAAAAATATGCAAATACAAAAAAGCCCCGAGCAATACTCAGGGCCTTACAATTTAAACGCAATACAATGCGCGAATCACGCCTCAACGCGCTGAACCTTGCCAGCCTTAATGCATTTCACGCACACACGAAGGCGAACGTTCTCGCCATCAATGGTGGTGCGAACCGGCTGAAGGTTCGGGCGGAAGGTGCGCTTATTGCGGATATGCGAATGTGAAACAGTGAAACCAGTCTGAGGTCCCTTGCCACATACTGCGCAACGAGCTGCCATAATTGGACTCCTATTTTCTTTGACTTGCAAGTCTTGCGTCATTCAAACACACGAACTACTTACGCAAATTACTTACGCACATTGCATAAACAAATAAGCACGCTTGAACGCACAACTGCACAAGTATATCACTTACCAAGACAATCCGCACGCACGAACTCAGTCTTTTCTTGTAAATCCTTAACTGTCTTGCATCCAAGAAGCGCCATAATCATCTTGATTTGCTTCTGCCAGTTATCAATTTGCAAAGAAAGCGCGTCCTCACCTTCATGCATAAGCGTATGCAAAAACTCGCCAGCAACACCAACTGCCGAAGCACCCAAAGCCAACGCGCGCACAACATCCAAAGGCGTGCGAACTCCTCCACTTGCAAAAATTTCCATATTTTTTAACGAATCACACTTGCGTATGTCAACTAGCGACTCAACAGTAGTAAGACCCCAATCAGCCAAATAATCACAGTCGCCTAAGTTCCTGCGAGCATTTTCTATTGTTACAAAATTAGTTCCGCCACGACCAGAAACATCTACAGTGCGCACTCCAACATCTTTAAGACGATGAACATCTTTAGCAGAAATTCCGCATCCAGTTTCCTTCACAATCACAGGCACTTTTAGATCTTCGCACGCATTGACAATAGACTCAATATTGCGCAACCAATTTCGAAAATCGCGATCGCCTTCTTGCATAACCAACTCTTGTGCAGCATTTAAATGCACTTGTAACGCATTCGCCTGAATCATGTTTACAGCACGCAATGCATCAGACGCGCTAGTTCCAGCGCTAACATTTGCCATCACAAATCCATGTGGATTTTCGCTTCTTATGACACTGAAAGTGCTGAGTAAAGTTTCGTCTCGAAGAGCAGCACTCAAAGATCCGCTCGCCATAGCAACAGAATTTTTTGCAGCAACTCTAGCAAGACTTGCATTCACTTTTTTAGCAGCGTCACTTCCGCCGGTCATTGCGTTAATATATATCGGCGAGCACCAATGCACAGAATCGCATACTTCGCTTCCTAGCACGTTCACGCTAGCGTCAATTTCTTCAAGCGCGACCTGTGGCAAAGCATTCGGCACAAAACGCACTTTGTCAAAATCTGAATCTGCACGAGTTTTATATTGCTTGTCTGCAAGCGCAATATGCGCGTCTTTTCGGTTTTGTATTGTGCAAGATTGAGCAGATTGCGCATTAGGCTCGCGACCCTCAGCAAACGCGTTTAATACAATATTTTCAGAAGGCTTACCAGTTCCAAAAATTTCCGTAACATCAATATTCAATGGCTTTATCCCATTGGCTTCCCAAGTAGATTTCATAGTTTCAATTACATTATTGTCATAAATTGTCGACAGCGCAATTGCGCAATCTCCCCCACCTGCACCGCTAGTTTTTGCAGGAATACCGGCACAAGTCGCAATTTCAATAAATTTTGCAAGTTCACGCGTTTCGATAACAGTTCCAGTAAGAGCACTTAATTTTTGCAACAACGCACGATTTTGAGCAAAACCGCTAGAAATTTCGCTTATTTCAAACTTTTCAATTGCGTGCGCAAGTTTTTGCACGCAAATCTCACTTTGTTTGCAAAAATCTTCGTAAGTAAAAGATTTAATTTTTTTGTCAAAAGCACTAGTTTCGACGCTACTTTCAGCATTACTTTCAACGTTACTTTCCGTACTAGTTTTAACGCTACTTTCTACGCTACTTACTAGCTTTGCGCTAGACGCAGGAGAACCAGTCCATCCGACTAAAAGTTTTAGCGACTTATCTGCATTTAAACGCTTAACTTCCAGGCGCGGCCACTTTTTGTGCAACAACTCACTGAAATCGGAGCATCCGGATTTTACTAGCGTAAGCTCAGCTTCAAGCCACTCGCGGTTATATGCGCGATACATAATCCAACCGCCATAAGAACTGGCGGCAACGTCTCCACCGCTTCCGGATTTTTTAACACTCGACGACGCAATTAACGCTAGCTTGCAAATTTCTGGAGTCGAAAGATTCAAATCATACCATTTGCACAACGCGCGAATAACCGCAACAATTACTGCAGCAGAAGATCCAAGACCGTATTTTCTACCAGTTTTTGCATCATCAAGTTCGCTAGAAATATGCACATTGTAACTTTTGCGGTTAATATTTGGCGCACATTCCTCACTAGCATAAGCGTCAACTACACTCATTGCTGCAAGCACATAAGCATATTTTCCGTCGTTTTGTATTTCAATACTTCCGTCGGATGCGCGCGCCCAAAGAAGCGGTTTATATTTTTCGCCATCTGAGGTAATTACACCACAATAATTTCTGCTACTAGGCGTATTTTTCTGCAAATTTTCGCGTAACTCTTCGTTTAAAGTTTCATCACTTACGCTAACCGTCACATAACGATTAACAGCAGCAACAATTGCAGCACAGCCGTCAACAACAGCATACTCGCCAGCAATATAAAGCTTTCCTGGGGCACTAGAGCGCACTTGAGTCATATTATCCGCCTATTTTAAACTCGTACTCACCGTCACAGCGTCACCTGGCAGCGCAATCGCAAATTTCGGCTCGCAATATTCTGTATTACAAAAAACGCTAGAATTACGCAAATCATCCTCAACTCGCGCACGCAACTGACACATTGCACGATAAGCATCATCTCCAGAAGTAAGCACCTTCACATTCGGACCAGCATCCATCGTAGACCACACCAGCCAACCATCTTTTCGCATATTTTTAACCGCTTCAAGCACAACATGCGTTTTGCTAGTCAAATAATTCACCGACGGAACAGCATTATGCATAGTTTCGTGCATTCCAAAAGCATTGCGCTCAACAACCTCTCCCAATTGCTCAATATCTGCTCGCTTAATTGCATCTTTAGCAATTTCAAGATCGTCTTTCGACTGCTCAACCCATTGCATATACGTTGGCGAAGTTTCAACCGTTCTGCGCATCGCTTCCCGGCTAGAAATCGGCTTTTTACTATCGTCCAAAGTAACAACAATCATAGCAAGGTTTAAATTTTTAAGCGCAACTTGTGCGTTTTCAATAGGCTCTGCGTAAGACGTTTCGTCGTCGCAACCTGCATGCCAAATTGAAAGTCCTCCAAAAATCGAACGACAAGCTGAGCCAGAACCACGTCTTGCAAGTCTAGAAAGTTCTCGTGGAGTTAGGTTTAATCCAGCAGCGTACGAGGCAGCAGACGCAAGAGCTGCAAAACCAGACGCGCTCGAAGCAAGACCGGCAGCAGTTGGCACAATATTATGCGAAACAACGCTTGCTTTCGTTGAAATTCCTGCAATTTCACGCACCAAATCGAGCATAGCGACTACGCGACGAAAAGTTTTTGCAGACGGCGAAATCTTTTCATTATCTAAAGTAAAAGTATCTTGTTCAAGATTATTCGCAAAACTTACGCTTGTAGTTGTAGACAAATCCGAAAGTGTGAGAGAAAGCGAGGAAGTATAAGGCAAAATCAGCTTTTCGTCGCGCTTACCCCAATACTTAATCAGCGCAATATTCGCGTTTGCTTTAGCAAAAGCTGAGTTGGGTGAAAGACTAGCGTCAAACGTTATTTTTGGCTGAATTTCAACATTTTGCATGCTGTTCCTTTTGCGGCAGATACGTAATTCTCGTTTGTTAATGTGCTAAGCAATATTTTAGCAAAACAGTGCGCACAAGCTTCTTTTATTTAAGCAACTGCAAAGTTTATGCCACATTTCAAGTAAAAATAAGATTCAATTTATTGCAGAATCACCTATATTCACAATCCACGTATCGCAAGCACCGGCATTTTTAAAAGCTTCACTCACTCGCTTAGCTGCATCCTCGCTATCAGCCAGCGCAATTACGCATCCTCCGCCACCTCCGCCAGTAAGCTTTGCACCCAACGCGCCATGTTGGCAAGCAGCATCTACCAGTGCGTCAAGTTTCGCAGTGCTTATGCCCAAATCAGCCAAAATACGGTGCGCGAAAGTCATTTGCTTACCCATATTTTCAATGCGACCAAACGCCAAATCATCTTCTGCAACAGCCGCAATCTCCCCCAATTTATTGAGCTGCGCTCCAACTTCAACAGGATTCGATTCCAAACGAGAACGCAAAGCTTCAACTGTTTCGCGAGTCATTCCTTTGCATCCAGAATCCGCCAAAACAAGCCACGCACGCATGTTAATTTCCATGCGATCAAAACAGCCACGACTAAAACGCACAGGCCAGGAAGCAGCAGTTGCAGTTGCATCCAAGCCTGAAGAACGCCCGTGAGCCACGCACTCAGCAGTCTGCGTCAACTTAAAAATCTCATCATCGCTAGCTGCAACGCCATAATAGTCAAGAATCGCACGAATTACAGCACCGGCAGCGGCAGCAGACGAGCCAAGACCTCGTTCTGCTGGAAAATCAGACTCAGTAAAAATGTGCAAATTCTCACCGCTCCACCCTGCAAACTCTAGCGACGCGCGGATTGCTGTTCGTATGCTATTAAAGCGCGCAGGAATTTCGGAAAGTTTGCCAGTAAAGTCAAGGCACGAAAGAATTATATGTGAGTCGAGATTCGTAGTAGATGCTGAAGATTCGCGCGGTGCAGGTGCTAAAGATTCGCGTGGTTCAGACGCTGAAGATTCGCACGAAGCAGGCGCTAAAGATTCGTTGCAACTAGTTACAACAGCGCGCATACGCAAGTTTTTAAGCGGCAAAGCTATTGCAGAATGGCCATAAACTACGGAATGTTCGCCGAAAAGAATAACCTTCGCGCAAGTTTCGCCGTAACCTTTGTGATTGCTGTATTTTATTGCGTTTTCGAGATTTGCACTTACGAGATTTTCGCTTACGAGATTTTCGCTTGAAAGATTTGCGCTTGCTGAATTCGTAATTGCGGAATTTTTACAAGCATACTCTTCGTCATTGCGAATAGCAGATATGCTGGCATCTTGCGCTTTTGCGTTCATACTAAGCTCGTCAGCCAGTTCATATTTGCTTTTCAGCACAGTTTGTATCTCCTTTATAATTCGCAATTTTCCAACTGTTCCAATTTAGTAGAGTAGAACTTAAAAAACTACGTTACGCACGTGACACTTACAACACATTCACATTTGGAAACGGCAGAAACTGCGCAGCTGTGTAAAGTAAAGGTCGGCTACGCGCCAAAAACGGCAGAAACTTTACGCGAGTGTAAAGGAAAAGTCGGATACGCGCGAAAATGCGGCAGAAAGTTTACACGAGTGTAAAGTTTTGGTCGGATACGCGCCAACAAACGGCAGAAACTGCGCAGCTGTGTAAAGAAACGGTCGGATGCGCGCGAAAAAACGGCAGAAACTGTGCAGTCGCGTAAAGAAAAGGTCGCGCGGGGAATAGAAATGTAAAACCGACCAGCGCGCACCAATAAAAAACTCTGCGCAGCATCGCAATGAGAAAACTCAATGCAACACAAACGCAGAGCTAATGCTTAAGTTCAATCCACATGTATTACAAGCAGAAAACCACTAAAAGCAAGAATCTGCTTGCTGCAACATGTTTTGTAAAATTCACAAAGCTACTTACTCAGCCACAACCTTAACAGTGAAGGAAGCGGTGATTTCCGGATGCAACGTTACGGTTGCTGGGAACTCACCAGTGGTCTTAATAGTAGCAACCTTAATTGCGCGAGCCTCAACTTGAGCCTTGGAAGCCAAAGCAGCAGCAATCTTATCGGCAGAAACGCCACCGAAAAGCTTGCCGGATTCGGAAACCTTAGCAGAAAGCTCCACAACGGTGCCTTCAATCTGAGCCTTAGCTGCAACTGCCTCTTCACGAGTGGCAACAGCCTTGGCAAGACGAGCGCGACGCATTGCTTCAATCTGGGAAGCAGCACCCTTGTTCCATGCAAAAGCAAGACCCTGAGGAATCAGGTAGTTGCGTGCATAGCCAGCCTTAACTTCAACAACGTCACCAGAGTGACCGAGGTTGGCAACAGTCTTGGTAAGAATAACCTTGGTTTCAGCCATATTCCTATCCTCTCAATCAGCGACCGGTAGTGGCGTAAGGAAGCAAAGCCATTTCGCGAGCGTTCTTCACTGCCTTCGCGATCTTGCGCTGTTCCTGCACGGTTACGCCGGTGATACGACGGGAACGAATCTTGCCGCGGTCAGAAACGAACTTGCGCAGCAAAGCAACGTCTTTATAATCAATTTCAGTAATCTTGGCAGCCTTCAAAGGATTTGGCTTCTTTTTGAAAGGCTTGACCGGTGGTTGCGGCCTTTTGCGTGACATAAGATGTCCTCTCTCAAATCCGTTATGCTTTTTGTTCGCATAACATTTAACTGATGATGTATTTATAAGGATTAAGTAAGCGCGTAAATAAATGCGTAAATAAGTGCGTAAATAAACAAATAAATACGCTATCTATAGCTCAACTAAAACGCTAGAACTCAGGTTCTTCAGAATCGCCACCAAAATCAGAATTGGCGCCGAAAGTTGAAAAACTATCGTTTGTTGGCGCAGCAGCACTCCATGGATCAGCAGCTGAAGAACTTGCGGCATGCTGAGAAGCCTGGCTAGCAGCATAATTTGCTCCGCCAGCATAACCTGCACCAGCAGCACCAGCAACTGTACCAGCAGCATTTACTGCACGCGAGCCACCAGCAAAACCTGTTGAAGAGCTTTGGCGGTTAACTTGCGCAGTTGCATAACGCAAAGATGGACCAATTTCGTCAACTGTAAGTTCAACAACTGTGCGATTCGAGCCGTCTTGCGCTTGATACGAACGCTGCGACAACCTGCCTTGAGCAATCACGCGCGTGCCTTTAGAAAGGCTGTTTGCACAATGTTCTGCCAAGTCTCTCCACGCTGAGCAACGCATAAATAATGCAGGCCCGTCCTCGAACTGATTCGTATTACGATTAAACGTTCTAGGTGTGGATGCAATGGTAAAGCTCGCAACAGAAGCACCGTTGGAAAGTGCCCTTAATTCAGGATCCGAAGTGAGATTTCCCACGACGGTAATAATTGTTTCACCTGCCATATCGTGCCTTTTCTTTCTCGCTTTACTCGTAATCGCATGTTAGCAATTACTGGCAATTTTGTGCGCAACTTATGCGCGGTTGTTTACGTATTTATTTAGCTTAACTAGTTTTTATTTAATTCACTAGATCACTAGAGCTTACTTAGTTTTATTTAATCACTAGAGCTTACTTAGTTTTGCTAGTTTTTACTTAGCGTCCTTGCGAAGAATCTTCGTGCGGATTACAGATTCGTTAAGGTTCAAAACACGGTCAAGTTCGTCACTTACAGATGGCTCGGCAGTGTAGTTCACCACAACGTAGTTACCTTCGGTTTTGCCTTCAATTTCGTAGGCAAACTTGCGGCGACCCCAGTAATCGGTACCGTCAACGGAACCGCCCTCGTTGGTGACAAGCTCAAGATACTGCTCGGTCAACTTCTTAAGACCGTGCTCATCCAGCTCAGGATTTGCAATGAACATCAGTTCATACTTATGTGCAGACATCACCCACCTCCTTCGGACTATCGGCTGTGGACCTTCCACAGCAGGAGTGTGTTTGCAAAATATGCGCGATATGTTTGATGGCAAGCACCAAAACCGCACACAACTTTGCTATTTTACAGCACGCTCGTGACGACGAGAATTACGCGCTTAAACGATGGTGTCAGGCGGCAGAAAGTTTACGCGCGTGTAAAGTTTCGGTCGGCTACGCGCGAAAAAACGGCAAAAAGTTTACAGCGCTGTCAAGAAACGGTCGGCTACGCGCGAAAAAACGGCAGAAAGTTTACAGCTACGTAAAGGAAAAGTCGCGAAAAAGCGAAATAGCGGCAGAAACTTTACAGCGGCGTAAAGTTTCGGTCGGATACGCGCGAAAAAACGGCAGAAAGTTTACAGCGGCGTAAAGTTTCGGTCGGATACGCGCGAAAAAAACGGCAAAAACTTTACAGTAGCGTAAAGAAACGGTCGGATACGCGCCAAAAGGTGGCAGAAACTGTGCAGCGGCGTGAAAAAACGGTCGGATACGCGCGAAAAAACGGCAAAAACTTTACAGCAGCGTAAAGGAAAAGTCGCGAAAGAGCGCAAAGTTACGCAGAACGCGCACGCATCGCCTATTTTCCAATAATTCTAGGCACTCCAACAGATGCAAGTTTCTTCTCAAGCTTCCTAGGATCAAGAATATCCGAGTAATTAAAGCGCACGATTTTATTTACGCCGCATTCCTTCATAAGCAATACCTCACGTTCCGCTTGTTTGTCGATATTCTTATGAATAACACTCTGGTTTCGCGATTCGAATAAATTTTTATTGTCTTCTGAAGAATTAAGATTCACATTCTTATATTGCGCATCATCTGTATCAATGTAGTATTTCGAATACCCGTCAAACTCCCCAACAATCAACTCCCCATTATTCAGACTCCACAAAAAGTCGCAACGATACTTCAAATTTACATGTGGAATCTCAAACTCACGCTGTAATTCTGGTATCATAAATCCCAAATTAATCATTGTCCCCCGAGCTAAGGATTCACCAGCGTTCTCGCTAAGACCATTTGCAAAGAAGCAAAGCTTACATAATTTAGCCAACTTTTTTTGTTCGCACTCAAAAATTTGCTCAAAAGACAATGAAAAACTAGTCCCACCATTCGTTTTTGCATAGTTTCGCAAGTCATCCAAATAAGCGTAATTCCTTGTATGATGGCGTTGGTTTTTGTGTAAACTGATATTCGCACACGTTTCATTATTTGCAATCTCGCTATTACAAGCGACGTCACTCAAGTTATTTTTGTAATCGCAGTTATTCTTGCAATTATAATTATTCTTGTAATTACAGCTATTCTTGCAATCGCAGTATCGACTTTTGCAAATTTCGATCACTCTGCTTAAATTCACATTATCTCGCGCTGCTGAATCGAAAATAGGCAAAGCAAATCTAAATGAGTAATTATTAGCAACGTCAAACAACATAGTGCTTTTATCTACCAAGTGACTTTTTATTTCTTCAGTCACGCAATCGCTTGCATGTGGAAGCTTCATTAATTGCCCAGTACTGTTATTCTCACGCGTTAAAATGCGGACATCGTCGCTCATACCATTCTGTTCGTAACCTGCGGAAGGGATAACTTTCAGTTGATTGTTATACTTGCTTGATTTTCGCTTGTTGCTTCGAATATAAATTTTAATATCTTTTGCATCCGCACAATTTTTCTTTTCGCTAAGAAAAGTATTATCATAGCAATTTTTTTCGCTGTCATAATCTTTCATAACTTGATACCCAAGAAGTGCCGAGGCAGTCGAAGCTGTTAATTTACAATCGGGGTGCGATTCAATAATAGATAACGCAATATGACGTATTTTTTCAGCTTCGTAAAGATTATTCCAATATTCTTTACGCATGTAAAGATTTTTGTACACGCGCACAGCTTCTCCACGTTGCGACGACCTTTGAACTGCTTTTCTTTCAGCATTAGTTTTCGGGGCGAAGCAACGCTTATTTTGTTCGCTATTCGAAAATAAATCGTTTATATAAAAATTATTCATAATGCAAGGTTATTAAAGCCTTATTCGTACGTAAATAAATTTCTTGCATTGTGGATAAAAGGTACGGAAAGAAGGTGCGGAAAGAAAGTGCGGAATTGGCAGGTGGCGGCAGAAAGTTTACGAGGGTGTACAGAAAAAGTCGGCTACGCGCTAAAAAGCGGCAGAAAGTTTACAGCGACGTAAAGGAAAAGTCGTATACGCGCTAAAAAACGACAGAAACTGTGCAGCTGTGTAAAGGAAAGGTCGCGAAAAGACGGAATAGCGGCAGAAAGTTTACAGCGGCGTAAAGGAAAAGTCGGATACGAGCGAAAAAACGGCAAAAACTGTGCAGCGGCGTAAAGAAACGGTCGGATACGCGGCAAAAAGCGGCAGAAAGTTTACACGGGAGTAAAGGAACGGTCGGATGCGTGACAAAAAACGGCAGAAAGTTTACGTGGGCGCGGAAAGAAGGTGCGGAATTGGCAGGTAGCGGCAGAAAGTTTACACGAGAGTAAAGGAAAAGTCGGTTGCGCGGCAAAAAGCGGCAGAAAGTTTACAGCGACGTAAAGGAAAGGTCGGATACGCGCCAAAAAACGGCAGAAAGTTTACAGGCGTGTACAGAAAAGGTCGGATGCGCGCGAAAAAACGGCAAAAAGTTTACGTGGGCGCGAACAGAAGGAGGGAGCAGAAAGTACGAAACCGGAAGAAACGGCAGAAACTGTGCAGCGGTGTAAAGGAAAAGTCGCGAAAAGGCGGAATAGCGGCAAAAAGTTTACAGCGGCGTAAAGAAAAAGTCGGATGCATGACAAAAGGCGGCAGAAAGTTTACACGGGAGTAAAGGAACGGTCGGATGCGCGCGAAAAAACGACAGAAACTTTACAGGCGTGTACAGAAAAAGTCGGATGCACGGCAAAAAACGGCAGAAACTGTGCAGCCGTGTAAAGGAACGGTCGCGAAAAGGCGGAATAGCGGCAAAAACTTTACAAGGGCGCAGACAGAAGCACAGACAGAAAGTGCGGAACGGCAGGTGGCGGCAGAAAGTTTACAAGGGCGGACAAACGGAGCGAACAGAAAGCGCAAGCAGAGTACGGAACCAGAAGAAACGGCAGAAAGTTTACACGGGAGTAAAGGAACGGTCGGATACGCGGCAAAAGGCGGCAGAAAGTTTACAAGGGCGGACAAACGGAGCGAACAGAAAGCGCAAGCAGAGTACGGAACCAGAAGAAACGGCAAAAAGTTTACAGCGGCGTAAAGAAACGGTCGGTAAAAGGCGGAATAGCGACAGAAACTTTACAGCGGCGTAAAGAAACGGTCGGATACGCGCCAAAAAACGGCAAAAAGTTTACGTGAGTGCGAACAGAAGGAGCGAGCAGAAGTGCGGAACCGGAAGAAACGGCAGAAACTGCGCAGCGGAGTAAAGAAACGGTCGCGAAAGAGCGGAATAGCGACAGAAACTTTACAGCGGCGTAAAGGAAAAGTCGCGAAAAGGCGGAATAGCGGCAAAAAGTTTACACGAGAGTAAAGAAACGGTCGGCTACACGCGAAAAAACGGCAAAAACTTTACGAGGGCGCGGAAAGAAGGTACGAACGCGGTGAATGCAAGCGTACAGAACACAAATTGTTATAAAAAAAAACTTAGTCTAGCGCACCTTTTAGCACACTAGACTAAGTAATTCACAGTAAAATCGACTCAACGATCAACCATAAGACAAAGCTTAAAATGATTCATCGCTGAATCAGCTTTTAGCTTAGTGACGGATCTTGCGAAGAGCAGCACCCATGCCAGCAAGCACAGAAGCAGCAACAGCAGCCATAGCTACAGCAGCACCGCTCTTAGGAAGCTGAGCGGCAGCAGAGGCAGATGCACCGTTTGCGTCAGCAGCAGCATTGTTCTTGTTGTTCTGCTGAGCAGAAGCCTTGGCATCCTTACCCTTCTGAGCAGCAGCCTGAACTTCCTTACCAAACTTACCACTCACAGCAGCAGCATAAAGCTCCTTAGCACCTGGAACAGGGTTGAAGCTCAAATCCAAAGGATCAGCAGTCGTAACTGGTGGCAACAAGGATGGGTTCACACCAGCAGCGACAGCTGCATTGTAGGCATCCTTGTAAGCCTGCAAAGCAGCCTCATAAACAGCCTTAGCAGCAAGAGCAGCTGCCTTAGTGTCATTGTACTTAGTCTCAGCTTCACCATAAGCAGTATTTGCGCGCTCCCAATGAGCAGCAGCACGATCCACGGCATCAGCTAAACGCTGCCTCTTAGCAGAATCATTCACACCAGAAGCATCGAATGCATCCAAAGCAGCCTGAGCAGCCTGCCAAGCAGCATAACGAGCATTCAACTCAGCCTGAGCCTTACGGTAAGCATCCTTAGCGGCATAGAAAGCCTTCTTAGCCTTAGCGAAATCGTTATCAGCATTCTGCAAAGTCTTAGCGGCATCGCGAACATTATCGATAGCTTCCTGCTTCTTATCAGGATCTGGAGTTGCGCAAGACTCTGCATCCTTAGCAGCAAGATACTTAACACTAAGCTCGTTCACCTTAGCCTGCTGAGTATCCTTAGCAGTCTTAGAAGCAACATAAGCATTACGCTTAGCAGCAAAAGCACGAAGAGCATCAGCCTCGCCAGACTTAATATCCTGTTTAATTGCCTTATCAAAAAGTTGGATACTAGTATCAGCGTTCACCTTGTAATAGGAATTGACAGTCTTACCAGCTGCTGGTGTGATAGTTGGCACATTACCAGTAGCATCCTCAGAAACAGTCATCTTATCCAAAACAGCTTTAGCAGCAGCATACTCATCGTAAGCAGCCTTAGTAGCAGCCTTAGCAACGCTCATGACTTGTGGATTAGCTGGGCAAGCAGCCATTGCTGGAGCAGCAAAAGCGAAACCAGAGAGGAGGGTGGCGCCAGCAGCGAATGCGGCGATAGCCTTCTTATTCAACATAATATTTTCCTTTCTTCTTCTCCTTCGCACTAGGGTATGCGAAGAAAAATTTGCCATTTGCGGTTTCCCGCTCGTACCAGTGAACTAGGGATTCAACCGGTAACTGAGTTAAAACTTACCGCAAGCTCTCAGAAAACTCAACACTAAAATTCAGATTTCTAAGCGCCAAAAATACAAAAATCTTGATAAATATTAGTTATATTCATTAAAAAGCAGAAATATTTACGGCACTTTTCTGTATTTTTTGATAAAAATTACGCGACACGCCATATACTGGATTTTTTTAATGTTTTTTCAGCTTTCTTTAAGGTTTGAGTTTTGCAATTGCTCAAATGCCTTATAAAACAAGGAAAAACGCAATATTTAAGCATTGACGCGCTTTAAGCAAAACTAAGAACCAAACACACATCAAACACAAAAAATGCCCGAGCAAACAAGTAAACAACTCACTCGGGCATTAAAATCAAACTTCGCAAAAACCACTAATCAAGCAAATCGTCAGAATCTTCAGAATTTGCTAAATCGTCACCATTAGACGCATCAAGAACATCTCGCTCGTCAATAACAGGAGCCAAAACCAAATCCTTCACAAGCTCACGCGTGCGAAGTTGAGAATCAGCATCCAAACCATCGTCAGTAATAACAGTATCAACCTGATCAAAACGAGCAAACAGCGAAAGCGACGTGCAACTCCATTTAGTATGATCCGTCAAAATAATCGTGCGATCCGCAATATCCATTAACGCCATATCCGTAGCAGCTTCCAAAGAATTCGGCATAAGGAATCCGCGAGGAAGAGACACCGAGTGCGTGCCAAGAAAAACAGTATTCACGCGAAGAGAAGCCACAACCTTATCTGCAATAGGACCGACCAGCGAATTAGAGCGCGTAATCACGCCGCCAGTAACAATAACCTCAACATCCTTAGACTCAAGCGCTTGCACAAGCTCCGCAACAGGAATCGAATTAGTCAAAATCGTAATGCCAGAAGCCCTGCGCGACTCAAGCAAATGCTGCGCAAACACATAAGCAGTGGTGCCGCCGCCAATAGCAATCACATCCCCCGGAGAAACGTAGTCCACAGCCAAACGCGCAATTGCATCCTTCAAGCCAATGTCCATTTGCGACTTTACAGAAAACAGCGGCTCCGAAAGCAAAGTATTAGTCGTTACAGCGCCGCCGTGAACGCGCTTTAAAAGACCGCGATCCGAAAGCTCGGCAATATCCCTGCGAACCGTCATAGCAGAAACGTTCAGCTCTTTAGAAAGCGCAGTAATGCGAACAGCACCGCGCGTGCGAAGACGGCTTAAAATCAAATGTTGACGCTGCGAAGAAATCATACGAACATTATCGCACACGTAAACGCAAAAAACAAACGTAATTGAGCGTTTTAATGCCTTAAAACGAAAAGAACGCACATTTTGTTGTCAAGCAAAGCAGGTTTTGTGAAAAATCGCACAAAAACGAACGCGCGCTAAGTGAGGAAACGCACAAAAACACTAAATAATAGCGCATATAACAATAATGCTCTACTATATAAATATGTACTACGTTTCTGAACATTCATTGCACAATGTCGTCAATAAAGCAACGACCGACCTTTTTACATTCTCATACAAACACATTATTAAACCGCATTTTGTTTTTAACATTCCTCCAGACGAAGCGCATGATCGCATGATTAATTTTTGCAAATTTAGCGAGCGCACTCCTGGATTAATGTGGCTTCTTCGCGAAATGCTTAACTACACAGACCCAGTGCTAGAAACTAACGTTATGGGTGTGGATTTTGCGAACCCGTTTGGCTTAAGCGCGGGACTAGATAAAAACTGCCAAATGGCAACCGTACTAGACAACGCAGGCTTTGGTTTTGAAACAGTTGGCTCTACTACAAGCCGACCATGCGAAGGAAATCAAAAACCTTGGTATCATCGCCTTCCAGAATATGACTCAATTCTTGTGCACGCAGGACTAGCAAACGATGGCAGCGAAGCCGTTATTGCACGAGCCGAAAAAGCTTGGACTCACGCAAAGTCTATGAATATGTCTATTTCTATTGCGCGCACAAACGACGACTTAGTTGGCGACTTGGAAGAAGGAATTGAAGACTACCATATTTCCATGGAACGCGCAGCAGGAAGAAGCTCAATAATCGAAGTAAATATTTCATGCCCGAACACGCGCGTTGGCGAACCGTTTAGTCAGCCGGAAGCGCTTGACAAATTATTCACCGATCTTGACACTATTAAGCGACCTCAGCCAACATTAGTTAAGATGCCGCTTAATTTGCACGGTGGTTGGGAACAGTTCAAGTCTTTGCTTGACGTACTTGCAGAACATAAAGTTGACGGAGTAAGTATTGCGAACTTGCAAAAGAATCGCGCAGGACTTGACGTTCCGCAAGATTGGCAAGGAGCGCTTTCCGGAGGTCCTACCTACAGCGCAAGCAACGATCTTATTCGACGCACGCGCAAAGCTTTTGGTGAACGCTTTGCTATTGCAGGTATTGGCGGAGTATTTACGCCAAAGCAAGCATATGAGAAGATTCGCTCAGGCGCTGACTTGGTTATGTTTATTACGTCACTTATGTACAGAGGACCGCAGCAAATCACGACGCTGAAACGCGGACTTGCGGATCTTTTGAAACGCGACGGCTTTGAGCATGTTGCAGATGCGGTAGGTGCTGATTTGAACTAGCGTGCGTATTTGCACAGTGCGTATTTGCACTAAAAATGACCCTTACTTTGCTCACAATCAAGTAGCATAAGTAAGGGTCTATTTGTAGGAACAGCACAAAACAACTTAGTATTTAGCAAGTTAACTAGCAATTACGAGTTGACAAATGCAGTTTAACAAATGCAGTTTAATAATTATCAGTTCCCGAATTGCTATAGTCGTCGCGACGAGCAGTGCCGTACTGATCTTGCGTGTTCTTTTGCTTCTTAGCTTCTTCCTGCTGTTCTTGCGCTGCCTGCTTTCTAGCGTCTTCATCTCGCTTTTGCTGATCAGTTTTAACAGTAGTTTTAGGCATACCAGGCAGAGTTCCGCCGGCAGTGTACTTTGGATCAGGCTTGCCGTAATCGTTGTCAACAGGAATGTTAGCAGCCTTCAAATAGTCGTTCATAAACTGCTTCCACGCTGGCGTTGCAATATACATACCGTACCAAGCTGCCATTGTGCGACCGTTAATAGTCATGCCATTAAAGCTTTTTTGCGATTCAGCGTTACCAACTGCCACAAACGAAGCAACTTGATAAGGCACAAAACCAGCTGTAGTCATGTAGTACTGCTCGTTAGTACCAGTTTTTGCGAAAGTCTTGCGACCGCCATCAAGTTGTGTAGTTGAAGCCTCGCCGCCAGGTTGCACAACACCCTGATTCAGAGCATAAGCAGCAGTTTGAGCGATTCCCTTTGGAATTGCTTGATGGCAATGTGCACTAGGAACTTTCAAACGCTTACCGTTTTTGTCAACAACTCGCTTAATAGCAATAGGATCACATGCCACGCCATCAGCGCCAAGAGTTGCATACACATTAGCCACAGTTAAAGGCGAAGCTTGCACAGAACCAATCGTCATAGGCGGGTTCAAAGAATTAGCAGAATACACACTTTCCTGACCAAGAGGCGAATTATGGTATCCAAGAATTTTAGCCGCGTCTGCAATAGAACACAGCTTAATTTGCTGAGCCATAGACGCCTGCGTAGTATTGTGAGAACGAACAAGACCTTGCAAAGGCGTTTCTGGGTTAACAGTGCCACCGCCGGAGTTTTGAACCGACCAACTACCAACTCCGCGGAATTTGCTGCAATTAAAATCAGCATTGTTATAAAGCATAGAAGTGCGAAGAGGCTGATTAATTGACTTTCCAGCAAGCATCCACGCAACCATATTAATTGGCTTCCACGTAGAACCAATCTGCCAACCAAGACCGCCACCATCGCGCTCATCTACAGCATAGTTCAAAGCCGTATGCGTAGGATCTGATTTTGCAGCATCCGTAGCATCATAAATACGATTGCTACCAAACGCCAAAACTTCACCAGTTCCAGGCTTAATTGCCGCAATTGAAACTTCAAAACCGCTCTTATCGTTTACAGGAATCGTATCCCTAGCAGCTTTCATAGCAGCCTTGCTAGCACGCAAATCCATAGTTGTGTAAATATCAAGACCACCCTCAGTAAGCAACTTTTCGCGCGCAACAGCAGTTTTACCAAACTCGCGAGAGTGCAAAATTTTCTTCGTCACGTAATCGCAGAAGAATGCTGCATCACCTGCAGCTTGGCAACCAATCTTGGAAACTTCCCTCTGTATGTTAAGAGTGCTTTTAAGAGGAATAGCAGCAGCAGAATCATGCTCGCTCTTAGTAATAAAACCTTGGCGAAGCATTAAATCAAGAACAATATTGCGCTGCTTTTGCGCTTCAGGCTGATTCGCTTCAATAGAAGGATCGTAATGCGAAGGATTCTTTGTAATTGCAGCAATAGTTGCCGATTGAACAAGATTAAGTTTTGCAGCGCTCGTATTGAAGTAGCGGTGAGCTGCAGTTTCTACGCCGTAAATATTATTGCTACCGAACTGCGCAATATTTAAATATCCCTGCAAAATCTCAAGTTTGGAGTATTTTTTCTCCATTTGAATTGCAATAAGCATTTCGCGCAATTTACGAGCAATAGTGCCTTCAGAAGCGTGGTACTCAGCTAAAGGATCGTTATTTTCGTGAGCTTTAATCATAAGCACATTTTTTACATATTGCTGAGTTAAGGAAGAGCCACCTTGCATATCTCCCTTTTTAACGAATGTTTGCACGAATGCGCGAATAACACCTTGCATATCTACGCCGGAATGCTCAAAGAATCGACGGTCTTCACGAGCAACCATTGCTCGCTGCATATATTGCGATATGCGTCGGAGCGGCACTACAGTGCGGTTTTGAGCATAAAAAGTTGCAATAATAGTTTTGCCATCAGAAGCGTAAAGTCGCGATTTTTGCGGCAAAGCAGTTACGTCAAAATCGATGCCATCAACGCGAAGTGAAGGCACTACTGTTTTCACTATGCTATTCACGCTCATTACGCCAGGAACAAACATAATACTTGTTGCAACACCTCCTGCAACACACAAAGTGATGTAGGTAAGGAACAGCGCTAGCACACGGCGAACAGTCAGTGAATTCTTTTTCGGCATGCGTACTATTCTAAAGGTTTGCCTCTACTTGGAAACCGAGATAATAAACATTCGCGCTTTAACGCTCAGCTCGACGGATAAGCATGCCAGGCTTATAAATAATAATTGACCTGCCTTGGCGCATAATCCAGCCTCTGTTTGCAAAATCCATAAGTGCTTTGTTAACTGTTTCGCGCGAAGAGCCAACAAGTTGCGCAAGCTCTTCTTGCGTCAAATCATGCGGCACAAGCAAGCCGTCGCTCATAGGCTCGCCAAATCTCGAAGCTAAATTCAGCAAAGTCTTTGCTAAACGAGCAGGAACATCCATAAAAACTAAGTCGGAAATTCGCTCATTATTTGCTCTCATGCGCGCTGCAAGCACTTGAAGCATATCTACTGCAACACTAGGGTGATTGTTTAGCCAATTGAATAACACGTCATTTTCTAGCCATAAAACTCTAGTGTTGTTTGTAATAGATATTGCTGAAGCTGTACGAGGACCGCCGCTAGGATCAAAAACTGGAATTTCGCCTAGAATTTCGCCAGGAGTGTGAATACTTAGCAATTGCACACGATTGTCGTTTGAATGACGAACTAATTTAACTCTTCCACGCTCAAGCAAGTACATTCGATGGTCAGTATCGCCTTCATTAAAAATTGCCGAACCTTTTTTAAATGTCGATTCTTGCAAATACTGCATCAATTCTTTTACTTGATCAGCTGGAACTTGCTTAAACAATGCGGTATGTTGCAGTGAAAATTCATCGCTGTCAACGCTGAGTGTTGTCATTGCTGCTCTACCCCTTCATTAAGCAATAAGTAGATATCTCCATTGAACTACCTGTATGTGGATGAGCGCAAACGCAAGCGAAAAACGCAAGTGAAAGACGCAAGTGAAAGACGCATACGAAAAACGCACATCACTTGACCTATGATATCACGAAAGGCGAGGAAACGACATTTACTTTACAGTCGCGTAAAATTTCTGCCGCTTTTAAAGCGGAATACGACCAAAACTTTACACGAGCGTAAAGTTTCTGCCGAATTAAGACGCACAGGCGGCATAAACTGCGCACGACTGTAAAGTTTCTGCCGCTTTTTGGCGCGCAAACGACCAAAACTTTACACGAGCGTAAAGTTTCTGCCGATTCCACTAACTATTTACGCCCATAACATGCAAGCACCACGCATTTTCATAAGCTAACTCCTGCCATTGCCTGTATCTGCCAGAAGTGCCACCGTGACCGCCGTCAGTTTCAATACGAGCAATTGCGTCAACACCAGAAGCTTGCAATTTAGCGAGCCATTTCAAAGGTTCCGTAACAAGCACGCGCGTGTCGTGAATAGAGGACGTGATTAAGATTTTCGGAAAATCAGCTAACTTTTTGCGGCCCTCTTCCGTTTTTGCGCAAGGCACATTTTCGTAAGGAGTATACGATTTCATATAAGCGTAAGCTTCAGGATCATCGAGCGGATTTCCCCACTCATCCCACTCTGTTACAGTAAGCGGCAAAGAAGAGTCGAGCATAGACGTAAGAGCATCTACAAAAGGCACGTCTGCTTCAATTCCTGCATAACATTCCGGAGCCATATTTGCTATAGCGCCCATAAGCAAGCCTCCTGCTGAACCACCGTTTGCAACAGTATGGCAAGCTGAAGCAAAACCAGCTTTTTGCAAAGCACGCGTGGCATCAACAAAATCTTCAAAAGTATGCTTTTTATTAACGCGCCTACCCTGCTCATACCACGCGCGACCCATTTCGCCGCCGCCTCGCACATGCACTTGCGCATACAACACGCCACGATCCAGCAAACTCAAGCGACCGACAGAAAAAGTAGGGTCTGAACTAATTTCATACGCTCCATAGCCAGTAATAAACATTGAGTCAGTTTTAGAAATTTTATCCGGACGCCACACAAGAGACACTGGCACACGCTCACCATCTCGAGCAGTAATCCAAACGCGCTTTTCAGCATAATTGTGCTCATCAAATTCGCCTAAAATTTTACCTTGCTTTAGCAACACATCTTCGCCTGTTAAAGGATCCAACTCGCGAAGTTGACCTAAAGTTGCGTAACTGCCAAAAGCGTAACGCATATGCGGAGCTTCGTACGAAGGATTTCCAGTCATAGAAATACTAAATAAGCGATTATTGTTGATTTCTTCTTGTGAAATATTTGCGAGCGCAGCGCGTGATTCGGTTTGCGCTTGATCCGCAAGTTGATCCGCAAGTTGATCCGTGAGTTGATCCGTGAGTTGATCCGTGAGTTGATCCGCAAGTCGATCCGTAAATTGATTCGCAAGCTTAGAAGAAAGCGGTCGCACTTCGCAAAAACGCCACGGTTTTGCTTGCAAAAAATCTTCAACAGCGCGCTTTTTGCTCATTACAGCCAAATGCGGCAAACCTTGAGAACGGTAAGCCAGTGCCACATAATTTTTGTACATTGACAATCCGCTTATGCTCAATCCAACTGCATTTTGCAATATTTCAGGATTTTGAGGCGAATTATAAGGCTTTGTAATAGGCTCACTTCCGGCACCTTTTTGCCAAGCATCTCCCTGCTCGCAACCATAAGGAGAACCCGAAGCAATACATACTCCATCCGAAAGCTTGTACGTTACATGCTCATCAAACTTGCCGGAATTTCCTCTCATGTCAATAATGTCAATTTCAAAATTAGGATTTTTAGCGTTATGACACACAATCGCAATTGGAATATCTTCACCATTTTCGCCAGCATTCTCAAAGCAAGCGAAAGAAATATCGTATTCCACTCCCTCAACAGGCTCAATAACCATGCGGAATTCACCTTCAGGATTGCTCAAAGGAAGCATAAGCACGCGCGACGTAGTCTTTGAACTACTGCTGATCATCATGTATCGTTCGTCAAAACTTTCATACACGTCAACAAAAAATCGCTCGTCAATTTCTTCAAAAACTTTTACATCGCTGGAAACTTCAGTGCCGACCTTATGCCTCCAAACTTGATAAGGACGCCAAGCGTCATCAAGCTTTACATAAAACACCCATTTTCCGTCTGGAGAAAGTGAAGCAGAAGCAAGATTTTCCCACGATTCCTCCAACTGCGACCAAGAACATGTTTTTGTAGAAAAGTCACGAATAAAATAGTTAAAGCGTTCATCGCCTTGAGTGTCAACACCGTACAGCATTCGCAAACCGTCGGCGCTTAAATCCATTCCACCGACTTTAAAGAATTTGCCACCAGAGCGCTCAGATTCAAGGTTTGCATCAAATAAAATTTCTTCACCATCAGTTGTGCCAGGTTTTGCAGAATTGTCGATAGTTGGCGGATTCCAATCGTCACTATTTTCGACTTTCATACGGCATTGCACAGCGTATTGTTTGCCTTTTTCAGTGCGCACGTAATACCAGTAATTATTCATGCGCACAGGAACAGACATGTCTGTTTCTTGAACTCTTGAGCGCAACTCGTCAAATAATGTAGAACGCAAGTTTTCTAAGTGCTTTACACGTTGTTCAGTATAAGCGTTTTGACTATTGACGTATTCCATAAGCTTAGGATTGTTGCGATCTTTCATCCAAGCATATTCGTCTATATAAGTGTCGCCATGAAATTCACGTGCCGACGGTATGCGTTCTGCTGCTTTTGGCTTTGCGAAATCTTGATTATTCATAGCTACACCTCTTTTATTTTCATTACGTATTTTCTTCAGCTTTTATATATTAGTAACGAAATATTTTCTGCAATTCTTTAATATTACAAAATTATTTTGCAATTATCTTATGCTATTTCGCAATCGCTTCCTCTATAAACGGAAGCATTACTTTAGCTAAATCTTTGCCTTGCGGAGCTGCAAAAAATGGCACGCCTTGCAAAGTACCAGCAGCACCTTCTGCTTCAATTATGCGCATTTGAGTATCATCCAAATCATCAAAACCATGCAAACCATCCAAGTCATCAATATCACTAGAAAACTCGCTAGCATTATTTAATTTTTCAATCGCCATAGTAGGAATTTCTTGCGCATCTTCGCACGCACTATCAAAAGCATCCGAAAAAACATACGCACGCTTAGACGTACTTAAAGCAACAGCAAAATCACGAGATAATTTACGACGGAAATCCTCAACAGTGGCACTCTTGCACAATTGCCTAATACCTACTGCAAGCACGCGACCTGGATGCTTACGAATAATATTCGCATACGTTAAAGGATCCTTTTGACCATCGTCGCCAATAAGCACAAAACGCATACCAGGAAAATCATCCATAAGCTGAGTTGCAAATTCTAATTTATGTTGCGGTCCGTTTGGAATAAAAGTTTTAGGGCGCGGATCCAAATCGCGAAGCAAGAGAGGACCCTCAGGAAACTTTTCGCGATCAATAAAGTGACGAATTGAAGCCTCAACATTCCACGGAGAAGTAGAAAGATAGAAAAATGGAATATCGTCACGTAAACGCTCTAAAGACTGGAAAAACTCAGACATTCCAGCAACTGGCGAACGATGAGCAGGATTCATAATAAGCAAATTATAAGCAGCGCGAATTGGTGAAGGCGCTTGAGTAACCATAATAGTGTCGTCAACATCCGAAATAACACCAATAGGAACATTTGCGTCAATAGCAAACAAACTCGCTTTTACAGGCTCACGGTCACTAACAGAATACGAAACAACGTGACGACCAGGCTCTAAAGCGCGCTCTGTAATTAAATCTAAATATCCTGCACGGTCAGAAATACAATACTCTGCACTGCCATCGCGCGAACCTTCAGGCTTATCGTATATTTCAGAATCGCCAATTTGAGCCGTTTCTACAGAAATACCGTCAATAGACAAAGCAACGCGCACGCGCACAGCAGGAACAACAAGCATAGCGTAAATTCCGCGTTTTAGAGCAGAATGATGACCAAGCTTTGGAGCATACACAGTCCTGCAAATCAATCGAGCATATCTATGCGTTCCATACCCAATATATGGCTCAACACTTGGAAACCAGCCAAAACGACGAGCAACACGACCAGCAAGACGCATCCACGTGCCGAAAATAGACGTAACAATTTTGCGACCAAAACGCACAAGCAATGGCTTATTGTCAATACGCTCAGCTTTAGAAGGAGCGTCAAACAATGTCGCAGTAACATGCACAGGAATTGGCGCGCTGCTAATTCGTCTAGACGCAGCTAATTTCGGAACAGATTGTGGGCTTTGCACACACTCAAGATTAGAACGCGCAGAAAGTGAAAGTTCTTCAGCGCGTTCATCTTTGTTAAGTGAGTTACCCACAGATTCGCTCATTCGCGCACCGGACCATCCGGAGTCGTGCCAACAATTTGCACAATAGTGCCGCGTGGGCAATTGTCAAAAATCCAGTGAGCATCCTGCTCATACATGTTTATGCAACCATGAGAGCCATGATTTGCAGCATCGCCAGTTGCAATACCCTTATAATTCCAAGAAGCAGTGTGGAAGCCTTCTCCACCATGGTAATAGCTAACCCAACGCACTCCAGGAGAGAAGTAAGGAGAGCCATCGCCGTTCCTACCGCGCATATCTTGTGAAGCATAACGCAAGTAAATAAAGAATGTGCCAGAAGCTGAATCATCAGCACCGCGCTTACCTGTGCAAACAGGGAATGTTTTTACAAGCTCATCATTCCTATATACAGAAGCCATTTGAGTTGTTTTGTCAACAACAATTCGCATTTCAACAAGCTTCTTCTCAACTGTGAACTTAGTGACTTTTGCAGGAACAGCCATCTTGAAATCATTGCCATTTCGCAAAGATTCTACAGCCTTTTTCGCAACATTATTGGAATAGTTAATTTCAACACCGTTAGAACCTTTAAGCGTTGTGAAAATAAACTTACCTTCTTTATCGATTGCATCTTCCTGATTAATTTTTTGCTGATTAAGCTCTTTTGGAAGAACTTGAGACAAATAATAATCTGCTTTATCTGCATCAATTGTGTAAGAAAGCTTACGGCGAGTCGTATCTGCGTTTACACTAATCCAAGACGCAATCGCTTCTTTTGGAACAGTAAAATCTTTGCCGTCGCCGTTATTAAACGTGACTTTTTTCTCAAGAAGTTTATTTAAATCGTTTACAAATTTTTGCGCTGCATCAAGCTTAATAGGAGCATCAGTGCGTCGAGATGTAACAGAAACTTTTACTGTTTTACCAGGGTGAGCAATTAACTTTTTTACTGCTTCGCGGACAGACATAGTTTCTATAGTGCGACCAGGTACGCCATCTTCTACTTTGAAAGATTCAGAATCCTTGTCGAAAACTGCGCTATAAGGCACAGCGCGATCACTTTCACGAATAAACTTATGCAATAAGTACGAATCCAAAGCGGAATCATCGCGCTCAGCTTTCAAGCTCACAGTTTGATGAACCCAAGGCATAATGCGAGTAAATAAATTATCTCGCTTAGCATTCATAATAGCTTTTACAGTTGCATTCTTATCAATCTTGACACCAAGCTGGCTCAAATCTGCATCAATACTATTGCCTTGATCATCACTAATTTCTAATTTGCTATTTTCTACAGCATTCTGAACAGTTTTGCTTATAGCATCTTCCTGATATCCAGTGAGATTACGCGTAATAGAAGCATCACCAAAATCAACACCTGGAGCAACTCGGTTGTTGAAATACAAATGAAGTGCAAAAAATGCTGCAGCTAACAAAATAACAAAAATAAGAAGCGAATACATTAACGCCAATGCGGAACGGTTCGCACGATGCTTCTTTGCTTTCGGCTCCACTACTCTAAATGAATCAGTTGCAGTTGAGTCGGCAGGAGTTGCATTTTCATACACGCCATATGCATTTTTATTACCAAACATATTCTTCTTGTTTCCAGCAATATCGTCAACAATATCGTCAACAATATCTCTAGAAGTGTCTTCTTCATCTGCGACTTCGCCTAAATTATCGGCAAGAGTTCCCTCATAATTAACAGAATTATCAGAATCATCAACCATTTGATCTTCTGCATGACTTTGAGGAACCTGCATAAAAGCAACAGTATCGTCACTAGCATCATCAGGCATATTACTAGATGTAATATTGAAGGATTCATCTCCCTCAAAATTTTGCTGTAATTCAGCCATATTCAAAACCTCTGCTCAATAATTGTATGCGACAGACACGTTTGAATAGTTTATCACTAGCGACGCACGAAATTAGTATTAGCGATGCATAGGAGCATAAATGGCTAAATAACCGGATATATAAATGGCTATAAAATGCGCACGAAAAATGCGCGAAAGCAATCAAAACAATATTTATAAAAAACAATAAATAATATACAAATGTGTAAAAAACGTAAATATTCGCAATATGCCGAAAAATTTAGTATTGTAGAAAAAATAATGTGCAAGAATAGGAGGTATGCCAACTATGCCTATTCAAGCGACTATTGCTCTTATGATGGTTGTATTCGCGCTTGTACTCGCGCCATTCGTCATCATGATTGTTTCACGCGCTTTAAAACGTCATCATTTGGCAGAAAAACTTGCTAAACGACACGGCGACTCAGTGCATTACGCATTCATACTTAATCCTTCAAAACCGCAAGCGGAATCGTATCGCGAAAGTATTAAAAATTATTGCGAAGAACGCAATTTAACCTACGAAATTATTGATACGCAATTAGATAAAGATGGGCGCGAATGCGCTTTAGAAGCGCTTTCAAACGGAGCTAACGTAGTAGTAGCAGTAGGCGGAGATGGCACAGTTCGTACTGTTGCGAGCGCAGTAAGCGGTAAAGGTCATGCGATGGGAATTATTCCTATTGGAACTGGCAATCTTTTTGCTAGAAATATGGGAATTCCAGTAAACGACGTGGATGCTGCGTTGCGTGTTGCAACTTCTCACGGCTCTAGGCAGGTTGACGTTGGGCGCGTAACGATTCTCGACAATACAGAAGAAGATCATGGACACGCATTCTTAATTATTGCAGGCATTGGTTTTGACGCGTTAATGATTGACGACACTGATCCAAACTTAAAAAAGAATATTAGTTGGCTTGCTTATTTTGTTTCTGGCGTAAAGCATTTGTTTATGCCAAAATATCGCGCAACCGTCACCTTACAGCGTTCGAATGGCGACGAAAGCGTGCTAAAAGGATTGTCTTTCCGCACACTTATGGCTGGAAATTGCGGTCAGATTCCTATGTTTTCGCTTATGCCAGAAGCAGCGTACGACGATGGCGTGCTTGATTTTGAGATTATTGACACTTCGGGCGGTTTAATTGGTTGGGCTAATTTGTTCCGAGGAGTAATACACCAAACGCTAACCGGGCGCGCGCTACAGCAGGATTCGCTTTCTGCAGGCTCAAGAATTGACCAAACGCAAGGTTTTAGTGCAGAAGTGCAATTAGAAAAATCTGCTCCAGTGCAAGTAGATGGCGACATTTTGGGCTATACGAAACATTTGCGCTTCACTGTTGACAAGCAAGCATTGTGCGTAAGAGTACCAACAAGCGTAAAAACCAGCGTTGCTGTGAGCAAATAAGTAACATTTAGTGTGGCGCGAGTTTTGGGGCTGGTGTTTTGCTGGCGGGTTTCTTGTGTGGCTGTGTGAGATAGGAATTACTTGTCTCGCAGCGCTACGCTCTTATACCTTATTTGGACTTAAAGGTTGTATAGTTAAGTTTAGTTTTTTAGTTACTTTCTTTCAAAAATAGTATTCGTCAACAAGATTATTACTATCGTTCCGCTTTTATATTGCTCGACCAAGCAATTCCTATCTCCCACTACTAATAAAACCGCTAGTTTTCTGTGGTGCGGTAGGAGTGCCTGGAGTGGCACATGCAGTAGCACGGATGCTAGTGTTCGCTAATCAACAGGAATCAGCGTCTGCAGAGCGCAACTGCAAAACTTCATAAACGTACAAGCATCCAATCAGTGCAAAAAATCTCAAATCTCCACAACACGAATATACAAACGTATGTGAAACCAAAATGCGTGTGAAAATATAAAATACAAGCACCGTGGCAAAATAAAAAGTTATGGTAGCAAAAAATGCGGGAATGCCCGCCACCCCAGAAGATCTAGTCGACGTCGACGCTTTGGTTGGCGCTTACTATGATGAAGTTCCAAATTCCAACATTCCAGAGCAGCGAGTGATTTTCGGCACGTCCGGTCACCGTGGTTCTGCTTTGAAAACTTCGTTTAACGAAGCTCATATTGTGGCAATTACGCAAGCTATTGCTGAATATCGCAAAAAAGCTGGCGTAACTGGTCCTCTTTATATTGGTCGCGATACGCACGCTCTTTCTGAGCCTGCTCAAAAAACCGCTATTGAGGTTTTGGTTGCTAACGGAGTTCACGTTCGCGTGGATTCTCGCGGCGATTTCGTGCCAACTCCTGTTGTTTCTCAAGCTATTTTGACGCATAATCGCGCAGCCGACGGCACTCAGCGTTTTAGCGGCGACGGCTTGGCTGATGGCATTGTCGTCACTCCTTCGCACAACCCACCAACCGACGGTGGTTTTAAGTACGATCCTGTAACAGGCGGCCCTGCACCTGCAGATGTAACTAACGCAATTGCAGCTCGCGCAAACGAATTGCTCGACAATTACAAGTCCGTAAAGCGCGTACCTTTCGAGGAAGCAATCAAGTCTGACTTGGTTGAAGGCTTCGATTACCGCGAACACTACGTTAGCGATTTGGCTAATGTAATTGACTTCGATGTGATTCGCTCCAGCGGCGTGCGTTTGGGAATTGACCCACTCGGCGGCGCAAGCGTAAACTACTGGCCACTTATGAACGAAAAGTACGGCTTGAACATTGGCGTTGTGCGTCCAGAAGTTGATCCAACTTGGCGATTCATGACTATTGACCACGATGGCAAGATTCGTATGGATCCAAGCTCCCCTTACGCAATGAAGGGCTTAGTTGATCAGCTTAACGCTGGCGCTTGGGATAAGTACGATTTGGTTGGCGGCACCGATCCAGATGCTGACCGCCACGGTATTGTGTGCCCTAACTGGGGCGTTATGAACCCGAACCACTACATTGCAGTGTGCGTGGAGTACTTGTTCGGCGGCGCTCGTCCGGATTGGCCAAAGAATACTGCTATCGGCAAGACGCTTGTGTCTTCTTCCTTGATCGACCGCGTGGCTGCTTCTATTAACGCAAAGCTTGTGGAAGTTCCTGTTGGCTTCAAGTGGTTCGTTGACCCACTCTTTAGCGGCGAAGTTGCTTTCGGCGGCGAGGAAAGCTCCGGTATGAGCTTCTTGCGCAAGGATGGTCGCGTGTGGACCACTGATAAGGATGGTTTGATTCCTGATTTGCTCGCTGCGGAAATTACTGCAAAGACTGGCAAGAACCCAGCTCAGCTTCACCAGGATCAGGTTGCTCGCTTTGGCGAAAGCTGGTATAAGCGCGTCGATACCCCAACCACGCTTGAGCAAAAGCAGAAGTTCGCAGCTTTGAGCGGTGACGACGTTGAAGCAACCAAGCTTGCTGGCGAAGATATTACCGCAAAGCTTACGGAAGCTCCTGGAAACGGCGCAAAGATTGGCGGCTTGAAGGTGACGACTAAGAACAACTGGTTCGCTGCTCGCCCATCTGGTACCGAGAATATTTACAAGGTTTACGCAGAATCCTTCGTTTCTCCAGAAGCACTTGACAAGGTGCTTGAGGAAGCTACTGCTGTAGTAGACAAGGCTTTAGCGTAACGTAATAATCTTGCGTAAATAAAGAATCTACTAATTGCGCTGGTTGCAATCTGCAGCCGGCGCATTTTTGAAAGGTTTTGTCATGATTGTTGTTTCTACAGACGGTTCCGCGCTCGGAAACCCAAACGGTTCAATGGGTTGGGCGTGGGCAGACCACATTGACGAGTCTGGTAGCTCTAACGAACACTATCACACAGGCAATGCAGATGCTGGCGGCGCAACTAATGGCACAAATCAAATTGGCGAATTATGCGCTGTTTTGGAAGCTTTACGAGCACATCCTGGAAGCGAGCCGCTCACAATCGAAAGTGATTCACAATACGCTATAAACTGCGCAACTACGTGGATTCACGGATGGAAAAAGAACGGTTGGAAAAACTCTAAAAACGAGCCTGTTAAAAACTCCGAGCTGATTCGCGCAATCGACGCGGAAATTACTAAGCGCGAAGGTGCCGTAAAATTCGTGTGGGTTAAGGGACACGCAGGAAACGCAGGAAACGAAAAAGTTGATACATTAGCACGCGGATATGCGGAAGATTGCCGAAATGGTTTGAAGGACGGATACTTGCCTTTAGAAGGCTGGAAGTCGCTTCTTGCTTCTGAATATGCAAAAGGTACGAATGTGCCAAGTGATGCGAAAATGCTTTTAGATGGCAAAATTTCCAATGCAGAATATCATCTTGAACGCACAGTTGGCGAAGATATTAATCCTGATTTTTCTGCACAAAATAGTAAAAACGCTAGTGATCTAACTGAATCTACAAATGAATCAGTGCGCGAACAAGCGCAAGAAGCAGCATGGGAAACGAAGTCTAAACAAGAGCAAGAAGAAACATGTGAACAAGCGCGTGAAACAAAGCGTGAAACGTTAGAAAATAGCGAAAAAGATGCACTACCAATAGAAAATAAACAAGATGTACACCAGCAAGACGCTGTAACTATTGTTCAAGGAGTTCCAAAAACAGAGCAAAATGTTACGCAAACTGCATCTAAACCAGTTCAAGGATTAAGTGTTTCTGGCGTGCTGCAGTTTACTCCTCCACCAAATACAAGCCCAAGTTTTAACGGCGAGGCGCGTTTTATTTCCGGCACAATTAACGTAAGCGGCTACGTAGAACCAGACGGCACCTTGCATTTATCCCCAACCGCCTTCTACCTAAATCAATGATAAAGTCATACTAAAAATCTGCACGCAGACTAATATGGAAATGTACGAAAATGAGGCGCGCACAAAAGCACAAAGCCTCTCCCGCAAATAGCGATGGAAGTTCATCGGCGAACTCGGGAATAACAAAAACAAGAAAGCAGGGATAATGGATAAAGCACAACAAGATGCGCTTAAAAAAGCAGCAGGCATTGAAGCCGCGAAGATTGTAAAGAATGGAATGATGGTTGGTCTTGGCACCGGCTCTACAGTGCGCTTCTTGGTTGACGAGCTTGGCCGCAGAGTTAAGGAAGAAGGCTTGAGCTTCACAGGAGTCACCACTTCTCGTCGCACGCAAGAGCAGGCAGAAAGCTACGGCATTAAGATTCTCGACATTAACGAAGTGGATCACATTGACGTTACAATCGATGGTTCTGACGAAGTTGACAAGAACTTCAACGGAATTAAGGGCGGCGGCGCAGCTCTTCTTTGGGAAAAGATTGTGGCTATTAATTCCGACCGCATTGTGTGGATTGTTGACGCAAGCAAGGTAGTCGACACGATTGGCAAGTTCCCACTTCCTGTTGAGGTGATTCCATTTGGCTCCGCGCAGGTGATTCGTAAGTTCGAAAAGCGTGGATATAAGCCAGTTTTGCGTCTCGATGCAGACGGCAAGGAAGTGCGCACCGATGAGAACAACTTTGTGGTTGATTTGCACATGGAGCGCATTGAGCATCCACAGGAGTTGGCGAAGGATTTGATTGAGACTGTTGGCGTTGTGGAACACGGATTGTTCTTGAACATGGTTGACACTGTGATCGTCGGCGATCCAAACGGTCCTCGCACTCTTACGAACCCAAATAAGTAGCGAAACTAATATAAAAGTAGAGTCCGCAAACGCGGGCTCTACTTTTTTGTATACAAAAAAGCGCCGGAAAAACCGACGCTTCAAAAAAGTCTTACGTGCCTAAACGTTCAGACACGCATCAACGCATAGCAAGAAAATTACTTGCGCTGGTGACGAGTCTTACGCAGCAGTTTGCGGTGCTTCTTCTTGCTCATCCGCTTGCGGCGCTTCTTGATGACAGAACCCATCTGAAGCCTCCATTCCTATGTAAAGTGTGCAACTCGCCTAATGTTACACCGTTTGAACGACTTTGTGGAGTGATATTACAAAGAACATCATTTTTTACAACAATTTACATCGGGAATTTGTGATAAAAACGCTCTACTGCTTGCTTTGAGCCTTTTACTTCAAAAACAGCAGTATCGTTCTGCCACAACGCGCTAGCCTGTGATTTATCATTTTCATCATTTCGCAACACATAGCTACCGTAAGTCTTGCCAGAAACTTGAATTTTCCCACTTGCGATATCAGAACCCTTAAGTCCATCAACTAACGCTTCATACTGCTTGTTCGCAGAATCACGATTCGACCATTGAGCAACAGTTACAGACACTTCACCATCTGGCTGACCGGTTGAGTACTTAACAGAATACTCTTCCAAAGGCGACGATTCAGTCCAATTTGCACTAGGTATAGCGTCAACACGAGCGAAATCAAGTACGCTATCTGGCATAGCCTTAAGCAATGCCGTAGAAGATGCTGGCAAAGGTTTCGATGGTATAGAAGGCGTTTTAGGCATTACCATATGATTTTTGCTCGCAACATTTTCGTGATTCAATGCCCAACCTGGCCACATAAACGCTGAAATTAAAGCCAAAACCACAATTACTGCAGCTGAAGTCAACACAACTAATAACTTGTTGTGTGATGAATTATTGACACTTGAGGAATTCATATTCAACGCACCCATCTTTGAAGCATTCATACTTGAAGCATTCGATTTCGACATACTTGCATTATGTCACATCGCGATGACGCTTTTAGTGCGCAAAAACGCTTTACAATCAAAAACAAATACAAAATATGATTGTCTAATAAAGCGTATAGCGTCAAGATATGGCTAGTAAATCTACTCTTCACTATTTATGCTCCGAATGCGGTTGGAGTGGCTCAAAATGGTACGGTCGCTGCCCTGAATGCGGCGAATGGGGCACAGTGAACGAGTTTAGAGAAGCGCGAGTTAGCGGATTATCTCGCACAACGCGTGCATCTCGCACAACAGCAGCATCGCGCACAACAGCAGCATCGCGCACAACAGCAGCATCGCGCGCATATTCACCAGATAGCATAACTACTACTAATCGCAATATCGCACATTCAACTCTCGATTCAACAACATCCGCGCAACCAATTAGCGAAATTCAAGCAGACGACGCAATGCGCATCCACACAGGTTTTAGCGAATTCGATCGCGTATTAGGCGGAGGGCTTGTGCCAGGCTCCGTAACTCTTATAGCAGGAGAGCCAGGTATCGGAAAATCGACACTACTTCTAAAAACAGCAGCTTACGTATCTAAGCAATCAAAAGAAAGCAACACTCCCCCTGTATTGTATATTTCCGGCGAGGAATCAGCAGCGCAAGTTAAATTGCGCGCGTCTAGAATTAACGCTGTAAACGATTATTTATTACTTGCAACAACAGGCGATCTTGACACTGTACTAGATCTTATTGAAACGCATCACCCTACGCTTGCTATTGTCGATTCTGCGCAAACGATTTCCGCACAAGAAGTAGATGGTATTACAGGCGGTTCTACACAAGTTAGAGAAGTTGCGAGCGCACTTATCGACGTTGCTAAAGCTAACAACATTCCGATACTTTTAGTTGGGCACGTTACAAAAGATGGTTCAATAGCAGGACCGCGTACGCTTGAGCATTTAGTTGACACAGTATGTCAATTTGAGGGCGACACACAAACAGCGCTACGCATGCTAAGAGCTGTAAAGAATCGCTTTGGTCCTACAGACGAAGTTGGCTGCTTCGATATGAGCGGTGAAGGAATTGAGGAAGTGCCGGATCCTTCCGGACTGTTTTTGTCTTCTACAGAAAACGATAATCAAGGCAAAAATGCGCAAGATGGCACAAACGACGGAACTTGCGTCACTTTTACGCTTGAAGGACACAGAAGCCTGCCAATTGAAATACAAGCACTTGTAACGCAATCAGCTCTGCCTACTCCTCGCCGCGCAGTTTCTGGTGTTGATTCTAACCGTCTTGCAATGCTTACAGCAGTTTTATATCGTCACGGACGCGTTAATTTACTTGCAAAAGATTTGTACGTATCTACTATTGCAGGAGCGTTGGCAAAAGAGCCGTCTTGCGACTTAGCAATCGTAGCAGCTTTAGCTAGTGCTGCTGCCGGGAAAGCAGTAACTCCTAAAACTTGCGCAATTGGTGAGATGAGCTTAACTGGTCAAGTTCGCCCAGTGCCAAGAATAGAGCCACGATTGCGTGAGGCTGCGCGAATAGGATATAAGCGCGCAATAGTCTGCCATATGCGAAAAAGAGTTAGTATTCCAGGATTAGAAATTATTGAAGTTAGCACAGTACGAGAAGCGTTAAAAGCACTTGGGCTATAAGCTAAGCAAATGCCCAAGTGCTACTTACTTTAAAGGATTTCGCTTGTGCTGCACACTGTTATAAGCGGTGTAAAAAGCTCCATAGTTTTAAGAGCTAGCTTATGATTTTCCGGCGTGCTTCCTGCACAAGCATCTTCTGCAATACGCACAGCAACGCCATTATCCGCTGCAGCTAAAGCGGTTGTTAATACGCAACAATCTGTTGCAACTCCGCAAATTGTTATCTTGTGACATCCGCCTAATGCAGCTTTAAGTTTCGCACACCATTTGCCGAAAGTTTCGCACGTAACTACAGTGTGACCTTCCGCAAGTTCTGCTGTTTCTGGAGTGAAATCATACATTGGGTCGTCAGGTTTTACGAGGAATTGTGGCCAATCTTTAAAATAGTCAACCCAAGCGTTTTCTGGCTTAAGCGGTGCTACGTAGCGCGTGTAAATTACTCGATTACCATAAGCTTTTGCAAGTTTTGTAAAAGCTTCGGTTGTTGAATCGTAAGTGTGATCTGCACACGCCCAAGTAGACCACTCACTTTCGCAAAAAACGCGCTGTCTGTCGATTACCACTAACCATTCGTCTTCTTTAATCATTTGAATATCCTTTCATACGAATATCCTTTTTTATTTTTATTTTTATTTTTATTTTTATTCTGCAATTTCGCTTGTCTGCAAACCTACTTCGCTTGTTGCAAATCCGCTTCTTGCTTAGCAATATCTTTACGCTGGAAAATTAAAGAGCCGATCAAGCCGATTAGTAACGCAACTATTACGCCCAGGTTTGCACCAGCCCAGCTACTTGATTTTCCGCCAACAAACCAAAGCAAATAACCTTGCCATGTAAGCCATTTCGCTGCAGAGTTTACGACCAAACCCCATCCAACAATCGTTCCAACGCAAAGAATCGCAAAAGCTTTAACATTCCAAGCACCGTAGCGACCTTCCGGCTTATACAAGTCCTCAGTGCAATAATCTTTTTTTCGAACAAGCACATCCGTAGTAAACATTCCAGCCCAAACAGCCATCGGCACTCCCAAAGTCGTTAAGAAGCCCTGGAATGGTCCAATAAATGTGTCGGAGAAGAACGTGACATAAACAACGCCAAGAGTAGTTAGAATTGCAGTAATAATTGCTGCAACAGTTCGAGGAATACGTATTCCAAAAGATAGCAACGCAAGACCGTTTGAATAATTGTCCATAATTGCTCCAGACATAAGTCCTAGAACCGCTACGATCGTGTACGGAATCAAATACCACGCTGGCAAGATTGCAGCAATTGCTCCAATCGGGTCGTTTCCAACGTTTTGAGCTAATTTCATATTAGAAGCTGCAAGTAGAAGACCGTAGAAAATTAGGAACACGTTTGCAATTGACGCTCCAAAAGTAGTCCAAAAAACGATTCCGCTATTTGAAGATTTTCTAGGCAAGTATCTAGAGTAATCAGCCGCAACATTAACCCAGCCTATGCCGAATCCTGTCATAACGAAGAAGCAGCAACCGAGCATTGCAGGAAGAGATCCGTTTGGAATTTTGCCAATCGCATCAAAGTTTATGTGTCCCCAGCCTAGTACGAAGAATCCAAGAGTGATTATTCCCGTTACAATTGTTATAACTTGCTGGCACTTCATAATTAAGTCGTAGCCGTAAATTCCAACAATTACAATTAATCCAACTACGATGATTGTGCTCACGATTTTAACACTCGTGCCACTACCCAAGCCGATCTTTTCTGCGGCTGTTGCCATTGCAAGAACGGCAGTTATTGCTAGAGAAATCTCCCATCCGAGCGTCGCAATCCAACTTAGTGCTGCTGGAATGTTTGCTCCACGTACGCCGAACGTTGCGCGAGTCAATACCATTGTTGGAGCGTTTCCACGTTTGCCAGCTATTGAAATCACTCCAACCAGCAGGAATGACACAATTACGCCGATTATTGTCATCAACGTTGCTTGCCAGAAGGATATTGCAAAACCAAGCGCCCACGCTCCGTACGACATTGCAAATACGGAAATATTCGCTGCAAACCATGGCCAGAATAGGCTTGATGGCGTTCCTTTGCGCTCGCTTTCGCTGATTGTGTCTATGCCTTGTTCCTCAATGCTTAAGGAACTTTGGGTTTGTTGAGCTTTAGCTTCATCTACTTTAGCTTTACTCATTGTTTCACCTAGTTTCTTTTTTAGGTTGATTTGCTTGTCTTTACACAACGTAAGAAAAGTTAACAAATGTTGGTATTAATAAACATTTGTTTTAATAAAATCTTCTATCTCCTTTTTCGTAGGGCACGTTGCAGGCCCGTATTTGGTAACAGCAATGGCTGCCGCAGCGTTCGCATACAAAACTGCTTGCTTAAGCGTCATTTTGTAACCTATTGACGCCGCAAGTACGCCAGTGTGCGCATCGCCAGCTCCATTCGTATCTACTGCTTTTACTTGAAAACCTTTAATATGCTCGGCTTCTTTGCCTAAATCACACACCCAAGCTCCGCAAGATCCTGCATGAACGATGAGCGGAGCTTTTAGCGCACGCTGTAAACGCTCAATTTTGTATTTTGTAAGTTGATTATTAGTTTCGTCAGTAAAGTTTTTGTTATCAGCATCTTTGCTTTCGTCAGCATCTTCGCTGCCATCATCTTCAATTTCGCCATTTCCCCAAGCGTTAAGCCTTTTTGCTAAAATCTCAGCTTCTCTAGCATTACACAACCAAATTGGCGCGTAGTCAATCAAAGCTTTTAAATCTTCATCTGAAATATTTGCAATCATTGGCGACGCATCAAAAATCGCTGTAAACCGGCGCTTATGTTTATCAAAAGAACTCTCTAAAGCACTACTACCTAAACCGTTACTACCTAAACCGTTACTACCTAAACCGCTACTACCTAAACCGCTACTACCTAAACCGCACAAACCGCTTGTTCTTAGCATAAACCGCAAAAGCGCGCGTTTTATAGGACTTACAAACGTGTATCCGCTAATGTACACAACATCTTGCGGATTTGGGTTTACTAAGTCAAAAGCATGCTCGTCACCACTAGTTTCCGCACCTTTAGTAGATATAAAAGTTCGCTCTGCGCTTTTATCCGTAAGAGCTATACAAAATCCTGAATCAAGCATGGAATTTTTTGTGCCAATATGCGAAATATGTGCTTCGTTTAAAGCTTTAGAAATAATATTTGCAAAATAGCCTTCACCCAAAACGCCAGCCCATTGCGCTTTAGCTCCCATTTGACTTGCAGCAAATAGCATGTTGTAACTTGCACCAGCGCTCATACTATACGAGTTTGCAAATATGTCTTCACCAGGCTTAGGAACAGAGCTAACTTTCATAGTTACGTCTACGATAATTTGGCCAAGCGAGATTACTTGCGGCACTACCAAACTTGCTTTTTCATTCAAGCTTATGTTTGATTTGTACATTGCAATCGCCTCTAAAAGCTACTATGCAGCATATTCTCTACTTTTCTCAATCTTCTAATTTTTTCTAATTAAGCACAAAGCATACACCATCTTTTCTACGTCGTAGCAGTGATCGACTCGCAAATTCTCTAAAACGCGTTCTCGTATTTTTGCATCGAATACTTGCGAACCGTATTTTGAACCCAACATCGCAGAGCACATTGCAGCAATCGTATCGGTATCTCCGCCAATCGATGCTGCAAAACACGCAGCTTTGGTTGGTTCATTCGCAAAGCGAGTTGCAATTGCGAAAGCTGCAGCTACGGATTCATTAGCTTCAACACTTGTACCACAATCATTTTGGAGTATTTCCGCAAATTCTTCGTCACTAACAGATGCGAAACTCAACTCTTCAGCTTTTTTAGTGAAAAATTCGACCCTACTTATAACGCTTGCTTTTGCACTCCAATTGCCATATTTTGGAAGCGATTTTACGAATTTTATTGCTTCTTTAAGCGGATTCTCGCAACCTTCAATACCTAAACTCACTGCCGCAGCAATAAGAGTTGTAGATTCAATTCCTTGAGTCGTATTGTGAGTAATTAAGCATGATTTTCTGGCTGCATTAGCGAGAGATTCACCTGGTTTGAAAGCAATGCCAATTGGCGTCGCACGCATTGCACCACCATTAGTTGTGCCAAATTTGCCTGTTTCTTCAGGACTTACTCCATTTACAAGTGCTTTTAAAGCTGACTTAGTTGACGGTCCCAGCAAATCCAAGGAACCTTTTTCGCGCATTGCATCTTCCCAATCTAAAAGATTTTGCGCATACTTGTTGTTGTCAATATTGCCATTATCTGCGATTATGCGTTCAGCAAGTAAAAAAGCTTGCTCAGTATCATCAGTTACGGAACCTGCTTTCATATTTGGCGCGATTGGCTGCTGACTTACAGCATCCATTAATCTTGTAATTGGACCGCCATAAAAACGGCGTATGCTTTGAGCGCTCATACTTTGAGTTGGCATTCCAAGCGCATCGCCTATAGCAAGACCAACAATAGCTCCAAACGCGCGATTATATGTTTCACTTTGCTCAAGATTGATTGATGCGTTCATCATAAGTATATTTTATGCTTTAGCAAACACAATTTTAAAAGCACTTGGGCTATAAGATAAACGCAACTAGCAAAAATAATCGCAACTAAAAGCAACTAAGCGCAAATATCAAAATCAGACTTCAGCTTCAGCGTCTGTAATCTCGCGCACTTGCTCAACATTAGCTTTGAGCATATCTTTTAGCGCGTCAACTGAGTCAAAAGCCTGTTGCGGACGCAAGAAACTAGCAAACTCAATGCAAACGCGATGCCCGTACAAGTCTTTCCAATCGTCGAACAATCCGTAAGCTTCAACAGTGCGCTCTGCATCTTCTTCGCCATCTTTATTAAATGTTGGCTTAGTTCCAATAGAAATCGCAGCAGGCCAACGCCACGGAGAATGAACGCCTAAATGAAGCTCATCACGACGCAAAACACTCACATCTGGAACAGCATTTTTCGATGGCCTGACATCGTTCTTATTGTCAGCATCTAAATCAACAACCCAACCTGCATACACGCCATCAACTGGCACATAGCCTTCAATTTTTTCGCCAAGATTTACTGTTGGGAATCCAATCTCGCGCCCACGCTCGTCTCCATGAACTACTGTTCCTTCAACGCGATGCGGCTGATCCAAAATTTCACGCGCTTCTTTGACTCGACCAGTAGCCAACATCCAGCGCACATTTGTAGAGCTCCAAGCACGCACTTTCTTATTTGGCATGCTCTTACTCCAAGCACGATATTCAGCTTTATTCATGCCCTCAGAAGGATCTTTAGGATCTCCAGGCTCCTGTGGAACTTCATGAACAATAGGATCAGGCACGCGAACGTCATCTGGACCCAAATCCTCTACTTCAATAAGCTCAAAAACTCCAGTTGCTTGAGACAACTCGCGAATTGCTTTGATATCACCAGCACGACGAGCACCAAGCGCAGCATCAGAGCCAAGAACTAATGCTCGCATACCGAGCTTTCCAACAAGCTGGCCTAAGAAGAAACGGTACGATTTTGCAGCAAAAGCAAGGCTGTAGCGCACAATCACAACATGATCAACATCCAACTGCGACATCACGCGCAAACGTTGACGCACGCTTGTAAGAGCATCCGGATCGTCCGGAAGTTTAGAATTAACGTCGCCAAAATCATCGTATAAATCAGGATTAGCATGCACTACGCTTGGACGTGGATCAAACATAATCACTACTGAAAACGCTCCATGACGATGCGCAAGATCCACAGTACGACGAATAACCTCGCGATGACCTTTGTGCATACCGTCGAATACGCCAATGGTAACAACCGCTTTACGCTCCGCACTTAACGTTGGCCAATTAATCATGCCGTTGGCATCTGGTCGAATGTCGATGACCTTCATGATATCCTTACTATCCGCGTTCAAGCATTACTCAAGCAAACTACGCAAATTACGCAATTCGTTATTTTAAATACTTATCTAGTTTACCAGTCTTCTCGCTTGCCGGAAATACCACAATTGGTTTGATTTGATTACTTTTTATATTTTTTGTCAATTCAACTACTGCAACAACGTCACATTCCGCAGTATTTGCGTTTGGAACGTACGCTATTGCAGGATAATTTTCGTAATTTATGCCAGATTTAAGCTCAATCCAGCGCCCAAAACGCAAGTCTTTAGCTTGATTTTCATCAATGCTTAAAGTTGGAAGCGAATACGAAGCTGCATCCATCATATTTAAGCAAATTTTAGGAAGCATATTATTTGCGTCAAAATCGTCACTAGGAACTGCTTTTGAGCGATGCTGCAATACTCCATTGCGATCAGTAAATTCTCGCATTTGAGCGCGAAGTTTAAGAACTCGCGAATCAGTAACCGAAAAATCACCAACGCTAGTGCGACGAAGCTGAATAAGATGCCCACCAACTCCTAGTAAGCGACCTAAATCGCGAGCTAAAGCGCGAATATATGTTCCACTACTGCAAGAAACTTTTGCAGATATATCGCATACGAGTTTCCCACTCACTCCCCTAGTAATTCGAGGATTGCTCACTGAAAAATCACTAACAAATATCTCTCTAGGAGCAATCTCTACTGATTTTCCTTCGCGCGCTAAATCATAAGCTCGTTGACCATTAATTTTAATAGCAGAAAAAGCAGTAGGAGCTTGCATAATTTTGCCTACTAAATTTTCGCTAACAACTTGCTTAATTCGCTCAAAAGACAGTTGCTTTTCAAAAGACAGTGAACTTTCAAAAGACGTGTCGCTATTAGCAACATGAACCCCCGGACCTATATTTAATGCGTCATCCGGAAGAATCTCACCTTCTGCGTCATCAGTAGTAGTTGCTTCTCCTAAGCGGATTACTGCTTCGTAGGTTTTATTGTGCCCCAACATGTAATTTAAAAGTCGCGTTGCGTTGCCAAAACCTATGATTAGCAATCCTGTTGCCATAGGATCAAGCGTCCCTGCGTGACCAACTCGCTTTGTATGCAACAAATGACGAGCGCACGCAACAATATCGTGACTTGTAACACCTTGCGGCTTATCTACAAGCAGTAATCCTGAATCTGGTATGCACATAAGTTAAATCTAGCTACTATACGATTCACATTGAGTTTGCTTTGAGATTTAATTGTTGTCAGACGATTCAGACGTGTCTTCAAAGTCGTCGCTTTCAAAGGCATCGTCCTCTTCAAAGTCATCGTCGTCGTCAAAGTCATCGTCAGATTCTTCAACTTCGCGCGGCTTCTTATACGGATCGACATCGCCAGCATACTTAGCATTTTCACGCAACTTAGCTAATTCTTCATCACGATGACGAGCTGCAACAAGAATATCCTCAATTTCGTGCGCTTCAGAAGGCACTTCGTCATAAATGAATTTCAATTGAGGAGTCAAACGCAATCCAGCTTTTGCACCGACCAAAGAGCGCAGTCGGCCGTGAGCCTGCTGCAAAGCTTGTGCTGCACGCTGACGCTCGCCCTGCTCTTTGCCTTCGTGACCAAGTTGAGTCCAGTAGACCTTTGCAATTTGCAAATCGTTCGTAACGCGCACTTCCGTAATAGTCACACTCGCCAAACGCTTATCGTGCAAATGCGATTCCATATTAGAAGCGATTACGCGCTGAATTAATGCTGCAATACGTGCAGCTCTAGGATTCGTTCCTGCCATAATTACTTGCGCTCAATCTGCTTCATTTCAAAGGTTTCGATTATATCGCCAAGCTCAATGTCGTTGAAGCTGCCGAGGTTAACACCAGCTTCGTAACCTTCGCTAACGGATTGCACGTCATCCTTAAACCTACGCAAGCTGGAAATCTCCAGATCGTTGACTGTAGCAACGCCGTCGCGCAAAATACGGCACTTCGTACCGCGCTTGACTTCGCCGTCTTGGACCATAACACCAGCAATATTGCCGAACTTGGAAGAACGGAAGATTTCGCGAATTTCGGAATGCGAAGTAACAACTTCTTCGAATTCTGGCTTAAGCATACCCTTCAAAGCAGCTTCGATATCTTCGATTGCCTTGTAAATAACCGAGTAGTACTTAACTTCCACGCCTTCACGGTCTGCCAAATCAGCAACCTGACGGTTTGGACGCACGTTGAAGCCAATAATCACAGCCTTATCGACAGTTGCCAAGTTCACATCATTTTGAGTAATTGCACCAACACCGCGGTGAATAACCTGGATTCCAACTTCTTCAGAAACCTCAATCTTCATCAAGGAATCTTCCAAAGCCTCAACAGAACCGGAAGAATCACCCTTAATAACAATGTTCAGCATGTCAACTTCAGACTTAGCGAACTGTTCCTTAAGGCTTTCAAGAGACACAACCTTGCGGCGCTTTGCAAGCTGAGCCGCACGCTCTGTAGCTGCACGCTTTTCAGCAATTTGACGAGCAGAACGGTCGTCCGAAGTAACCAAGAACAAGTCGCCAGCAGTTGGAACAGAAGTCAAACCAAGCACCTGAACAGGAGTGGAAGGAGCCGCATCCTGCAAATGCTTGCCGTTCTCATCGAGCATAGCGCGCACACGACCATAAGAAGTGCCAGCAACAATAGAATCACCAACGTGAAGAGTACCTTGCTGCACAAGAACAGTAGCAACAGCACCGCGACCCTTATCGAGTCGAGCTTCGATAGTTGCACCGCGAGCATCCATATTTGGATTTGCCTTAGGATCAAGCTCAGCATCAGCAGTCAACAACACAGCTTCAAGAAGCTTATCGACGTTCGTGCCCTGCTTTGCGGAAATATCCACAAACATGGTGTCGCCACCGTATTCTTCAGCAACTAAACCGTATTCTGTAAGCTGACCGCGAACCTTATCTGGGTTAGCACCTTCAACATCAATCTTGTTCACAGCCACAACAATTGGCACATGAGCAGCTTGAGCGTGGTTAATAGCTTCAACAGTCTGAGGCATCACGCCGTCGTCTGCTGCAACAACAAGAATTGCAACGTCTGTAAGCTCAGCACCGCGAGCACGCATAGCAGTAAACGCTTCGTGGCCTGGAGTATCGAGGAACGTAATCTTACGAGGCTTTCCTTCAAGATTTACAGTTACTTGATAAGCACCGATGCGCTGAGTAATGCCACCTGCTTCGCGATCGATAACATTCGACTTACGAATAGTATCGAGCAAGCGAGTTTTACCGTGATCGACGTGACCCATAACAGTTACTACAGGCGGACGAGATTGCAAATCGTCATCTTCTTGCAGCTCTTCTTCGTCCAAATCGATGTCAAACTGCTGCAAAAGCTCTTTATCTTCTTCTTCAGCAGAAACAATGCTGATATTCCAGCCGATTTCTTCACCCAAAATTTGGAATGTTGATTCATCCAAAGATTGTGTAGCTGTTGCCATCTCACCCAAGTGGAAGAGAACAGTTACCAAAGCTGCTGGATTTACATCAATCTTTTCTGCTAAATCAGAAAGAGTTGCGCCTTGACGCAAGCGAATCGTAGCGCCGTTACCAGAAGGAATACGCACGCCGCCAATCACTGGTGCTTTAAGCTCTTCGTATTCACGACGTTTCGCTAAGCGATTCTTACGAGCCTTAGAAGATTTACCACCTTGACGACCGAATGCGCCTGCAGCTCCTGCGCGACCGCGACCGCCGCCACGCGATGGACCACCATTAGGTGCACCTGCTGCAGCAGCCTGGAAGCTAGCTCCTTGAGATGCAAAACGAGATTCTGCAGATGGGCGAGAAGATGCACCAGAGCCTGCACCTGCGCCACCTTGACCGCGACGCTGACCCGACCACTGCGATGAGCGTGCGCCACCTTGACCAGAGCGACCGCCACGTGAGCGACCACCGCGTTCTGCACGTTCACCACGCGAACCTTGAGCTCCAGCGCCAGCTTGACCCGGACGACCACCGCGACCATTTTCAGCGCCAGGACGAGACATCGGATGAGGACGTGGAATATCTCCAGGTGTAGGAGCACGCATGCCTTGCTTACGGCTAAACGGATTATTGCCAGGACGTGGAGCAGATGCGCCTGCACCTTGCGCATTCTGGTGCGGACGAGGGCGAGGAGGCATTTGAGAACGATCTGAGTGAGATTGACCTTGAGCTTGCTGTCGAGATTCGCCGCGATTATCACGATTATCGCGATTCTCATTGCGACGATCATTTTTCCTATTTTCGCCGGCAGCAGCATTAGGACGGGAAGTATTGTTTGAGCGAGTATGATTTGCACCCGGCTTTGGAGCAGAATGAGAAGCTGCGTTATGCACAGGCTTGTTAGCAGAAGAGTCAGCTACAGAATCACTGTGTGACGAATCTTTAGCTTGAGGCTTAGCTTGCGGCTTAGCTTTTGGTGCAGCAGGCTTACTTGCACTAGATGCCTTTTCGGACTTATTTCCGTCAGATGCTAATACTGTTTGCAAACGACGGACTACTGGAGCCTCAACTGTTGAAGAAGCAGACTTAACAAATTCGCCCATGCTTTTCAAACGCTCCAACACGGTTTTACTGTCTACACCAAATTCTTTGGCCAGTTCATACACGCGCTTTTTAACCACTCAGTGTTCTCCTCTGTCTGTGGCAGCGCTAGTACACGCGACCACTTTACATTATTGCGAGCTTATTATTTATTATCGTGCGATATATCATCGTGCGACCATGATCTTATACCTCGTCTCCCGCCGGACGATGGCTATTGCCTTTCGCCCAGATTCCAGCTTTTAGCATACTCGAAACGTTGGATTGGCTCGAGTGTCGCTAAATGCCACGTAAGAGACTACTTTATTTGCACACCGCTAATAAAATAAACAATCAAGAAGTGCTAAACATTGCGGAAATATCAATCCAAAACAATATTCAGCACTTCTCAATAACAATCTATTCAGCAGCAGATGCGTTATTATTCAAATCAGCTGAAGCAGGCTGCGCATTTTGCGCTTGAGCTGCAGCAACCTTCTTAGCATGCTCTTCTGCAGACTCAATACCAATCTTCCAACCAGTCAACTTTGCAGCTAAACGAGCGTTCTGACCTTCTTTGCCAATAGCAAGAGAAAGCTGAGCATCATGAATAAAAGCAACTGCAGTTTGGTTCTTTTCGCTCACTACTTGCACTTGTGTGGCAGTAGCAGGCGAAAGAGCAGCAGCAACAAACTTTGCTGGATCAGATGACCAATCGACAATATCAATCTTCTCTTGACCCAAGTTTTCCATTACAGCACGCACGCGTGAACCGCCAGGACCAATTAAAGCACCCTTTGGATTCACGCCTTCAGTATTAGCTCTAACGGCAATCTTTGTGCGAGCGCCAGCTTCACGCGCAATCGACATAATAGAAACTGCTCCAGAAACAAGTTCCGGCACTTCTCGCTCAAAAAGACGACGAACTAATTCAGGATGCGAACGTGAAACAACAATTTCCGGACCGCGCAAACCACGAGCAACATTTACAACATATACGCGAATACGCTCGCCATGGCGGTAACGCTCACCTGGAACCTGCTCGCGACGAGGCAAAATAGCTTCAACGTCTCCAACAGCAACGTGGATATTAGTGTTATCTTTTGCGTCTTGCTGAATAATGCCGTTAATAAGCTTTCCTTTTTGACCAGAAAACGCACCAAATACGCGGTCATCTTCAGCTTTACGGAAAATTTGACTAATAACTTGACGAGCTGTCGCAGCAGCTAAACGACCAAAATCACGCGGAGTATCGTCATACTCCTCTCCCAGCGTTGGAGCTGGATACGGGTTATCTTCAGTAGGTTTACCAGGAATTTCATCCCTAGCCCACACAGTAAACGAACCTGCACGTTCGTCCAATTCAACTCGCACATGCTTTGCAGGATGAGCGGTTTTCATATACGCAAGACGCAAGGCCTCGGCGAGTGCCTCGTCCAGCTCCTCGGCATTAATCCCCTGCTGTGCCGCAAGCTGATGCATTCCCGCCAAATCCAATTCCATCGCGCACGTCCTCTCGTTATAACGCATTAATTTATGATTATTAATTGTAACTATTAAAGCACACTTATTTTTTCTTCTAATAATAGTTAGCTTTAATTGTTGCAGACTTAAAACAAATACCAAATTAATAAATCGATATTGGTCACAGTCAGTGGCTATTTTAGTAGATTATGCAGACACTTTATGTTTTGTTAAATGATATGCGCAAACGAGTAAAACGCAGTATTGCCAGAGCACTCGTGCTTCTTATATGCGTTTTAATATCTCCACTTCTAACAGCTTGCGGAACATTACAAAACATTCACGTCGAACATACTGTTCACACAGCAGCTCCAGAAAATGCGTGTGCTAAAGCATACAGGCTTGCGCAAAAAAGGCAGCGCGAAATCAAGAAGAACCAAAATAACATATCCACTAAGGATTTAGGAACCACAGCAAAATATTGGAAAACTGTCGCTCAACAATGCCCGGGAAGATTAAGCGAAAGCATTGTATACAGCACGCAAGCTCAATGGGAAATGCTTTCGAAGAAAAATAGTGACGAAAATTCAAATAATGTAAGCAATAAAAGCGGAAACGAAAACGGAAACGAAAGCTCAGAAAATACAAAAACTACAACAGCGCAACAAATGGAGCACGATTCATACGCGAATCTTATAGAAGTAATAAATCATTACAAAGACTTCAAATGGACACATCAACCCTTAGCTCAAGCTGCAGAAGCTGAAGACAAACTTGCTTTTATTTTACAAACACTAGCAGCGAGAAAAGAGCAAAATATAGCATTGGAATACAGCGATATGGCGTCAACAAACGCTCAAACTCTTATGCGAGCTGCAGGAGAAGGAACAGACTTGCGCAAAAAAGTTTACGATATTCCTCAAGAGGCGTTAGAAAGCGGAAAAACGCATGATTCAGCAAGCGGAAAAGATCTGCCGATTGCTGCTATAGCTTATATGGATTGCGCTAGAGAAGAGCTAGATGCTTTTAATCAAGTAATAGTTATTGAAGAAAATAAAACTAAAAGCGCAGCAAAAAGCAATAACAACGAAGCAGGATACGAATACTCTGCAGTTCAAGCGAATAATGTTTTTAAGGATGCGATAATAAAACTAATCACTTCGCGATTATTACGCGCCTACGCATTCGGCTACCCAGCGGACTCAAATTTAATTTTGAAAAATTAAATCAAAAACATCAACTTCACAAAGCGAATAGCATTCAACGTATTAATAAACGTATTAATACGTATTAATAAAACTGTATAATTGCAAAGACGCATGAAACTTGTTGTTATGCTATTTCATAACACAAAATAGTTGTAAAAAACACAAGATTGATCGCTCATATCACCAAAATACACGTCAAGACTCTACATATTGGGAGACAATAATGGTGACTATGAAAAAAGCAATAACTGCTTGTTTAGCCACTGTCATGTTGTTAGGCTGCGCCTCATGTGGTTCAGGCTCCACAAACTTTGGGGAAAAAGCAACGCTCAGTGTTCTAGCACCTGAAAAATTGATGAAAAAAGGTGGCTGGATTCAAACTATGGAAGATGCTTTTAGCAAAGAAAATCCAGAAGTTTCGTTTAAGAATACGCCTATAAAGCAATTCGATACTCCATTTGTTACTCCAGAAGGTAAGAATGCGCCAAAAATTTCAGCTGATGTTTTTCTGTATCCAAGCGCTATCACTGTTTTTTTGGCAAAGAAAGGTATTGCTGGCAAGTTAAGTAAACAAAGCGAACAACAGCTTAAAAAACAGAATCCTGATCCGTTACTTAACTCTGTATTAAGCGATGGCAAGTATTATGGTGTGCCATACACAAGTAATGCTTGGTTCATGTATTACGACAAGTCTAAGCTTTCAAAAAACGATGTGAAGTCTTTGAATACCATGTTGACAAAGCAGAAAGTTGCAATCAATCTACAAGACGACGATGTTCTTTCAAGCTTCTATTTTGATTCATGCATTACGCTTGGTTATTCTAAACCAGGAATGAATACAGTAAGTAGCGCAAACTTTGGAGAAAATTGTTACACTGTTACTAAATTCCTTGCGGATCTTGTTAAGCACAAAAACTTTATTAATGCCGTAAGCAGTACAGGAATTGAAGCACTAAGAAAAGGCAAGGTAGCAGCCTATTTCTCTGGAATTTGGGAAGCTGATGAAGTCAAGAAGATTTTAGGTAAAAACTTTGCAGCTGCACCATTCCCTACAGTTCGCACAGATTTAACTACTGATCCTGAACATACTGCTCCTGTAATCGAATATCAATTGAAACAAAACATAGACTCTCAAGCTATTGGTTATAACGCAAAGTCTAAGCATCGCGAGCTAGCAGAAAAATTTGCAGCATTCCTTGGCTCAACTGAATCTCAGAAAAAAGCGTATGAATTGCAAAAAATTGTGCCAAGCGATAAGTCGTTAAAGAGCTTTGTTGCTAACGATCCTGCAGCAAGTACTCAAATGCAAACTGTAGAAGAAGCTTCAATAAATCAACCACTTAGCAATTTTGATCTTTTTAGTGTTTCATACGGTTTCTACAGACTAGAGGATTCGTTATACGATAAGACTCTTGATGAAAACAACATATACGAACTACTTAATTATATGCAAGAAAATGCAACTGAGTATATTGACCGTAAATTAGAATACCAAGCGAATAATAAGTAGTCTTATACAGCAAATCTTACGTATATAAACAAATAGAAATAATCAAACTAATTAACTGTATTAACGATTAAATAACTTTAGCGTATTGTTATAAAACTTATACTAAACGTTATTTATTCAATGAACGAAAGAAGCTATTATGAAGCGTTTTACTAAAGCACTTCTAACCTTCGCATGTGCTGCAAGCATTGTAATAGGAATCCCTACTTGTGCATATGCAGAAGAATATGCCTACTCTGGTGATGTAAAGCCGAATGTTATCACAACTATGATGCATCGTGGAAAAGCCGAAGAAGAAAAGTATTGGATGGGTCAAAATGATACTGCAAAAATTAGTAATGTAAAAGTTACAGATATTAAAGCTCACAGCGCAAAAATCTCCTTTGACTATGAACTATTTAATGTTAAAGATCTTAAAAAGATATCATTCATAGTTTATGTAAGAAAATTCTCAAAGATAATGATAACGTCGCATAGTCTTCGACAATATGCAAAATCTTTCAATGCTGGCGATGTTGACCCTGATACTGAAAATAACGATAAAGAAAATAAAGATAAAGATAAAGATAAAAAGAAGGATTCCGAAAAAGAATATTACAAAATAGAAGAAGAAAATACACCGTTCTCTAGAAAAGATCCAGCCAGCGGATACGTTCGCGGAGTAGATTACTATAGCTACGGCTTACCGGATAAACTTCCAACAGAGAAAAAAGGACATGCGACAGTTGAAGTCGCCACTATGCCAGCGACTAAATACACAAATACGCAAGGCCTGGGCGATATAGATAAGCTGGTTCGCGTTGAAAACGGCAAAATTACGAAGCCTATTAAGCCGTTTATTGACTCAACCTCACTTGCGCATTGGATGGCAGATAGACTCAGTCTACAAAACGGCACTTTAGACAAACCAATAGATATTGATGTTAGCTCTACTTACGTAGGTCTTCACGCGGATTATAAGAACGGCAGTGCAATCTACTTCAACAACAATGCTGTGCAAGTGCCAACATTTACGACTTTGAAAGACGATTCGGATTCGCATGGTCAACTTGGCAATAACGGCGATAATAACACTGCAGAAAATGCGTCAGCGAATTCTAACGCAATAACGCAGTTGCAGCGTGCTTTCAATCGAAACCCAGTGGTATTTACTATTGTCACTGTGTTGGTGATATTGCTTGTTGCAATATGCGTTGTGCTATTAGTAAGACGCAGCCTTTCCAAGAAGAAGGCAATTGCCAATGAAAAGCCGCTAACAGCTGAAGAAACAGCTGAAAAAACAGCTGAAACTAGCGAAACTGAAACTAGCGAAACTGAAGGAGCTGCAGAATCTACTGCAACTGTAGAATCTACAGAATCTACAGAAACGCTTTCAGCAAGCGAGCAATCAGAAGTCTAAATTAGCTACACTGCTCAATAACAAGTAATAATCCAAGAAAGGCCTACTATGCAATAGCTAGCAGGCCTCTTTTATATTCAACATAAATAGGAAAATATGTGCTCATAAAGTAGCTATACAAGAAAAACGTATTTTTTGTACATTGAATGTATGATTTTTTGTACATTGGATGTACAAAAACTACAATATGCGCATATTGTGTTATGCGCAAGTAACACTAAATTCCGTTTTTTCGCTACTGGTGCAGTTGGCGCTCGCGCAGATTACGCGCTCACTTACGAAACTCGCGTTGCCTTAGCGCGCTACGCTCTATGTGCGAAGGCAGGTCGTCGTGCGCGCAGTCACCATCTGCACCAGTAACGAAAAACGGCAGAAACTTTACGCGCGTGTAAAATAAAGGTCGCTTGCGCACTAAAAAACGACCAAAACTGTGCAGCGGTGTACAGTTTATGCCGCTTGCCAGCCAGATTCCGACCAAAACTTTACAGCGGTGTACAGTTTATGCCGCCTACGAGCTGAAAAACGACCAAAACTGTGCAGCCGCGTACAGTTTATGCCGCCTACGAGCTGTGCTGCGCTCAAGCAGGTCGTCAGCGCACACCAAACACAACCTAGTTTCTAAAACACAGCCACACAAACCTGCCCCGCCTGCGTCAATAAAGACGCAGGCAGACCTCGCTTGCGTTGAAATACACTAATCTGCCCTGCCTTCGTCAATAAAGACGCAGGCAGACCTCGCTTGCGTTGGAATACACCAGTCTGCCCTGCCTTCGTCAATAGAGACGAAGGCAGACCGAGCTTTCACTGAAAGTGCACTGCACTTTCAGTTTTGAGAAAGCTCGGCAGAATAAAAAAGCTTCAAGCGAGAAATACGCTTGAAGCTTATTATTCTGCGGATGAAGCGAGATTCGAACTCGCGGAGGAGTTTACCCTCACACGCTTTCGAGGCGTGCTCCTTAGACCGCTCGGACATTCATCCACTTGCGATTCGCGCAACAAATTCGCGCACAAACGCAACTTTTCAATTGTAAACCATGCCGCGAATATAAATTTATGGCGAGTTGAAACGTTATAACTCAGACGAATCACGGCGAGCGCGAATTTTTTCAGCGCGAGAAGCAAGCTCCTCATCAGGAGGATAAGCTACATATTCCAATGTCAATCCATGAGGATCAATTGGACCCGTCGAGCCTTCACGAAGAGGAACATTAATCTTTCCCTCAAACCAATCAAGAGAACGCTTTCCGCAACCAATTTGCACACAAGCTTGCACCAAAGAACGCACCATATTGTGCGCAAAAGCATCAGCGACAATAGTAAATTCAAGCAAACCTTGTTCAATAGGAAGAACAAACCCAGTGCTATTTTGCGCATCATTTGACCCAACTCTGTGCCATCGAGCCTGCTTAACTTCGCGAATAGTAGTTCCGCCAGGATTTGGCTTAGCAAATGAGCCAAAATCATGCAAACCAACCATAAGACGCGCAGCTTGATTCATAGCGTCAACATCAAGCTCTGAATCAAAACGCAAAACAAAGCCGCGCATACGAGGATCATATTTAGCTTTGCAATACCCATCAGCAATACGGTACACATATGTGCGCTCTAACGCAGAAAATCTAGCATCAAAGCCACAAGGCGCAACACTAACCTTGTGTATAACAATATCCTGCGCAAGAACGTGCCTAAGCCTATACTCCAGCGCACTAACACCATCTAAACCAGTATGCCCTATGCAACGCTGCAATGTTTCATCTGAAATATCTAAATGACACACTTGATGAGATGCATGAACGCCAGTATCCGTACGACCAGCAACAGTAAGACGCAACGATTCAGTAGGATCATTTTCCGGTACGCGCAAAACCATATGCAACGCTGCCTCAATATCACCTTGAACAGTGCGCAAAACCGGCTGCTTAGCCCAACCATAAAATCCGCCGCCGTCATAAGCTAAATCCAAGCGAAGTCGCATTTAAAAACCTTCCATTCGTCGTAACTGAATAATTCCGCAATTAAATTCCGTTTACAGTTGCTTCATAAAATTTACTTCGTACAATTACTTCACGCCTACGCCAGCAACAGCAGCAATAATTCCACGTATAAGCTCATAAGACTTCGCATCCAAGTGCGTTGCCATTCCAAGTAATTTTGGCACAAGCTCAGACCAATGAGAACCCAATAAATCAAAAGTAGGATAACCTAAACTCGACAAAACGTTATACACACTATCAATCCTGCGTTTTCGTTCTTCAACAGGCAACTCAAACATCCAAGAATTTATAGCTTTTGCGATCGCAGCAGCGCGAGCAGTAACTTCATCTCGATAATCAAAATCGCCATCCTCAACATGCCAATACATGCCAAAATGCTGCATTAAACCAACAGAATCAGCCCTAGCTACTTTATATGGCAAACCATTATCCATAAGAAGCCCAATAATCGAAGATTGCGGCACAACTTTCTCTATTCGACTTGCCACGCGCGAAAAAACGCTAGTATCTACTACATCATTTGCAAAACCCGGCCCATCCATTGAATAAATTTTAGATACAAGATTGCCAAGTTTTTCATTTTCTGCATCCAATCGCATAGTAGCATAGGATGCCATATTTCCGCCTTTTGAATGACCTGTGACAATAATATTCGGGCTGTTATTGCGATTGTTATTGTTATCGTGATTATTATTATCGCGCTTGTTACTGTTATCGCGATTGTCGCACTTCAAATTAGTTGATTTTGCGAAAAACGAGGAAATTTTTTGCAATAAACTAGCTTTTTTTGCAATATATTTACTATATCTTTGTGTTACAGAAATTAAATACTCTGCTGCTGACTCCTGAGCTGGAATTGGGCAGCGAAAAGCCATATTAAAATCTTCTTTCCACCCAACAAGCGTATTATCAGTGCCTCTAAAAGCAACAACAATAGTATTCGTATTATCAATTCCTTCACAAGCACTAAGGTCAAAAGTAACACCAGCAAACTGCTGCTCACAAGATTCATGAGAATTCGATTTATCAAATCGTTCAAGAATTTCGCCTACTTTAATACCTCTATAACGCGGATTAGATGCAACTGCAAAAAGCAACTCTTGGCGAAACTTATCAACCTTAGCTACTCCAGAAGAAAACATCGATGAAAAATCTTCAAAACGTAGCAGATCGTAAATAGACGTAGTCGAAATAACTTTTGACTCACTGTTATATAGCGGAATAGATTTTGGCATATTTATGTATGAAAGTTCGCACAAAATCAGCGCATCAACAGAATTAAAACTTCTTTGAGCAAAAGTACGAAAATCGCTTCTTACTTGATCCAGAATATTCGTCATAACTTAATAATAATACAAATAAAAAACGAGCCGAGGAATTAACCTCGACTCGTCTTAGCAATTCTTTAAGAAGCGATTAAACGCTTGCTTTAAGATTCACTTTACCGATGCGTAAAGCTGGAATGCAAACTACTCGGCAGCTTCTTCTTTAGCTGCAACCTTGGTAGCTGCTTCAGCTTCCTTCACAACAGCCTTCTTTGGGCTTACTGGCTCAGTTACGAGCTCAATAATTGCCTGAGGAGCGGTATCACCACGACGTGGAGCAATCTTCACGATGCGGGTGTAACCACCTTCACGCTGCTTCATCTGGTCAGCGATCTGAGTGAAAAGCACGTGAACCACGGACTTGTTGCGAATTACACGCAACACACGACGACGCGAATGCAAATCGCCACGCTTAGCGAATGAAATCAAACGCTCAGCAAGCGGACGAAGACGCTTTGCCTTTGGCAACGTCGTTACGATACGACCGTGCTGGAAGAGGCTGGTCGCCATATTGGCCAGCATCAGGCGCTCATGAGCCGGGCTAGAAGCCAGACGAGGGCCTTGTTTCGGTGTAGGCATTATTACTCCTTATTGTCGCATCGTTCAGGTGGGCATCAACCCGAACATCCGAACGTTACGACGATTGCAGATGGAACTTACTCGTCTTCAGGCGAGAAGAAAGTGCCACCTTCGAGATTATTGGCGTCGAAGCCAATCGGTGAAGCCTTCAAAGACAGACCCATTGCCTGCAACTTTTCTTTAACTTCATCGATGGATTTCATGCCGAAATTACGAATATCGAGCAAATCCTGCTCAGTGTGAACTACCAGTTCGCCGACTGTATGAATACCCTCGCGCTTCAAGCAATTATAGCTACGCTGAGTAAAATTCATATCTTCAATCGGTATAGCCAACTGAGAATCAGCTTCATCATGAGTTGGCGCTGGACCAACTTCAACACCTTCGGCATCGACGTTAAGCTCACGGCAAAGACCGAAAAGCTCAACTAAAGTCGAGCCTGCAGATGCAACTGCATCACGCGGTGTAATAGCTGGCTTGGTTTCCACATCCAGGATGAGCTTATCGAAGTCCGTGCGCTGTTCCACGCGGGTAGCTTCGACCTTATAGCTCACCTTCAAAACTGGTGAGTAGATCGAATCCACAGGAATGCGGCCGATTTCGCTGTTCTCCTGCTTGTTCATCTGAGCTGGCACGTAGCCGCGACCGCGTTCAACAGTAAACTCAATTTCAAGTTCACCATCTTCTGCGAGTGTAGCAATATGCAAGTCAGGATTAGCAATAGTAACACCGGCTGGAGGAGTAATATCTCCAGCAGTGGCCTCACCTTTACCATTCTTGCGCAAATACATCACTACAGGCTCGTCGTACTCACTCGTGAGCACGATGCCCTTGATGTTCAGCAGAATTTCAGTGACATCTTCTTCAACACCTGGCAGAGTCGTAAACTCATGCAAAGCTCCAGAGATGCGAACCGAAGTAACGGCAGCACCTGGAATAGAGCTTAACAAGGTACGACGCAGCGAATTGCCGAGAGTGTAGCCAAAACCTGGTTCCAGCGGCTCAATAGTAAAGCGAGAACGCTGGGGATTCAGTGATTCCTCGGTAAGTGTCGGACGCTGTGCGATAAGCACTTTGGTATCCTTTCAGCTTCTGGTCGGTGGTGCACTCGCCGCCCATAAGCGGGTTGGATGGATGGATTCGTAAGAGTGCTCAGACGCGGCGACGCTTTGGTGGGCGTACGCCGTTATGCGCTTGCGGGGTAACGTCGGTAATAGAACCAACTTCGAGACCCGCGGACTGGAGGGAACGGATAGCGGTTTCACGACCGGAACCTGGACCCTTAACAAACACGTCGACCTTCTTGAGGCCATGCTCCATTGCCTTGCGTGCAGCAGACTCAGCAGCCATACCTGCAGCGTAAGGAGTCGACTTACGGGAACCCTTAAAGCCGACATCACCGCCGGAAGCCCAAGAAAGGACTGCACCGGATGGATCGGTAATGGAGATAATCGTGTTATTGAATGTTGATTTAATATGCGCCTGCCCAACCGGCACCGACTTGCGGTCCCGGCGACGCGGCTTGCGCGAGGCTTGCTTTGCAGCTGCCATTGACCCTCGTTTCCTAATGACGAATGAGTTGGTATGTCTAGACGATGGAAATATATCCGTGGCCTAGAGCCGACCACCGACTACTATCGGGTGGCCTTCTTCTTCCCGGCGACAGTACGCTTCGGACCCTTGCGAGTACGAGCATTAGTCTTGGTACGCTGACCACGCACAGGAAGACCCTTGCGATGACGCTGGCCTTGATAGCAGTTGATCTGAATCTTACGACGGATGTCAGCGTCGATCTCACGACGCAAATCGCCTTCAATCTTGTAATTGGCCTCAAGATAATCACGCAAGGTGATCAGCTGTTCATCCGTAAGATCCTTGACGCGAGTGTCCGGATTAACACCGGTCGCGGCAAGCGTTTCCTTAGCGCGAGTACGACCAACACCAAAAATGTAGGTGAGGGCAATCTCAATGCGCTTCTCATTGGGAATATCTACTCCGGCAAGACGTGCCATTGTAATTCCTTTACTGTTACGCAGGTCGTGCACCAAGTCTTCCGCACTAATAGAAATTAAGTGCGGCCTGGGCCTGCGCACCCAGGGTTCAGCTTCTGCTGTGACTTAGCGCCTTATTCTTTGTATTCCGCGATGGAAATCTGCTCAGCCCTGACGCTGCTTATGACGTGGGTTAATGCAGATCACCATGACGCGGCCGTGACGGCGGATCACGCGGCAGTTTTCGCAGATCCTCTTCACGCTAGGGCTGACCTTCATGGTTTTCCTTTGCTTGTACCTTACTTATAACGGTACGTAATACGCCCGCGATTCAGATCGTAAGGGCTCATCTCTAGCACTACACGATCTTGAGGAAGAATGCGAATATAATTTTTACGCATCTTACCAGAGATCGTAGCTAAAACAATGTGCTCATTCTCAAGCTGAACGCGAAACATCGCATTTGGTAGTGCTTCTACTACCGTGCCTTCGACTTCAATCACACCGTCTTTTGCCATGAGCCTCGTTCCGTTCCTTGGGCATACTACTTTGCGCATCCGAAGACACGCCAATCTTCTATAATACAGTAAATGCGTCCCATTCAACACTCGGCGTGTCGAACAGAACGCATTTTACTTTTTAAATTTAAAAACGCACTAATTAATTAAGTGATTCAACAATGCGATTATTGATTTCCTTAATATCTCCAACGCCATCTACTTCAACCAACTGACCGCGGCTTTCATAAATATCAAGCAATGGAGCTGTTTCTTTCTCATACGTTTCCAAACGCTTAGCAATTACTTCTGGAGTATCGTCAGAACGACCTTGCTCCACTGCACGCTTTTGCATGCGCTCGAGCAAAACATCGCGCTCAGCCTCGAGAGCCACAACGTGATCAAGAGGAGTGCCAAGCTCTTCCAACATACGATCTAAAGCTTGAACCTGAGAAGCGTTACGAGGATAACCGTCAAGAATCCAGCCGCTCTTTGCATCGTCCTGAGCAAGACGATCCTTAACAATGCTGTTTGTCAGCTCATCTGGAACCAACTCACCCTTATCAAGATATCCCTGAACCTGTTTTCCAAGCTCAGTATGATTCTTAAGGTTATAGCGGAAAATATCACCAGTAGAAATCGCTGGAATGCCATAATGCTCACTTAACAAAGCAGCCTGAGTGCCTTTTCCAACGCCCTGTGGACCCATAATTAGTAATCGCATATTCATCTCCTTAGCTCGCTAACTGTAGTTACTTAGATACTTGCTTTTGATCATCATGCTTGAACAAGAAACCAGCGTACTGGAATTGTTCAGTCTGAGCCTTTGCTTGACGCAACGTATCCAAACCAACGCCAGCAATAATCAAAATTGTTGTACCACCGAATGGCAATTTTGTATTCAAATGCAAAGCCATAATCAAAACGGTAGGAATCAATGCAACAAAGAGCAAATAAATAGCACCGACAGTATTCAACCTGTTCATAACATAGCTAAGATAATGACTCGTAGCACTGCCAGCGCGAATGCCTGGTATGAAGCCACCATACTCTTTCATGTTATCTGCAGTCTCATCAGGATTAAAAGTAATCTCTGTGTAGAAGAAGCAGAAGAACACAATCATTACTGTGTAAAACGCAATATACCAAGCAGAAGTGGAATTAGCCAAATTAGCTTCAATCCAATTCACCCAAGCCTTGCTCTTATCTCCAAACTGAGCAATAAGAGTAGGAACAGCAAGAATTGATGAAGCAAAGATTGGTGGAATAACGCCACTCATATTTACCTTTAACGGCAAATAAGTCGAAGAGCCGCCATACATCTTTCGTCCAATCATGCGGCGCGTATATTGCACAGGAATACGACGCTGAGCAAGCTCAACAAAGTCAACAAATATGAGGATAACAAGCAAAACGCCACCAACAATAGCGAACTTATTCCAATCGCCATTAGAACCGTTGGTACCCCAACCAATCTCCCAAAGCTTTGGTAAGAAGCCAGAGCAAATAGACATAAAGATTAAGACAGACATGCCTTGACCGATACCCTTATCGGTAATGAGTTCTGCCATCCACATAATAAGACCAGTGCCGCCAGTCATGATCAAAACCATGACAATAAGGCTCCACATGCTTCCGTCTGGAATAATATTATTTCCGCACTGATAATTAAACAAAGCACCCGTACGTGCTGTTACCAAAATCGTAGTAGATTGCAAAATTGCCAATCCAATAGTTAGGTAACGCGTGTACTGCGTAAGCTTTGTTTCACCAGACTGGCCTTCCTTATGAAGAGCTTCGAAGCGAGGAATAACCACGCGCAAAAGCTGAATCACAATGGAAGCAGTGATGTAAGGCATAACACCCAAAGCAAAAATAGAAAGCTGCAACAGCGAGCCGCCTGAGAACAAGTTAACTAACCCAATAAAGTTCTCGCTCGATGAAGCTAATTTAACAGTGCAAGCATGCACAACTTTATAGTCCACACCCGGAATCGGAATAAATGAACCAATACGATAAATAATTATCATAGCGAAGACGAAGAGGATCTTGTTCCTCAACTCCTTCGTCCTGAAGGCCTGGATTAACGTTTTCACCTGGGTCTTCCTCCCTTTTTTCGCGCACTCCTAGGCGCAACAGTGCAAAAAACAAACTCTGAGGCAATAGTTTAACTCACGGTACCTACTGGAATAGGCTATTGGTGAGTTTTGATGATAAAAATAGTCCCTCTAGACAATGCTAGAGGGACTATTACAGATTTATAACTGCATCAAGCTTTAAGTAGCTTCTAACTACTCTTCGCTGATGGAGCCGCCGGCAGCCTCAACCTTTGCCTTAGCAGAAGCAGAAGCTTTCATACCCTTAAGAGTCAAAGCAACAGTCAATTCACCATCGCCAAGAACCTTTACAGGATAGCCATCACGTACAGCGCCCTTAGTAATAAGGTCAGCTACAGTAACCTCGCCACCCTTTGGGAAAAGTTCAGCAAGATCTGCAACGTTGACGACTTGGAATTCCTTCTTGAAAGGACTCTTGAAGCCACGCAACTTAGGCAAGCGCATGTACAGTGGGAGCTGGCCACCTTCGAAGCCAGGACGAACCTGATAACGCTTCTTTGTGCCCTTATCACCACGACCTGAGGTCTTACCCTTAGAGCCTTCACCACGACCTACACGGATGCGATCCTTCTTAGCTCCTGGAGCTGGACGCAACGTGTGCATATGCAGCATTGGTTCTTCGTTAGCCATAATCAGTCGACCTCCTCGACGCTCACCAAGTGGCGAACGGCCATAACCAAGCCACGATTGACGGGGGTGTCCTCGCGAACTACGCTGTGACCAATCTTATGAATGCCGAGCGTATGAACATTCGCGCGCTGGCGCTCAGTTGTATGAACTAAACCATGCACCAGAGTGATCTTCAAATTTGACATCACTCACCATCCTTTGCTTCAGATGCCTTGGCGGCCTGAGCTTCTTCGCGAGCCTTGCGAGCTTCGGCAATGCCGGCAGCACGCTCACGGAGCAAAGCATCAGGAGCAACTTCCTCAAGAGAAAGACCACGACGAGCAGAAATCTCTTCTGGCTCTTCGAGCTTCTTCAAAGCGTCCACAGTAGCACGCACTACGTTTACAGCAGTTGCAGAGCCCATGGACTTGGTGAGGATGTCCGTAATGCCGGCGCATTCCATAACAGCGCGCACAGCACCACCAGCAATTACACCAGTACCTGGAGCAGCTGGACGGAGCAACACAGTACCAGCAGCATCGTGACCGAGCACTGGATGAGTGACGGTACCACGAATGCGTGGAACAGTGAACATATGCTTCTTAGCGTCAAGCTGACCCTTAGCAATAGCAGCTGGAACTTCGCGAGACTTGCCGTAGCCAACACCAACGGTGCCCTTACCGTCGCCAACAACAACAAGTGCTGCAAAGCTAAAGGTACGACCACCCTTGTGGGTCTTGGAAACACGGTTAATAGTAACTACGCGATCCAGAAGCTCTTCGCCACGGTTTTCTTCACGACGATTACGACGTTCGCCGCGCTTACCCTCGCCCTTGTTACGGCGAGAACGACGATCATCGTTACGCTCCTCAGCGGATGCCTGAGTGTTCTGAGTTTCTTCAGCCACTTGGGTTTCCTTTTCGTTGTCGCTCACAGTGCCAGACCTCCCTGACGGGCGCCTTCAGCCACTGCTGCGACGCGACCATGATATTTGTTACCGCCACGGTCGAAGACTACAGCGGTGATACCCGCTTCCTTCGCCTTAGCCGCTACTAATTCGCCAACCTTGGTTGCAGCTTCAGTCTTCGTGCCAGTGAAACCAGCGAAGTCAGCAGTCAAAGTGGAAGCGCTTACCAAAGTAATTCCCTTGGTATCATCCACAATCTGAGCAACCATATGACGGTTAGAACGGGAAACAACTAAACGAGGACGTTCAGATGTGCCGGCAATGTGCTTACGAAGACGGGCGTGACGACGCAAACGTGCGACTTTGGTACCCTTACCGAAAATCTTAACGCTCATATCACTTACCAGCCTTTCCAGCCTTGCGCAGGATGCGTTCATCGGTGTACTTAATACCCTTACCCTTGTAAGGTTCTGGAGCACGAAGCTTACGAATGTTGGCAGCAACCTGGCCAACAGTCTGCTTATCGGTGCCCTTTACGATTACCTGGTTAGGATTTGGCAACTCGAACTCAATACCTGCCGGTGGTTGAACGGTAATAGTGTGAGAATAACCGAGCGAGAACTCAATGCCCTTGCCCTTCATCACTGCACGATAACCGGTACCGACAATATCCAAAGTCTTGGTGTAGCCGTCATGCACACCCTTCACCATAGAAGCAACAATTGCGCGAGCCAAACCATGCTTTGCACGAGTTGGGCGCAAATCGTCAACTGGAGTCAGAACAATCTGATTGTCAGCGACTGCTGCTGTGATTCCCTCTGGAATTTCATAAGAATCAGAACCCTTAGCGCCTTTGACGCTGAAGGACTGACCTTCAATTTTTACTTCCACGCCTGCAGGAATGTCGACGGGGAGCTTACCAATATGCGATGCCATCTTCAGCTCTCCTTTCTCACCATACGTAGGCGACGATTTCGCCGCCAATGCCTCGATCGAGGCATTCCTTCTGAGTCAACAATCCCGAGCTGGTCGAGATAATAGCAATACCGAGGCCACCAAGAGGCATTGGCAAAGCATCAGACTTTGCGTAACGACGCAAGCCTGGCTTAGAAATGCGCTTGATGCCTTGGATAGAACGCTGGCCATTGGAGCCATACTTCAACGTAATTTCCAACGTCTGTCCAACCTTAGCTTCCTTAGCAGCGAAGTCCTTAATATAGCCTTCGTGCTTCAGAATCTCGGCGATATTCGCCTTGAATTTGGAGTACGGCATTTCCACGGTATCGTGCTTTGCCGCGCTCGCATTACGCAGACGTGTCAACATGTCTGCGATTGGATCTGTCATTGTCATGTGGGCTAACGCCCTTTCTCGCCGTGGTTTCCACCGCCTCTATATGAGAACTTTGTCTTCAAGCAGTGGACCTTCAGCGTCGATATTTACCAACTGGACTTCGTAACACCCGGCAACTCACCGCGATGAGCCTTCTCACGAAGGCAGATGCGGCACAGACCGAACTTGCGATACACGGAGTGAGGACGACCACAAACCTGGCAACGCGTATAAGCGCGTACCTTGAACTTCGGCTTGGCGGCCGCCTTGTTTTTCAGAGCGGTTTTTGCCATTTCAGTTCTCCTTGAATGGGAAACCGAGGTGCTTAAGCAAAGACTTGGCCTCCACATCGTCCTTGGTGGTAGTCACCACGGTGATGTCCATACCACGCTGATGATCAATCGAGTCAGGATCGATCTCATGGAACATAGACTGTTCCGTAAGACCAAAGTTGTAATTACCCTGACCGTCAAACTGGTTGCCATTGATACCACGGAAATCGCGGATACGAGGCAAAGCCAGAGTGAGCAAACGATCCAAGAATTCCCACATACGATCGCCACGAAGAGTTACGTAGGCACCGATAGCCTGGCCTTCGCGCAAATGGAACTGAGCGACAGACTTCTTTGCCTTAGTTACCTTTGGCTTCTGGCCGGCAATCAAAGTGAGATCCTTAATCGCACCTTCGATGAGCTTAGAATCACGAGCTGCAGCGCCGACGCCCATAGAGACGACAACCTTCTGCACGCGAGCCACCTGCATAGGATTAGTGTGGCCGAATTCTTTCTCCAAGGCTGGTACGATTTCATCCTTGTATTGTTGCTTTAAGCGCGGAGTTGCCGGCAACTCAACTGTAGTATCGGTCATGCCAGCTCCTTTCCGGACTTCTTGGCGACACGCACGCGCACGGTCTTAACCTTGCCGTCACGAGCCTCTTGCTTAACAATCACGCCAACGCGTGTAGGCTGCTTGGTCTCTGGATCAATAACCATCACATTAGAGCGATGGATTGGAGCCTCAACCGAAACAATGCCCGCCTGCTGACCCTGCTGGGTGGCGCGAACGTGCTTCTTAACGACCTGAACGCCTTCTACGATCAAACGGTCATCGGCTAGTACACGAACTACTTTGCCTTCCTTACCGCGATCCTTGCCGCGAATGACCTTCACCTGGTCGCCGGACTTAATCTTGGCTACCATATCAGATCACCTCCGGAGCAAGGGACACAATCTTCATGAAGCGCTGATCGCGCAATTCACGACCGACTGGTCCGAAGATACGAGTGCCTTTTGGTTCACGACCGGAGCCGAGAATTACGGCGGCGTTCTCATCGAACTTAATATAGGAACCATCGACACGGCGATGTTCCTTGACAGTACGGACGACGACAGCCTTAACTACGTCGCCTTTCTTGACCGACCCGCCAGGGATCGCGTCCTTGACGGAGGCGACGATGATGTCGCCGATGCCGGCATAGCGTCGCTTCGATCCACCGAGCACGCGGATGGCAAGTAATTCCTTAGCACCCGTGTTGTCGGCGACATGAAGCCGCGTTTCCTGCTGAATCATTGATTCTCCTTAGCCGAGCTGGTTCTCCCCACTCACCTGTGTCTACCACATTAGCAGACACAGGTGAAGCGCGGAGCCTTGCCGAACTTGTTTACTTGGCGCGCTCGATAATCGAGTCGAGACGCCAACGCTTGGTCTTGCTCAGTGGCCGAGTTTCCATAATACTCACGAGGTCGCCAATATGTGCCTCGTTGTGTTCATCATGGGCTTTGACCTTGCGGGTGGAGCGAACGACTTTACCGTAAAGCGGGTGTGTCGAACGCTGCTCCAGCTCAACGGCGATTGTCTTGTCCATGGCCTCGGACACGACGTAGCCGCGACGAACCTTGCGGAAGTTGCGCTCTTGGTTCTCAGCCATGCTTACTTCTCCTTGACCTCAGTGGCGCCAGGCTCTTGGCTGATGCCGAGTTCACGCTCACGCAGGATAGTATACATCCTGGCAATGTCGTGCTTGACCGCCTTGAGGCGAGCGCTGTTTTCGAGTTGACCAGTTGCTGCCTGGAAGCGCAAGTTAAATAGCTCTTCCTTAGACTTCTTCAAGAAGCCTTCGATCTCAGCATTTGTCTTCTCGTTCAAATTCTTGATGGTGTAGTCTGCAGTTCCGACTGGCATCAGATGTCACCGCCTTCACGCGCAATAACACGGCATTTCATTGGGAGCTTATCGATAGCGCGGCGCAAAGCCTCGCGAGCGATGTCCTCAGAAACACCACCGATCTCGAACATTACGCGTCCTGGGTGGATGTTGGCAATCCAGAATTCTGGAGCACCCTTACCGGAACCCATTCGCGCACCAAGCGGGTGCTTGGTTAATGGACGATCTGGGAAGATCGTAATCCACACACGACCGCCACGCTTAATGTAGCGAGTCATTGCGATACGAGCTGCCTCGATCTGTCGGTTAGTGATGTAAGCCGGAGCCAGCGCCTGAATACCAAAATCGCCGAAAGCGATCTCGGTGCCACCCTTAGACATGCCGCTACGGGTAGGACGGTGCTGCTTACGATATTTAGTCCTCTTTGGGATAAGCATCTGCTCACTCCTTCGTTTCCGTTGCGGCAGGAGCTTCAGCAGCTGCAGCTTCAGCTGGCTTTTCAGCCTGTGCTTCAGCAGCCTTCTGCTGGTTAGCAGGACGTGCGCCACGACGTGGGCGACGATCGCCACCACGACGACCTTCACGCTTACCCTGCTGAGCCTGCTGCTCTTCGAACTCACGCTCGGTCATATCACCCTTGTAGATCCAGACCTTTACGCCGATACGGCCGTATGTGGTCTTAGCTTCAAAGAAGCCGTAATCAATCAAGGCACGAAGGGTCTGCAGTGGAACGCGACCCTCGCGATAGAACTCAGAGCGGCTCATTTCGGCGCCACCAAGGCGACCGGAGAGCTTGATACGGATACCCTTGGCACCTGCACGCATTGCATCTTGCTGTGCCTTACGCATAGCACGACGGAATGTAACACGGTTTGTCAACTGCTCCGCAATTCCCTGAGCAACCAACTGAGCGTCAAGTGCAGCGTTCTTCACTTCGAAGATGTTGAGCTGTACTTGCTTGCCTGTGAGCTTCTCGAGCTTTGCGCGAACGCGCTCAGCTTCAGCGCCACGACGACCGATGATAATACCCGGACGAGCAGTGTGAATATCTACACGAACGCGATCACGAGTGCGCTCGATAACGATACGAGATACGCCAGCACGCTCGAGGTCATGGCTCATTTCCTTGCGAATCTTGTCATCCTCAAGGACGAAGTCACGATAACGCTCGCCAGCTTTGTTGGAGTCAGAGAACCACTTAGAGCGATGATTCTCGGTGATGCCCAGGCGATAGCCGAAAGGATTGATCTTCTGACCCATCTTTAGCGGGCTCCTTCCTTAAGCGAGACGATAACAGTGATATGGCTTGTGCGCTTGTTAATGCGCGCAGCGCGACCCTGTGCACGAGCACGGAAACGCTTAAGCGTTACACCCTCGTCCACATAGGTTTCCTTGATGACCAAGTCCTGCTCACGGAATGGTTCACCGGCTTTTTCAGCCTTAACGCGAGCGTTAGCGATCGCGCTTTCAAGAACCTTGCGCACCGGCAATGATGCGTCCTGAGGAGCAAACTTCAAAATGGTAATAGCTTCGCTTGCACGCTTGCCTCGGATGAGGTCGACCATGCGGCGAGCCTTGCGCGGCGTCACGCGGACGTGACGAGCGATTGCTTTAGCTTCCATGTGTCCTAACTCTCCTTTAGCGGCGTGCCTTTTTGTCGTCCTTCACATGACCCTTAAAGGTCTTGGTCGGGGCGAACTCACCGAGCTTATGACCAACCATGGCTTCGGTAACGAATACCGGCACATGCTTGCGGCCATCATGTACGGCAAAGGTGTGTCCAATGAAATCAGGAGTGATCATCGAACGACGCGACCAAGTCTTAATGACATTGTGCGTACCCTTGTCGTTTTGCTCGTCGACTTTCTTCTGCAAGTGGGCGTCGACGAAAGGGCCCTTCTTGATGCTACGAGTCATCTATTCGACACTCCCTTACTTGCGGTTCTTACCATTCGGGCGACGACGAACAATCATCTTGTTCGAAGCCTTCTTTGGACGACGTGTACGAACCTCGCCCTTGCCCCATGGAGAAACTGGTGGCTTACCACCACGGGTGCGACCACCATGTGGATGGTCCACAGGGTTCATGGATTCGCCTCGGGTGATTGGTCTACGACCAAGCCAACGTGCGCGACCTGCCTTACCAAGCTCGATATTGGCGTGATCAGAGTTACCTACTTCGCCAACAGTAGCGCGGCAACGAGCGTCCACGTTACGAATTTCGCCAGATGGCATACGCAACTGCGCATAAGCACCATCCTTAGCGACGAGCTGAACAGCAGCACCAGCGGAACGAGCAATCTTCGCACCACCAAGTGGACGAAGCTCAATTGCGTGAACCACGGTACCGGTTGGGATATTCTTCAGAGGCAGGTTGTTACCTGGCTTAATATCAGCCTGAGCGCCGGTCTCAATAACATCACCCTGGGCAATGCCTTCAGGAGCGATAATGTAACGCTTCTCACCGTCTGCGTAATGCAACAAAGCGATGCGAGCGGAACGATTAGGGTCATACTCAATATGAGCGACCTTTGCTGGCACGCCATCCTTGTCCCAACGCTTGAAGTCGATGAGACGATACTGACGCTTGTGACCGCCGCCGCGATGGCGAGAAGTCATGCGGCCGTAAGAGTTACGACCACCAGTCTTGCTGAGTTTGCGTACCAGCGACTTTTCAGGCGTAGAACGCGTGATCTCGGCAAAATCCGAAACCGAAGCGTTACGACGGCCTGCAGTCGTCGGCTTATAAACGCGGATAGCCATAATATAGTATTCCTTTACTTTTCTCGGCTAGCCTTCAGTTACCAAAGATGTCAATCGTTTGACCTTCAGCCACGGTGACAATAGCGCGCTTCTGGTTCACACGACGGCCGAAACCGGTGCGAGAGCGCTTCAACTTGCCAGCGCGGTTCAAAGTGTTAACGTTTGTCACCTTGACCTTGAAGATTTCTTCGATAGCCTGCTTGATCTGAACCTTGTTAGCATCTGGAGCCACTACGAAAGTGTACTGACCACGATCAGAAGCTGCATAACTTTTTTCAGAAACAACTGGCTTAAGAATTACGTCATGTGCTGGGTTATGGACTGCGACCATTTAAATCAGGCCTCCTTAACGACAGGCTCGGTCTTAGCAGCAACGAAGGCTTCGAAGCCTTCCTTGGAGAAGACGACGTACTGAGCTGTAACAACATCGTAAGTGTTGAGCTGATCAGCGAAGATCACGTGAACAGTTGGAATGTTGCGTACAGACATCCACTCATTGATGTTCTCACGAGAAAGAACAACAGTAGTGAATTGGTTATTGGTCACAGGGGTAAGTGCTGAAACAGCTGTCTTGGTGGATGGAACATCCTTAATACCAAAGTCAACTACAGCAATACGTCCAGCATTTGCACGATCCGAAAGAACATAACGAAGAGCAGCTGCCTTCATCTTCTTCGGGGTGCGCTGATCGTACTTACGAGGAACTGGACCATGAACAACGCCACCATGTACCCACTGTGGAGCACGAATGGAACCCTGGCGAGCACGACCGGTGCCCTTCTGCTTCCATGGCTTCTTACCGCCGCCGGAAACATTAGCACGATTCTTCACAGCATGGGTGCCCTGACGAGCAGCAGCAAGCTGAGCGATTACGACCTGATGAACCAGTGGGCCGTGAGCTAAAACGTCTTCGTTGGAGATGCCGAAAATTTCAGCAGGAGCTTCAACGGTTCCGCTTGCATTGCCCTTAGTATCAGTGACGTTCAGAGTTACGTTTGCCATAATTATCAGGCTCCCTTCACTGCCGAACGGACGAGAACGATTGCGCCCTTAGGACCTGGAACAGCGCCCTTAATAGCGAGAATGCCGTTCTCGACATCCGAAGAAACGATGGTGAGGTTAAGCGCGGTGGAAGTCACATGACCCATGCGACCAGCCATACGCTTGCCCTTCAAAATGCGGCTTGGAGTTGCGCAAGCGCCCACAGAACCTGGGCGACGTTCGTTCTTGTGCGAGCCGTGAGTACGGCGATAGGACTTGAAGCCCCAACGCTTGATAGTGCCAGCAAAGCCCTTACCCTTGGTAGTGCCAGTGACATCTACTTCAGAACCCTCAGCGAACAATTCAGCAGTCAATTCCTGACCTGGCTGATAATCTGCTGCGTTCTCGGTGCGCACCTCAGCGAGGTGACGACGAGGAGTTACACCAGCCTTTGCAAAATGACCAGCCAATGGCTTAGTCACCTTGGTAGGATCAATCTGGCCATAACCGAGCTGTACTGCGCAATAACCGTCAGACTCTACAGTCTTTACAGCGGTAACTACGTTAGTAGCAACTTCAACCAGAGTTACGGGGACGAAGAAGCCGTTTTCATCCCAAACCTGCGACATACCCAGCTTGCGGCCGAGCAATGCAGTGCGATTCTTATTCTGCGACATTACTTTCTCCCCCTTCCTACAGCTTGATCTCGATGTTTACATCCGCAGGCAGGTCAATGTGCATCAAAGAATCCACAGCCTTTGGCGTTGGATCTACGATGTCAATGAGGCGCTTATGAGTGCGCATCTCGAAATGCTCGCGAGAATCCTTGTATTTATGAGGAGAACGGATAACAACAAACACGTTCTTCTCGGTCGGCAGAGGAACCGGACCCACTACTGTGGCGCCCGCGTTCGTCACCGTCTCGACGATTTTCTTCGCCGATTGGTCGATGACCTCATGGTCATAGGACTTAAGCCTGATGCGGATTTTCTGTCCCGCCATTGCCGTCCGCCCTTTCTAGCGATTCGTTTACTGTTTACCAACCTGAATTCAAGGGCACCGGCGAGAATAAACCCTTAGGGTAATTCCACATCAGTGCGCGGCATCAAAAACCTATTCATACAAAAAGATTTCGATTCAAAGTTTTTGCTTCCGCGCTCGCTTTTTTTAATTACAATATGCGAGCCTTAAAACAGGCAACTAAGTAATTAAACCATCAACCTTCGATTATTAAAAACCGGGCGTGTCGGCTATTTTCCAACAAAAAATGGCAGAAACTACAATTAGTTGAGCTTCTGCCATTATTAACTAAATACGCAAATAATTACGCCGCTTCACGCTCCAAACGCATGCGATGGCCTTCTTCTTGAGAAACACCATAATATGCAGCAATAGCAATATCCTTCATATCCTCAATTTGCGGAATACGAGGATTTGCAGGCGCACACTGATCTTCGTAAGCACGCATGCCAATATTGTCAAGTATCGACCAGTAGTACTCTTCGTCTACGCCACAAGCCTTAAACGAAGCATCCATTCCAAGTTTTTCATTTCGATACTCTTCAACAGCGCGAGCAAGATTTTCGACGCCTTCTTCAGGAGTTTTACCAGGATCTACACCAAGATTCTTAGCAATCTCCTGATACCTCTCAAGCGCAATATAGCGGTTGTACTTTGGCCAGCTAGTTGGCTCTTGCGGAATTTGACCGTTATAGCGAATAACATAAGGCAACAAAATTGCGTTTGTATGACCGTGTACAACATGGCACAAAGCACCAATAGTATGAGCCATAGCGTGGCACATTCCGAGGAATGCAGAGCCAAACGCCATTCCAGCCATAGTAGCTGCATTATGCATTTTTTCTTTCGCTTCAATCTTGCGCTGAGAATCTTCGCAATTCACAGAATCGTTGAGATTTTCCCAAATAAGCTTCGAAGCATGCAAAGCCATAGCATCCGTAAAATCATTTGCGTAAACAGAAACATAAGCTTCTATAGCATGAGTTAATGCATCAAAACCAGAATCACACGCCAAACGACGAGGCTGCGTACGAGCCAAAACAGGATCGACTATTGCGACCGTTGGAGTCAAAGCGTAGTCCGTAATAGGATACTTGTATCCAGTCTTGTGATCTGTAATAACAGCGTAAGGCGTAACTTCAGAGCCAGTTCCGGAAGAAGTTGGTATGCAAACAAGCTTAGCTTTGCTACCAAGAGGCGGAATCTTAAATGCGCGCTTACGAATATCGAAGAACTTTTCTCGCAAATCAGCGAAAGAAATCTCCGGATGCTCATACATAAGCCACATAATCTTAGAAGCATCCATTGGAGAACCGCCACCAACAGCAATAATTGTGTCTGGCTGGAATTCGTCACGCATCATCGCTGCGCCTCGCTCAACCGTTTCAACGCTTGGCTCAGGCTCAACGTAATCAATAATACGGAAGCTAACGCGATTATCTCGAGCACGAAGCTGGTCGATAATCTTATCGACTACGCCAAGCTGCTCCATAACCTTATCGCACACAACAACTGCGCGCTCAACGCCGTACATATCCCTCAAATAACGAATAGCATTCGGCTCAAAATAAGTTTTAGCCGGAATCTTGAACCATTGCATATTATTATTCCTTCGTGCAATACGCTTAATATTAAGAAGATTTATAGCTTGTACGTTGCCAGAAACGGAATTTCCACCATAAGATCCGCATCCGAGAGTAAGTGAAGGAGCAATCGCGTTGTAAATATCTCCAACGCCACCAAGAGATCCAGGAGAATTCCAAACAATTCTGCAAGCATGCATACGAACGCCATATTCGCGCACAAGATCTTGATTATTTGTGTGAATTACAGCAGTGTGACCAGCTCCATGCACAAGCATCTGCTCACACATCTCGAAGCCTTGTTCCTTATTTTCTGCGCGAAGCATTGCGTGTACAGGAGCGAGCTTTTCCATAGTAAGCGGCTCCATTTCGCCAACTTCTTTGCACTCAGCAACCAAAATCACAGCATCTTCTGGAATTTCAAATCCAGCTTCGTGCGCAATATATTGCGGAGACTTACCAGGAACAACGGAATTAAGTTTTGGCGTATTTCCAGAATATGCAGTGCATCCAAACATATATTGTTCAAGCTTAGCTTTTTCGTCAGCGTTAACAAAATATGCTTTCCTGCGCTTCAATTCGCGAAGTAATGGCTCATACACATCCTTGTGCGCAATAATTGCTTGCTCTGTTGCACAAATCATTCCGTAATCAAAATGCTTTGAAAGAATTAAATCGTTTGCAGCGCGCGCAATATCAACGTCACTATCGACATATGCAGGAGCATTTCCAGCACCAACACCAAGAGCAGGTTTTCCTGAAGAATACGCTGCTTTAACCATTCCAGGACCGCCTGTTGCAAGAATAGTTGCGATCTTTGGATGTTTCATCAATGCGCCGGTAGCTTCAATTGAAGGATGCTCAATCCATTGAATGCAATCTTTTGGCGCACCAGCAGCCACAGCAGCATCGCGAACAATTCGAGCTGCTTCAGAAGAGCACTTTTGCGCGAAAGGATGGAATCCAAAAATAATTGGGCAACGAGTCTTAAGTGCAATAAGCGACTTAAAAATAGCTGTAGAAGTTGGGTTCGTAACTGGAGTTACGCCTGCAACAATACCAACCGGTTCAGCAATTTCGTCAATTCCAAGAACATCGTCCTCGCGAATAATACCAACTGTTTTTTGACCTGCTAGATAATGCGTAATATGTTCGCATGCAAAGATATTTTTTGTAGCTTTGTCTTCTACTAAGCCACGGCCTGTTTCATCGACAGCCAACTTTGCAAGAACCAAATGTTTATTCAATGCTGCCACTGAAGCTTTAGCAACAATATGATCGATTTGTTGCTGATTAAGCTTCTCAAACTCATCCAAAGCGACAGTTGCTTTTTCAACAAGTTGATCAACTTCATTTTGAGCAGCTAACGCAATGTCATCAGCACTAGCAGTTTTGCCAGTTTCGGCTTGGTGTTGTGCCTCAACCATGAGTATCCTCCTCGATAGTTCCACCAGCGGTATCAATAGACTCATTAGCAGACTAATTTAGTATTCACCGCTAAATATGTGATACAAGTCACAATTTAGCCTCTTTGCTGTACTTTCGCATCTTTGAAGCGAGTTGCGCTATTTATGAGCGAGCTTTATCCTCTACTGTTCGTTATTTGTTCTTATTTGTAATGATTTATGTTCGATTAATAGATGAATTTTTCTAGAATGTCAATTTTAACGGCTAGTTACACACTATTTATAACATTTACTAAACAAATTTAATTTAATTTAATAAATAATAAAAATACAAAAAATGGCTCCCAGCAAAACCAGGAGCCATTTGCAAATATAAATTCGCGAAACTTAACGCTTCGAGAACTGAGGTGCACGACGTGCCTTGTGCAAACCAGCCTTCTTGCGCTCCACAACGCGAGCGTCGCGAGTCAAGAAGCCAGCCTTCTTCAAAGCAACACGGTTTGCATCGCGATCGATAGCATTCAATGCACGAGCAACACCCAAACGAATAGCACCAGCTTGACCAGTGGTACCACCACCGTCAACGAGGACTACAACATCAAACTTGCCTTCAAGCTTGAGCAACACGATTGGTGAATTCACTTCGCGCTGCAACAAACGAGATGGGAAGTACTCCTCCAAAGTGCGACCATTGATAGTCCACTTGCCGGAGCCTGGAACCAAGCGCACGCGAGCAACAGCTTCCTTACGACGACCAGTGCCGTAGCCTGGCTCGATGGCGGAAGTACCAGTGCCTGCACCAGCGTTAGTTTCAGTGGTGTAGTTAGTCAGTTCTTCTTCGTTCTCAAGAACCGCGGAGTTGTTATTTTCTGCCATATCTATTCTCCTTGATCTCACTTAGCCTGCTGAGAGACCTGAGCGATCTCGAAGACCTGTGGCTTCTGCGAAGTGTGCGGATGCTCAGCGCCAGTGAACACACGAAGGCGGTCAAGCTGCACCTTAGCAAGACGATTCTTTGGAAGCATGCCCTTTACAGCAGCCATGATGATACGCTTTGGATTCTTCTCCAAAAGCTCTTCATAGCTATCACGACGAAGGCCGCCTGGACGACCAGAGTGGGAATACAGTTCCTTGCTCAACTTATTGCCAGTCAAAGCAATCTTTTCAGCGTTAATAATAATAACGTGATTGCCAGAATCAGCATGAGGAGCAAACGTTGGCTTATTCTTACCACGCAGCAAGATTGCTACCTGAGAGGCCAAACGACCAAGTACCACGTCAGTGGCATCGATGATGTACCAGTCATGAGTTAAATCTGCTGGTTTCGGTGTGAAAGTCTTCACAATCGTACCTTTTCTCTATTGTGTTTCGAGCGTATATTTTCCTGGTTTATAGAAAATATTTTACTCATAATCCGTGGGCTCCCTGAAAGTCCTCGATGGCGAGTGGGAAAAGCGCTTTGAAGGACCCCTTAGGGAAACACAACAATCTGCAAGTATATCGCCAAGTGGCGACTACTTGCAAATGTATATTTTATATAAGGCTGCGACGAATTACAAAACGAATTACAAAACGAATTACAAAACGAATCGCAAAACGTCACGCGTTCATAATTGCTGAAAGCGACTTCACTCGAGGCAAATCAAACATATTGTCCAAAGACACAGGATTGCCTTCACCATCAGCTAACGGAATACGCCAATTTGGATACTCGTCATTCGTTCCAGGCTGATTTTGCGTACGATACTCCCCAACTGCATCAACCAAAGAAGCAGCAAGCAAACGCGAAGGAGCATCCTTCAAAGCGCGATACAATGCCTCAATAATCTCCTGAGTGTGAGCTTCTTCATCTTCAAGCAACTGAGCATCCAAATAGCCGCCTTTGACCAGCATTCGCATCATTGCACGATGCTCTGCAACAGCGCCAGCGCGGAACTCTTCAACAGAACCAGTAAGCAAGTGCAAACGCTCACGAATATTAACTTGCTCATAGCGCAAATAACCGGCAGCAGGAGGCAAATCATGCGTATTGACGGAAGCAAGCGTCATTTCGCGCCACTTATCTGGAGTGCGGAACTCGCCATCACGCTCTTCGAACCATTCAACAGTGCAACCAAGCACAGCCTTCTTGCGCAACACTTCCAAAGCATTTGCAGGCAAAACACCCAAATCTTCACCAACAACTACGCCGTGAGCGCGAGCGGCTTCGATTGCCAAAATGCCGAGCATAATGTCAGCATCGTAGTAAACGTAAGCACCACCACTTGGAGCTGAACCTTCTGGAATCCACCACAAGCGGAAAAGTCCAAGAATATGGTCAATGCGGACAGCACCTGCTGAAGCAAACATTCCATGAACCATATCTCGGTATGTTTTAAAACCAGTACGCTCAAGCTCAAATGGATGCAAAGGTGGCTGAGACCAATCTTGACCTTGCTGATTGAAGTAATCAGGCGGAGCACCAACAGTAGCTCCGTTAGCAAATCGCTCCGGATTCCACCAAACTTCAGATCCTGCAGGATGCACTCCAACAGCCATATCAGACATAATGCCGATTTTCATACCAGCTTTACGTGCAGCAACTTGAGCATCATGCAATTGCGTAAAAGCAACCCACTCAAGCCAACGATAAAACTCAAGAGTATCTGGGAAACGATTAGCTAATTCGCGAACTTGATCAGAATCCTTAGTAAGAGTTTTCTCCCAGCAATCGTCACCCTTTGGAGCACCCCACTTGTCGTAGCACAAGCACCAAGTGGCATAAGATTCAAGCCTGTCACCCATCTCATGCTTAAACTCATTAAAAATGCGAGCGCGATCTTCAGACATACCAGCTTTGAAAATCAGCCACAATGCGCGCATTTTTACACGCCACATGGAATCACGATCTATTATTTGCGCGTCATTGTTAAGTGGCTCAACCTGTCCATGCAGATTTTCAATTTCTTTGCGAGTTTTATCGTTTAACGTTTCGTACTCAGGAATACTTTCTGGGCGAATGTACGTTACGTTTACCATTCCTCTAGCAACAGGCAAGTATGGAGATGGAGTAAGCGGAGTTACAGGCTCACCTGCGTGCATTGGGTTTATTAGCACAAAGTCAGCACCAGTTTTTTGCTTAGCTTCAGTAAGAAGAGTTGCCAAATCAGCAAAATCGCCAACGCCCCAAGACTTTGAAGAACGGATTGAGTAAAGTTGTGCCATCCATCCCCAAAGCTGTTCTCCATTTGGTTCCAAGGAATTAAGCGTATCAATGCTTTCTGGAGCGCTAATAAGCGTTGCTTCTTCTTGTCGCTCACCAACCGTTACACGCAATGTGTGATAACCCATTGGCACATCTTCAGGAATTTTTATAAGAGATGTTGCAACAAATTTTCCGTTTACAGGGTACGCAACATCATTTTCGTTAGGAACAATAGTTAAATCACCTTTATATTGTTCACCATTTTCCAATATCAATGTTGCAACTGGGTATTCTAATATTCCTGTATTAACTGTTACTTCATCGCATTTTCCAACAGTGTGCAAAATAGTTGGCGCAATAATGCGTCCGTGACGACACGCTAAAACTTCGTTTGTAGATTTTTCTATTGCAGCATCGCTAGAAGCGTCTACGCCTAATGCGCCTAAAACAGAAACTAATACGTTATCTTGAATCTCGTGTTTTTGATTATCCGAACCAATAAAACTCACGCCAACGCCCATTAATTCAGCAAGACGGTGTAATGGCTTCATTGCTACTTCTTCATCTGTTGTATTATCCATACGCTCCATTATTCGCGTTAGCAACGACTGCGTGCCGCTAATGACACATCTTCAGATTTATCGTTGCATAATTCTTGCAGCACGTTTTGTGGAACACCAGGATTTAGCGCAACAGCTCTTCGTACCATGGAAGCTAACACAACCGGAGCGTTTTCTTCTGCACTAACACCGAGGGAGGCTAAATATTTCAGTGTTTCAGCACTTATTCCATCTGATTGCGCACCCTCTAAACGCATTTTCCAAGAAGCTTTTGGATTGCATAATGCAGCATTTCTAACTGCGTTACATGAATCTTTAGTAAGTCTTCCAACTAACCAATTTTTAGCATTTTTATTTTCAGCAACAGCCAAACGCACTTTATCAGCAGAATCTTCAGAAAGTTTCACTAATATGTTTGGGAAAGGCATTTCTGTAGCTAAATAAATACGGTCTTCTTCTGGAGTATTGATATTACCTGCAACTGCTTCGAGCAAGGAAGTAGCTCTAGAAAATGCCGCTTGATCTGATCGATCCGGTAATTCTCTCCTAGCAAATTCATGGAGTTCAGCTGAATCCTCGCTATGTCGCAAATGCTCGTATACAGCAGTTAAAGGTTCATAAGATAAATCGTCAGTAGTGTTTGCTTTTTCATTAGTTTTTTCCATGAAATCACCTTTAACGCTTAGTATCTATCAGCTTATTACTTAGAGTACCATCTGCTTTCGGCACAACGCTTCCAGAAAAAGCATTCTGAACAATATCAAGAAATTCTTGTGACTTTAAAGTTGGAATAGCAATATTAAGAGAAATTTCAGCACCATAAATTTCGTTGTCAATTATGCCTTCCATTTGGCTTACAATATGCTGCAACATTCGCAATTGTTGATATTGCAATTTGCAAGTAAAACGAGTGCACGTAATAATATCAACTATTTGCGCAGATTCTACTGCCATACTTGCTGCACGCGCATAGGCTCTGGTTAAACCGCCTGCTCCAAGCAAAATACCGCCAAAATATCGCGTTACTGTTACTACACAATCTGTTAAATTTGACGATCTAAGTACATCTAATATTGGTTTTCCTGCTGTCCCAGTTGGCTCACCATCGTCACTCATGCGCTCACGCAATTGAGCTTTCGACGAACCACAAATTGCAGCATAAGCAACATGGCGAGCTTTAGGATTCTTAAGACGTACTGATTGCATAAATTCCACAGCATCGTCAAGATTATCAATATGACAAATACACCCAATAAATTCTGATTTTTTCTCTACAAAAGAAGCTTCACAAGGATGCGATTGCAATTGACGAACGGTGCGTAAAATATTATGCAAATCAGTCACTAGACACTACCAATACTAAGCTTTTTCGTAACGCAATAACCTGTCAATAATACCCGAAATATCTTCCATTGCTGAATTGGCAGCATCTTTAGTACCAATTTTTACAGATTTATGTATTTCTTTATTGACATGTTCTCTCGCAACTATTACTGCTAAAGAATGTAAAGCAGCAGTTGCAGCTGAAAGTTGCATAAGAACATCTTGGCATTTTGCATCGTTTTCAATCATAGTATTGACTGCTTCAAGCTGACCTTGTACTCGATGCATGCGTACTATCAGTTTTTCTTTATCAATATCATAATTTTTCATCGTTACTCCGATTTATCAATTAAATAACAACATAAAGGTTATAACATCATATACAAATTAACACAATAAATCGTTGTAATTATTATTATGCAACATCACATTATTTATTGCAAAATGACGCGTTAATCTACTTCAAAAAAATCTCAATAGACTAACGCGCCAATTATTCTACATTAAAAATGCGCTATTTCACTAACCGACGCCTCATTGGAGGAATCCCGCCATGTCGCGCCCCACCAGACATTCTCCCATGCTTAGGAACTATAGATGAAAAACGACCGAACGATAAACCTGAAGCAAATGTTAACGTAATAACAGCCAGAAGTATCACAGTTACTGAAGAAGCACCAGTAACGGCAAGTGATGTTGGAATTGTACTACTTTGATTAGCATAATTCTTATTAGCATTTTCGTTGCCATTTGTGCTGTCGTGTTGATTGGAAGCATTATCATTCACATCATTTTTCGAATCAGTTGAATCATCACTGCTAGCCGTTTCATCACTGCCAGTTTTACTATGATTTTCTTCTACATTTTCTTTGTTTTCTTTATTATTCTCCTCATTTTCATCATTTTCATCATTCTTAGAACGATCCTCGCCGCCAGAAACTTGCACAGTCTCTCCTTCTACACCCAATGCGTGAGTTGCTAAAGGATTACCCTGAGCATCGTAAACTTCAGCTTTCCAATAAACAGTTCCTTCATGATCTAATGTAATATCCGCAGAACTTACAGAGATAGAAGACTTTTTACTTTCTTCAGCTTGTTTATCTGTAATATTTACGCGAGATTGAGGCATTTTTTTCTCAATTTCAGCAGATACTACAGTTTCCTTAGTTTCTTTAGTCTCCTTAGTTTCTTTAGTTTCCTTAGTTTCCTTAGTCTCCTTAGCTTCCTTAGTTTCAGAATTACTGTTTTTTGTACCACTATTCTTAGCATCGCTATTTTTAGTTTCACTATTCTTAGCATCACTATTCTTAGCATCGCCATTCTTAGCTCCACTAGAATCACTCTTATTTTCCTTACCATCTTCATACTCGTATGCGCTAAACACTACGTAACTTCCTTTTGGCAACGTACCAGTAATACGAGCATTATCGTGGAACTTTTCACCAGCCTTAACTTTTTCATCGCTTACTCTAGTTGTAACAGATACAGGAGTAGTTAAAGCATTCGGTTCAACTAAAGCACGACTCCACAATCCGTCATACGCGGATTTATGAGCTAAAGCGCGCGAAGAACCAGGAAAATCATAAACAAACACATACCATCCTGACTCACTATTTTTATTAGCGCGAATATGCACATTATCCTTCAAAACTTTCGGCTCCGAAGAAGATCTATTTACGCCATCAATAGGACGCGTTGTAATGCTTCCATTACCAACCTTATAAACTCCATTTACTGCCGGAACTTCCCAATTACCAATTAAACGATGATGCGCATCTTCTTTTGGCTCTTGCTCTGCTGCTTCACCTTTAGATCCAGGCATATACTTTTCATTATCTTTTTTAGTGCTTTTTTCACTACCTTCTCCAGCCCACCAAACACGGATATGCGCCTTTTTGTCACCATTAAAACCATATGATTTATTACCGTTAAACGTGCCATATGTTTCTGGAAGACCTCTTACAGTGATTTCATTAACAATTTCTGCGCCAATACCAACAATTTTCTGTTTTGTAACAACATCAGAACTTACAGTTGATTGGTATACAGAAGTAGAATCTGCAGAACCAAATACTTTCACAACTTCATCATCTAATTTATCTGCATCTTCTTTCTTCTGCGCGTCACGAGAAATAATCCAAACCCACGTGCCAAAAAGACCAGCTTCATTATCAGCAACTTTGTAATCTTCAGCTTCCTTCAAATCTGATGCACTAATATCACCACTTGCACGTTTAGCCTTAGCATTCACACTTTCGTTAGCTTTAGAAAAGTCAGCTTTTGACGCAGCAACCTGTCGTAAATCTGGCAAAGCTCTAATACGCTTCAAGTATTGAACTGCAGATTCGCCATTGTTACGTTGCCTAATTTGCAAAATATCTTTAGCAGATCCAACGAAATAATATCCTTGCGCATGCAAAGTAACTCCGTTTGGCCAACTATCTTTTGCTTGCACTCCACTAGTTATTGTGCTATCGACCTTCTCACCCACACGCAGCTCATGTTTTGCAACTTTTGAAGTAAGAGTTGGCTGGAAACTGTCTTTTACTCCAAACGAAATTGTTTCGCCATATTCAGCATCGTGAATAGAGCGTATTTCGTCTTGATGTTTAGGTGAATAATATCTTTCAGCTTTAGGAGCTAAAAATCCAATTTTAATTTTGCCAGTACCATTTCCTTTAGACTTCCAAGGAATATTCACTACTTCATCTTTTGACTTTAATTCAACAGATCGTTTACCATCATTAAATTCAACTAAAGCGTTTTCAGATTCGATTGTAATAGGAATATCTTTAAGAACACGACCCTTAATATTTTTCACTATCGCCTGCACAACTCCAGCATGCTTTCCTGAAGTGTACTCTTGATTAACTTCTAAGTTAATAGGAGTATCGTTTTCTGCTGTTTCCCACAAATTTTTAGCTATTTGCCGCAAAGTATCAGTGGAGATATCTTCAAAACCATTGTCTACAGCTTTTTTCCACTCATCTTTTTTAATATCGAAGTGATCATGAATTGCAAAGGCCATAGCCGCTTGAGTAAATACATTGTTATCAGTGCTATGAGTTTTTATCATTTCTGCAGCAATGCGCCAATCGTCACCAAATTCTTGTCTCCAATCATCTGTGTCACGTCCAAAATCTACACTTGTTTCAATACAATAAGATACGTTCTTTTCATCATCCCAATAATTTACTGTAGGACCAAGCTTTCTGCGAAGATAACCAGGCTTAAGCCATTCTATTTTGTCTGAAACTTTATAAAGTACTCCAGGCCCCTCATGATAACCTAAAGCTGACTGCGAGCAGAACATAATAGGAATTATAAAAATAGAAGCAAAAAATGCTGACAGATTACGAGTAGTTTTACGCTTCATACTAGTGCGCATATTGTTATCACTATGAACACTATTATGCTTCCCCCCATACTTTTCCATAAAAATCTCCTTTACCCAACCCTTTAAATATTTGTTTTGAACACTTTTAATAAGCGCTCATAAGTCAACTATGAGCTTAAAGAAAGTATGAGTAAATATTTTTTTAACATTGTGGTTAAAAGCTTGAGCAAGAATACGGAACTATCCACAAATCCACAATTTTTTCTTTTGCTATATTATTTTTTATTTCTAAGTAGTAAAGTAAGCACATTTTAATTGCGTATTGCACATTTTCTATACGCAATTGATAAAACAAAAACAAAAACTCCGGACTGCAAAAAGCAATCCGGAGTAACTTGCGGAGTCAGAGAGATTCGAACTCTCGAGCCGCTTACGCGACTAACACCTTAGCAGGGTGCCCCTATCGGCCACTCAGGCATGACTCCACTTGTTTACTGTACATAACAGCAACAGATTGACACTATAGCACCTCTTAAGGACTGTAAACAAGCTTGGCGACACACTTTAAAATAAGATTTAATATAAAAATGCCAAGTGCTACATAGGATTATTATCCCCAGAGAACGTTACAACTACAGCCAGCATAACAAGAATTATTCCTGCAATATCAGTCAATGTTGGAATTTCACCAAATCCCATTCCAATAATAACCGCGATTGCAGGATACAGTGCTTGCATAACAGAGTATTTTGCAGAACTAACACGTTTCAATAAAACTTGATCAAGCAAAGTTGGGAAGAAAGAAGCACATATTGCAATCACTAGCATTAACGCAAGTAAAGCAAAAGAACCACCAGGACGAGCAGCCCAAGTAGCTTCCGGTTTAGGCGAAATAACATGCTGAATTGCAGGAACAGCAAGAACAACAGACTGCAGCAACCATCCAATAAGAGCTGCAACACTTACACGGTCAATAGCGTGCGAACTTTTTGCCAACATGCGACCTGAAACAATATACAATCCCCACATTGAACCGCCAACAAGAATGGCGAATAATCCAATTAGAAAATGCGGACTTACTGAACTATGCATAGAAGCGCTAGCTAAGAACATAATGCCACAAACAGCAATCACAATTCCCACACGCTCTCGCCATTCATGACCAGTAATAACAGCCACAAGCAAAGGACCTATAAATTCTATAGTCACTGCAACACCAACAGCCATACAACTAATAGCAACATAGAACATAGTGTTCATAGCAACTAACGACACGCCAACAGCTGCAACAATTCCCCATTCTCGTAACGTTTTTGGCAAAAGACTACGTTTGCTGCGAGAAAATGGTCTCCTCCAAGCCAAAAGCAATAATGTCATAAATCCTACGCGATACCACACTGCGTACAGAGGATCCAGTTGGCTAAAAGCTACTTTTGCAACAGAAGTTGCTGTATACACCATTGAAGCCTCAATGACGATAATAAGCAGCACTGGCATGCGATGTAAAAGATTGACAACAAATTGCTTCATAGCAACAACCCTACATTAATATTTAGTCGACATACGCTTTTTTGCAAAAACATTAGTTTTATACGCAAAAATTTTCCACAAAATCGAACGTTTGTTCTATTATAAACTTATGAGTACAGCACCGAGAGTACAAGCAGCGAAACGTGATTGGGGGCACGACACCTCAGGTTGTAACATACTTCACGTCGACATGGATGCATTTTATGCTTCGTTAGAAGTTGCGAGACATCCAGAGCTTAAAGGAAAGCCGCTTATTATTGGCACAGGAAATCGTGCTGTTGTTTCTGCAGCAAGCTATGAAGCGCGCGCTTACGGCGTTAATTCCGCTATGCCGGTTGTTAAAGCTAGAAATCTTTGCCCACAAGGACTTTTCTTGCCAGTTGACATTCCTTATTATTCAAGCGTTTCCAAAAGTATTTTTGAAAATATTTTTTTGCATATTACTAATCAAGTTGAAAAAGTTTCTGTTGACGAATGCTATATGAATGTTAAATCGGCTTTATTACAGTGGAAATCGCCTGTAAATATTGGAACTTGGGTACGAAAAGAAGTATTTGAAAAGTATCATATTACATGCTCGGTTGGTATTGCCAGCAATAAACTTATTGCAAAAATGGCTTCAACTAACGCAAAACCTAACGGAATGCTTCTTATTCCACAAAAATGTAATGAAGATTTTGTGTCAATAATGCCTTTGCGCGCAATACCAGGAATTGGCTCATCTTTAATACATAAGCTTGAGGATTGGGGCTTATCTACTGTTGCATCTCTTAAAAATGTTGACGAAGCAACGCTTGCTCGCATAACAGGTTCGCAAATCTTAGCAAGAATGGTATATCAATCAGTTAGAGGCATAGACGAGCGCACTGTTACTGCGCATGCGCCTGAAAAATCTATTGGAACTGAGCGAACTCTTGATGCAGACACAACGGACGAGAATGCTGTTAAACAATTACTGCAGCAATGCTGCAGCGAAGTAACTCAGCAGTTGCGAAACAGAAAGCTTATGGCACGCACTATAACGCTAAAACTGCGATTTAGCGATTTGCACTATGTTACTAGATCTTCTACTTTGCAAAATGCAACTGATTCAACACATGAATTTTACGAGCATGTCGTTGTTTTGCTTTCTAAAGCTAATCCAACTGTGCATAATTACATTCTTGGAGGCAATAACACAAAGCTTTTAAGCCCGGTTCGTTTGGCGGGCATTACAGCGAATAATCTTGTGCCAGCAAATAAGGTTTCACTCCAGCCTTCTATAAACGATATTATGGAGGAAAATACTCGCGAATCTAAAAATCCTACGCAAAACAGCATGTCCGCAATGAATAAAAATACTAGATTACGTCACGCAGAACACGCTTTAGATGCCGTTCGCAAAAAATATGGCAACAACGCAGCTCATATTGGATTGTAGTAATTCTAGTTGCACAAATATTCGTGTTGTAGAGATTTAAGATTTTTCGCACCGAGCGCGGACGCTTTAAGCTCTCAGGCAGGTTGTCGCGGAGGCAATGCCGCAACATGCTCTTCGTCCCATCCGGACGCTCCAGCATCTGTAGCTCCTCCCAAATCTCCGAGCTTGTAGAAATAATCAACCGCAGCATCGCGGTACCACTCCCAGTCTTCTGGCAAATCATCTTCGTAAAAAATGGCTTCTACTGGGCAAGCTGGTTCACAAGCTCCACAATCCACACACTCGTTTGGGTTAATATAAAGCGTTCGATCGCCTTCATAAATGCAGTCAACAGGGCATTCATCAACACACGCTTTATCTTTTACATCAACGCAAGGCTCTGCGATTACATATGGCATAACGCCCTCCTTTCTGCTTTTATGCAACTTTTCTATTATAGAACATTTTTGAAAAGTCTATGACACAAAAAGTCGGCATGCGATATAAACGTATGCCGACTTCTTGCTAAATAAATAATTTATTAATTTTAATTATTTTGCGAGGACGCAGCAGCAGCCTCAGCTTTAGCTTCTGCACGAGCCTGCTCTTCTGTTTCTCCTTCAGCTACCTTTTCTGCAGCGGCAGCATCTTGAGCAAACAAAGTTTCAACAGGAACACCGAGCTGCTTAGCTTTACGCATTTGCCTACCAAGTAACGAATTGCGGTAAGAGTAGCCGAAGTACACAGCAAAACCGATTGCCAGCCACACTGCAAAACGAATCCAAGTCAATACAGACAAGTTAAGCATGAGCCAGAATGTGGAAAGCGCTGCAAACAGCGGAAGCCACGGATTGCCTGGCACGCTAAACGAACGGTGCAAATCAGGCCTACGCATACGCATAATCGGCACACCAGCAGAAACAAGCAAGAACGCAGAAAGCGTACCAATGTTCACCATGTCGGAAAGAATGCCAATATCGAGAGTGGAAGCAACAACTGCCACAACAATGCCGGAAACAATCTGAAGCCTTGCAGGAATACCACGCTTGCTTACCTTAGAGAAGCTACGTGGAAGCAAGCCATCGCGGCTCACAGCGAAGATAATACGTGTAAGACCGAGCAAAAGAACCATCACAACGGTTGTTAAACCAATAACAATGCCGAGGGAAATAATCTTTGCAGCCCAAGTAGCGCCCACAAGTTCGAAGCTTGTGGAAAGCGAAGGAGATGGCTGATTTGCCAAATCCTTGTAGGAAACCATACCGGTTGTTACAACTGCGACGAGAATGTAAAGAACGGTAACAATAAGCAAACCAAGACCAATGCCTCGTGGAATGTTCTTGTGCGGATCCTTAGTTTCTTCTGCTGTTGTTGCAACAACGTCAAAACCGATGAATGCGAAGAACACGAGTGCCGCGCCGGAAAGAATGCCAGGGATGCCATAAACGGCTGGCTGCATGCCAGTCACCCACTGCCACAGAGGCTGGCTCATAACGCCAGAAACTTCTATTCCCTTTACGCTTGCAACGTCAGTTGCAGGTGGCACAAATGGCGTAAAGTTGGAGGCTTTAATGTAGAAGAAGCCAACAACAACCACGAACAGAACAATACCAATCTTCAAGATTGTTAAAGCGCCGTCGAAGCGCGCAGAAAGCTTAGTTCCAAGAACAAGCATAGTTGTAAAGAATGCAACGATTATGATTGGAGCAACATCAATATTGAAACCACCTAAGTTAAAACTTGTGGTCATATTCAAACCGAAAAGCTTCATTAAATCGTTAAGATAAACGCCCCAATACTTTGAAATTACTGAGCCAGCCATCAGCATTTCCAGGATCATATCCCAGCCGATAATCCAAGCAATAAGCTCACCAACTGTAGTATATGTAAACGTATAAGCAGATCCAGCAACTGGGATCATTGAAGCAAATTCTGCGTAGCACATTGCAGCAGAACCGCACACAATACCTGCAATAATAAAGCTAATAATTACAGCAGGACCAGCATGGAATGCTGCAGCTTGAGCACCGACAGAGAAAATACCGGCACCAACTGCGACAGCAACACCCATAACTGCCAAATCCCAAGAATTTAATGTACGTTTAAGATGGCGTTCACCATCCATAGTCTCAGCGATAGTCTGTTCAACAGACTTCTTTCTCCATATTTGCATAATAAACGCACTTTCGTTGAGGTATAGGTATAAAGGTATGCCGCAATCAGAAGCGAATTAACAAATTTGCGAAACAGTTGCGACTTCACCTACATAAAATTTTTACTTAATTTCCTTTATTTATTTCTGTAAATGTAATTAAATAAAAAATTTATATAGATAATGTAGGTAAATATTACACAAAACATTGCTTATACGGTAGTTTTACCGTGTGTTCCTTTATTATTTGTGAAAATTTAAATAATAAACTTATATATTACTGCATAAAACATATTATATTCGTAAAATTTTCAGTTTATAGAAATATTTATTACAACAGGTTCAGGAATAAGCGTTATACCAAACTTATTTTTTACACCGCTGATAATAGTTTTTGCCAAATTTGCAATGTCGTCACAAGAAGCATTGTTACGATTAGTGAGTGCCAAAGTATGCAATGAAGAAAGCCCTGCAGGAGAAGGTTTCCCATTTTCTATAAGCCTAAAACCTTTATGGAATCCAGCATGATCAATAAGCCAAGCTGCAGAAGTTTTTATGCCATGCGATCCATCTTGCATAACAGCGTCAAATTTAGGAGCATCTTCTGGCAAAGCATCGGCTTGACTAGTGCTAAGTATTGGATTCATAAAGAAACTACCGCAACTATGACGATCACTGTAAGTATTATCGCCCTCTAAAAATTCACCAGTAACATAGTCTTCACTTTGCAATCGCAAAGCAAATTCAACACCTTCAGCACACTTTGTGCCACGCATCCACATCTTATCGTAACGAGAAGCATCCTCAAGCATACCTTTAGAAGCACGAACGCGCAAAACTTCACGACGTATTGCTGCTGTTTGCATGCGCTCGCCCAATTCTACGTGCAAAGCCTTAGCTAGTTGCGAATGAGAAACAACGCCTGTTGAATTATGTTTCAAACAAAAAGTAACAGACAGCACAACGTAACGAGGAGTAGGAAAATACGAGTCCGCAGGAACTCCCGCTGAAGAGTACATGCTTTTTTTAAGCAATGAAGTGCGATACCCAAAATTTAAAACATCCTTTTGCAACTCCATAGTTGATTTTGTTTCGCGATCCCAAACTTCTACAGAAGTGACACTTTGAGATACTTCTTGACCATAAGCACCAATATTTTGTACAACCGAAGCTCCAACAGTGCCAGGTATGCCAGAAAGACCTTCTACGCCCTCTAAACCAAGAGAAATCGTATGAGAAACAAAATCATCCCAATTACAACCAGCTTCAGCGTTAATATGCACTAAATGAGCACCGCTTTGTAAATCAATGCCATCTTCTGAAGGTGCTGCTTCATCAAGCACATGAATATCGCGTCTAGCATCTCGCACAACAACGCCGTTGAAGTTCTCATCGCTAACAAGCATATTAGAGCCGCCGCCGATAACACATAAAGGCAAACCAGCTTCATCAGCATCTTCTACCGCTTCAATAACAGCAACGCGACTTTTTGGCTCTATAAAACGTGCAATTTTGCCACCTACGCCAACAGTTGTTATATCTGCAAACGATGGATTATTTACTAAAGATGCTTGCATACTCATGGTTTAAATACTAACAGTAATAAATAACAAAAACCCCGCATTGAGCGGGGTAATAAGAATAAAATCTGCGCAACTGAAACAAGCTCAACAAGCCAAAATCGTGAGCGCAGTAAGCTGAAAATTCAGCGAGTCTCGCGATGAAGCGTATGCTTGCCGCAGCGTGGGCAGAACTTGTTCAACTCAAGACGATCAGGCGTATTGCGACGATTCTTCGTCGTGATGTAATTACGCTCTTTGCACTCCGTGCATGCCATCGTAATGCCCGGACGGATGTCGGCGCTCTTGCTTGCCATTTCGTTCACCTCTACAATTCATTATTGGCCAGCCAGTCTCCTACTGGCCGTTGTAGCGAGGAAGAGACTCGAACTCTTGACCTTACGATTATGAGTCGTACGCTCTAGCCAGCTGAGCTACCCCGCCAGAGAGCCTCGAGTGAGAATCGGACTCACGACCTCTTCCTTACCAAGGAAGTGCTCTACCACTGAGCTATCGAGGCGTGGCGGGTAGTGGATTCGAACCACTGAAGCACGAAGCGGCTGATTTACAGTCAGCTCCCTTTGACCACTTGGGAAACCCGCCAGCAGTCTCCGTAAGAAGTGAACTTCAAACGGCAACTTTGTTATTTTGCCACGAAATCGCGACTAATGCAAGATTAAGACACGCCGAAAGCAAAACTTTTATGCAAAAAAGCTAGTTATTTAGCGAAAAACCCTCTTTTTTTAAATTTTCGCAAACTGTCAAAACCCTGTCATTAGCCTCGCGCTCGCCGATACTAATGCGAATACCTTCACCAGCAAAAGCGCGAACAGACAATCCTGCAGCAATAAAATGTTCTGTTGCTCGCTCGGTATCTGCACCAAATGGCATCCAGAAGAAGTTTGCGTACGCATCCTCAATATTCCAGCCTTGCTCGCGTAAAGCTTCAACAATGCGCTCGCGCTCAGCAACAAGAGATGCAACACGAGTATCCATCTCCTTGCTTGCGTCTTCTTCCAAAGAAGCCAAAGCTGCTACTTGCGCTATTTGAGACACTCCAAATGGCACAGCAACCTTGCGCATACCGTCTACAACTTCAGCCGGAGCAATACCATAACCAATGCGCAAACCTGCCAATCCATAGGCCTTGGAGAACGTTTGAGCAACAACTACATTTGGATACTCATGGTACAGTTTTACGCCATTTGCAGTGCCTTTTGCTGTATTAAATTGCACATAAGCTTCGTCAATAAGCACAAGAACGTCGCTTGGCACAGCATCTAACACCTTACGAGCTTCTTCTTCGCTAAGAGCAGCTGAAGTTGGGTTATTAGGATTATTCAAAATAACCAAACGCGTGCGATCGTTAATAGCTGCAATCATAGCGTCAATATCGTGGGAACCATCGGCACGGTTAGGAATCTTAACGCTTGTAGCACCAGCTCCCGTTACAATAATCGGGTAAGCTTCAAAGCTTCTCCAAGGATATATGACCTCATCTCCCGGGCCTGCAACTAAGTCAACAAGCTGCGTAATAACTTCCGTAGAGCCGCAACCAAGCACTACTTCGTCTGCAGTCACACCAAAACGCTTAGCAAGTTCTTCAACAACTTCTGTGCCACGCATATTAGGATAACGGTTTATTACATTAAGCGCGCGATTTGAAATCGCTTCTTTTACGCTTTGCAAAGGCTCATAAGGATTTTCGTTACTCGAGATTTTATATGCACGAATGCCGTCCAATTTAGGAGCTGGCTTACCCTGCTTATAGCTAGGAATCGTATCTACAATATTGCGATGTTTGTATGTCATACTTCTCCATCATACTCCACACATGCCTTAACTGCGCAATAGCGAAAAACGACCAAAACTACGCACGCATGTAAAGAAACTGCCGTTCCCAAGCCAAAAAACGACCGAAACTTTACACCCACGTAAAGTTTCTGCCGCTTTATCGCCTTAACCCGACCAAAACTTTACAACGCTGTAAAATAAATGTCGTTTCCAAGCCAAAAAACGACCAAAACTTTACACCCACGTAAAGTTTCTGCCGCTTATCCAAATATTCCACAGCGCATTCTTACGTACCGCAATAAAAAACGCTGGGAACAACGTTTCCGTCATTTCCAGCGTAAGTTTTATTGCTTCAACCGGCTAAATACTAGCCAAGAATAGCAAGCACATCGCGAGAAGACACGATTAAGTAATCCTCACCTTCGTAATGCACTTCAGTTCCGCCGTACTTGGAATAAAGAACCTTGTCTCCAACCTTAACGTCCATAGGAATGCGCTCGCCCTTATCGTCGCGACGACCAGGACCTACTGCAAGAACTTCACCCTGCTGTGGCTTTTCCTTGGCATTATCTGGAATATACAAGCCGGAAGCAGTTTGAGTCTCCGCTTGAGCTTGCTTAACAATAATCTTATCCTCCAACGGTGTGAGCTTAATCGACACTGTTGCCACCCCTTTCATAAGAGATATTAATTTCGTACGCAAGAAACAATCCGACGAGGCTGACGATCACGTCCGCAACCGCACTTACGCTCTGTGCCTCATAATACCGCGAATTTAGCACTCTAACAACTCGAGTGCTAATCTTTTAAGAAAATTTTTAGAAAACTCTTTAGTTTAATTGAAAGTTTAATGTGCGTGTATTGGTTTTATTCGGTGAAATATTCTTCATATTAATCCATTCTCGCTTGGCGTGGCGCGAGTTTCGGGGGATTTCTCTCCTCGCAAGTCCCGTCCTTCGTCGCTTTGGCTGTTAGAGGCTTTGCTGTCTGCTTTGTTCTTAAAAGAATGTTGCTTCCTCAGTCCTCTTTTATTGCTCGTAGAGAAATCCCCCAAACTCTGCGTGTTTAATCGTTAATAACCGTGTCTATCGCAGAGATTTTTCGATTTTTCTTCTTCGCTTGGCGAATCAGCAGCCTGCGGCTCTGACGTTCGCCGCGCTCAGTGCGAAAAATCTCAAATCTCTACCACACTGGTATTTGCACAACTCAAGCAACACAATTAAACAAAAGTTCCGAACCAGAGACGGATGGCAGCTTTATCAATGTGTGCAGCAGCAAAAATGCACGGATATTAAATCACTTATTACTGCTAAACACGCACATTAAACCTTCAAAAGCACAACCTTCAGAGAAGTACCCACAAGATTTAAGCATTGCGACGAGCAAGAACATCGTGCAAATTTGCCACACCAAGTGAGTCTTCAGAACTTTCTGGAGCATCCACTTCGCTTACTTTTTCTTTTTCGTGGAACTGAGAAGAGTTTGAAGCAGCAAAATTAGTAGCGACAGTAGCGGCAGCAGCGACAGTAGCGTTAGTAGCTTCAGCAGCGTCAGCAACTGGCACGGCTTTAACTACTTGCTTAGTTGACTTAATTTCCAAACTTTCTGGAGCACGAGATGCCAAATTAGCGTTACGTGAATCAGACTTAGTTTGTGAGCCAAGCGAGAATGAAATTAAATCTTGATTAGAATTATAGTTTTGCTTCGAAGTCACAGAAGCATTAGAAGAATCAAATGCGTCTTTATTTTCCGCTTCAACGATATTAGATTCTTTAGATTCTTTAGATTCAGATTCTTCTTTATACAAACGCTCACGCAACGCTGCATTGCGCTCTTGCTCTGCACGATGTAAAGCAACACGAATTTCGCTCTGCTCCATAACCGAAGTTTCAGTATTGTCACGAGACGCGCCATTTCGAACAGGCACTACAGTTTGAGATACAGAATACTCATCACTGTCGTTTCGAGAAATCGCATCACAACTGCTGATTTCTCCATTAAAATCAGAATCAGATGCAGAAGAATAATCTTCCAACTGGCGTATAACGGCACTGTTGCGGCGTTCACACAACTCATCCTCAGCTTTGCGTCTCGAAGCAGCGCGCATTTTTGCAACGCGAGCCTCCCACGCACGAGCATGCTTAGAAGCACGAGCTCCAAAATAAAGCACTACTGCCAACATAGCTCCAGGAATAAGAGCAAAAACTGGAGAAAATATGCCAGAGCATCCTGCTAAGAATACTACAAAAGTCAAGGCAGCAAGCGCAGCCACCAACACACAACGACGGCGTATCGCAGCACGCCTAGCAGCGCGAATACGCGCAATATATTCAGGAGTTAATGTTCGTTTTTGTTGTGTCGGTTGCATACAAGCCCCTTTTGCCAACATACCAGTACCGTCGCAAATGCGCGCAGTACTCCACTCACCTACAAGATGAAGTGTTGGTGAAAACCTATCCTCGCGATGTTCAAGCATAGACTTCATGCCGTTAACCGTGCGTTTAGGCAACCACCCGAACCATAAGGCTACGAGGATGACTAATACGAGTACCGCACTCACCGATTCATAACCCATAACTATTAATATAAGGAAGTCATAGGATGTGTAGCAACATAAACATTTCGGCGTGTCGCCAAAATGTGGGATTATTGCGCGCGCCATCACACAATATGCTGTACCGCAATCATTCACTAAGCAAATTTAACACCTATAATAACTGTCATAGTATGTACTAGGATATGTGAAGGAACAGTAAGTTTCTACTTACGTGCTCGTGTAACTTCGGAGGGACTTTTGCCTACTTATCATTATCGTTGCAAGCAATGCGGATACGATTTTTCAGAACATCAATCATTTTCGGATGACCCTATTACCATTTGCCCTCAGTGCGGAAAAGATGCAGTGCACAAAGTGTACTCCGCTCCTCCAATCAACTTCAAAGGCAAAGGTTTTTATCGAACCGATAAATGATTTTGTAAAATCATAAATATTAATTATTGTTTAAATATTGCGCGCTAATAGGTTTTATCCACAGCGCGCAATTTTTCTTGCTCTTGCATTTTTTATATTTCAAAATGCAAGTATGAGCATAAATTTTTCTTTATTTAAATCTCAAAATAACGCAAAAAATAGTGCGTTATTGCAGCGAAGGCAACGCGCTTTCGTGCGGAAAATCATTATTGTGCTATGTGCTGGAATGATGGCTTTACTTGTTGTGTCAACTATTATTGACTCACAAGAAACTCAAGTCATAGCAGTAGCTAAACACAATATTCAGCAAGGTTCACGCGTTAGCGTAAAGGATATTACATACGTTCGAGTGCCTAAGCATAAAGTCTTTAATCAAGCGCTATCCAATAATATAAGCGCGAATGCTTCTATTATTGCAACATGTGAAATACGTAAAGGAATGCCAATTTTGCAAACGCTATTGAGTAAAATTCCGCGCATTCCAAAAGGATTCACTTCTATTACAATTCATCTAGCTAGCGCAGATCACACACTGCTTCCTGGCGAAAAAATTGATTTAGCTTTTAGCAAGCCTGTGCAAGATGAAGAAATTTCTAGCTCTCAAAATGCAGAAAGCCATAACAGCGAAAAATCTAAAAGCAGCACTACAGAAAATAACGATGAAAACAAAAACCACGATATTGAAGAAAACAATATTGCAGAAATTGACGAACGCTATGTTAGCGTAGTTCATAACGTTATGGTGATGCAAATAAGTCAAAGCACTCAAGCTTCACAAAATCAGCAAAACACTACTACTCTTGCTATGCCTGCTGCAGATGCGTTGCGGTTATTACAAGCTCAGTCTGCAAATCCTTCATTGGCGATTGTTGCCATGAAATTGTCACAATAAAAAATTATTGTGCTACTTCTATCGTATTTCAAGCTCAACTAATACGCTCGGAAAATACAGCCCAGTGAGGCGGCAATTCGCTTAAAATGCGATTATCGTCGTCTTGATTGCGCTGTTGCAAAGTAAGCTCGTCGGAAGGCTCGAGTTTAACGCCATCTGCATCAAAAAGCTCTGAGCCTTCACGAACAACCCTAACCGACCTGCGTGGAGATCTTCTATTGGGATCGTATTTACTCATTCGTTGTCACCATACAATTCTCCGAGACGAGAAACAACACGATCAACCTCTTTTTCAGGATTGACAAAAGCTCCAACGCTCCACACTGTCATTACTGACCAGCCCAAGGATTCCAAATCCTGAATAATCATGCGATGACGTTCACGAGTTGATTGCACACTCATAAATTGCGCATCATCCGTAAGCACAGCAATAGCAAACGGCTTATCCGCAAGTCCAACTACTAGAGGAATTCTAACGCCATTATCAAAGCCATAATTGACTGCAACTTTTAATCCACGCGAGCGAATACGCTCAGCTAAATCAGTAAATAGCACATTCCTTTGTGCAGATTCTGCAGCAATTTGCGCTTCAACATCGTTAGAATCTTCTGGACGAAGTGGCTTATCACTTAACTTCTCAGCCCATTGCAAAAGATTCTTCAAAAGCTTTGGACCATCTTGGTGCAAACGCTCATCTTCCATATCTTTAGACGTAAACGCACTAACAATATCTAGATGACGGCGAGCTAGAGCCAAAGCGTCAAGAAGCATACTGCTTCCACCTTCTTCTTCAAGCAATCCAAACTGCTGAAGAAGTCTGCCGTGAGATGTTTTTGCATAGCAAAGCGACATAATTACATCTGTTGCTATTGCTCCAGAAGCTTCATTAACGCCCAAAAGTCTCACATGTCGCAAGAATCTAGCCATGTTTTCGTCTTTAATAGACAAAGACTTCAGCTCCGCTCCCAAACGACTACGGAAAACGTTTGTCAACGTAACTACAACAAGCACATAGCTTGAAGGAACAACCGTAAACGTATTTGCACGCTGACGAATAAGCTCAACTACTTCATCAATTTCACGCTGACTGCTTTCAATAAGCCCAGAAGACATTACTGGAACTCCAGTTGCTTCAATTTGATGCAAGCGAACTTTACCTTGCAAACGCTCAACAGGAACGTCGTGACGCAACTTTCCGTAACCATGTTCTTCCAAGAATCGCGCTAAACGAAGCGAGCGCCTTGTTGCTCTAGAAACTACTGTTACAGATGGTAGTAATGAAATAAGCGAACGCAAGCTTTCAGAACTTACTGTTTGCTTATGCGCTAAAACTACTACTTGACGAGCACGAGACAAAATAGATAGCAACTCAATATTTGATATATGAGATGCCGAATCAATTATTACAGTATCTGCAATAGGTCTCAACGGAGTCATCATAGTAAGAGTAGATGGCATAGCTACAAGTATTGGTTTCGCAGCCAACACAAGTTCCGCATAATTGCGCAATAATTTATTAAAAGTAATTCCAGAACGGTTTCCGGCAAGCATAGTATGCAATTGATTAGCTTCTTGCGTATGCGAGAACAATAAATCACACAAATGCTTCATAGCTTCTTGCTGAACCATTGGACCGATTGAACGCACATGTTCTGTATCAACTTGCACGAATCGATCAGAAGCATCTTGCATTGCTGAGCCATCTTGGTGAGAAATAATTGCAGAAGAATTAACAATATCTTCAAAAACAGTAGTCCACCAAGCTAACTGCAACTCACCGTCAATTGCATTACCTGTAACGTTGCGACGACGCAAATCGTTGACTAAATCAGATAAGCCAGCTTTGCTGAACTCGCGTTCCAAATTACAACGACCAGGGAGAGTATCTAGAGATGCTCTGTCGTCATGCAAATCTTGCAAACGAGCTTCGAGCTGCGCAAATTCAATATTTTCAAGATCTGCACCCTTAAGAGTTGTTGCTAACACTGCATCAAGAGCAACTAAATGCCTTGCTAATAATTCTTGAGTATTTACAATATCGTCCAATTTTGGCGGCAAAACAGGCCATCCGCCGTGAGGCACGAAAGTACGCCACTGAGCTGCTTGCTGCGCAACAATCTTTAATGCCTCATGCAAATCATCGACTTTAGCTCCAACTCTTAGCAAGCTGCGCGCTTCACGAACATGATGCCTACGTTCCCAGAAGCCCATAACTGTGCCTTCGGCTTTACGCTGAGCTTTCGGCTTACTTGCTTCAATCATTGCATCTAAATCGCGCTCAAAAATTTCAGGCTGGAATACGTCAAGAACACGTCGTAAATTCTTGAGAACTGTAACTTGACGACTCCACTCACGAGCTGTTGTTGGCACAGGGAAACCACAGCTTTGCACAGTGCTTTTAACTTGTTCTCGAGTTGCTGGAAGAAGTTTAAGAAGCACGTCTACAACACGCTGATATACAGATATAGCTTCATTTTCGTCGAATATTGACGCACCAAACCAAGGAGTATCTTCAGGATTTATCTTGAATTCTCCAAGCTCATCGGCTTGGTGGAATTTCTTCGACCACTCTTCAATATGACCGGTCATAGCGTGTGCTGCTGCAACATCTAAACGCACATGCGTAGACGGATGCGTTGGGAACATTGCAATTGCTGCAAGATTCTGGATTGTTTGGTATGCAGACACTCCCCAAGTTTCGTTAATACCGTGAAGATCGCCTAAATAACGAGTAAGGCGAGAACGCACTCCGACCAACTCATCTGCAACCTGCTCAAATCGCGAAGTCGCAATACTATGTCTAGCACCAACTGCTGCAATCAACTGCGCATCGACATGCTTAGCAATATGACCATCCGCAACATCTAATGCTAATGAGGAAATTTCATGCGTATTCAACGTGTAACGGAAACGCCTCTGCTGCTCAACAACATTAGGCACATATAGCACAGAACGTCCTGCAATCACAGAACGGGAAGCGATCGCAGCAGCAATTGCAGCTGAATCCGATCCCGAATCAATATCCACGAACAAAGAGTTTCCAGATGCAACAAGCTCTGCCGCATAACGCACAACGTTATCTACTTCACCAACTTCGCATTCGCTATGAGGATCTGCGTCGAAAGGACTATATTCTGGCTTATTTGCAGACTGGAGCTTATGAATAGCTCGTTCGTCGCCAGCCATAGCGTCAATCATTGCATTTCCAACATTGCCGGATTGCAAAGCGTTAATAATTTGTTCACTTTCTGCTACAAAACGTGAACCAGCATCTGTAAAGCAGCCAAGTATAATATCGCGCTCAATATCAAAATCTGGGAAAGCTGAGCGAGCTTGCTTACAAATAGCATCAAACACTACAGAAGTTTCTGGAGTTCCACTTTCATATTGAGATCCGTCGAATAAAACGTCTTCCCTAAGTTGAACACCACGCTCACTTAAACGTGAAACAAGCGAATTGTTCAGCCCAACACTTCCAGAGAAGTAAATAGTGGCGGAGGTTTCATCTTGATTAGTGTCACGAACCACTTTCACAGGATACGTAAGAACAGGCACATGGTTGCCATTCCACGATGCAACGCCGACTATTAAAGAAAGTTCAGAAACGCCACTTTCGTGCGCTTTTGCGTCTCTATCTTCAAAAACTCGATCTAGCCTTCGCCCAGCAGCTCGCAACATTCCAGCGTCTCGGAATAAAGATTTTAATGTTACTTTTCCGCTTGCAAAAAGTTGCGCAATTCCGGAAGGATGAGCATGCGTCAACTCTAATTGTGCAGCAAGTTGCGTTATATCTTCTAGTGGAGAAGGAGATAGCTGAGCCTGATATTGCTGCTTCCACTCAACTATATGTTGTAAAGCGTTAGTACGAGCGCTGTTGGTGTTATTAGAGCCGGATTCCTCCAAAGAATCAGCTTCTGACGCAGTATTTTCGACTACTGCATCAGTAAAAACTTGCTGTGACGAATCCTGCTCCATGTTGTTTGTATCACTCATATTCCCACCCTGCTTGCTTACTGTTCAATAGCTTTGCGATATGCACTATAACCGCTGTTTCTAGCTAGTGCAGCATCTACTTCAGAATTACCTTGAGCTGCGAGCCACGCGTATAAGTCATCGTACAAACCAGTGTTTGCAGCCAAGAACGGAAGCAACTGCGAATATTGCGCCATTTCAAATTGCTTTGAAAAATCGCTACTTTCTTCAGCTTCTTTTGACGTGAATCCGCCGGCTTCCACTATATTTTCTTGAGAGTCAAATTCGCCTTTTGATACTTTTTCAAATACAGAGCCTGGCTCAAATGCAGGTGTATATGCCGCATCAGAATTGTTAATATCGAGATTGTTAGAATCAAAATTGTTAGAATCGAGATTCGTAGAGCCAAGATTCGTAGTACCAAGATTCGTAGAGCTGAAACTATTAATATCGAGATTATTAGAACCTGTATTTGCAATATTAAAAGCTGAAGAATCGGCAATATTTTCACCAAAAGTTTCAGTTGAATTCAATGGAGATGCTGAAAATTCTTGAGAACTTTCGTTTTGCAATACATTTGGTTCTGTGTTAACTGGCGTAACTGGAGAAACCGTATTGACTTGAGAATCTTGAGCAACTGAATCAGATTGATTAACCGCAGCAACCGTGTCAACCGCAGAAACCGTAGAAACCTGATCAACCGCAGAATCTTGTTGCGAAGGCTCTTCTTTAGTTGCACTTTCTTGCTGAATTGCTTGTGCGTCTTCAAATAAATTACGCGGCTCTACAGGAGTCTCCTGCTGCTCTCGCATAACAGGCAAAGTTACATCATGATTGATTGGAGCAACTTCTGTTTGCGAATCATCATTGAGCTGAGTTTGGTTTTGCATTCCTTGTTTCCAAGACAATCCAGGATGCGAAACTGATTGAGCACGGAAAACACCTGTTGGCTCGCCAGCGCGCAAATCAAGAATTTGATCTACCGATAAATCTGAAGCTGCAGGCTCATCATGCGAATCATCTGTAGCATAAGAGAACAGATTGCGCACTGCGTTATCTTTTTCAACTTCAGAAGATTCTTCTTCTACACGCACAAAATCAACAGGAACATCGCCGAATTGCATGCGCATTAAGCTATCTGGAAGCTGAAAATCGACATTAGGCTCTAACCGCAGCAAATCACCATTTGCGCTGACTAGATATGTGCCATTAGTTGAATTTAAATCTCGTATTGTTGCCACGCCATGCATGTCTACAATTAGCAGCGCATGCCTCTTTGACATAGAACGTTTGTTATCTACTATGTCGACGCGCGTGAAACCATCTTCACGCAACGGGCGTATAGGCTTTCGACCAATCTCTACAGACTGACCTGCACCCACACGTGCCTGCTCGACACCACCAACTGTAATCATCCAGCGCTGCACGGTTTGTCGCTCACTCACGTGATCTGCTCCCTTCAAAAAACACACTACTTACTATTGTGTCATGCTTTGTGTATATTGCGCTAGTATTTGTTGATTTTAAGCATAAAAAATAACAAAAGGCTCGGAAGAAATACTCCCGAGCCTCGAAAGTGCGATATTACCACCCGTCCCTAGCGGAAAGTAACAGCGCAAAGCACTCAGCATTAATCAGTTAACGAAGCATGAATCAATAGTAAAAAAGGAAATTTTGGCAAACTACATCAACAAGCAAACGCAAACCAATTAATTGCTGTATAAGACTAAAAATCTACACAGCGCGCCAAGCACAAAATTTTTATAAAAGCACTTAGCCTAGCGCACCTTTTAGCACACTAGACTAAGTGATTCACAGTAAAAACGACTCAACGATCAACCAGCAAGCCAAAGCTCAAAATGATTCATCGCTGAACCAGCTTTTAGCTTAGTGACGGATCTTGCGAAGAGCAGCACCCATGCCAGCAAGCACAGAAGCAGCAACAGCAGCCATAGCTACAGCAGCACCACTCTGAGGAAGCTTGTTGGCAGCAGCGGCAGATGCACCGTTTGCGTCAGCGGCATTGTTCTTCTTGTTCTGCTGAGCAGAAGCCTTGGAATCCTTACCCTTCTGAGCAGCAGCCTGAACAGCAGGACCGAACTTACCACTCACAGCAGCAGCATAAAGCTCCTTAGCACCTGGAACAGGGTTGAAGCTCAAATCCAAAGGATCAGCAGTCGTAACTGGTGGCAACAAAGATGGGTTCACGCCAGCAGCAACAGCAGCATTATACGCATCCTTGTAAGCCTGCAAAGCGGCCTCATAATCAGCTTTAGCAGCAAGAGCAGCTGCCTTAGTGTCATTGTACTTAGTCTCAGCTTCACCATAAGCAGTATTTGCGCGCTCCCAATGAGCAGCAGCACGATCCACGGCATCAGCTAAACGCTGCCTCTTAGCAGAATCATTCACACCAGAAGCATCGAATGCATCCAAAGCAGCCTGAGCAGCCTGCCAAGCAGCATAACGAGCATTCAACTCAGCCTGAGCCTTACGGTAAGCATCCTTAGCGGCATAGAAAGCCTTCTTAGCCTTAGCGAAAGCATTATCAGCATTCTGCAAATTCTTAGCGGCATCGCGGACATCATCAATAACACCCTGCTGAACCTCATCCTTAGTTGGGCCAGTGAAGTCCTTAAGATTATCCTGTGCCTTTTCCAACTTAGCCTTAGCAGCAGCCAAGTCAGAATTTGCATTCTGCAAAGCAGTATAAGCTTCATTCTTAGCAGTAAGAGCAGTAGTCTCAGCCGCAGCAGCCTTATCATCAGCATCCTTAGCAAGAGTTACAGCAGCTTCAGCAACATTCTTTTGTTCTTGAGTAGCATTTTGTGGCAAGTCAGCCTTAGCCTTATTAGCAGTCTTAAGAGCTTCACTAGTTTCCTTGTGCTTAGCTACTGCCTTGTCGTAATCCTCAGCAGCCTTATTATACAAAGCCTGCTTACCAGTTTCTTTATTGTTAACAGCATCGAGAGCTTTATTATAATCAGCTTTAGCATCGTCAACGAAAGCAGTGCACTGTGCAGCTGTCTTGCCCTTGCAAGGATTGGTATCACTCACAGCCATTGCTGGAACAGCAAAAGCGAAACCGGAGAGGAGGGTGGCGCCAGCAGCGAATGCGGCGATAGCCTTCTTATTCAACATAATATTTTCCTTTCTTCTTCTCCTTCGTGCTAGGTACACGAAGAAAAATCTGCTGTGCAACTCCAAACGGAGCCACACACGCCCGTCAACTAGGAATGACCGGCGTTTGCTATTAAGATACCCCCCCCCCGTTCGCAAAAGTCAAGAGCCAACACGTAGCTCATTAACAAAAAACATCGATGTTTTTGCGGAAATATTTCACTTAAACTATTTTCAAGAGTAAAAAATACAGTATTATGCGTTATTTTTCGTAAAAATGTCAATTTCAAGGTTTTTAAAGATTTTTCTCAGAAAACTCTCAGGAAACTCCTGAATACTCCCCCAGCCAGACGCAAAACCGTTGCAAAAACGCCATTCTCACGCGACACGCCAACAGTCCACTTCTTGCGTGTCGTGCGGCGGCAGAAACTTTACACGACTGTAAAATAAAGGTCGCCTACGCGCCTTAATCCGGCAAAAACCGCGCAGCTGTGTAAAGGAAAAGTCGGCTACGCGCGGAAAAGCGGCAGAAAATTTACAGCGTTGTAAATAAAAGGTCGTTTGCGTGCGAAATAGCGGCAGAAACTTTACGCACGTGTAAAGAAATTGTCGCCTACGCGCCTTAATCCGGCAGAAACTTTACACGCGCAACAAAAAAGGCGGCAGGAACAATCCTACCGCCTAATTTTCACTATGCACTCACGCACAAAACTGCGTTACGCGCAAAGCAACAAAAAGTTAGAACTACTTAAGTTCAACAGAAGCGCCAGCCTCTTCGAGGGCAGCCTTAGCCTTCTCAGCGTCTTCCTTCTTAGCCTTCTCGAGAACAGCCTTTGGAGCGCCGTCAACGAGAGCCTTAGCTTCAGCCAAGCCGAGGTTGGTCAAAGCGCGAACAGCCTTGATGACTGCAATCTTCTTGTCGCCAGCAGCGGTGAGAACGACGTCGAACTCGTCCTTCTCTTCCTCAGCAGCGCCAGCAGCAGCTGGAGCAGCGGCAACAGCGGCGACAGGGGCAGCAGCCTCGACGTCGAACTTCTCTTCAAAGGCCTTGACGAACTCAGAGAGCTCAACGAGGGTCATTTCACCAAAAGCTTCAAGAAGCTCTTCACTAGTGAGCTTAGCCATAATTGGCTTCCTTTCTTACTTGGCCAGGCACACGGTGTGCCTTACGACCATAACATTTTTATATTTGGTTGGTCTCATGCAGCAAGCTGCAAGGGAATCAAGCGGCCTTTTCCTGCTTCTCGCGCAAAGCGTCGATTGTACGAACTGCCTTGGTTGGCAATGCGTTGAACAGGTAGGCGGCCTTGGACATGGTGCCCTTGAGCGCGCCGGCCATTTCGGAAAGCAACTGTGGGCGAGACTTCAAGTCTGCAAGCTGCTTTGCACCTTCGGCATCGTAAACAGTTCCATCTGCGAAACCGCCCTTGATGACGAGGGCTTTATTCTCTTTGGCAAAATCACGCAAGGTCTTAGCAGCCTCAATGAAATCACCCTTAACGAAGGTGACTGCAGTTGGGCCGGCGAGAAGCTCGTCGAGACCTTCAATGCCCGCTTCCTTAGCAGCAATACGAGCAAGCGTGTTCTTAGCCACAGAGTAGGAAGTATCGCGGCCTAGCTTTTCGCGCAGAGTAGAAATCTGCGGAACGGTAAGCCCGCGGTACTCGGTGAGGTAGATAGCGTCTGCATTACGGAAAAGTTCCGTAAGCTCGGCAACTACCGCTTCCTTTTCGGGCCTCTTCATGGCGTTCCTTCCTAAATTGGCCGTAGGTGAAAGAAACGCATCAAGCTTAATTAAACAGAGCAACAAAAAAGCCCTGCGCACTGGCAGAGCAACATAAAAAGCACACTAAGTGCTAAATAAAACTTACAACATACTAGTTGTAAATCATCGCTCAACCTGTGCTGGCATGACACATCAATTTCAGGAATTTTTAATTCCGCCAACGGTCTGTGGTTTACGTTGGGTAAGTTTAATACGCCCTTAAGACAATGTCAAGAGAAATACTATGAAAATAAAATAGAAATAAAAAAGAGGGCATGTAATTTACATACCCTCTAATTTTTTAATTTTTGCTTTTATATTTTTGCTTCACAAGTTCACTACTTGTAAAATGCACTCTTACATTAAACGCACATTTAAAGCACAGCATTAGCAACGAAATCAAGTAAGAACAGCAAAGAAACAATCCAGAGCATTGGATGAACTTCTTTAGCACGCTTCTTGCAAGTCATCACTAAGCAGTACATGATAAAGCCAGCGGCAATACCATAAGAAATGTTGTAAGAGAATGCCATGAACACTGCAGCGAAGAATGCAGGAATTGCCTCAGAAATATTATCCCAAGCAATTTCCTTCAAAGAGCTTGCCATCATGCATCCAACAACCACAAGCACGCCGGCAGTTGCAGCAGCAGGAACAGCGGAAACTACAGGAGCAAGCACGATAGAAAGCGCGAAGCAAATAGACACAACCACGGAAGTCAAACCGGTACGGCCACCAGCACCAATACCTGCAGCAGACTCTACATAAGTAGTGGTGTTAGAAGTACCGAAAATTGCACCAACAGAAGTTGCGATGGAATCAGCGAACAAAGCGCGATCCATCTTGGAGCTAAATCCGGAGCCGTTTTCAAGAGCCTTTTCGTCAGCCTCAGAGAAGATACCTGTACGACGACCAGTGCCAATGAAGGTACCCAAGGTGTCGAAAGTATCAGACATTGAGAATGCAAAAATAGTTATCAAAACAAGCGGAACGCGCGAAGAGTCTGCAAACAGCGTTGGGAAACCTTTGTCGCTAAATATTGCGCAGAAAGTAGTTGGCAAATCATGGAAAGCTCCCATGATTGACACAGAGTTGTTCATAGTCGTCAAACCCATTGGAATACCAATGATAGCTGTAACAACAATGGAAATAAGCAAAGATCCGCGAACATTCAAAACAGTAAGAATAATTGCCAAAAGCAATCCAATGAGGAACAACCACAATACCGGGTTCTTTAAAACAGCAAGACCTGGAATTGCAGGAGCTGCACCAAAATGAGACGCAACTTTTGCAGCTTTATCATCCTTTGGAGTGAACTTAATCAAATCAACGTTCACCATGCCAACATAAGCCACAAATAAACCAATGCCACCGCCGATTGCGTGTTGTAACGAAGTCGGGATGGCACGAATAATCATTTTACGAATTTTAGTAACGGTAATAATAATGTTAATTAAACCGCACAAGAACACCATGCACATTGCATGCTGCCAACTAAAGCCTAAACCTTTTACGACTGTGAACGTAAAGAATGCATTTAAGCCCATACCAGCAGCCTGAGCGTAAGGCACGTTAGCAAATAAGCCCATAACAAGCGTGCCAATAATAGCGGCAATAATTGTTGCTAAGAACACGCCACCCCATGGCATACCAGTTTCTTTTAATACATTTGGATTTACGATGATAATGTACGACATCGCGAAGAATGTAGTGAGACCTGCAGTGATCTCCGTTGATACATTCGTGCCGTTTTCTTTGAGATGGAAGAACTTTTCCATATACTCTCTGTTCCTTGGTTTACAAGCGCAAAAGACCAGAAAAGCGCAGCGAAAGCACTTGAGCAATCGCGTACGCAATTACATTTGGGCATTCACGCAGAGGTTACTGCGACTCGTCGAATGAACGAAGGCATCACAAAATCTCACATAAAATTATGAAAATTGCGAAACCTTTGAACAACCGAACAGCTCTGACCTTACGCGCACGTGCTGACCAAGGAAATACACCGAAATCAAAAAAGTATATAACAAATCAGCCAAAACGACCGGAAATATAACGCTCAGCTTCAGCGTTGCGCGGATTGTTGAACATAGTAGTCGTGTCTGCAAAGTATTCCAGATGACCAGGCTTACCGACAGCCTTCAAATTAAAGAATGCAGTGTAGTCAGCAACACGCGCAGCTTGCTGCATGTTGTGAGTCACAATCACAATCGTGTAATCGTTTTTAAGCTCATTAATCAAATCTTCTACAGCCAACGTAGAAATAGGGTCAAGAGCTGAGCAAGGCTCGTCCATAAGTAAAACTTGCGGATGCACAGCCACAGCTCTAGCAATGCAAAGTCGTTGCTGCTGACCGCCAGAAAGACCAATACCCGGCTTATCTAAGCGATCCTTAACTTCATTCCACAAGTTCGCGCCTCGCAAAGCCCACTCAACTAAATCGTCAGCATCACTCTTAGCAATTTTACGATTATTCAAGTGAACTCCAGCAAGCACGTTTTCGCGAATAGACATAGTTGGGAAAGGATTTGGGCGCTGGAAAACCATGCCAACATCGCGGCGGACAGCCACAGGATCCACGTCTTTGCCGTATAAATCGCGGCCTTCAAGAAGCACCTGACCTTCTACTCGCGCGCCCGGAGTGATTTCGTGCATGCGGTCTAAAGTGCGCAAAACTGTTGATTTTCCGCATCCGGAAGGTCCGATAAAAGCCGTCACTTTATTTGGCTCAATATTGATATTCACGTCTTCTACAGCAAGAAAATCACCATAGTAAATATTCAGATGCTTCACATCAATTCGCTGACCCATTTTATGCTCACTTTCTAAAAATTTAATTTGCTTTGCTTTGCTTGATTTCGCTTTATCTCGCTTTTACAGAAAACACTCGAGCTACAACTCGTCCCAAAATATTTAGCAACAATACCAACACAATAAGCGTTAAAGCTGCAGCCCACGAGCGCTCCATCGGAATTGACGTTACACAAGAAGCCGGCGCGTTAGCCGGGCAATTCGCAGAAAGCTTGGAATACTCCTGGTAAACATATACCGGCAAAGTCGTCATTTGCCCGTCAAATAAATTGAGATTCGTTGAAGCAATAAAGCCTGAAGCCATAAGAAGTGGCGCAGTTTCACCAATAACGCGCGCAACCGCAAGAATACAGCCAGACACAATTCCCGGAAGAGCAGTGCGCAAAACGATTTTTGTAATTGTGCACTGCTGAGTAACTCCCAAAGCAAGAGACGCCTCGCGCAAATCGTTAGGCACGATTTTTAGCATTTCTTGAGAAGATTTAACAACCGTTGGAATCATAAGAAGCGAAAGAGCAACAGATCCTTCAAAACCATTGATTGTGCCAGGGCCAGCAAGAAAAGCAAACATTGAAAACGCAAACAAGCCAGCAACAATAGACGGAATACCACTCATAACGTCAACAAGCAGATTAATTATGCGCGAAATTTTGTTTCCGCGAGCATACTCAACCAAATAAACAGCACACATTAAACCAATCGGAATTGAAATAACCATAGCACCTAACGTTATTTCAAGAGTTCCAATAATCGCGTGCAAAATTCCGCCGTAACCGCCAGTTACAGTAGCATTTCCGCCCACAACGTAAGTCATGTTATGAGTGAGAAAATCAAAATTCAAGCGCTTAATACCATTGATAATGGTTGTTAAAAGCAAAGAAATAAGTGGAATAAGTGCCACAACAAAAGACAAGAAAATCAGCACGCGCATAAGCATATCTTTACGTTTGCGCGCAGCTATGTGTGAGCGAGTTGGGCGGAATTTGTTGAAGTCAATAACTGGAGCTGCGGAATTTTCTGCGGAATTCTCAACAGAACTTTCGACAGACTTTTCGGCAAAAGTATTCTCGCTAAGCACTTCAATATTATTAATTTGATTCTCCATTTATGCGCCCGCCTTTCCTGTAATTTTGCGAGCAATAAAGTTGACTGCAAAAGAAATAACGAACAAAACTAAGCCGGTTGCAATAAGCGCACTTACGCCAAGACCGTTCGCTTCCGGATACTGCGCTGCAATATTTGCTGCGATAGTTTGATTTTGAGAAGCCTTGAAAATATTGATACCAAAAGTAAATCCAGGAGACAAAATCATCAAAACTGCCATTGTTTCGCCCAAAGCGCGACCAAGCCCAAGCATAGAAGCTGACACAATACCAGACTTTGCAAACGGCAGAACCGCTAATCTAATCATCTCCCACTTTGTAGCGCCAAGCGCAAGCGCACCTTCTTGCTGCAAACGCGGAGCCTGCTGGAAAATATCGCGAGCCATAGAAGTAATAATCGGCAAAATCATCACAGCCAAAACTAATGCAACCGTAGCAGCAGAACGAGAAGGATTAGCTGCCGGACCAGAAAATAGCGGAATCCAGCCAAAAAGTTTAGAAACCCAATCCCAGAAAGGATACATAGCTGGAACCAAAACCAATCCGCCCCACAAACCATAGATTACGGACGGAATCGCCGCAAGCAAATCAATTACTCCACTTAAAAGCGGAACAATTTTTTTAGGCGCATAATACGAAATAAACAGAGCAATACCAATTGCCACAAAAAATGCGAACAGCAACGCGAGCGCAGACATAAGCACTGTGCCAAAAATAAGAGGAGCCACATAGCTTATAAAATCATGCGCTTTACCACCAGTAAAATCAGCAAACACATGACTTACTTGATCGTGATTTCCACTTAATAACGGCAAAGCACGAAACAGCAGAAATACTGCAACTGCCGTAAGAACAAGCAAAATTAGCATGCCGCAGCCTGCAGCCACGCCTTTAAAAAGACGGTCTGCAAGATGAGTGCCAACATAATTTTTTCTATTGCTCTCAGAAATTTGAGCAGTTTCGTTTGCACTATTCGCAACTGCTGTCGCATTTTTCGTAGAACTCAATCATTCTCCTTTATAACCGATACGTTCATAATATCAGTTTGTAAAGTTTTTACTTTCCTGTTTTAACAGACTTAATTGATGCGCTAATTTTACTTACCAAATTTTGCGGAAGTGGAGCCGTTCCAGCAGCGGAAGAAGCAGCATTCTGACCTTCCGCGCTAGTTATGTAGCTAAGCCAAGACTTCACAAATTGCGCAGTTGAAGCATCCTTATAAACCGGGCAAGCAATATCGTATGAAACTAACACAATTGGGTAAGCGCCCTTAGCTTGCGTATTGTGATTAATTTTCATAACAACGCGATTAGGATATTTTTCAGAAGCGTCTGCGTCAATTTCAGAATCAGCTAAAGTTTGTGAAGCAGCTTCCGGAGAAATCTCATTGTAAGTATCCCCCACTTTCACTGCAACTGTGCCAAGCTTACCGACTTGCGAAAAATCAGCGTAGCCAATCGCACCATTTGCCATGCGAATAGTAGACACAACGCCCGAAGTGCCCTTCGCACCTTGACCGACATTATTTGGCCAGTTTTCGCTAAGATCGTGCGACCAATCGTCCGGAGCTGCATCCTTCACATAGCTTAAGAAATTCTGCGTTGTGCCAGACTTATCGGAGCGATGAACAACAGTAATCGGCGTGTCTGGAAGCTTTAGCTTAGGATTTTGCTTCTTGATATCGTCATCATTCCAGCGCGTAATTTTGCCGTCGAAAATTTTAGCAATCGTCGAAGCGTCCAAATTAATATGCTTGCCAGCATCCGAAACACCTTTAAGGTTGAAAATAATCGCAATTGGTGAAACATACACAGGCACGTCGAAAGCCGTAGTTCCATTAGCACAAACCGACTTAGACTTTTCAACTTCGTCGTTACTCAACGCTTTGTCTGAACCAGCCCAAGCAGTTGCACCAGTCATAAAAGTGGTAACGCCAGCACCAGAACCGGTAGGATTGTAAGCAATTTTTGCACCCGGATTTTTAGATTGGAATCCTGCAATCCACGCTTCCATTGCAACCTGCTGAGAAGAAGCGCCCGAGCCTTGGAAATTGCCGGAAATCTTAGTGTTTTGCGAACCTGACGCGTTGGAATTATCAGCAGGAGCGTTGTCTCCGCAAGCAGCGCAAGTTGCGCACAAGCCGAAAGTAATCGCAGCCGCAGCAATAGTGCGGAACTTAATTGCGCTTTTAGTCGTATTTAATTTTGTTGTATTTAGTTTTGTTGTAGTTGTTGTATTCAATTCGTTTATATTTAATTTGTTCATATCGTTACGCATATTCTTCTTTCCTTTCGCGAAGAATTGCCTTGCACCCCACCACATTTTCGCGTTCCTATAGCCGTATTGCGAATTGGGCGCATTTTCTTAACTTAATCCCTATCTTTTTTTATTAACGCAACCATCATAAATAGGTGGGTTAAACCGCACCGGCAAAAATAAAATGGGTACCAAAAATGGCGGCATTTGGCGCTACTTATTGCGCTATTTGCGTAAACGTAGGGTGGCGACCACATCAGCGTGTCGAAATGTCACAAATTGCGAATTATATTTACAGTAATTTTTGCAGCCGTGTCCGCGTATTCGGAAATATCGAAAGTCTTGAATGTTTCGTATTGAGTATCCGCGTTATCACTCATTGCGCGCACAATAAGCGCAGGAACGTCGTTACGAGCAGCCACATGCAAGACTGCTGCGCCTTCCATTTCCACAGCATCCGCTTGAGTAGCTGCAATTACTTCCGCTACTTTTTCTGGCGAATCAACGAAATAGCCGCCGGACGCAATCGTTCCAGCAATATGCGTAATTTTCATATCGGTAAGCACTTTGCTAGCTACTTTGAGCAAGTAATCATCCGAATGGAATTCGCTTGCAAACGGCTTCCATTGGCCAATTAAACGCATATCAGTATCGAGATATTTTACAGTTTTTCCAAGAACAACATCGTTCGTATGCAAATTTTTATTAAGATTTCCCGCAATACCAGAAAAAATTACGACTTGAGGATTGTATGCGTCAATAAGATATTGCACAGTTGCAGCAGCATTAACCAAGCCCATGCCACCAACCGTAGCCGCGACTTCAATTTTGCTACCATTCGCCGAGTTGAGAGTACCGCAAGATACGTCAAGACTTGCAGCCTTCTTGTGACTTACGTTTTCAAGCGCGCTAGCAATATGTGCAACTTCCTCATCCAAAGCGCCAACAACAGCAACTTTAGTAATTTTCTCAGTATTAGACATTAAGAATCATCCTTTTTTTTACTTCGCTACTTACGCATTTATCGTTATTCTTAACCAAAAACACACATACTAAAGTCATAATAACAAAAGTTAAAGTCGCAATATTCAGCAATGCGCCGCACGTAAAATCAAACCAAGGATTCACAACAGGAACATTGAGAAACGCAATAATTTGATCCTGCAAAGCAAGAAAAGCGAAAAATCCAGCTATAATCAACACACAAACTAAAGTGCCAACAATGCGACGCCATCCGTTAGCAAAAACAAGCAAAGCAATTCCAGTTACAAACGGTATAAAAACGCTAAACCACAATGCAGAAAACATAACAAGCGTGTACCCTGCACTATGCGTGCCACGATACCATGCAAAAGCAAGCAAAATAACACCAGTGGCAATCAAAGCAAACAGCACATATTTCACAATCGAAAACGCTTTACACGCAAAACCTTTATTCGCTTTATTTGCTTTATTCAAGTCTTTGTTATACATTTCAACACACTCCCTTGTACGCAAAATATAGTGCAAAAATAGGCGGCAAATACAGTAAGGAATATAAGCCAAGTAGAAATTAATTGAGATTATCTTACTACAATCTCTAATCTCTAAGCTCTACGGCGAGTTGCTACAGATTTAGCTAAAATCCTTAGCAAATTGGCAGTATCTTCCCAAGAAATGCAACGATCCGTAATAGACTTGCCGTATTCAAGCTCGCTAAGAGGAGCAGGATCTTGATTGCCGCCCTGCAAGAAGCTCTCCATCATAACGCCCTTAATGCCCTGCTCGCCATCAGCCAAACGATCCGCAATCTCACGCACAACCTCAATCTGGCGACGCTCATCCTTGCCAGAATTACCATGCGAGCAATCCACAACCACGCCGTTAGAAGCCACGCAACCAGTGCCCAAACGCAAACGAATTGAAGCCACAGCAGAAGCAACCGATGCAGCATCATAATTCGGACCCTTACTAGAACCGCGCAAAACCACGTGGCAATCCGGATTGCCAAGAGTCTGCACAGCACAAGCACGACCAAGATGATCAATACCAAAGAACGTATGATGCTGGCTCGCAGCCAAGCAACCATTTACAGCCGCAGAAACAGAACCATCCGTAGCATTCTTAAAACCAACCGGCATAGAAAGACCACTAGCAAGCTGACGATGAATCTGAGACTCCGTATTACGCGCACCAATAGCACCCCAACTCACAGCATCCGCAATAAACTGAGGGCTGGTCGGCTCCAAAAACTCAGTAGCAGCAGCCAAACCAGCATCCAACACGCCAAGCAAAGTCTTACGCGCAAGAAGCAAACCCTTGTGAATATCATGCGTTCCGTCAATATCCGGGTCGTTAATCAAACCCTTCCAGCCAAGAGCCGTGCGCGGCTTTTCAAAATATACGCGCATAACAATAAGAAGCTCACCCTCAAGCTCCGAACGCAACTTAGCCAAACGATTCGCATAATCAAGAGCAGCCTTAGGATCATGCACAGAACACGGGCCAACAATAACCAATAAGCGATCATCGTCGCCATTCAAACAGCCACGAATTTCATCGCGCGACTGCGCAACAATATCCTGCGCATACGGCGACAACGGCAACTCACCAAGCACCTGAGCAGGAGTTGGAAGAGGTTCAAGCTCAAGCACGCGACGGTTAATAATCCGATCCACACCAACCTGGTCTTCCCAGCGTTGGAATTTCGCAGAATTAAGAGGGTTGCGTCCCTCCTCAACTTCCTTCTTTACCGCGCGAGAAGTACGCTGCTCAGCTGTAGAAGCCATTTGTTCACCATCCTATAAAAACTGTGCTTGGTGGGGTCGGTGCGCGTTTTTAGAACGCGCACCGCCGAACTCGCGCAGAGAGTCCACCGGACTCTCTGCAATAGCGAGTTCGGCGATCTCGAGTAGGCTAATTTCCCTGTGAAATTAGCCTAGGCGAGAGCGCCCATTGGGTCCCACGCCGGTAATACGATTGCTGGTTCTTCCAGGGCTTTGCGATATTCCTCTGGAAGCAAATTCTTTGGAACTGCAACCTCATACACGTACTCAGTAAACCAGTCGTCACTCATCGTAAAGTAACCCTTATCCGCAATATCAGTGCCCCAAGAGTTCTCTACGCGCCAACGACGAGTAGTCGTACCATCATCAGCAACATCCACGCCAGCAAAAGCCATAGCATGATTCATCGCAGAATCAGCAAAACGCACACGCGCTTCCTTATCCAAATCAAAATCAACGCCATAAACGCGACCATACTCGAACAAATCAGTAGCCCAAGCACCATTCTCGCGATCCATCATAGGATGGCAATCGGCACCAAACCACACTGGAATGCCCTTCTCAACCAAAATCTTACGCACGCAATCCTTCATAAACTGGTTTGGCACGTTCAAATATTCGGTTGCGTCTCCGCCAGCAACATTACCCAAGTGCTCAATAGCAATTTTCTTGCCCTTAGGATGTTCAGCTCGAGGATCGTCAACCAAGCACACATAATCCTCAAGACCAGCATTCACGTACTTCTTCCAGAACTCAACTGGCGTAATCTCACCATCGCGATGGAACTTGCCGTCGCTATCAGTCCACTCCCAATCGAAGCTCTTAGGTGGCTCACCCAAGTGGATCGTCAAAATCCTGTGACCTGCAGCAGTAGCATCCGCAATAATCTCATCAATTTCAGTAGCATTCGCATACATATGAGCAACAGCAGTATGCAAAAGCGCACGCAACTGCGTATTCATAGCACCAGTATTCTTAGAAGAAGCAGTTTCTGGGAACAAATCCTTAGGAACAGCACCATACTTCTTGTAAACGTTCATAGCCATGGTCCACTGGCCACCATCGCCCATAACATCGTGCAACAAATGCTGAATCAAACGAGAATCTGAAGGCTCACCTGCGCGCACCAAAGCTGCAACATCCTTCAAGAAGTAGTTAATTCGCTCAAGCTTGTCATAGTACATCGCATAGTTCTGAGAAAACTCAAATTCCTTCAAACCAAGCGACTTCTTCGCAATGAAACGGGCCACGTTCAACGAACTAAACAGCCAGCAACGCCCAGAACGATCCTGATGCGTTGCATCTCCGTTGTCAACGATGGTAGAAAAACGACGCTGCAATAAGCGCGCACGATCATAATTGCGCGCGACTTTATCAATACCAGCAGCAGTCACACCATTCATAGCTAAACGGTTTAAAGGATTTGCGTCAAAATCCTCACGCAAACCTTGTAATTTTTCATCAGTTAGAGCAGTGATTTCAGTCACAATGCTACCTTTCCTGTTAATTATCAATATTTATTTCAAATATTTATTCAAATACCAGCGCATTCTAGCGTACGATATTTAAGCCAATCTACAAATTTTACAATATTTTCTTTACTAATTATTTGCGTCTTGGTTTTCTTGAGACTCTTTAGCTTCTTCAGATTCAGCCAACGCAGCTTGAACATCTCGCTGAGCTTGCTTCGCATCCGCAGAAGATTGCGCATCAGTCGAATCCTCATTATTGTCAGAAGCTTGCGCAACTTGTTGATTTTGTTGAGCATCTCCAAAATCAAATCCAGAGAAAGCATTCGCAAACAGCGAGCGCAATTCCGTAACGCGCTGCGTAATAGTTGCCTCACGATGCTGCAATTGCGTTAATCGAGTCGTCATGCCATCAAGCTCTTGCTGTGCTGCAGCTCTACGCTCTTCAACCTGAGCAGTCGCCTCCTGCATAGCTTTGCGCACAATATCAGCAGCCTGACTATCCGCAGCTTGATGCGTTTGCGCTGCATATTCGTCAGCTTCTTGATGAACAGTTTTTGCGCGAGCAACCAAAGCATCTGCTTCTTCCTGAGCTGCACTTTCTTTCTCTTTCAAGCCAGAAAGCAAGGCATTGACTTTCTTTGTAGCTTCCTCCTGCTGAGCAGCAATATCTGCACGAATCTGCTCAACTTCTGCACTAACTTGGCTTAACGTACGCGTGCGCTCAACTTGAGCATCATCCGCAATTTCTTGAGCTTTAGCAGCAGCAGCATCCGTAATTTCGCCAGCTTTGCGCTGTGCGTCAGCCATCATCTTCGAAGCGTGTTCGCGCATATCAGCAAGCTTTTTATTTGCTTCTGCGAGAGCAGACTCAATCTGATCGTTTGTTTCAGCTTTAGCACGCGCAATCTCTTCGTTTGCAGCCGCACGCTGCTCAGCAATTTTTTGAGCAGCCTCCGACTTAAGCTGTGAAATACTGCTTTCTTGCTGAGCGCGCTCAGAAGCCATGCGCTTAGTGTGCTCCTCTTGAGCATTTTGTAAAGCTAATTCTGCAGCGTCTTTTTGAGCTTGCACATCTTTAGCAGTAGTATCGCGCAAACGTGCAGAATCTTCTTGTGCAGCTTGCATAAGTTGCGTCGACTTTTGCGTGGCATTAGAAAGCATTGTGTCTGCTTTAGTTTGCGCTTCTTGCATTAAATGCGCAGCATCCAGTTTTGCATTGTTCAGCAAAGTTCCGGCTTGTGCTTGTGCATTCTTTTTAATTGATGCAGCATCTTGCTTAGCGCGCTCAAGCAATTGAGAACTAGTCTGCTCTGCAGATGCCAGTAATTGTTGCGCATTTGCACCTAAAGATGCAAAAGTATTTCCGCTTTTTGCACGTTTTACATTATTTTTTTCTTCTTGCAATTGCGCTTGTAATTGCAAAATTGATTCATCGCTTGAACGCACTTGTTCACGCAGACGAGAAATAGTGCGCTCATAGTTTGCAAATGCTTCATTTACCTTGTCTTTATCGTACCCACGCAACGCGGTTGGGAATAAATCAGCCACCATAATATTCCTTTCACAAGCCCCCACACAGCTGCACAAAACGCTGTGCTACACCATCAGAATCAACGCTATCACTTACAAGCAAAAAACACTCGTGTGTTGCGCACGTTTTTGCTAAGCTCACACAACTGCACTTACTACCTAGCTCAAATACAGTAATGTTTATATAGCATATATGATTATTTGTCGCGAATTACTAAAGCAAGAAGTCTACCTTCATGCGATTTTCCAGCTAAACTAGCACGTCGATGAGAATACCATAGCGGATTTTCCAAAGTGCACATTGGGTTTTGCAAATTTTGCAAACGTTCTGGCAAAGAGTCGCCTTCACCATCTACTTCGCAAATCGTGCGCAATTCCTCATCTTCAGATAAATATTGCGTTGCAGCAGTAACTCGCGGCAAAGCGTCAACAATATTTGCTACTCCTGCGAGCGCTAAATCAATGCGCGCAGCTTCAGCAATATCAATACCGATTCCACCGAAACGTGTTTTTGTTACTGTTTGTGGGTAGCGTTTTTCAAAATCGCGCGCAATACTCTCACCAACTTCGTAGCAATCTCCGCAAATACATGGGCCGAGCACTGCTGTTATGCGAGAACGCTCAGCTCCCTTTTCGCACATTGCTTCGATTGCAGCATCGAGCACTCCAGCCATCAAGCCTTTTCGCCCACAATGCGCTGCAGCGATTACTCCAGCTTCGTCGTCCGCAAGTAAAACGGGCAAACAATCTGCAGCAAACATTCCCAAAGCAAGCGAGCACGCAGTTGAAACTTGCGCATCTGCTTCAATTCTCAATTGCGAATCCGCAAAACCTGTTGCATCAAAGCCGTAAGAAGTATTCCATGAATCTACTACACTATCTGCATCGAATACTTCTCTGCTATGAACTTGAGCAACAAGCGACAAGTCCGCTTGCAAAGCTTTCTGTAAAGCTGCGCGATTGCTCGCTACAGCTTCCGCGCTATCTCCTGCGCGTCCGCCTAAATTAAGTGAAGCAAATGAGCCTTCAGAAATTCCACCCAATCTAGTAGTAAAAACTGCATGAGTGCGAGTTCCTAACGCCACCGGAATAGTCACAGGAATTGGTGCACCGTCCTCATCTTCGTGAGGCAACGGCATACCAGTTACGCTTGTTTCTTGCATTTTATTGTTTTCTTTCAGCCTAAATAAGCCAATTCTTCATTGCTTAATTGCAAATCGGAAGCTTTCAAACTATCTAAAATTGTAGCCGGTCTATGAGCTCCAGGAATTACGAATACGTGATCGCCTTTAGATAGCTCCCAAGCCAAAACTACTTGCTGATAACTTACGTTATGATTTTCAGCAACTTTGCGGAATGGATCGAAAAGATGCTCGTCATAAGGATGGCGGAATCCACCTAACGGACTCCAGCAAACAAAAGCAATTCCAAGCTTTTCGCAATATTGCAAAGTATCTTCATTCTCTAAATGAACTGGAGAATATTGATTTTGTACTGCTACTAGCTTTTCTCCTAAAATATTGCGCGCAATATCGATTTGCTCTACAGAAGCGTTAGAAATACCTATTTCTCGAGCCACACCTTCGTCAAGCAACTGTTGCATTGCTTCAATAGACTCATTGTATGGAACTTCTGGATCTGGCCTGTGGAAGTAAAGCAAGTCAATAGTGTCAACACCTAAAGCCATTGCAGACTCTTTGGCATGCGCAATCAAATGCTCTGGCTTGCCATCCTTACCCCATGTTGGTCGCCCATCAGTAAAGTTACGGAAGTGACCGACTTTAGTAGCAACCAAAATAGAAGATTTGTCGCCTTTCCAGCTTTCTAAAGCTTCACGAACAAGCTTTTCACCAGTTTGTTCCTCACCGCCAGAGCAGTAATACGCCCATGCGGTATCAATATGTGTGCAGCCAGCATCAAGAGCCGCGTGAATTGTTTCAATTCCCATATCGTGGCCAAGATTGTTTTCTATTGTCAATGGCATTTCGCCAAAACCAATAGCGGTTGTATCGAACGAACCTAATGCGCGATGCATAACCATATTTCACCCCTACTTTGTAAGTTTTATATTTTCCGTAAGTATTTATTATTGCATTACGCTACTTTACGCAGTCGCAATATTTTACTACTTTTTATATTTTATTTTATTGCACAGATTGCATAAAACAGTTGAATCGCTATTTAAAAGAAATGCCTCCAAACGCAAACGCAGCTTGAAGGCATTTCTACGAATATTTATTTTTATTTAGTATCTAGCAATAATTTTGCTTTAATACTATTTGCGCGATTAATCTTCCTCAAATGGATCAAAATCGCGACGCACGCGGCGGCGAGGACGCTCTGTGCGCTCTTCACGAGCCGAACGATACTCGTCATAGTGATCGTCATCAGCTGCATAACGCGGCTTTCGATCGGATACGCGACGATTTTCTGAATCTCGACGATTTGAGCGATCTTCACGGTCATCGCGGTCTGCGCGCTCTTCACGGTCGTCGCGATTTTCGTAACGATCGTCACGATCATCGCGCACACGGCGACGAGGACGCTCGTCAAAATCGTTGTCGCTGTAGCGATCATCGCGATCCGCACGATCCGCACGACGGTCGTCACGGCGAGCGCTGCGGTCATCATAACGGTTATCGCGATCCGCGTATCGGTCATTTCGATCCATGCGATCTCGATCGTCACGATCATCGCGCACGCGGCGACGAGGACGTTCATCGCGATCCGCACGATCATGATTATCGCGATCGTCACGGCGAGAACGACGGTAATCGCCACGAGAGTCACGAGAGTCACGAGAATCGCGATCGTCGCGAGAACTACGGGAACGATTTTCACGTGCTGCTGGAGCAGAAGATTCTTGATCTTCAAAACCTGGAATAGCCAAAGAAATCTTGCCGCGCTCATCTACGCTTTGCACGATAACTTCAACATCATCGCCTTCCTTCAGCACATCTTCAACAGTGTCAATGCGCTCACCGTTTGCTAAATTGCGAATCTGTGAAATATGAAGCAAACCGTCAGTTCCAGGAGTCAAATTCACAAAAGCTCCAAAGCTTGTGGTCTTAACAACCTTGCCTGTGAAAGTTTCACCAGCTTTTGGCACGCGAGGATTTGCAATAGAATCGATGATTCCCTTAGCTTTCTCAGCAGCTTCGCCACCTTCAGAAGAAATGTAAACGGTACCGTCATCTTCAATAGCGATTTCAGCACCAGTTTCTTCCTGAATTTGGTTAATCATCTTGCCCTTAGGTCCGATTACTTCACCAATCTTGTCTACAGGAATTGTGGTTGTAATAATGCGTGGAGCAAATGGGCTCATCTCAGCTGGGCAATCAATGCACTCGTTAATAACTTCAAGAATCGTTGTACGAGCTTCATGTGCCTGCTGCAAAGCGGCAGCCAAAATGTCAGCTGGAATACCATCAAGCTTCGTATCGAGCTGCAAAGCAGTGATGAATTCGGAAGTACCAGCAACCTTGAAGTCCATATCACCAAATGCATCTTCTGCACCGAGAATATCGGTCAAAGTCTTGAAGATATGCTTTCCATCAACATCGCCAGAAACTAAGCCCATAGCAATACCAGCAACTGGAGCTTTCAAAGGCACGCCAGCAGCAAGCAAAGAAAGCGTAGAAGCGCAAACGGAACCCATAGAAGTAGAACCATTAGAGCCAATAGCTTCAGACACCTGACGAATAGCGTATGGGAACTCTTCGCGGCCTGGCAATACTGGAACCAAAGCCTTCTCAGCTAAAGCACCGTGACCGATTTCACGACGCTTTGGAGAACCAACGCGACCAGTTTCACCAGTGGAGTATGGAGGCATTTCGTAGTTGTGCATATAACGCTTGGTTTGTGGGCCAGAAAGCGCATCAACCTGCTGCTCCATCTTAAGCATATTCAAAGTAGTCACGCCCAAAATCTGGGTTTCACCACGCTGGAAGAGTGCAGAACCGTGTACGCGAGGCACAACATCAACTTCTGCAGAAAGCGTACGAATATCGCGCAAACCGCGACCATCAATACGATAATCTTCAGTCAAAATACGACGGCGAACAATTTGACGCTGCAATTCCTTAAACGCATTGCCGAGTTCCTTTTCCTTTTCGGCTTCGTCCATATCAGTGAATTCTTCAGCGATTGTTTCGCGCACGTGTTCCTTAATTTCCGCAATGCGATCTTGACGAGGCAGCTTTTCTGCAATAGAAAGAGCCTCGTTCAAATCAGCATGTGCAATCTCGTCAATACGAGCATAAAGTTCGTCAGTATATTCTGGGAAGAGTTGGAATTCCTTAGTTTCCTTAGCTGCAATGCGCTTCAACTCATTTTGAGCATCGCAAATAACCTTAATAAATGGCTTTGCAGCTTCCAAACCGCCGGCTACAACTTGCTCATCTGGCTTAGTTTGACCATCATTGTAAATCAAATTCCAAGCATTCTTACCAGCACCAGCCTCAATCATTGCAATAGCAACATCGCCGTTTTCAATCACACGACCAGCCACAACAATTTCAAATACTGCACGCTCGCGCTCACTCCAGCGTGGGAAAGCAACCCACTGGCCGTCAATCAAAGCCAAACGAACGCCGGAAACTGGACCCTCAAATGGCAAACCAGAAATCATAGTAGATGCAGACGCAGCATTCAAAGCAATAACATCGTAAGCATCATCTGGATTAATTGCCAAAATTGTTTCAACAACTTGCACTTCGTTACGTAAAGTGTGTGGGAACAACGGGCGCAACGGGCGATCAATAATACGGCATGCCAACGTTGCTTCGTTAGAAGGACGACCTTCACGGCGGAAGAACGAACCTGGAATCTTTCCAGCAGCATACATTTTTTCTTCCACATCTACAGTTAATGGGAAGAAGTCGTAATTTTCCTTCGGGCTAGATCCTGCAGTCGTCGTCGACAAAATCATGGAATCGTCATCCAAATATGCGGCAACAGCACCGTCTGCTTGCTGAGCAAGTCGACCAGTTTCAAAGCGTAGCGTACGCTTACCAAATGAACCATTATCAATAACGGCTTCTACAGCCTTAATTTCGGGACCCTCCACGGGTTCCTCCTTTTCTTAACTTACCTAATCAACCAACATGCGTAATAACATTGACGACTTCGCATTATTACCTATATGCGAATATTTGCACTCTTTGCAACACTTGCGTTACGTCAATATTTCGTAGTGTTTTTTGTTTCGGTTACTTCAATCATCCGTATTAAGTTATGCTTCAATTTTCAATTATGTGTTGAATTATTTGTTAATTCTTTTTAGTTATAAATTATTTTTTAGTTATAAATTTTAAATATTGCCCACTACTTTATTGTCCACTACACTTTCCCCAAATATTGCGTATGAGTGAACAATTTATGCATTTAACAATTGAGCAAACGTATAAATAATACAAAAGCCCGAGCTTAAGCCCGGGCAATAAGACTATCGACGCAAGCCGAGTCGTTCAATCAAAGAACGATAACGGTTGATGTCAACACGCTTCAAGTAATCGAGAAGACGACGACGATCACCAACCATGAGCAACAAACCACGACGAGAATGATGATCGTGCTTGTGCTCCTTCAAATGCTCAGTAAGGTCAGCAATACGCTTGCTAAGCAAAGCGACCTGCACTTCTGGGGAACCCGTGTCACCCTCGTGCGTCGCGTATTCGTTGATAATATTCTTCTTATCTTCAGCCGTTAATGCCACGGCGTCCTCCTTAATATCACTGCGCGGTGCCACAACCTTCTGTTGTAGCGCTCTCAATCCGCGGGCGTTACACGCCAAACGACTATTGTACAACCACTTGCAAACAAGTTATTTTTGTAAAATCTAAACATTACATTGCTGTCAAAAAACCGCCAAAAATAACTACTAATATTGCCAAAACCTCAATTGCATAAAACATTATGAACGATGCCCAACTGCGCGTAAGAACATTCAAAGCTGAAGTTTTAGGAACAATTACAAGCAAACCGACAAAAATGACAGCAAATACAGCCACTCCAATACCTGCAGAAATAATGCCAAGATTTGCCGCATTCGCTAAACCTGAAGCATGGCCATAGACCACATAAGTCGAATACCAGAAGCTCATGTTTAGCATGCATAATCCGGCAATAAGTTGTTCTAAAGCCAGAAAAACAGCAAACATTATTCTCCAAATCCAACGATGAGTGTCAATTAACGCCATAGCAAGACTTGTAAAAGCAGCTACTGTTATTACCCACGAAATAAAAACGACACCTTGCGAAGATAATCCAGAGCAATGCGAAATAACCCATAAAGTATGACGAACTGCCATAATGCGGCCAATCCAATACGGAATAACAATGGCAACAAGCAGAACGCCAAAATAAATCCACCATCTCTTTGGATTAGAATGCTTACGAGAAAAATCAGCAATAGACAAGTCTGTTTCCGGCAAACCAATGTTTAAATATTCGTCAGAAATTTTGCTTTTTGAATCATCATTCTTTTCCGGAACTTCATTAGCATTGATTACGCGAGCAGAACGTTTCCTAGGCTTTAGTGGAGCAAAACTTTGCGGACGTTCACTATCATGCTCATCATTTAACTTCATTCGCTACTTCTCCTGCCAATCTTTAATCGTCAAGCAATTTCTCAAGTTTTAACAATGCAACATTACATTACTAATATTGTATGTTATAACGCAATTAACCGATAGCGTGTGCACAAAAAGTGTCAACCGTTTATGGCGACTGCTAGGCTCAAAATAACAGTTGTTTCGCTTGATTTTTAATTAGCAAGCGTCACTAAATACGCAAAATTTATGACAGGACATTATGGGATTTATTCATTTTATTGTTAACCTACTCAAGGATCCACGCTCAGCTATTGCAAGTTGGATTGCAATGGGCACAGCTCCAGCATTAGGTCTTATTTTTCTCATTGTTTTTATTGAAACAGGCGTAGTATTCTTCCCATTCCTTCCAGGAGATTCACTTCTTTTTGCAGCAGGCTTTTTTGCAGCTCCTGACGCTCAAACAGGTCATAGCGCACTTCCACTTCCGCTATTACTTGCCGTAGTGTGGCTAGCACCAATTATTGGCGATCAGTGCAATTACTTTATTGGTCATTTCTTCGGTCGAAAGATTGTAGAATCCGGAAAAGTAAAAGCACTCACTCCAGAACGAGTTGCAAAAACCGAAAAAATGATTGATAAATGGGGTCCGCTGGCTGTATTCTTGGGCAGATTCTTCCCATTCATACGCACTTTTATGCCGTTTATTTCCGGAATTTCTGGAATGCGTTGGACACGCTTCACACCATTTTCTGTATTAGGCGGTCTCATTTGGTCGTCGCTTTTCACATTTCTTGGATATTTCTTCGGCAAGATTGATTTTGTACAGAAGAATTTTGAATTAGTAATTGTTGCAATTTTGCTTATCTCGCTTGTGCCAACTTTTATTGGTTTATACAAAGCGCACAAAGCAAAGAAAGCAGCAAAAAGTTAAATTACTTTGTATTAATGGGAATATTCGTGTGGTAGAGATTTGAGATTTTTCGCACTGAGCGCGGACGCTCGCGCGGGTAACGCGCTTGCTACGAAACTCGCGTTGGAAGTCCACTGGACTTCCAACTTAAGCGAGTTTCCGCTCCGAGTTGCCTTCGCGCGCTACGCTTTAAGCGCTTCGGCAGGTCGTCGCGCAGAGCCGCAGGCTGCTGATTCGCCAAGCGAAGAAGAAAAATCGAAAAATCTCTGCGATAGACACGGTTATTAACGATTAAGCACGCAGAGTTTGGGGGATTTCTTTACGAGCACTAAAAGAGGACTGATGGAGCAACGTTCTTTAAAGAACAAAGCAGACAGTAAAACCTTTAACAGCCAAAGCGACTGAAGGACGGGACGTGCGAGGAAAGAAATCCCCCAAAACTCGCGACACAGTAAAGAGGTATTTTAACTTACGACACTCAAGCACGCTGCACTACAAAAAATGTTGTTTTTATACAAGCTTTGTAGTACAGTGTGCAGAGTTGTCATAAGATGATTTGTCTTAGACATTGGGGCTATAGCTCAGTTGGTAGAGCGCTTCGTTCGCATCGAAGAGGTCGTGGTTTCGATTACCATTAGCTCCACTAAGCCCACTGCATTCATTCCACCGCAGTGGGCTTTTTATTTTCTTGCACAATGCCTATTAAATCTATCGAAACTATCAAAACCATTAAAACAGCTTACTGACGTTAATTTTCTTTTTAAAAATAGTGCTAATTACTAATACAGCACAAAGAATCGCTATAATTCCAGCGCCAACATAAGCCACAATTTCTATATAATTTACCGAGTTTCGTTTAAAGGAATCAGCATTCTCAAAAGATTTTTCCGATTTTTTCACTTGCGAACGAGCTATCCAATCATCGTTATCGGAACTATTGTCGGAGCTATCATCAGAACTATCAGCATCTTTACTCTCGCTATTTTTAGATTTTTTATCTGCTTCAGATTTTTTTACAAGCTTATTTGCAATAGAAACAATTTTTACATTTTTATATTGCAAAGTTGTTATGTTCCCCGCATAATCTGCAGCTTTTACTAATACGCCGTGAGTAAAACCGTCTGGTTTTAGTTTTGTAGATAAAACTGATTTATTCACATCTTTACCGCTCCAAATACGATTTGTTTTACCATCAACATCAATCGTTACATATTGCAATGCTATGTTATCTTTTGCACTAATACGTAAAGTTTTTCCTTCTTTATTAGTGCGATAAGTAGAATTATTTTGCATATCAAACACTGTTGCGATTGGAGCAATATTATCTACTGTAAATTGCACAGATGCTGGTGCAAATTGCAACATTCCTTCTTTTTTGCTAACTGCACTTTCGCTACAAGAATGATTTCCTGCCTTGTCTACTGACATAACGCGCACACGATAATGAGCATTATCTGCAAAATTTCGTTTAAAAATAGTGTAAGTCAATCGTTTCCAGCCATGATCTATGCGACTGTTTACAGAAAAATCCTGTTTTGACAAAATCTTCTCTACACCGTCTTGAATAACACTAATTTTTGCAGGACTTGCCAGTCCGCTAGGATTGAGTTCTTCAATATGAATATCTTTAGCATTTTGCAATTGTTTACGATTAATTTCTTTAGTAGAACTATCTATACTAAATGAGGAACCGCTTTTATTTATAGAAAATCGCAACTGGCCAGAAACAACATGATCTACTAAATCTTTAGCACTCCACTGAAGCTGATACACGTCATCGTCTTGAATTCCATTATAAAAACCTGCGTATTGCACACTTACGCTTTGCGAATCAGCTTTTTTAGGCACGAAAGAACGCAATTCCTTAGAATATCGCATTCTTCTCAGCGAATACGTTACGCTTGCAGGTTTTAGCCAACGATCTTTTATAACTAATGTTGGAACTACAGCATGAGAATACGCTCCGCCTTGTTGCACTCCAGTAATAGAAACAGTTGGCGAAAGCGTATCAATAATGAATTTATTACTGATAGAAGAACTCGCATTACCCGATAAATCTTCAACACAATAGCGAACATCCCAAGAAGCATCCCCCGAAAAAGAAACATCAGCATACCACACGTTTGTATGCACACTATCGTTTTTAAAGCTTTTAGCTGTAAGTACCATAACCGGCTTACCATCAGCAAAAACTTTCGCAATAGGAAAAGAATCGTGAAGCAAATACGAGAAAACGAACGAATCGTCCTGTATTAATATTCTTGAAGCTCGATTATTACGAAAATATTTGCCTTCATACGATGCGTTGTTGTCATAGCTAACACTCAAGCGAGGAGCAGTTTTGTCAATAACAATATATCTTGGACGCTTGCTATAAGAGTTATCTTTTGTTAAATCTGAAGCATTCAAAACTGAATCAGGAATGCTTAATATTGGCTTACGAGAGCGCAATTTGTTGCTAGAAAGTTTACTTTCATTAGAAATATAGTTAGTTTGCTTTGAAACATGAGGATTAGAGTCGACTCCTCCCCATATGCGTTTAGGATGCATTGTTACAGCAGCAAGTCTTATAGAAATATCTTGCAAATCATATATTCCTTCTTTTTGCAATTCAACTCTTACTATTCCTAATACTCGAGGTCGGGTCTTATAACGAATATTAACCAAGGACGACACCGCCTCAACCTTAGCTAAATCAGCTTTGGCACCCACTATTTGATATCTTCCAACGCTAACAGTAGCTTTATGTGCGTTCCTAATTTCCGAAGCGTCCAATCCATCAAAAGTTATAAGTAGCGAAGCAGAACGTTTAGTAAACATGTACTCGCCTTGAGTGCGAACAGTTTTCTGTTTTGTCATAACAGAAACATTTGCTATATGCAATCCTTTGGCTGCGTTATAGCTGTTCTTCGCATACGCAATAGAATTAAGTGGCAATAATGCAGCAGCTATAGCAACACTAATAAATGCAATAATCCCAATATAAACACCAATGCGAGCGCAATCGCATTGAAGTCGCTTGAAAAACCACATATCCCCCAAATTTCTTTGTTTACACATTTATTCCCCCCTTTTTATTATTTCTTTTATTTCTTTTATTTCTTTTGCAAAAAAGCTAAATTAATTTCGTCTTGAACTTTTTTGACGCTATCGATTGCGTTTTTCTTTCTACTTACAGCTTCATCATTTGACACATGCGCTTGTTTAAGAAGATATTCTGCCTTGTCGCACATTTGCTGAATTTCTTGTTTACTGGATCCGCTTTCTAGGAACATTGGCAACCACGAATGAATTGATTGCAAAACTAGTTCTCCAGTATCCACGAACAAGACGTCTCCGTGATCTTTCTCAACAATTTGCATTAACTGCTGTAATTGATTCACATAATTTTTATACGTTTCTACGCTTGCACAATCTTTAGAAACATCAACAAGTTGCGCATAAGCGTCAGAAATAGCGATGTACGCGCTTAACATTTTTTGATTTGAAACAGTATGCGATATTCCATCAGAATTAGTTTCTACAGCTTGCGAAGACGCTTCATTCGCATCCTTTTCATATTTTTGAGCCTCTTGGAACCATACTTTTGCTACTCGCATACGAGATAATCGTTCTGTTTGCGAAACTTTTCCAGAAAATCCTGCAAAATAGTACCAATACGCTTTGCCTATTTCTATAGAAATATTCAACCAATCTTTATTTACAGTACGCAAGTTTTGCTCGTATTTATTAATCAAACCAACAAAACATTGCTCTTCGTCGGCACTCCATTGCTGATCTGCAAGTTGAATTTGCAATAAACTTTGGAGAGGTTTAAATGACATTTTGCTTATGTATTTCTTTTTGAGCATACTATTTTGCACTTGCATTGCATGAGAAATATAGCGACATGCAATATCCGAATTGCTTTCGCGCTCAGCTAATTGCATGTAAGAATCGTAGCTTTTATTATTTTTGCGTATTGCCTCAATTCTTTTATTACTTGGCTCACTATCAAAAGATTGCTTATTTCGATTTACAAAAGCATGCCCAACAAATAAACCTAAGCAGTTGAATAAAATTACTATAAAAACTAGTACTACAACAATTAATGCCGTAATTGCATAGCGCTTTTTTCTAGGCTTAGAACTATTTTTGCATTGTTTGCGTTGCAATACATTCGTAGAGGTGTCGCATTGTTGTGAATGTTTTTCTGTATGCTCACACGCTTCCAGTGCAGAAAACATTTCTTCGCAATCTTTATATCTATGAGATGGTTTAGTAGCTGTAGCTATTGCGAGCACGGACACTAATTGTTCTACTACTTCACGATTCTCATGAGGCAATAGTACAGAAGATTGCACGTCTGTTTTAGACACTTCAGTTGGCAATAATGCGTAACGCAATGTCATTCCAATCGAATACACATCGCTTGAAGTAGTTGCTGCAGAGTTTTCGTTCAAAATTTCAGGAGCGGTAAAAATATTAGTAGCAAATCGAGCGTCGCACTGGTCTATTGTGCGTAAATCAAGCACTCCCCCGTTTGCATATAATTGCGTTGCAGCACCAAAATCAATCAAACGGACTGTGCCATCTTCTGAAATCATAACCTGAGAAGGCTTAAGATCACCGTATATAATTGGCGGATAATGCGAATGTAAATAAGAAAGTATTGAGCAAAGTTGCATACCTAAATCAAGAACGGTTTCAACATTTTGCAATCCAGATTCTTCTACAATAGATTTTAAAGAACGTCCCTTTACATAATCGCGAACAGCATAAGCTCTACCATTTTCTTCAAAAAAATCAACAATTCGCGGAATAGCTGGATGATCGCATTCCTTTAAAACATTCGCTTCAGCGCGTAAGGATTGAATAATATGCTGTTGATACTCTTCGTCTCCTTGCAGAAGTGTTTCTTTAACAGCCCATTGCTTGTGCAAAACGGTGTCAACAGCAAGAAACACTGTTGAAGTGCCACCACGCCCCAGCTCACCAAGCAGCTGATAGCGTCCGCCTACACAAACCATCGTTACGCCTCCGCAATATTGAAAACTACAACTACTCATCAAATATTTCAGTTAATTTTTTGAGTAATTGAATTACAGTTGCGACTACTGTACCGATAAATTTATGCGTAAAAAAGCTTTTTATAGCATTGTGGATAAAAGCTTATAACCTTACAAAACTCACGTTTTGTAGAAGAAGTAGAAGAATATATCAGTCGATATTAGCGCCCAAAGCTAAAAGTTTGCCTCTAAAATCTGCATATCCTCGATCAATTAGCGAAATTCCGCGCACATTCGACGGACCTTGAGCAGTAAGAGCTGCAATCAAATGGCTAAAGCCTCCGCGCAAATCAGGTACGTCAATATCTTGACCTGTCAACGGAGTAGGACCGAAAATAACTGCAGAATGCTTGTAATTGCGCTGCTGGAATCTGCAAGGAAGCGAACCTAAGCATTCACGATAAAGCTGAATCATAGCTCCCATTTGCACAAGTGGCTTAGTGAAACCAAAACGATTTTCATAAACAGTTTCATGCACAATACTCAAGCCCTTCGCTTGAGTAAGCGCAACAACAAGAGGCTGCTGCCAATCAGTCATAAAACCAGGATGCACATCGGTTTCAATAGCAACCGGATGCAAATCCCCACCCGGATGCCAAAAACGAATTCCTTTATCTGTCACATCAAACTGTCCGCCAACTTTACGGAACACATTTAAGAAAGTCATCATTTCTGGCTGAGTTGCGCCTTTAATAAACACATCTCCGTGTGTTGCAAGAGCAGCAGAAGCCCAAGAAGCTGCTTCAATGCGATCAGTTAATGACGTATGAGTGTATCCTTGAAGCTCTTTTACTCCCTCGATACGGAAAGTACGGTCAACGTCTACAGAAATAATCGCACCCATCTTTTGCAAAACTGCTACCAAATCCATGATTTCTGGCTCAATTGCAGCTCCGGAAAGCTCTGTGCGACCTTCTGCAAGAACCGCTGCAAGCAAAGTCTGCTCGGTTGCGCCGACAGAAGGATAAGGCAAATGAATTTTAGTGCCATGCAAGCCATTAGGTGCAGTAATATGAATACCATCCTCGTGATCTTTATCTACATTTGCACCAAGTTTACGCAACGTCTCAAGATGAAAATCAATTGGACGACCGCCAATATTGCATCCTCCAAGCGCAGGAATAAACGCTTCTCCAAGACGATGAAGAAGAGGACCAGAGAAAAGAATTGGAATACGAGACGAACCAGAAAGAGTGTCGACGTCAGCTACATCTGCGAGCTGCACTTTTGTGGCATCAATTGTCACAATGCCTTCAGGCCCATTAACCTCAACGTCAACACCATGCAAACGCAACAAATCAGAAACTACATGAACATCGCGAATTTCAGGAACGTTTTTTAGAACAGACTTACCAGGTGCCAACAAAGCTGCAACCATAGCCTTGCTAACAAAGTTTTTTGCGCCACGCACTTTAATAGTGCCATTAAGCGGCTTACCACCTTCTACATGCAACACATCTGCAGCGTCAATGCCACTATTGTTGTTCTGTTCAGCCGTATTGTGTGCGGACACATTTACCTCTTTCGTTCGCGCTAAAACACTATTCACTATAATACCGGCATATTTGCCAACGCGCTCATGCAATCTATTAAAACTGATTAAATTAGCGCGTAGATCGTTGACGCCATCGACGAATCAATCTAGTAAGCAATGATGGTTTACGCAATAAATCTACTTCTGGCAATTCATGCTCAGACTCAGCTGTAAGAGCATAAGTATAGGCTTTTTTGGAAGAAGGTTTGCCAACAAGATTCCCAAATTCAAGCATTTGCGTACGCGGTTCAAACGGGTGACGAATATCAAATTCGAGCAATCGCACGCCTCTTTTAGCAGGTTCAGGGCCGTAAGATCCAAAACCACATGTAGGAGTAGCAACAAATAGCATATTACTCTCGGGATCTTTAGCTGCGAAAGAATTGCGGTGATCGTGACCGGCAATTAGCGCAAAAGCTCCTGCATCAAGCAAAGCAGCGTATTCACCACTATCGACGTCAGGGCAGCTAATTCCTTCACCTAAATACCCATCTGGCAGAACATGTTTTTCGTCAAGAGCATAATAGCGACCAGCAAAAGTACGATACCCTTCAATAGCATGTTCGCGCGCAGCGAGTTCTTGCGGAACTTCGCGAAGAACACGATAATATTGCGGCAATGGAAAATGCTGAAAAACGCAAATATGTTCAGGCAAATAAGAAGAAAGACCAGAAACAAACTCAATAGTTTTTTTAGAAGGGCTACCATAGCCGCCGGATTTAGCATAATCTCCCGAATCAACTAAAACTATTGAAAAAACAACCTTTTCATGCTTTTCATCCATAACAGGCAAGGCAAAAGTACCAGGTTCGCATGTAAAAATAATCTGCTTTGGCAATACACATTTTGTCGATTGCATAGCACTTGCAGAAGATACATTAGAAGCACTGCGATTCATGCAGCATGGAAAATCTTGATATATCTTATCAAGCTCTTCATTACTTAGACCGCACTGGAAATCATGATTACCATAAGTAACAACCCACGGAATACTGCGATCTTCTAGTGGCTTCATTAACTTAGCAACAAATTCGTGCACTTTATCAACCAATTGCTTCTTATCAGAAGCCGAAATATTGGAAGATTCCTGCCAGCGTCTACGCTGAAAAGTTTTTGCAAATACTTTTTCATAACCTGCAATCTGGTTTCCGCTAAAAACTACAAGATCTGGTCGCACAGCATCGCAAGCAGAAGCAATAAGTCGAATAGTATCTTGTGAAATACGTAACCCATCTTGAACATCTGCACACTGAAGCACCCGGAATTTACCAGAAAGATGGAACTGCAAACGTCCTAAACGCGCCGAAACAGATAAAGGAAGTGCCGCAGATGCATTAGCTTCAGATTGTGCAGAATCAGTCATACTTTAAGCATACGGCAGATATGCCGCGACTCACTCAATTTTGTGCGCAAGTTTACATAAATTATTTACATTCAAAAATACTACATTAAGCAAATACTGATAATAAATAACCTAAAAGCGATAAAAACGTGCAATTTCAGTAAAATAGTTACAAATTCACAGACAATTCACAGGTAATCGCATTACTGCGCTCAGCATAAGGTGGTTATTATATATACATCAAAAGGAAATAAACTACAAGCAAGTAGTTGAATTTGACTTTAATAACTTAAACCTCTCTTCTTCTCTTCTTTCTCTAACCCCGGTCACGCACCGGGGTTTTTGATTTTAAGGCTGCATAAGAAGCACGCAGCAAGCGAGAGTAAGCGAGAGTAAGCGTGGTAAACGGGAGTAAGCGGCAGAAACTGAGCACGCATGTAAAGAAACTGCCGCGAAACTGCTAAAAAACGGCAGAAACCTTACAGCCGCGTAAAGAAAAGGTCGGCTACGCGCCCAAAAAAGGCAGAAACTTTACAGTGATGTAAAGAAACTGCCGTTTTATCGCCTTAATCCGACCAAAACTTTACAGCCGCGTAAAGAAAATGTCGCGCGCTGAGGCAAATCGCAGGAATACAGATAGATAACAAAAAAGCCCTCGTTCTACGAGAGCTATTCGCTGGGGTACCTGGACTCGAACCAAGAATGGATGAACCAGAATCACCTGTGTTGCCAATTACACCATACCCCAATTGGCAGGCTTCGCGGCTCTTGGAACCGTTCCGTCTTCGTACCCCCGACCGGATTTGAACCGGTGTTGGCGCCGTGAGAGGGCGTAGTCCTAGACCGCTAGACGACGGGGGCTTTCATTTATCAGCTACGCCTCTTGACGCAACAAATAGCGACTTTACAACATAACAGCTCAATGCGCAACCGCGGCGTGTCGAAGTTAAAAGGACAAGCATATTAAACTGCAAAATAACGCACAAATAAAAAAGGCGGAAACGTAGCAATAGCGCCGCACTCCCGCCTTGTTCAAATTTTATTTGCGCTTATAAATTATTTGCGATTTACAAGTGCTCACGCAATCCAGCCAAACGCGCCAAAGTCACGTCTTTGCCCACGATTTCCATGGACTCAAAAAGCGGAGGCGAAACGCGACGACCAGAAAGCGCAACTCGCACAGGGCCAAATGCCAAGCGCGGCTTGTAACCAGCTTCCTCAACAAGCTTCTTGTTCAAAAGCTCATGCAAGGAATCAGTGCGCCAATCAGAAGCGTCAACACCCTTCAAAGCAGCGATTGCGGCGTCAAGAACCTCGCCTGCAGATTCCTTCAACTGCTTACGAGCGTCGTCATCTGGCTCAATGTAGCCATCTTCACTTAACAAGCTACCAACCATTCCAGCAACTTCACCGAGCAAACGCACGCGAGGCTGAACAAGAGGAGCAGCAGCTGTGAGCACTTCACGCTCGCGGTCAGTTAACGCATCCCAATTATCTGCGCTAACTACGCCATCCTTATGCAAGTAAGACACAGAACGATTCAAGAAATCTTGAGGCTCAAGCATACGAATATGCTCAGCGTTAATCGAAATTGCTTTATCCAAGTCAAAGTGTGCAGGATTTGCCTTAACATCGCGCACATCAAACTTTTCAATCATTTCGTCCATAGTGAACACGTCACGATCAGGAGCGATCGACCAGCCAAGCAAAGCCAAGTAGTTCAGCAAACCTTCTGGAATAAAGCCGTTATCCCTATGCAAGAACAAGTTGGACTCTGGATCTCGCTTAGAAAGCTTCTTCTTACCTTCGCCCATAACGTAAGGCATATGGCCGTAAAGTGGAGTTTCCTTAGCAATACCCATTTCCATAAGGTAACGGTAAAGCACAATCTGACGAGGCGTGGAGCTCAAAATATCCTCACCGCGCAAAACCACGTTCACATCCATTAATGCGTCGTCAACAGGGTTCGTAAGCGTGTAAAGCGGATCGCCATTCGGGCGCACAATCACATAATCTGGAACAGATCCAGCTTTAAAAGTGATTTCACCACGAATTAAATCGTTAAAAGTAATGTCTTCATCTGGCATCTTCAAGCGAAGTGCAGGCTTGCGACCTTCGTCGCGGAAAGCTTGCTTCTGTTCTTCCGTAAGATTGCGATCGTAGCCATCGTAACCAAACTCAGCAGGACGGCCAGCGGCAATATTGCGCTCCTTAATTTCTTCAGGAGTAGAGAAGGATTCGTAAGCGTATCCTGCTTCAAAAAGCTTTTGTGCTACGTCTTTATAAATTTCCATGCGCTGGGACTGGCGGTATGGGCCGTTATCTCCACCAACGTCAATGCCCTCATCCCAATCAATATTGAGCCAACGAAGAGCCTCAATAATCTGCTGGTAGCTTTCCTCGCTATCGCGCTCATTATCAGTATCTTCAATGCGGAACAGCAATTTGCCATGAGTATGGCGAGCCTCCGCCCAGTTAAACAGCGCGGTACGAACCATACCTACGTGAGGTGTACCAGTTGGCGAAGGGCAAAAACGCACGCGAACATTCTTTGGAAGTTCAGGCTTTGTGGATTTTGTTGCATTATTAGCAACTTCTTGAGTTTCCTCGATATCAGTCATAGGTTCCATTGTGCCGCGCGTTACGGACGTGCAGCATTCGTATCAAACATGAGTCAACCTAAAAACTAATCAAGCGCCTGCGTAGATTCTTTATTGCCCTCAACGTGAGCAAACTTCGCAGCAAGAGCCTCGCGGGACTTTCTATCATCCTCTTCTTTTGCAAGCTTCTTCGCAACTTCAGGATCCCACAGCACGTCTTCACGATGCTTTTGCCATTCAGCAGCCAACAAAGGCGACACAAAATTAATTAGAGCGCTTATACTATTTTCGTTACTTTCGCTGCAATCTACTCGCGAATTGCGCACACAATCAACAATCTCACACCATTGAGCATCCTTGAACATCATTCGCGGCAAACCAGCACACTCACATATTTCGTTAATATATAAGAAAATTGGTAAAGTTTCGCAAATCTCGTTAGTTTTTTTAATTAGAGTTGTTAGTAAGCTTAAAACTACAATAATTTTTTGCGTTTCCAATGATTTATTTTCATAACAAGAAACCATTTGTTTCGCATAATTAATTGCAAAGTCAATATCGTTAATACTCCAATTACCTTCAACATTTAACGTATCGGCTGCTGCATTTATTGCATTAGAATCTTCGGCAGAATGAGATGCAATCTTACTAAAAACAGAATTTATATTATTACTATTTTCTAGTATTTCTTCTTCTGCTTCATCATAATTAGGCTCATAGCATGAATCCATATTGTCGTAAGCATCGGCGGCAGCAAGTAGCGCGTCTACTATTTCTTGCGGACGTCCAGGAATTTCATCCGCGCCTTCATACACAAATTCAGCATCCGGCACAGTAACGTCAAGATTCGTGAGTATTCGCGCTATTGCTCGCATTGAGCGCACCTCAAGATTTTCCGCATATTTTGCGTCGTTATCTAAGTGTCGCGCTTCCGTCAATGGCCATAATTCTGTTAGTTTCGCAGCAGATTGCGCTGCATCATTCAGCATTAGCATACTTTTTTCATTATTCTTAACATCTTCAGAATCTTTGACAGAATCAACAGAATCAACAGAATCAACCATTTCAATGCTCCTTCGCATTATATGTTACTTACTTCACTCGCCCAGCAGGATCAACATACGTAATTGAAAGCACACGCAAAGTCTCGCAATCGTAAGTAATAGAAGTAATCGAAGCTAAAGCCGTGTGACGAAGAAGCATATTATGTTCAGCGTGACCGGTTTCCAGTAGGTGCCTATAAGACCAGATTGGCGACTCATGAGTAACTGCAACGATTTGCTCACCCGGATGCTTACGAACCTGCTCGCGCGCAAAATCGCCAACGCGAGTAGCAATACTGCGGTAGCTTTCTCCCCAACTTGGCTTCCACAAATTCGCAACAAGCTTCCAATTGTTGTTTTTCCACAGTGCGCCCTCACCGTAGCCTATGCGTTTTCCGCGGAAATTATTTCCAGCTTCAATTAAGCGTTTATCTAAAATAATGTCGCTTTCTTGAGATTGAACAGAAGATTGAACAGAAGATTGCGCAGAATCTTCGTCACAGTGCGCTTTTACATAGGCAGAATCTGCAATATTGCGCAAAGCATTTTCGATTTCACGCGCTGTTTCACGAGTTCGCTCAAGAGGAGACGAATAAATTGCAGTAATTCCGCGCATTTGCGGAACAGTGGCAATATATTTTGCTGTAGCTTGCGCCATCCTCACTCCGCGAGCCGAAAGATGAAATCCAGGAAGACGCTCATACAACACGTGATTTGGATTATCAACTTCTCCATGACGCACAAAATGAATTGTCGTAGCTGGCATTGCGTTCTACTTTCTGTTTAAAACACTAAAACAATTACTTGCGGTTTTTTGTATGATTAAGCGACCACATTCCCAAGCGGTGAGCAAAACTCGTATCTTCTTGCGCAACGTAGCCAGGCTGTTGAGATTTAGTATCATCGAGAAGCCACTTTCGTATAACAAAATTCCACACAGCAACAACAACAGTAGCTACAAGTTTTCCTATATTTGTGCGCAAAACGTATACTGCAGATCCGCGTAAAGTTTCAGCCATTCCTAACGTACTTGCCCAAATAATCGCATCGTTAATAAGCAATCCAATGACTGCAGAAATAACAAAAATCAGAAGCTCCATCCACTTTGCCATATCTTCACGATGTTTAAAGACGTATTTCATACTGGCAATATAGTTGAAGATAAGTGAGATTACGAAAGAAATCGTACCTGCAACCACATTATTTAAGTGCGCAAGCATTAATAAATTAAGTAGCGCAACGTCAATAATAAGGGCAATAATGCCAACAATTCCAAACTTTACAACCTGTTCAATAAGCTTTTTCATAATATCCATTAAACACGCGGCTGCTAACAAATAACATATAATTGTTACGTAATAAAGCTTACTAAATTTAGCAAAGGAGCGATTATGCCAGTTATCCATACTCATGTTTCTGTAAGCACAACACCTGCCCAGCGAGACGCATTAAAAGCCGCTTATGGCAAGGCAATTAGCGCAGTTCCAGGAAAAAGCGAGCATTGGCTTATGTGCCCATTCGAGGACAATATGCCGATTTATTTTGCAGGAGACGATTCCAAGCCTGCAGCTTACGTTGAGGTGAACGTGTTTGGTTCCAGCGTACCAGGGTCTGCTTGGGAAAAGTTGACTGAGCAGATTATGGCAGCTTTGGAGCGCGAGCTTGGAGTGCCACAGGATCGTACTTATATTCGTTACACTGCAACAACTGACTGGGGTTGGAACGGCGGCAATTTCTAATCGCAAGTCGCAATCCTCAATTAGTAAGTAGCAAAAATCGCCAACAAATAACCTAAACAAAAGCCTACCGTAAACAAGCACGGTAGGCTTTTGTTTTAATCACCTAAATCATTCAGTCTCTTTAGCAACATCCTCAATAAGTTTCCCAAAGTCAATTGCATTTTGTGATGTTACAACAGGCTTACCCGTTTCCTTTTCAATCTCTTTCCTAGCATTTCCAGCAATACTTCCACCTCGTTTAGCAACTTGCTTATTTTCAGCTAAACCTTGTGGATTATTGGTTTTAGTAAGCTCGGTAGTTGTTGCCTCTGCAAGCATATTCAGAACAATTTCAAGAGTTGTCATGTTGTCTCTAAGATTTTCTTTCTTAAGACCCTTAAAATCTTTATACGCTCTTGTTGTCATCCCTGACCAAGATTTAGATACTTCGTCCGTTAGAATGGCATATTCTTTTCCAGCTTTCACACCATGATTCTGCCAAGCATCAGTCAATTCTTTTCTTACTTGAATTGACTGAAGTCTTTGATTAATCCACTCTCGCGAATAACCTTTTTTCAAATAGGTTGCTAAAGCCCTATCAATAGCTTGCTCAGGGTCTATTACTTCATCAATTCTCTCTTTACCAACCGTTGCTAACCACATTTTGAATGGCTCAGCTTTGGGAGATGGTATTGATTGAATAATGCGCAAAATTCCTTGCATGTTCCCTGATAGCACTTTTCGTTTCTTACCATTCGATGACTTCATTTCTACCAGGGGACAATTTGTCCCCATGTAGGCAGATAACTGCTCATCACGCTTGCGCATCTTCTTTAGATAATCGCTCGGATTTTTGCTATCTGTCAAAACGGCAACCACATCCACTACCGAAAAATACCATTCTTCCTTTTCGTTATTCCAAACGGAGCGGACTTGTTTACCTTCAAATAATTTAATTTCATTATCCATATTGATCCCCTTCAGATACAGTTATCCCCTCTTTAACTATTAATTTTATAATATTGTTTGATTGCTAACAATATGAATTAACAATCAAAACGGCGGCAACTTCTAAATAAAAAACTGCAGAATATATAAATTACTTCTTAAGAGGAGCTGCCCCAACCGATTCACGCACAATGAGGGCAGTTCCTAGTTTTTTATGCGAAACAGGCAAAGATTCTTCATCAAAACGTATTTGATCAATCAAACTTTCTGCAGCCAAACGTCCTTTCGAAGTAATTGGCTGATGAACCGTAGTCAATCTAGGCGTGCAAATTGTAGACAAAGGCAAATCATCATAACCCGTAATGGAAAGATCTTCAGGAACGCGTAATCCTTGCTGTTGAGCTGCTCCAAGCACACCCAGCGCAATAATGTCACTAAACGACACAATCGCAGTAGGCCTATATTCGAGACTAGTGTCATTCCACATTTTGTTGAAAACATCAGCCCCACCCTGATACGTGCAAGGAGTTTCTATAACGGTAATTTCTTTATCTTCAGGTGATAAGTTATGCTTTTTAAGCGCACGCACAACACTTGCCATGCGCCTACCAACTATTCCTTGCCATCCCGGATAATCAGTATGCGATTTCGTCTCAATTGCTGCAATACCAATATTCCTATGACCTAAATCAATAAGTCGATCTACTAAATCTTCAAAATCATGCTCATCGTCGACTTCTACAGTTGGAACGTTAATAGGTTGAGCAGGATCAACAATTACTACCGGAACGTGCTTATTCAAAATTTCAACAACTTCTGCACGCTCAGCTTCCAAACCGCAAATTATAAAACCACTTACCGCAGCCGTAGGAATAGCTTTTAACATTGAACCTCTTAGCGGAGGAACAAGCATCAAAGTGTAGCCTTCTGACTGGCAAACCTGCCCAATGCCTTGAATCAAAAGTGAATAATAAGGATTTTGCAAAATCGTATCAATACCTTGCGGAAGCAACAAGCCCAACGCATTCGAAGAATTCGTGCGCAATGCTCTAGCTGTTGCACTTCGCACATATCCCATTTCTTCAGCAGTTTGCATAATATGCTCAACCGTCGCCTCAGACAGTTTTGACGGATCATTATATGCAAAAGATACTGCAGACTTGGAAACATTAGCTTTCTCTGCAACATCCTTAATAGTCACTCTACGAACATTCATAGCTTCCCTACTGCTTCACCTTCATACAATATAATGGATTTTTCTCCCATACGGTATTGATTACCTATTATACTTGGCACACCAAATAGCGCACGATCCATACGCACTGGCAAATCATCACAATTGATGTAAGCTCCAGATCCTCGATGCACTAAACATAAGCATGCACGCCCTGAAGGCAAAGTACGCGTGATACACACAGTATGTTTTCCCAAAGCAGATACATGCTGCCTGCCATATTGTAGAGCAGCATTTTCTCTACGTAGACGCATTAATTTGCAAACTGTTTTACGAATAGATAAATTCCAAGCATTCTCATTCCAAATCATAGGAGCGCGGCAACCCGGATCATTTTCTCCTTCCATGCCATTTTCATCGCCGTAATACACCATAGGAGCGCCATCAGCAGCAAATTGCAAAGCGTAAGCTAAATTCTCAGCGTCTTCAGCAGGTGTATCCCAAGCATATTCATGAGCTTTTGTGCGCGTAAGCAAGCGCTCAGTATCATGACTACCAAGCAAATTCAACATACAAGAGCGATGCTCTTCCGGAATATCGTTATACAAAGCATTCATGCCATCTGCAAAATCATAAGCATCCAAAGTTTCATCAGCGCAAAAACCTAGGACTAAATCACGAACAGTATAATTCATGGTTCCATCCATAAGTTCAGGAGTAAGCCATTGAGAAGGGTTACGCCATTCTTCAGCTACTAAGTATTTATCATCTCCAAAAGATTTCACTACTTTATGGAAACCTTTCCAAAATGTTTTATTTACGAAATATGGAACATCTAAACGCCAACCATCAATACCACGATTCAACCAATATTTAGCAACGTTATAGTGATGTCTACGAACTTCTGGATTATATACATTCCATTTTGGCAAATAGTAGCAACCAGAACATGTTTTATAATTCGGTTCCGGATGAGACACTACAGGAAATCCCTCTACCGAAAACCAATTAACATATTGTGATTGTTCACCATTGCGAACAAGATCTTGGAAAGCCCAATGACCTATTCCACAATGATTAAATACACCATCTAAAACTACACGAATCTGCAATTCATGAGCACGTTTAATAAACTCATCAAAATCTGCATCATTGCCAAGTCGAGAATCAATTTTGAAGTAATCAGTAGCGTCATAGCGATGATTCGTATCTGCTTGGAAAATTGGGGTAAGATACAGAGCATTTATACCCATATCCGCAAGATATGGAAGATGCTTACTAATACCCTGCAAATCACCACCAAAAAAATTATCTCTAGTTGGAGATTTATCCCATGATTCTACAGGATTAGGGTTAATAGAAGCATTTGCATTTGCGAAGCGCTCCGGAAAAATTTGATAAAATACGCTTGATTTTACCCATTCAGGTTGCATGACTTGTTCCTAACAAATAGTTAATTGTACAAATTACGAAAGTTTTAACACTTCTTCAATCTTTAAGACCAGTAGAGGCTATTCCTCGTTCAAGAGCTTTTTGGAAGAAGAAGAAAATAATGATTGATGGTAACGTTGACGTCAAAGTTCCAGCCATTAAATAATTCCATGACGTACCATAACGTCCAACAAAACCGCTTAATCCGATTTGTATAGTACGCATTTCTTCAGCATTTGTAACCAACAGAGGCCACAAGAAATCATTCCATGCAAATAAGAATGAGAACACACCAAGAGTTGCAAGAGCTGGCCTAGAAAGCGGCAAAATAACTTTAATAAAAATACCAAGACTTGAACATCCATCAATTCGCGCAGCTTCATCAAGTTCACGCGGGATAGTACTAAAATGCTGGCGCAGCAAAATAATGCCGAATACATCAGCCAAACGCGGAACAGTTAACGCTGCCATAGTATCAATCCAACGCAGCTTAGCAATAATACCGTACATAGGTATAACTGTTACGAAAGCAGGAACCATGAAAGCAGAAAGTAGCAGCACGAATAATATTTTCTTTCCAGGAAACTCTAATCGCGCAAAAGCAAAAGCTGCCATAGCGTCAAACGCAAGGTGACCAACTACAATGATTGCCGACATAATCAAGCTATTAATATAATAATTTGCAAACGGAGCGCTTTGCCAAGCATGCAAATAATTTTCCCAATGCCACGATGTTGGAATCACTGACTGAACAGCGTACGTTTCGGCTTTTGTTTGCAACGACGTTGTAAACATCCACATAAATGGAATGAGTACTGAAGCTGCACCAACAATTAGTACAATATGTCGAGCAAGATGCAACGAACGCAATCTCGTAAAAACCTTACTTATTTTCTGCATTACTTACCTTCCATTGCACAAGAGTTACGATAAGAACTAACACCAGCGACGCTATAGCAATTGCCGTACCATAACCGAAATTGCCTAACCTAAATGCTTGACGATACATAAACATTCCTAGTACGTCAGTGCCACCTCGAGGACCGCCTTCAGTAAACACGTAAATTAAATCAAATGATTGGAAACTGCTAATCAGCGCTTGCACAACCACGAAGAATGTCATTGGTCTCAACAGAGGAACTGTAATATAACGCAGCTGTTGCCAGCTCGTAGCACCATCAAGACTTGCAGCTTCATAAGTCGACTTAGAAAGAGATTGCAAAGCAGTCAAATATAGAATGATATTAAAACCTAAGTTCTTCCAAACTGTAAGGAGTGTAGTAGCAAGTAATGCTAGCCACTTGTTGTGGAGCCAGTCGGGTCCTGCAATACCTATGGATGAGAGTACAGAATTTACAAGACCCGATGGATCCAACATATATTTCCACACAATTGCTACAGCCACCGAGGAGGTAACGACAGGAAGGAAATATATAGTGCGATACAATCCGCGAGCGCGAATTGGCGCATCTAGTAATACCGCAAAAAGCAACCCCGAAACAACCGATAGCACAGCTACGCCAAACGCATATATAACAGTCACAGTTAGACTATTCCAAAATTCTGGATCTTGAGATAGTTTTACATAATTCTTCAATCCAATAAAATCTGGATTTGCAGAAAAACCATTCCAATTCGTTAAGCTCGTGTAGGCTGCAGAAATAATTGGATAAAAAGTGAAGATGACGAGAATCACTAATCCAGGAAGTAATAATCCCCATGCTGTGAGAATTTGCTCCCATTTTCCTACAGTTTTATGATCATTTCGCATCAGCTTGCTACTGCCAACTTTTACGTTGTCAATAGCAGCCGGCTGCTTATTTTTTAGCTGTGCTATCGTGTTACGCATGACTACTTACCTTGCGCTATTACGTCGTTGACTGCTTTTTCTGCATTCTTTAATGCAGTATTAACATTTACTTCGCCAGAAAATGCTTTTTCCATTTCCTTTGCGAATGCCAACGAAATCTGTGGGTATAGCTTAGTGTTCGGACGAGTATGAGCGGTTGACATTTGCTCAATGTATGGCAGCAAGCGAGGCTCTTTCTTCTCAACCCAGGAACGATACTCTGCGTTGCTAGCTGCACTCTTTGTTGCAGGTAGGAATCCAGTAGACTCGCACCAATCAAGAACTTGCTTATCTTGCAAGAACCAAGTAACAAATTCAGCAGCAGCTTTTACTTTTGCATCATCATTATTAAACAGCATTGCCTGTTCTCCACCAAGGTTGGTAGATGGTTTACCACCTTCAGGGGTTGGTAAAGGAGCTGCAGCAAAATCAAACGGAGGATCCGCTGCCCAAATACCTACCATCCAAGAACCTTCCTGAGCAGAACCACCTTTACCTTTTTCAAACTTGCCCCATCCAGCATATGGGCTCACTCCACTTTTAATAAGATCCATCCAGAAATTGGCAGCTTTCTTACCTGCAGGAGTGTTAAATGCTGCAGCAGAGTTATCTTTATTTAAGAATTCACCCCCAGCTTGCCAAAGATTGACTTGGAAGTTCCAGGTAAGAGCTTCACCGCTATCACCTGCTTCAGTTGGCAAATCGTAACCTGGAAGACCAGTCTTATCCTTAATCTGCTTTGCCATTTGCTTTAATTCGTCCCAAGTTTTTGGAGGCTTATCTGGATCTAAACCAGCCTTCTTAAATACTGTGCGATTGTACATATACGCAAGATTATTGGCTGACATTGGAACGGATACTAAGTGACCATCAATTGAGCCGAAATTCTTTAATGCTGGGTTAATATTGTCAATTACTTCAGGCTTGAGAAGCTTTTTTAAGTCTGCAGATTTGCCAATTTGCGCCATTTGAGGCATCCAAATCAAATCACCTATGGCCATATCAGGCAAGGTATTTGAAGTAGCAGATGCGCGTAATTTTGTTAAGAAATCAGCATTAGGAACATTTGTAGTTTTAATCTCAATGTTCTTGTGTGAAGCATTAAATGCTTTTACTTTTTTATCGAAAGCATCTGCATTAGCACCATCCCAGTAGTGCCAAACAGAAACGGTTGTTTTACCTTGAGTATTGCTTGTAGAGCTTGTGCCGCCACCGCATGCAGTAAGAGACAGCGCAGCAGCGAGCATCATAGAGATTGCTCCAAACTTTTTTAGTTTCAACATCGTTGTTCTTCCTTAGAAATATTTAGAGAAACTTAAAGGTTCTTGGACATACCGCCCAATGAATCATTTGATATATAGCAACGCCAGACTTCTGCCGCAAACAGCGTCGTTTACTCCTTTCACTAATGAACAACCACTTTTGCTAATGCCTCAGCATCGAGCATTAGACGCGTGCCTTTTGTATCTTGCTTTACTGGCTAAGCGAGAATTACTTTAGATTGCACATTATTTTGTTCGTTATTGAAATATACTAAATCGTTCCAATAAATAAGTCAAGCGTGCGTTTTATATAAAATTCGCCATACTTCGCTACGAAAAATTACGCAACAAAATATGGCGATTATTATAACTTTTACGCGACTCTACAAAACTTTAGGATTGCTCACTAAAATTAGGTTCGTCAACAGTAGACTTAGCCGATGCAACAAAGTCAGCAGGCTCGTTAAACTCAGCATCGCTTGAATAATAATCATCGTCGCTAGCAACGCTGCCTTCAAGATCTGGGCCAGAAGCTGCACGAGCCACCTCTTCCATGTCCTTGTTGTCAAATAAAACCATGCGGACATAGCCAACAACGAATCCAACAACAGCTGGGCAAACCCAAGCCATGCCATATTCCGAGAACGGCAGCCAGTTTTGAGCAACCACCAACATATCGTTCATATGCAATGCGCTGCGCAAAACAGGCGGCAAACTATTCAAAAAGTCAAATACAGCTGCAACACCAGTAAAACCAAGTGTCCAAGCGTACACGACTTTGGAATTTCCAAAAAGTCGACCGCACAAAGCCAAAAGAATCAATACGATTGACAGTGGATACAAGAACATCAATACTGGAACTGCATATTCGATGATTGTGCTCAAACCAAAGTTTGCAAGGCCAAACGAAACAAGCGTAATCAACACAGACCAAACGCGATAGCTAGGACCCTTAGGGAATAACTTAGAGAAGGTTTCCGAGCAGCTTACAATTAAACCAACTGCCGTCTTTAAGCATGCAAGAGTAACAGTTACAGCAAGCACAAATAAGCCAACGTTTCCAAGATGGTAACGTGCGACTTGCGCCAAAGTTATGCCACCGTTTTCAGCAGGCTTAAACAGTGCACGGCTACGCACGCCGACAATAACAATTGCGACGTAAATCAACGCCATAAGCAAGCAGCTAAAGAATCCAGATCGCACAGTATTCACTGCCACATCTTTAGGGTCTTTTACGCCAAAGGATCGAATAGTACTAACAACTATAATGCCAAAAGCCAAGCTAGCTAAAGCATCCATTGTGTTGTATCCATCTAAGAATCCTGTAAAGAATGATTCATTAACGTACTTTCCTATAGGAGCGGCATCCTCAGAAGCACCACTTACAGGAGAAAACAGAGCAGTAAATACCAGAATACCTAAGAAAACCAAGAATATCGGCGTAAGAACTTTACCAACCCATGTAAGTATTCCACTAGGCTTTAGCGCAAAGAAGAACGCTAGTGCGAAGAAAACCACAGAGAACAAGAACAAATACAATTGACCGTTTCCGTCTTGTGGGATAACACGCTCTAAACCAACAGTATACGAAGTTGTTGCGCAGCGAGGAATTGCAAAGAATGGTCCAATTGTTAAATACAGAACGCAAGTAAAGAACATGCCGTATTTTCTGCTCGGCTTGCTTGAAAGTTCAAAAAGACCGTTTGCACGACTCATTGCAAGAGCTGTAACACCTAACAATGGCAAACCAACGCCGGTAATAATAAAGCCTAATGCTGCAGGAGCAGAATTGCTTCCTGCGTTAGCTCCAAGGAACACAGGGAAAATCAGGTTTCCTGCGCCAAAGAACATACCAAACAACATGACCGCCACGTACGCGGACTCAATAATTGTCAGGTTCCTTTTTTTCGGGGCACTGTCTGTGCTGACACTTTGTGTTGTGACGCTCATGCTTACACCTCCTATAAGGATAAATTTGTATTTACATACTATTCAGCTAAATCTCTGTTTTATATTGTGGATTTAAAGCGAAAATAATATTAGGGGGTATCTTAATAAATCGCATGTACTTAATCGGCATAAATTTACAATCTCGCGCGTGTCCTTAATAAAAAATAAAAAGGACGCTGGCAAACTACCAACGTCCTATGTAATCAAAAATGCTCTATAACTTTGCTCTAAATCTTATATAAAAAGCAAAATCACATCTTTTCTGGAGCAGAAACTCCAAGCAAATCAAGACCAGCTGCAATTACAGTGCGCACAGCAGCGTTAAGCTTTAAGCGAGCTGCAGCACGAGCTGGCTCTGGGCACTTTGCAATGCGCTGAGCTTCGCGCTCTGCTTCTGGCAAACGATTTTCAGGGTCAGTTAACTCCATTGGCACAACGCGCTCAAGGTTGTACCACTTGTGGTAGCTTGCAGCCAAATCCTCAAGGTAATGCGCAACGCGGTGAGGAGCGCGCAAATCTCCAGCTTGAGCCAAAGCTGCAGGCCATTGAGCCAAAGCAGCCAACACTTCGCCGTCAGCCTCGGTATTAAGCAAGCTTAAATCAGCGCCATCTTGCGTAATTCCAGCATCTGCAGCATTGCGAGCCACATTGCAGCTGCGTGCATGAGCGTATTGCACGTAGTACACAGGATTATCGTTGCTGTGGGAAGCAAGCAAATCCAAATCAATATCAACGCTTGTGTTGTAGTCGGTGCGAGCAAGAGAGTAGCGCGAAGCGTCAACGCCAATTGCATCAACTAAATCGTCAATCGTAATAACGTTTCCAGCGCGCTTGCTCATGCGCACAGGCTTGCCATCCTTCATAACATTTACCATCTGGCCAATAAGAATCTGCATATTTTCGCCAGGCTTGTCGCCAAAAGCCGCGCACATTGCCATCATCCTGCCAATATAACCGTGATGATCCGCGCCAAGCATGTAAATTGCTACGTCCGCAGGATTCTGCTCGCGATGACGCTTGTTGCGATAGTATGCAATATCTGCAGCAAAGTAAGCGTAGTTACCGTCGGACTTAATAATCACACGGTCTTTATCGTCACCATGCTTAGTGGATTCGAACCAAGTTGCGCCATCTTTTTCGAAAATGTCTCCACGCTCACGCAAGTCTGCAATAGCGCGCTCAACTTCGCCATCCTCGTACAGGCTGTTTTCGTGGAACCACACGTCGAAACTAACGCGAAAATCGCGCATCGACTTACGAATTTCGGCAAACATCATTGGCACTGCGCGCTTGCGGAACTCTTCTCGCTGCTCGGAATCGCCTTCTCCAAGAGGCAAACCTTCTTCATCTTTTCCAAGATCAATTCGTGGCAAAGAAAGAACGTCAACGCCGTCCGCTTTCGCTTCTTTTATAACAGCGTCCGCAATTTCGTTAATATACGCGCCTTTGTAGCCGTCTGCAGGTGTTTCTTCGCCGTGAGCTGCAGCAACTAAAGACTTTGCAAAACGGTTGATTTGCTCGCCATGATCGTTGAAGTAGTATTCGCGCACAACTTTTGCGCCGTTCGCTTCCAAAACTCGAGCCATGGAATCGCCAACTGCAGCCCAGCGAGTGCCACCAATGTGGATTGGGCCAGTTGGGTTTGCGGAAACAAACTCAAGATTCAAAGTTTTGCCGCTTAAGTGCGCATTTTTACCAAAATCCGCACCCTGCTTTAAGACTTCGTCAACAACAGCCGCTGCAGAAGCAGAATCAAGCGTTATGTTAATAAAGCCAGGGCCTGCAACTTCTACAGATGCAATACCTTCTGCTTCTTGCAAACGCTCGGCAAAAAGTTCAGCTAAATCGTGAGGCTTCATACCAGCTTTTTTAGCAAGCTGCATAGCAACGTTCGTAGCCCAATCTCCGTGTGCGCGATCTTTTGGTCGCATAACTGCAAGTTTTTCGGCAGCAGGAATCAAATCTTCTGTTAGATTGCCAGCTTTACCGCTTGCTACTAAATCTTTAGCAATTTTTTCAATTAATTCACTTAAGCTTTCTGGATTCATGGTTTACAGTCTAGCGTTACCGCGCGATGCTTCGCGATTACAATACACAAAAAGCGCTGGAGTCGAAGATTGACTTCCAGCGCTTTTGTTTTGCGATTAATTATTTTCGACTACTTGCAACTACTTCTTTTTTGCAGGAGCTTCACCGAGTTCGCTTTGAGCAACTGAAACGTTTACGTTAGCTGCATCAGATTCTGCAGATTCAGAATCAGAAGAATCTCCAGCAACTGCAGCCTTAACAGCGTTAAGCTTTACTTCTCCAGTAACGCGTCCAGCTTCAGCAACGTCATCCAAAGTCTCCTCAACAGCCTTGTAAGCGTTTTCTGCAACATTCAAAGTCACCTGCAAAATAGGAGTCTTCATAGAAACTTTTGCTTCAGACTTAATCTTTCGCAAAGTAGCCAAAGCTTCACCCGCATAAGCCAAAGTATCCGCAGAAACACCGTTTGCAGCAGACTCATACGCCTTAGCGCATGGCCAGCTAGCACGATGCACAGAGCCTTCGCCGTCATGCATCCAGCTCCACACCTCTTCAGTAGCGTAAGGCAAGTAAGGAGCAAGCAAGCGAGCCAAAGCATCGAGTGCAAGACCAAGAGTTGTGCGAGCAGACTTCACAGCAGCTTCACTTGGAGTGCGTCCAGTGGATTCTGCAGTACCGTAAGCACGATTCTTTGCAAGCTCAATATAATCGTCGCAGAATTCCCAGAAGAAGGTTTCGATTGCTTCCAAAGCCTTAGAATGCTCGTAAGATTCAAGCGCATCAGTTGCGGTACGAATAACGGATGCAAGCTTTGCCATAACAGAGCGATCCAATACTTCCGTAACGTCTGCAAAATCCCAGTCCGCGCTAGCAGGCTCAAGAACCTGATGCTCATCATCTTCACGACCAATTGCGAGCGCAAACTTTGTAGCGTTCAAAAGCTTAATCGCAAGGCGACGACCAATCTTCATTTGACCTTCGTCGTAAGTTGCATCCAAGCCAAGTTTTGCAGAAGTTGCCCAGTAGCGCACAGCATCCGCACCAAACTCTTCGATTGGCTTATTTGGCACAACCACGTTGCCTTTAGATTTAGACATCTTCTTATGGTCAGGATCAAGAATCCAGCCAGAAAGCGCAGCATGCTTCCAAGGCAAGCAGCCGTTTTCAAGATGTGCACGATCAACAGTACTAAACAGCCAAGTACGAATGATATCCTGACCTTGTGGACGCAAATCCATTGGGAAAGTAGCCTTAAACAAAGCTTGATTTTCCTCACCTGGCTCTTCCCAACGAGTCACGATTTGTGGAGTTAAGGAAGATGTGGCCCAAGTGTCCATAATGTCTTGCTCAGCAGTAAAGCCGTTTGGCTGGTCTCGCTGAGATTCGTCGAATCCTTCTGGAACGTCAATAGTTGGGTCGATTGGCAAACGATCTTCGCTAGGCGTCAAAGGATGCTCGTAATCCACTTCCCCATTTTCGTTTACTGGATACCATAATGGGAATGGCACACCGAAGAAGCGCTGGCGAGAGATAAGCCAGTCACCATTCAAGCCGTGAACCCAATTCTCATAGCGCACACGCATAAAGTCTGGATGGAAGTTAAGTTCCTTGCCGCGCTCAATAAGCTCAGCGTTTAGCTTTTCGTCTGTGCCACCGTTCTTTAAGTACCATTGACGAGAAGTGACGATTTCCAAAGGCTTATCGCCCTTTTCGTAGAAGTTCGTCATGCGCTTTGTTGGCTTTGGATCGCCATCCATATCTCCAGCTGCTTGCAAAGCTTCAACAATTTCCTTACGAGCAGAGAACGTGGTTTTGCCGGCAATTTTCTCGAACATTTCGCGACCGGATTCATCCGTAATCCAATCAGGAGTCGTCATTACAATGCGACCGTTACGCTGAATAATTGGTCGAGTTGGCAAATTCAAATCGCGCCACCACTCAACGTCAGTTACGTCACCGAAAGTGCAGCACATTGCAATGCCAGCACCCTTGTCCATTTGAGCAGCAGAATGCGCCAAAATCGGAACCTTCACCTTAAACAGCGGTGAATAAACTTCTTGACCAAAGTACTTCTTGTAACGCTCATCTTCTGGATTTGCAATTAAGGAAGTGCATGCAGCAAGCAATTCTGGGCGCGTAGTTTCAATATAAATTGGCGTACCATCTTCAAAACGGAACGCAATCTTATGGTAGAAACCAGGATATTCGCGCGATTCAAGCTCAGCCTGAGCAACTGCAGTCTGGAATGTAACATCCCACAAGCCTGGAGCGTCTTTTTGATAAGCTTCTCCGCGAGCAAGATTGCGAAGGAATGCTTTTTGCGCAACTCTGCGAGGCTGCTCGCCAATAGTGTGGTAAGTTTGCGACCAGTCTACAGAAAGACCGAGCCTGCGCCACAATGCTTCAAAAAGCTTCTCATCTTGAGAAGTTAAGCGCTCACAAAGCTCAATAAAGTTCTGTCGGCTTACAGGAACCTGATCCTTAGCTTCAATTTTCTTGCCTTCAGTGCCTTCAAAAGGCGGCTTAAAATCATGGTCATACTTCAACGAAGTGTCTACGCGCACGCCGTAATAGTTTTGTACGCGGCGCTCTGTTGGCAAACCGTTATCGTCCCAACCCATTGGGTAGAACACGTCAAAGCCTTGCATACGCTTATATCGCGCAATAACATCCGTATGCGTGTAGGAGAATACGTGACCAACATGCAAGTGTCCACTAACTGTTGGAGGTGGAGTATCGATAGAATATACGGCCTTACGGTCGCGAGAATTATGGAATGCGTAAGTCTTAGCTTCATCCCAATTGCTACGCCACTTGTCTTCAAGACCATCAACGCCAACTTTGTTAGGAAGAGGCGTTAAATGTGCGTGCTTTACTGTGTTGTTATCCTGTTCACTCATGAACTGAATATTAGAAACTCAGCGCGACAACGCAAATCTTACGCTTTTCTATTTCACAACTACGCTTTGCAATGGCAGAAGCTGATCCGTCATATTCTTTGTGTAACCGCTTATATTAGATTTCACAGCCATTATGCTTTTACGAGCATAAAGCCAGTGCGCTGCAGCATTATTGCTTACTTCGCGAGCATATGCACGAGCATTTGCCTCATATTCGCTTGCATTCTTAGAATGAACTGCATCTGCCCAAGCTTGTTGAGCACGCGCGTCTTGCAAAACGAACGGAGAACCGCTTTCTGCAAACATACCTTCATCTAAAGTACGATTACTCGTAGTAAGCGCAAGATCATACTTACCTTCACTAATACGCTTACGCATAGTTTGTTGATCAACTTCTTCAAGATTGACCTTAAAACCGCTCACGGAACTAATCTGTTTTGAAAGCTCGCGCCCAACTCCACCTTCGCCTTGTGAAACAAGGAAAGTAATAGTTCCTAAATATCTTGCGCTAAAGTAGTGGAACAAAGGAGCAGCTTTGCTTGGATTATAAGGATACAATCCATTTAAATCTTCATAACCAGTTGAAAGAGGATCAATAGGTCCTCCTACTGGAACACCACCATTGCCATCAGCTGCAAGTACAGTTTGCGCATTCAAAGCGTATCTCGCAGCTTTACGAGCCTGCTCATCGCAGAAAATCGACGAAACTGTTGTATTTATTGCAATAAATCGCACTCTTGTGCTCTGACCCTCTACCATTTGCGTATTAGCAACAGCAGCAAGACGCTTATTTTCGCTACCTTCAAGCGGAACTGCCATTTGAATATTGCCCTTTTCCATTGCCTCAGCTAGAGCAGTATCGCTATTGAAATATTGCAAAGTAATACTTGCACAAGAAGCAGGGGTTCCCCAATATTTATCGTTGCGAAGTAATACTAAAGAATTGCCTTTATTGTAATCACTTACAGTGAAAGGACCTGTGCCAAGAGCAGCACTTGCATAGTCGATCATCGATTTTGTGTCATAGACAATGCCAACACGTCCAGCAAGACGACGTAGAAGTAAAGCATCTGGATTATTAAGAGTGATTACTAGAGTGTAATTATCTGGATTATTAACGGTTTTAATATTTGAAAGCGCGCTATAACCAGGATAATTATTTGTTATGCCTTGTTTCAAAGATTCTAATACGGAATTGGAATTCATCTCACTACCGTTAAAGAAACGCACGCCTTGACGCAAATTAAAGCGATATGTTAAGCCGTCTTTCGAAATATCCCATGACTTCGCGAGACCCGGTTGCAAACTATTATCATCGCCACGTTTAACAAGAGTTTCGTAAACATTACCAATTAAAGCTTGCTGTAAAGCGTCACTATCGTCTTTTCTAATATCAAGAGATTCAGGAGCAGTACGCAAACCAACTTTTAGCACTGAGTTACTAGCTGGATGCATTATTGAAGCAAAAGGCGAATGACCTTGGTATATTTGCCATCCACACCACAAAATGCCGCTCATTATTACTGACACAACCACAAACACAACCCATGGCATCCAGTCTGTATTAACTCGAGCATGAGCTGACCTGGAAGCACGATACGCATATTTGCCTGTTCTTGACATAACTTACAGTCTATATCAATATCGGAATTGGAAACAACACGCTTTAAATAATTGCTGACGGACATGTTGCATTTAAAGGGCATGAAACACATTTTGGATTCCGAGCAGTGCAAATTTTTCTGCCGTGCAAAATAAGTCTATGAGAAAGATTAGTCCACTCTTTAGGAGCAAAATAAGCTGTTATTTCGCGTTCAATAGCGACAGGATTTGGATGAGCCTGAACCTTACGCCAACCAAGACGCCCTGTAACACGTATTACGTGAGTGTCTACAGGAAACCCCGGTAATCCAAATGCGTTGCCAAGAACGACATTGGCAGTTTTACGGCCAACACCTGGCAACGATATTAAATCTTCCATATTTGATGGCACTATACCAGAAAAATTATTAAGCAAGCATGCAGATAATGAAATAATGTTCTGTGCTTTTACTCTATAAAATCCGAGAGGGTAAATAATTGACTCAACTTGAGATACAGGAGCAGCAGCTAAAGAACTCGCGTTGGGAAAAATAGAAAAGAGTTCAGGAGTCACAATATTTACGCGCTTATCTGTAGTTTGCGCGCTTAATACAGTAGCAATTAGTAGCTCAAACGGATTTTTGAAATTTAATGCACACTTCGGTTCCGGTATTTCTTTGCACAATAAATCGTATTCTGCATAAATACGAGCTAATTTCGCTTGTTTTGATTCTCGCATATTAGAGCTTCAATAAATCGTTATTGTTCAGGCTGCTTATCTGCATCATTTTCAGAATCATCTTCAATGCTGCTTTCGGAAATTTCGCTATTCTCGTCTGATTCCGAAGGATCGAAGCGATAGCCAACATTACGCACTGTGCCAATCAAATGTTCATATTCAACACCAAGTTTTGCACGAAGCCTACGAATATGGACATCTACAGTACGAGTGCCACCGTAGTAGTCGTAACCCCATACTTCTTGCAACAAATGAGTGCGAGTAAACACCCTGCGCGGATGCTGCACAAAGTATTTCAGCAATTCAAATTCTTTATAAGCTAAATCAACAGGATGACCATGCAAACTCACTGTGTAGCTACGCATATCTACAACGAGATCTCCAGAACGCATAGTTCCATTGTCTGAATTGAAAGAATCATCAATTTCAGAGCCTTGCGAATGCACAAATAAATCATCAGAAGATCCGTGTTGCAAAGAAGCCAAACGCAAACGACCTTCTACTTCTGCAGGAGAAGCATTAGTTAGCACAACATCAGAAATGTTCCACGAAGGATTTACTACAGTAAAACCACCCTCAGTTATAACTAATATGACAGGAACCGTAATATTTGCAACACGCAGAGAAGAACACATTGATTTAGCGAGAGCTAAATCCTCACGCGCATCAAGCAAAAGAATGGTTTGTGCAGGTAGTTTTGCCAAACTTGACGTATCCAAAGAAAGTAAACGCACTTTATGAGATAACAAAGTAAGTGAAGGTAAAACTGAAGAGGGAGAAGCACACGAAGTCATCAATGTGATATCAGTCATATGATGCCTCCAACAAACAATTGATGTAGTAGCAAATTCAGCCTTTACAGGAATTGTAAACCATACTGCGAAAAATAGCGATAAGCGCAACACTTGCGTCTTCCGAAGATAAAAAATATCAACACAATAAAGCGCAGTGCAGGTTATAGGCTACATTAGTAAATAAACAAAGTAATTTGTTAATATTTTATGGGCATATTACGCTTTATAAATATAAAACTTACAGCACTAGGGAGTGTGTATGAGCAATGAAACACGTATCTGCAATGACAAGATGCAGAAAAATGATAATTCTTGCGTAAATGTTCAAAAACATACACGTATACCTAGCATGAACGCATTGGCGATGTTTATAAGCCAAATTTTTGTTGTAGTACTTCTCGCAATTGCAGCGATATTGCCAATTGCAACAGCAAAAATAACACTTATGTTATGCCTTATCATAATGCTTATATTTATAGCGTTGTGGCCACTGCGCGGAAATTTAATTGACAGAGCTATTGCATTATGCGCAGGAATTGCTTCTGCATGGTTTGCAACTGGAGTATTAAAGGTATGGCTGCCAAAAAGCGTCGTCATTGATAACGAAACTGTGTCAATGAGTAAGTTTATTGCTGCAATTCACCCTTACGAACGTTGGGCTGTATCTTTTGCTCTAATTCTTGTAGCAGCAACATTTGTGACATTCTTGAGGCAAATGCTGCGCGAGAATCGCACAAATTTAGTACGAAATCTTTCGCACACGTTGACTGCAAGTATTGCTTGTGCAGCACTTCCGGGTTGGCTATTTTTGCCGTCAATTATTAGCTTTATACCATCGCTTCGCAATTTAAACGCTGGAATACTCGTTATAGTACTGTGCATATTTATGCTAATCGCGCTATCAGGACTTTCATATTTATGGGTTCGCAACAATTATGAAGAATACAAAACTGGAATTATTGCGCACGATATCGCTACTTCTATATTGCCAATAATGCTTTCAGGAATGCTTGTGTATATTGCAGGTCTTGGAATGCTAGTAGCTGCTTAAAATTATTTAAAGCGTATGTAACGTTACGTTTTAATTTACTTTTGAAATCACCTGCTTACATAAAAACGTCGAAAACACGGTATGTGTCTTCGACGTTTTATTTAGACTGTAATTTTATTGTTTTGCTTATTAAAAGCGAAACTTATTTTTCGCTTTCTTCCAAGCGCTTGCGAGCTGCAACGATTTCCTTCTCAGCCTGCTCTACACCAGCCCAGAAGTCACCAGGAAGAACTTCCTTACCTGGCTCCAAAGCCTTGTACTGCTCGAAGAAGTGCTTGATTTCAGCCTTGTGATACTCGTTCACGTCATCGATATCCTTGATGTCGTCGAAACGAACGTCTGCTGGAACACACAAAACCTTGTCATCTCCGCCAGCTTCGTCAACCATGTGATACAAGCCAACGGCGCGGCACTCAACAACGCATCCTGGGAACACAGAATTTGGAATCATAACAAGAGCGTCGAGTGGATCGCCATCTTCGCCCAAAGTGCCATCAATATAACCGTAATCATCTGGATAACCCATAGCTGTGAAAAGAGTGCGATCCAAGAATACGCGACCAGTTTCGTGATCCACTTCATACTTGTTCTTAGAACCGCGTGGAATCTCTACCACAACGTTAAAAGTTTCTGCCATTTTGGCTCCTTTGATAACTTTAATAACAATTCATATAACTGTTCTATCTCACTTTAGCGCGCACCGACGAACGACAACAATAGAGCATGCAATACAAAATTTTGTTAACAAATTTCATTAAATAATAAACGTTTTGTATCCCTTACAGAAGTAGCATAAAATCACATATTTTTAGCGCATCCTAGGCATATCAACAAGACACGCTTTAAGCTATAAAAGTGTCTTAATACGCAGTTACTATTGCTACGTTTTACACACGATATGTTGCACACATACCAGTATGGTTACCGAAGCGTAGGCAAGATGACAAAAAAGAGATGCGTGAACACTTCCACTGTTTCACAAGCAGATCAATCCTTCAAAACAAAGAAGGTTACTGCAGAAAAAAATGCTAGTAAAACGAACTCAACTAATCTTTCATCAAAAGCAAATAATACAGTAGAAAAATCTATTACCGTAGAAAAAACTATTAATAGCGCAAAAGCTGAAAATAAACAATCATCTACTTTACCTACAAATACTGTTTCGAAGCGAAATAAAGCAATAGACGGTTTAAGAGCTCTAGCAATTATCGGTATTGTGTGTTTTCATATGCGCCCAAGCCTTCTTACGGGAGGATTCCTTGGAGTAACACTGTTTTTGGTATTGGCAGGATATTTTTGCACGAGATCAGTTCTGCACTATTTAAACGCAGATAAAAACGCAAAAAATGCAGAAAATATCGAAGATAATAATAAAAATACTCAAGGAATCAAGCATTACTGGGAATATTTACTAAAGCGCGTAAAAAGAATTTGGCCATCGACACTTGGAATTATCGCTATAACAGCACCAATTATGTGGCTTTTTTCGCCAAGTCTACTGCCAAAGTTACAAGCAGATGCTCTTTCAGGCTCCGGATTCTTTAGCAACATAATGTATGTTGCTCGTAAACTTTCATATTTTGAACAGTCCGGATTACCTTCTCCTATCAAACATCTTTGGTATCTCGGACTTATAATGCAAGCTTTTGTTATATGGCCTATTATCCTTGCTGCACTTATTAAATTCGTGCGTAGCAAGCTAGTACGCATGTATATCACAGCAGGCTTAGCAATACTTTCTTCTATTCTTACTTTTACTTTTTCCTACTTATTTGACAATTACACAACTCCAGCTCGCGTCTACTATTCTCTAGATACGAGAGCATCAGAATTCTTAATGGGCGCAATGTTAGCAATGTACGGCGCTTGGTTTGCAAAACATTCATTCCACGCGTGGCTTATTCATGCATTACATTTGCTAATTGGCAAAAAGAACATATCTGTCAGCTTAGCTTCATCAGTTAAGTTAGATAGTAATGCAGATAGTAGTGTAGATAATTCAGCACTAACGAAAAAATCAGATAAATCCTACGCAAATAACGAAAAAGCATTTGCTGAAGATGGAATACCTGCTGACTTGCGCGAAGGATTACAAATTGATTTATCAGATAATAGTGTAGCTCCAGATATACAAGAACTTCCAAATAACGCATTCAATAAGCCAAAAACTGTTTTTTATAATCCACTTCATGCATGGCAGAGATCTTGCATTGGACTGTTGGCAACAATTGTGTTGTGCTACTGCTTCGTGTATGCAGAAGGCACATCTTCAGTATTTGTTTTCGGCGGATACACAATAACAGCAGCCACTTGCACACTAATACTGTGGTCTTGCACGCAAACTGATAATATTTGCTCAAGAATATTTTCATGGGCTCCGCTCGCTTATATCGGCAGACGCTCTTTTGCAATTTATTTAGTTCACTTCCCTGTTCTTGAATTATTCAACCCAGCAAATAGAACAACTGCTGTATCTACAGGCGAGCAAGTCTTTCAGGCACTAGTAATAGTTGCACTTGCAGAATGCTTGTATCAGTTATTTGAAAAGCCAATAAAAGATCAACAATTATTTAAGCTTATCCGCTCTGTTTCACTAACTTTGTGCTGCATAATTATTGTGTCGTTAATTATCTTGCCAGTAAATTGGCAAGATATTGCTAAGCATAGGTCAATGCAGCTTCGCCCAGAATTGACAGCACAAGTAGCTCAATCTTCATTGTTAAATAAAAAACTTACTGCTTTTGACAAAACTAATTCTAAGCAAAAAACAAAAGGAAAAGCAGTTCCAAAAGGTGTGCAAAAGGATGTAGTAAAACAGTCTCTTCCACCTACACCATCGAAGTATCGTATTCTCTTCCCTATTGCAGAAAAAGTTCCACGAAATCTTGTTACTACTCATACGCGAATCGACAAACGACGCAACACTTGTTCCGTGAACTTAACTATGGTTGGAGATTCTATTACTGAAGGCGCTAAACCATATTTGATGCAAGTTATGCCTAACGCTTATATAGATGGAAAAGTGAGTAGACAAATTTTCCACGGAGCTGATGAATACGAGAAAGATATTTCTGTAAAACACGCTGGAGATGTGGTAATTTTCGCTCTTGGAACCAACGGCCCTCCTCGTGACGATAGCGTGCTTCAACACATGGTTGATGTTGCAAAAGGTAGACCTGTTTACTTCGTTACCACACGAGTTCCGCAACCTTGGCAGGATACGACGAACGATAGCTTACGCAAGTTCGCAGCAACTCACCATAATGTTGGCATTATAGACTGGCATGGTTTGAGTAACGGTCACTCAGAATATTTGACTGACGATGGAGTTCACTTAACTCCAGTCGGCGGTCCGCAATACGCGAAAATGATTCGTTTAGCAGTGTGCGGTGGCTGAAAATTAGAGTTATAGCGCGCTAAAACTTTTTAATACTGTTATTAAGCGTAATAAATTGCGTTTTGCGTGGTGAAAATAGCTACGAAATATTACGATAGTATGTATGACTGAGTTGAGGACACTACATGATTCGCAAGACGCTGGGGAAAGCGTATCTACTTGGACGAATCCTTTGCGCGATCCGCGTGATTTGCGTTTAGCTCGTATTGCGGGCCCGTGCAGCCTAGTAATTTTTGGCATTACTGGCGATTTAGCACGCAAAAAACTTATGCCAGCAGTATATGATTTAGCTAATCGCGGTCTTTTGCCTCCAGGATTTGGTTTAACTGGTTTTGCAAGACGCGATTGGACGGATGAGCATTTTGTAAACTTTGTGCGCGAAAATATTGAGCAGCATTGCAGAACGCCATTTCGTGAGTCAACTTGGATTAATCTTGCTAAAGGCATACGTTTCGTGCGCGGTACTTTTGACGACGCGTCCGCGTTTGAGCGTTTAAGCAAAACAGTAAACGAGCTTGATAGGGATCGTGGAACTCGCGGAAATCACGCTTTTTACATGTCTATTCCACCTTCCAGCTTCCCGGTTGTTGCGCAACAACTTGCAGCATCAGGTCTTTCGCACTCTTCTGAACATGCTTGGCGACGCGTAATTATTGAAAAGCCTTTTGGACACGATTTAGCGAGCGCACGAGAGTTGGATCGCGTTGTTTCTGAAGTTTTTGATCCTAATTCTGTGTTCCGAATTGACCATTATTTGGGCAAGGAAACTGTGCAAAATTTGCTTGCTTTTCGCTTTGCTAACGCAATGTATGAGCCGATTTGGAACGCGAATTACGTCGATCACGTGCAAATTACAATGGCTGAAGATATTGGCATTGGCGGAAGAGCCGGATACTACGACGGAATCGGCGCTGCACGTGACGTGATTCAGAACCATTTGCTTCAACTTATGGCACTTACCGCTATGGAAGAGCCTGTAAGTTTCCGCGCTAGCGATTTGACTGCTGAAAAAACAAAAGTATTATCTGCAATCCGACTACCTCAAGACTTGGCTGCCAATACTGCTCGAGGACAGTATGCAGCAGGATGGCAGGGCTCTTACAAAGCTGTTGGATACTTGGAAGAACAAGGCATTGATCCTAAAAGCACTACTGAAACGTATGCTGCTGTGCGACTTGACGTTGATACTCGCCGTTGGGCTGGAGTTCCGTTCTACTTGCGAACCGGCAAACGTTTAGGCAAGCGCGTTACGGAAATTGCTGTTATTTTTAAGCGCGCTCCGCATTTGCCGTTTGAGTCTACTGCTGTGCGCGAACTTGGCAGTAACGCTATTGTGATTCGAGTGCAGCCAGACGAGGGCGTTACTATGCGCTTTGGTGCGAAAGTTCCTGGCGGCACAGCTATGGAAGTTCGAGACGTTTCTATGGACTTTAGTTACGGACGCTCTTTTACTGAAAGTTCCCCTGAAGCTTACGAGCGCTTGATTCTTGACGTACTTCTTGGCGAACCACCGCTATTCCCAACTACGCAAGAAGTAGATTTAAGTTGGAAAATTCTTGACCCTATTGAGGAATTCTGGAGTTCGCTTGGCACACAACCGCAACCATATCGCGCTGGAACGTGGGGTCCAGCAGAAGCTGATGCTATGCTTGCTCGAGATAATCGCCATTGGAGGCTGCCATGATTATCAACCTTCCTGATACTAATACAAGCAAAATTGCAGCAAAAATCGACGAATTGCACGAAGAGCGCGGCGAATCTGCTACTGGTCGAGTGCTCACTTTGCTTATTGATACAACTCTTAAAGAGTTAGAGCATGCACTTGATGCAGCAAACGCAGCTAGTCGCGAGCATCCTTGTCGAGTTATTGCAATGGTTAGAGATTGGTCTAGCGAGCACGCTGCTGAGCGCGGTGAGGTTGTGCCGAATCTCGATGCTCAAGTGCGTTTTGGCGCAGATGCTGGAGCTGGTGAAATTATTATTTTGTATCCGCACAACGGTTTAGTTCGTCATCCGGATACGCTTGTTATTCCACTACTTGTGCCAGATGCACCGGTTGTTGCATGGTGGCCAACAAACGCTCCGGAAGATCCTGCTAACGATTTGCTTGGAGCTATGGCAAGTAGCAGAATTACTGACGCACAGCGAGCAGACGATACTCTTAAAACTGTGCAAAACTTGCGCAAAAACTGGTCTCCGCAAGATGCAGATTTGTCTTGGACGCGTTTAACTCCTTGGCGCGCGTTACTTGCTTCTATGCTCGATCAACCTCCACATTTGCCTATTCTTAGCGCGAAGGTTGTGGGTCCTACTCATTACGTGTCTTTGCACTTACTGGCAGCTTGGCTTAAGAGTAGCTTGCATGTTCCTGTAGAAATAGTTGAAAATCCTGAAGCTCAAGCTATTACTTCCGTAACTTTAGAACGCGAGGATGGCACATTGTCACTCACTCGCCCTGCTGGCGGAGATCAAGCTTTGATTAGTCTGCCTGGACAGGCTGCACAACCTATTGCGCTTCCTATTCGCACTCTGGATGATTGCTTAAGCGAAGAATTGCGACGCATTGATCCTGACGAAATTTACGCGCAGCTGGTGCGAGATAATCCTGCAGAAAATGCGTGAAACATTACGTGAAACAACGTATGAAACAGCGTGTGAAATATTTTTAATTGCATAAAAGGAACAACTATGACAAATAATGAAGTTACTTTTGCACATAACGCAAGTATTTACGGATACGATAATCGCGATGTGCTTGCAGCTGTTGCAGCACAACGCTTGGTGACTCTTATTATGGAATCACAGAATGATGTGCAAAATCTCAATAAACCATTCCATTTACTTCTTACTGGCGGCACAGATTCAATACGCATGTTCCAAATGCTTGCTAGCAATCCGCTTTTGCCAGCAATTAATTGGAATTTAGTGCATATTTGGTGGGCAGATGAGCGTTTCGTAGCTTATGATAGCGAGGATCGCAACGCGCGCAAGGCTCGCGAAATATTTCTTAACTTACTTACTTCTAACAAAGCTTTGGCAGAATCTCATATTCACGAAATGCCTGCAGATGAGCGTAATGCGGAGGAAATCGCAACATCCAGCGACGCTGAAAATGACGCTATTTTAGATGCTGCAGCGCGCGTCTATGAGGAAGAAATCGTGAGCATATTTGGCAAAGAACCAGTGTTTGATTTAGCAATTCTTGGTATGGGTCCGGATGCACATATGGCTTCACTTTTCCCAGGATTACCGCATGTCAACAATCGCGAGCGCATTGTTGTTGGCGTAAACCACTCCCCTAAACTTCCTCCAATGCGCTTGTCTCTTACAGTTCCTGTGCTGGCTCACAGTCGCCGCACTTGGTTCTTGACTGCCGGAGTAGAAAAAGGCGCTGCTTTGATGAATGTACTTTCTGGTGATAATAATCCAGAATATCCTGCGTCTTTTGCAAACGGAACTGACGAAATCTGCTGGTTTACTACAGCAGAAACTTTGCAAGCTGCAATTCAATAATCTGCATAATATTCAGCAAGTCAAAAATTAAATGCGCTACATAAATTGGCGCAAATGCGAAAATAGCATGTTCAAAACATGGCGCATTTGCGAAAATCGACCCCTAAAAACATGGCGCATTTGCGAAAATCCGCTTGACAAAACATGGCGCATTTGGGAAAATCTTTATAAAACCGTTGAAATTACAGGGAAAACTGCATTCGGTAACACTTGAACAAATCAAACACAAATTTACAATCTAAGAAAGAGCACAAAAACCGCATGTTTGATAGAAAAATATACAAAGAAATGCTGAAATGGAAGCATGAATATGCACCAAATTATGCGCTTTTTCTTAAGGGTGCAAGACGAGTTGGCAAAACAACGTTAGCTGAAAAACTTGGCAAAGAAGAGTATAAGTCTTATATTCTTATTCGTTTCGATCAAACCGAAGAAGATATTAAGCAACTTTTTATAAACAGTCTAAGAGATTTAGATACTCTATTTAACACAATACAGTTAGCTTACAATACCAGACTTTATAAGCGTGAATCTCTTATAATACTTGATGAAATACAACTATTCCCACAAGCACGGCAAGCAATAAAAACTCTACTAGAGGACGCTCGCTATGATTACATTGAAACAGGCTCACTTGCTTCTATTACGAAGAAAAGTAAGGATATTCTCATACCTTCGGAAGAGTGCACATTAGAAGTACTGCCACTTGATTATGAAGAATACTTATTAGCGAACAATAAAGATTTAATTTTCTCTACTATTAAAGATCACTTTGAATCACTCAAACCTATGGGCAGTATGCACCAGAGCATAATGAAGTCTTTCAGAGAATACATGCTGGTTGGCGGAATGCCACAAGCTGTTCAAGCATACGTTGATACAAAAGATTTTGCGAAGGTTGATTTTGCTAAACAGCAAATAATCAATCTTTATAAGCAAGATATGCAAGATCAGGAAGAAGAGAATCCCAGTTACGTAACTAATTTTTTCGACAGGATTCCTGCAGAACTTTCCAAACACGACAAGCGTTACATGCTATCTCACGTAGATTCCAACGCGCGTATTAAAGAGTATAGAGATCCAATACGCTGGCTTGAAGAAGCTATGATAGTAAATATTGCAAACAGCGTTGAAGACCCAAGTGTAGCTTTGAATCTATCTACTATCAACCCTTCCTTCAAATGTTACATGATGGACACAGGACTTTTAACTTCATTAGCCTACAAAGATAGACCTTACCTAGAAAACGAGCTTTATAAAGCAATTCTGCTAGACAAATTACATATTAATGAAGGAATGATAATAGAAAATATTGTCTCACAGTGTCTAAAAGCAAATGGACATAATGCTTATTTTTACAAAAAAACAAGTACCGATACCAAAAAAACAGTGATGGAAATAGATTTTCTCTTACGAAAAAGCAACAAGATTATTCCAGTAGAAGTGAAATCTGGTAGTAGTAGTAAAAGTGTGAAGTCAATAACAAACTTTATGGAATCTTTTAGTAAAACTAGCAGCGAAGGAATCGTGCTTCACCATGGAGAAATTAAACGCGAAGGTAAACTGCTTTACTTACCGTACTACATGGCTTCTGTGTTGTAAAAACAAAGCGTCGCATGCGGAATTTATACATGCGACGCTTACTAAATAATTATTTTTAGATTATTTATAAATATTATTTGATTTAATCTTGCTTTACTTCTGGGCGATTAGGATCTGCCCACAAAGTGTGGAATACGCCTGGCTCGTCAATGCGACCGTAAGTGTGAGCGCCGAAGAAATCGCGCTGAGCCTGAATAAGCGAAGCCGGCAAACGCTTTGAACGCAAGCCATCGTAGTACGCAAGCAAGCTAGAGAATGCCGGAACAGGCACGCCATGCTCAACTGCACGCGCAATAACACGACGCCAAGCAGCTTGAGACTTTTCAATTGCATCCTTAAAGTAAGGAGCAAAGAGCAAAGAAACGCTTGCTTCACCGGACTCAAAAGCCTCGGAAACGCGGTTCAAGAACTGAGCACGAATAATGCATCCACCACGCCAAATGCGAGCAACCGCAGCCTGGTCAATCTTCCAATCATGCTCAATTGCAGCAGCAGCAATCTCGTCGAATCCCTGAGCGTAAGAAACAATCTTAGAAGCGTACAAAGCTTGGCGAATATCCTCAATAAACGCCTTACGCTCAGCATCGCTCAAATCAAAATGCACATCCGGACCAGTCAAACCCTGGCTTTCAGCAGCTTCTCGCAAAGCAACCTGGCTGGAAAGTCCGCGAGCAAACACAGCTTCAGCAATACCCGTAACCGGTATGCCGAGCGAAAGCGCAGATTGTACAGTCCAAGTACCAGTGCCCTTCATGCCAGCGTGATCCACCATCATCTCAACCAAAGGCTTACCAGTCTTAGCATCCTTCTGACGAAGCACATCCGCAGTAATCTCAATCAAATAAGAATCAAGCTCGCCCTTATTCCATTCGCTAAACACGTCTGCAATTTCGTCGGACTTCATGCCCAAGCCTCGAAGCATTAAATCGTAGCTTTCGGCAATAAGCTGCATATCCGAGTATTCAATGCCATTGTGAACCATCTTCACAAAGTGGCCAGCACCATCAGTACCAATATGCGTTACGCAAGGTTCACCTTCAGCAACAGCAGCAATAGACTTCAAAATAGGACCAAGAGTCTTCCAAGATTCCTCAGTGCCACCAGGCATCATCGAAGGACCACGCAAAGCACCTTCTTCGCCGCCAGAAACACCGCAACCAACGTAATGAAGACCACGCGCGCGAATGTCACGCTCTCTGCGAATCGTATCTTCAAAATAAGAGTTTCCGCCGTCGACGATAATATCTCCAGGCTCCATAGCATTTGCAAGTTCTTCAATCACAGCATCAGTAGGAGCACCAGCTTTTACCATAATTATTGCGGTGCGCGGACGCTTTAGAGAAGCCACAAACTCTTCAACAGTTTTTGAAGGCACAAAAGCGCCTTCACTGCCATGCTCATTCATTAAAGTTTCAGTGCGCGAATAATGACGATTATAAACAGCTACTGTATTTCCATGATGCGCAAGATTACGCGCTAAATTCGAACCCATGGCAGCCAAACCAACAACACCAATATTTGCCTGAGCTTGAGTCATAATGACACCTCTTATCTTGTACTTGTTTTGTTATTTGCACGCATGCTTTGCGCACCCAAGCAATCTGCATTATCTACAAAATGCACAATTTTTTATTTTGCGTTACGCCCCTTCAAGAAACGCACTTAATAATTTTATAGGCGGATATGCACAAGGCTTAACAATATACAAGCTAAGTAGTTTCAAATATAAATTTTGTGAAATAAATTACATTTTTAATCGTTAAAACTAAGCTCATATTCACTTCATAAAACACGACACGCTTACAAACACGCTATTTTTAGCTATTTTAAATAATAACTATATATAGTGTTTACACAGTCGACACACCACTATAAATAGTGCTTATTCAGAGTAAGCTAACTACTTGGCTTTTGTCGATACAACACGGAATTGCAAAATTCCCCATCACCAGAGGAGATTGAAATGACTATCACAGTGTTTACTAAACCTCATTGCCCACAGTGTGATGCAACTAAGCGACAGTTCACAAAACTTGGAGTGAACTTCGAAACTGTAGACTTATCAAAAAGCCCTGAATCACTCGAACAGTTAAGAAATGCAGGATACCGTCAAGCTCCAGTAGTAATTGCTCCTGACGCATCCTGGAGTGGGTACCGTCCAGATCTAATTGCGCAAATTGCGGATAAACTCGGAACTTCCGCAGAAACAGCAAAAGAAGCATAAGAAATGTGTGAACAAGAAAGCATCACAAAACCAAGCGAGCCTGAATCACGCGCACAAGGCGAATCAATCGGAGCTGTAGTTTATTTTTCTTCCGTCTCCGAAAATACACTACGATTCGTAAAAAATTGCGATTTTCCAAGCAATAACGTGAACGTATATCGCATACCACTTCGTCCTAAAGAGCCGGAATTAAACGTGCGCGAACCGTACGTGCTAATCGTACCAACTTACGGCGGCGGAAATATTGCAAAAGCAATACCAATGCAAGTACGCAAATTCCTAAACAATCGCGAAAATCGTTCGTTTATTCGCGGAGTAATTTCTTCCGGAAATACGAATTTTGGAGAAGCATATTGCGCTGCAGGCGGTCAAATTGCAGGAAAGTGCGGAATCCCGAATATGTACTCGTTTGAACTCACGGGAACTGCAGAAGATATAGAAAAAGTAGCGCAGGGCATACCGAGATTTTTAAAACAACTCAAAGAAACAGAACAAACGAAATAAACAAAATAAACAAAATAATTAAAAGAAACAAAACAAAAAGCGTTTGAAAAAGCAAAATAACGCATGAAGAAAGGAACAAACCCCATGAATAGCACGGATCCGATGAGCGAATCTACTTCGCTTAATCTTGATCACACTGATTCTGCAAGCACAACTGTCAGCACAACAGCAGAGCGCATTCGCAACAGCCGCGACTACCACGTCCTTAACGCTATGCTCGGTCTTTTTGACCCAGAAAAAGGCATTCAGTTTGATAAAGATCAGGAAGCAGAAAAGCTTTACGTTTCGGGTTACGTGCAAGAGCACAGCATGAAGTTTGCTTCAACTCGCGAGCGCTTGAACTACTTGATTGACAACTATTACTACAACGGCAACGTGTTCAACAAATACAGCGATGAGTTTCTAGATAAATTCTACGAGCACGCGCAAGCCGCCCACCACACTTTTGGCACATTCTTGGGTGCTTTTAAGTTCTACACTTCTTACGCTTTAAAGACTTTCGACGGCAAGCAGTATTTGGAAAACTTCGCTCAGCGCGCAGCTGCAGTCGCTTTGGAGCTTGCAGACGGCGACGAAAAGGCAGCGCTCAACTATTTGGACGAAATGCTTGCAGGTCGCTTCCAGCCAGCCACTCCAACGTTCTTGAATCTTGGTAAAGCTCAGCGCGGAGAGGCTGTGAGCTGTTTCCTCGTGCGTTTGGAAGATAATATGGAGTCTATTGCGCGCGGAATTAATTCTGCTCTGCAGCTTTCTAAGCGCGGTGGCGGCGTGGCGCTTTTGCTTACGAATTTGCGCGAGCTTGGCGCTCCTATTAAGCGCATCGAAAATCAGTCGAGTGGCGTTGTGCCTGTTATGAAGCTTTTGGAAGATTCATTCTCTTACGCTAATCAGCTTGGCGCTCGTCAGGGCGCTGGTGCCGTGTATATTAGCGCTCACCACCCAGATATTATGCGTTTCCTCGACACTAAGCGCGAGAATGCTGACGAAAAGATTCGTATTAAGTCTCTTTCTTTGGGCGTTGTGATTCCAGATATTACTTTTGAGCTTGCTAAGCGCAAGGAAAAGATGGCTTTGTTTAGCCCTTACGACGTTGAGCGCGAGTATGGTAAGCCTTTTGCAGATATTTCTGTTACTGAGCATTACGATGAGATGGTTGCAAATCCTCGCATTCACAAGAAGTACATCGACGCTCGCGAATTCTTTATGACACTTGCAGAAATTCAGTTTGAATCCGGCTATCCTTACATTTTGTTTGAGGATACTGTGAATCGCACGAATCCTATTGAGGGTCGCATTACTATGAGCAACTTGTGCTCCGAGATTTTGCAAACTCAAGAAGCAAGTACTTATAATGCCGACTTGTCTTATAGCCACGTTGGTCGCGATATTTCTTGCAATCTTGGCTCTCTTAATATCGCTAAGGCAATGGACGGTGATTTGGGCGCAAGCGTTGATTTGGCTGTGCGCGCTCTCACTTCTGTCTCCGAGCACACTTCGATTGATTCCGTTCCTTCGATTCGTCGCGGAAACGAAGAAGGTCATGCTATTGGCTTGGGTCAAATGAATTTGCACGGTTTCCTCGCTCGCGAGCATATGCAGTACGGAAGCGAAGAAGCTCTTGACTTTACAGACATGTACTTTATGACTGTTGCTTACCACGCTTATAAAGCTTCTCACGCTTTGGCTGTAGAGCGCGGCCACGCTTTCGCAAGCTTTAAGACTAGCGCTTACGCTAAGCCTGCAGGCAAAGGCAACTACTTCGATAAGTACACAGATGGCAGCCGCTCTCTTGAGCCTCGCACTCAAGCGGTTCGCGATTTGTTTGCTCGTTTTAATGTTGCAATTCCAACTGTTTCAGACTGGAAACAACTTCGCGACGAGATTTTGCGAGACGGCATTTACAATGAGTATTTGCAAGCTGTTCCTCCAACCGGCTCAATCTCTTACATCAATCATTCAACGAGCTCGATTCATCCAATTGCTTCTCGCATTGAGATTCGTAAAGAGGGCAAAGTTGGTCGCGTCTACTACCCTGCCGCTTACATGACGAATGACAATATGCAGTACTTTAAGGACGCTTACGAGATTGGTTGGAAGGCAATTATTGACACTTATGCTGAAGCAACTCAGCATGTGGATCAGGGATTGTCACTTACTTTGTTCTTCCCAGACACTACTACTACTCGCGATTTGAACAAAGCTCAAATTTACGCGTGGCGTAAGGGCATTAAGACTCTTTACTACATTCGTATTCGCCAGAAGGCTTTGGAAGGTACTGAAATCGAGGGTTGCGTAAGCTGCACGCTGTAAATCGCAGCGCTAAAAATCGCAGCGAAGTAAATCTTTAAAGATTAAATCAAAACTTAAAAATTTTATAAAACGTAAACACAAGATCAGGAGTAATTATGACAGAACTCAGCCCAACAGCGCTCGACCCAACAGCACTGCGCAGTAGCCTCGATAAGCCTTTCGGCACAAATCGCGTAATCGCAGATGACACTATGATGGCAGCTTCTATCACACCATCTCAGTACCGCTACCATCACGGATCTCGCGTGCGCCCAGTTAATTGGAACAATATTATTGACGACAAGGATTTGGACGTTTGGAATCGCCTTATTGCTAACTTCTGGCTTCCAGAAAAAGTGCCGCTGAGCAACGATATCCCTTCTTGGCGTTCCCTCACCGACCTTGAGCGCAAAACCACTACTCGCGTTTTTACAGGCTTGACTTTGCTTGATACCAGCCAGGCAACTATTGGCGAGCTTTGCCAGATTGAGCACGCTCGCACTGAGCACGAGCAGGCTATTTACACGAATATTGCTTTTATGCAGTCGATTCACGCTCGTTCCTACTCCTCTATTTTCTCCACTCTTTGCTCTAGCGAGGAAATTGATGAGGCTTACCGTTGGGCTGTTGGAAACGACGTTTTGCAGCAGCGCGTCACCACTGTGCTTTGCGAGTACGAGAGCGAAGATCCGCTTAAGCGCAAGATTGCTGCAACTATGCTTTCTTCGTTGCTTCTTTACGCGGGCTTCTACCTTCCGCTTTACTTTGCTTCTCGCGGTAAAATGATGAACACTGCAGATATGATTCGTTTGATTTTGCGCGATAAAGCAATTCATGGCTATTATTCTGGCTACAAGTTCCAGCGCGGTTTGGAGCTTAGAAGCGAGAACGATAAGAAGAATCTTGAAAAGTTCACTATGAACTTGCTCGATACTTTGTACGATTTGGAAGTTGAGTATTCTGGTCAGATTTACGAAGGATTTGACTTCCACGATGACGTTTTTGACTTCGTGCGCTACAACGCTAACAAAGCTTTGATGAATCTTGGCTATCCTGCGAAGTACAGCGAAGAAGAAACTCACGTAAGCCCAGAAATTCTTGCGGCTCTTTCTCCTGCTGCCGACGAAAATCACGACTTCTTCTCCGGTTCTGGCTCCAGCTACATTATGGGCAAGTCCGTTGAAACTGACGACGACGATTGGGATTTCTAGTCGTATAGCCTACTGTTTGACTATTTAGCAGTTTGATTGGTTAACTAATTAGATTTAATTAGTTAACCAATTTAATTTATATAAGTTAATTATTAAACCAAAATATCGCATACACAAAAACTGAAAAATTAGAAAGTAGCACAGACTACCTCCACACTTATGGTACACTATGTGAGATGAACTGGTTTTGTTAATCCCTTTATGCAAAAATCAGCAGTGGCTATCACTCATCCTAACGTTTAAGCCAAAAACTTTTGGGCTGAACTGAGCTGACGTTCAAGTTTGGAATCCAAATTGATAAGTGCGCCTAGCAGCTATTAGTCACGTCTGTATGAAGAAAGAAGGACAAGTATGGGGAAAATGACTTATAAAAAATTACTTTGTCTTGTAGTGCTATTCAGCTCGTTAGTAGGACTAGCAGCCTGCGGTAACACAAAAGCAAACAATACAGCGTCTACGAAAATAACCCGTCAGTCAACTAAAGAACATTCAAAATCAATCAAAAAACCTTCAGAAAAGAAAGTTCCTGAGGCTTTTGTAGAAGGCGAAAAAGGAACTTTTGAGGCTCTAGGCGAAACCAAATCTGTTATTTGGGAAGCTTACCCTAAAAGTTTGTCTCAGGTGAAAGATTCTTTTTATCACTGGACGCCTAATGACAAATGGTTCCAAGTTAATACCGGTCATTATATGGTCGCCGACCGTTTAACCACTTCAGGAGCTTTATTAAGGAAACTTCAAAAGGGCACACCAGTCAAATTAAACGGCAAAGATTATAAAGTTACGGATTATAAAAACTTTGAAGGTAACGGCAGCTCTGATAAATTGTCAAACCTATTCAAAGAGTATATTAAGCAATTCCCTAAATCTGCTTACTTTGTCCAAACTTGTCTTGATGCCAGAACTTATGGCGGTCAACGTATAGTAGTTTTTGACGTAGCAAAATAGTAAATGGTTTAGCAACATAATTTAGATTATTTGCCAAATTTTGTTGTTTTGAAAATATTGCCTGTGCATCGACTAGGTTGATGAACAGGCAATATTTTTTTAACTGATTACGTGACTGTATCGCGTAACTTTAATTGCACAGTCGCTATACTATACGCGTTATCGTGGCAGAAATTGCAAATCTAGCAAAAACTGCCACGATAACTTGTGATTATTGCTATGCAATATAGTCTCGTAACTATTGTCTCGTAATCAGTTAAAAAACATTGTTTGCGCGTCAACAAAGTTGATGCTTGTTTTAGCATGACGAGGATTGTAAGAAGTTGGATACTTTGTAAAAAGCATAAATATTTTCTTATAATCGCGATTTTTTGCATTCTCAACTAAAGTTGCTCGCTGCAACAACTTGCTCACTGCTTCAGCTTCGTTAAGATTATTACGCCACTTACATTCTGCAATAAGAAGCTGCTTGTTAATATCGTCTTGCGCAACAATATCGATATCAGTTTGTTCACGAGCAATAGGATCAGCACCCCACCATTTACCTAACTTAGTTGGCAAAAAGTCCATTCTGCCAATTTTGCATTGGTGCACAATCCACTGTTCGCACATTTTCTCAAACTGTTGACCTACAAAAGTACTAAATACTTCATGTTCGCCACCAAGAACACTACTTGCGGCAGCGTGCGAAAGTCCGCGTTCGATCAATCCTTTATTAGGTGCTACAAACCTATACCAATACGCAAAAAATGGGTCACAAATCTGCCATAATCCTTTTTTGCAATGAAGAGGATTCATGCCGAATGGAATATTTCTTTCAATTAATCCAAGACCTTCTAATGTTTTCAAATACACGTTCACTGATGTAGCCGGCAATCCAATACGATCCGATATTAAAGTCGGAGTATTGCATCCCGTTGCAAGAGCATTGAGCACACTATTGTATGTTGACGGATCGCGCAATTCTTGGCGCATAAGCATGTCTGGCTCAGCGTACAAAATTCCCGAAATATTAAAGCATAGCTGCTCAAGATTTTCCGCAAGCGAAGACTTATTATCTAACTGTTCAATATAGTATGGCGTTCCTCCAAGGGATGCAAAATAGTTGATTTTATCTTCCCAAGTAGCATTATTTGGCATAAGTTCAGCTGCTTCAAAAAGATTAAATGGTTGCAAGCGAATCTGTGCAGTACGTCTTCCGTAAAGCGGACTCTTTTTACCAAGCACTTCACTTTCCATGAATCCTTCGTTGCTGCCGCACAAAATAAGAGTCATGTTCGTGTTCTTAAATTTATGATCTATTGCGACTTGGAATGTTGACGCTAAGGATTTATCTGCTTGAGCAGCGTAAGGAAATTCGTCAAAAACTAGAATAAGTGGAGATTGAGAAGCAATTTGATTTGCGTTGTTAGATTGTTGCGCAATGAAATCGAGAGCGTCGTTCCAATTATTAAACGATCCTGTAGTTGATGGAAGATTGAAGAAGTCGTACACCGCGCGCGAGAAATCACGCAAATTCTCAATATTAGTTTGTTCGCGAGCAGTAAAAAGTATTGCGCGCTTATTTTTACAAAATTGTGAAATAAGCGAAGTTTTTCCTATTCGTCTTCGACCATAAACTATTGCCATCTGGAACGAGTGTTTGCTGTTTTCATACAGTTTTTCCAGTACTTGTAACTCGTCTTGTCTGCCAACAAAAACCATATTCCACCTGCCGCTACGCTAATAATTGCAATATTTTTCAGCGCATCTTATAGCTGCTGAATCTGCGCTCAAGTTATTATAATCGCGATTATTATAATCGTAATTATAATAATCTAAATTATATTATTTTGCAATATACTCAACGCAACCGAGCGTTATCGTGGCAGAAATTGCAAAATTCGCAAAAACTGCCATGATAACTTTGTATAACATAACAACGAAACAGCATTCTGTATTGCAAATTAACCGCCTACTTGCATCTGCTGCGCAGCAGACGCGTCCAAATACTCGGTCGAAAAGCGTCCAAGTACTCGATTGAAGCGCAAGAAAGCACAATAAGCATCTTGCGCAATGGCTATTTCTCTGCATGAAGCGGAACATGTACATTAATAATCCACGAATCGCCATCTTCAATAACTTTAAAAGTTCCACCAACGCGTTCCGCAAGCATCTTATGAAAACGCAGTCCATATCCTAATTGCAAGTTAGCAAGAATACCTCGTTGCGCACTATTTATACACGTAATATGACATTCATGGTCATTAAGCATTACATTCATGGCGTATTCTTTAGGCGTTGCAGCATGCTTTTTTACGTTCGCAAGCAGTTCTCGGCAAATATACTCAATTTGAGCACATTCTTCAAAAGGCAAATGGATTGATCGAGAATCTTCAGCAGTTAAATCAATACTAAAGTCAATGGAACCAATATAGCCAAGCTTTTCAAATGACTTTTGTTCACCATCAAATAAAACGCGTAATCCTGTGCAAAAATCTTTATAACATGTAGTCGATTGCATAACATCGCCAGTGCTTGCAGTTGTAGCATTGTCAAGAAGAGAAATGATATTACGTGCTCTATGAACAGTTGTAGTAGCACGTTGAAGAATCTCTTGCGAATTTTCATGCTCTTGTTCATGAGTTGTTTGAGGTTCAATAGATTGTTGAGCCATCATCATAATGCTGGAAAGCTCATTAGTTACTTCATCGTGCATGCGAATTGCTGCAATAGTGGCATATTTTTGAAAAACATTGTAACGCTGCGCAAATAACTGTTCCTGTTGTTGGTGAATAGTAGAAATATAGTATTTTACGATTGCGCTAGAAATAAGAGTAATAAGAAGCCACCACGCTAACACATAAGCGTTTTGAAAATCGCAGATAATAAAGAACCATGAAGATACTCCGCAAGAAGAAAGCACGGTGTACCAAGGTTGAGTAATTACAGCAATTGCCAAACAAATCAATATGGTAAGCATCATAGATGAGTAGTTGATATTGGGCGCAATAATTACCAACGGCATCCAAATAAGTACAATAAAAGATGCTTTACGAGGCCATATTGCAATACATAAGCAGATTACAATCCATACTATTTCAACCGTAATGGCATGCCAATTAGAGTAGTAATGAAGATTATTATAGGAACAAATTTCAAGAAGCAAAGTACAACTTATGATCACACCAATTCCAATTTTCTGCCAGGCATCATGCGGCAAAAAATTGATCATACGCGTTAATAATTTCATAACTACCTACTTTTACGCGTTAATTGCTTACACGTTATATGTCATGCGAATATTTTGCGAGCGCGGCAAGCGCCTGCATGCGACTTTTAACTTGAAGTTTTCCATAAATACGCCGTAAATGCGTGTTTACTGTTGAAACTTTCACATTAAGCTGATCTGCAATCTCTTTTGACGAATACCCCTGTTTGCACAAGCGCATAATTTCCGATTCTTGAGGAGACAAAACTGAAGCCTTCGGAAGTTGAGAAATCATATTAAATGATTCTTGCGGAGTGTGAAAATAGTCAATATATTGTGGCAATTCTGGGCAACCGTAGCTTGTTGCGCGCGATTGGATGGCTGCAACTACGTCTGCTACATTGTCTTTATGCACTAACGCTTGACCACCCGACTTAGCAACTTGCAATACGTATTCATCCAGCATGTAGGAAGTAATGCCAATTAAAACAATATTGCTATTGCGCTCGCGAATTGCCTTAATCACATCAACACCACTCATTTCTCTCATTGACATATCTACTAAAAGTATGTCAGGAGTATTTTCTGTAACGCAACGATGAATAGCTTGTTTTGCAGAAGAACACATCCATGCACAAACAAAGTTTTCAGGCAAACGACTTTTTAGAAGAAGTTGCATATATCGCAATACAAGCGTGTCATTATCAACAATTGCGTAAGTAGTGTTCATACAATATATGGTATCTTGTTTTGGAATCCGCTTATCAAGAGATGTGCGATTGTATTGTTTTTCTCAAATTATCAAGATTGTACACATTAAAGTGCCACACGCTAGCACTTTCCGTTGGCACACTCCATTCTTCGGTTTTACCATTGACAGTAAAGCGAATTATTTGAGTTGTTGGCTTATTTATAACTTCAAAATTAGTGAGTTGATTCCACGGAATGCGATGAAGATGCTTATCGTCTAATTTAACTAGATTACCCGAGCCTAAAATGGCATTCGGATTAACAACAATAAACTCATTATCAGTGGCGGCAACAATACGCGCATCAACGCTTTGCGCTACATAGAATAATCGAGGTAATAAAAATAGTTTGATTAAATCTTTCCACCAAGGGTCGTACTTCATAGTAAGCACATACGTTTTACCAACTGAAAGATTATGCGCTTTAAAGTACTTAACAATATCCTCTTCTCGTATACCGCGCAAAGGATTAGTCATAATAAGCACCTCCTCGTGATTCTTGTTTTGTAAATTATCAACATACTAACGTGCAGATTTTATCTACACAAATAGGCGTACCTATTTTTAACGATAGTGCTTTTAGAAAACTTTTTTAAAAAAAAAACTTTTACTATTGGCAGTTTGCATGTTCTCAACAATCAACATTTAAGAACATTTCCGTTTTGGAACCATTCTTAAATAGAGACATACTTATGGAGTTATTGTGGCAGTTTTTGCTAATTTTGCAATTTTTGCCACGATAACTGTGTGCGTCACGCATTTGCTGGTTCTATTGCAATACGTCCACCTAATGCTTGAACAACCTTCGCAATAGTTTGGAAGCTGGGATTGCCGTCTCGTCTTAAGCTTTTGTAAAGGCTTTCCCTTCCAACCTCGGCTTTTTGAGCAATTTCTTTCATTCCTCTAGCTTTTGCAATATCGCCTATAGCGGCTTGCAGTAAACAAGGATCATTTAGTTCTGCTGCTGCATTGAGATACGCAATAACATCATCATCGTTCTCAAGATACTCACTCGCATCCCATTTACTTATATTTACCATTTCTTCTCCTCAATTAACTGTGCAAGGAGTATCTTTGCTTGTTTAATATCTTTACTTTGACTACTTTTATCTCCACCAGCGAGTAACAGCATTAGTTTTGAGCCTTTTTGCGCAAAATACACACGATATCCTGGCCCAAAAGTAAAACGCAGCTCGCTAATGCCATTGCAAACTGGATGCAAATCACCTACTGGCTTGCCTGCAATTTCACATAATCTCAGCCTCGCGTTAATTCGAGCTTTAGATTGCGTATCGCGAAGTTTTTTCATCCAATTGCGATACTCATCTGTTTTAAGTATCTCCATAAAAATATTTTATCCTGTAGGATACAGTTTTGCAATAATAAGTAAACAGTCATATCAGTTATCGTGGCAGTTTTTGTTAATTTTGCGATTTTTGCCACGATAACTGGGTATTTTTGTGTTTTATAAGTCTTGTAATGCAATTCTTTTATCTTCTGCAGACTGCGTAGATGACGTATCATCTTTCTTAAGAGAATGCGCATATCGAATAAGACTTCTTGCAATAAAGAACACTAAAGCACATATAGCAAGTGCAATAAGAATGTCAATTATCGGACCAAAAAATGCATAGCTCATGATTCATCCTTTCTTTTTCTATATTCGTTTATGAGTGTTCGAGCTGTGTCAACATCGTATTTATCGTCAATAGCAAGACTCTTTACTAAAAGAACGAACGGATCTTCTGGTTCATTGTCGCTTATGCGCAGTTTTTCAATGAGCCTGTTAAGTCTGATTCTCATCGTTGGGTAAGAGACTTGATACATTTGCGACATTTCTTTTAACGATCCAGACGATAATACAAAGTTCTTTATAAACGACATATCTTCGTCTGTGAGATTAGCCATCCATTTTGGAATATGATCCATATCACCCCTTTCGTCAACCTATAAAACTTTAATTAAATTAAACTTTTATTAAAAATATTAAAGTTGTTGTATGGGTTTGTCAAGAATGAGTATGAGAGATATGACGCAAAGCGACATTTTTATGTCGCCAAAATAATAAAGATATATATTTACGTAACATATGAGAATATGGAGTTATCGTGGCAGTTTTTGCTAGATTTGCAATTTTTGCCACGATAACGCATGATTTGAGCGCTGCTAGTTTAGCGGAATAACAACATTGACCAGCCAAGTGTCATCATCTTTTTGCGCGATTAAAGATCCGCCTAAGCGTTCCACAGATTTTTTGTGAAACAGCAGCCCTTTGCCAAAAACGAGTATTCCACCAAACTTATTCAACGTCGAAATCGAATTCATGCACATTATTTTGCATTCGCGCTCATCAACCGTAACATTCATAGAAAAATCAACGCTAGTATTGCAATGCTTGCGAATATTAGTAAGCAACTCGCTGCACATGCTAATCGCACATTGAGCCTTTTCAGTACTAACAGTTGCAGATGCAGTAAAATCACCACTCCCCGAACTTTTATCAACCACTATTACAGAGCCATAGTACCCAAGCTGCTCACAAATTTGCCGTTCAGCCTGTAAACGCGCACGAATATTGCATAAAAAATCAGTCAAATTCATGCGATCATTGCTATTAGAACCATAAACGAACTGCGTGCTGGCAATATTTGAATCTAAAGAATCATCATACTTATGCTCAGCTTGCTCAAGCAGGCTGATAACAAGTCTCGCTTTGGAAAGTGCATTACGCGAATGTTCAATAATCTGCTCTAACGATTCTTTTGTATGTTCATTGTTCTCAGCATATAAAGCATCCGTTGCAAGCAACGTAATATCAGTAATCTCATTGTTCACATCGTCGTGCAATTGCAACGCAACAGACGCAATATAAGACTGGAACTTGCTTCGTACAATATTCATTTTTGCGCGATTATTTTCTTCCAACATGTTCAAATACTTGCGCAAAGCGTAACCGCAAATCATAGAAATAAGAATAAAACAAGGAAAAGTAAACGGAATATACGCCATTTTTGCAAAGTACATAATATTCAGCGAAACTATGTACACACAAAGCAAATACTTCCACGAATCGTAAAAGCCTGCAACAAACATGCTAGCAATCAACGAAAAAAGCACGCAAGTTGCATTTACGCCTGGTACTGCTAACGTTACGCAATACAAAATCGGAGTTACGAGTGATATTTGACGCGGAAAAGCAATCAAAAGAAATATTGCAAACATCCAAACGTATTGACACGCAGATTGTAATGGATTATTCCACAACCCAGCTGTATGGCAAAATTGCACATCCATTGACACTACAAGAATCGCCAATATTATGAATAAAGTTCGCTGAATTTTCCAGCTTTTAACCAACTCAATAACGCGCGAAAATGTTTTCATTAACATGCGCTATCCGTTTCTTGCAAAATATTCGGATGATTTTGCGGCAAATCATTAAAATATTGCAGATTGCTATCTTGCTCACGATTTTGCATTGCAGCAAATGCGGATATTGCTTGTACGCGATTAGAAACATGCAATTTTTTGTAAATCCTATGAATATGCGTGTTTACAGTGTTTGGCATAAGACCAAGTTGAGCCGCAATCTGATTCGTCGTGTAGCCTTTAGCAAGCAGTTCCATGATTTTTAGCTCTTGCGGCGGCAAAACGCTGCGCGACCTTGATTTAGAAAGCCTAATAAAAGATTCTTGCGGAGTAGCAAAATCGTAAGCAACATCTTTAACGCAACGGCAGCCATACACATTTTGATTATCGCAATATTGCAAAGCTTCTGCTAGTCCTTTGAAATTGTCTTTAGCAACCATTGCCTGCCCACCAACTTGCGCAACCATAGAAGCGTAGGATCTACAATCGTAAGAAGTCATACCAATTAAAATAATGTTATTGTTTTTCTCGCGAATTGCGCGTATTACGTCTACTCCAGACATGTCTTTCATTGACATATCTATCAAAATATAATCTGGAGTTGTTTTTGCTACTTGGCAATATTTCAAAGCTTGCACGCCTGATTTTACGCACCATTTGCACGCGTACTCACTCGGCAAAAGCTTGCTGAGCACGTTTCGCATAACCGCTAAAACTAATGGGTCGTTATCTACTATTGCATACGTTTTTGGCATAATGGCTTTCTTGCAATCACACGCTACTTTTCTTATATTCTACTTTATAAACGCGCGCAAAGTAGGGCAAATTGTGTAGTAAAAAATGATTACAAGTACTACACGTAAATCATATGTGATTATAATAAGTAACAATATGTGACTTTTAGTTGCGTTGAAATTCATCTTTAATAATGATTGCAGCAGGATTATATGACAAAACGATTAGTAGTATTGCACTCCGCAGAAGTAGCTGCGATGGCGCTTGCCTCAACAGCTGCTTTTATGCGTAGCTTTGGCTTTTTCGTTTTGTGGCTTGTTCTAGGACTTCTTTCTGTTGCATTGTATTCTTATGCATATTTTTTCTTGCGAAAAAGTGTTCTTGAAGGAAAAAACACAAGTAACGCAACTAATGCAAATGAAGCAAATAATACTGCAGAACTCGATAGCACTAACTCTAGCGATATAAGTAGTGACGTTAAGAGCATAGACAGCAACAAAGAAAGCATGGCTCTTACGCAAGAACGCAAAAAAGTCGAATTGCAAAATAAGCAAATACTTAGCAATTACTCAAATAATTTAACAAATATTATTACATGCTTTATTTGTGGGCTTATTCACGTTCCTTGGCTTTATTACTACGGAATTGCAAATGGCGTCTTAGCACTAGTGATTTTGTGGCGAGTAATAAAGCGCCCACAAGGTCACCCTACGGATCAAAGCGATTTTTAAAGAATTAATGCTTATTTTGCTTTTCTATTACAACGTTAAATCCTTTTGCAGCTTTGCGAAAATCTTCTATGCGATCTCCATAACCGTCTGCAATAATGGCGTCTTCTTTTACAACAAAAGAGCCATTTTCTAGCACAATATATTTTGTAAAGAATTCTTCTAATTGCTTAGCTAATTCATCAATTTCATCTTGTGAAAGCTCTTCGCTACTATTTTCCGAAAGTTTATCTTCCTGCTTTTGAATTTGATTAATGCTATTTTCACTAACGTTTCCTATTTTGTTTACGTTATCTTCTGGCTGCCAAGAGCCTATACCAAAATCACTCATACTTGCACTACCCATATTTGCGCTGTTCATGTTTGCATCTCCTTGTATTTGTAACGTATTTGCACAACTTATTTGTGCGTTGCTTTAAGTCTAATTACCAACATTTTCCGTGCAATCTTGAGTACTAAGTTCTGAGTACATTTATTTTGCGGATTGAATTGAAGCCTCTTGGCGAGCAACGTCAAGAGCTTTATTGAATGCGTCGCTAGTCCAACTTGCTCCAGCAACAACCGAAATATGCAAATCTTTCAACGGCTTTCCAACGATTTTTCCAGGGATAGCCTTTGAGAATGCATCCATATGACCTCTTGAAATCGGCGTAAACGGATGAGGCGTCATTTGCACATCGCTAACATTTCCATTTGCAATGCTTAAGCGCACATCGAAACTGTCTTCTGCAACCGGACCATACGTAGCTTTGACTTTATAGTCACCATCTTTGTAATTGCCAGTATCAGTTTTAGATTGGTTTTTAGAATCCCCAGAATCTTCACTTTGAGCTGAAGACTTAGATTGCTGAGCTCCAGCATCGTACTTGCCTGAAGGATTACCGCCATCATCCGCGCTTTGACCAGAGTTTCCTGCAAACTCGTCATTCATCGGCACAGCACTCGGCTCGCCGCAAGCAGAAAACATAGCGGACGATGCAGCTACAATCGCAAGCGCAGCAACGGTTTTCGTAACTTTTTTGGATTTCAAATCATCTCGTGAAACATCGTGAAACATATTATCTGAAATCATAAAATCATCGCCTTCAAACCTTGTATATTTTAAAACCCACGCAACTAATCATCTAAATTCGCTAATTTAGGCGACTTAGTAGGCTCATGGTCTTGCAAAGCCTCTGCAACGCTTTCATCAATATGCGCACTCGTAAACGCAGGCTTGCCGCCAATCGCCTCGTATGCTTTGCGAGCATCCTCGTTATTCCAACGCTCACCAACAAGTACACCGTGGTTGAGCATAATTTCGCGATCCGCGCACTGAGCTACCAAAGAATCGTGAGTTACAACAATAATCGTCGTACCTTGCTTGTGTAGCTGTTTAAACAAGTCGAGCACAATCTGCTCATTTTTTTCGTCCAAATTACCAGTCGGCTCATCCGCAAGAAGCAACTTAGGGCAGTTTATAAGCGCACGCGCAACGCAAACACGCTGCTGCTCACCACCAGAAAGCTGGCTTGGCAAATGGTGAGCGCGATCCTTCAAACCTACGCGATCCAAAGCATCCATTGCTTGAGCTTCGTCAACAACAGAATGATAGTATTGCGCAACCATCACGTTTTCAACTGCCGTTAAATGCGGAACAAGATAAAACTTTTGAAAAACTAAACCGATTACGTTTTTACGAACGTCAGCAAGTTGGCCCGCGTTCAAATCCTCAAGTTTGCGTCCTTGCAAAGACACGGAACCCTTGGACGGCGAATCCATGCAGCCAATAATGTTCATAAGCGTGGTTTTACCAGAGCCACTCGAGCCAACGATTGAAAGCCACTCGCCTTCTGGCACAGTAAGCGACAAATCGTCAACCGCGCGTAGAGAGCCGTAAATCTTGGAAATATGATCCAAAGTCAACAGCATTTTTGGATTAGACTCCGTGCTTTCCAACTTATTTTCTATATTCTCTGTCATATTAAATCCTTAACTCAAATCCTTAACTCAAATCTTAAACAATCTCTAAATTTACGATTAAAACTATTCTTCTCGAAGCACAATCGCAGGGTCAATTTTTGAAGCGCGCAAAACAGGCGGCAACGCAGCAACGCAAGACGCAGCAACGCTAAATACAATAGAGAACACGACTAGCCACCAGTTCACGCCCAAATCTCTCGAGAACACCATTGCAGCAAGCAAACGAGCAAACACATACCCTACCGCAGTACCAGCAATACCGCCAACGAAGCCATATAATCCAGCTTCAGCAGTAAACTCCACGCCAATACTCCGTGCGCTCGCACCCAAAGCTTTGCGCAAACCAATTTCATTTCGACGCTGCTGCACGATCGAAGAAATAGTAGTGCTCACACCGACCATCATCAGTACCAAAACAACTAGCGATACAATGCAGAACAGGCTGCGAAGCATAGTAATAATACCAGTGTCAGCAGCAGTAACTTTAGTAACTTGCTGAGCGCGCACACGCATAGAAGTCATATCGTTAATGCTTCTAACAACCGCATCAACGCTAGGTGCAGAAGACGAGTAAGCAATAACATCCGCACCACGCTTAACTCCCGTAAGAGAATTTACATCTGCGTTTAGCGCATATAGCATAGAATCCTCTGCACCGCCTGTGTCCAAAATGCCACAAACGCGGAAAGTTGTGCCGTGAGTATCCATAATATCTGTTGAAACTCTGCCTTCAACAAGCTTTTGTTGAGAAGATTTTTGCGCAGACTGATCTGAAGAATTTGCAGCAGAATTTTGCGCTTGATTCTCTGCTGGCTTATCTGCAGACTGATTTGTAGACTTATTTGCAGATTCACTTGCAGACTGATTTGCAGACTTCTCCGCTGGTTTATGCGAGCCGGCAGCATTATCTGAAGATCTATACGCAATCGCAATACGAGAGCCTATTTTTAAGCCCATCGCAAGAGCTACATCTCGCCCAACCATAACATTGCCACTGCTAGGCCAAGAGCCGTCTACATTCCAATGCTTATTAAGCGACTTTACTGAACGAACATCTATTCCTGCTAAAACATACGGAGCTGCATTAATACGCACGTTTTCGTAACGATATGTAGCAGATCGCATAGCACCTTTTGCAAGAACCATATCGTTTGTGTGCAAAACCATTGCGCGATCAATACCGTTTTTCCACTCGCCCTCAATTGGAGTTACGATAATATTCGCTCCATACGCGCGCATTTCATCGCTCATCTGTTGAGGTACAACAAGGCAGATTGCAGCTAAACAAAACAGCGTAGCAGCACCAACAAGCGTTGCAATAACAGCCATTAGAGCACGCGATTTTCGACGAAATACCGCGCTAAACAGCATGGTTATAAACATAGAATTGTTGGAAGTCATATAAGATTTACCTGCCATGAAGCACCTCCGCAGGACGCACACTCAAAATCGAACGAATCGACGAGCCTGCAGCCGCAAGCACAGTCAACGCAAGCAGCACGAACACCAGAACAAATACCATCGGTCGGAACAAAATCGCAGAGCCGAACACTGTGAAACCAATAATCTGCGCCACTGCAAATCCCAAAGCCATGCCTAGTAACGCTCCACCAAACGCAATAACCGCAGTTTCCATAAGCATAAGACGAGCAACAGCACCATCACGCGCACCTAACGCCTTGAGTAAAGCAAGCTCGCCAGAACGCTCAGAAATTGAAGCAGCCATAAGATTCGCCACAGCAACAGCCGCAGCAATTAAACTCAACGCAGTCATCAAAACCATAACAGCGCGCGTCTTATTTAATACGTTACCCTGAAGAGCTGCAACTTGACGAACCTGCTTTGCAACAGCTCCAGGAATTACCTCCTCAATTTGGTAAGTAATCGAACTCGGGTAAGCCGTGCAATACCAGGTTTCCCACTCTTCCTGGCTGAGCGCTGCCGGATTTTTAGCAGCCTTTCGCGCTAAATCATTTTCAGGAGTAGTAAGAGCCTTTACTTCAATCGAATCAACCTTATTCGGCTTATTTGCAAGGCTTTGAGCATCGCTAGAACTTGCGTAGATTGCGTTATTATCGTCGTCGCCAGAATCGTATACGCCAACCAAATGCAACGAAACCTCGCACCCGTCACGAATCAAACGCAAACGCTGACCAATTTTTAAGTGCAAACGATCAGCTAACTGCGCACCTACCATTGCTTCAGATTTATTGTCTTTTGCCCAACGACCTGCATTAATCTTCCACCAAGAGCGCAAACCTTGAACGCCAACAACCGTTGTTTCACCGGAAGCGAGCGCAAGCTTGCGATTAAACCAAGTTCCAACAATAGGCACTACCAAATCGCCAGAAGATTTTGCTTCAAGATTTGCGTGAACAGTTATTTTCGGCGCAAAATTAGTGATATTAAACGCCCAGAAAATCATTTTTATTTTTGCAGCGTCAGATTCTTTTAGCGAAGCAGTAGACTCATGGCTTTCCGCAGCCTTTAAACTCCCAGAACCATTAGTATCAATCTGCTCTCGAGAAGCATACAAATCATTTACAACAGCGCTAGATTTTGGCTGAACCACAATATTTGAACCATATGAACTAAGCTCTGCGTTAATTTTGTCTCCAACGTCATACACAACGCTAAGCATTGATACGCTAACGCACGCGCTTAAGCACACTACGAGCGCAATCAACACACGCTTTTTCAATTGCCGCACAAGAGATCGAGCAACCATGCGCATCATAAACATAGCAACTCTCCCTTACTTAAAATGCGAACTGAGCACGTCTAAATCAGCAGTATGAATTGTGATTTTGCCATGCCCAGCCTTATACGGGAACGGAATCGGATTGCAACCACCTTTGAAACCGATAGTTGCCAAATTAATTGCTACATCGCACTTACGGCAAATAATCTTACCGTCTTTTTCATAGTAGCCTGCATCACCGCAGTTTTCGCAAGCATCCAATCCGACGCCATACGCTCCACCATTCTTTTTAATGATTATAAAGCGCATAACAGTGCCGTCTTTTGCTTTGTATTGGAAGCGATGCAAATGACCATCTGAAACTTGAACGTAATTAATAGTTGCAACACCATCGTGCAATTCATACGGTTCTGGAGGCGTAAGAGTTGGTTTAATATTCATAATAGATACGCCTACAGTAAGCGTAAGTATCACTGTGATAGCAGCCAAAAGAGCTGCGAGCGCAGACTTTCGCGATTTGCGCTTAAATGCACGCTTTGCGCGGATTTGTGCAGCATTTTCACCAACTACAGCCGTTTTAAAGCCTATTATTACGGATGCAGCAGCAGGAATCATGAACACGCTAATTTGCGCCATAATCATTAATGGAGCGTTATTAATTAGCCAAACAAGCACGCTGAAAGAAAAGTCATCCATATAAAGCAGAATGCTTCCTTGCATAATCTGCAAAAGTGAAGTTATGTGCTGTACTAGCAAAATAATCATGCTTAAAACTACAGCAATTTTGAAGCAAATAGCGTTAGATGTAGTGCGCAAAGAACGCACCATAAGACTTAAGCAAATAGCAGCAATAACGCCGAGCACAAAACCAAGCGCGCGAAGTAACATGTCTGATGTAAAAGGCGGAGTGCTTGAATCTACGAAAATAGTAAGCTGCAAAATAACATCTGGCAAAGCATAAAACACAGTAAATGCTAAGCAACATGCACCAATTGCGTTGCTTATGTGCATTAAAAGCGGGCAATTACGCCAATTTTTTATTATTTTGTGTGAAAAAATAACCACAATAATTGCAGCAATATCAAGCGGAACCGCAATGCACAACGCCGGCATATTAATAAAGTTTCGCTGATTAATTACTACAGATGCGCGAAGTATAGCAAAAATAAGAGCTGCGACTGTGCCTGCAGACAGCCCATACAATCTCCAACGTGCACTTAGAGGCTTATCTCGCCCCTCGCCAACAGTAAGCGATGTGCTTAATCCCATTGTGAGTAGCGCAAGAGGGAGCAGCCCAGGCATAACTGCCACAAACAGTCTGAGCATAACTCCCTCCTTTGCTACTACTTATTATTTACTAAAATTATTAATTAATCGCTAATTATTAACTAGCTATCACTACCACTGACGAGGAGTGTACTTCCAATCGTCAAAGGTTGCCTTAATTGGCTCGGTCCAGAAGCGACCGGTTACGCCGGTAGCAGGATCGACGTGAAGCATCCAACCCTTCTTTTCTGGGGATTCAATAGAAAGCACGAGCTTGTAATTTCCAGCTTTGTCAAGCTTAACGTTTGCACCGTAGTGAGGACCATCGGAAGCGTTCATCTGCATGAACGTGCCCTTACCAACGGATTCGCCGCTTGCCTTATCGACAATCTCATAGTTCACAGTCAAATCTGGAATGAACTCGCCCTTACCGTAGCCAAGCTTTGTACCTTTTTGGTTAGCGTGGATATCGGCTTCAAGGTGGAAGCTTGCTTCGCTTGCCTTCAAGCCCATACCGGCTGGGAGCATATCAACTGGCTGGAAGTACACGGCACCAATAGTAAGAGGTCCAATATTCTGATCTTGGTGAGGACCAACTGGAACCTCCTCAAAGCCCTTATCGCCGCCCTTGTCATCAGCCTTGTCGTCAGCCTTCTGCTCGGTTGCTTGTGACTTAGCATCAGTTTTAGCTGAATTGCCATTGGAACCGCATCCAGCGAGCGCAAGCAGTCCAGCAAGAGCCAAAGCTGCAATTGCCATCATTTTATTATTCTTCATATCTAACCTTCTGTGTTTGTTGTTAGTTATTTTTATTTAATTATTGTTATTGGTTGTTTATTAATTATTTATTAGTTGGTTATTTGTTGTTTTGCTTATTTATTTTCTACCGCGCGTTTCACACGACTTCGCGCAATAGATACGCAAAGCAGTGAAATCACAACAATTGCTGCCACAATTTGAGCAACAATCGTCTCAACATACGGATAGAACCCAAGCCAATCGTTAGTTGGCAAGCCTTGAATATACATTCCTTCGAGAGCGTCGCCCTCGATTAACGCGTGCACACCACCGCCTGCAAAAATCACTACGAGAACAGACATAAGAGCACTTGTTCCAGTAAAGAATGGGCGAATTGGTATGTGCACAGATGCGAAACGAATTAGCAAGAATATCACTACAAGAACTGCAGCAGCGGAAATGAAGCCTCCCCAAATCATAGAGTCAGCTCCGTTTGAAACTGCAAAGATTGCTTGATAGAAGATTACAGTTTCAGCACCTTCGCGGAACACAGCAAGGAAACTCAATAACGCTAAAGAAACCAAGCTTCCCTTAGAAACTGCTGCCGTTGTTTGCTCACTAATATACTTATTCCATGCTTGCACTGAAGATCTAGAAATCATCCAGTTACTCGTGTAAAGCAGCATAAGCATTGCGAACAATGCAACAACGCCTTCTGTAATCTCCTGCTGCGGACCAGAGCCATTAAACAGCAATCCGAATAGTGCAGCTACAGCGAGAGATGCCACAATTCCAGCCGCAATACCTAGGTAAATATACTTCACCATATTCTTGTGACCGGATTTAACAAGGTAAGCAATAATTGCTGCAACAACTAGCAACGCTTCCAAACCTTCACGAAGCAAAATTACGAAAGCTTGACCAAATGAGCTAGTTATGAATTGCATAAATGGATTTGCGCTTGAAGATGCACCTTTGTCTAATTTTGCTGCGTCTTCAATAAGCATCGCTTTAAGATCCGTTACAAACTTTTTAGCTTGCTCAATAGTTCCGCCATTGTTCATTGTTTGGCGGCACTCTTTGAATTGATATTCGACAGTCGAAACGCGACTTCCGCTTATTGCATTCATCACGTTCTTCTCGAAACCGAGCTTTTCGTAATACTGGTAATAGGCTTCGTTAATTAAATCAACTGCGGCTGCTACTTGAGTTTTATTACCTTTTGCAGACTTGTATTTTGCAACAGATTTGTCGAGAATAACATTCATTTCTCGAGCAACTTGACCCCACGTACGACCATTGCGTCCAAGGTTTTTCTTTTTTGCAGCATCTAGCTTTTTGCGCTCTGCTTTAATTTGCGCACGCAACTTTTGCGCATAAACATTTGGCTTATCCACTTTTGAGTTGGCATCGAGACTAGATGCAGTTTGCGAAACGTCTGCCGAAAGAGCTTTCGACACAGCACTTATTTGCGAACTTTGATTTTGCTGGTATACAAGCGTTTGCAGCTGCTGGAATTGATCAGTTTGTGCTTGAACTTTATTCTGCCCGATTGCATCTCGCACAACCGTAATCATGTTAGAAGCAACGTAAACGGAATTGTATGCTGCTTCAAATCGAGTTGCAGCTCCAGAATTATTGCCACTATTGTATTCTGATTGACCTTGTAGCAATTCATTGTTAATTGCTTTAGAAACTTCTGTCCAGCTAGTATACGAACGATCTGCATCTGTTGCAAAAGCTGGAATAGTTGTAGCAAACGAGCTAACTATGCAACCTACCAACATGCACACAGCCAGAATCAGTGCAGCCGAGTCACGAATAATTCGGCGCACTTTTACATACGCGCGCATAACATCTCCTCGCGTTCTTCCGCGTCTTCTTGCGATTCCGCACTTCTCACGCGTTTTACGCCTTTTGCGTTAACGCATTTCCTGCATATCTACGCGCTCTACCCCAAATTGAGCGCACCCAACTAAAACTTGCCATCAAGGGCCCCACAGGTACATAATATCGACATATCATGTAGATTGATATAGTTCGACACAAAAAATACGCAAATATTACAAAAAATATGTTAATAATGAGAATTATCTTTCGTTTTGACTAAAGCCAATAAGCCCAACAAACTCATTAAACAGTTTTCTCATACTTTCCACAATGCGACTTTTCTTCTCAGCGCGCGCTTGAGCCGCAGCACCAAATCTGCTCATTCTAGGCATTAAATCATTAATATCTGTACCAAGCTCGCTCACTTCGCCAGCGCTAAAAGATTTCTCCATAAACTTGCGAGTCAAATCATCGTTTAATCCTTCGCTTTGCACAAGTTGCGCCAAGTCATGATTATACTTTTTCTCAACATACTCGCTCCAGCAATCAACAATACTCACCTTGTTGCCGTTCGAATCGTAAACAGTAGTTGTACCACCATAATTCACAAGCTTCTCAAGCTCCTTCTCATTAAGCTGCGCAATAAACCCTTCAATAAGCTTCTTTTTACTACGCAACTGCGGGCTAGCGTCAATCGCCACCCTAATAGAAGCAAGAACATTTTTATCTTTACAATGCTTGCTATGGTAACGTTCTACTAACATCAAAATGTAGTCAATATTTACTTCTACTTGGCGCACAAGCTCCATCTCAAACACAACATCGTCCGTAATGTCTGCAATCTCGCCTTTTTGCTCTTTACGCTTCCATTCTTCATGCAAATCTTGATAATGCCCCAAGTAATCTTGCATATCGCGCTCTTTGATTATCTCGTTGCCTTCAAATTGATCGAAAGCTTTCAGCATGTTACGCAAGCGCAAAATATTGCCAAAAAGCGATATGAACTTTTTCTGATTCTCTTCTCCAACAATATTGAATCCTTGTAGCGGATACTTTTCCATAAGCTCATTTACTAAATCACTGTATCCACAGCGCTCAGATCCATTAGCATCAACATAACCGTTGAAAATCTGCTCAAAGGTAGGGCAAAGCACAATACCTTGCGCATCTTTATCTCCAAAAAGAGCTACCGCTTTGTCAACTTGATAGCTCAAATCCCTAAAGCACACAATGTTTCCGAACGTTTTAACGGAGTTCAATATTCGATTTGTGCGCGAAAACGCTTGAATAAGCCCATGCATGCGAAGATTTTTATCTACCCAAAGCGTGTTCAAAGTTGTTGCATCGAAACCAGTTAGGAACATGTTGACTACAATCAAAACGTCAATTTCCTTATTCTTCATCCTCATTGACACATCCTTATAGTAACTCTGAAACTCACTGTTTGACGTATCGTAGTGCATTCCAAACATTTGATTGTAGTCGTTTATAGCGCTTTCCAAGAATTCTTGCGAATTTGCGTCAAGTCTTGCAGTGCTTTCAGAATTTTCTTCTCCAAGAGAACCCATGCCGTTGCTATACTCCGAAGAATCTGACTCACCCTCGTTTACTGCATAGCTAAAAATAGTTACCACTTTTAAGCGTTCGCTTGGCGGCAGATTTTGCTGCTGCTTTTTGAACTCGTTGTAATACAATTTTGCAAGCTCAATGTCCGCAACAGCAAAGATTGAATTAAAGCCGTTTACGTCAACTGCTTCAGAAGATTTTTTAGGTTCTACAGAGTTATGCTTATCTGCAGCAAGTTCTTTAACGTTAAGAATGCGCTTGTACTTGTAAGTTTTCTCATTGCGATACGTTTTTTGACTAAAATGCTCAATAATGTATTGAACAACATTATGCACGCGCTCTGGGTGCCTAATTACCTCAGGGCGATTAATGTCTTTAACCAATTCGTCGGTTGCCTTTTCCAGCTCGCTCGACGTTTTTACAGTAGCAACGTATTCCACGCGGAATGGCAACACATTTTTATCGTTAATCGCGTTAATGATTGTGTACGTGTGCAAGCACGGCCCAAAGGTTTGCTCGGTTGTAGAAATATGCGCAGCGTCGGAGCCAGCAGCGTTCGCTTCAAAAATTGGCGTGCCAGTAAACCCAAAAAGCAGAGCATTTTTAAAGTGTTTTACAATATCTGCATGCATGCCTCCAAACTGACTTCTGTGGCATTCGTCAAAAATAAACACTATGCGCTTTTTGTAAATTTCATGGCTTGGGTTGCTGCTTATAAATCTACTAAGCTTTTGAATAGTGGTTATAATAAGCCTGCATTCTTCCGTATTGTCTTCTAGCTGTTTTGTAAGCACAGATGTTGAAGTGTTACTATTTGCGGCTCCTTTTTCAAACCTGTTGTATTCTCTCATTGTTTGATAGTCAAGGTCTTTACGATCTACCACAAACAAAACTTTGTCAACAAGATTCTTGCCTTCTGCGTCTTTTAACGCTTTTACTAGCTGCGATGTTTTGAAGCTAGTTAGCGTTTTGCCAGATCCAGTAGTATGCCAAATATATCCACCCTTTTGACGCTCTGATGCTGGCATTTTGCTTGCATTAGCAAACATGTATTTTACGCGATTCACTATGTTTTCTGCTGCAGTAATCTGGTATGGACGCATAACCATCAAGCAATCTTCTGCATTAAAAACGCAATATTTTGTAAGAATGTTAAGAATTACGTGCTTTGCAAAGAATGTTCTAGCAAAATCGCATAAGTCGGAGATTATAGTGTTTTGAGCATCGGACCAATAGTTTGTAAATTCAAAACTGTTACTTGTTGTTGTTTTGCTAGATCCTCTACTTTTCTGCTCGTTGTAAGCATTATTGCGAGTTGAGTTAGAGTAATACTTTGTTTCAGTGCCGTTTGAGATTACGAAAATTTGCACGTATCCAAATAGTCCGCTTCCAGCCCAAAATGAGTCGCAAGCATAACGGTTAATCTGATTGAACGCTTCTCTAATAGGCACGCCTCTGCGCTTTAGCTCAATGTGAACCATTGGCAAGCCGTTTACCAGAACAGTCACATCGTAACGATTACTACGCGCAGGGCCATTTGCATCATTATTGTTTGCATTATCGCTTGCATTATCGTTTGCGTTAACAGCATACTGATTGATTACTTGCACAATATTCTTGTGAATATTTTCTTTGTCAATAATATTTATGTTTTTACCTTCGCCGTTATCTTTTTTGAGTATTTTAACGTTATCTCGCTGAATAGTATCTGTTTTCTTAACTATATCGTCAGTACTGTTTGCAATATTTTCTTTGAAAAATCTTTCCCATTCGCCATCTGAAAAATGATAGTCGTTGAGCTTTTCGATTTGCACTCGAAGATTTGCTATAAGATCTTTCTCGTTGTGAATGTGAGCGTACTCGTAGCCTTGGGATTGCAAAATGTTAATGAACTCTTCTTCGAGTTGTGCTTCGCTTTGATAGCTGCCGTCGTTTCGCTCACTCGGCGTGAACGTAGACATTACAGTGCTATCTTGATTCTCTAACACAATTTTCATTTTGCTTCCTTCTTTCTTACTCTTACTCACATTTTTCTATTATGCACGCTTGAAGGTAAGGAGTTGATCGCGATAGTACTCGTATTGCTTGCGTCTAGCTTCGATTTCTGCAGGCAGTCCTTGAGTTAAATCATTGCACAACGCGTCAAAGCGATCCAGAATTTGTACGATTTGATGCTGTACTTCTAGAGGTGGGATGGGGATTGTTACTTTACTCATTAATGCTTTAGATACATTAAATCGCGTAACACCGTTAGCAGTTCGCTTTATTTGAGAACGCAACGCACTTGAACGAAACAGATATTTAGAAAAATCAGGATTCATCATGCTTACATCGTTGAATCGAAAAGCAAAACAAAAACTGTTTAAATATACTTCTTCATTTAGGCGACAGGTAACAGCAGACGAAAAACCACATTCATCAGGAGTTTCAGATGAGCCGGTAAAAATTACATCACCATATTGTAAAACATTTTGCTTTTCACCATCAGAAACCTTAACAAAATCATTTGTAGAGAAATCTACAGCTGCATTACAATACACATTTTTATAGGTTATATAACGAGCATTTCCATCAACAAAATCATTCTTATTCTTACCAGTCAATCCACCAAAGAATGAACCTAATTCTTTAAGATTCTTATACTCAACACCATTCGGGCAGCAGCGCGATATAAGCGAGTGAAGAGGATTGTTGTCGTCAAATGTAAGCAGTGTATCTCGATAGTATTCGTATTGCTTTTTACGAGCTGTAAGCTCTGCTGTAAGCTCTGCTGTAAGCTCTGTAAACGTATCTAAAATCCGCACAATCTCCTCTTGAACCTCAAGCGGCGGCACTGGGATTGTTGCTCCAGCAATATTCTCATTGTAAAGCCTTGATATAGTTCCTCCGCTTGAGACTTTCCAAGGTTCTAATTGATAAATATAATACAAAAAACTATTTAGAATTTTCTTTTCATCATTTGCAACCCAAACAATGTTAGAATCTTGAAAATACGCTGGCTCGCCGTCATAGACAACCACTCTTCCTATTGTGCCAGCAGCAGAAATTAAGATATCGCCTTTATTTGGAAAACTATATTTTTGCTTATATTCGTGGAAAAGCTTATTTGAAATGAAAGAATCTGCTTTTTTGCCGAATGTCCCAATTTTATAAAACGGAATATCTCCAACAGGATTGGTTTGATTTTTTAGAATACGTTTACACATTGAAACTTTGCCAATATCACCAATCTTCTTATACTCCACACCGTTCGGGCACAATTCAGCGATTAACTCCTCAAGTTTGCTAGTCATTGAGTCACCTCGCTATTATCAGAGTTAACACCGCCAGCTTCAATCTCGCTTACAATCTTCTCAATTTGTTCGCGCAACTCTTGCTCGCGAGCGCAAATCGTTTTTAATTGCGCATTAAGCTCTGTAATATCAATCTTTTCGCGAGTATCTTCTGCTTCAACGTATGTAGAAACGGAAAGATTGTATTTATTTGACTCCACTTCTTCCAAAGACGCAACGTGCGCAATATGCTCCACATCTTGCCTAGAAGTGTACCAGTTAACAATCTGCTCAATGTTCTCGTCCGAAAGCTTGTTACTATTCGTTGACTTTACAAACTCTCGGCTCGCATCAACAAACAGTACAGAAGTATCATTCCTCTTGTTTTTGCGCAAAACCATAATGCATGTAGCAATCGAAGTACCAAAGAATAAGTTGCTCGGAAGTTGAATCACGCAATCGACAGCATTATGCTCAACTAAATATTGGCGAATCTTTTGCTCGGCTCCACCTCGATACATAATTCCTGGGAAGCAAACAATTGCAGCAGCGCCATTTTCTGCTAGATGCGCCAAGCAGTGCAAAACAAACGCCATATCCGCCTTGCTTTTTGGAGCAAGAACTCCAGCTGGAGCAAAACGAGGATCGTTAATCATCAAAGGATTAGAATCCCCCTCCCAACTTGTGGAATAAGGCGGATTAGAAACCACTAGCTCAAACTTTTTATTAGCATCGATTTGCGGATTTATAAGAGTATCGCCGCACGTAATCTCAAACTTGTTAAAATTCACATCGTGCAAAAACATGTTCATGCGGCACAAGTTGTAGCTAGTAACGTTCTTTTCTTGACCGTAAAAACCGCCATTAATATTTTCAATGCCTAGCACTTTTTTCGCTTTTAGCAGAAGCGAGCCAGATCCGCATGCTGGGTCGTACACGTCTGAAATGCTTGATTTTCCAACTGTTCCAAGGCGAGTGAGCAGCATTGAGACTTCTGCAGGCGTAAAGTATTCGCCGCCAGACTTGCCAGCGTTAGAAGCATACAAGCCCATCAAATACTCGTAAGCGTCACCAAAAGCCTCAATCACATTGTTGTTTACGCTACCAAGCTTCATCTCACTAATCACTTGCAATAACTTAACAAAACGCTTATTTCTGCCTTCAACAGTGTCTGCAAGCTTAATGTTATTCACATCGTAATCGGAGAATAATCCCTTAAAATCGCCAGACGAATCAGTTCCTTGAGAAGAAGCTTCAATATTGCGGAACACGCAGCTCAATGTTTCGTTTAGATTGCTATCTTGAGGAGCGTTCTTAAGCACATTGCAAAACAGTTCGCTAGGAAGTATAAAGAAGCCTTTTTCACTAATCATGTCACCGCGAAGAGGCTCAGCATCTTCATCGCTTATTGTTGCATAATCAAAGTTTGGATCTCCGCCTTCAGATTCATGCTCATCTTTATTAATATAATCGCATAAATTCTCGGAAATATAGCGATAAAACATTGTGCACAATACGTATGCTTTAAAGTCCCAACCATCAACAGAACCTCGCAAATCATCGGCAATCTTCCAAATCGTGCGATGCAATTCCGCGCGTTCTTCTTCTTTGCGAGTGTCCATTTGCTGCTCCCCATTTGTGCAATTTGTGCACGTGTATGCGCCATAATTAAATAAACGCAATAATTACGCAATAATTAAATAAGCGTTCTTTAATATTCTACTGTAAACGCACACAATCATCAGTGATAGTATTCGCATCGCTTTTTACGATCTTCGATTTCTGCATGCAAGCTTTGAGTTACACAAAGCACAACGCAACAATGCATTAAACAATAAGGCGATTAGTCAGAAAAAGAACCCCCAGGTTTGAGCACTGTTAGTAGGCTTAGGGGGCTGCTGTTATCAACAAGTCTATCAGACATTTCTCACCTCCTCAATCTCTTCTGCGAGTCTCACTAGAAATGTAATTTATGTAAATTGTAATACTAAATACGCTTTTATAGTTTGTTTTACATAAATTGTGCATAACTAAATTACGCACGCTTGAAAGTTAGGAGTTGATCGCGATAGGACTCGTATTGTTTGCGACGAGCTTCGATTTGCGCAAGCAAGTTAGCTCGCATCGTCATTATTAGGCATTAGTTAGCATCGCCAGCATTAGTCGGCAAAAAAGTGCGCGGGAAAGGCGGACGTTTTGCGAACTTGGCAAGCCGCGCAATTTGGCGAGATTACAGCAAACTCAGCGCCGACAGTTTGCACGATTGTTTGCAAATCGTTTTCTTGCGAAACAAACAACGCAGTTGCGAGCGCATCGGCATAAGCCGTTGGAAAAGCGCAAGTTTTAGCAGGAACATATGCCCAGCTTGCGCATAAATCGCAAGCAGGAATGCCGTCTAAAGCGTTGATTAAGTGAGTGGCAATTAGATTAGATTCAAAAGCATCGGATTCGCAACCATTAGATTTGTGACAATTAGATTCAAAAGCATTAGCTGCAAGACAATTTGCGTCTTTTACTTTCCATCGCCTTCTCGCATTAGACGAAGCGCACAACGCTCCACTTACAATTGATGCCGCACCTACCGCTTGCGTTGTATCAAAAGGATTTTCCAGCGCAACTTTTATTTGATAATCTTCATCGCTAAAACAAGCGCGCATATCACCGCCAGCATTTACCAAAAAATCGCAATCCGAAGGCAAATCACTATTCGCAGGCGAATCGTCACCAAGCTCGTCTTTAAGAATATTCGTTACAAGATCTACAAAATAGCCCTTACCCGCTGCACCAAAATCAAGCTGCACTGGTTGATTTGTGCAAAGCGTTGTGCTGTCGTCATCTCGCGAAATATCTGCCCACTTAACTGGCAAAGCGCGGCGATATTTGCTCCAATTACCACTGACACTGACGCTATCATTGCTCGCGCTGACAACCGACTCCGGAACGAATTGCACAGAATTATCGTAGCCAAGCGCAAGCAAATCCGCACCAACGCACGCGTCGAAAGCTCCGCGCGTAGCAGCGTAAAACTCGTCATAAATTGCAAAAAGCGGCTGCACCCACGTTGGAAACTCAAAATCGCCGCCATGCTCCGCACGAGCCATGCGCGAAACAAGCGAATCTTCACGAAAGCGCGAAAGCACCGATTCATACTCATCAACAAAAGCGCGAATCCGCTGCTCAACGCGCTGCGAAATCGGCACGTTGCTAGAGATAATAATCCCCGTTCCAAGCGCGCGCTCAATCGCAACAACATTCCTAAACATCACTTTCCTCACTCCCAACATCAAACACTCTATCAATCATCAAAAACCGCAGCAATATCCCACAAAAGTCACAAAATAGAAAAATGTCGTCATAGTTTACAGAAAAACATGTTCTATACCTACATTTTGGCAAAATGAAGGCATAGCGAGTAAAAAACATTCATCTATACCGACATTTTCGCAAAACAGCGGTATAGCAGGCAAAATATATTCGCCTATACCTACATTTTGGCAAAAACGCACTATAGAAACATCGGCAGAACTGGCAACATCAGCAACATCATGTCACTCGCTTCGGCATTAGCAATACACAATCGCTAAATTCAATCTATGCCGTAACGCGTTTTATACGCAGCGTAATCCTTATCCTGCAAAACACTAGCCACATTCGGCGCGTATTCGTATTCTTCTTCAACAAGATGCGCAAACTGCTGCTGCGCTAAAAGCTCAACCTGCAAAGGCTTTGTAATAATGTGGAACATATCTTCAAGAAGCTTTGTATCGTTAGCATCTTTAGCCTGGATTGAAGCTTCATCGTTAACACGCTGCGTTATTAATCCCCAATCGAAATGGTATCCAGCATCTCGCGCAACTATATCCCAAAAAACGCGTTGCGTTCTACCATTGCCCTCACGAAATGGGTGTAAAACATTAAAATTATTGTAATTTACACTTAGCTTACTAATAAACTCATCAATAGATAAATCTTGCAATAAATTATCATTTTTAAGCGTTTGCTCACAGTAACGAATCCCAACGCCCATGTATTCAAGCGGATGAAACGGTTCGCCGCCGCCTTTAGTCATGTCTATAGTGCGAATCTGACCAGCCCAATCATAAACATCTTGAAAAAGATAATGATGAATCCACTGCAACTGCTTAACAGTTCCTTCTGCATGCGGCAAGTGTTCGTACAACTTATAACTGCGAACTGAAACTAAATCGTTTTCAAAGAAATCAAGATCTTCCTGAGTTTGTACATTCAGCTTGTTCTTCAGCACTCGCGTGTGAGGAATAAGATACGGGTCAAAAACTTCATCAACCATCATTTAACCCTTAAACAGATTAAGATTAACTATTCCAGACCGTAACGCTTACGAGTTAGAGATATAAGCTCATCAGCGCTTATAGAACCTCGAATATATTTTCTTGTATCAGCCAAGCATGCAGAAGAAACCATGCCTCCTTCTAACTTTGCTGAAGATAATGCTATTGCAACGTTTTCTAGTCGTAACTTTTGCGTTTCTTTATCAATCATTTCTTCTACCTACCAACACACGCACCCAAATCAAAAACAACTACGCACTATTTTACTATTCGCAATGCATTTTGATTACAGAATATTTTGCAATTTGACGAATCCACACAAACGCAAAAAGCATCGGCAACATCACGCCACTCGTTTCGGCGTAGATAATTTACACGCTTTAACACCTAGCAAATCCCACTTCGCAAAACCTAAGCAAAAAGAAAGAGCCTTCGCACGCGAACGCAAGCAAGAAAACAAACAAGCGAACGCGAGCGAAAGCCCTTAATAAACTATTGCTGCTGCCAATAACAGCAATATTAATTAATCAATTAGCTGGTTATCTAGCAATCCAGTCAGTTAACCAGCTAATTGATTAACTAGCGGCGAACTTTACGCAAAGTAACACCGACACCAGCAAGAACAGCCATAACAATTGCAGTTATACCAACACCTACACCAGTGCCAGGCAAATTGCTAGCAACAACATCCAAAGCAGTCTTAACGACATTATTCACTACAGTAATATTCGTCCAAGCGAGCTGCTTGCCCTCTTTATCTACAAGAACAACAGTATGCTTACCTGAATATCCTGCAGGGAATTGAGCGTCAAAATAAGGAACACCATCAGCACCAAGCTTAACTGTCACATAATCACTACCACTCACACTGTGCAAAAGCTTAGGAGTAGAGTAAATGAACGCATAAGCCTTAGCAGAACCATTCTCCTTCAGCTCAGCATTAAACTTAGCATCATCAACATGAAGAGTGACCTTATTAGCCGCACCAGCTTGAGCAACATTATTGTTACCAACGGTAATCTTATTCTCAACTTCCGGCTTAAGATCATTAACACTCTTAGGAGCAGTAGGAACGCTAGCAGAAGCATTCACCTGATCATTGGCTTCCGAATTAGAAGAAGAAGTTGAATCAGAAGAAGACGATGTTACTAATCCTTCACTTAACTTAGGAGCTGTACCTACAGTAGAACCAGACTTAGCAGGTGAACTGCCATCTGGTTTACTGTTTTGGTTCTTAGTAGGATTAGTTTCAGGAGCGGGAGTTTGGTCTGAACCAGACTGATCTTCGCTATCATTGAAATATCCATGCGCTTGGCATACTTTAAATTCTTCGGTACCTCTACTAGCGCTTTTACATGCATGTTTATCGCAGTAGTCAGGGCCGCCGAATGTTACATTAAGTCTTTCTATGCCGTTTTCATCTTTGCGAAGACCTGTGCCATGAGCTGCATAATAGCAAAACACATCGCTCGTTTTCAGTTTTTCTGTAATATAATTGTCCACACGATCAGAATCAATAAAAGAGCCTAATGGGCAAAAATTTTTATCACACCAATATGGCGCACCCTGAATAGGTTCTCCTGGAATATTAAGTCTCTTTGCAACGGCTTTACTCCATTGTATTCTTTTTTCAGCCGATGCCTCATGATATTCAGAATCGTTGGAATCTTTACAATATAGAGTACGGGTGTAAACGCCTAAGCCAAGTCTTTCATCATCATATTTTTCACGAACTTCGCAATTTTTCTCTATATCACTACCACTGTTGCCATCAGTTGCAAAGGCAACTGGAGCAAGCGATGCAAAAGCAAAACCACTAAGCAAAGTAGCAGCAGCAACAAAAGCACCTATCGCTTTTTTCTTTAGCATACTTTATCCTTTCTTCTCTCGCGCAAAAAGCGCAAATATTACACGTTGAAACAACTGGCAGATTGATAAAAGTAAAGCCAGAAGTTCATCAACAATCACATATAAGAGTACCCCCCCCCCGTAGCCAAAAATCAACAATATTAAGCAAAAAGAAAGGGCCTTCGCACGCGAACGCAAACAGACGCTTCCACTTTCAAAAGTGAAAAAATATTACAGTTTTGAAAGTGAAAATGATATAATACTTTCAAAAGTGAAATAAAATTAAAGTTTTGAAAGTGAAAATACGAATCTGCTTTCAAAAGTGAAAAATACTACTATTTTGAAGACGAAAGGCGATTGAAATGAAACTAATCGAGAGAACAGATTACCTAAATCGCCTAAAGCGACTTAAAGGCACACCAGATATAAAAATCATCACTGGCATTCGACGCAGCGGAAAATCTGAGTTGCTGCGCGCTTACCGCACGTATTTAGAAAATACCTACAGCAATCAAAGTAGCAAACTTTACGCGTCAGCAAAGCATGCGCAACTTCCAAACGCACTACAACAACAAGATAACTCAAACAACCAAAAACTTAACATAATCAACATTGACTTTAATAACCTAAATTATGAAAATCTGAAAAATTACAAAAGCCTTTTTGAATACGTTGAAAGCCGTTATATACCAGGCGCTTACAACGTTCTTATGATTGACGAAGTGCAATTGTGTCCAAAATTTGAGCTTGCGATTAATAGCCTTCACAATAGCAATAAATACGATATTTACTTAACGGGATCCAACGCATTCTTACTTAGCTCGGACCTTGCAACACTGTTTAGTGGAAGATTTATTGAAATACCAATATTCCCTTTCAGCTTTGCAGAATATTGCGAATACTTTGAAATAACAAGCAACTTTAACGATGCTCTACAAAGGTATTTGCAACAGGGCGGACTTGCCGGCTCATACGTTTACGCGAACCAAGACGATGCTGAAGCGTACATAAAAAACGTGTATACAACTCTTGTTAAACGCGATTTAGTAGACAAATACGCAATATCGGAAGTGTCACTTCTTGACTCAATATGCGAATTTTTAATGGATAATATTGCAAATCTCACAACTGCAAACAATGTAAGCTCAATACTTAAGCAGAATCAGATTGAAACAACTCACATAACTGTTGGCAATTATCTAAAATATTTATGCAATGCATTCATGTTTTATAAAGTAAAACGCTACGATATTCGCGGCAAAAAATACTTAGAAACAAACGAAAAATACTATTTAGCAGATACCGCACTACGCTACGCAATTCTGGGCACTCGCAACATGGATTACGGAAGAGCATACGAAAATATTGTGGCACTTGAGCTTATGCGAAGAGGATACTCAATTTATGTTGGCAAGCTTTACCAAAAAGAAGTAGATTTTGTGGCAGTAAAGGCGAGCAAAAAGATTTATATTCAAGTTTCAGACAATATTAGTAACGATGCAACGTTGGAGCGCGAACTTTCGCCACTAAAAGCAATAAAAGACTCTTACCCTAAAATCCTGCTTGCAAATACGCGTCACGATTCTTATGACATTGACGGAATACGCGTAATAGACATAGCGCAATGGCTGCTCGAAACAAATTGAGACAAATCATGACGAATCTAAATACTCACGCACTAAAATCTTTACTTATTTACACATAACAACCATCAAAAGTAAAGATAATTGCGATTTTGCATATTCAAAAGTAAAGATTCGCAAAACTTAAGCAAAAAGAAAGAGCCTTAGCACGCGAACGCAAGCAAGAAAACAAACAAGCAAACGCGAGCGCAAATAGGCACTCACTTTCAAAAGTGAAAAAATATTACAGTTTTGAAAGTGAAAATGCGAATCTGCCTTCAAAAGTGAAAAATACTACATACTACGCTTCTGAAGACAAAATTAGCGATGATTACAAATTGAAGCGCGATACTGCTAGTGCTGCCAACACAATCCCAAAACATAAGCCTAAACAAAAACTCAAACCAAAACCAAGACTCAAACCAAGACTCAAACCAAGACTCAAACCAAAGCTCCTAACAAACCTTGCACCCCTGCACGGCAGAAACTTTACAACGCTGTAACGTTTAGGTCGGATTAAGGCGATAAAACGGCAGAAATTTTACGCGCGTGTACAGAAAAGGTCGCGAAAGAGCAGAAAAACGGCAGAAATTTTACGCGCGTGTAAAGAAAAAGTCGCCTACACGCCAAAAAACGGCAGAAACTTTACAACGCACGCCAAAAACAAAAGACAGGAGCTCGGGATACCCAAACTCCTGCCTTTTCGCTTACTTCACTTATACGTAAGCCTAAATCACCTTAGCGTTAGGCAGCACGTTGCCGTCTTTATCAACGTTACAACTATGCTCAACAGCAATAGTAATATGATCAGAATCAACAGAGAAGAAGCCGTCTGTCACTTTAAAAACGTGACGCACACCCTTCAAATCGTCAACCTTCACAAAACCGTGATCAATCAACGCAAGCACAGCCTCATGTCCAGGAAGCACGCCCATTGCGCCATTCACAGAAGGAATAACCACAAACTTGGCGTCACCTTCCCAAACAGGATGCCTGGCTGCCACCACACTAACGTGCAGCGATTTTACTTGCTTCTCCGACATAATCACGCACCAAACTCTTGCTGCATATCGTGCCAACGACGCTCAAGATCATCAATGCCACCGATACCAGAGAATGCCTGCTCAGGAATCTCATCGTAAACACCATCGCAAATGCGAGTGAATGCCTCAATGGTTTCGTCTGCTGGCACATAAGAACCTGGACGACCAGTGAACTTTTCAGCCACATAGAAGTTCTGACCAAGGAACTGCTCAATCTTACGAGCGCGGCTCACAGTAGTCTTATCTTCCTCACCAAGCTCATCGATACCAATCAAAGCGATGATGTCCTGAAGCTCCTTGTTACGCTGCAAAATAGCCTTAACGCGGTTCGCGCAATCATAATGAGCCTGACCAACGTAACGCGGATCCAAAATTCTAGAAGTAGAAGTCAAAGGATCCACAGCTGGGTAAATACCCTTAGCTGCAATATCACGCGAAAGCTCAGTAGTTGCATCCAAGTGCGTAAAGGTTGTTGCAGGTGCAGGATCAGTGTAATCATCTGCAGGAACGTAAATAGCCTGAAGTGACGTAATGGAATGGCCGCGTGTAGAAGTAATACGCTCCTGCAATGCACCCATTTCATCTGCCAAGTTTGGCTGGTAACCAACTGCGGAAGGCATACGACCAAGCAGCGTGGAAACCTCAGAACCAGCCTGAGTAAAGCGGAATATGTTATCGATGAACAGCAACACATCCTGATTCTGCACATCGCGGAAGTACTCAGCCATAGTCAAAGCGGTAAGAGGCACACGAAGACGAGTCCCAGGAGGCTCATCCATCTGACCAAAGACAAGCGCTGTTTTCTCCAAAACGCCAGCATCAGCCATTTCGCCAATCAAATCGTTACCTTCACGGGTACGTTCGCCAACGCCAGCAAACACAGACACACCACCGTGATTCTGTGCAACGCGCTGAATCATTTCCTGAATCAACACAGTTTTACCAACGCCTGCACCACCGAACAGACCAATTTTACCGCCCTGAACGTAAGGGGTAAGCAAATCGATAACCTTAATACCAGTTTCGAACATCTGAGTCTTAGACTCAAGCTGATCAAAAGCAGGTGGGTTACGGTGAATTGGCCAACGCTCAGTTACTTCAATGTGCTCGCCAGGCTTAGCATTCAAAATGTTGCCTGTAACATCGAACACGTGACCCTTAGTAATGTCACCAACAGGTACAGAAATTGGGCCGCCAGTATCTCGCACTAAAGCACCACGAACCAAACCGTCAGTAGGCTTTAAAGCAACTGCACGCACAGTCGAATCACCAAGGTGCTGCTCAACTTCCAGCGTGATCTCGTGAACGGTATCACCTTCCGTGTTACCAACGGTAGCAATATCGACTTTGAGAGCATTGTAAATATCCGGCAGATAGCCGACCGGGAATTCAACGTCAATCACGGAACCCTGAACGCGGGTTACGCGACCAGCTGTTGGATCGACCTCCTGCTCAGCTTCTGGAGGCGCTGTGGTCTGATTTTCAGCCATATGCTCCTAATCCTCCTCATTATTCAGCGCATCAGCGCTGCCGATAATCTCGGTAAGTTCTTGAGTAATGGATGCCTGACGAGAAGCATTAAGCTTTCTTGTCAAATCATCCACCAAATTGCGGGCGTTATCTGTAGCCGTATGCATAGCGTTCTGTCTGCTTGCCGTTTCGGAAGCAGCAGAAGTAAGTAAGCACTCGTGAATACGAGACTGAATATACTTCGGCAAAACAGCATCCAATACTTCATCCGGGCTTGGTTCGAAGCAATACTCCACAGCTTCTGGATTGCTGCGGCTTACTGCTTCTTCACGAGCCGAAACTGCGCTCGTAGACGACAATGCTGCTGAAGGACCAGAAGCTGCTTCATAGTCAGGACGATGCATAGAAAACTCTTCACCGTCCTTCAAAGGAACCAGCTCAACTGGCAGCATGCGTAACGTACGAACTTTTTGCCTCACCATATTTATAAATTCAGTGAACACAATATACAGTTCCGAAACTCCGCCTTCTGCTTCCGGCGTCATATAAGCATCCATTAAAGTATCGGAAATCTTTTCAGCAATAGTAACGTCAGGATGGTCAGTAGAACCTTCCCAAGTACCTGCCACATCGCGATTGCGATACTTGTAGTAAGTTGCACCGCGTCGACCGTACACGTACAGTTCTGCATGCTTACCTTCTGCATCGAGTTTTGCAAGAAGTGCTTCAGTCTCACGAATAATCGAAGACGTAAACGCACCTGCCATACCACGATCAGAAGTAAGAGCTAAAACTGCTACGCGATTGCCGGCATGCTCTTTACCAAAAATAGGATGCTTAATATTTGCTTCATGATGAGCTACCAACGCCTGCACGGCATCGAAAATTGCGTCACTATAAGGCTTAGCATTAAGCGCAATATCTCGCGCTTTAGCGATATGAGAAGACGCAATCATTTCCTGAGCCTTAAAGATTTTACCCAAAGACTGTGTGGAAATAATTCTCGATTTCAATGCAAGTTGGGAGGACATACGCTACTTCCCCTCAGGCTCGCGACTGTCTGCTTTTGGCTTAGCTACAAGCTGTTCCTTCTCAACAGGAGCAGGGTTTTCAGCCGGCGGCAAAGAATCCTTTACAATCAAAGGCTTGCCAGCAGATGTCTTAAACGTCCTACGGAAATCATCAATGGCTGCATCAAGCTTGGCTTCAGTTTCCTTAGTGAAGTCTTCAGTATCGCGAATTACTTGCAAAATGTCGGTTCCTTTATCCAAGTAATCCAACAATTCGCTTTCGAAACGCAACACATCCTTCACAGGAATATCGTCAAGCTTTCCATGAGTACCAGCCCACACGGAAACAACTTCTTGCTCCATTGCTCGAGGAGAGAACTGCTTCTGCTTAAGTAGCTCAGTCAAACGAGCACCGCGAGTAAGCTGCGCCTTTGAGGCTGCATCCAAATCAGAAGCAAACATTGCGAAGGATTCCAAAGACTTGTAACGAGCCAAGGAAATCTTCAACATGCCGGAGACTTTCTTCAAAGCCTTAGCCTGAGCTGCGCCACCAACACGAGACACGGAAATACCAACGTCTACTGCTGGACGCTGACCTGCGTTGAACAAATCAGACTGCAAGAAGATCTGACCATCGGTGATAGAAATCACGTTGGTTGGAATGTATGCAGAAACATCGTTTGCCTTGGTTTCGATAATTGGAAGACCGGTCATAGAACCGCCACCCAAATCGTCAGAAAGCTTAGCACAACGTTCAAGCAGACGAGAGTGCAAGTAGAACACGTCGCCTGGGTAAGCTTCACGCCCAGGTGGACGACGCAAAAGCAAGGAAATTGAACGGTATGCTTCTGCTTGTTTCGACAAATCATCGAAAACAATCAAAACATGCTTGCCGTTATACATCCAGTGCTGACCGATTGCAGAACCAGTGTAAGGTGCAATGTATTTAAAACCTGCAGAATCAGAAGCTGGGCTTGCCACGATTGTGGTGTACTTCATAGCTCCTGCTTCTTCAAGGCTTTGACGCACTGAAGCAATAGTGGAACCCTTTTGACCGATTGCTACATAAATGCAGCGAACCTGTTTCTTTGGATCTCCAGTTTCCCAGTTAGCACGCTGGTTAATAATAGTATCTATTGCGATTGCAGTCTTACCTGTTTGACGGTCACCAATAATCAACTGGCGCTGACCACGACCTATTGGCGTCATTGCGTCAATAGCCTTCAAACCAGTAGACAATGGCTCATCGACTGGATGACGGTGAATAACGTCTGGAGCCTGGGCTTCAAGAATACGACGCTCACTGCACTCAATCGCACCCAAACCATCGATTGGATTACCCAACGGGTCCACAGTACGACCAAGATAAGCGTCACCAACCGGCACAGACAACACCTCGCCTGTGCGGTATACTTCCTGCCCTTCCTCAATGCCTGTAAAATCGCCGAGAATAACGACGCCGATTTCGTGTGCATCAAGGTTGAACGCAAGACCCAAGGTATCGTTCTCGAATGTGAGCAGCTCGTTTGCCATGCAGCCGGACAATCCAGCTACGTGCGCAATGCCGTCACCAGCCGTAACAACATAGCCAACTTCTTGCGTTGGCATGTCGGTAGGCTTATACGAGTCAACAAACCCGTCGAGTGCCTTGCGTATCAGGGCGGGATCAATAGATAGTTCCGCCATAATTCTCCTTAATTTACTACTTCACTGCCTGTGTCCAAGCACCATTTCGCGCAGAACGCTGCAACTGCTTAAGCTGCATCAACATGGTGCGATCGGTTATTTGATCACCGATTTGTATACGCATACCACCAAGCACGTTTGGATCCACAATTGGGTTAATGTATGCACGATGACCCAACTTATTGCTGTAGATTTCAATCAAACGCTTAATTTGCTTATCTGTAAGCGGCTGAGCAGTAGTAACTGTAACCAATGTTTCTCCAGCTTCACGCTCAAATCCTGACCAAGCGCCGCCGAAGCTACCGGTTTTACCGCTTTCGGCACCTCCGTGCCAAGTTCCTACTAGATAATGCATAATGCGCAATACAACAGGGTGCGCCTTACCTCCAATAAGCTCGTCAATAAGGCGAGACTTATCTTCCGAAGACCTATTCGGATCAGTAATCGCATCAGAAAGCTCAGGATACTTATCAATCATGTCCATCATTGACGAAAGCTCGTCCGAAATGCGCTGCGCTTCATCGTGCGCATCTGAGATGGCCTGAGCAAGCGAAGAACGCGACAAACTATCGTTTGCTCGCGATGCCTTTTCTGGCATTCTTACCTCCTCGTTTCTGTAAAAAACGAAGTAATGCAAATAATACAAAATGAAATAACCGTAATTTTATTTTGCGATTATTCAGTTTTGCACATTACTTTACTTGCTTTGATCCGAATTTTTAGTGTCTCCAACTTCATCGATCACATGATCAATAATCTTGGAGCTGACGGTATCGTCATCCAATTTGGATGCAAGAATCTTGCCAGCTAAAGCTGCTGCAAGAACCGACACCTCTCCTTGGAGGCTGGACATGGCATGCTTATGCTGAGCCTCAATAGAATGCTGCGCTTCACTGATAATCTTCGCAGCATCCTTTTCAGCGCGTTGTCTAGCTTCGCCAATAATTTTTGAAGCTTCCGATCGAGCCTCTTCACGAGTCTTTGCAGCATCAGTTTGAGCTTGAGAAAGTTCGTCTTCAATCTGGCTCTTTAACTCGTCTGCTTCACGCTGCACATTAGCAGCCTTAGCCATTCCGCCTTCAATTTTTTCTGCACGCTCGTCGAGAATTGCCTGGAATTTAGGCATAACGAACTTGTAGAAAAACGCTGCAAGAACTACCAAAACTACTAATGACCACAGTACGTCATAAGGCTCAGGCAAGAACAACGCCAACTTATTACTTCCGGCTGCATATGCCATGGCTTGTCCTTTCTATTCTTTCAACACTATTCGTGTTGTGCATTGTAAGTTTTGTTCAGGCTCCCATAATGTAGGAAACGAAGCCAAGCAAGCCCAAAACCTCAATAAATGCCAAGCCGACGAACATAAACAGCTGAATGCGGTTGCCAACTTCTGGCTGACGTGCAGTAGATTCCATAGCCTTAGACACTACTATTGCCATGCCGAGTGCAGGGGAAATAGTTGCTACAGCAAAGCCAAGAATGCTCAGGTTGCCGGTCAAACCTGCAAGAGCGATGATACTATTCATTGGTTTCCTTTCTGTTGAAACAGTAACCAGTATAAACCCGTAAGATATGTAAAATCTGAAAATCTACACTACTTTTATTAAGCAGCTACAACAGCAGACTTTTCTTCCTCTTCCGGATAACTTTCCGAAATGTAGACTGAAGCAAGCACTGTAAAAATAAATGCCTGCAAGCCAGCTACCATAATTTCGAATAGGGTAAACAGAATGCCACCAAGCAGCCACAAAGCACCGCCTAAGGCAAGGAGTTTATTGCTGGAATCCACCACGAAGAAATTGGTGAATACTAAACAAGTGGCCACCAGCAAATGGCCAGCAATCATATTCGCAAACAAACGAATTGTAAGCGAAAGTGGTCGCACAATTATTAATTCTATGAGCTGCAATGGCGAAAGAATAAAGTAAATCGGCCATGGCACACCCGCTGGGAACAATGCTTCGCGGAAGAATCGCAAAAAACCTTTTTCGCGAATGCCAGCAATAAGATATTGGCAAACAACCCACAAAGCAAATACCAACGGACAAGCAATGGTTGCGGTTGCAGCCATATTTAATCCTGGAATCACAGAACAAAGATTAAAGAAGAAAATAGTGAGGAATAACGTGGACATCATTGGCACATAGCGCTTGCCGCGTTCCTCGCCAATCATTTCGTAAACAATGTTGTAGCGCACAAAATCCATCAAAATTTCAAGCACGCTTTGGAATCTGCCAGGAACAACCTTTGCTCGCATAGCACCAATTCCAAAAATAATCATTACTACTACTGCCATAAGTAAGCGCACCAAAATAATGCGATTCATGGCAAATGGAGTGCCTTGGAACAAAATTTCTGGAGGCAAAAACTCACTAATATTAGGTAGCTCTGGTTTATTCGAAGCTACAGTAGAAGCTACAGTTGTGGTCTTCTGTAAAACATCAACCATTACATCCATAAGTGCCTCCTTATAGCAATCCGTTCACACGCCTCAATTCAGTGCCGCTCACTCACATACTCAATTCAATCATTCTTGCGGCATATATATCAACTAGATCATATGTTTCATATTTCGTAAGGCGCGGGGCACGAAACGAAAAATATATCTAACTGCTGATTGTACTCTTTGCTTGTACATAATTACGCAACTAATTACGCAACTAATTACGCAATGTCGAAATTTATTTGTTCATACCGTACTTAACACCGTCAAATGGATAAAAATTATCGGAGCGCGGAGAAGCTGGCTCATGCCTTATAGAACGTTCAGTTCCAAGCCTTCCAGTAGTTCTTAAATGAGGAATATCACAAAGATCGTAAGGCGTAGTTTCGTACACCCAATTAAGCCAGTTGCGCCAAAGCAAATTCGCGTGTGCACGCCAAGAAAATAGTGGCTCTAATTTTGGATCGTCATTAGGGAAATAGTTGTAAGGGAATGGCACGTTGCTCAAACCTTTTAACATGTCACGCTCATATTCCTGCGCAAGAGTCATTTTACCATATTCCCAATGCCCGAGCGCAAAAACTTCAGAAAAATCACGCGTAGCAACTAAGCCCGGACCAGATTCGGGACCATACGTAAGAATCTGTAAACGCTTATCTGCAGAAATGCTGTCAACATCAACACTCGCTATTCTAGAGTGCGGTTGTAAAGCGATTTCATCAAAACCATTTGTAAGAAAACAGTACTCATCCTGCAAATATTGCGGGAACACGCCAAAAACTTTTTTGCTGAGAACATGCTTTTTTATGCCATATCGGTAGTAAAGCGCACCCATTGCGCCCCAGCACAAATACATTGTTGAGAAAACGTGTGTTGATGCCCAGTCAAGAATTTGCGTAAATTCGTGCCAGTAGTCGACATCCTCAAATTCCATATGCTCAACAGGAGCGCCCGTCACAACAAATCCGTCGTAATAGTTGTTACGCAGTGCGTCAAGATTTTCATAGAATTTTACTAAATGATCAGCGCTAACATGCGTTGATACATGCGTAGAAGTTTTCATAAAATCGACGTCGACTTGCAAAGGAGACTTAGAAATGAGTCTCAAAAGCTGAGTTTCTGTCTCGATTTTTTTGGGCATAAGATTCAAAATCAACAAACGAAGTGGTCGAACATCCTGCTGTTCTGCTTCTGGGCGCTCCAACGCAAAAATTCGCTCAGCATCTAATATGCTTCGCGCTGGCAATCCTTCAGGAATCTTAATAGGCATGTGTTTATTATACCCCACACTTGTTTATGTTTATTGTGTATACGTCACTCATGTGCACGAATCGTAAAATTCTAACTAAATACAGTAAGACACGCCCGAAAGTTGACAAATTTAAATTTGCACCTATCGTAGATAGAGCTGCTAAAAGTAGCCGACGCGGGGTGGAGCAGCTCGGTAGCTCGCTGGGCTCATAACCCAGAGGTCCATGGTTCAAATCCATGCCCCGCTACTAAAGCCAAGGATCACACAAATTTCTCACGATTGTTGTGGTTCTTGGCTTTTTTGTTTAATACTACATAAGTCGCCAAAAACGCACCATCGCACAATAATCAATAAAGAAGAATTGCAAGACGGCGACGAGCGCGAGCAAGACGCTCATCATCTGCAGGAAGCATTGCAAAATACTCAAGCATACGAGAACGAATAGCATCCGCATCGCTCTTATGACCAGCTGCAAGGAAGTCAAGCAGTCTCCCGAAAGCGTCATCAATATGACCGTCAATCATATCTACATCTGCTACTGCAAGCTGCGAATCTAAATCATCCTGATTATCGCCAGCAGCCTTTCTAACAGCAGCAACATCAGTATTAGTATTACGCGAAAGCAGCAAAGCCTTTGCATGCTCACGCGACGCAATCACATCATGAGGATCTGCTTCCATTACTTTTGCATACTCGCGTGCAGCACCTTCATAATCACCCTTCATAGCAAGCGAATGAGCTTGCTCATGAGCAGGCGGAACACTCTCAACAGAATTATTCTCGGAACTATCTTGATCTGCGTCTTTAGATGCTTCAGACTTTTCCTCAACTGATGCCTCCACAAAAGGAGCAGTTCCAGCAACGCCCGAGCGTTCAGCAACCTGAACCAATTGCGGCAAAATAGTGCTACAAATCTGCTGTAATTCCTCGTCGCTAGGTAAACCTTGCACAATAGGCATAGGACGTCCGCCAATTAAACCGTAAATTGCAGGAAGCTGCTGCGCTTGCAAAGCTTGAGCAATACTTGGGCTTTCATCAGAGTCGATACGAGCTAACTGCATACGACCGTCAAGCGCGTTAACAGCATCCGCTAATTTCTGCGCCACATCATAATAGGCTTCGTCATTAGCTTGCCAAAACAAAATAACAATTGGGAAACTTACGGACGTTTGCACCATCGCCTGAAACGACTGCTCATTAACATCGATTACATAGCCGCCAGCTTTTGGAGCAGAAGAACCAGTAGAGCCCGATGCAGCTTTAGCAGCTTGCTTAGCTTGAGCTTCTACGCGACGCTTTACGCCTTCTAAATCTACAGCCCCAGCAAGCGAAAATCCGCCAGGATTCATGCCTTGCGCTTTGCTACTCACCATTTTTCCTCTTTTCCAAGCACACTAAATTGTACTTACAAAATTTATAAAGCTTCTACTTTAATAGGCTGACGCTCAGCGCCAACAGGAATAATCTTCATATGAGAACTAGCTGGAGGAACTACTAGAGCAATAACATTTACGTAAGTTACTCGCATAGTACCTTTTGCTTTACCGTCGCCAAATAATGCTTTTTCTTCATCAGAAGCAGGACGAGATTCACGCCCTTCGCCAGCTTTACGAGTCCACACAGAATCTATGCGAGCAACAACCAAATCGCTTCCATCGCTTGAACGCATAATGCTTATCTGTTTGAGATTTGGCGTAAAGACTTGTTCTTGGGAGCCTTTATTTCGCTCCATTCCAGCTTGCACTGCTTTAGAAAGTTCAACTAACTTTTTACGCAAATAATCGTCAGCAAAATGCTTTGCATACTTACTATTTTCACCATTTTGTAAAACGTCAGCATACGCAGCTACTGCTTCATCTGGAGTCATCACCAAACCAGTATCGTTAGATTTACCCATTGAAGAACCAATACTTGGCACAGCAAATTTAGGAAGATGCACTCCAGGGAATAAGCGAGCGACAGCCCAAAGTTTGTAATTCGAACGCGCTCTCTGTTGACGTAAAACTAGCAGACGTTTTGACTGCTGATCTTTAGTAGTAGTTGTAATAGTCATTAAATCTCTTGGCCAACCAGAATTAGTTGGCACAATGGTTTGTGCAGCTTCACGCGGAATAGTGGTCTTAGGATCTAAGTTCCCAGTTTTCTTTGCAATAGTGAGCTCGCTCGTGCGAATGTCAAGAGCAGGTCCAGAAACTGCTTTAGATAATGAATCCACATCTTTTTCGTCGTTTGCTTTTTCTAGCTCACGAAGCAAACCTAAGCGGATATCTTTTTCTTGAAGCATAGTCAAATTAGGTAACTCTTGACTACTGCGCGCTTCAGCAGGTTTCGGCACCTGCCCATCGCAAGCAGATAATCCAGTTACCATAACCGTTGATACAACACATGCTATTAATGTGACTATATTGTTGCGCAATACGCCTCTATTTTTACTTTTTACGCGGTGAATATCGACATTAGTATTACGCATTTTACTCATTTCCTCGCTCACTTGAAGAATTACCGCGGTAGCCTTTCACATTTTTTCTGTAGCGACCGTTACCGCCGTCTCCTCTAAACCCATTTCGTTTTATGCGAGACTGCTTATCGTTGCTATTTTTAGACGAATTTTGACGTTTATCCGATTCTGAGTTGCGATAGTTTTCGCGATCATTAGGCTTTTTCTTAGTAGATTCATGCGAAATCTTGCTACTAATATCTGAAGGCTTAGCCGTTTCCAAACGTTTCTTTGCAAACTTTTCAGAATTATTAGCATTGTTTCTATCATTCTGACGGTTACGTCTCTTGTTATTCTGCTGAGCATACTTATTTTGCTGCTGACGCTTATCCTTATGTTCGTTCAGATTATCGCTATATGACGCTTTTGCATAAGATTTTTTCTTATTTCGCGGAGTCTTAATATTTTGAGAATTTCGCTTATATTGCTTATTCTCTGGATTTTCTGATTCTGTTGGATTTTCAGAATATTTCGCATTTTCTGCATCTTCCGCGTTTGCAGAATCTTCCGCGTTTCCTGAATCATCCTGATTTTGTAAATCATTAAACTCATCATCAGAATTATCTAAGTTATCTAAATAAGAATTATCGTCATGTTGCTGCATAAAGCGCGCAGCAAACGCAAGCATTTCATCTTGCGCAATAACGGTAGTTTCAGCCAAAGAATCAGTAGATGCAACTGCTGTAGAAGCAGACGCAACACGAGTTATTTGCATACCATTTGAGTCGTCACTTTGCATTGAATCTTTACGACGACGTGCATGAGTCCCGTGCCTTGCGTGGCTTCCAGAATCCTTCTTACGACGTTTGTGGCCGAAAATACCAGACATAGTTCCAGAAATTGCTTCAGCAAAGGTAACTTCGTCACGCTGCGCAGACTTTACTGTCAACGCTCCTGAACGGCTAGCTATTAATTGCTTATTACGACGACGATGCGGAGCCATTGCAAAAATAGTTGCAGAAAGTATAGCTAATACTGCAAAAAGCGCTCCTACAAAATATAACGGCGTTGCAAAATCTGGAATTTGATTACGACGCCACCGAAATTCTACGGAAGCTTCTGGTACATTATCTCCTAAATCAATTAACAAAACACGTCTAGCTGCTTGCGAGCGCAGTGAAGAAGAAGACGCATCATGACTATTTGACTTACTAGAGTGAGTGCCCGATTTAGGCATTGTGCCGCTTGCAACAGCATGATCATACGACGCAGAACCAGAAGATTGAACATAATCTGCAGTATTTATTGCCAATTTCGCTAAACCAAGCTGGCACGTAACTATAGGCCACAAATTAGATTCTTGGAACTTTACGTCAGGATCTTTAATGTCAACAGAGCCTTCCGCTTGCATAGAGGTTTTACCAGACATTTCAGAAACTGAAAGATTATTCCAATCGCGCAAACCAGTAATTCTTTGTACTGGAGAACCTGCCACCCAGCCTCTTACGTCTTTTGTTAAACCTACTGCAACACAAATAGGCTTACGCGTATGCAAAGCCGCAACGCTAATACGAACCCTGTTATCTACAAGATTCAAAACACCAGGATCAGTGACAATATAACGAGTTCCAGATACTTTAGTGTACGCAATAACCACGTTACTAGGCTTCCAAAATGTTGCGTTAGCAACACCGAGAACAACACTTAATACTGCAAGCAAAGCAAAAAATGGAGCTACACCGCCACGCATGATTTTACTGCGCAAAGTGAGCCGTCGCATTGGTCGTCGCATTGGTCGTCCTTCTGTATCAGAAGCATCTTCTATATTTGTCATAACGATACTATTCTACAATCTTTTAATATTACTTGCATGTTTTGATGTAAAAATCAGCGTCAGGCGGTAATGTGAGGCTATGAAAAAAATCAAAACCTTAGGACAAAAATCTCTTTTACTTCGCACTTTCGCAACTATTAGCGCACTAGCAATGTGCGTAGTGCTCGCTTCCTGCGCAGAGAGTTCCAACAACAACAAAAACAATTTAATTGATGAGAACGCTCAAAAAGCTGGAATGCAGTTGATGGAAGGCATAAGCGCATCTGGAGAGCTTGGGAAAAAGCCTAAAATAACGCTGAAAACGCCTGTAAAAGTAAATCAAAATACTTACGCCGTTTTGCAGCGAGGCAACGGAGAAGCAATTGAAGAAGGCGATCGTGTATGCTCTCAGGGCATTGTGTTCGACTCCAAAACCGGCAAAGAGCTTATGAATACTTGGGAAAAAGGCAAAGTTGATTGCTCAATTTACATTAGTAAAAATTCTACAAGCCGCCCATATTACGCTTTGATTAAAGGCAAGAAAATTAATTCTACTATTGCTTTGGGCGTAAGCGGAGGAGCCAAAAATCCTTCATATATTATGGTTCTTACAATGGTTTCGCGATCAAAGGCTATAACTAGAGCAACAGGCAAAGCTGTTACGGACATCCCTGCAAATTTGCCGAAAGTAACTCTTGATAAATCTGGAGCCCCAAGCTTAGATAAAAATAACTACGTGCCAGACGGAAAGCTTGTTTCTCAAACTTTGATTGAAGGAACTGGAAAAGAAGTAACTGCAAAAGACACAGTTTCCGCTCATTACACTGGTTGGACTACCGATAAAGACGGCAAACTGCATCAGTTTGATTCTTCTTGGCTTCGCGGCATACCTGCAGACTTCCAACTTGCTGGAGGAGTAATCCCTGGTTGGACTAAAGGCTTAACTGGAAAGAAAGTCGGTTCCCAAGTTCTTTTGGTAATTCCACCAGAAGATGGCTACGGTAAAGAAGAAAAGAAGGATGCGCGCGGAAACGTAACTATTCCTGCAAACGCAACACTTTACTTTGTAGTCGATATTCTCTATGCTTCGTGAGATTTGTAAATTTTGCAAACTGTTGCAAAATTAACTAGCGATTCATAAATAACAAACCCCTCCTTCCCGAGGGGTTTTTACATATTTAAAACACATATTTTAGAACACATATTTAGAACAGACGAAGATCGTTGGACTCAACTCCACGCATTTCATCGTAATCCAATATTAAGCAAGTAAAGCCACGATCCTCAGCCAAAACGCGAGCTTGCGGACTAATAGTTTGCGCTGCAAAAATACCTCTAACCGGCTTAAGTAACGGATCTCTATTCAGCAACTCACAATAACGCGTAAGTTGCTCAACACCGTCAATACCACCATGTCGCTTAATCTCAATAGCAACATGTACACCATCCGCATCTTGAGCCATAATATCCACTGGTCCGATAGGCGTAGGATACTCGCGGCGCACCAACGTAGCACCATCGCCAATTCGCTCAATCTGCTCAGCCAAGTAGCGTTGCAAATGATCCTCAACACCATCTTTAACCAAGCCAGGGTCCTCACCCAAATCGTAAGTATTATCGCTATAAACATGCTCGAGCGAAATCATAAGCAAATCATCGCTTTTAGCGGCAGCAACGCGCAAAATACAGCCATCTACAACAATGCCAGCATCAGATTCATCGCTATCTTCTTTACGCAGAACACGCATAGTACAAGGAGCTACCATCCAATTAAGTGGTTTATACGCACCAAGCTCAGAAAAAATAAGTACGCTGCCATCTGCTTTAATAAGCAACACTCGCTTAGCTAAAGGAAGCGTGGCATTTAATCTACCTGTATATTCTGCACTGCAATCTGCAACAATAATTCGCACACAGCAAGCATAACAGAAATCAAGTAAAGAAGTACTCTACTTCCCCAATGCTTCAGCTAAATCGCGATTCTGCCAATGCTGATGCAAAGCGCAGTATCCGCCGAACAATACAAGCCACACTAGTCCGCCAATTGCAGAAGCTCGCGTATCGTCACTAATAAACAAAGTCACATACACAAAAACAAAGAACGCTATAGTAATAGAATTCAAAAGCTTATAATGCGGCATAACGAAGCCGTCTGGCATAAAATCAGCGGATTCACGATACTTTCGATGCGTAACCATAATCAAAATGTAAATCATGATTATCACTGCAGAAGAAGCAGAAGCAAACAAAATAAACGCACCATGAATGCCAGGAATCGAATTAATAATTGGCGAAAGAAGAATTAAAGCAGACGAGAACAAAATCGCGCGAGCAGGAACTTTCGTGCGCGAAACCTTACGCAACTTACCCAAAAGAGGCGAAGGCGACTCAAGAGCAATCTGATACATGTGGCGACCTGCAGAATACAGCAAAGAATTAAGCGCAGAAGATGCAGCCGTAATAACCACAAAGAACACAAGCGCAGAAGCCCAATGCAATCCAGCATATTGGAACACCATAATGAACGGTGACATAAATACGCCTTCTGCATTCGTAGCCTTAAACTGCTGCCATGGCACAATAAGCATAATCGCTATAAGAGCACCAACATAGAAAACAAGAACGCGCACAATAATCTCGTTAACAGCCTTTGGCAAAACCTGACGAGGATTCTTAGTTTCCGAAACAGTCACACCAACAAACTCAATAAGCTGATACGCGTAAAACACCATTTGGAAGCTCATTAAGAAAGAAAGCCAGCCGTTTGGCATAAGCGAGAAATTGTTGAAAATATTATCTAATCCAGCGTGACCAGCAGGACTTATTACGCCACCATGCAAAGGAGTTGCAGAGTAATGATAACCAATTAAAGCCATAACTACGGCTGTAACAATAAGAGCAACAATTAGCGTGATTTTAATCATTGAGAACCAAAACTCAGTTTCCCCAAATAGCTTTACAGCCACCAAATTTATGCACACTAAAGCCGCTAAAAATACTACTTCTATCAGCCATTTCCAATGACTTACGTCAATATCGAAAGTTTGGAAGAATGTGACGCAATACGTACTAACTGCTGTAATTTCGCTCATACCAATAAGTACAAGCACAAACCAATACGACCATCCGGCAAAATTACCCCAACCTCTGCCAAGATAACGTGTAATAAAACTAATAAAAGTATGCTGGTTCGGATCCTTATACATAAGTTCGCCAATGCCACGCATCAGCAAGAACATAATCAAGCCCACAATAATGTAAACGAATACGATACTAGGACCTGTTAAGCTAATAGATTTTCCGGAACCAAGGAACAAACCTGTGCCAATAGTGCCGCCGATAGCAATAAATTGCACGTGACGCTTGGTAAGACTACGCTCCATTTGGTTTGTATTGCTACTTGCATCTTCTTGCGCAGATACGCGAGAAGATTGGTTTGAAGATTGATTATGAGAAGATGTGCTATTGTGCGTCTCTGCAGATTCTGTTTGTTTAGAATCTACATTAATGTCACTATTCACAGTCTCACTCATTATTACAACTCCGTTCTTTAGTAGCCACGAATCTCTAATTTTATAGGGAACCCTTAACTATTCATTTACGCATTCCACAATTCGCACAACTATTCCACACTTTTAAGCGAGCTTACTGGATCTATGCGATCCAAAGCTGGGTTGGTAGCCCATTGCACAATTAACGCAAAAATTAGCGTCGCAACGCCAGAAATGCAATAGCTTAAAGGAGCTACTTCAACTTCAAAATACAACGATGGCATACGAAGCGCGCTAGTCAACAATCCTGCAATAAGCCTTCCTAATGGCAATCCAACAGCAATACCGATAACAGTTAAAGTAAGCATTTCTTTATGCACATAGGAATGAACTTCTCTACGATAAAAACCGAGAACTTTCAGCGTAGCCATTTCGCGAGTACGTTCCGAAATATTAGTACTTGCAAGAGTAAAAAGCACAGCCAAAGCTAAGCCGGCAGCCAAAGTTACGATTAAAGCAACAACAGCATTCATAAGATCAAAACTAAAAGCATGCTTCATACGCGTAATATTCATAACAGCAAGCACACCGTCACGTTCAGAAACATTGTCTGCATATTTAATTTTATTATTATCGCTACCGCGCAAACGCAAAATTAACGCATTATGTTTCAAAAGCTTACTGTTTTCACCATTAAACAAACGATCGTAGCAACGTTCAGTCATGTAAATATTAGAACCAATAAGATTACGAACAATAGCTTTAACTTTAACCTTCGCACGCTTAAAACTAGTATTCGTCACATTAATTTCGCTACCACGAGTAATGTCCAGAGATGCAGCAGCGCTTTGAGAAAGCAACGGACCTTCATCCGTAAGTTTAATAGTTTGCAGATTATTGTTCACATCCTGCAAATTTACAAGATGAGACAAAGTTTTCGTGTCTTTTACAACAACCAACTGAACGCTTTCTGAATCCTCAACATGACGACTATTCGACTTATTTGATTGATTTTTAGCTATTTCTCCAGAGCCCACATAAGCCGGAAGAATAGTTTCTACTTTATTATTTGACTTGTCTTGCTCAACGCTTTTCTTCATATTTTGAAAAGATCCTGGAGCTGAGATAGAAATCATATCGTATCGATAAATTCCCTCGTATTGGCGAATACCCAGGGTAGCAACAGTATCGTTCAAAGCAAGACCGCAAACAATAAGCGCTGTGCAACCGGCAACTCCACCGATAGTCATGCACAATCTGCCTTTGAATCGCGCCAAATTGCGAACAGTAACCTTATTTAAGAAACTCATTCGCTTCCAAATCCAAGGCAACCTTTCAAGAAGAACGCGAGAACCAGCTTTTGGAGCTTTTGGCCTTAACAAAGCTGCAGGAACTTGTTTTGTTTCTCGCCAACTAACAACTATTGTGCATATTGCAACAGGAATCACAAATGCTAGCACACACAAAGAGCCATATAGCCAGTCATACTTCAAACTAACGTCTGGAACAGCGTATAAACCACGCAAGATTTTTAGTAAAAGTGAAGGGATTGCAAGAAAACCCATAATATCGCCAATTCCGCCGCCAACAAAGCACGCGAATATTGCGAAGAAAGCATGTCTTGTTACTGCAGTAGAACGACCGTATCCCAAACTTAAGTAAGTTCCAATAAGCCCTCGCTCTTCTTCAACCATACGAGCCATAGCAGTTAAACTCATCATCATTGCTACAACAAGAAATACTGCCGGGAAAGCGTATCCAAGTGACTGTATTGAAGCAACGTCAGAACGCAAACTAGCATAACTGTCGTTAGCTATGCGAGTAGATATATGCCATTGAGCTTGAGGAATACGTTTTTGAATCTCTGACTTAATTTGTTTACGAATTTGCTCCTTTGCTTGCTCTTTAACAAAATTTGGAGCGCGCTGAAGCCTGGGATCGTTTGCAATAATATTTTTTAATTCTAAATTAACTTGTTTGTCGATAATTTGATTACGTCGAGCTTTTTCGCGTTTAGATTGCACGCGTTCTTGAATCTGTTCAGACGCATCGTCGACGATGCCACGATAATCTTTAGAAAAAACATTGACATGTTGAGCATCATTCAAACGCACCGATATTGCCGTATACGGCAAGCTAGTCACGTTATCAGGAGCAGCAGAAGTAAATATTGGATATCTAGACGTCACAGAGTTGCGAAATGCTTTAGATTGATAGCCATCAGGATTGTTTAAATCGTTGCTATCTAGCACGCTACCAGTTATGCGCAAACGATAAGTTTTAGACTTTGAATTGGAAGAATCACGACTTCCAACGCCCGCATTTTGCCGCATATTGACTACTATCACATTGCCAATGCTCAAGCCACTATCGTGTAAAAATCGCTGAGTTACAACAGCTTCACTATTATTTTTAGGCATGTTGCCCTTAAGCAAATGCAAACGATTAAGATTTTTTTGCGATTCTACATAATGCACGAAATTCATTGCGTATGAAGACTTTGTATCATCTGTTGCGTGCGCTGTTGCTTTCCAAGAACGCTCTGCTTCAACTTCACTCACACTTGGCAACGCGCGTAATGCTGCAACATCGTCTTTAGTTAAACCAAGAGTAGATACGATTTGCAAATCATAAGCATGCAACTTCGCATACATATCGTTAGTAGCAAGAAACATGTCGTTGCATCCTGCATAAATACCAGTCATAACAGCAACGCCAAGCATTGCAATAACCGCAAGAACGCAAAAGCGGCGCCATTCGCGAACCCACATTCTAATTGCGCTAATAAATACTATTGGCAGCAATGAATGCATGCGCTTACCTTCACTGCCATTATTGGCATTTTTATTATCAGATTGCTTTGAAACTGCTGCTACTTTCCGCATAACAACCACCTAATCACCACTCAATATCGGCTATAGCCATAGGATGTTCTTGCACAGTTTCGTCTACAACTTTTCCAGAACGGAAACGAACAACTTTGTGAGCCATAGGAGCAATTGCAGCATTATGAGTAATAATCAGCACTGTCATGCCTTCAGTTCGGCAAATGTCTTGCAATAATTGCAATACTGCCTTACCTGTTTCATAATCCAAAGCACCAGTAGGCTCGTCACATAGCAATAATTTAGGTTTTTTAGCAAGAGCGCGCGCAATAGATACGCGTTGCTGCTCACCGCCAGAAAGTTGAGCTGGGAAATTATGTAGCCTTTCTTTCAAGCCAACATCAATAAGCGTTTGAGCAGGGTCAAAATGATCTGCACAAATTTGCGAAGCTAACTCTACGTTTTCAAGAGCAGTTAAATTTGGAACTAAATTATAAAATTGAAAAACAAAACCAATGTCTTCTCTGCGGTAGCGAACCAAATTACGACCTTTTAGCTTAGTAACATCGCAATCACCAACAACAACACGACCGCTTGTTGCAGTATCCATACCGCCCAAAATATTTAATGCTGTAGTTTTTCCCGCGCCAGATGCACCTAAAATTACTGTAAGCTCGCCACTTTGCGCAGTAAAACTGGCATCGTCCAAAGCTCGCACAGCACTAGAACCTGATGGGTATTCTTTCACTACATGATCAAAAGTTATATATGCCACAACGCACCTTCACAATATGAGAAACTATAAAATTCAACTTCTATTTATTTGTATTATCTACCGTTATATTTCGTACTATTTTACTAAATGAGCGCAAAATTCGCTAACTTACTTCAGCGACGACACTCCACATCTTTCCATACAATATGCATTACCAAGCCAAGTATGACGAGAATTTGGCCAAACAGCACCTAAGCGAGGAGCACATTGACTCATCCATATACTTGGCACACGCCCATCTGCGCTTTGCGAACCAAGCAAATTAAATCCATTCTTGCTTTCAAGCCAATCTGGATGTTGTGTTGCAATAGCAAGCCCTTCTTCCAGCGTAAGAGGCAAACGCTCATCAGAATCAATAAGTTTACGAGCAACATCAGGCTCTCGATTCAAATACGATGAGCCAGTATGCGGATCGACAACTATATAGAACGGGCCTTCAGGAAACTCATACCCGTCTTTAGGAAGAAAACTTATGATATCTCGCGGAGGCATAGTGGTGAATCCAGCCATGCGATTAATACTAGTACGAGAAATCAACGATTCAGGCGAAACTAATTCACGCGTAGGAACCAATAAAATATTCGCACCTAAACTACTATTTTCAAGCGCACACAATATAGGATTTGCCAACTTACGAAAAGCATCGGCACTCATATCAGCCACATCTGGATACCCAAGTGCCACTATACGATCGAGTTGCTGCTGTATTTCTTCAGACGCTATTGACATAATTCCAGTTTACGCAAAATCTTACATAATCGCGAGCGCAATATAACCATAATTAGTTTAGAAAATTACGCTTTTTAGCAATAATTTCAGCTAATTGCACAGCATTTAATGCAGCACCTTTTCGCAAATTATCGTTAGTGATAAAAAGTGCCAATCCCTTATTTCCATCGACTGCTTGGTCTTGCCTGATTCTTCCAACATAACTTGCAGATTTTCCGGATGCTAGCTGAGGAGTAGGAATATCGTTAAGCTCGACTCCATGAGCCTTGCTCAATACTTCGCGAGCCATGTCTGGAGTTACATCGTGCTCAAACTCAGCGTTTACGCTCATGCCGTGACCAGTGAAAACACCTACGCGCACACAAGTGCATGAGGCTGCAAGATTTGGCAAATGCAAAATCTTACGACTTTCATTGCGCAATTTTTGTTCTTCGTCAGTTTCTTCAGATCCGTCATCAACTATTGAACCGATAAAAGGCACTACATTAAAAGCAATAGTACGAGCAACTTTTGTAGGTTCAGGGAAATCTATTGCACTACCGTCGAAAACGAGTTTATCTGCTCCTTGGTTTAATGCAGCTTGAGCCTCATTCATGAGTTGCAAAGCACCGGCTCGACCGGCACCAGAAACAGCTTGATAAGACGAAACAATTAAACGTTTTAATCCAAAAGCATCAGCAAGCGGCTTTAATACAGGCATGCAAGCCATAGTTGTGCAATTTGGATTTGCTACTATTCCTCTTGGAATAGTATCTAAATCTTCAGGGTTTACTTCCGCAACCACCAAAGGCACGTCGTTATGCATACGCCATTGCGAAGAATTATCTACTACAATTGCGCCGGCTTCAGCGAATTTCGGAGCCCAAATTTTTGAAGTTCCGCCGCCTGCAGAAAAAATAGCTATGTCAATTCCATGCAAATCTGCTTTTTCTACATCTTCTACGACTACGTCTTTGCCACGATATTGCAAAACTGTGCCAGCAGAATGAGCGGAAGCCATAAAACGTAAATCTTTTATTGGGAAATCGCGCTCGTTAAGCACTCGACGCATTACCATACCAACTTGGCCAGTTGCGCCAAGTACTGCCACGTTCACGCCTTTTTCGTTGATAATTGTCATCGAGACTCCCTTAAAAGTAAGTACGTATAATTTCTACAGTTTTTACAATTCTACAATTCAAATAATTTAGTTAATTTATTAATTTAATAATTTAAATTGCTTCAGCGCCCGCTTCCGCCGTACACTACTGCTTCAACTTGGCTTGCATCCAAACCGTAAGCAGTATGCAAAGCGCGAACAGCTTCATCAATTTGTTCAACAGGAACCATGGCAGCAATACGAATTTCCGAAGTAGAAATCATCAAAGTATTTATACCATGCTCACTTAGCGCAGTGAAGAAGGTAGCAGCCAATCCTGAATGGGTTTTCATACCAACGCCAACAACAGCTACTTTTCCTACTACTGGAACAACATCCATAGAAGTAAATTTCAATTCATCATGCGCTTCTTCTAGAACTTTACGTACTGCTTCCATTGATGCTCCTGGAGCAGTAATAGAAATATCTGCTGTACCAGTAGAAGCACTTGCTTGCGCAATCATGTCAATATTTACATTTGCTTTTGCAAGAGTTGTAAATACTTTCGCAGCCATGCCAGGAATATCTGGAATACCGCGAACAGTAATCATTGCCTCACTGCGATCATGAGCAACGCCAGAAATAACAGGAGTTTCCGGACCTAAATCAGGAAATAAATCGCCCATAGTCGAAAGAATATCATGGTTTACCATTGTTACCGCCCTTAAGCTCGAAGATTATTTGACATTGTTTATTAATATTTAGTTTTGTATTTTCTAATTCAGATTAGGCAAATCGTTCGGATTAATATTATTTGGAACTATAAGCGTTCCGTTCCTATGCGAGAATGAACTTCTAACATGAAGAGGCATACCAAAACGCTGAGCGTACTCAACACAACGCAACGCAAGCACGCGCGAACCGCAAGATGACATTTCAAGCATTGAATCATAATCGATTACAGGAATACGTTTTGCAGTTGGCACAATACGTGGGTCCGCAGTAAATACTCCATCTACATCCGTGTAAATCTCACATACATCAGCACCTAAAGCAACCGCAAGCGCTACAGCGGAAGTATCCGAACCGCCTCTACCGAGAGTTGTGTCATCTCCAACTTCATTAATTCCTTGGAACCCGGCAACAATTGCAACACTGCCTTTGCTAAGAGCTCTTCTGACACGATCAGGCTTAACCGCACGAATATGCGCAGCTCCAAACTGAGTATCTGTCATAAATCCAGCTTGAGAACCAGTAAAAGAATAAGCATGAGATCCTTGGGCATGAATAGCCATTGCAAGCAAACTCATAGAAATTCGTTCGCCTGCTGTCATAAGCATATCCATTTCGCGAGCAGGAGGATGAGTATTTACACTCATTGCTTGATCAATTAAATCGTCAGTTGTATCGCCCATTGCTGAAACTACAACAGCAACATCATTTCCTGCTGCTTTTGTAGAAAGAATGCGTTTGGCAACACGTTGTATGGAATCTGTATCTGCTACAGAAGAACCACCGTATTTCTGTACGATAAGTGCCAATTTTTACCCCTCGCTCATGTCAAATTGATAAACGCACAGGATATGCCAAATAATGGCTTCAATATCAGACTACCAACTATGCCCTATTTATTGATAATGACATGCGCGCACAAAAACAATATTCAAAATTACACAGATTGACGACCAGAAAATGCACGACCTAAAGTGATCTCATCCGCATACTCTAAATCTCCACCAACAGGCAATCCACTTGCCAAGCGAGTAACTTTAATTCCTAGAGGATCGAGCAATCGAGCCAAATACGTAACAGTCGCTTCGCCTTCTATATCAGGATCAAGAGCAAGAATAATTTCTTGAACTTTTTCATCTTTAAGACGCTCAAGTAATTGCGTAATTGCTAAGTCTCCCGGCCCAACATTTGCCATTGGGTTAATTGCACCACCAAGAACATGATAAACACCTGAATACTCATGAGTTCGCTCAATACTCATAATGTCTTTAGGTTCTTCAACTACGCAAATTTTGCTATGGTCACGTCGAGGATCTGCGCATACTATGCAAGGGCTCTGCTCACATACGTTTCCGCATACATCGCAAAAACGCACACTTTCTTTCATGTTATTAATTGCGTCTATTAGCTCTTGTACATCTTTATCCGAGGAAGAAAGTAGGTAAAACGCAATACGCTGAGCGCCTTTAGGTCCAATCCCTGGAAGCTTTGAAAATGCTTCAATTAAGCGACCAATTGCTCCGTCATATGACGATGAATTATGCACTGTAAACTACTCCTCTTGCTTTTTCTTAACGCTCATAATCGCATTTTTAGGATTTTTAGGATCACTAGAAGCAAATTCTTCAACAGATTTAACTTCAAAAATTTGTTTAAGCTCATCAGTGCTTACAGATGTTGCTGATTCTAATGAAGCATCATCCATTGAACATTCGTCAGCAGTAGCTCCATTCGTAGGAGAAACAGTAGTCTGAATTGATTCAGCAGACAATTCTGAAGTATTAGTTGCATTCTGAACTTGAGACTGTAGTTTAGCTTGATCCAAGACACCAGAAACAGCTTCATCTCGGTTATGAGAATGCAAACTCTTCTGTATTGCAATCTCTGCTGCATGAGGCACAGGCTCATCTTCAGTAGAAGAGTCTTTAGAAGAAGACTCTTCAGAAGAAGAGTTTTCCGGCATTGCAATCACATCCGACATAGGCATAGACGACATGTCTGCCCAAACATCATCATCCGCATTTGCAATATCACTTAATTCATCCGCAGTATTTTCAGAAGCTACTGATGCTGCGGAGCCATCAGCGCCACTAAAACCCGAAGATTCTTTTTTAATAGGATTTTTATTTATTCCGTTGCTATCAGAATCAGTTTTATTACTAAAACCAGCAGATACACCAGTTTTACGCAATAAAATATCGCGCTTAACTTTTGCAAGCTTTTGCGGATCCATTCGAGCAACAGATTCTACTTGTTCACCATTAGCAGCAACTGGTGCAGGAGCAATCATTACTTGCGCTCCAAACACCTCATGCACTTCATTCATTACTACTTTTGGCACTTTTTGTCCATCATATGGAGAAGTAGTGCATACTGCGAGCGCAAACGCATGTTGACTCATAGGCTCATTAAAAGTCAAAATAAGACGCTGTCGACCTGATTGTGCTGAAGTAAGTTGCACTGTAGGAACATACTCACGAGTTACATACTCGCGTACGTCATCAGGCAATTTTGAAACTACTTTATCCCACATTGCATCGGTATCCACGGAATCATTCTTTGAATTAGCATTATGTGCATCGTTTAAAAACGCTTTTTTAGATTCCATTTCTTTTGTGTTTGTAGCAGATTGCGTTTCTGCTTTAGCAATAGGAGATGCTGTAGTTTCAGAAGGTAGCGAAGAATTTGAAGTAATATTATTCTCACTATCTGCAGAAACATATTTCTTATTGCTTGTAGAACCTACGAAATGAGCACCAGAAGATACTTTATTTTGAATATTCTGCTTAGAAGTGGAAATATTTTGTTGTTGCACGTTATTAATGCGCAAATTAGTTGCAACAGTATTTGAAGTTTCGCTGTCTGCAAGCAAACGAGCAACTAAAATTTCCAAATTCATTCGAGGAGAAATTGCACTAGCCATTGCGCTTAAAGCATCATTAATTGTTTGAGCCATACGTGCTAAATCATGCAATGTCATGCTTGCAGATTGCTTATTCAATATTTCCAAATCTTCTGGAGAAACATCATTAAGTAAGCTTGAAGCCGCTTTAGGACCTGCAGATACCATAAGCAACAAATCACGAACTCTACCTAATAAATCTTCTACAAACTTGCGAGTATCGTAGCCTCCAACAATAACGCGACGAACTACATCGTATATCGAAGCGCCATCATGATTAATAAGATCGTCAATGAATTCGCTAATCAATGAATTAGGCGTAAAACCTAATAAAGCAACCGCAGAATCCAAAGAAATTGAACCATCAACAGCACCCACCATAAGCTGATCGAGCACAGATAACGTATCTCGCATTGATCCTGCACCAGCGCGCATAACAAGGCGAAGAACTCCTGGCTGTGGCAGAATACCTTCCTTTTTGCAAATATCTTCAAGATATGGAGACATTACTTCTGGAGGCACAAGTCTGAAAGGATAATGGTGTGTACGTGAGCGAATAGTGCCAATAACTTTATCCGGCTCAGTGGTAGCAAAAATAAACATTACATGCTCAGGCGGCTCTTCTACAATCTTAAGCAAAGCATTAAAACCTTGCTGTGTAACCATATGAGCTTCGTCGAGAATAAAAATCTTATAACGGTCACGAGCAGGAGCGAAGCCAGCACGCTCACGCAACTCTCTAGCATCATCGACACCGTTATGGCTTGCAGCATCAATCTCTACAACGTCGATAGAACCTGCACCGCCAGTAGCTAAATCTTTACAGCTTTGGCACTCTCCGCATGGGTGCGAAGTTGGTCCTTTTTCGCAATTAATGCAGCGAGCTAAAATTCGCGCAGAACTTGTTTTACCGCATCCACGCGGCCCAGAAAATAAATATGCATGAGTTATTTTTCCTTGGTCTAATGCTCTAGACAAAGGTATGGTAACCTGATCCTGCCCAATAACACCATCAAACGTGTCAGGACGATATCTACGATACAGTGCAAGTGCCATGTTTCCTAACCTACCGCGACCTAACTATTTCCCCGATATATCTTAGTTAAGACTATCAGCAGCCGCCACCCGACTGCTGATATTTATATTCGTTTTTGCTACTTACTACTTATTGCAATCTTCTAGCCCTGCTCTAGCAGAAACTTCCACGTTAGAAGCAAATGGAATATTCAGCCCAACAGAAACACGAACAGTTACATCATTACTAGTAGAGTTGCAAGATTTCAAAAAAGCATTGCTTGAAACAACAGTACGTGCAACAGCCTCGCACGCATTATCCTCCATTCTTTGCAACGCAGAAGCACCAGATAAAGCAGCGGAAGTTGCAACAGCATAAGCTTGATGTTTAGCTCCGAGAACATTACATAAAATAGCAGAAAGCACTAGTATTGAGCAGACTGCGATCACTAGCATAATGCCGAGCATAGTGCCAGAACCGCAGTCAATGCCCTTACATCGCTTATGAATGAAATTTATTGAATGCTTCACAAAATTCTTGCGCCTACTCATACTAAAACCTGGCTTACATGACTTTCCACTAGAGGCGGCAAAATATGAAGAGGATCAGGAATAAGAGGACATTTAACAACAATATTCGCCATATTATTGCTACGACTTATTTTCACCGACGCTCCTTGACCTGCGACTGACTGCACAATACTTGCGACAGCTTTATCGTCCTTATGAGTCACAAGATAATACGCAACTTGCGCAGCAGCATCATGACAATTCATAGCACATACAACTGCTCTACCTATGCCAATTAATACAAATAACAGCATTAATGCACAAGGCAAAACAATAGAAAATTCAGCAGTTACCGTCCCTCTGTCATAATCACTAATTTTGCGCAACAACCTTTTGCACACAATAACTTTCCGCATCATAAGCTCATTTCATCCGCTAAAGCATGCCGTTAGCCGATTTTCAATGCTTTTTTAACTAAATTTGTCAACGTTGTGCGAACCGTATCTGATTTCAAAATAGCAACTAGCAGTGCAGCAAAACCAGTAGCAGCAATAATAACTACTGCATACTCAGCTGTTACTGCTCCAGAATCCTTATTTTTAAGACAGTCAGAGTACAGTTTTCTTTTTTGACACAAACATGACTCAATATTCACTAATTGTTCATTTACTTGAAGCATAGACACAGAGCATCGTGCAACAAGTTTTTGCATTATCCCAACCATCATCTTGTACCTTTCACTTCAAACTATCCGAAATTTTCGGATAGAAATATTATTACAACTTGTTTTGCGAATGAAAATAAAAAAATTGCATTGTGGATAAAAGCTAATTTATTTTTCTAGAAATTTATTTTTAAAAAGCTAGCGCATAAGTGACATAACTGTTGGCAAAATTCCTATGCATATAAAAGACGGCAAAAAACATAATCCAACAGGAAGCAGCAATCGCACAGACAACCTAGAACTTTCTTGTCTAGCAATATTGGCCATATTCCTCTCATAATGTTGAGCAAGTGCAGACAATACAGGAACTGGAGATGAGCCATAACACCATGATTCTTTTAAAGATGTCATTAACCATCTAGCTAATATTTCTGAAGAATCTAAGTTTTTACGATTAGTAAATTTTGATTTATTTTCTAATTCAAAGTTATCTTGTTTAGTATAAGTAGAAGACCATGCTTCATGCCACGTATCCCCTGCAAGTAAAGCATTGGAAACAGAGCAAAGCCACATGCCTTGACCACAAGGAAACACTTGTCCAACAGCACTAAGAGCCCTAGTAATAGCAACACCACTACGAAGTGAAACAATAATCATATGTAAACCAAGAAGCGGATCTACATATGAAACTTTTGAATTACGCCATTCGTATTTAACTAGCATAATTTTACTGTTAAAGCGCATACGATTATCTAATGAATCGCACTCTAATTTCAAACTCACCCATTGCCAAACAATTACAACAAACAATGGGATGATAAACAAAAGCTGCTTTGTGGATTCCATAAATCATCCTTCCAGCGAAGCAGCATCCATTGAATGCTGAGATATTTGCAACATAGAACTAACCCACGCCAAACCCAATCCATAACATATTCCACCTATTGTTAATAAAATCCATCCATTTACTGTTGTAATTAACATCAAAATAGGGTGCCCACCTAGTAATTCACCAGCAAAAAGAGCCAAAATAGGTAGAGCAGTAAGTAATTTTATTGTTGCTTTTGGCATTGCAGCTACGTCAGCACGTAAATCTTCTGCACGCTTCTGAGCATGATATGACGCTGCCGTAGCTTCCACACATTCTGCCATAGCGCAACCAAGAGTATTACTCAATTCATATGAAGCCATAAGACTTTCAGAAACAGTATGTATATGTTTTTCAAGCTGACGACGTTGAGTCTTATTCATATTGCGGTTCTTTGGAAAACAACGTTCATAAAGCCATTTATAAATAATTTTTGTATTAACTGCACTACTGCAAATACATTTTTGAGACTTAGAGTCACTGTGAACAATCATTGCAAAAGTAGAACCAGAACGTAATGCAGCAATCATTCCAGCAAGAACTTCTTCAATATCCATTTTTACGCTCCAAGCAACACAATCAACTACTAATTATTTGAACTGTCAACACATATGCTGTCCATATTTTCGGGAAGATTCCAATAATTTGAAAACTTAACCCATGCAGGCAAAAATTTCATGACAATACTGCCGTCAATTCCACAAGATAATTGCAAAACTGGAACACCGCACAGCAACGAAGCGCTAGAAGCGTATTGCAAAATACCGAGTTCTTTGATCATTCGACACCCGTTAGAGGATCTCTCTACATGAATAACAACATCGAATGCTCCAGCAGCTAAAGCACATAAAGCTGCAGGCTCCAACCCTGCCAATAACCCTAATGCCATAAGACGAGCGGGAACTTTTTCTATTTCATCTGCATGAAGAGTTGTCATTCCACCCTTATGCCCAGAAGTAAATACTCTCAACAAATCAGCAATTTCTTCCCCACGACATTCACCAAGAATAATGCGATCCGGACGCATTCTTAATGTTGCTTTTACTAATTGAGATAACCCAATTTCTCCTACACCTTCTACATTTGCCTCTCGCGCACTTAACGAAACATGATTTTGTGTCAACTCGCCAAGCTCTCTAATTTCTTCAACAGATACAATACGATCTTCGCAATCAGCAGCAGCCAATAAAGCCTTCATAAGTGTAGTTTTCCCAGATCCAGTACTTCCAGTGATCATTATATTTGCTCGCTTTTTAACTAGAACGCTTAGAATACAAGACAATTCTTTTGGAAACATGCCTTGATCACTCAAAGAAACAAGATCATAACGATTAACTGAAGGAAAACGAATTGACAATGCTGCTCCTTGAGATACAAGTGGCGCTAAAACAGCATGTATGCGAATGCCAGAAGCACTTGAAGCATCAGCAATAGGACACGCATCATCCAGTCTTTTGCCTAATTGTGCACAAAGCCATACAGCATATTCTCTTAACAAAGCAGGGTTGTTAAGCGGAACTCGAGTTGCGCGTTCCTTAAGACCTTGCCCACAATCTACCCACACACGACCAGACTCGCTTACAACCATGTCTGTGACTCTTACGTCATTGGCGAATCCCTGCAAAATCCCAAAATCGATATCACGAATATTATTTACGATCATCTTTACCTCTTGAATATTTCGAACGACGATATTGCGAACGACGATATTTAGTTACAGCATTTTTTGTATTTGATATAACATCTCCAATAAGCCAATTATTTATGCGTTGCATGGTTTCCTTCATTGAAGATGGCACATTTCGAATACCGTAGCCCCCTATAATGTCGGTGTACATGCGAGCATCATGTTGCAATGAACCAAGAAATGTAGTTGATAAATATTCAGAAGCTTCATCGATACTTAAAACATAAGATTTTTGCATTAAACCGCGAGGAGACAATCCAACAACAGCAAATTTGTTGAACTTTACGCCAGAATCACCCAAAGTATCTAATTTTTGTAGCAACGCTCTAAACCTTGCCAAATCAAGCACAGATAGCTCAACAGCAGCAAGAGTTGCACTGTCAATAAATTGCGGAATATTACGGTAAGACTTCATAGCAGTCTCGCCAGAACCTATATCTACAATAACTACATCAACAGCATCAGCTAAACCTCTAATAGCAGCCTCTAAAACCCAAGGTTCAGGATATTTACCATGCCATGGAGAAAATGCTAAAACATCCACATTATCCCAATGCAATAGCTCATTGCGCAACACATAGCCATCACATCTACCTAAAGGAGCATCAACTTCTTGCAACCTGCGGCCTTCATCTGATTCCAAACCAAGCAGAACGTCTAAACCGCCATGAGTTAAATCAGCATCTACAAGAGCAACACTATGGCCTTGTTCACTTATATAGCGAGAAAGAATAGATAGAGAAGTGCTTAGCCCAATGCCATCTGCAGCAGACATTCCAACCAAAATATTTTTAGGCAACGGATCTAAAGAATCACGCGCAATAAAATTATCTTCTTCAGAATTATTAAACATACGAGATTTATGCTTAATAGAAATATCTTGCGAGCGTTCAGTATTTTGAAAACTCTCCACATCTTGAGAACTCTTAGGCAAAAGAGTCATAACAGTATGATCGTCAGCTATACATGGCGCGATTTTTACACCGTTAGACGCAGATTCGTATATAGATTTATCTGCAACTTGAGGAGGATAAACATAACGTTTAACATCTCTAAATGCGCCTACAGCTTCGCCATTGTTATAATTCTTATCAATCTGCTTAACGCCAATTGATTTATTGTTTACACTCATATTCATACTCATGCGCCTATTGAAACGCATACAGCAATGAGTTTTCAACAATATTCATGCAATGTGGTTAAAAGCTCAGGAAATATTAAGAATAAGCAAATATTGCACAAAATTATCTATAAAAACATCTATTTTACAGAATTTACAGATGGCAATACTAAATCTTTATTAACTTTCATATAGCGTTCAAGTAACTCACCATAAATTGGCTTAGTTTTTAGAATATCCGAAATAAGCAATGCGATAAATGCAGAAGCTGCAACTGGAAGCGTATGAATCATAGTTCCAGACATTTCAACAGTAAGCAAAATCGAAGTGAGTGGAGCTTTTACAGATGCAGACAACGTGCCAGCCATAACGCAAACTGCAAACACAGATACAAATTTTGCATCAATGCCAAATGCTGAAACGCTAGTAATACAGCGCGCAGCAATACCACCTGCGAGCGCACCTACGGCAAGAATCGGCATAAAAATACCACCAGGAGCACCACAACCAAAACTTGTAGAAGTAAACAACATTTTTGCCACAAATAGCAAACAAAGCATTACAAGACTTGCTTTTCCATATTCAGAAAGTTGCACTAAATTAGATCCGCCACCAAGAACTTCAGGCAGGAACAAGCCAACTGGTATTGCAATTAGGCAAGCAACAGCAACAGGCATCCACTTTGGCAAATATCCGTATAATGTTTGCAAACCAAGTAACGAACGATTCATTAGCGAGCCTACAAAACCTGCAAAAATACCAAGAGGAATAAGCCAAATATGCAAGTTCATTGGCAAATCTGGAATCTGACCAAAATCAAGAACTGGACGCAATCCGAAACAAGTTTGCGAAACAAAATCAGCACATAAAGCAGCTGCAGCAGCTCCTATAAGAACAATTGAAGTTAAGCCGTGCTGAATCTCCTCCATAGCAAACATAACTCCAGAAAGTGGCGCAGAAAACGCAGCAGATAAACCGGCTGCAGCTCCAGCAGTTACCACATAATGCTCTTTAATATCGTCACGCCTACCTTTACGTAAAATTCGAGACAACATCTGAGCACCACATGCACCTATTTGAATAGATGGACCTTCACGTCCAAGAGACAATCCAAATAAAGAACCAAGTAAACCGCCAACAAAACGCACTGGCAGAATCGTGTGCCATCGCATATTCAAACCGCGATTAACATATCCCACGACTTGAGGAATACCACTTCCAGAAGCCATACTCTCTTTACGACTCATCCAGCCAATAATTAGACCTGCAATTACAGCAAAAATTAAGCATGGCAAAATCCACCATACGTTATGCCGGATTTGTAAATACATCCAACGCGCAAAATCAGTACCGTATTCAATACCAAGCCTGTAAGAAGCTACTAATGAACCAGAAACAGCGCCGACAAATATTCCAGCTAATATTACTTTCCAACGAAGCTGGCAAAAAGTTTTTGATATTTGCTTTAACTTATTACTCAAAAAGCTCAATGCATTCTTAAACTTCACTACAACTCGATTCTGCGCACAACACTTAACTTCTAAATACTAAATTACGTACAGTAACAATATTTGCGAAACAATATACCCAACAGAAGCAGCAAAGAATGGAACAATAAGTTCTGCAAAAAGCAAGAACACTCCATCTTTTATGCGCTTTCTTTGAATAAGATCCACACCTTCAAAAATTGCAGTAGAAAACGTGGAAAATCCACCTAAAAATCCCAAAATCATCAAATAAGCAAAACGTACTCCACATATTGCAGCTGCAACCATGAAAACATTAGATACAACACCTATAGCAAATGAAGCAATGCAATTGATAAATAGCGTTGCAACTGGAACTTCGCTTTTGTAGGCAGCTGAAATTTTTTTAGTCATTGCGCATCTTAAAACAGCACCTAAACCGCCAAAAAAGCAAGGCAAAATAAACATAATAAAAACGTATAAAGAATTCATCACTTCATCACCTTAGTATTAGCTTCCGCAACAGATCGACTTTGCTTTTTGTTCATGCAATTCGCAATTCCCGTTCCAACCCAATTACCAACAAAAGCCATAAAAACGCCAAAAAGCAGCGAAAAAAGCATGCCCAAAACAACAAGCGTCATGCGTGGAGCCATAAAAGACATTGCACTTTCAAACGCGAAAGTAGACATAGTAGACAATCCGCCACAAAATCCTGTTCCTAGCGCATATTTATACAAAGTTTGCTTTTCTTTAGATAACGCTTTAACAGATATTGCAGTAACAAGAGCGAAAATAAAGCAGGCAATCATATTCGACAAGAAAGTGCCTAAAGTAAGCTGACCAAATATAAAAGATTGCCCGTCTACTTGGTGAATCGTGTGCGCATAAGAAGAAATTACTGCGCGCACGAAAGCTCCACATGTACCACCAATAAAAACTAAAAAGTATAATCGACAATTATTTTTTTTATTTTTTCCGCTTATTTTACTCATTTTCACTCTTTTTGAAATTACCGTCATAAACCAAAACGACACTCTCAATTGAGAAGTGCCGTTTTGCTAATTTGATCATAAAATAATAAACGATTTCAGTCAGTTAGTGAGTGAACACTAATGATATGATCACGCTGCGGACCAGTTCCAATAGCAGAAATACGGCAATGAGAAAGCTCTTCCAAGCGCTTTACATAACTTTGCGTATTTTGAGGCAAATCTTCAAACTTATGAATTTGAGAAATATCCTCATTCCAGCCTGGAAGCATCTCATATACTGGTTTCGCAGAAGCAAACAATGCTTGATCTACAGGCATTTCTTCCATACGCTGAACTGTGCCATCAGACAAAGTCACATCATAAGCTACGCAAACTGGGATTTCCTTTAAACCAGTCAAAACGTCAAGCTTAGTAAGAACAATATCCGTCAAACCATTTACGCGAGTTGCATAACGGCTTACTACAGAATCAAACCATCCACAACGACGAGGACGACCAGTTGTAACACCATATTCATGACCTTGCTCACGCAACCAGTCACCCTGCTCATCCAAAAGTTCAGTTGGGAATGGACCTTCACCAACACGAGTAATATAAGCTTTTGCTACTCCAATTACGCGCGTAATACGAGTAGGACCAACACCAGTACCCGTGCAAGCGCCACCAGCAGTAGGGTTTGAAGAAGTTACAAATGGATAAGTGCCATGATCGACGTCAAGCATTGTTGCTTGTCCGCCTTCAAACAGCACAGTCTTACCCTCGTCCATTGCTTTATTCAATACTAATGAAGTATCAGCAACATATTTCTTCAAACGTTTGCCAAGTTCAACAAGTTGAGCAGTAACTGCATCAATATCAATAGGATGTTGATTATAAAGTTTTACAAGCATTTGATTCTTTTGATGCAAACTTGCTTCAACTTTGTCGCGCAAGTGATCAGCATTAAATAAATCATGCACTCGAATACCAACACGATTAATTTTATCCGCGTAAGTAGGTCCAATACCACGACCAGTCGTGCCGATTTTGTGTTTGCCAAGAAAACGCTCAGTTACTTTATCAATAACTCGATGATACGGAGTAATAACATGCGCAGCTTCGCTCACAAGCAAGCGCGAGCAATCTACACCGCGAGATTCCAAAGCATCGATTTCTTCAAGTAATACCTCTGGGTCAACAACAACACCATTACCAATTACAGGCGTAACATTAGGGCTGATAATTCCGCTTGGAAGTAAATGTAATGCATAAGATTTATCGCCAACAACAACAGTGTGCCCAGCATTATTACCGCCATTAAAACGTGCGACAATATCAACCTTTGAACCAATTAAATCTGTTGCTTTGCCTTTACCTTCGTCACCCCATTGAGCTCCAATAAGCACAATACCAGGCATGCCGCACCTCCATTTTTGAGCTAACGCTGCTCAAATAAGCACAATTCTTACCTGTTAAGCCTATCTCTATGCCCCTACCGAATAAGAAAAAGAAATATATAAAATTAAAAAAATTTTACTATTTCAGTGCTTTACCAGCAGAACCTAACTGCACACAGGCTTCTACTACACGCTGAGCCATGGCTTTTTCGGCTTCACGACCCCAAGATCGAGGATCATACAACTTCTTTTCGCCAACTTCTCCGTCTATTTTAAGAACAGAATCATAATTGCTGAACATGTGACCAGCAATTGCACGCGTAAAAGCGTATTGAGTGTCGGTATCTATATTCATTTTAATTACGCCGTAACGCACAGCTTCAGCAATCTCTTGAGCAGTAGAACCAGATCCGCCATGGAATACAAGCAGGAACGGCTTTTTAGAAGCACCGAAGGTGCGAGTATCACAAATATTTTGATAGTTCTGATATACGGTTTTTTGAATTTCTTGCAATAATTTAGGATGCAATTTTACAACGCCAGGTTTATATGCTCCATGAACGTTGCCAAAAGTAAACGCTGCCATATACCTACCGCGCTCACCCAAACCAAGCTTATCTACAACGCGCAAAGCATCTTCAGGCGTAGAATATAATCTTTCGTCAATATCAGCACGATGCCCGTCTTCTTCTCCGCCAACAGCACCAATCTCAATTTCAAGAATTGTGCGAGATTTTTGCGAAGCTTCAAGCAACTGTTCTGCAACATCTAGATTATGTTGCAAAGGCACTGTTGAACCATCCCACATGTGCGACTGGAATAACGGTTCTTCGCCTTTTTTGACTTGTTCTGCTTCATAAGAAATTAGTGGTTTAATCCAATCATCTAAATATTGCTCAGCGCAATGATCTGTATGAAGCGCAATAGTAATATTAGGATATTGAGCTGCCACTTCGTGCGCAAACTTTGCAAATGCTATTGAACCAACAACACGATTATTAAGAGATTGACCTGAAAAATAAGCAGAACCACCGACAGAAACTTGAATAATACCATCAGATTCAGCTTGAGCAAATCCCTGCAGTGCTGCGTTAAGAGTTTGCGTACTAGTAACATTGATAGCAGGGTATGCGTAGCCACCTCGACTTGCAGCATCAAGCATATGTGCATAACGTTCAACAGTTGCAATAGTCATACTTGTATTATCCGCCTTTATTACTCAGATAGCCACGCATATGCACAAAAACATTACATACTGGTATGCGAAAATCTATCTTCAAAATCTACAAACTGATTGTGATTCCATATTTCAACGCAATTAAAATAACAGAAATATCTAATCTCAAGATTGCATTTGCTTATGACGCTTCTTAGCCTCAGTAACAACAAACTCATGATATTTCAACGCAATCGAAGAATCTAATCCGGCATTTTTCGCAATATTTAGCAAACTTTCTATTTGCTGCTGCTCTCTTTTAGAATCCTCAGGAGCAAATCCAGCTTTAGCCTTCAACTCACCAATTCGTTTCGTAGTTTTAAACCGCTCAGCAAGCAGCGCAATTATTGCATTATCAAAATTATCAACAGATTGACGCAACACGATAATCTCTTCGGAAGCAACTTTGCAACATGTTGTAAGAGATGTATCGTGCGCGTCAACCGTTGTTTCAGAAAAATCACACATATCAAAAAGGCGTTTAATCGAAATATGTTTGCAAAACCATAGTTGTTTCTGTACTGACAGGAACTATGCGATGAATGGTATTAATAAGTTCTTCTAATTTGCTTGGCGTAGCAACACGCACTACCAGCATAAAACTTGGACTACCAGTAATCGAATAGCAAGCTTCAATACCAGAAATATCACGCAATTTATTAGGTATTGTAGCTTCCTGACCAAAATCAAGCGGCGTAACAGATACAAATGCACTTACCGGTAAACCACGGCGCTCATAATCAATTAATGCGCGATAACCGGTAATAACACCTTTACGCTCAAGCTTTTGCACTCGAGATTGAACTGCAGAAACAGACAAACCCGAGGCCTTCGCCAAACGAGTTAACGTCGCTCGACCATCGTGTTCGAGAATATCAACAATGATTGCATCAGTTGAATCCATAGCTATACTAGCTTCAGCTTTATGAGGATTTCCAGCCATACGTCCTCCATTCTCCAGTCGACGCTGAATCGAGAATCCAAAACGAATCTATGTAGCGCCACATTGCAGTCACTTTTATGGTACAGTATTTTTTACAGAAAAAGAACAAATTTATTCAAAAAATAATAAAAAAATACAAATTATTACGTTAAAAATAATTTTTTCTTTTAACATCATCAGGAATAGTGTTGTACAATTCGCATAATAAGCGTATAAACGAAACCTATAACCTTTAAAAATTATTCTTATAAAACAAAGCAAAACTATAATCAAAACCAACAATCAAAAAGGAGCACAGCATGGCAAAAGTAGCGAAACATGCAATTTCAATACCTCGTTCAGGTATTAGAGATGTATTCGACCGTGTAGAACAAATACCAGACGCTATTTCACTATGCCTAGGAGAGCCAGGCGAAACTGCTTCCTCACACATTGTTGAAGCTGCATGCAACTCATTACGAGAAGGAAAAACAAAATACACAGACGTTTTAGGCATACCAGAATTTCGCAAGGCAGCTGCAAATTATACGAATAGAGTAAAAGGTCTAAACTACGACGCAGACACAGAAATTCAAGCCGTTGACGGCGCTACTATTGGATTATATTTAGCTATTAAATCAGTAATAGACCCTGGAGATGAGGTCATTATTCCATCTCCATACTTCACGTCGTACGATGCAGAAGTTCTAATGTGCGAAGGAATTCCAGTAACTGTAGCACTTAAGCCAGAACATGGAATGCATATTAATGCGGAAGAAATACGCAAAGCTATATCACCGCGCACTAAAGCCATCATTATCAATTCTCCATGCAACCCAACTGGTGCTGTAACAACCGCAGAAGAACTCGAAGAAGTTGCAAAATTATGCCAAGAATTTGATCTTTGGGTAATTTCTGACGAAGTCTACCATCCATTCGTATTCGCAAGCAATCCAGAAACTGAACCTTGCGGAAATGTTGTAGCGCCATCTATTGCAGCAGCTGAAGGGATGCACGAACGAACAATTATTGTAGAAAGTTTATCGAAAACTTACGCAATGACAGGCTGGAGAATTGGATATATTCTTGCACCAAGCCAAGTTATTGAGCAAACCAGCAAAATTGCAGAAATGATGCATTCTTCTGTAAATTCTACCGCGCAATATGGCGGCGTAACTGCATTAACAGGACCGCAAGATCACGTGCGCGAAATGAGAGAAGAATATCGCGCAAAACGTCAGCTTGTTATAGACGGATTGGCAAATTGCAATGCATTGCGTCTTATAGAGCCTCAAGGTGCATTCTACGTTTTTGTTGACGTTCGACCAACTGGTTTAAGTTCAGAAGAATTTAGCAAAAAACTTTTAGATGAAGAAAAAGTTGCTGTTGTGCCAGGAGAAGCATTTGGCGCAGAAGGAAGGGGATTCGTGCGGCTATCTTACGCTGGAAAAGCAGAAGAACTTAAAGAAGGCGTAGCTCGAATGAGCAAATTTGCACTTGCGCAACAAGCTTTACATGCTGCATAAAGTATTAGTTATTAATAAATATAAATAAAGATAAATAAACATAAATAAAATTATTGCCCCTTGGTAGATAATCCAAAGGGCAATAATTTTAATTCCTTACGAAATAAGAACTACGCAACAGTCGTAGAAGAAGAATTATTCGTAGCAGTGCCAGTTTGTTGAGTTATAGCAGTTAAGAAATCACGATTTGAAGCAGTTTTCTTCAATCGAGGAATCAAAGTCTGATACGCTTGCTCTGCCTCAAGACCACCAAAGAGACGGCGCAAACGATAAATAACTGGCAAATCTGCAGCTGGAGTAATTAACTCCTCGCGACGAGTTCCAGAAGCATTAATATCTACTGCTGGGAAGAGACGCTTATCAGCCAAATCTCTGCTCAAGCGCAATTCCATATTTCCAGTGCCCTTAAACTCTTCGAAGATTACTTCATCCATCTTAGAGCCGGTTTCAACCAATGCAGAAGAAATAATCGTCAAAGAGCCGCCGTCTTCAATATTTCGAGCAGCACCGAAGAACTTCTTTGGTGGGTACAACGCTTGAGCATCAACACCACCGGAAAGAATACGACCAGAAGCAGGAGCTGCAATATTGTAGGCTCTAGCTAAACGAGTCATAGAATCAAGCAAAACCACAACATCCTGACCAAGCTCAACCAAACGCTTAGCACGCTCAATAGCAAGCTCAGCAACAGTAGTATGATCCGTTGCAGGACGATCAAATGTAGAAGAAATCACTTCACCTTGTACAGTGCGTTCCATGTCGGTAACTTCTTCTGGACGCTCATCGACAAGCACAACCATAAGATGAACTTCAGGATTATTTGTAGTAATTGCATTTGCAATATTCTGAAGAGTAATGGTTTTACCAGCCTTTGGTGGCGACACAATCAAACCGCGCTGACCTTTACCAATTGGGGCAACTAAATCAATAACGCGTCCCAACATGCGATTCGGAGTAGTTTCTTGCTTTAAACGCTCCTGCGGATATAGCGGCGTTAACTTAGCAAATTGCGGACGAGATTGAGCTTCTTCAACGCTCATTCCATTAATGCTATCGATTGTTTGCAAAGGAACAAACTTTTGACGCTGATTTCGACGATCGCCTTCGCGAGGAGCACGAATGGAGCCTTGAACTGCATCACCTTTGCGTAAGCCATATTTTTTAATTTGGCTCATTGAAACATAAACATCGTTAGGACCAGGCAAATAACCAGAAGTGCGCACGAATGCGTAAGATTCTAAGACATCAACAATTCCAGCTACTGGCACGAGCTCTTCCTGAGGCTCTTCACGACGAGGCTCGCGTAAATCATGCTCTTCGCGAGCATCGCGCGCATCACGGGCATCGCGATCAAGACGAACATTGCGATCATTACGATCTTGACGTTCTCCACGCTCAGCACGACGTTCATCACGATCGTCACGTTCTACGCGATCCATGCGTTCTGAACGATTTTGTCTATCTGAATAATCTGAACGAGACTCATCGTAATCACGCACACGACCACGCATACGGCGTTGGAAACGATCAGCACGATTTTGCTGTTCTTCTCTATCAAAGTCACGAGAAGCTACACGCTGACGACGCGGTTCACCCTCTGCATGAGAATCTTCACCAGGCAATGTTGCCAAAATTTGATCCAACTCATGCGAATCCATGCCATCTTCTCTACGATCGCGATTATCATCACGATCTTCTGAAGAACGGCGACGCTGGAATGCATTACTACGATTCGCATCGCGTCGATAATTTTTATTCCCAAAATCTTCTTCGTCTCTATAGCGACGATCTGAAGTAGCATTTGGAACCAAAACTTCTAACGCTTCTAGATCACTATTGTCTTTCGACGATTCAGCATCTTCTATATCTGTACTAATATCTGCAGTTTTATTAGCATTCACAACATCACGAGGAACACGAACACTTACACCTGCAGGCGCTTCTCCCCCATTACGAGCAGCCGTCAGTGTAGCCACCAACTCAGGCTTACGCATTGTAGATGTGCCACGCAAACCCATTTGTTTCGCAAGATCTTTCAATTCTGAAAGCTTCATTTTTTCAAGATTCTGGCCTGTTGCCACAATTTTACCTTTCCTTAACTCACACGGAATAGAGCCCCGGCAAGTCTTTACATGGAAGATTACGGAAAAATCCGTCACGAACTCGCTGCTATTTCATAACAATTCATATGCACATAACAACGAACATTATGTATGCTACTACAGCTATACGACGCTGTACAACGCGGCGCGCCATAGTATTTAGTATTTTTATTACAATTTTTATAAAGCTTTTAAAGCGATATTAGAATAAACAAAAAGCGCCAATAACATGGGCAATGCCCAGTATTATTGACGCTATATCGCTAAATTATTTGCGCTTTAAAATCAAACGCTCAAATTTATACGAAAATTAATTACTACTTCTTTTCGTGATACGACTTTTCAGTATTAACAGACCACACGTTCTTTTTAGAAGTTTCTCCAGTTCGGATATCTTCTACAGCCTCAATAGCAGTTGCCATTGAATGATCTTGGTTATTGTAACGATGCTGTCCATTACGACCAACGCAATACAAATTGCCGAAGCCATCAAGATAATCAATCAATTCAGGCATCTGAGCGTATGTGTCAAAGTAAGCAGGATATGCCTTTGGAACTCGCTCACGATGAGAATCAAGAACGTCTTCCTCACCATTGATAACCTGCATACGAGTCAACTCGTCAATAGCCATCTTGCGAGCATCATCATCACTCATATTCCAGAAGTCGTCGCCTTCTTCGCAGAAGTACTCAAGACCAATCCAAACGGTGTTATCAACATCCTTAACGAGATATGGGCTCCAGTTGTTGAAGATTTGCAAACGTCCGACTTTATATCCAGGATCTTGCACATAAATCCAGCAATCAGGAACAATAGGAGGATTACCAAGCGTTGGAATAGTAGTAGTATTACGCAGACGCACGCGCTTAACAAGCAAGCCTACGGTCACAAAATCGCGATAAGGCAAACCTTTGGCAACGCGCTGCATTTCTGCTGGGACTTCAGCCTTTTCGTCACCATTTGCACCCTGCTCAAGAGCAGCTACCAAATCCTTAATTGGCATAGAAGATATAAACTGGTCGGCGTGCAATTCTGAACGCTCTCCATTTGCATCTTCAACTACAACACTGGAAATCTTTCCGTCTGCTTGCTTAATAGCAACTACTTTTGCGTCTGTGCGCACAGTAGCACCGTTTTCGCGGCAACGACGCTCAACAGTTTCCCATAACTGACCAGGACCAAGCTTTGGATACCAGAATTCCTCAATTAATGAGGTTTCTACTTCCTTCTTCTTGCCTTTTTTCTTAGGGAAAAGCTTGGAAAAAGCGTTCTTCAACACTTCCACAATGCTCAAACCCTTAACGCGCTGAGCACCCCAATCGGCAGAAATCTGGCTTGGGTGCCTACCCCAAAGCTTCTCGGTATAACCCTCAAAGAACATGGAATAAAGCTTCTTGCCGAAACGATTAATGTAGAAGTTCTCGAGATTAGTTTCTGGCAACTTGTGAATCATAGACCACAAATAGCTGAAGCCAACCTTCATTGTCAAAATAAAGCCCATAGAGCGCAAGGTTGCTGCAGAAAGAGAAATTGGATAATCAAAGAAATGATGATTCCAGAAAATACGAGAAACGCGATGACGCTTCAACATCACTTCATCTTCAACTTCAGGATCAGGTCCACCTGCTTCCAAATCGTGATGACGGCCAAGCTTTTTATCGTCATATGAAGGAGCACCCTGTAGAGGCAGCATTTCACGCCACCACTGCATAATACGGTCATCTTTTGAGAAGAAACGATGACCGCCGATGTCCATACGATTGCCGTTATACTTCACAGTACGCGAAATACCGCCAAATTCACGCGTGGATTCGAGTACCGTTACGTCGTAGCGGCTAGATCCGCCATCCTTAACGAGTTCCCAGGCTGCCGTCAACCCTGCCGGACCACCACCAATAATTACCACAGATTCCTTTGGGGATTGTGTATCCGTCACTTGTCCTCCATCTTAATACATCAAATTTTTACGAAAACACTTTGCGTGCTAGGTAAGCAATTTCTATATATCCTTATTGAGCATACGCGCATCACGCGATAGATTCAGGAATGTCAATGTCTGTTTTCTGTACTTCTTCAACATTTACATCTTTAAAAGTCACTATTCGTACATTTTTAACAAAACGCGAAGGGCGGTAAACATCCCATACCCAAGCGTCCGTAAGTTGAACATCAAAATAAACATCCTGACCTGCTGAACGCACATTAAAATCGACTTTATTGGCTAAATAAAATCGTCGCTCTGTTTCTACAACATAAGTAAAAAGCTTAATAACATCACGGTATTCTTTGTATAACGCAAGTTCTGCATCGGTTTCATAGTTGTCGAGATCTTCGGCGCTCATTACTTACCTTCCGTATTACGATTGCGTCCACGACCTATAATGCGCCACCAAGCTTTCTTTGATGAACTTCCTTCAGAGACGTTTGCATTGTACGGCCATGCTTCATCAAGATTATCACGATGCACAGGTATAGCCACAGAATGCTCATGCGCGCTCAAAGCTTCAACTACACCAGGATTTTCTTCAATAACGTGTAGACCAAACGCATCTAGCGAGCGAATTGCATCATACTCATCTACAAGAGTGTCCATTACAACAAAATCTTGATATTTTTGATTTTGAGCATCCCACAATGCGTCGCGCGCAGTGCCTGTTTTTACAAATCCAAGAGATTGATACACAGAAAGTGAGCGAGTATTAGTTGCCGGAACTCCCACCCAAATTCTATGCAACCCTAGACCAGTCGGCTCTGATGCAAAAGCATAAGTCATAACTCTAGGCATTGCGTCGCGCGAATAGCCTCTTCCTCGATAATTTTTGCCTAAAACAACTTGAATTCGAGCACTGCGAGACCATCCGTCAATATCTATAAGGAAAATCATGCCAATAATGTCACCAGCAGCATTATTTGAATCATCCAAAACATCAGGAACAATCGCCCATGCAATAGTGTGACGCAATTGAACATCGCCAGCAAAACGACAAGATTCAGAAGGATTTTCGCCAATAAGATTATCTTTAGTCCATTGCATTGATCTCTCAACCCACGAATGAACCATAGAACGCTCTGAATTAGCATCCTTTCCAGTAATAACTGCAGCACCATCGAATGCGCACAAATCATCCATTCTTTGCAAATCATCGCACGTAGCTGGACGAAGAAGCGCCATCTCTCCACGAATTTGAGGAATTACTATAGATTTTGGTAACTCGCGAGAGTTAATAACACCATCATTGGTTTGTTGCATAGTCACCTACTTGTATTGTGCCTTTGAAAATTAAGCCCTTCGCATAATTCTCATGTCGCATAATATATGATAATCCAGAAGACGAAAAATGCCTTGCAATGTCGATAAATAGTAAATTCTGCGCACCTGCTACACAAACAAATTTGATTTGAATATGTAGCAAGTACGCAGCACTTACTTTGAATAATGATTACGCTTTTGCGTTTATACATTGGCGTTATCAAATATTAAATTTTTCAGCTTTTACAGCACTTTTCAGCCTTTAATTTTTGCCATCACAATCTTAGTAACAGCCTTAGCATCAGCCTGACCTTTAGTTGCACGCATAACAGCGCCAATAATTGCACCCATCGGCTTCATATTTCCAGCCTTAAGCTTTTCTGCAACTTCAGGATCAGCAGCAAGAGCAGCGTCAACAGCAGCTTCCAAAGCACCGTCGTCGTTCATAACCTTGAATCCGTGCTTCTTAACAACTTCATCAGGCTTACCCTCGCCAGCCAAAACGCATGCAACAGTTTGCTTAGCGAGCTTATCGTTAAGATTGCCGTCTGCAATTAGCTTTTCAACTTCAGCCACATCTTGCGGAGTAATAGGCAATTCTTCCAAAGTCACGCCGCGAGTGTTTGCTTCGCGAGCAAGCTCACCAAGCCACCACTTCTTAGCACCTGCTGCAGTTGCGCCAGACTTAACGGTTTCTTCAACCAAATCAAGAGCATCCGCGTTCAAAATATCGCGCATTTCAAGATCGCTAACACCCCATTCGCTTTGCAAACGGTTACGGCGCTCGCGAGGCATTTCAGGCATTTCTGCCTTCATGCGCTCAATATGCTCTTTAGTGATGTGAAGCATAACCAAATCAGGGTCTGGGAAGTAGCGATAATCGTCAGCATCCGACTTCACACGACCGCCAGCAGTAGTCTGAGTTGCCTCATCCCAGTGACGAGTTTCCTGCAAAATCTCGCCGCCTTCGCTCAAAATAGCAGCCTGACGACGAATCTCATATTGGAGCGTCTTTTCGATTCCACGGAATGTGTTCACATTCTTAGTTTCAGAGCGCGTACCAAATGGATCGGTTGGCTTTCTGCGAAGCGAAACGTTCACGTCAGCGCGCATATTGCCCTGCTCCATGCGAGCGTGGGAAATGTTGAGAGCGCGAACAATATCGCGAATAGCACGCATATAAGCGCCAGCAATTTCTGGAGCGCGGCTGCCTGCACCTTCGATTGGCTTAGTTACAATCTCGATTAAAGGCACGCCTGCGCGATTGTAATCAACCAAAGAATGATTTGCACCTTCAATACGACCGTCAGCACCACCAACGTGAGTATTCTTACCAGCATCATCCTCAATGTGAGCACGCTCAATCGGCACGCGGAACACGGTGCCATCTTCGAGCTCAACATCCAAGTAACCGTTGCCATTAGTAGGCTTATCGTACTGGGAAATCTGGTAATCGCGAGGCATATCTGGGTAGAAGTAGTTCTTACGAGCGAACTGGCTCCACTCGGCAATTTCGCAATGCAATGCCAAACCGAGCTTAATAGCGTAATCAACCGCAGTCTTGTTTAAAACCGGCAAAGAGCCTGGCAAACCAAGGCTTACAGGAGTTAGCTGAGTATTTGGCTCGCCACCAAAAGATACTTCTGCTGGGCAGAACAGCTTCGTACGAGTGCAAAGCTCAACGTGAGTTTCCAAACCGAATACTGGATCGAATTGCTCAACAGCATCGGCATATTTCATAAGTTTTTCAGCCATTAGATATCCTTCTTACTTAAGCTTTACTTCACTTTACTTAGCCAATGAATCGAGCCAACCAGCTTTAAGCGACTTCCAGATTGGGCCGCCCCACTGCTCCTCGAGCGCTGCTTCCAACGCTGCTGCAGGCTTGTACATCTTTTCATCATGGCATTGCGGAGCAATAATCTGAATACCAACAGGCAAACCGTCATCGCTTAAGCCAGCAGGGAGGCTCAAAGCAGGAACTCCAGCCATGTTTGCAGGAATTGTAGCAATATCGTTCATGTACATAGAAAGTGGATCATCCATCTTCTCACCAAACTTAAATGCCGTTGTAGGGCTTGTTGGAGAAATAAGAACATCTACTTTCTTAAACGCTTCTTCGAAATCGCGAATAATAAGCGTACGAACTTTTTGCGCAGAACCATACCATGCGTCGTAATAGCCAGCAGAAAGCGCGTAAGTACCGAGAATAATACGACGCTTTACTTCGTCACCGAAACCAGCTTCACGAGTTGCAGCCATCATATTTGCAGCAGTCTGAGGCTTGTCTGCTGGCGGCATTACGCGCAAACCGTAGCGCATACCGTCGTAGCGAGCCAAATTAGAGCTAACTTCTGAAGGCATAATAATGTAGTAAGCAGCCAAAGAATAAGGGAAATGAGGGCAAGAAACTTCTGTTACTTCTGCACCCATATCCTTAAGCAATTGCACAGCTTCATTAAAGCGTGCTTCAACGCCTGGCTGGAAACCATCGCCACTAAGCTCCTTAACGAGACCAACCTTCAAGCCCTTCAAATCACGGCGAGCGCCCTCACGAGCAGCTTGAGCCATTGGAGGAACAGGAGCTGGAATCGAAGTGGAATCGCGCCTATCGTTACCGCCGATAATTTCCTGCAAAAGCGCAGAATCAAGAACGGTACGAGAAACAGGTCCAATCTGGTCGAGAGAGCTTGCCATAGCGATTGCACCAAAACGGCTAACACCACCGTAAGTTGGCTTTGCGCCGACTGTACCAGTTAAAGCACCTGGCTGACGAATAGAGCCACCAGTATCTGTACCCAAAGCAATAGGAGCTTCGAATGCAGCAACCGCAGCTGCAGAGCCGCCGCCAGAACCGCCAGGAACACGCTCAGTATCCCAAGGATTGCAAGTAGTTTGATAAGCAGAATGTTCTGTAGAAGAACCTTGAGCGAACTCATCCAAATTAGTCTTGCCAAGAATTGGCATACCAGCTGCCTTGAGCTTTTCAATAACAGTAGCATCGTAAGGTGGAACCCAGCCTTCGAGAATCTTAGATGCTGCAGTAGTAGGAATGCCCTTAGTGACAATCATGTCCTTAATTGCAATTGGCACACCAGCCAACTCAGGCAATCCTTCAGTCTCACCCTTAGCGTTCTTGGCATCAAAAGCATCTGCCTGCTCAAGAGCAATATCTGCAGAAACATGCAAGAATGCCTTAATTTCTGGCTCTGCAGACTCAATGACTGCCAAGTGAGCTTCGACAAGTTCGCGGCTAGAAACTTCTTTAGCTTTCACAGCCTTTGCCATATCGGCAGCAGAAAGTTTTACTAAATCTTGAGTATTAGTCATGTTTTATTCCTCCCCCAAAATTCGAGGCGCTACAAACATGCCAGACTCACTTTTAGGAGCACCAGAAAGAGCTTCTTCTTGAGTCAAAGGTGTAGCAGGCTCATCTGGGCGCAAATAAGCTTCCAAAGGAACTGGATTTGCAGTAGGCGGCACATCTTCGCCAGCAACTTCCTGCACTTTATTAATAGATTCTGCAATGACGTTTAATTCGCCTTGCAAGCGACTGATTTCTTCGTCGCTTAAAGCAATCTGGGACAAAACGCCCAAATGCTCAATTTCTTCGCGTGTGAATGTAGGCATAACCTCAACTATATGTGTGATACGTGACCTTCGTTAGTAGAAAAAAGCAATGTGGATAAAAGCTTTATTAGAGTTATTTGTTGATTATTTTTGTTTTATTGAGAAAGTGTTAGGAATTAATTTTTTAAGACTGCAGCAATTAAAAAGCTCATGCGTAACACTAAATAATATTTGAACAGATATTTTGCCTATATTTTCACAAAATTATCACAAATCAAAATACGTAAAATCCGCTCATTTTACCTGTCAACACGCCGAAACGACAAAACTGACGTAACCAAAAAGTGTTGGTATTTCAGCATTATTTAAACTTTTGTTTGAAACTTAAAAAATTATTTTAAACAATTATCACATAAATAAAAAGTGTGTAATAATCATGTGATGTGAGAAGCTGAAGCTGATGCACTGAAGCATATATATGCACTGAAGCACGTATTTGCAGCATCTCACTGAAGAAATAATTTGAAATAAAATCTAATAAAAATTGAAGGATACATATGAAGAGCACAAAGTTCTACCGTAATGCAGCAATGTTGTTGCTCGCGGGCGCGACTATTATTCCACAATGCTTAGCAGTTCCAGCAATGGCAGATTCTTCTGCAAAACCTTCGGATCCAGCTGCATCTTGCGCAGCTAGCAAAGACTCGCTGAACAACTACTTGTGGGATTTGCATTACGATAAAACAAATATTCTCGCACGTCACGGCGAAACAATTAACAATAAATTCTCCAGCGACAGCTTCAACAATAACGGCGAATTCGTTGTTGTTGAACACCAGAAGAAGAACATCACAAATACAACTTCAAACTTGTCGGTAACTTCCGCCAACAATGATCGCGTATATCCTGGTGCATTATTCCGCGCTGACCAGAATTTGATGGATAACATGCCAAGCTTGATTTCAGCAAATCGTGCTCCATTAACTTTGAGCATTGATTTGCCAGGCTTCCATGGCGGCGAGAGTGCTGTAACTGTGCAGCATCCAACCAAGAGCTCCGTTACTTCAGCAGTTAACGGCTTAGTTTCTAAGTGGAATGCACAATATGCAGCAAGCCATCATGTGGCAGCTCGTATGCAGTATGATTCCGCAAGCGCACAGAGCATGAACCAGCTCAAAGCTAAGTTTGGTGCTGATTTTGCAAAGATTGGCGTACCGCTGAAGATTGATTTCGATGCAGTACACAAGGGTGAGAAGCAGACTCAAATTGTGAACTTCAAGCAAACTTACTACACAGTAAGCGTTGACGCTCCAGATAGCCCAGCAGACTTCTTTGCTCCATGCACTACGCCAGAAAGCTTGAAGAACCGCGGCGTCGACAGCAAGCGCCCACCAGTTTACGTGTCAAACGTAGCTTATGGCCGCTCAATGTATGTAAAGTTCGATACCACCAGCAAGAGCACTGATTTCCAGGCTGCAGTAGAAGCAGCAATTAAGGGCGTAGAAATCAAGCCAAACACCGAGTTCCATCGCATTCTCCAGAATACTTCTGTTACTGCAGTGATTCTCGGCGGCAGCGCTGACGGTGCAGCAAAGGTTATTACCGGCAACATCGATACGCTTAAGGCTTTGATTCAGGAAGGTGCAAATTTGAGCACCTCCAGCCCAGCTGTTCCAATCGCTTACACTACTTCCTTCGTAAAAGATAACGAAGTAGCAACTCTTCAGAGCAACAGCGATTACGTTGAAACCAAGGTTTCTTCTTACCGTGACGGCTATTTGACCTTGGATCACCGTGGAGCTTATGTAGCTCGCTACTACGTCTACTGGGATGAGTACGGCACTGATATCGACGGAACTCCATACGTACGTTCTCGCGCTTGGGAAGGAAACGGCAAGTATCGTACCGCTCACTTCAGCACAACGATTCAGTTCAAGGGCAATGTGCGCAACCTGCGCATTAAGTTGGAAGAAAAGACCGGCTTAGCATGGGAACCATGGCGCACAGTGTACAACCGCACCGATTTGCCGTTGGTTCGCCAGCGCACAATCAAGAACTGGGGTACAACTTTGTGGCCTCGCGTTGCTGAGACTGTAAAGAATGACTGAACTCATATTGCAATTGAGCATAAATAAATAAATACATAAAAATGAAACAAGTAAGGACTTTATCCTGTAGCCAGTTACAAGATAAAGTCCTTACTTTTTATATAAATAGGATTTTTTTATTACATTTTTAGCAGTAAAATTTAGTTATGTTAGAAATAAGAAATATGACAAAAAGCTACGGAGAACAATTAGCAATAAATAATATTTCTTTTGTAGCAGAAGATGGTAAAGTTACAGGATTTGTTGGACCTAACGGTTCCGGAAAATCAACTGCACTGTATTGTGCATTGGGACTAATGAAAACCAATAGCGGCAGAGCTTACTTCGATGGTATGCCTTATGAGGGTCTTCAATCTCCAATTGAAACAGTCGGTTCTGTGTTAGATATAAAGATTGAAGATTATAACAGAAGCGCTATTAATCATCTCAACGCTTTCGCAGCCGTTTATGGCATACCAAAAAGTCGCGTATTAGAAGTTCTGAATATTGCCGGAATCAGCTCTATAAAAAATATGGATATTAAATCAATGTCAGCCGGCATGCGTAAACGACTATCAGTTGCAACAGCGTTATTAGCAGATCCTCACAACCTTATTCTAGACGAGCCTTTCCACGGGTTAGATGCTGACGGCGTTAGATGGATGAGAGATTTGTGTAAATATTATGCAAGACGCGGCGGAGCTGTATTGCTAAGTTCAAACACAATTAGTGAAATTGCTAACGTTGCAGACAACTTGGTTATTATTGCACATGGCAACATTTTGCAACAAACTACTACTAAAAAATTTATTGAATCTTATTCGCAATATGCTTCAGTTAGAGTTATAACTCCAGAACCTGAAAAGCTTCTTGACATCATGCAGTCACAGTATAGAGAGTGCACTGTTACTAAAGTTGTTCACAAAAATGATGATGTTCAAGCAGGCACGGCTTTTGTTATAAATAACGCAGATATTACATCTTTATCTCAAAGTTTTGCCAATAAACAATTGATTACTTACCAAATAAATAATGAACACATTCCTTTAGAGGACGCTTATTTAGCAATGACTGCTAAGCATGCAAGATTCGTATCCATTCCTACTAGCGCATATAAGAGTATGGAAAACGGCGCGACTGCTCAAACTCAATATATGCAACAACAGCAGATGCAATATGTTCAGACGCAACCTGTGCAACCTGTGCAACCTGTGCAACCTGCGCAACCTACAGCGCGACACAGTCAACAATACAGGCAATCGCAATACGACCAACAACAATATGCACATCCGCAATTTGCACAATCTCTAAAAGAACAGAAAACGCAATATATTCCACAATCGCAACAGAGCATTCAGGGAGAAGCACGATGAACGCATCAACTATGAATAGCCAAAATGCAGTAAATATGAACCAAATGCAAGCACAGATGCAATTTTCTGCATCTTTAAAAAGAAACACACGTTACCATTTAACTTTTGCTAATGTGCTTAAGTCTGAAACAATTAAGTTAGCATACGCAAAGTTTACATGGTGGTGCACAGCACTGTTCATAATATTTCCAATTATTTCCGCATCCTTACTGTCATCTATTATTCACGCGCTTATTCCTGCAGGAATGAGTCCGTCTGCGATATTAGCTCAAGGATATCAATCTGCGCCATCATGCAGCGGAAGGTATAAATCAAATGGTTTCTGGCATTACAGCGAATGCAACGGAAAACAACCTTTTATTGACGCTGTAAAAAACTCCGCGTCATTATTCTGCATTCCGCTCGCACTATCTGCACTTATAATCGTCATTGTTTTCGCAAGCAAAGCTGCAACTCAAGATCGCAAAAGAGGATCGATAAGAAGCTCTGTTATTGCAGTCCCACGAAGAAACCTACTTATATTTGCAAGATTAATTGTCGTAGTATTTTATGCATTCATTATGCAAATAATTTCTATGATTGTATTAAATATAGCTCTTTCAGCTATGTTCTCTGATTTTTATATGCCATTTGACCCACAAAGAAAATGTCTATTTAGCATATCAATTGCAACGATGATTCTTTCAGCAATATGCATGGTTTTGTTTGCAATTATGGGCTACGGAATGGGTTTAATATGCAAATCTGCAGCTGCTGGAAGTTTATGGCTTATACTATCGCAGATGGTTATTACTTCAATAATTGTTATCACATTAATAAGTAGCATAATTAATGGCATTACACATTTTTCTACAATGTATCCATATGGCATGTACAGCCCGTATAGCTCATACGGCACGTACAGCCCATACGGCACGTACAACCCTTTGATGTTACTTATTGCAGATCCTGCAATTTCAGGTTCGTTGAATATTTTACAAATGTTGCCATCATATGCTGCAAGTAATTGCTTATTAGATGCGGAATTACACATAAGTAATTGGACTATTTTTATGCCAAACTTCATGATTTCGCTTCTATACATGATTATTTGGGCAGCATTATTCTACGGAATCGGACATACCGTAGAAAGAATGAGAAATATTATGAAATGATATTAATGAGTTAGATAATATATTAAATTTAAAAACCTTAATTGCATAGACCCCATCCGGTTGCAAGTTCAACAAGAACCTAAAAAACCGGGTGGGGTTTAGCAATAATAATAGATTTATTTAAAATTACGCAGTAGGATTTAGTTATGTTAGAGATACAGAATATATCCAAGTACTATAAAAAACAGCAAGTACTAAATAATATTTCTTTTGTAGCAGAAAATGGTAAAGTTACAGGATTTGTTGGACCTAACGGTTCTGGAAAATCAACTGCGCTATATTGCGCATTGGGACTCATAAAATCCAATGAAGGTGAAGCATTATTCGACGGCGTCCCATACAAAAAGCTTAATTCCCCAATAGAAACAGTCGGCACTGTATTAGATTTAAAAGATAATTACAGAAATACTAGTGCTATAAAAAAGCTCACATTCGTTGCGAAATATTGTAAAATTCCAAAAAATCGCATATTAGAAGCTCTGGATATTGCTGGAATCAGCTCTATACAGAATATGAAAATCAAAGAAATGTCAACCGGCATGTACAAGCGACTTGAAGTAGCCGCAGCGCTTCTCGCAGACCCTCATAACCTTATACTAGATAATCCATTCTATGGTTTAGATGTCGAAGGAATTAAATGGTTGCGCGGAATCTGCAGATACTATGCAGAACGCGGCGGCGCAGTACTTATCAGCACTAATAACATTAGTGAGCTTTCTCTTATTGCAGACGATCTTGTTATTATTGCGCATGGTGAGATTCTACAAAAAACAAGCGTGGCAGATTTGCTTGCTGCATATTCTCAAAACACTGTACGAGTTATTACTCCTGAACCAGAAAAGCTATTTGACATTATGCAATCTCAGCATAGCGAATGCTCTATTATGCAAGTTGAGCACAAAAGCGAAGACGTGCAGGAAGGCGCAGCTTTCGTTATAGATAATGCAAATATTGCAGATTTGGCGCAATTCTTTAACAATAAACAATTACTTACATATCAGTTAAGTAAAGAATGCGTTTCACTCGAAGATGCGTATATGGCGACAATAGGAGACAACGCAGCATACGTGTCCAAACCTCTATATGTTTATAACAATGAACAAAAATACCAGAATCCTACAGGAGTATATGTTCAAGAACAAATCCCTAATAATATCAACAATGAAACGACTCCGCTAAATTCACTACAACAATTAACGCAAGATGCGGCAGTAGATCCTCAATTGTTAACTGAGCCTGAGCCTCAATTGATGCCTGAAAATGAGCCTGATACTCAATTAACTTCTGAGACTCAACTAACAACAGAGACTCAATTAACAACAGAGAATACAACTGTAAAGGCAGAAGTAGCGACAGAAGTAGCGACAGAAGTAAAGGCAGAAGTAGAGCCTCAGCTGACGGAAGAATCTCATATATATGCAGAACCTAAAGCAGTTGAACCTAAGGCAGTTGCAGAACCTCAAGCAGTTGAGCCTAAGGAAACAATCGCGGTTGAAACGCATGTGACTACTGAGCCTGAGGCACAGGTATCCCCTGAGCTTGATACGCAGCCAACGACAGAGCATGAAACAAATGTAGCACCTGAGTCTGCAGTGCAAGCAAATACTGAGCCTGCCGTGCAAGTAACACCTGAACCTGAACCTGAACCTCAAGCCAAACCTGCACCTGAACCTCAATCTGAACCCGAGACACCAGCTGAGACACAACCTGCACCTCAATCTGAACCCGAGCTACAAGCCGAGCCTGAGCCTCAAGCCAAACCTGCACCTGTGCTACACGCCAACGTAATAGAAGAAGCCTCTCAAACTGACTTGTCAGCTCAAAAGCCACAACCTATTCAACCGCAGCAGGAGACTCCACAATACTTACAAAATCAGTACGCTCAACAACCGTACGCGCAACAGCAGTACGCGCAACAACAATATGAGCAACAACCGTACGCCCAACAACCACAACCAATCCAATACGGTCAGCAGTACGCTCAACAGCAGTACGCGCAACAACAATATGAGCAACAACCGTACGCTCAGCAACCGTACTCGCAACAGCCGTATGAACAACAAAATCAGTACGCTCAACAACCGTACGCGCAACAGCAATATGCACAGCAACCGTACGCTCAACAAAATCAGTACGCGCAGCAACCATACGCACAACAACAATATGAGCAGCAATACGCGCAACAACCACAACAAATCCAATACGGTCAGCAGTACGCGCAGCAACCGTACGCACAACCACAATATTACAATCAGCAATACGGTCAGCAACCATACTATGAGCAGCAGTACGCGCAGCAACCTCAGTATGCACAACCGCAGCAAGCTAAGCCTACAAACGAGCTGCCATTGCCTGATACTTCTTATATTGGTCCAGAGTATGCTCATCCTCAATTTGCTAAAAAGAAACAAAACGATCAGGATTCTCAAGAAAATGCACAATGAGCTTAGTGCCAGAATTAGTGCCATCTATTATTGCTATGGTTGCTCGGGGCGTTATGCTATTTGCAGTGGGCGCTTTACTTCTAGCAAAAAGAATTAAAACTAGTATCGGCAAAAGTTGCAATAAATAAACCCCGCTCGTTTGCTCAGTAATGATTGCAATCGAACGGGGGTTATTTTTTATTTTACTTACTATAATTTAAATATCGCGGTGCTTTTCAATTACGTAGCCAATTACGTACATAACTACGCCCCAAGCGAGAACCACTAAACCGGACTGCCACCATGTGAAAATATATGCGTTTGGTGGAAGCTGTGCACCCGAATTAGGGGAGCCGCCCAAGAATTTCCCCACCGCTGTGGCTGGCAAAAGCTGTATAAGTATTGAATTCCACTTCGCGAAATTGCTTGCAAACATAATAATGCTAAGAACACTAGGCAAAATCATCACGGCTCCAATAACGCACATAATTCCGCCAGCAGTTGACTTGCAAATCATGCCAAAACCGTACGCCATTGCTGCTACAACAACCATAATTGCAGGAGATCCAAGAAACAGAGTAAGCGGCAATTTCCACACGTTGCTTCCCGATAATCCGGAAATGTTATCTCCCATAAAAGCTAATTCTGCAGCAGCTAACGAAACTGCCATTGCAATAAGTTGAACCACAAAAACGTAGATTGCAACAGCAATAAACTTAGCCGTAAAAAACATACCCCTTCTAGGTACAGCAGTAAGAGAAGCCTGAATCGAAGTTGTAGAATGCTCCGCGGTTACAGCGAGCACTGCAAAAATCGACAAAACAATCAAAAATACAGAAGCAAAGCTAATGACCAAGCGGAAAATGCTTTCTTGAGATGCAATAAGGTCACTTTTATTGCTCGGCCCAACAGTAATTGCAGCGCTTGATTTACTTTGATTTGCTCCATTCTTAATGTCAACTTTAGACATTGCTTTCTGCACAAGCGCGATTATAAAGCTGAAAATTACTGGCAAAACAATTGTTAATGCCATGCACCACCACGTAGACGCAAGTCCGCGCAGCTTAACAATTTCAGATTTAAGCGTGTGCATAAATGTAAGGCGTAAGTGCTGAGCGTTCATGCTTCTGCCGGTTTTGTAAGAGCTGCTTGTTTCTTGATTAACAGATTGACTAACAGATTGATTAATTTGCCCACTCATTTTGCGCTTCCTCCATCTGCATATTGCGTTTCAGTCGCAGCAGTAGCATTTGGCAATGCTTTTGTTGCGTACTGCTCTTGGCCATGTGTAAGAGCCAAATACGCTTCCTCAAGCGATGCATGCTCTTGATTCAGCTGATAAACCATGATTTGATTATCTGCAATTTCGCGAGCAAGCTGATTAAGCTCGCATCCTGTTATTCTGAGGAGCTCGCCTTCTTGAACGTCTTGAGGAGTGCGAACATCTTGCAAAATCTTGCATTCAGGATGATTTTGAGCAAGCACAGACTTTAGCTTTTCGCCTTCTGGAGTCACAAGTCGCACAGCGTGCTGCGAATGTGCATTAACAAAATCTTGTACTGTTGTACGCTTCAAAATTTCGCCATGCGCAATAATAACCAAGTTATCTGCAGTAAGCGCAACTTCGCTCATTAAGTGCGAACTAAGTAGTATTGCTCGACCTTGGCTTGCGTAATACTTGCACAATTCGCGAACCCACTTAACGCCTTCTGGATCCAAACCGTTAATTGGCTCGTCCAAAATAAGATTGTGCGGATCTGCTAAAAGTGCCGCCGCAATCGAAAGACGCTGGCTCATACCGAGCGAGAAGGACCCCGCTTTGCGATTTTTTACGCTAGTTAAACCAGTAATATCAATGACTTCATCGACACGTTTCTTTGATATTCCGTGAGTTAAAGCCAGTGAATACAGGTGATTGTAAGCCGTTCGACCTCTGTGAGCAGACTTTGCATCAAGAACTGCGCCAACTTCCGTCATTGGGGATGCGATTTTTGCGTAAGGCTTTCCGTCAATAAGAGAAGTGCCACTATTGGCATGAATAAGATTTAACGCGCAACGCATGGTAGTAGATTTACCAGCGCCATTAGGACCTAAAAAGCCCGTGACTTTACCGTCTTCGGCGACGAAAGAAACGTCGTTAAGCGCTGTTTTTGCGCCGAAACGCTTTGTAATATGTTGGAATTCTAACATAACTTAACAGTATCACAAATAAAAAAAATATAGATTAAATGTAAACGTTTATAAGTACAAGCTACTGCGTTTTGATTAATATTTTTGTTGAGATTTTGCTGCTGAAATTTTGCTGCTGAAATTTTAATTAAGTTTTTAATTAAGTTTTTAATTAAGATTCAGCAATTTGGTGCTGCATGTTGCGCAATCCACGCGTGCATGGAAACAGCCGCAGCAGCTCCTGCGTTTAGCGAGCGAACAGAGCCGAATTGCGAAATATAAACAACGTCATCCGCCATTTCTAACGCTTTTTTAGAAAGACCTGGACCTTCCGCACCAAAAAGCATAAGGCAACGTTTAGGGAACTTGTAGTTTTCCATAGCAACAGCGCCTGGAATAATATCAAGCGCTATAACGCGAGCGTTTTTAGCGTCTTGTTCCTTAATATTTGCGATTTTTTCGGCTTCTTTATTGCCTTCTGCTTGTGCTTTAAGCAAAAGTTGATGCGCTTCTTCTGCTTCTTTAAGCATATTTTCGCGCCAATTAGTTACTAGAGTTTCAATAGTTGGGCAGCACTCAACGTATTGGTATAGCTCAGTCATTAACGAGCCTTTGCGATTCCATTTATGAGGCCCTACGATATACACTTTTTTCGCAGTAAACGCGTTTGCAGTGCGAACCATAGAGCCTATGTTGAAATCGTGAGTCCAATTTTCTACAGCTACTTCAAACTCATGACGGCCTTTAGAATCGAGATCCGCTTTTATGGCTTCTACTTTCCAGTACCGGTAGCGATCTAAAACGTTACGCTGGTCGCCTTCGTCTAATAATTCAGTGCTAAACCGCGCATCATAATTTGGCGATTCTGGATTATCTGGACGAGGTTCACCTGGATGCTCTTCTTCCCATGGGCCAACTCCTATAGGTCGGAATTCTGGCTCATCGGAAGCTTTTGCAGCCAAAGTAATTGGATTCGGTTCGTGCATGTGTGAGTTTTGCTCCGTTTAATACTTTTGCTTAGTATTGGCAGCTAGTAATTGCAGCTAGTCTTGGCAGCCGTCAGTTGCGCAATCGCCTGTGCAACCTGACTTGCAGTGACCGCCACAGCAATTGTCTTCACAGCATGGCTCAGTGCAACCATCATGAGCACAATCACCCGTGCACTCTACTTTGCAATGGCCACCACAGCAGTTATCTTCACAGCAAGGCTCAGTGCAACCATCATGCTTGCAATCACCAGTGCATTTAACCTCGCAATGACCGCCACAGCAGTTGTCATTGCAGCAATCGTCGTGATCTGCATCTGCACGTAATTCTTCTTCATCGAAAGCTTGAACAAATGCCATTTTAGTACTCTCCTCACTTATTGGATTTACTAATTGAAGATGCCTTGCGCCTTGTTCGTCGGCGTCAACACCACCAATTAATGCAACTATAGCAAGAATTTGCGCGCCTTGCTGATTAACAATGCCAAAATCAAGACTTAATTCATTTCCGTGTCGTAAAGTCACAAGCGAAGAAGTTTGAACATACGATTTTTCAGAAAGCCAAGAGTCAAGCAACAGCACTCGCTTGCCTTTAACTGACGGGCCTTTTGTTGCAGGAAAAACAAAATCCATAACAAAGCCGTCGAGTGCAATTCCTTTACGTTCTGCAGCATGAATAAGCGCAAAAACCATCGGCACCGCAGCAGCAGTTAACGCGCCAACAGCGTCAACATCGCGTTCTAACGAATACCCAGCTTTCTCAATTGCATCAAAAAGAACATCACCAACCAACTTGGAGCCACGCTGAGCAAATGTAACAGAAAACAGTTCACTAAATGGTTTCGCAATCATATCAGCACAAAGCATGCGCTTAAGCTCAGCGCGTTCCTCTTGTAATTCCGTCATTATTACACTCCTTAGCGTTTAGAGTTCTTCAATTTTTGATGCTTTGATGTTTTTATGCTTAACGATCTTCTACTGATACTTCCGGAGCGCTCAGCTCTTTAACATCAGCTTTATCAGAATCTATAAGATCTATTGAAGCAATAACTTTACTTTGATCTAACTTCTGAAGTTTACGCGCTGTTACCAACACTCGCGATTCAAGCGAGGAAGCAAACTTATTGTAAGCTGCAACTGTTCTTGCCAAAGATACGCCAAGTTTTGAAGCATTTTCTCCAAGAACTGCAAAGCGATCGTACAATTCTCGAGATAAATCGAAAAGTTCTTTTGCATCATCTGTAAGACTTTGCTGCTGCCATGCGTACGCAACAGACTTAAGCACGGCCCACAAAGTAACTGGCGAAGTGAGTGCTACTTTTTGCGCAAAAGCATCATCCATAAGCGTTGGATCCGCCTCAAGAGCTGCCTGAAGCAACGCTTCGTTTGGAATAAATGCAACTACAAAATCTGGTGCTGTTTCAAAAGCCTGCCAATATGCTTTAGCTCCCAATACTCTAACGTGCTCTCGCAAAGCCTTAGCGTGCGCTTTTAGAAGCTCGTTCCTTCTAGCTAATTCTTCGTCACTTGCATTATCTGGTATTTCGCAAGCGCGTTGATAATCCGCATATGGAACTTTTGCATCAACTGGAATTGTTTTGCCTCCTGGCAGATGCACAACCATATCCGGCCTCTGCTGCTCGCCATTTACTCCAGTTACAACAACCTGCGTATCAAAATCAACATGTTCAAGCAAGCCTGCGGATTCCACAATATTCTTTAGCTGAGCCTCGCCCCAAGCTCCGCGAACCTTGTTATTTCGCAATGCTGCAGAAAGCGAACTTGTTTCGCGGTCAAGCCTTGTTTGCTGCTCGCTTAAGCCTTTAAGCTGAGTGCTCAGCACACCCATTTCTTGCTTGCGTCCTTCTTCAATCTGCGAAACTTTATTCTTCAAAGCTTCGAGATTGTCTTTTACTGGAGCAAGCGCTTCCAAAACTTTACCTTGCTCTTTCAAAGTTTTTTCACGATTTAACCGTTCGCGTTCTTCTCGCTCTGTGCGCAATTGCTCTTCGCGATTCACTCGCAATTGCTCTGCTTGCTGCGCCTTAGCAAGTTCTGCTTCAACAAACTTTAATCGCTCAGCAAGCTGCTCTGCTTGCGTGCGATACCGTATAGCCTGATTGCCATTTTCTTGTGCTTGAGCGCGCGCTTGTTCATACTGCGAGCGCAATTCGTTAAATTCGCGCTGGTTTACGCCATTAGCGCCTTGCGTTCCAGAGTTGTGCTTAACAATAGCCAGCACAACAATGGCGGTTATTGCTACAGTAACCACCATTAAAACAAGCATCACAATATTATCGAACATACGTTCTATTAAACACTATTGAGTTGACTTTTAAAACATAATTAAACACGTGCATTATCTAATACAAAAATGGCGCGCTGCATACTGGAAAATAATCCAATAAACAGCACGCTTTGTTCGATTTGACTACATTATTTGACTACATTAAAGAATGCAGGCACTACGCAATCTTTAGGATCACATGGTCGCTAGTATTCTCACAATCCGCAACTACGCGAGCACCATCATGCACCTTGCCGGAAAGCAGCAATCGCGCAAGCTGATCGCCAATTTCCGTTTGAACCAATCTACGCAACGGACGAGCGCCATAAACTGGATCATAGCCATGCTCTGCAAGCCAAGCTCGAGCAGAGTCACTCACATCCAAGCTAATGCGGCGGTCGCTCAAGCGTGCAGCCACTTGACGAACTTGGATATCCACAATTCCACCAAGCTCTTCGCGGCTCAACGGATGGAACATAACAAGCTCATCCAAACGGTTGATGAACTCTGGCTTAAACTCAGCGTGAACAGCATTCATAACAGCCTTGCGTTTAGCAGCATCGTCCAAGCCTTCTTGCACAAGGAATTGCGAACCCAAGTTTGATGTCATAATCAAAATCGTATTCGTAAAATCAACCGTTCTACCCTGACCGTCAGTCAAACGACCATCATCCAAAACCTGCAACAAAACGTCGAATACTTCTGGATGCGCCTTCTCAACTTCGTCAAAAAGCACTACAGAATACGGACGTCTACGCACGGCTTCAGTAAGTTGGCCGCCTTCCTCGTAGCCAATGTAACCAGGAGCAGCACCGATTAGACGCGAAACGGAAGCCTTTTCCATGTACTCGCTCATATCAATGCGAACCATTGCACGCTCGTCGTCAAACAAGAAGTCGGCAAGAGCCTTAGCAAGCTCCGTTTTACCAACGCCAGTAGGACCCAAGAATAGGAACGAACCAGTCGGGCGATTCGGGTCTGCAATTCCAGCACGGCTTCTGCGCACAGCATCCGCTATAGCCTGAATTGCTTCGCTTTGACCAACAACGCGCTTAGAAAGCTCCTTTTCCATGTTGAGCAGCTTCTCATTTTCGCCTTGCATCAAGCGACCAACAGGAATGCCCGTCCATTCGCTAACAACTCCAGCAATAGAATCAGCATCAACCTGATCTGGAACCATCGGCTCTTTCGCTTCACTCTTAGCGTTAGCAGCCTGCGATTCCGCTTCTTCCAAAGCTTTTTGAATGCTTGGGATTTCGCCATACAAAATACGGCTTGCTTGCTCCAAGTTGCCTTCGCGCGTGAATTTGTCGGCTTCTACGCGCTTAGCGTCGAGTTGCGCTCGCAAATCACCAACCTTGTTATGGCCAGCTTTTTCAGCATCCCAACGCGCCTTCAAACCAGCAAGCTTTTCGCGCGAGTTTGCCAATTCTTCCTGCAACTTTTCTAAGCGTTCTTTAGCAGCAGCATCTTCCGCTTTCTTTAATTGCATTTCCTCCATTTCAAGACGCGTAACTTTGCGCTGCAATTCGTCGATTTCTTCTGGCTGAGAATCAAGCTCCATACGCAAGTGAGCTGCCGCTTCATCCACCAAATCAATCGCCTTATCTGGAAGCTGTCTGCCAGTAATATAGCGGTTTGAAAGCGTTGCTGCAGCTACGATTGCATCGTCACTAATCGTCACCTTGTGGTGTGCTTCGTAACGTTGCTTAAGTCCGCGCAAAATCGTCACCGTATCTTCAACAGATGGCTCGCCGACGAATACTTGCTGGAATCTGCGCTCAAGAGCGGAATCCTTTTCAATATGCTCACGATACTCGTTAAGCGTAGTTGCGCCGACCAAGCGCAGCTCACCGCGCGCAAGCATTGGCTTAAGCATATTGCCAGCATCCATTGAACCTTCTGCAGATCCCGCGCCAACAACAGTGTGAATTTCGTCAATAAACGTAATAATTTGACCGTCTGATTGCTGAATTTCCTTCAACACTGCTTTTAAGCGTTCCTCAAACTCGCCGCGATACTTCGAACCTGCAACCATCGAAGCCAAATCGAGACTGATAAGACGCTTGTTTTGCAAAGTCGTAGGCACATCTCCTGCCACAATTCGCTGAGCCAATCCTTCTACAACTGCCGTTTTACCAACGCCCGGCTCGCCAATTAGCACAGGATTGTTCTTCGTGCGGCGAGAAAGAATTTGAATCACGCGGCGAATTTCCTGATCGCGACCAATTACTGGATCGAGCTTTCCTTCGCGAGCGCGCGCAGTCATATCAACAGAATACTTTTCGAGCGCTTTGTAGTTGCCTTCAGCATCCGGACTTGTCACTTTCGCGCCTCCACGTACAGTTGGCACAGCCTTGCGCAACGCGTCTGCGGAAACGTTGTGCTTTTTGAAAATATCCGCAACTGCATTCGGCGCGCTTGCAACTATGCCAATAAGCATGTGCTCCGTAGAAACGTATTCGTCTCCCATTGCGCGCATTTCTTTTTCTGCCTGGCTTAGCGCAGCCAAAAGCTGACGACTTGCATCTGGCTTAGTTGTAGTTGAGCCAGTAGATGAAGGCAATGCCACTAATGCGTTACGAATTTCAGCACCGATTTGTTGCGCATCTGCCCCCGTTTGCGCAATAAGCGCGCGTACAACTCCCTGCTCTTGACGAAGCAAAGCATCCGCCAAATGCAAGGTGTCAACTTGCGCGTTGCCAGCTGCCGCCGCGCTCTGCACAGCGTCGCTTAATGCGTCTTGTGCTAGGGTTGTAAACTTTTGTTCCATATCTACCTCACTTCCACGAAAGCTGTAAAACACATTTCAGTTAAGTCAAATCGCTGCAACTTTTACTGCAACTTTCGCTGCAACTCTCGTTGCAATTTCAAGCTTTTTGACAATACTTTCGAGTTCTAACGAGCTTTCACTTTCATGTATCTGATACGTATAACAGATTTTCCTATAACTTTATTCCTAAAACTTGAGTGTACTAGACTCAAGTTTTGTTTTCAAGAACTTTCAATCGCAAATAATTTACGCAGATAATTTAATTAAGTAGCAATCAAGTTTAGTTAATGAGTAAGTAGGTTCTAATTAAGTAGTAAATATGTCGTAATCTTAAAAACATGAGAATTGCACGTTTTTCGTATAATGAAGTTCCGCAATACGCTTTCGTTCAAAAAGACGAAACCGACGGTAAAGATTATTTAGTAGCCCTTGAAGGTCATCCTTTAAGTCCACAAGGAGTTAAGCCAACTGGTAAACGTTACGCATTGGATGCCGATGGCGTGCGCTTGCTTGTGCCTGTAATTCCGTCAAAAGTGTACGGATTGGCAAAAAATTACGATACTCGTTCCGATGACGAGCGCGCTACCTCTTCTGCGGCTTCTTCGCATACTGCTGCAGACATGGTGATTTTTACAAAGCCGAGTACTTCTGTGATTGGTCCGGACGATCCGATTGTGATTCCTGCTTGCTCAAACGACATGAATTTTGAGCCAGAAGTGGCAGTCGTTATGGGCAAAATCGCCAAAAACGTAACGGCAGATACCGCAATGAATTACGTTTTTGGTTTTACGTGCGTAAACGACGTAACTTTACGAGATTGCGCAGGAAGCGACCCAATGTGGACGCGCGCAAAGGGCTTCGACACTTCTTGCCCACTTGGACCTTGGATTACAACCGAGCTAAATTGGCGCGATGCACATATTTCATTTACGCTTAATGGTGAAAATGTGCCAGAAGCCGACGGCACTACATCTCGACTTATTCACAGTATTCCTGAGCAAATTGCCGCAATTTCAAGCTTCTCAACGCTTCTTCCAGGAGATGTGATTTTGACAGGAACTCCATACCCGGCTGGAACTTTGCGCGCTGGTGACGAAGCTATCGTGCACGTAGATGGCATTGGCTCGCTGCGCAATGTGATTGTGCATGCGTAACTAAAATCATCAATTTGACTTAAAACTACACAAATGCTCGTGGGCCAAAGATTGCCGAACCGATTCTAACCATTGTTGAACCTTCGGCAATCGCCCACGCAAAATCGCCGGACATTCCCATCGAAAGCTCTAGTTTTGCAGAGTTTCCATCATGATCCTGCGCGAGTTGTTCACTCACACAATCTCTAATTTCTCGCAATTTTGCGAAACCACTTCTCACTATTTTTTCATCATCCACGCGCGCTCCAAGCGTCATAAATCCGCGCAAATTAAGCGCAGGCAGGCTAGATATAGCGAGAGCTTCGTCAATCGCACGTTCGGGAGCGCACCCGGATTTTGTAGATTCTCCCGAAACGTTCACTTCCAACATAACGTCTGTGCAAAGTCCCAAATTTTGCGCGCGAGCAGATATTTTTTGCGCAAGTTCAATGCCGTCAACCGACTGAATACCATTTGCAAGTGGTAAAACTTTGTTTATTTTATTGCTTTGCAGCTGACCTATTAAGTAGAGCGGAATTTCGCCGTTCACACCAACGTTTAAATTCTCGCGAGCAGCTTGTGCGCGTAAAATCTCGGCTTTTGCAACGATTTCTTGTGGGCGATTTTCCCCAATTACTCGCACTCCTGCTCTGAGCGCTGCCATGATTTCGCCAACATCTCGCGTTTTAGTTGCGGCAAGCAGTGTAACCGACTCAGCTTTGCGACCATAATGCGATTCGGCTTGAACAATGGCGTCTTGCACACTGTGTACGCCGTCGGCAATTTGACGCGCACGAACACAATCGACCTCAGTATTCGCTAAATCTTTTTGCGTCATATATGCCATTTATTGCCCCAATCTATCAAACCTAACTACATAGTTTAATCAAGGAAGGGCACGGATTTGTCAGCTAGGTTTGCGCGAACAGAATCCCACGGCGTGTCAAGGCTTTTAAATAACGCGAGCGCGTCGGCAGCACTCATATCTACCGGCTGATTTTGACCATGCTTTTTGTATCCCAAAAGATACATGCAATAGCCAATCATGCGCTCAGCGCTCCAGCCAGATTCACGAAGCGCACCGACGTCTAGTGAGTGCTTACTTTTGGCAAGCCTCTCGCCTTGTGCGTTGTCAATCAGCGGCAAATGCGCAAATTGCGGACGCACATAACGCACGCCGTGAGCCGCAAAAAATCCCGATTTTTCAAGCAGCTCACCAATCCAAATCTGAAGCGCTGCAGAACGCAGCAAATCGCGTCCGCGCACAATATCATTTACTCCGCTCAAAACATCGTCAACAACAACAGCAAGCTGATAAGAAAAAACGCCATCCGCTCGGCGAATCACCATATCCCCCAAATCGCGGTCAATATTAAAAGATTGCTCCCCAAAAATCGCGTCTTCAAAACTCACATTTGCTTGCGGCGAATCAGCCGAGGGAACAGCAAGCCTTAAAGAATGTTGCTGATTATTTTGCAAACGCTTTTCGATTTGTGCCAAACCTTGCGCAGTTTTGCGAAGATTTCTGCACGTACCCGGATAGCGTATAAAACCGTCGCCTTCTTGCGGAGCTGCAATCGCACGAATATCGGAACGCGAGCAAAAACAAGGGTAGATTAACGAATTTCCGTCGTCATCTTGCAAAGATTTTAGCGCATCAAGAGCTTCTTGGTAGATTGCAGTGCGCTCATGCTGATAAGTTGGCTCGCCACCCCAATCAAGACCAGCCCACTTCAAATCTTCAATAACTCGCGCGCTAGCATCCTTCGGCATTCGCGCAATATCAAGATCTTCTAGACGCAAAAGCATGTGGCCGCCCTGCGATTTTGCAGAGAGCCACGCAGCCAACATTGCTACCATATTGCCAATATGCATACGCCCGGAAGGAGTCGGCGCAAAACGCCCAATTGCAATAGTTGACTTCGAAAACATTATTTCGTCTTTCTTAAAATTTTTCTTAATATCTTTTCCAATATCTTTCTTAATAAGCACAAGTTTGCAAAGCATAAGCTCGCAAAATAAAAAGCGCGTAACGCATTCATACTAGCATTACGCGCTTCTTACAATCGCAATCAACCGCAATCAATCGCGGTTAAAAGCAAATGTTTTATGCAAATAACGACTTGTACATAACCACGCCCAAGATTGCGCCGGCAATAGGAGCAATAACTGGAATCCATGCTTCACCCCAGCGAGAAGAGCCCTTGTGCGGAATTGGCAAAATCGCGTGAAGCAAACGCGGCATAAGATCACGAGCAGGATTCAAAGCAGGGCCAGTTGGACCACCCATAGAAGTTACCAAGCCCCACACAACAAAGCCAACAACGATTGAAGCGCCAGCCAAATTCTTCTCACCCCATGGAGAAGTTAGGCAGCAAAGTGCAGCCAGAACAAGCACAAGCGTGCCGAAGAACTCGTTAAGGAAGTAATTAAGCTTGTTGTTATAAGCGTCCGTAGTGCAGAAAGTGCCAAGAATAGCTCCCGGCTCCTCAGTTTCGTTGTAGTGCGGCAAATAAGTTACGTACACAATAAGCTGGCCAACCAACGCACCCAAAAGCTGAGCGACAATATAAGGAGCTACATCCTTCCACGGGAACATGCCGTTTACAGCTTGCGCAATTGTCATAGCAGGATTGATATGCGCGCCGGAAATTCCGCCAAACATGAGCACTGGGAACATCACGCCAAAACCGTAGCCCATAGCAATATTTAGCCAACCTGCATGGTGTCCTTTAGTATTTTTTAATTCAACGTTTGCCACAGCACCGTTTCCAAAAATCATAAGAATAGCAGTGCCAATAAATTCTGCAGCCAACATTGCCATAAACGAATGTTGCATGGTCCTTCGATCCTTCTTACCTGTTTCAAACTCCACACACGTAATCACGCGTCAATAAATTCACAACTCGCAATTGCGATTAGCACAGCATGGAACACAATATATTCTCATTTTCAAAGAAGCTAAGAAAATGAATTCCAACAATTATTCTTTGATAGTTTCCCTTATGCGCGCGACAGTCTGCGTGAGCAGTAAAATCGCACTCACATCAAAAGAGGCCCGCCACTTTGGCGAGCCTCTTATCTACAAAAACAATATCTGCGGTTTCATCTTCACAACATCCTCGTTGCAACGGTTAAAGTCTTAAATATCCCGTCCAACGTCCACGGATTTCATATCCATACACTTTTGTGGGTTACCGCTATCTCTTTTTTGTTTTTGTAATTATTATTATCATCGTTTTTTGCCTAATAGTAAAGAGCAAATTAGCCTTTGTTAACATATTGTCACTACTGTTCAATTGCACACGAAAAATCGCAACTCTTGCAGCATTTTGTGAACATGCAAAGGTTGTCATGTTAAATTACGTTCGCATGAGACACACTCCGGCGTGTCGCAAGATATTTTTGGAGCGCAAAGCAAGCGAATAAAATCGACACTCAGTCGCGCACTTCCCTTGCAACGCATACAATTACAGAATATGGTACAAATTTTTGACGCTCCCTCAAAGGCGATTCTGCGTGGTCAAATTGCAGAGCATATCGCCGAAGATGAAAAGGCAGAAAAGCGTGAAGCTCGTGAGGGTGAGCTACCGTTGCCAAAAGATCGTTTCTTCGACCGAGAATTAAGCTGGTTGAAGTTCAATCGTCGCGTGCTTGAGTTGGCTCAGAATACAGATTTGCCACTTCTTGAACGCGCTAATTTTGCTGCTATATTTGCGTCAAATCTCGACGAATTCTTTATGGTTCGAGTTGCAGGATTAAAGCGCAGAATAGATTCCGGAATAGCAGTAACTGCAGCATCCGGCTTAAGCCCTCGTCAGCAATTGCGCGCTATTAGTGAGGTAACTCACCGCCGCCAAGATGAGCACGCTCACTATGTTATTGAGCACATTCTTCCTGAGCTTGCCAAACAGCGCATTGTTTTGCTCAGCTGGGATAAGCTTACAGAATCAGAAAAAGCGCGTTTGTCTGATTACTACAAAAAGCAAGTTTTCCCTGTTCTTACGCCTCTTGCAGTGGATCCTGCTCACCCATTCCCATACATTTCCGGCAAGTCTATTAACTTGGCTGTTATCGTCGAAAATCCAAATTCTGGAAAGTCGCATTTTGCACGCGTAAAAATTCCAGATAATTTGAATCGCCTTGTACCAGTTGACGATTTAACAGACGAAGAAGGTCGCGAAGAGCGCTACGGCTTCATCACAATGGAAAAGCTGATTGCAGCACACTTGGAATCGCTTTTCCCAGGCATGATTATTAAGGAAGCCCGCTCCTTCCGCGTTACACGTAACGAGGATATTGATGTTGAGGAAGATGACGCAGAAAACTTGCTCAATGCTATGGAGAAGGAACTTCTTCGCCGCCGCTTTGGACCTCCAATTCGTTTGGAAATTTCTAACGAGGCCAGCCCATTCCTTTCTCAGTTGCTTGCAAATCAGCTTCGCGTAAGCCCTGAGGAAGTCTATCGTTTGCCTTCGCCGCTTGATATGACGGTATTGTTTGAATTGCAGGCGCTTGACCGCCCAGATTTGAAGTATCGTCCGTTCATTCCTACTACGAACCGTCAGATTGCGGAAGTTGAAACTAGCCACGCGCAAGATATTTTCGCTTCGATTCGCGAGCATGACATTTTGCTGCATCATCCTTACGATTCGTTCTCTACTTCTGTGCAGGCATTCCTTGCTCAGGCTGCTGCGGATCCAAAAGTGCTTGCAATTAAGCAGACCTTGTATCGTACGTCTAGCAATTCGCCAATTATTGACGCTCTTGTTGATGCGGCTCACGCTGGCAAGCAGGTGCTTGCGCTGGTTGAGATTAAGGCACGATTTGACGAGGACGCAAATATTGCTTGGGCTCGTAAGCTTGAGCGCGCAGGCGTTCACGTTGTGTACGGCATTGTTGGTTTGAAGACTCACTGTAAGCTTTCTCTTGTGGTTCGTCAGGAAGCAGAAGGGTTGCGCCGATACTGCCATGTTGGTACAGGTAATTACAATCCTAAAACTGCTCGCCTTTACACGGATTTGGGTTTGCTTACTTGCGATCCTGTAGTCGGTCAGGATTTGACTCGCTTGTTTAATCAACTTTCTGGTTATGCACCGAAGTCTAGTTTCCACCGCCTGCTTGTTGCTCCTCGTACAGTTCGCACTGGTATTATTGCGCGAATTCAGCGCGAGGAAGCTGCAGCTCTTGCCGGCAAGGAAGCTTGGATTAAGATTAAGGTCAATTCTGTGGTTGACGAGCAGACTATTGACGCTTTGTATCGAGCTTCTCAAGCTGGAGTAAAGATTGATATTGTTGAGCGTGGTATCTGCTCGCTTAAGCCTGGAATTGAGGGATTGAGCGACAATATTCGTGTGCGCTCTATTCTTGGTCGATTCCTTGAACACAGCCGTATTTACGCGTTCGCTAATTCTTGCGGTCCGCAGATTGGTGACGGTCCTGCAAGCGGTCCAGAAGTGTGGATTGGCTCGGCTGATCTAATGCACCGCAATCTTGACCGCCGCGTTGAAACTCTGGTTCGTATCAGCGCGCCTGATCAGGTTGAAGCTTTGATTCAGTACATTGATTTGCAAATGGCTGATTCTACTGTTTCGTGGTGGATGGATGGCGACGGCACGTATACCTTGCATTCTCGCGATAAGGAAGGCCGTCCGCTCGTGGACAGCCAGGCTTACCTAATCCATACTCATACGCGCAAGCCTCGCGGCGCAAATTAATCGCAAATAACTAACAAACGATGAGCAAGAGCCAGATTCAGTAACATGTTTCTGGCTCTTGTTGTGTTTATTGCTCCTTCTAAACCGCCTAAATTTCAAGCGTTGCCGGCAATAGCCGAAATTTCTACAACACCATTTGCCAGTTTTGGGATGTTTTTTACGCCACCATTTGCCAGTTTTAGCAAATTTAAGGATTATAAAACAATAACAGCTCTTTTGCTAATGCTATGACTGTGACAAAAGTAAAAGATTACAGCACAACTAAAATTTGCGAAAGAAAACCGCTAAAATAGTGAATATGAGTGCAGTAACGACGCAATACGTTGAAGCAGCTGGCGGAATTATTTATCGCAAGCGCAATACTACAAACAGCTCAAATGCAGGTGAAGAGGCAAAAACAGGCAGCAATGCAATAAATCCAAACCATGCAAATAAGCCAATCAGCGCAATAAGGTCTAGCGACGATGATTTTGAGCTTTGCCTAGTCTACCGTCCTAAATATGACGATTGGAGCTGGCCAAAAGGCAAAAACGAGCCAAACGAATCGCATCGCCACACAGCCGTGCGCGAAGTTGGAGAAGAAACAGGATATTCAGTCACACTAGGCCCACACATTGCCAAAATAGAGTATCCGCTTGAGCGCGAAGGCAAAAAAACTTCCAAGAACAGCTCATCAAATAGCAACCAAAATCGCAATTCTCAGCCGGAAGTAATAAAGCGAATCCACTACTGGATGATGCACTTAATCGACAAGCCAACTGCAGCGAAGCGTCTACCAGCTTTCGGACCAATTAAGCCAGCTAAGCCTACTGAAATTGGCAATGTTTTATGGCTTACTCCTTCTCAAGCGCGCAAAAAACTTACGCACGATAGCGACCGCGAAGTGCTAGACGCTTTCTTAGAAAAGCTCCACGCAGGTCAAGGAGAATACAGCACGCTGCTTTTGGTGCGTCACGGAAAAGCTGAGTCTCGAAAAACTTGGCAAGGAAGCGAAGCGACTCGACCAATCACACCCCTTGGAGCAGCCGCATCATACGCTTTAGGTCGTGAGCTTGCCTGCTACGCGCCGAATAAAATCATATCGTCTCCTTGGAAGCGTTGCGTAGAAACGGTTGCAGCTTTTGCGCACGACTCTTCACTCCCAATAGAACAGGTTGCGGAACTTACTGAAGATCATCACGAAAAACAACCAAAATCTACGCTATCTGTGCTTACAAAAGAAATACAAAATCTTGATCACAACGCACAAAATGCAAGCGAAACTAGCAATGTAAGCACAGCCAACAACGTAAGCACAATTAACAACGCAACCATCATGTGCCTACATCGCCCGGTTATTGGCACTTTCTTCGATTATTTGCGCGAAATAACAAAACCTAGAGCACACAAGCGCATACTCAGCCAAAAATCTCCATACATGCCTACAGGAAGCGCAATAGTTTTGCACATAATTAATACACCTAAAGGTGCTCGCATTATCGATATTGAAAAGGTTCTTCCAAGTGTCTACTAGTTTAAATTCAAAATCGAGTTCCATTCATTCAAGCAGATCTGCTTTTATGCCAAGCCCTACAGGAGCTGCCCGCCCAAGCCGGCCTGCACAAATGGATCCTGCAATGCTCGCGCAGATTGAAGGCGGCACAGATCCGCAGGTTGTAAACGAAATTAGTCACACTTCCGCTGCCGTTCTGCTTAACCGCGTTCATAAAACGCAGTCGCCGGAAATCGTTGAGCGCGTGCTGAATTTGGTTGAAAATGAGGGCATTGAAGTTATTGCAGATTTGTGGAGCCATGCGGAAGCAGAGTCTATTCCTGGAATGTTGTGGCGACTGTATTTATTGCGAATGTCGCTACGAAAACAGCGCGAAGCTTATGCTGAGTATTGGAGTCTTGGCGAACCTGAAACAACAAGCGCATCCGCTATTACAGGGATTGACGAAGCTCCTACAGGAGAGGATATTGCGCGACTTGCAGATTCTATTCTTTCTGGTGCTTTTACAGGCGATTTTGCTGTAGCGCTTTACCGATCTTCAGCTTTTACTTCGATTATTGCGCGCGGAATGCAAGTTTACGCAAAAAAGTTAGACGAACAAGCAAATACAATGCACACGCAGAAAATTGCAAAAGTTTTGCACATATCCGCAAATATGCACGCACTTTCGTTATCTTTTGCTCATGGAGCGAAATTATGGCGCGCAGGAAAGTTGGAATAAATTATTTGCGATTAAAATTATGCGGCGCGTGAAAATAGAAAACAAGGTATACTCAAAATGATGCTGGCTTGTGTTTAAGCCCCGGGCTCCATTTTTTGCCGCTGCGAGCGGCGTTTGCGCCGACAGGCGCTTTCGCAAGTCAGTATCGTTTCTGCTCTGAATCTCGAATTTTATATTTTAGATTTTATATTTTAGATTTTGCTAGCTAATTTTAGATAAAATATATATTTTTACTCACATTTGTTTATATTTCGCGCAAAAATAACGGCACGCCGATAGCTTAACATGCCATGCTTGCATTACCCTAGAAGGTATGGATCTTCATGTTTTACATCATCCGCTGGTGGACCACAAGCTCACCGTTTTGCGTGATAAGAATACACCTTCTAACATTTTCCGCGAGTTGGTTTCCGAATTGGTAACCCTCGAAGCATACGAAGCAACCCGCAATTTGGAAGTTAGCGATCGCGAGATTGAAACTCCTATTTGCAAGATGACTGGCAAGCATTTAAACCGCCCACGCCCAATGGTTGTGCCGGTTTTGCGCGCTGGTCTTGGCATGCTCGATGGCATGACTCGCCTTCTTCCAACCGCTGAGGTTGGATTCCTTGGCATGAAGCGCGACGAGCAGACGCTCGACATTGTCACTTATGCCAACCGTTTGCCAGAAGATTTGACCGGTCGTCAATGCTTCCTTCTTGACCCAATGCTTGCCACTGGTGGCACTCTTATTGCCGCTACGCATTATTTAGCTGAGCGCGGCGCTAAGGATGTTACTGCTATTAACATTTTGGCAGCCCCAGAAGGCTTAGAGCGCTTGGAGAAGGAACTTGATCCTTCCATCGATTTCAAGGTTGTTGTTTGCGCTGTTGACGAACATTTGAACGACAAAGCTTATATCGTTCCAGGTCTTGGCGACGCTGGCGATCGCTTGTATGGTTTGATTGACTAATATACTCACCAAATCAAGCGAAAACTAGAATATAAAAGCTAGAATCAAAAACTACAAAAAGCCTGCTGATTTGCAACACTTTGCAAGTTCAGCAGGCTTTTGTGTTTAGCGCGGACGAGTCACGGCCACTTCGCGAGCGCGATCGGCTAATTCGTCTAATTTAGCAATTTCCGCGCGTTGAGAATCAGTTTGCCTTGGCGAAAATTCGCCGTAACGATTTTGCGCAGCAGTACGAATTAAAAAGTCAGCCAGACGCGGATTTTTCGGCAAAACTGAGCCGTGCATATACGTTCCAATAACATTGTATTTGCGCGCTCCTTCCGTGTGATCTTTGCCATTATTACCGCAATTTTCACTATTAACCGAGCCAAGCGGCTGCGTGCCATCTTCCAAGCTTGTGCGCCCAGAATGGTTCTCGTATCCCACAATATCGCCAAAATCGGCGCTATGCTCCACAAGATTTCCAATCATACGCACGTCTTGACCAACCGTGTGCTCGCCGAGCACGCCAATTCCTTGAAGCTTTTGCCCCTCAACGGTTTCAAAATACTCTCCAAAAAGCTGGTAAAGTCCACAAATCATAAGCATTGGAACACCATCTTTTGCAAGCCCACGAATCGCGTCTGCGCGCGCAAATAAATCTTCAGTTACTCTACTTTGACCATGATCTTGACCGCCGCCACCAAGAATCATATCCACGTGTTCTGGCCATAAATCGCCAACATTGTACTCGTGTAGCACAGGCTCGTAGCCATACAATTCCGCTCGGCGCATAATCGTAAGCACATTCCCGTAATCCCCGTAAATATTCATGTCTTTCGGGTACAACGACACAATATCTAGCACGCGATTTTCTTCACAAGTAGCATTTGCTTTACTAATATCACTGGAACCATTCATGACAATTACTTCCCGACTCCAACGTCTTTAACTTCCGCAAGTTGTGCTAAAGCAGCGCGCACGCGAAGCATAGCAGTATACGTGCAATATATGCGCTTAGCATTTTTAGTATTGCCACTAAAATCGCCATTTACAAAAGCTTTAGCATCTTCTTCCAAATCCGTATTCACATTGCGAGCCTCAACCTTATCGTATTGCAACCGCAAAGCCATATCCCATGCGCGAGTGCCCGAAACACACGCAACTCCAGTGCCGCTAAAGCTTGCAAAATCAACGTCCCACAGCCAGCTCATGTCTCTACCGTCAGCGTATTCGTCACAAATTGCAATCATGGTATCGTGATTTTGCGGATGGTCCGAAGCAATCGCAAGTCTAAAACCAATAGGATTCTTCACTAAAACAAGCTCAACAGGAGCTCCATTAACTTCAATTACTTCTCCTCTACCAAAAGCAGGAGTTACGTGCGAAATCGCTTCCATAAGCGCATCGTCATCGAATTTTTGCAACGTAGAATTTTGTTTTTTAGCGTCCGCCAAGATAGCGCGAACTACTGCTGCTGCAGCAGCAGCGTTGAAAATGTTGTAAGCACCGTCGAGTTTTACAGATGTGGTTTTACGCTTGCCATCAAGTATAAACTCGGCCTCATGGTCTCCAACTTTTGAAAGCACAACGTCCGCTTTAGGAAGATTGTTAGCCTTGCTTTCTGCAGTATCTTCGCAATTTTCTCTTTTTTCGGCAGTATTGTGCAAATCATCATCCGTTGGGAACATGCTTTTTACTGCGTCATCCAAACCAAAATACCGCACACAAGTCTCGGAAGGAACAACTTTTGCAAGCGCGCAAATACGTGGATCTTCGCGATTTAGTACTACCGTTCCTTCAGTTGCTGCAGCTACGTTACTTAATAGTTTTGCAGTTGTGTCAATTTCGCCGAATCGATCGAGCTGATCTCGCATAACATTTAGCAATAAAGAGTAGCGAGGCTTGATTTGATTTACAAAATGCACTGCATACGCTTCATCGAGCTCTAAAACTGCAATATCCGCATTTAGTTTTGTGCCAAAAGCCGGCATTGTTTTTGCAAGAGCTGCCACTACTCCTCTAGTAAAGTTTGAACCGGTTGGATTAGTAAATACGTTAAGTCCTGCGTCGCGCAGCATAGAAGTTACCATACGCGTTGTGGTAGTTTTGCCATTAGTTCCGGAAATAAGAACTATTCCGTACGGCAATGCGGCAAGAGTACGCGCTAGAAAGCCAGAATCAAGGCTTTCAATAACTTTACCCGGCAATGCGCTTCCACCATGATGTAGCAGCCTAGAAAGCGCGCAAACAAGTTTACCAACAGCAGGCATTGCAAAACTGTACCAATGCTTATGCAAATTTCGGCGCAACTTTTTATGCGATTTATGGTCGCGGCTTGACATACTAAATCACACCCCTTATTGCTGGTAGTCTTGCGGCATATCCATGAACTTGGAAGTTGCACCCAAGAAGGCAAGATTAAACGTGTCAGTAGGGCCGTTACGATGCTTTGCCATAATAATATCTGCTTCGCCTGGGCGATCTTCCTTGTTGTAAAAATCAGGGCGATGCACAAGGAACACCACGTCAGCATCCTGCTCAATAGAACCAGATTCGCGCAAATCTGAAAGCTGTGGCTTCTTGTCGTTTCGCATTTCAGGTCCGCGGTTAAGCTGGCTCAAAGCCACAACTGGCACTTCAAGCTCTTTAGCAAGAAGCTTCAGCGCACGCGAGAATTCTGAAACTTCCTGCTGACGACTTTCCACGCGCTTGCCGGAACTCATCAGCTGAAGGTAATCAATAACTACCAGTTTCAGATCATTAGTTTGCTTCAAACGACGGCATTTTGCGCGAATTTCCATCAAGCTCATATTTGGACTGTCATCAATAAAAAGCGGAGCGTTTTGCATTTTTGTCCAAAAAGTATTAAGAGTATTCCAACGATCTGGAGTAATATCTTCTGCTCTTCGCATAGCAGCAAGCGGAATATTAGTTTCTGCAGCAATAATGCGCTGAGCCAATTCCACTTTGCTCATTTCTAGAGAGAACACAATAGACGTCATATTGTGGTGTAGTGCTGCTGAGCGCGCAAAATCAATGCCAAGTGTTGACTTACCCATAGCTGGACGACCAGCAACAACAATCATTTGGCCAGGTTGCAAACCTTGAGTAACTTCGTCAATATCTCTAAATCCAGTCGGCACACCTTGTTCAAGTTCGTGATTTTGCATTTTATCGAGCTGATCAAGTGTATTTTGCAAAACTGGGCCAATAGCAACATAATCTTGACGCACTTTGCCAGCACTCATCTCATACACTTCTGATTGCGCAAGATTTACAATATCTTCTGCCTGAGCTCCGGATGCAGAATAGCCCATTTGCGCAATTTTTGTGCCAGCAGTAATAACGTTACGAAGAACAGCATTTTGGTGCACAATATCTGCGTAGTACATTGCGTTTGCGGCTGTTGGCACAGAAGCTACTAGGCTGTGCAAATAGTCAGCTCCGCCAACTTTATCGAGATTTCCATCTTTCATTAATTCGTTAGCTACAAGCACAACGTCAACAGGCTGTGAGCCAGCGAAAAGCGTAAGAATAGCATCATAAATTGTTTGGTGCTGCGGTAAATAAAAATCTGATGTTTCAAGCAATTGAGACACTTCGCCAATAGCATCTTTGCTCATAAGCATTCCGCCAAGCACAGCCATTTCTGCATCGACATCGTGAGGAGGCACACGATCAAACAACGTAGCACCTACTTCGGCACCACGATTTGCAACGCCAGAACCATATGCAGAGGCGTCACCATTGCCACCACGATTGCTACCTGCGCGGATAACATTGCCTTTAGTAGATTGCCACATATCATTATCTGCCATAAAAACGAGTATAAACGCGCGCACGTATTATGAAAAAACGTAAATGTATTAACACAAAACTTTATTTACATTTTTAGCGCAGAATCCATCCACGTATCATTTCTTATGCGCAAACTATTGCCTATTGCACGCCCCCCAATATAAACAGCATTTAAAACAACCCATAAAGTAATAGTTCTTACCACGTCATTAGCATCGACGACGACATCAAAAACGCTTGTGAGCGCCAAAAATGTTAAATAGACGGCAGCCATTACTGAGCAAGCTTTTGCTAAGTAACGGTGATCACCTGCGCCAATTAATACGCCATCTAGTGCCCACATCCATCCGGCAAGAGGCAAGAACAATCCTAATATTGTCATGCCTACAGAAATTAAAAACTGAATATCTGTATGCTGACTAAATAGTGGCGCGCAACTCCAACCCACGAAAATCATGAATAAACCGACTCCTACGCTGCTTACAGCTCCCACTTGAGCACAAATACGCGTAATCATTCCTGCGCGCTTACGACAGCCTGCACCTAGCGCTGCAGCAACAATAGTCTGCGCAGCAATACCAATTGCATCCAAAATATTCATAACAAAATTCCAACAGGAATTAGCAACCTGATACGCGGCGAGAGTATTAGTACCGAGATGAGTCGCAGTAACAACCGTAGCTACCATGCACACGCGCAATGCAAGTGTACGAACAAACAAAGGCATACCAGTTCCAGCAGAATGTAGAATATGCTGGAAATGCGGTTTGAGACGCGCACCACTTTGAGTAGCCCAAATAACTGCAGGAATGGTGAGAACAAGTCCCATATACCATTGTGCAATCATTGTTGCAATACCAGAACCAGCGATTCCCATGTTGAGACCAAATACTGCGATTACATCGAGAATGGTATTTAGAACAGCTCCACTTACAGCAGCAAATAATGTTATGCGCACGTTGCAAAGACCGCGAAATATGCCATTTGCTGCATACACGAGCAGCATCGCAGGCAATCCGGGCATAACCATTTGTGTGTACACAATAGCATTTTGCAACGTAGAGCCACGCGCGCCTATTGCGTAACATAACGGTTCAGCGGCGAAAATAAGTATGACTGTAAGAATTATGCCGAGCAATAATGCAAGCCACAATCCATCCATGCCAATGCTAAAACCTTCTCGACGCTTACCTGCGCCTAAAAGACGCGCAACCTGTGAAGTTGTATTGTAAGCCAAAAATAAGCAAAGACCTGTAGTAGTAAGAAGTACCGTTGATCCAATAGAAAGACCTGCTAGAGCGCTTTTGCCAATGTGACCAATAATAGCAGTGTCAATAAGTACAAATGCCGGCTCAGATATGAGCTGTCCAAAAGTTGGTACGGCTAGTAGCCAAATATTGCGCAATACGTCTTTTTTGTCCTGGTTATCCAACTTTTGATTTGTCATAATGCTTCATTCTACTGCTACTTTGTCACGCTTGCATAAAAGAAGATTGCAATTGCTAACAAATTTTATGCAAAAGTAATTGCGAGTGAAGTAACACAAATATGTGTAAATCGCAAATAAAAATATTATTTTAAAAAGTTATCCGCAGGATATCCACAATGTTATCCCCACTATGTGGATAAATTTGTGTGATATCCACGTAGACACGCCTAAAATGTGGATAACTTATCTTTTTTATCCACATCAAGCAATTCGTGCGTGTCATATTAATAACTTATTCACTAAAAATAACTTATTAATTAAAAACTTGATTTTAAATTAGCAAAAATAACAAAACCGCATATCTTAGATAAGACATGCGGTTTATATCAGAAACTCGAACTTGCTTCTAAACAATAGCGCCTACGCACATGCGTCTATTCTTTAGCACTATTATTTCGTTTCTCTGTTTTCTTATTATTTTGCGCTGGTTTATCTTTTTCTACAGTTTCAGACTCTTCTTCAGAAGAAGACTCTTTTTGCTCAACTTCAGATTTAGTATCATCAGCCTTAGAATCACCTTGTTCAGAATTCGCCTCAGATTGATCAGCCATAAAATCAGATTGTTCAACCTCATTTTCGCTCATATCAATATCAACGGAAGTAAGAACAGCCATTTGAGTCTTATCTGCATCATCATCTGCAACAGCAACTACAGCGCCATCGTGACTTTGTGCAATAGAAGAAAAATCGTAAGCACGTTCTCCTTGATCAGCTAAATCAACGCCCTTACGTTCCTTAGCTTCCGAGATGCGCCATCCAAAAAGCTTTTCAAGAACAAAAGCTAGCACTGCAGTTACGGCACCTGCATAAAGAACCGTAATTCCAATCAAGCACAGTTGCGCAACTAACTGATGCCAGTCGCCAACAGCAAGTAATCCGGAACCATCAGCAAATAAGCCTACTGCAAGCACACCAATAAGCGCAGCAACACCATTAACGCTAACTACATGCAAAGCGCCATCGTAGCGCACAAAAGTACGAGAGTGAGTTACTAAAGAAGTAATAACACCCGAAAGAACACCCAAAACTAAAGCCCACAATGGAGCAATAACATCCGCGGCTGCAGCGCTTGCAGCTAATCCAGCCATGACGCCAGACGCAGCTCCCAAAGCAGTAAAGCATCCAGAGTGTAAACGTTCAGTCACGCCCCAGGCAAGCATTGAAGCAGAAGCAGTTATTGTGGAACTCACCCAAGCATAACCCGCAACTCCAGGAACACCTGCAGAAGAACCAATCATTAACCCAAGCCAACCGAACCAAATCAAGAAAACGCCAAGCATAACAAAAGGAACATTATGTGGCTGGCGAGCAGCAACACCATTTTCAACTGCTGACTGCGTTGCAGTGGATTCAGCAGCAACTTCAGTTACTGTAGCAACTGGAGAGACAACAGTCTCACTAGCGGCATTTTTAGCATGCTCAACATCAGCCCACAATGCGCGCGATAAACGACTTTTAGAATTACGCGAATTAGTAGCTCCAGAATTAGCATTGCCACTCGTATGCGCAACCTTCTTAATATGCAAAACAAAGCGCTTAAGAGGGAAGTGAGCGTGTCCGCCAATAATCATAACAATCGCAAAAGCCGAAACAGCCGCAGCAATATGCAATATAGAGCCACCTGCGAAATCATGCACTGAAATACCTAACGCCTGTGAAATAGCACCATTAGGCGAAAGTAAGCCACCACCGCACACCATATGTGCTAATGGAGCGAATACTAAAGTAATCCATACAGCTACGAAAATAAGCCAAATAGCGTAACGCACTCGACCGGCTAGAGCTCCGGTGATAAGAGCTACTGCAACTACCGCACATGCTAAACGAAAAGCTGCAGGAATGCCGCCAGATAGCCCAGAATTTGCGTCCATAGACGTAAACACACCGTGATCTGCCACCATCGAATCACGGAATAGCAAACCACTCAATGGATCACCTATAACACCGCCAGCCATATCTTTGCCAGCAAAAGCTAACGACCATCCCCACAGCGTCCAAACCAGTGTGGTTACAGCAATAGCGCCAGCTGAAAGCATCATCATATTCACCATGGAAGTAGCGCGTTCGCGACCTCCATAGAACAGGGCAATACCCGGCGTAATAATAAACACCAATGCGCCAGCCAACAATGCCCATTGCGGATCCATTGTGGTCATTTTTCACCTCAATTATTTGAAACAGCGCAACAATACATCGTTGCAACTTAAGTATTACTTATATAACTATTGTACCGAGAAACCCTTATAGCCAAAACTCATAGAAGAACTTTAATGGAACATTAAAAACTACCATTCGTGCAGCTACAAATGTTCAGCATTAAGCGAGCAAACCGTCTACGAAGCTTTGAGCATCAAACGGCATCAAATCATCTGGCCCTTCGCCAAGACCTACTAGCTTAACCGGCACGCCAAGTTCGCGTTGAACAGCTATAACAATTCCACCTTTAGCAGAACCATCGAGCTTAGTAAGAACTACGCCCGTAATGCCAATAGCTTCAGCAAACACTTTTGCTTGCGACATGCCATTTTGACCAGTAGTAGCATCCAATACCAGCAATACTTCATCAACAGGCATAGTTTTTTCTATAACCCTACGAATTTTGCCAAGCTCTTCCATCAAATTTGCTTTATTTTGCAAACGACCAGCAGTATCCACAATCAATAAATCAGCTTGCTCTTCCTTCGCCTTATTTGCAGCAATAAAAGCAACAGAAGCAGGATCAGCACCGTCTTTATCTGCACGAACAACTGGCACGCTTACTGCAGATGCCCAAGTTTCAAGTTGATCAGCTGCAGCCGCACGAAAAGTATCTGCTGCAGCAAACATTACTGAACGTTTTTTAGCAATAAACAATCGCGCTAACTTTCCAGCAGTAGTGGTTTTACCGGTGCCATTAACGCCGACCATCATAATAACGCTAGGATGATGCGCATCTGATTTATCTGCGTTTAAGCGTCGATCAGCATCTTCATCTACTATTTTCAAAAGTTTCGTACGCAATGCTGAATGCACATCTTCTGCACTAGAGGTGCCAGCAATGCGTGCATCTTTGCGTAGATCTTCTACTAATTCTTCACTAGCTCGAGAACCAACATCGGCCATAAGAAGAGTATCTTCTACATCTTCCCAATCTTCTTCCGAAAGATGATCCTTGCTTATGATATTAAACAATGCACGACCAAATGGATTTGCACTATGAGACAAACGTTCGCGAAGACGCTTAATACGCGAAGAGGTGCTTTCTGGCAATGATTCAGACTTCGCTTCTTCATTGCGCTCAACAGCAACGTCACTTTCTATCTGCTTTTCAGATTGTTTTGTGCCGCGCGCTTTAGATTTGCTCGTATCGATTGAGCTATTAACGCTTTTAGGAATTACTGGCCCATGACTATTGCTGTGAATGCGCAAAATCACTGCAACTGTTACCAATAAGATTGCAATAACAACAGCTGCAACCGCAAACCAAATTAGCATGTTCATATCCATAACCATGTTCATGACATCAAGACTATGAAAGTCAAGGGACACTAGCAATACATTTCACTATTTTTTCTCATCTTTGTCACACTTCAACATCAATATGTCTAGGTACACCTGCATCTATTACACTAATAAAAGTCGTAATAAATAGCGCTAGTTATTATTACGCAAAATTTGAATTCACTAAATAATTGAGGAGGATTTTATGTCAGATCAGCCTACCGTAAATGTATACGGTGCAGATTGGTGCGGAGATTGCAAACGTGCGAAAGCTGCACTAACCCAGTACGGAGTAGCATTTATTTGGCATGATATTGAAACAGAAGAGGGCGCTGAAGAAAAAGCGATTGAAATTAGCAATCAAAAGCATATTCCAGTTGTTACTTTTGCAGATAATACTTTTATGGTTGAGCCATCAGCAACACAAATAAAAGCAAAACTTGAGTCACTCGGAATACTGCAATAAATGTATGTAACACGCATAAGTTAACACGATATTCACTTCGTCGATTGAATGTAGTACACTTGGCATTTGTTGCCCCTTTAGCTCAATTGGCAGAGCAGAGTCCTTTTAAGTCTTGGGTTGTGGGTTCGAGTCCCACAGGGGGCACTTTTTTATACCTTAAGCACACAGCCGAGAGCGTATAAGTATGTTTATTACAACACTAATGGCTTGTAGATTAGTTAATCCAAATAATCGGCTAGTACAGAATCTTAGGGTTATAGGTCAAAAGCGTGTAAAGTGTGTAAGAAATCATGTTTTAGGTCTTGCAATACAAGCATTTTGCGATAATTAAATCTGCTTTCTGCACATTCGCCACCAAGACAAAAATGTGTAAAAATAAACTCATAACAACTACGGCAGTAGGGCTCGTAGTATATCGAATGCGGATTATTTTTATGTTCTGTGGCATTCGAAGCATTCATTAGCTGAATATTTAACAATAAATCGTCACAAACTCTGTTACTAACGCAGAGTATCCATCAGCTGAGCTTTACACACTTTTGGAGCCTATAACCCGAATCTTAGTTAATTTAATTATCGGTCGGAATGGTATAATTGAAGTCCTTGATTTAAATCATCTATAAGTTTGTCAGCATCATCGTAACTTGCTTCACCTTTTGCTATTGTCTTGCCGAACTTTTGCATAGGATCCCAAAAAGCATACATTTCAGGTATTGTCGGCTGAAGAATAGAAGTGCGCGCAATAACTTTCATTTCTGCTTCGGCTGCAGCATCAGCTTTACCAACAAACTTACTAAGCCTTTTATCTGATGGCACCGTGCCTGTTTTTTCAAAAGATACTTTTTGAGAGTTTTTTGACCCAAGAAATGCTGCAAATTTAGCAGCAGCTTTTTTATAAGAAGAGTTAGGATTGAAACCAAAATCACGCGATCCAGAAAAAGCTTTCATCTGGAATTCTCCAATCTTAGTTTTAAACTTTGGAAGGCTAGTTGCAGCATAGTTAGATCCAAGAATCTTTTTCACTTCACTTGCACTCCATGTTCCGGAAAAAATCGCGTCCACAGAACCTTTCCTAAGGCTTTTAAGCTCCCTTCCATTACCACCTAAAACAAAATTACTGTTTCTTGTTAGATCAATAATATATTGCGTTATAGCAACAGCTTTCTTATTGAACTTTATACCTTTACTTGCATCATTCCCATTTTTGCCAAAGAATGATACAGCCCCATCAGAATAGAATCCAGCAAGATACCACGCATTACTAATATCAAAAGCTACTTTGCCTTTTGCAATCATCTTATCTAAAGACTTAACATCGTCAGGTGTGAATTTTGATTTGTTGTAATACATTAGCCATGAGTTAGTTGTATACGGAACGCCGTATAGCTTTCCATCCGTGTAGGTAACTCCACGAACCACTACATCATCATTCTGCTTTTTTACTTGTTTAACAGCGTACGGCGGAAGTTCGCCCAATTTGCCAAGTTTTAATAACTCTATCATCATATCATTGCAGTAACAGAAAACATCAGGACTTTCGCTATTATTATTCATTTTTAATGCAGGATCCTGAGACTCAACCACGCTATTTTTAAAAGTTATTTTGTATTCCGGATGGATTTTCTGAAATTTTTCTTCCATCTGCGCAACCCAACTATTGTCTTTGCTACTTGACCATACGGTTAGATTAACGTCCGTAACTTTCTTAGGTTTAGTAGGTTTTTTCTTCTTGTGCTTTACTATTTTCTTACTACCACTAAAAGATATTTCGTCACTGTAAGACTGATTGACACTATCGTTCCCACAGGAAGAAAAGCTCATGAGTATTACTATTGCAAAAATGCTACAAAATAGTTTCTTAAATTGACTCATTTCACTCTCCCTATTATCTCTCTAGATACAATTCACCCGACTCAAGCAGAAAAATTTAAACTCAACTTGCCCAAACACTAGCGTCTTGATCATCTTCATCTATATCGTGACCTACAAGTGCTGGAGAAGAATACGTGTATTCATCATCCACGACGCCAGAATCAGCATCTGCATTAATAGCAGCAAGAACATGCTTATCCATTTTGTACTGTGGCAATACGTTCTTAATATAGCTAGTTACAGCATCTTGCATAGCAACGTCGTGGCCAACTTTTTCTGCCATAAACCAACGATGATCCAACACTTCATGGAAGAACTGAGCTGGTTCAATTTGCGAACGGAACTCAGGAGGAATCATACGAACTGTTGGCTCGAAAATTTCACGCATCCAATCAGTTGCGACGATTTCCAACTCTTCACCCTGACGCCATGTAGAAGTGCGATACGCATCCAAATCGTTCAGCAGCCTTCGAGCCTGATTCTCTTGAACATCCAATCCAGTAAGACGAAGAAGCTTGCGGGAAGCATAGCCAGCATCCACAACGCGAGGTCGAACCAAAACCCTTCGACCATCTTCTGAAGTCTTCATCTCCAACTCGTCAACATCGAAACCAAGCTCATTTAGACGATTAACACGACGTTCAATTCGCCACATCTCATCAGGACTGAACTTATCAACGTCAGTAAGCGTACTCCAAAGCGAATGATAACGGTCTACTAGACGATTGCCTATGCTGATTTCATCTACTTCCGTCGGCAAAAGCTGACCGGAGCTCAAATCCATAAGCTCACCAATAATGTTGGTTCGAGCTAAATCAATATCGTATTCTCGTTGACCTTCTGTTAAGCTTCCGTGCAAATCACCAGTTTCTGCGTCAACTAGAAAAGCAGAAAAAGCATCTGCATCTCGCAAAAACAGCACGTTAGAAAGCGATACATCGCCCCAATAGAAGCCAGAAAGATGCAAGCGCACCATAAGAACAGCGAGCGCATCAATAAGACGCTCTGCGGTATCCGGACGCAACGTACGAGCAAATAACGCACGATATGGCAGTGAGAACTTCAAATGTTTCGTAACTAACATTGCCTCAAGCTTTTCACCATTAGCATCATGGCGACCTGCAACAACAGCTATAGGAGTAACTGTAGGCAACTCAAGTTTACGAAGCCTACGCAAAAGCTCATACTCACGTTCTGCAACTTGACGAGTAATTTCCTTCATTGCATACACTTCATCGCCAACGTGAACAAATCGCACAACGTGGCGAGAAATACCGCGCGGCAAATTCACGAATAAATCAGCAGGCCATTGAGAAAGTGGTAATTCCCAAGGCAGTGTAAACATTTTTGGATTTGAACTAGCCGCAGTAATCTTAAGCGCCTGCGGCTCTTGAGACGACGCATTCTCGTCCTGTGCAGATACCGAAGTTGCTTGCACAGCACGCGGGTCTAATTGAGGAGCGTCATTCCATTCCATAAAGTTTATTTACCAATCAAGCTCATGCCAACGATATCACTGCATTCAATATAAACACAGCTTAACCACCGGCGAATTATTGATAACAACTATATATAATAAGCGATGCATTGTAATGATGTATTATTGCACACTTATTATGCTGCTTTTTTGTGCCAAAAACGGGGTTCGCGTCATATTGCGAACCCCGCTATACCTTATACCGAAAGTTTGCTTATTAGCTCATATAAGCAGGCAAACCAACGCTCTTAGTTCAAACGCAACTCCGTAGAAGGTGCGAACAGATGCATCTTAGATGGATCAATCTTGATCTTCACGGTGTCGCCAACCTTTGGAAGAGCACGTGGGTTCACGCGAATAGTCGTGAGCTTGTTTTGATCAGACATCATCGTAGATGCTTCTTCAGGAGAACCATCGGTGATGATATTGCCGTAGATATAGCCATCAGAACCGAGATCTTCCACGTTCATTACCTTCAAGGAGAACGCATTTGGATCATCGGATGTTGCCAAGCTTGCGTCTTCTGGACGGAAGCCAACAATAATCTGTCCGTTATCCTCTGCAGTGAGCTTATCAACAGCCTCAGCTGGAAGAACTATAGAATCCTCACCGATCTGAGCTCGACCATTTACAACTGGATGCTGATTGATGTTCATGGATGGAGAACCAATGAAGCCTGCGACGAATACGTTTGCAGGGCGGTCATAAAGCTCAGTAGGAGCTCCAACCTGCTGCAATACGCCAAGCTTAATCACTGCAATGCGATCACCCATGGTCAAAGCTTCAGTCTGATCGTGGGTAACGTACAGAGTAGTAACACCAAGCTGACGCTGCAAAGCAGCAATCTGAGTACGAGTCTGAACGCGGAGCTTAGCATCGAGGTTGGAAAGAGGCTCATCCATAAGGAAGACTTTTGGTTCACGAACAATTGCGCGACCCATAGCAACACGCTGGCGCTGACCACCAGACAAAGCCTTTGGCTTACGATCCAAATACTCTGTCAAATCCAACACTTCTGCAGCTTTTTCAACACGCTTGCGGATTTCTTCTTTAGGAACACCTGCAATCTTCAAAGCAAAGCCCATGTTGTCAGCAACTGTCATGTGTGGATACAGTGCATAATTCTGGAAGACCATTGCAATATCGCGATCCTTTGGCTGCATTGTAGTAACATCTTGACCGCCGATGAGGATACGTCCTTTGTTAACCTCTTCAAGACCTGCCAACATACGCAAAGTAGTTGACTTACCGCAACCAGATGGACCAACGAGTACGAGGAACTCACCATCTTTAATAGTCATGTTCAAGTCATCAACCGAAGGCTTATCGTTGCCCGGGTATATACGAGTCACATGATCAAATACAACTTCTGCCATGATATGTCCTTTCATCGGCAGGTACGTGCCGAACGATCCGTAGTGAAGGGTGTGCACTCATGACCCCAATTCCTACATCGGCGGGTATCAATCGTCCACAGTTTACTTACCTGGTCCATTGAAGGTTCTCTTCGTTGAGCCATGCCTTAATATATCATGTTTATCTTAGAAAAACAGCAAAAAATCAGTATTTTCTCAATACTCGGCGTGTCGAATAAGGCGCACAAAAGGAGAATAACTATGGATCAACAACAAGAAACAACAAATAATGAAATACAAAGATCAAATACCCCTTATAGTAAAAGCTTAATTGGCATCGTAATAGCACTAATTATTCTTGCATTCGTTGCGGGAGCTGGGTTTATGGCTTATTACAATTCAATCAATAAACCACAAGTAAAAATTGAAAATCCAACAACTAATAAGCCAGATACACAAACTGAGGATACAGCAGACTCCAAAATAGCCAAAGAGATTAAAAAACTGCCTTCTTCTGACATCCCACCGGCATCTAATTTACAAGGCGGAATTCTTCTTAGCAAGGATGGGTACGGCAAGCAAGCTGCTGGTGCTCCTACAGTTGCTACTTATTTTGATCCTTTGTGCCCTGGTTGCGGATCCTTTAATCGTACTGTTGATGAAACTTTAATTAAAATGGTTGAAGCAGGTCAAATTAACCTAGAGCTTCACCCTATGTCATTCTTAAATCGTTTTAGCTCAGATCAATATTCTTATCGCGTATCAAGCGGTATTGCTTATATCGCCTCATATGATAACGATCCAAAGCACTTGCTCAAGTTCATCAATAGTATTTTTAGCGAAAGATTCCAGCCGGAAGAAGGCGATGGATACCAAGCAACACCAAATAAAGCTCTTATTGATTTAGCTGAAGATGCTGGAGTTGCAAATAAGATTGCGAATGAAGCCTTTAACCTACACTATGTTAAGTGGCAAGAAGTTATTAATGAGAATACTCCAGAAGAAAAAGCTTTATGGAATGTTTCTGGCTCTAATAAAGGCGCTATGACAACTCCAACAGTAACAATTAACGGTAAGCTAGTAGATCTACATGCAGCTTCTGAAAAGCAGATGGATCCTTTGGAAGCTATATTAAAGTCTTTGGGAATCGATAAAAAACATGTTGGCAAATCTGGTTATATGCCGCAAGTTACATATAAGAGTAAGCCGCTTGATTTATAAATAAAATTAAATAATTTCTATACAAAAACGGACGTTAAGAACAAGCCTAGCGTCCGTTTTTATTTAATAATTTAGATTTCTATAATTTAGCTTATTTACAATTCAATAGGAGAGTCAGTGCTAGACACTTTAGGCATCTGACCCGCAACTCCAACTTGCTTTTTATCCAAGCCAATGCAATGCAACAAAGCGTCAATAATTTTCATATTTTTTTCACTTGCAGCATTAATATCTAGTAATTTCCCATTAATGGTGACAGTTGGTGTTGTCATTGAACCCTTGTTATCCCCAGAAACATTTAACAGCTCTTTGAAATCAGGAATGCATTCGTTAATCAAATCCTGCCACTTCAAATATTGTCTGTCAAAAGCTTTACTTGCAACTTCTTCTGAAACGCCAGATTTTTTAGCCAGATTAATCAATTCTTCATTGCTTACAGGCTTATAATCTCTTCCTTCTTCCGGCTGGAATTCTTTACTAAAAATGTTATTAACAAACTGAAGCAGATGCTTTGGATTGTTGTCATGTGAAGCAATATATATAACAGCGCCGGTTACGCGAGTCGAGTAATGGTCAACAGTAAACTTATCCAAGGATGACATTGGGTGAAGTTCTAGGTTAATTTGACCTGCTTTAACCATTGAAATCAGTGTCTTGTCTGACGTACGGTTAAAGTTTCCACAACCAGGGCACAAAGGATCAAAATAGCTTGCAACCGTTGGGGCTTTAGCAACAGGCTTGTTGTAACCAAGCTTGCTTATAAGAATTCCGCCATTAGAATTGACAACTTCCGGCTTATATTTAGCGCCATCTTTCTTTAGTCGCTTTTTAGCTTGCTTAGAACGCTCAATTTGCATTTGTTCGGTCTCGTTTGGCTGAGACAAAGCTTGATAAGCTGCAACACCAACTGTAACCAGCATAGCCATAACAATAATCGTTACGATAACTCCGATAATTGCTTGCTGACGACGCTCGCGCTCTTCACGCTCTTCACGCTCGCGTTTTTCTATAATTCTTTGTTGGCGAGCAGAAGATGGATTCTTCTGCTTATCATCACGCATCTGAATTTTAGGCATTGCTATCCTTCAACCCTTTATTTCACACGCTAAGACTAGCTCCTAGCAGCATTCTTGTTAATAAAATAATAACTTCACCACAGTTTAGTAGATGGCATCAACGGAAAATAAACATTACGCATCGTACTATTTTTATTTTTTATTTTTCAAATGATTTTTCAGAATAAAATAACGCACCTAATCCTAAACGGAATTTTGTAGTCCACTTAACTACAGCAAAAACAACCCATGCAACCATAAATCCTAGAGCATATCCAAATGCAGTATTTGAAAAAATATTAGGTGAGTAAGCTGGCAAAAGAATACGCAAGGATCCAACATCTATAGAAAGTAATTCAGGATTATCACCACAGAAAAATGGATATATAACAGCTCCAATACCTCCGGAAATCACAATAGCTATAACTCGTGGAAGCATGTAAACGAATCCTCGAATAATATGCCATGGCAAAGTTGCAACACGCACTACAGAATCGTGTCGAGGAATTATCCCATCGTTAAGTTGCATTCTTCTAAAGCTTGATGAAATACTGTAACCGGATGTTGCACTAATCCACATAAAAACCATTGCAAAACCAATGGAATCGAGAATACTTAAGCAAGCAATAGCTAAATGAAAAATTACACAAATCAGTAATATCCATGTTCCTCTACGCGCATAATCATGTTGATTAAGAACGCGATTGGCAGAAGGTACTTCGTCACTTTTAACGTGTAGAGAATCGCCTGCTTCATTTTCAATATTGCCATTATCAAAAGTGTTATCAGAAGAATGAATAAGTTTTGAAGATTGTACAATGCGCGAATTGTTTGAATTGTCGTTCTGTATATTCTGAAAATCTACGTCTTTTAACGCATTAATTCGTGTTTTTTCATCCACATAAGACGTTTTATCGTCTTCACTATCTAATGAATGCGGCATAACAGTAGTAGAACGAACAGTTACGGTAGGCGCTTCTTCATCAGAATTAAGATTTGATATGCTATCTGCACCAACTGTACCAGCTGCATCGCAGACACGAGAATTTGTTAGTATAGCAGTTTTTTCTCTTGTTTCACGGCTTGTTTCACGCCACATTTCACGCATAGTTACATTAGTGGCGTTACGATCAAAAGGGCGGTTCATCTCCGGCCATGCTAAAGGATCCATAGCATCTTGACTAATTGCATTTTCTAAATCAGATGGCATGCAACGCTGCTCTCGAATCGGGTTCAAAGCTTTACGGAAAGCAGCCATTGTTCTAGGAGGCAACCCCGTTAAATCTGCATTTCCTGAAGCAGCACGCTCCAAAACAGCCATCATAGGCTTTATGCCAAAAACAGGCTTACCTGTAGCTGCAAACGCAAGCACAGCGGCAACAGACCACCAATCTGTAAGTTCATCTGAATCTCCGCCTTCAATAATTTCTGGAGCAATAAAACCAGGAGTGCCCATCACTAATCCCGTGCGAGTAACATGGCTTTCACCTTCACCCATCGCAATACCAAAATCTACTAATACTGGTCCAGTAGCAGAAATCATTACATTAGTTGGTTTAATATCGCGATGAACAATACCTGCTTCATGAACAGCCTTAACAGCTTCAATAAGCTTATGCGCAAGGCGCTCTAAATCATCTGCAATATAAGGCCCATTCTCATCCACGTCTTCGCGCAAATTATGTCCTTCAATCAACTCTGTCACAATAAAAGCGATTGAAGCATCTAATTCCATATCCACTATCGCGCAAACACCTGGATGATGAATCCTCTGCAAAGCCAAAGCTTCACGTTTTAAACGCATTCGAGCACGTTCCTGCTCAGAATCCTCTTCTTCACTCTGTTTTGCATTAACAGAAGCACGTAATATTTTCATAGCATATTGATTGCCGCCGTCGTCATTAACACGCCAAACTGACCCCATTGCGCCGCCGCCAAGCCTAGAAATAAGCGTGTATCCGCCTACATTATTCCCTGGTTGCAAATCGAACATGCTTGTATCTTCCATACTGCATTATGTTAATGCCTTATATTGCCAAATACGCAAATATACGAAACAAAAAACACGCCGTTTCTATATTCAACATCGCCGTAATTTTGTAATGACGTGGCATATGGTACACTAATCAATTGTTCTACTTAGCATGATTCGTTATGCCGATTAGAAAACATCGCCTCCTTAGCTCAGATGGCCAGAGCGGCCGCCTTGTAAGCGGCAGGTCGCCGGTTCGATCCCGGCAGGAGGCTCCATTTTTATTATGCTCATTTCGTGAGTGTTTGTTATTTTCTATTCTCAATTTCAAAACTACAGTTTTGTTATCTTTCGTATCACATATAATGACGTGAAATGATTAAAGCAGAGGGGATAGCAGCTAATTAACTATTCAAAATAGAAAAAATTTCTACTTTTCATATACAGTGCCAAATTATGGCGTATTATGAAAATAACAAATCTATATCTGCACACATAATCATCTTTATAACAAAACTTTTCGCGAGTAAGAACTCGGAAACCTTCCCCCAACTCAGGGTTTCCGAGGTGAGAGTGGAGCGTCCCCCAACCAGCTCCACCTCATAGGGGGCGGGAATATCCCCTTCTCTCCCACCCCCACTTTTATTTTGGTTTGCACTCAATTTTGAATGCAATATTGAAGGTATAATAGAAAAGTTAGCGTTATTGCGAAGGAGTGATTGTATGGCACGTCGATGGACGCCTAGACGATTAATAGTAATGCGTCGTGCGAGAATAATTGCCTGCGTTTTATCTATATCACTCACAGCAACAAGCTTATTTATATTTACAGCTAAAAAATCTGTTGCAATGGTCGTAAATGGGAAAACGCGCATTGTAAGCACTTATTCAACAAATCCAATACGCTTATTAGAAGAACAACACGTTCCAGTAAAAACTCACGATCAAGTTATTTCTTCTTCTGGAGATATTCTCACAAACCATTCTACCGTAACAGTTCGCAGTGCCTATCAAACTTCTATCACCGTAGATGGAGTAACTATACCGTTTTGGACTGTTGCAACTAGCGTCGATCAATTAATCGGCTTTTTTAAAGCTAATGCTAAAAACGCTTCACGAATTACAGTAAATTTGCAAAATATTTACGATAAACTAACTTGCGGCTTATCAATTAATAAAAAAGGCCCAATTAGCGTTGTTGCTGACGGTAAGACACGCGTTGTGCAAAATGGAGACTTACCTGCGAGTGCAATTCTTGATTCTCAAGGTATAGTGCTTGGCAAGGAAGATCGCGTAAGCGTGGAAGAAGATGATGGAAATACTATTTTACGTATTTCTCGAGTTACTCATGGCAAAGAAACTCGTACAGTTTCGCTACCTTTTGCCACGCAAACTGTAGTAGATCCTAAACTTCCAGCAAATTCTCGCGTCGTACAACAAGCTGGCGTGAATGGCGAGCGCGAAGATGTTTATAACGTTACGTACGTAGATGGAAAAGCAGAAAGCGCAACCCTAGTTTCGCAAAATTTGGTAAAGCCTGCAGTTAATCAAGTTATTGCTGTAGGTAAGGCTGCTCCTGCGCCAGTTCACAAAAATAATACGAATACACAAAAGCCAAAACAATCCAAGCAGCAAACAAAATCTCAACCAAAAAAGCAGGATGCTGAGCAATCTACAAAACAAGAAAAGAAAAACAGCCAACAGCAAACTCAACAAAACCAGAATAAAACGCAGAATCAGGCTCAAAATAAAGACCAGAACAGTAGCAATGTGAAAAATACTGCTAGCAACAATGGTACACAAGCATCACAAACTCAACAACAAACCACATCTGCAGCTCCCGCACCTGCTGCTAATCCACCTGCACCAGCACCAAGCTCTAATCCCGATAGCCTCGTACATGCTACTCCAGAACAAGCTAAATTATTTGCTCAAGGCGCAGCTGCGCAAATGGGTTGGACCGGCAAAGAATGGGAAGATCTTTTATGGCTATGGAATAGGGAATCTGGATGGAGATGGAACGCAGAAAATCCTAGCTCACACGCTTATGGCATTCCTCAAGCTCTTCCTGGAGATAAGATGAGCAGCGCAGGAGCTAATTGGCATGAAGATGCAGCAGTACAAATTAGCTGGGGTATAAGTTACATTAAAGGCAGATACAAAACACCTAGTGGAGCAGTAAAACATTCGCGCGAAATTGGTTGGTATTAAAAGACAACAGCGTGTTTTACGCACTTTGGCACAACGGGTTAATTGTTACGAAATTTGGATGGTAAAACTTTGACAGAAATCAGCATTGAAAATGAAGGTCAGCTTTTAGGCGCAGCAGATATTAGACGTATCGCTGCAGAAGAAGGCATTACTCCTACCAAAAAGTTCGGTCAAAATTTCGTTATTGATCCTGGTACAGTGCGAAAAATAGTAGCAGCAGCTGAAGTTAAACCTGACGATACCGTTATGGAAGTAGGACCTGGTCTTGGTTCTCTTACTCTTGCAATATTGCAAACAGGAGCACAGCTTACTGCAGTAGAAATAGACCCTCCGCTAGCTCGACGATTGCCGCATACTGTAGAAGAATTTATGCCTAAAGCAATGCAAAAATTTAACGTCATTCTAAAAGATGCTTTGACAGTAAATGCCGATGATGTCCCACAGATTGCACAGGCTAAAAAATTTACTCTTGTTGCAAACCTGCCATACAACGTTGCGACGCCTATTATTCTTACTTTGCTAGAAAAATTTAGCAACTTACAGAATTTTCTAGTTATGGTTCAAAAAGAGGTAGCAGATCGTTTATGCGCACAGCCTGGGAATAAAGTATATGGCACACCAAGTGTTAAGTTGGCGTGGTATGGAAAAGCACAACGCGCAGGGCTTATCGGTCGTAATGTGTTTTGGCCAGCACCAAACGTTGATTCAGCATTAGTTTCTTTTACTCGCGATTACACAAGCAAAGGTGACAACAATGAGCGCGAGGGAGTATTCGCTTTAATTGATGCAGCTTTCCAGCAACGACGTAAGACATTGCACGCAGCTCTTAAAAATCAAGTTCCAGAAGAAGCATATAAAAATTCTGGAATTGACCCAACTAGACGCGGCGAGACGCTTACTTGCGATGAATTTATTGCTTTATATCGCGCATGCAAAGATTGTAAATTATAAATGAAACGCATATTTATTCGTTGAATAAATATGCAAAATAAAATATTACGCAATGAAATATTACGTATATTCTGCAGCTTGTGTAAACTTGCTGCTAACAAAGTTATAAACCACAGATCGGAAGTGAACATGACGCAAGAATACGACGAACGTATTGCTCGTAAAGCTTTCATGTATCAAAGAAAAAGATCTGTACTCACTACAGTGAGCGTAGGCTTAGGTGTAATTTTTATATTTGCTTTACTTGTGCAATTCCACGCTTTTGGCATAAATTCTGTGCGCGCTCCAAAAGATAACCCGAATTACGGTGTTCCAGCTCCATGCGCAATAATAGGAAAAGAAGGAGCCAAAGCCCCTTACGTAGATAATAGAGCTGTGACAATCAGAGTTCTAAACGGCACAAAGTTCCGCGGTTTTGCTCGCGCTGTTGGCGAAGCTTTAAATGCTCGCGGATTTAACTTAACAGAAGTTAACAATAACAAATCAAGCAATATCAAACGAACAATTATTTACTTTGGAAGAAACGCTATTAACGAAGCTTATACAGTAAGCGCTAATTTTGCCGATGCAATTATGCGAATGGACGATAGGCAAGATAAACTCGTCGATATTGTGCTTGGCTCTACTTTTAATAACCTTCGCCCTAAAGTAGATGTTCCAGCAGCAGGCGCAGCAATACATGAAGTGCAAGGATGCATAAGAGCTGACCTTATGAAAAACATTCCTAAGGCAATTCAGCATAAGGAAGTTAGATAAAAAAATAGTAGCAGTAAAATATTTTATACTGCTACTTTTTATTTAAACGAGTAGACTTTTACTTTTTGCACGTTTCTTCATACCATCGCTGTAATTCTTCTACAGCAATATCATGATCTACCGGACCATTATCGAGACGATAATCAAGCATATGCTTATAAGCCTCACCAACTATTGGACCTGGTTGCAAATGCAATAATTGCATTATTTCGTTACCGTCTACATCAGGTCTAATAGCGTTAAAATCTTCTTGCTTTTTAAGCTCTTTTACGCGCTCTTCCATTTCGTCCATCGCATGTTCAAACATTAACGATTTGCGACGATTCTGAGTGGTTGCGTCTGCTCTAGTAAGTCGATTCAACCGCTCATACAGATGCCCTGAATCTTTTACGTAACGACGAACTGCAGAATCAGTCCACGGTTCATCAACATAGCCATGAAAACGCAAATGCAAATTCACCAATTCAGTAACATCGTCGATAAGATGATGATCAAAATGCAATGCTTTCAAACGTTTACGAGTCATTTTTGCGCCAACAACATCATGATGGTGGAAACTAACTTTCCCTCCATCTTCAAATTTTCGAGTTTTTGGCTTACCAATGTCATGCAATAAAGCAGCTAGACGCAATGTTAAATCTGGAGATGGCACTGGACCTTCTTGATCTGTTTCCAAAGCGATAGCGCGCTCAAGAACCATCATTGTATGTTCAAAAACGTCCTTATGACGATGATGCTCGTCAATTTCAAGCTGTAAAGCTGGAATCTCCGGAAGAACTCGCTGAGCTATACCAGATTCAACAAGAGCTTCTAACCCTTTACGAGGCCTGTCAGAAAGCAACATTTTAGTAATTTCGTCGCGAATTCTTTCAGCAGAAACAATATCTAACCTATCTGCCATATCTACAATCGCTTCAGCAGTATTTGCTTCGATACTAAACCCAAGTTGCGCAACAAAACGAACTGCACGCATCATACGCAAAGGATCGTCATCAAAAGATTGACGAGGATCAACCGGCGTTCGCAACACGCCTTTAGCTAAATCACTAGCACCGCCAAAAGGATCTACAAACTCTAAATCTGGCACGCGCAACGCCATTGCGTTGACAGTAAAATCACGCCTAGAAAGATCACCTTCTAAAGTATCACCGTATTGCACTTCCGGTTTACGAGAATCTGGATCGTACACATCAGAACGGTATGTAGTAATTTCAACTTTTACTTCCGTACCATCCGCACGCCGACGCATAGCTCCCAACGTGCCAAATTTACGACCCATATCCCAAAAACCGTCATGTCCCCAACGACGCAAAATAGGTTCAAACTCTTCAGGCCGAGCTGATGTACAAAAATCAAGATCATGCGACACGCGATGCAGTAGCATATCTCTTACAGGACCACCAACTAATGCAAGTTCATAATGACGCTCAGCAAAAAGTCGCCCCAACTCTATAGCTTCAGGCCAAACTTCGAAGTTCTCAGTCACCCTTACCGACACCCTTTCAGCAAAAATCAATCTATATTCCAGCATACCGTTACCCCAATGCACAGCGGATTGAGTAATGTTGACTATATGATTACTCCTGCAGACTTACGACGTACGCTCGCCAAGCTTGCGGATAATCATGCCCAAAATCAAGCTGCTCCTGTTATTACGCCACTTGATTTAGCTAAAATGCATAGAAAAAAGTCTTGCCAGCAAGACAGTTGCGAAGAACAAAATGTTGTTGATATTCCGCTGTTTTCTAAGGCTGACAGCACTGCGCAAGACTCAGAATCGCCGGAAGATAATCTTCAAAAAACATCTTCTTTCTCAGGCGTATCTCCAGCACTTATGCCACCACGCAGACAGGCAGATACTCCTACAACTTTTGCTTCTTTAGACGCGCAAGACTTGCCAATTATTCGAGAATATTCCGCAGGTGGTTTAGTATTTGACTCTCTCGGGCGTGTCGCAATTATTGCTCGTCATTCAAGAAGTGGACACCTTGAATGGTGTCTACCAAAAGGACATATAGAAAAAGGTGAAACACCTCAAGAAACAGCAGTTCGCGAAATTCATGAGGAAACGGGTATAGTCGGCGAAGTAGTAGATTCGATTGCCACAATTGACTATTGGTTTACAGGCACAACGCATAGAGTACACAAGCTAGTGCACCATTTTGCGTTACGTTACGTAAGTGGCGACTTATCTGTATTAGGAGATCCTGATCACGAAGCAGAAGATGCAATATGGGTGAATTTTAAAGAACTTAATGCAATATTAAGCTATCCAAATGAACGTAAAATTGCATGGCTTTATGCCAAAAAAGCACATAGGCGGTCTAACAGTGAAGAAACTCACGCGTAAACATCAGGCCACAAATGCGTCTACTGCTCTAAAGCAGAAGTCACTTTCGTACGTATTTTCTTTATTACGAATTACGTTACGTACTTGCTTAATTTCTGCGCGTTTTATTTTTATATTATTCGTAGTATTTGCAACGATTTTTGCTTTTCCAACAGCAAAATATGCAGGATTAGTAAATTACGCATATGCAGACACGAAAAAAGCAGATTTATCTGACAAAACTTCTGCAAGGCAAAATAAAAAACAATCTACGTATGAGAATCCGAATAGCAAGGGCATTGAAATAGATATAACTCAAGCAACGCCTGTAGTGACAGATGAAAGCGGATACCACCTTACTGCAACACTAAAAGCCGTAAAAACTGCACTTCCAGAAGGCACTTTACAACTTTCTATAAATTCCAATTACACTTTTGTTTCGCGCACGGACGTGCAAAATTGGGCGCAAGAGGAATCTCTTATACCGACTCCCCAAATTTTAGATTCCATAAAAACTCCAAGTTTAGCTTCCGGACACACGTGCACTCTTAGCTTTAACATACCCGCAGATAAACAAGAATTACGTTCCATCCTGAATTGGGGTCCAAAACCATTAAAAATTACGTATTTCTCACAAAATTATTCAAAATACAAATCGATACATTCTTTTTTGACAAGAGCAAATGTTGGCATGCACTCAGCTAACTTACCAGCGATGAAACTTACTGCGCTTATGCCAGTATTAATTCGTACACAAAACGATTTACGCAATTTTAAAGCTAATAACATTCAGCCTAGCGATCATTTAGAAACGCTACTTAGAGCCGACAAAGATAGTATTCACAACATTATTGAGAAGGCTGATTTAGCAAATAAACACTCAAAATTACAAACAATTGCAGATTTAAGCACAATACAAGCGTCTCATTTAACACTCAAACCAAGCGCTTATATGCAACAATCTGGTTTTGATATCAGCGCTTATGCAGACGACAATAATGACGATTTATACAAATCGGCAGGAATTACTAGAGAAAAATGGTCTGCAAAAAATTCGCAATTGCAAAAAAATACTACTAAAGCAAATAATTCAAAACAAACAGACTCAGCTAATCATAATTTAAATAAAGCTTATGCATGGCAAACATACGGCAAGTGGACTATTCATGCGCTAGAGCAAGCTAAACGTAATGGATATGAAACTGTTATTGCAACAGATGAATTTGACAATAATGCTTCAAAATTTGCTGTTAGAAATGGAATATACGATATAGATACGCCCGCAGGGAATGTGCGAGTTTTGTCACCTCAGTCAGTGCTTACTCTTTTAGCAAATGGAAAACCTACAAGCGATAGCGCAACAAGCGAACAAACTCAGGCTGGGCGCATTAATCGTTTAGTGGCACAAAGCGCGTTCTACCAAATGGAACAGCCGTACGTTGATAGGCATATTCTTATTACTTTTTCAAATAATGCATCTAATTCAAATATTGATGCTGTTATGAGCGCATTAGAACAATCTCCTTGGTTGTCGCTAAGCGACTTGCAAACAATGGCAAATGTGAAGCAAGATGCCTTGCCCGACTGGAAGAAAAATTCCATAATGCGTGAAATATCTCGCAACAGCTCTATAAGCGCGAATATTACTAAAACAAGACGCTCTTGCCTAAACGATTTGTCACATTCAAGGAAAAACGTTTTACGTTTTACTAAGAATATTCTCGACTATAGTGCCGCTAAGCATCCTCATAATACTGAAGGTGACGCTCAAGCACTTGCAAAGCAAACAGCCAAAACAAAAAAACTTATTAACATAAAAGACTTAGAAAAGTATTTATTACGCTTATACGACGATATTTCTTTGCATGAATTTACAAATAATACAATCGAGCAGCAAGATTCAAGCAAAACTACTGCACACAGCAAGCAAAATAACAAATCTTGTATAGGTAAAAATAATGCTAAGAATTTTGCAAATACGCTGATGAATGGAATCCGCATAATCCCACCGCATGATATTACTGCCGTAAGCGAAACAGCAAGCATGCCTATTACGATAAGCAACACATACTCTTACCCTGTGCAAGTATATTTATCTGCAAATACTCATGCTATGGAAATTGTTACGCGTCGTAAAACTTTAGTAAGAATTCCAGCTAATAGCGAAACTCAAGTAACTTTACCGTTGAGAATCACTACATCAATTCACACAAAAGCTACTTTTGTGCTTGAAGACAATCAGCATCGAGCATTTTCAAAAGAACAGAGCACGCTTATTACTAGTACACTGCAAATTAGTGATAAAAGCGGTACGATTATTATAGTATTTGCTTTCATTCTTGGTCTTCTTGGCCTTTGGAGGCAATTCCACCGTAAAAAGGATCCAGACGAATGAGTTCAGTAGGTCGAAATTCTGTAATTATGGCTAGCGGAACAGCCGCATCGCGCATTACAGGTCAAATACGTACTATCTTATTAGCAGCAGCCCTTGGAACAACAGGTTTGGCAGCAAACGCATATCAAGCTGGCTCTATGATTCCACAGCTAATATATACGCTTGTTTCAGGTGGAATTTTCAACGCCGTATTAGTACCGCAAATTGTTCGCACTCTCGAAAAGAAAAATGCCGAGGAACGCTTAAATAAACTTATTACATTTGCAATTCTTTTGCTTCTCGCGCTAACAGTTCTTATGTCTATAGCAACGCCTGTGCTCACTATGCTATACGCCGGCGGAAGCGCAGAAATGCAAACATTAACTTGTTCATTTACTTTGTGGTGCATGCCTCAAATTTTCTTTTACGGCATTTATACGGTACTTGGGCAAGTTTTGGCAGCAAAAGAACATTTTGCTATGTACGCGTGGAGTTCAGTTGCAGCAAATATTATTAGCTGCTTAGGCTTTGGCGTTTTTATCATCATCTTTGGTAAAGCAAATAGGATGCCATTAAGTTTTTGGAATGGCAATACTCTTTTGCTCACTGCAGGATTCTGGACTATTGGCGTAGCAGCACAAGCTTTAGTGTTATTCCTACCTCTTATGAAATGCGGAATACACTACAAGCCAAGTTTTGGCATACGAGATATCGGCTTAAGATCGATGGGTCCTGTTGCTGCATGGAGCATGGGCATTGTTATTGTTACACAAATAGTTGTAATGATTACTACGCATATAACAACAAGCGTCCCATTTGTTGCCGAAAAACGTTTAGGCTTAGACCAGTTTGAAGTAGCAGGTAATGCTACTTATCAAAACGCTTACACAATGTTCCTATTGCCATACTCTTTAGTTGCAGTATCTGTTGCAACAGCAATTTTCCCTAAAATTTCACGCTCTATTGCATCTCACGATCTAAATGGCGCGCGCAATGACTTAAGTGAAGCACTCAGGCACGTAAGCATAATTATGTGCTTCTTTACAGTCGTTTTTATTGTTATTCCAACACCTATTTCGTTAGCTTTAATACCATCAATAAGCGTTCAAGAAGCAAACCTTATGTCTGCACCTTTAATGATGCTAGCTTTTGGCTTGCCTTTAACTAGTAGCTATTTGATCATCCAACGCACATTCTTTGCTTTTGAAGACGGTAAAAGTCCTTTTATTTTCGCAGCAGCGCAACTTCTTACTGAGCTTTTTGCATTTGTCTGTTGCATTAATGTACTGCCGCCTACTTATTGGGTTACGGCTTTAGGCTCGTCAGTTTCAATAAGTTACTTCTTGACTTTCCCTGCGCTTGTTCACATGCTTCGGAATCGTTTCAACAATAATTTAGATGATCGAAATCTTATAATTGCGCATATAAAAATTATCATTGCTTCAATAGTATCTATTATTGTTGGCCTCTTAATAAGTAAACCATTATTGCACGTTTTAAACTTTACTTCTCCACACATGCATGGAGCGTTAAGGTGGATATACGCAATACTTATTTGCGCAATAATAACAATTATTATTGCTGTTATTTATCTGTCAGCACTCTTACTTTTGAAGACCAGAGAACTTGTAGATTTGTCTGCTCCAATAATTAGTAAGCTTGCCCAAAAGATTCCTGCTCTTGTTCCTCTTGCTAAAATTTTTGAAGAAACTGCAAGAAATCAATCACATAACGAACAGAAAAATCTTAGAGTTCCGCGTAGAATACAATCCGATGCAAAATATGATGATTCTTCTAACGGCAAAAACTTCTAAGAGCTTAGTTTCATATTGAGCTTTTCCTTAAAATATGTGATTATTTGGGAAATTATTTCAATAACAGCAAAATGCTGTACATAACATGACGGCTCACCAGTACAATTATGTGTTAGTAAAAAATGTCAAGTTACTTATTGCACATGCGTAGGAAGATGAGGAACAAATGGAACCTCGGTTAGGAGATATTGTACTAAATCGATACGTATTAGTATCGCTTTTGCGCAACGAAGCAGGCTTGCAAGTATGGCAAGCCAATGACCGCATACTTACGCAGGATTGCCAGCTTTTTATTGTACGAGATTCACGTTTTTTGCCGCAAGTAAATACAATTGCATCAACCTTGGCTTTATCGCATAGCCGCAAGTTTACGCAAGTGCTTCAGTTACAGCATCATGATTCTGTTGCAATTATTGTTACAGCTTTAGATCGCGGTGTTACTATCAATGATTATTTGGCTCTTAAAAAAGCACCTTTAAGCTACGAAGCAATAAGAACTATTGTTGCAGAAACTGCACAAGCTTTAAGCAGATTACTTGCTAGCAATATTACTCATCACGCTATTTCTAGTGACACTGTTCGCATAAGTTCTTCAGGAATTGAGTTAGCAGATACTCCAGTAAGTCCTCTTTTGGAAGATGTAACTCAAAAAGATGATGATCAAATTCCAAGGCAAAATGTTGAACATATTGCAACTAGGCAACTTGCATCATTGTTATACACTTTGATTACTAGGACTTCTTCTCGAATACAAGCTCGTTTTGATGCGTCTCTTTTGCCAGATAATACTCCTTCAGAATTTAGGATGATTTGCACAAGAAGCCTAGCTCCAAATAAAAATAACAACGTAATATCTATGGCATCTATTGCAGAATTAGTAGCATTATTAGGTTCATACACGCCTTTATCTAAGCTCACAACAAAAGATATTGTGCTTGATAGTAAAACAAGTGCTGCTTCTATTAGCAATGTTCGACTTCGCGAAGCAAAAGATGACTTTATACTACCTTTGCCTGAAGGTCTTTCACAAAGTGAAGAAGAATTCGATGCACAATTAATGCAACGAAATAATCAGGATTCTAACGATTTTTCTTCAACTAATTCAGCCAACACTATTTCAAACAATACAAATGGATCCGCTAAATTAAGTAATAGTTTCAAAAATGCTGGAAGAACATTAGGATCTCTTCTTAAAAGAAGCAATACTAACTCAAATTCTGAAAACGGTGACAACGATAATTTTAGCGACGAAAGTAACACCAATACAGATATAGATTTTCATGATATTGCAGCAGCAGAAATGGCTAGCATTCTAGCTCCTACAGAACTCGATACAGACGATGCTATTTTCCCAACATTGTCTGCATCATATAAGCATTTTCCTGATACTGCTACATCTAAAAATATTTTTGATCACGCTGAAAATACAAGAAATCAAATTGCCAAAAATACTATTAGTGAAACAGGCGTAGTTAGCAGTTTTGATTTTAGTCATCTTCTTACTGAAAATAATCAGCACACAGAATTAATGTCAAGACCGCAAAACTTAACTTCAGAAGGCGAATCTACTGGTCGTGTTCCTGTTGTTGATTCTCACGGAAGATTTGTAGCTCCTGGAGAGGAATCAGCAAGAGCGCTTAGAGACGAAATAAACAGTGATCAAGACGACGATAGTCAAGAAAATGGATCACCTTCTTTGCCGCCAAGTTTCCAGCCTCTGGAACAATCTGCTACTTTGCACAAACAAAAGCAGAGTACGCAAAATAACAACACTATTGCAGATGCTAAGATTTGGTGGGGTCTTTCAACCAAAGTTATTGCTATCGGAACTGTTTCATTGCTTCTTGTAGCTGGATTAGCCTTGGCTTTACATGGTTTATTTGGAAATCATGAAAGTGCAGATAACTTCGGAAACAACGGCTCATGGGATAGCACTAGTCAAGAAAATGTTCCGTTTGGCAGCCAAGGTATTCTTCCTCAAGAAAAGCAACCTGCTAAGAAAAATATGGGCCTTAAGCAAGTAAAACCTGTGCCTAAGCCTAAAATTCCTACTAATAACGTTGCTTACGAAGCTGATCGTTATCAATTCTTAAGCTTCCCAGCTAATCAAGTTGGATACGGATACTATATTCACTTAACCGAACCACAAACTGTGTATCGCTTCGTTGTTTCGATACGTTCCTCTGGCGGTCACGCATATTTGTTGGCAAATACTAAGAATGATCCAACTAAGGGAACTCAAGTAGCAGAATTTACGTTCGACGAAAGTGGAACAACAGACGTAAAGCTTAAGAAGGTTGTAAAATCTCAAGATTTCATGCTCTGGGTTCCAAAAGATAGTATGCCTAAGAACAGTTTGTACATCAATTCTGTAAAACTGTACTGAATCTCTTATAACAAATGCTTTTAAGGAAATAAGTAATGGAAAATAAGCTTCGAAAAGTTATCATAATTGGATCTGGACCTGCAGGATACACTGCTGCAATATATTTGGGTCGCGCTGGATACAAGCCACTTGTTATTGCTGGAGCTCTTACTCCAGGCGGTCAATTGATGAATACAACAGAAGTAGAAAATTATCCAGGATTCCCAGAAGGTATTTTAGGTCCTGACTTAATGGAATCTATGCAAAAACAAGCTGAAAAATTTGGCGCAGAAATATTGCTAAACGATGTCACTTCTGTAGACTTTAAAAGCGCTGTAAAGCTCGTTACTACCGACGACGGTATAACTTATGAGTCTGACGCAGTTATCGTCTCTACGGGCTCGCAAGTGCGCAAATTGGGCGTTCCAGGAGAACTAGAGTACTCCGGCAGAGGTGTATCTTATTGTGCAACTTGTGACGGCTTCTTCTTCCGAGGAAAGCCGATTACTGTAGTTGGTGGAGGAGATTCTGCTTTTGAAGAAGCATTATTCCTCACGCGATTTGGTTCTTCTGTTACTTTAATCCACCGCAGAAATGAGTTCCGCGCTTCAAAGATTATGGTTGACAGAGCAAAAGAGAACGAAAAAATCAAATTTATTACAAATAGTGTTGTAGATGAAGTGCACGGCAATGATGTAGAGGCTACTTCACTTACTGTTCGCAATGTTATTACGGGAGAAACTCAAGAAGTTGAGTCAGCCGGATTGTTTGTGGCAATTGGTCACACTCCTGCAACAAAGTTCTTAAACGGCCAATTAAATCTTAATGAAGATGGAACGATTGTTGTTGATGGCGCAACTACTCGCACTTCTGTTGAAGGCGTTTTTGCTGCTGGAGATGTTGTCGACAACATGTATCGTCAAGCAATTTCTGCAGCAGGAATGGGATGCAGAGCAGCTCTTGATGCTCAAACTTATCTTAACGAAAAATACGCTTAAATCTTACTTATTACACAAAGGCTTACTAAAAGTAAAAGCATAAATACAATTAAATTCACGTGTGACATTACAGTCTAAGCTATTATATTGTAGACAAATGTCACACGTTTTTATTAAAACTACTATTCTTTTTTAGAAACAAGTAAACCAATAATTCGTTGCATTTCTTCAGGAGAAGAAAAGACAATCTCGATTCTTCCATGATTTTCTGTGCCTTTAATAGAAACTTTGGTAGCAAAATGCTCCTCAAGCTGCTTGCGCACAGGCGAAGAAGACCATTGATTATTGCGACGCACGCGCGTACGCACTACTCCATTAGATGTATCTTCATTCTTTAACGAAACAATCTCTTCGGTACTACGAACCGACAATCCTTCTGCAATAATGCGCTTAGCTAGACTTTCCATATCTTCTGGATTTTCCAAGCCAAGTAGTGCTCGTGCGTGACCTGCAGAAAGCACGCCTGAGGCGACATGTTTTTGCACGCTAGCAGGAAGATTAAGAAGCCTCAAAGTATTGGCAATTTGTGGGCGTGATTTTGATACAGACTGAGAAAGCTGAATCTGTGTTAAACCAAAATCATCTATCATCTGAGAATATGCTGCAGCTTCTTCAAGAGGATTAAGAGCAACGCGATGAAGATTTTCAAGCAATGCATCTCTTAACATATTTTCATCAGCAGTTGTGCGCACAATCGCTGGAACTGTATCAAGTTCAGCTAGCTGAGAAGCACGCCATCTTCTCTCACCCATAATAAGTTCATAATGTGCAATTTGTTCATCATTTTTATCTGCATCAACAATAGGTCGCACAACTATAGGCTGTAAAACGCCAACTTCTTTAATAGATGACGCAAGTTCTCGCAGCTCATCCTCATCAAAAATTGTTCGAGGTTGGTGTGCATTTGGAACAATATCTAGCGGCTTAAGATAAGCTAAATACCCACCTTTTACTGGCTTCAAAGGCTCATTTTCTGCGGTTTTATTTGATTTTTCAGCAGCGTTATTTTTTTCACCAATAACGGTTTCTTCATTATTCTTTGTCTTAGACGACATAAATGTCGTTGATGCTGAATCTCCAAAAAAGAAATCCATAGGTCTAGTGACATCTCCAAGAGATGGCATAGTTGAGCGTTTATGAGAATGCTTGTTAGTATTAATTGACGGCACGGTTTCACGTGAAACATTCTTTATTTTGTTATTATTCTTATCCGCGTGAGGAGCAATTGAATTGCTCATACTAGGGACCTTTGTTTCATGTGAAACATTTTTTGATTGATTATTATCTTTATTTAACGTTTCACGTGAAACTTTTGCTTGTTTTTCTAGCTGACCATCCACAGATTCGGATTTTTGTGTTTCATGTGAAACATTAAATTGCAAATTATTAGATGCATCGGCAAGCGCATCCTCGCCAGGCAAAGCTGGGAACAAAGCGCCTAAACCTTTACCCAGGCGAGACTTATTTCCACTCATTATTTATTCTCCTGTTGTTGTTCTTGTCGATTAGCATCTTGCTTTGCTGCAATAACAGATAATACCGTCTTAGATCTCTTCGCAATTTCTAACGCAGCTTCGCGATAAGAAATCGCTCCTGATCCATGTGGATCATAAGTAATAACACTTTGATTAAAGCTTGGCGCTTCAGGTATTTTCACAGTACGAGGAATCGTAGTCTCAAGCACGATATTTGGATAATGTTTTTTAACTTCTTGGAAAACTTCTCTACCTAATAAAGTTCGCTTGTCAAACATAGTAACAAGCATTGTAGAAACAACTAAAATTGGATTGTAATGTTGCTGGACTAAACCAATAGTTCTTATAAGTTGTCCTAAACCTTCAAGAGCATAATACTCAGCTTGAATTGGTATAAGCATTTCACGTGCAGCACACATTGCATTAATAACTAATAAGCCAAGCGACGGGGGACAATCGATAAAAACATAATCATAGTGTTCGTTGCTGTTATCAAGATATTGTTGCAAGGCATTCTTTAACAGATTATTACGATTACCCATATCTGCAAGCTCTAATTCAGCACCACTTAAATCAATAGATGCTGGAACAACATCAAGTCCCTCAATATCTGGGCAAGCATGTTTTACTTCAGCGATACTTTTTCGCCCTTCAAGAACATCGTAAACTGACAAATCACCAGAAGCATGAGGAGCATTTAATGCAGTCGACGCATTTCCCTGTGGATCCATATCAATAAGAAGTACTTTTGATCCACTCACAGCCATAGCTGCAGCAAGATTTACAGCAGAACTTGTTTTTCCTACTCCACCTTTTTGATTAGCAACAGCAATAAAACGCGTTTGCTTAGGCTTAGGATATTTCGCCTGTTCAATGGAATGAAAACGAGATGTCAAATCTGCCAATTCAATACCTAGGGAGGATTTTGAATCTCCAAAAATTCGTTGAATCGTTTCATCAGCTGATTCCACGATGTATCACCCCCAATTAAATATACGAAACTCTTAAAATAAAAATATCGTGTTTTAAGTTTCGTCGTTTCTATGGACATAAAAAGCACAAATTTTTTGATGTTTCATGTGAAACATCAACACCTTATTCCATAACTAACTACATATTTTTCGATTTTTCGCATTGATTGGATGCTTGCACGTTTCTGTAGCTTTGCACCAATCCTCTGCTAACGTTGCACATGAAGCTTTGCACCAATGCTTTGCAAACGTAGCGTATGAAGCTTTGCAGTATTGCTTCTGCGAAAAGTGGTTTTGTAGCTTTGCACCAGTGCTTTGCAAACGTAGCGTATGAAGCTTTGCAGTATTGCTTCTGCGAAAAGTGGTTTTGTAGCTTTGCACCAGTGCTTTGCTAACGTCGATTATGTAGCTTTGCAGTAATGCTTTGCTAACGGCGATTATTTATTGATTAGCGAACTTTAGCATTAATGCTCTGCAGACGCTGATCCCTGTTGATTAGCGAACACTATCATTAGTGCTGCTGCACACACCACACAAAGCACGCAAACCACGCACCCACCCGCAGCTTAATTGCGCAACTTTAGTTGCACGAATATTCGTGTGGTGAGATTTGAGATTTTTCGCACTGAGCGCGGACGCTCGCGCGGGTAACGCGCTTGCTACGAAACTCGCGTTGGAAGTCCACTGGACTTCCAATCTGAGCGAGTTTCCGCTCCGAGTTGCCTTCGCGCGCTACGCTTTAAGCGCTTCGGCAGGTCGTCGCGCAGAGCCGCAGGCTGCTGATTCGCCAAGCGAAGAAGAAAAATCGAAAAATCTCTGCGATGGGCACGGTTATTAACGATTAAACACGCAGAGTTTGGGGGATTTCTTTACGAGCACTAAAAGAGGACTGATGGAGCAACATTCTTAAAGAAAGACGAACACACTAAACTCTTTTAGCAGCCAGAGCGACTGAAGGACGGGACGTGCGAGGAAAGAAATCCCCCAAAACTCGCGCCACATTAAACATAAACTCGCGCCACATTAAACGAAAACTTGCTTAAACACAAATTTTAATTAAAAATTAGGCTTTATCTATTAATACTACTGTAGTCGGCTGCAAACCAGATGCAACTGGCGCTTCAAGAATGCGAGGATTTGTTCCCCCAGCTTTTCGAATCATTTTTACAGCTTTTTCTACTTCTGCTTGAGCAGATTTACCTTTTAATGCTATTAATTTCCCATGCTTATTCAATAGAGGAATAGTCCATCCAGCTAATTTCGTCATAGGAGCTACAGCTCTGCATGTTACTACATCAAACGCTGGAATTTCGTGTGACTTAATTTTGTCGATAACTTCATCTGATCTGCCATGAAATATAGTAACATTTTTTAATTTCATAAGAGCAACGCACTCACGCAACCAGTCAACACGACGCTCCATAGGTTCAATCAAAGTAACGTCATAATCAGGTAAGCACGCAGCTAAAACTAGACCAGGAAAACCGCCGCCGCTGCCTACATCTGCAACTCTTTTATTCTTTCTACCAACTATTGCTTCTTTAATAAAAGGAACAACTGCTGCAGAATTTAATATATGTCTTTCCCAAAGAATATTCATATCTCTAGGACCGATAAGACCTCTTACTAATCCCTCTTGCTGAAGTTTCACGTGAAACAGCTCGCACTTTTCTAATGCTTCACCTAAAACTTCACTTAGCAATGGGGATCCTTCTAATTCGTCCGCTACTTTTTGTGTATCTTCCTCATATTTTTTATCTAAACTAGCTTCCATATTTTCCCCAAAACAAATAAAAGAAATATAATAAACAATAAATAAAAAGTAACACAATAAAACATTTTTTGTTTCATTGTGTTACTTTTTCATTTTATTTCTCTTTTCCTTCGAAAAGAACCAATTAAATAAAAATTAATTATTCTTCAGAATAATCGCCGTCTACATCGTCAATTTCGTCAATATTTTCATCTTCAGAAGCAACTGAAGGCATGTAAACAGTTACATAACGGTGTGGTTCTTCACCATGTGAACGGGAACGCAAACCTTCGTCACGCACAGTATCATGCACAACTTTGCGTTCAAAAGAATTCATTGGCTTCAAATTCACAGGTTCACCAGTTTCACGCACATCATCAACAGCATCTAAAGCAATATCGCGCAAATGTTGGCGCTTACGCTTCAAGAATCCATCTACATCAACTATAAGATGCGAACGATCACCAGTTTTTTGCTGAACAGCAAGACGGCTCAATTGTTGCAAAGCGTCGACAACCTCACCATTGCGACCAATTAAATTCTTAATATCGGTGTCATCATCTGCAACAATCTGAATCATTGGGCGATTATTGCGCACACCCATCTCAATATCACCCTCATAATCAGCAATATCGAGTAAGCCTTCTAAATAATCTGCGGCAATATCAGCTTCTTCATTGAGTTGATCAACCGTCCTCTTCTCATCTTGTACCATTAATTACTCCTTATCGTGAGAAAATTCACGTTTTACAAATTTCTGAAGTCTAGTTTAGCGGATAATAAAGCCAAGTTACTAACTTATTTTCAAGTCATAAAAATGACTTTATATATCCGCAAAATGTATCTAAATATTAGCGCTTTGCCGCCTTACGCTTACGTTGTGGCTGCTTGCGTTGGAATCCTTCAATCTCTCTACGCTCAGCTTCCTCACGAGCTTTTTGAAGATTCTCTTCTTCAATAGAAGGCAAACCTTCGCGCTCACGACGAGCAGTTTCTTTTTTATAGTCACGCTTTTCTTTTTCTTCAGCTGCAGGAGATCCAGGAGTTGGGAATGCGTAAACCTGCCAAATTGAACGCAGCATATTTATAACGTTGTTTACTAACCAGTACACCAACATTGCAAAAGGCATAGCAAATGCAGAGAAAACGTAAATCAACGGGAATCCCCACATCATAAGCTTTTGTACAGTATATTGGCTACCCTGCTTAGACTCAGGCGGAAGATTCTTACGAATATTATTGAATTGCATGTACCACATTGCAGCACACATAAGCACAACAAACATAACTATGACAATTTTACCTGCGCCAGCAGTTGTCATAAAAGTATCTGCAACACCAACCCCAAATACGCGAGTCTTAACGAATTGCTGTGCTGTTGCAATGTCAAAGGCACCAAGAGCTGCATGCTTGCCACGAGCAATAAAAGGAATAACGGAAAGCGTATACCAAATACTCATAAATGCAGGACCCTGAATCATCATAGGCAAGCACGAGCCAGCAGGATTAGCTTTGTTATCTTGATAAAGCTTCATCATTTCACGCTGCATAGCTTCTTTACTTGCAGGGTCATTTTTACCTTTATATTTTTGCTGTATTTTCTTAATCTTAGGCGCAATAGCTTGCATTTTGCGCATGCCTTTAATGCTTTTAATAAATGCAGGGAAAATGCACGCATGCACAACTAATACCAAGAATACGATGGAAAAAACCCAAGAGAAGCCAACTTCATTCATTCCAAGAAAAGTTAATAACTTGTGGAATAATGACATAATTTGAGTCATAAGCCACTCAACTGGCGTCAAGATTTTATAAAACCATCCAAAGAATCCATTATCAAGTATGAAGTTATCTTGATTAAACATTAGTTTTCCTTGTCTTCTTCAGCCAAGGGAGTTAGCCGTGGCTCTTCATGTGCCTTAGACCAAGCACATCTGTAAAAAATCGAATATTTGCGGGGTACATCATCAATACTGCAGCTTGTCCAAGGTCTACAGCGTAGAAGGCGTAATAATGCAAGAATACCACCTCTAAACGTGCCGTATCTAGCAATTGCTTCAATAGCATAACGCGAACACGTAGGATAATATCTACAGCAAGCTGGTCTATTTGCAGAAATCGTGCGCTGATACCATCTAATTGCACTAATTACAAACTTAGAGCTTAAACTTTTTTTACTACGCATGACAATAACCACCATTTACTCAAAATAATATATTTCAATTATCCTTGATTCTGATTATTCTCATGCATTTTGCAATTTTGTGTAGAACATAAATCTGCACTAATTTTGCCAAAAAGCTTTTGTATCTGGCATTGTAATGAATCAAATGAAGATTGAGCTGCAGAAGGTTTTGCTCTTAGCACCACATCACAACCTGCAGGTAATAAAGATTCATAATTTTTTGCGATTACTCGTAGACGTCTTTTTACCTTATTGCGAACTACAGCTTTCCCCACTGATTTAGATACAGCAAGACCTAGCCTCTTTACATGTTCAAATTTTTGATCATGTAAGAAGGCATCAGAAAATGCCGCGGGAGTATCACTTTCAAAACCCGTGGCAATATAATCTAAACTTGCACTTCTATCTTCGTTAAGTGTGCTCTGCACGGCTATATCGTCACGCATAATGTAATGCGCGACGATATCCCGGGAACTCACCTTGCGCCGTTTTTTTAGCACCGCAACAAAATCACGGTGGCTTTTCAGCCTTTCCATGCCTTACGACGCTACCTTAACTCAGGCAGACAGTGACTTGCGGCCCTTGGCACGACGACGATTGATTACTGCGCGACCTGCACGCGTACGCATGCGAACGCGGAAGCCGTGCTTCATGTGACGACGACGATTATTCGGCTGAAATGTCCTCTTCATAACTAATGCTCCTGTATTCAGCCATGCAAAAGCATGGCCCCGTATGAGTCAAGCTATACCAAAATACTATTACCCCTCACCAATGCTCAAAACTCCACATTTTCTTATTAAAGAATCAACATAGTCAGATATAAATAAAAATGATTTATTCACATTTCTATTACAATTTATTGTACATGCAGAATCGTTGAAAAATAGCCAAATCTCAGCTTTAAACTTATCCACAAATTACACACATGTTATTCACAATTAAACAATTTCAACACGCTAGACTGTGGATAACTTCGTAGGGTCAGAGTAAACATATCTTACTGATACTTATTACACACGTGCGCGCGTAAACAGAATCAGCATTATTACATGCGCTAAATGCAAGTTTGGGGGTGAAATGGCTGATACATTAGGCGATCCTACATCGCAAGCTGCTTTGGTATGGTCTAATACGCTTACTGTTTTACAGCATAATGCCCTTTTAACTGCGCGCGATAAAGGTTGGTTTGAAGGCGTTAAACCAGAAGCAATCTTTGGTACAACCATTGTTTTGTGTGTATCTAATGCTGA